>JBEBUC010000011.1:0-106954 GCA_040393465.1 Flavobacterium sp. | reverse complement strand
TACCCGCTGTATAATCTGCCTCTAAAGTCGTGATCGTTTCAAAATTGTCGATCGCTCCTTTGATGTCTAAGCTTGTAACACTACTGTGCTCATCTTTATAAGTCAAGATGCCCGTAGCAGCGTCATACGCTAAAACAGTTAAGGTTTCGTTGTCTTTAACAATGTCTCCTAAATTAATTACATGCGTGTCTCCCGCTTGATCAACATAGGTAAACTGAGTTCCGTCGTAATAAACGTTACCGCCTACGTACGTATTGGTTAAGTTGGTAATCAACTCTTCTAATACCGTTGTGTTATTGATGATTTCTTTGAAATTATTGATAACATCGGCCGGTACATCAATTATAGTTACCGTATTGTTTTCTGAAGTATAGGTATACGTACCGTCTAAATTGTTGATCAAAGTAGTAATGGTTTCCGCTCCTGCTGCTACCATCGATTTGATATCAACTGTTACTGGTGTACCCGCTTCGTTTACATACGTAATTGTACCTGCTGTATAATCTGCCTCTAAAGTCGTGATCGTTTCAAAATTGTCGATCGCTCCTTTGATGTCTAAGCTTGTAACACTACTGTGCTCATCTTTATAAGTCAAGATGCCCGTAGCAGCGTCATACGCTAAAACAGTTAAGGTTTCGTTGTCTTTAACAATGTCTCCTAAATTAATAATGTGCGTATCTCCCGCTTGATCAACATAGGTAAACTGAGTTCCGTCGTAATAAACGTTACCACCTACATACGTATTGGTTAAGTTGGTAATCAACTCTTCTAATACCGTTGTGTTATTGATGATTTCTTTGAAATTATTGATAACATCGGCCGGTACATCAATTATAGTTACCGTATTGTTTTCTGAAGTATAGGTATACGTACCGTCTAAATTGTTGATCAAAGTAGTGATGGTTTCCGCTCCTGCTGCTACCATCGATTTGATATCAACTGTTACTGGTGTACCCGCTTCGTTTACATACGTAATTGTACCCGCTGTATAATCTGCCTCTAAAGTCGTGATCGTTTCAAAATTGTCGATCGCTCCTTTGATGTCTAAGCTTGTAACACTACTGTGCTCATCTTTATAAGTCAAGATGCCCGTAGCAGCGTCATACGCTAAAACAGTTAAGGTTTCGTTGTCTTTAACAATGTCTCCTAAATTAATTACATGCGTGTCTCCCGCTTGATCAACATAGGTAAACTCCGTTCCGTCGTAATAAACGTTACCACCTACATACGTATTGGTTAAGTTGGTAATCAACTCTTCTAATACCGTTGTGTTATTGATGATTTCTTTGAAATTATTGATAACATCGGCCGGTACATCAATTATAGTTACCGTATTGTTTTCTGAAGTATAGGTATACGTACCGTCTAAATTGTTGATCAAAGTAGTAATGGTTTCCGCTCCTGCTGCTACCATCGATTTGATATCAACTGTTACTGGTGTACCCGCTTCGTTTACATACGTAATTGTACCTGCTGTATAATCTGCCTCTAAAGTCGTGATCGTTTCAAAATTGTCGATCGCCCCTTTGATGTCTAAGGTTGTAACACTACTGTGCTCATCTTTATAAGTCAAGATGCCCGTAGCAGCGTCATACGCTAAAACAGTTAAGGTTTCGTTGGCTTTAACAATGTCTCCTAAATTAATTACATGCGTGTCTCCCGCTTGATCAACATAGGTAAACTGAGTTCCGTCGTAATAAACGTTACCGCCTACGTACGTATTGGTTATGTTTTCGATTAACTGCTCCAACACTGTTGTATTGGTGATAATTTCTTCGAAATTATTAATTACATCGGCCGGTACATCAATCGTAGTTTGAGTACCGTTTTCTGAGGTATAGGTATACGTGCCATCACCGTTGTTTACCAAAGTAGTAATGGTTTCTGCTCCAGCAGCAATCAATGCTCTGATATCGATAACGGTAGCATTTCCAATCTCGTCAACATAAGTAATAGTACCGTTAACCATATTTGCCGTTAAGGAAGTCAGGGTTTCAAAATTCTCTATAGCACTTTTAAGATCGATTGTAGTAATATTACTTTGCTCATCTTTATAAGTCAAAGCACCATCAACCATATTATAAGCCAAAATCGTTAAGGTTTCGTTTGCTTGAACAACGTCTTCGAAATTGATAATGTGTGTATTCCCCGCTTGATCCACATAGGTAAACTGAGTTCCGTCGTAATAAACGTTACCACCAACATAGGTATTGGTCAAATGTGTAATCAATTGTTCAATTACCGTATTATCATTTAAGATTTCTTCGAAATTATTGATAACATCGGCCGGTACATCAATCGTAGTTTGAGTACCGTTTTCAGAAGTATAGATATAAGTAGCATTACTATTACTTACTAAAGTAGTAACAATATCGGCAGCATTTATATCAACTAAAGGAACGGAAACTGTATTCCCATCACTATCTTTAAGAACTAAATCAGCGCCGACAACACTAAGTTGTACGTTTGTAGTGTTATTTAAATTCGAAGTATCGGCACTACTTAATAATCTCACCCATTTATTATCGTACCAGTAATAATAACCCGGTGTAATATTAGGGGTTGTATTTTTATTGTACACCAATAAACTTTCTACATTCCCATGTGTAATAGTGGTTGCATCAGTTGGGTTTTGTAATTCAACTCTAGGAATTAAAATACCTCTGTCTTCTGCCACAATATCAATTTGTGACGACTTATTAGGTGCTAAAGTACCTACACCAACCTGCGCGTAAGAAATACCACTTAAAAAAAGGGCCGCTAATGGAAGTAATTTTCTTTTCATCTTTAATTTGATTTTAATTTAATCTTTTGTCTGATAGAAGTAATCTTAGCATTTAAAAAAACAGTACATAACAAACCATCTCCAATACAACTATTAACACCTATATACAAACGAAAATTTTACAATAATTCTCTTCGATACAATCTCTTGCATAACCATCTATAACACATGTAAAAACATGTTCAAACTTTATTTCTATTTTGCTGTTTCCATAAAAAACAGCGCTATAAAAAACCTCTTGATTTTTAATTTTCAAAGTTGACTTTATAGTACAATTGTCATATGAAATGTATTCTAGTATGCTGTTTTTACCTGTAGAAATACACATTTACAAGACTTGAAAAAAGCATAAATAAATGATTAAAAATCATAAATTTAACTATTAATACAATTAACTAACATATAAAACTTATATTAATTAAAAACACACAAAACAACTATAAATCAAAAAACAAATAAAATAATCAGTCTTTTTTCAAAAAACAATATAATTACATCAACAAAAAACAGATATAACGCAATTATATTAAAGAAAACAAACTATGCACTATTCATATTTCTTTTGCAAAGATAATCTGTAATAATCGCCTCGATTTATTCTAAAAATTTTAAAAAGAAAACTTAAGGACACTTTTAATAAAAATTAGCACACTTTGCGAGTTTTCAATTCCTAAATGGCTGCATCAACCTTGGTTCTAACCGTGATTTTTGCATTCTATAACAAAAAATGTCCTTATCTTCACCCCTGATTTTTAGTAACCCTATTCGTTGTTAATAAATACCTTGTTCCATGCCAGTAGTTGTTTTTTTATGCGCTATTTGGACACTGAAAAAACAGTAAACACCCCGTTTTTATGATAAAAGAATTACAGCACAAAATTGATTTCAAAACAAAACCTTTGGGTTCATTGGGTTTACTTGAAACCGTAGCCTTACAAATAGGAATGGTTCAAAATAGTTTAACTCCAGTCTTGAAAAACCCTGCTATTGTTGTTTTTGCAGGAGACCACGGCATAGCTGCAGAAGGTGTTAGCGCATACCCTCAGGAAGTAACTTTTCAGATGGTTATGAATTTCTTAAACAAAGGAGCTGCCATAAATGTGTTTTCAAACCAACACCAGATACAAATTAAAATCGTAGATGCCGGTGTAAATTTTAATTTTGAAACACATAAAGATTTGATTGACGCTAAAATTGCAAAGGGCACAAAAAATTTCCTCTATGAAAAAGCGATGAGTATTCCTGAACTGGAAAAGTGTTTTAAACTATCTGATGAAATCGTGAGCCAGTTAAACCATTCCGGGTGCAACATTATTGGTTTCGGTGAAATGGGAATTGGAAATACCTCTGCAGCGGCATTAATTATGAGTTCGATCTGTAATTTACCACTCGAAATTTGTACTGGAAAAGGTACTGTAGTTAGCGATGACCGCCTGGCAAAAAAAATAGAGACCTTGAAAAAATGCCAGCTTTTTCATGGTTCCATTTCCCCGGCGATGGAAGTACTTCAAACCTATGGCGGTTTTGAAATCGCACAGATATGTGGCGCTATGCTTGCTGCTTACAAAAAGAATATGTTGATTATGGTCGATGGTTTTATTTCTACGGCCGCCTATCTTGTAGCTTCTAAATTGATTCCAGAAATAAAATCTCATGCCGTATTTTGTCACCTATCCGATGAGGCCGGTCACAAACACTTACTTCAATATTTAGAAGCTGAACCTTTAGTAAATCTCAAAATGCGTTTAGGAGAAGGGACGGGATGTGCTATAGCCTATCCATTGATTGATAGTGCTGTAAAATTTTTAAATGAAATGGCCAGTTTTGAAAGTGCTGGTGTATCAACCAAAAACATTTGATGAAAACAGAACTAAAAACATTCTTTACTGCGCTGATGTTTTATACGAGAATTCCCTGCCCTAGTTGGGTGGATTACTCTCCTGATTTATTGAATAAATCAACGCGTTATTTCCCTATTATTGGCTGGATTGTGGGAGCCCTTTCTTTTTTAGTATATTATTTAAGCCATTTGGCTTTTAGTGTGGAAATAGCAGTAATGATGTCGATTGCAGCTGGCGTTTTGCTGACCGGTTCTTTTCACGAAGACGGACTTGCTGACGGTTTTGACGGTTTTGGTGGAGGATGGACAAAATCCAATATATTAGACATTATGAAAGACAGCCGCATCGGTACTTATGGGGCTGTAGCATTAATATTCCTTTTTGGTTTTAAATTTTTCGCTTTGCGCGATTTACTTGCACAACTACAGGATGAAGGACTTTGGTTTATATTGCTACTCTTTATCAATTATCATACACTTGCCCGGTTTACCGCCATCAATATTACGTTTATCTCTTCTTATTCACGCGAAGATGAAAGTAGTAAATCCAAACCCATTGTAAAAGGATATACAGCAACAGAAGTCATCGGGGTTTGGTTTTTTGGGTTATTGCCCCTTATGGTACTGCTTACTTATAATATCTCTTTTTTATTCATGCTTGCACCCTTAGCTGTGTTGTTCTACTTTAGCCAACGCTATTTTAAGAAATGGATTGACGGCTATACTGGCGACTGCTTAGGGGCTGTTGAACAGCTCGCAGAAGTGATTGTATTATTAACCTATTTGATATTATGGAAATATATGTAATTCGACATACTCAGGTAGAAGTTGATTCAGGCGTTTGTTATGGTCAGTCAGATGTACTATTGCATGGCGATTACTTACAACATATTTCCGAAGTCAAACACAAGCTCCCCAGCAACTTTGATAAGGTTTTTAGCAGCCCATTACAACGCTGTAGCCTATTGGCAGAACAACTTACTAGCCCTGAAATCATCTACGACCATCGTTTGATGGAAATGCATTTTGGAGCTTGGGAAAATCAAACCTGGAACAGCATCGCTTCAGAACAACTCGACTATTGGATGGAACATTTTGTTTCCGCGCAAACACCTCATGGGGAGAGTTTAACTATGCTATATGAACGAGTTTGTGCCTTTGTTGAACACTTGCGCAATCAGTCCCCTCACAAAATAGCATTGATTACCCACGCCGGTGTTATCCGCTGCATTTGGGCTTATCTTTTAGATATTCCCCTAATAAATATATTTAAACTTCCTGTAGACTATGGAAACGGCTTGGTTTTCAAACTCGGATCAATGAAATCTCACGATCAAATTATCAAAACTCACATCTAAATGATGTTCACTGAGCTCGATTAATACTATAGAAATTTAGTAATGGTACTAAAGAGGATTGGTGCTTAAATTTGTAATCTTACACGTCTATAAATTTCCGGATTTTATTATTTTCAATCATATTACTCATAATACTGCTACTGCCTTACCAATTTTACTTTTTTCAAGCTCACTGCTCAAGAAAACTCCTATTATAAAAGGGAAATAACAATTACAATGCCACTGACCACAATACTAATAATTAATAAATTAAAAACCCTATTAACTCTAAAATTAGCAATCATGGCTGCATTATACATCATACAACATCCCACGGTTAAAATCATTTGAAACTTTTGCATTACACCATCTTGTTGGTCTAATATCATCATAGCGGCAATTCCCCCCATACAGCTTTGTAGCAAAAGCCCTAAAGTAGCATATCCCAAATAGTTTTCTTTAAAAACTTGTAACATCTGTAAATATCCCATTATTCTAGATTTTTATTTTATCTAAAATTACCTCCAATAGTTGTACTGATTTATGACCATAGTCATACTAACGATAGATCTTTCGATTGATAATTTGTACCAGCCCTTTTTTTTCTAATTGTTTAAAAGTTCTTATAACTGTTTCAACGCGCAAACCTGTCAAATCCGCCATTTGTTGTCTGGTCATCGGAATTAAGTAAGGTTCATAAGATTTTTTGGTTTGGTGATTTTTAAGATAATCCAATAGTGCTAGCAAGCGTTTTTCAGGGTCCTGTGACGAGATTTCAGGAGCCATAATAGATTTGTAATACAACCTTCTAGCCAAGCTTTTATTAATTGCAAAAGACACTTCTGGGTATGCCTTTAACAACTCATAAAAAGCCAGTCGCTTAATTTGAATAAGGATACCCGCGGTTATTGCAATGGCATTTGCAGGATACAACTCATCGATAAACAACGGCGGTTCTCCAAAACTTTGGTCCATTTTAAAAATATTTTGAATAAATTCTTTTCCGCCTTCAGAATAATTATTCATCTTCACCTCCCCTGTTATAATTTGATAATAATAAACGGGGAAACTCCCTTCTTTAAAAATAATTTCTCCTTTGACAACTTTTCTTTTCTCAGCACCGAATTCAAATAATAAATTTTGAGCAATCATACCGTGTCCTTTTAATAATACTTTTTTTAAATTCGCCAGCTTTTAGCACAAGCTATTTCGGCTAAACAAGAATGATTAGCCTCCTATATAAAAATTCTAAAACCCGCAAGCCTTGCTAGCGTAATACATTTTAATATAATTACTTACAGAAATCAATAATTCTTAATTGCCCCATTAAAAATTCAATATAACATCCCTATGATACTGTTTAATTAAGCGCTATGTAAAAAGTCAAGTGTGTGTTTTACATAGCGCCTACAAATTTTAATTGAGCTGTAATGTTTGTGGCCCAAATTCTTCAAAGTAAATTTGATTTTTACTAACATTTTCACCTACTAAATAATCAAAATGCTTTTGAATAAATGGTGCAGGTCCACAGATATAATAATCTGCTTCAGTATCTAAATTCCAATTATTCAAACGATTCAAATCTAACTGACCTTCGAAAATACTTGATTTTGCTCCGGAATCTTTATAGTCGTAAAACAAAAAGGTTTCCATATTGTCAAATTTACTTTCAATCCATTGTAATCGATCATCAAAAGCCTGAGCAGCTTTGTTTCTACAGCCGTGAATCCACGTTATATTTTCCGTTCTATCTTGATTGGACAGCAAACTTTCCAACATGGCTATTAACGGAGTTTGCCCAATTCCTCCACTGATGAACACCTTGTTTTTTTTATTATTTTGAAGTATAAAATTACCCGACGGAGCAGCGATATTCACAGCATCACCAATTTGGATTTCATCGTGTAGAAAATTGCTAATTTGCCCGTTTGGATTGAGATTAATACCCTTTTCTTTTTTTACAGAAATTCGAAATGTTTTGCCATTACTCGCTGATGAAATGCTGTATTGACGCGATTGAAACAGCTGAAGTTCAGGTAAAAAAATCTGAATACTCAAATATTGTCCCGGTTGATGTTTTGGTAATGAAGAACCGTCTGCAAGTGCTAAATAAAAAGAGGTAATCTCTTCAGACTCTTTTACTTTTTTGGTTACTATACCTTTTTTCCACCCAATCCATCCATTAGGTTCAGCTTCTTTTATTTTATATATTTTTCGCTCGTGCGTTATCATCATATTAGCCAAAGCATGATAGGCTAATTGCCACGCTTCAATGACTTCGACCGTTGCCAAATCTCCTAGAACTTCTTGTATAGACGCCAATAAATGCGTTCCAACAATATCGTATTGCTCAGGTTGAATATTTAGGCTACTGTGCTTATGACCAATCATATCAATTACAGGCATCAATACCCCTGGATTTGCAATGTTTTCGGCATAAGCTAAAACGGCCATCGCCAAAGCAGTCTGCTGTTTATCACTTTGTTGATTTCCTAAATTAAAAACATGCTTAAGTTCTGGATGATGTTCAAACATTCTGTTGTAAAAATACTTAGTCAATACTACACCATGTGTTCTCAATATGGGTACCGTTGCAAGTATTGTTTTTTTGTGTGAGTCTTGTAACATATTTGTCTTTTATAATTATTCCACAAATCTAAAACGACAAGCCCTTCAATTTTATGACCCCAATCATAAGAACGAAACATCTCTTCGGTTTCCGTGATGATACTAAACATTTAACTTCATGAGTACAAATTAAAAACCATCGCTAGCCTTACGAATAAAACAAACTGCCATAAAAAGAGGGTTGTTTTTGTTTTTATGCAACCAAAATAAAACTTTATATAGCCTCATTGTTTGAAAAATCATCAACAGAACCTGATATCAAACTGCCGTGAGAATCCATTTGAATTGACACAAAAAAGGCTGTCTCGATTTAGGACACAGCCTAAATTTCAATTGAAATTATAAGTTAAATTAAACGATTACTTCTATTAAGACGGTACTTTTCTATCCGTTTCCCGTTCCCATATACGATGGGATTTTAAAGCATGAACATATTGTTTCCCAAAATCGCCTGATATACTGATTAACAACCCCTTATCTGCTTTTATAGAATTAAAATAGGTGTGTTCGATTAATTTTTCGGTACCGCTGGCGAAACCTATTACTTTGCAATGACGGTAGGTTTCATTAAGAAATTGAAAAAAATCAGGTTCTTGAGCCAAAGTTTCTACATGTTTTCCAAACGGTACGTAGACGGCATCGTATAAAACGGATGCTTCCGTTAAATAACTGTGTTGTACATTTTCTACTCCGCCTTCCATAAATTTTAAATCACCAACCTTATTGGAAATAATACAGGCTTGTGCCCCGCCTATTTCTAGCTCTTTTTTTAAAGCATCGATTGAAGCTTTAGAAACACCATCGGCGACTAAAAAAGCCACCTTTCGCGTGGCAATAGTTGCCTTTTCCATATTGGTTTTCATACTCAAAGCCGCCGATTTTAGTACCTCTGGCTTAGGAACTTTTAATGGATAATTGGGATGATTTTGTTGTGCAAAATGTACGGTTAATTCATCCAATTGAGTAGGTGCAACTAATCCTAAATTCACAGCGACTTTTGACGTTAGGCTTTTATCAATTTGCGAGAGTATCCCCAGATACCTCTTGCGAATATCAATTCGATTAACTTTACTTAATTCAAAGCTATATGCATTAACGATATGTTGTTGTTCTTCGGGTGTTTGGCTGTTATAAAATAGGGTTGCTTGGGTAAAGTGATCGGCAAAACTTGCACTTCTAGCACGTATTTTTTTACCATCAATTTGTTGTGTATGTGATGTAAACGCTTTTTCACCTTTTAGCATAGCCTGATATGGGCAACCGTTGTTTATACTGTTTGGAAAATAGGCCGTTTCTCCTTTGGCGATAGTAGTACGCATAGTGCCATCACGTTGGTTATTATGGACCGGATTTATTGGTCTATTAATTGGTAGTTCTTGATGGTTTGCTCCGCCCAAACGATAAATCTGCGTATCGGAATAGGAAAACAAACGTCCTTGTAATAAGGAATCATTTGAGAAATCAATTCCCCTGACCACCCGACCTGGATGAAAAGCAGCTTGTTCTGTTTCTGCAAAGAAATTTTCAGGATTTCGATTTAAGGTCATTTTACCAATGCGTTTAACTGGAACCAACTCTTCGGGTATTAATTTTGTTGGATCAAGCAAATCAAAAGAAAACCGATGTTCATCCGCTGCAGAAATGATTTGCACACCGAGCTCCCATTCCGGAAAATTACCACTATCAATCGCATCAAATAAATCTTGGCGGTGGAAATCGGAGTTAAATCCAGATATCTTTTGCGCCTCATTCCATGCTACACTGTGCACGCCTAATAAGGGTTTCCAATGAAACTTTACAAAATGTGCTACCCCTTCGTTATTTACCAATTTAAAAGTATGAACACCAAATCCTTCCATCATACGTAGACTGCGCGGAATACCGCGATCAGACATCACCCACATGACCATGTGTGCCGCCTCTGGCATTAACGATACAAAGTCCCAAAAAGTATCGTGAGCAGAAGCCGCTTGAGGCATTTCATTATGGGGTTCGGGTTTAACGGCATGCACTAAATCGGGAAAATTCATAGCATCTTGGATAAAAAACACAGGAATATTATTACCAATCAAATCAAAATTCCCTTCATCTGTGTAAAACTTGACTGAAAAACCGCGAGCATCCCGAGCCAAATCAGTAGACCCTCTAAAACCCGCTACAGTAGAGAAACGTAAGAACAATGGGGTCTTTTTACCTTTCTGCGATAAGAAATTAGCACAGCTATACTCTGATAAGTCCGCATAACACTCAAATACACCATGAGCTCCTGTACCTCTTGCATGTACCACCCGTTCTGGTATGCGTTCGCGATCAAAGTGAGCTAATTTTTCTCTAAAAATAAAATCTTCCGTCAAACCGGGACCGCGCTCCCCCACTTTTAGAGAATTGTTGTTGTCGTTGATTGCTACACCATCATTCGTAGTTAATACCCGATTTGAAGCATCGACTTCAAATTGACTTAACTGTTCCTTCTTCGAATCAGCTGCTGCTGTTAATTTTTTTTTAGTGCCCATGTTCTTTGATTTTGGTTAGATTCTATTAAATTACGAAAAAACAAAATCAATTAACAACTAAATTAAAAATACAACAATAAACTAGCTGTAATTTAATTAATGACCTACAAAAATTCGCTAGATAACTTGACACATGAGATGGTTTTATAAAGAGAGGTGTCCATAAAAATTATTCCTAAACCGGATGCTTGCAGTTCTGTGATATAAAGAATTTTATACTTCACAAAACCAAAAATTCAGTAAGCACGATTTCCCGTAGCAGTGCCCCTTTGGTAGAACAAGCAACTCCATAAGGCTGTTGTATGCGAAACAAAATAGATTACAAAAAAAACAAAACTGTTGGAAGTGGTTCGTTATTTGAATCGGTTTAAACTATAAAAAATGCTTAAACCGAAAAATCTTCACTTTTACACGAAGAAGGTATAGTGAAAGGTAGTGGAAAAACAAACCTCACCTAAATGGATTAGGTGAGATTTATTACTTAAAAAATATTATTTTTTTGATTCTTCGATAGAAACTTTTCTAAACTCTTTTAAAAGTTTTTCCAATTCTAAAGTTGATTTACGGGCTCTTGCTCCAGCTGCTTTCACACCTTTTTCAATTAATGATTCAGATTCGGCTTTAAAAGTCTCGATTTCGGCAGTGATCTTTTGGATTAAATCTTGCATGATAATATGATATTAAATTAAGATTACAAAAATAGAAGTTTAACGACGAGATACAACTTATTTGCCATCAAATTTTCTCCTATTTTTAATGGGAACCCGTTGTTAAAATCACTAAAAAAACAGTAATATGTGTCATTTTATAAAATATAACAAAACTTAAATTACTATTGTTACACTTACAGTTATAATTACACTGATAAATAAAAAATAACGCAATAAAAATAAAACACGCTATAACGACTGAAAGAGCGCTTTTCAATAGTCCATAAAACCAATCTTGTCCCTAAATCAACTCATTATGCTATTTTAAAATCCGTTTTTGTCTTAAAAAATAAGCCAATTACTGTTTATTTAACGTCGATCACGACACTAAACTACCATTTCCTCCAAGTTAACCGCTATGGTTGTTTGTGGTCGGTTCAAATCGGCACGAGAAGGACAACGGACTTACTAACGGGAGTACGGAAAACTGCTGGCGTAAATCACGCTGCTATGGGCATCCATTTTAGCACAAGCCCCATACGAGATGTCATCGACGAACTCGCCGATGAAGTATTGCCGCATTTTCTTGCAATTACAACCCAAAAAAGCTTCTAAAGTCCGTTGTTAATTTCGCTTTAAACCGCTTTGTAAAACAGGAAAACAAATTAAAATCTCCCTTTTTATCCTTTTCACTAACAAACTGACAATAAGACAAACACCCGCTCTTAAAGATATGCTAAATCAAGCGTTTAAGCGAAAAATAATGCGGTATAGACCGTATTTATTAGAATCATTTATCTAAATTCGGGCATTATTAATCCCCAAAAAAGACACTATGAAATGCCCTACTTGTAATGAAACCTTGTTGATGAGCGAAAAAAACGGAATCGAAATCGACTATTGCCCGAGTTGTAGAGGAATTTGGCTTGACCGTGGAGAATTAGATAAAATTATCGAGCGTTCAGCAGCACAAGATTCTCCAAAAAACACCGATTACAACCGTTCTCATAAAGAGCATTACAAAGAAAACTATCCTTCTAAGAAAAAATCATTTTTAAACGACTTGTTTGATTTCTAAAAGAATTTTATATAACAAGGTTGCCTTTGAAAGACGACCTTGTTTATTCTTTTAAAATAATTGGACTTTTTATTTTCAGTTACTCTTCCTTATCCAAGGCATATACCCTCCCTTTTAAAAGTGCTAAACTATACAGTTTAGCTTTTCTAATAATTAGATTTACCGGTTTTTCTGCAAGCTGTGCCGAGTAAAAAAAGTAATAGTCTCGCTGGGCATCTCTACCGTAGCTGCCTTCTTCCAAAACAGCTAAGGTCAAGCCTATTTCAACCAGTATTTTTATCGTAATTTTTTGGGTGGCTAAATACTCAAAAAGGTTTTTTCTAGCTATAAGCGCATAGTCCACATATTCAATATCTGTCTTTGTTTTTAAGGTTTTACAATCTGCAGTTTTAATCCATATCAGTAAATAATATTCTGTTATTTTCTTCACATCGGTAAACCATCCTTCTACACGCTCTCCATTTTTTAATAAAAAATTTAATTCAAATGCAAAGGTAGGCCTGCCTCCATCCAAGTAATACACTTGAGCCTTCTCATCAACAAGTCCATTTGTTATTTGTAAACTGGGAATATCGATTATAGTATCGACGCCCAACAATTGCTGTTTGAAATCCGTAATCTTTTGAGAACAAAAAAAAGGTGGTTTGTTGTATAAGGCAGTCCATAAAAAATCAGAAACGACCGTTTCTTTAAGTCTATCACTGTCTCTAAATGAATTAAAATCGGACATAATTATCGTATAAAATACTCTATATCATAAATATACATAAAAACACATTGTTTTGAAATGTTGGATTTAAAAACCAAGGGCTATCCTTTTGAGATAACCCTTTATTTTTATTAATCACCTTTAAAAAACCGTCTGCTAATTACCGGATTTGTTATACATCCATATATCGAGGATTTAGCTGAATAGCGAAACAGTACAAAATCACTGGTTAAATTTTTGAATACCCGATTTTAGCCATTGTTCGTACTCCTCTATGTCTGGCATGTAGCCCACAGCTTGATTCAAACTCTTTTCCTCCGTATCCAAAACCAAATAGTAAGGTTGTGCATTGGCTTTATAACGCGTTATTTGAAAATCACTCCACTTATTTCCAACCGTTTTAATTTTCTTTCCGGTTTCTTTAGAAATGTATTGTTCCTCAAGAGGTAATGCTCTTTTATCATCCACATACAGCGATATTAAAACGACTTCTTTGTTGAGAATCGATAGAATACGAGGATCAGACCAAACATAATCTTCCATTTTTCTACAATTCACACAAGCAAAACCTGTAAAATCTAAAAGAATGGGTTTGTTTACCGTTTTGGCATAAGCTACTCCTTGGTCATAATCCGTGAAAGCCAAGATATCATGTGGCCCACGATGTGCCCCTTCTGGTAATTCTGCATTAGAAATAGCCCCCACCCCTTTGGAGTTACCTACACCATAAGGTGATTCACTATAGGTTAATGGTGGTGGAAAACCACTGATTAATTTTAAAGGAGCTCCCCATAAACCGGGAACTAAATAGATAGTAAAGCTCAATACTACTAATCCAAGTAATAAACGTCCGACGGAAATGGAACCCGAAGGCGAATCATTTGGCAGTTTGATTTTTCCAAAAAGGTATAGGGCCATTACACCAAATATAGCTATCCAAATCGCTAAGAAAAGCTCTCTTTCAAACCAATGCAATTGCAATACCAAATCGGCGTTGGAAAGAAATTTAAAGGCCAAAGCCAATTCCAAAAACCCTAAGAAAACTTTCACTGTATTCAACCATCCTCCGGATTTGGGTAAGGTATTCAACCATCCTGGAAACAGCGCAAACAACATAAAAGGCAAGGCCAATGCAGTTGAAAAGCCTAACATACCCACTATAGGAGCTATCCCTCCTTTTGATGCTGCTTCAACCAATAAGGTTCCAATGATTGGTCCGGTACACGAGAACGAAACAATGGCCAGGGCCAATGCCATAAATACAATTCCGAATATACCGCCCTTTTCCGCTTGTTTATCTACTTTATTTGCCCATGAATTAGGCAACATAATTTCAAATGCGCCTAAAAACGAACAGGCAAAAACGACCAACAATACAAAGAATATTACGTTAAACCACACATTGGTAGACAAGGCATTTAAAGCATCCGCACCAAAAACAACGGTGATGACGGTGCCCAAAAACACATATATGAGTATGATTGAAATCCCGTAAATAATTGCGTTTTTAACGCCTTTTGCTTTGGTTTTACTCTGTTTGGTAAAAAAACTAACCGTCATCGGAATCATGGGAAACACACAAGGTGTTAGCAAAGCCGCAAAACCCGAAAGAAAGGCAATAAAAAAAATGGTAAACAATCCGGAATCAGCCGTTTTTTCCGTTTCTACTAGTACGGTATTTGTATCCGATTTTATTTGATTTTCCGATTTTAAATCGTTTGCAGTGATTTCTTTAGCTTCTCCTGTTTTAAGGTTAAACTCAAAATACTTGGTTTCACTGATGCAACTCTCTTCACAAACCTGATAAAACAATTCCAGCTGTATGCTCTCTATTTCGGAATCAATAGGTTTAATCAACTGTGTAAATGTCGCTTGCTTCAGGAAGAATACTTCATCGACACCAAAAACATCATTAAATTGACTTTGGGTAGGCCCCTCGGTAGCTTTACCCAGCACTTCATACCGGCCCTTTTTGTTGTGAAAAATCAATTCCGTAGGAAGCGGACCGTCTTCGGGTGTAAACTGCGAGTAAACATGCCATCCGTCGTCAATTAACCCTTGGATGCTGATCAAATAAGTCGCATCCTCTTTTTTTTCAATGGAAGTTTTCCATTGAACCGGATTCAAAAGCTGCGCCTGACTATTTGCAAATACAAACAGCAGCAATATTATAAAAATTATTCTTTTCATTGTGTTGGTATTCAGTACGATATGTACTGGTTATATTTTGAGTTATTTAGTCTCTGCTTTTTAGACATAGCAAAGCCCAATCAGTAGCTAATTACTACCAAAACCGAGGTTCTAAAGCTTGTACTGTCCGAAAATATTCCGTTTAAGGTTTTATTTCCGAACAGTTAGCTTTTGCTATAAATTTAATGGATCTTACTAATTGGTCAGGTTAAAAAAAGTGTACTCCAACTTTAAGAAAACACCGTTTGAATTCGCCCGGTGCATGGAACTGTACAATTCTCTTTTATAGGCCAAATCAATACGTGCTTGACTGTTAATTATAAACTGAATCGAAGGGACCACATCCAGATAGGATTTTCCGTTTTCCGCAACGGTCTGGCCTACCAACTCTAACATAGCATTAATGTTGGTTTGTTTAAAACTGGTGTACTTCTTAGGATGCATTAAGCGTCCTACGGATAAGGTATAGTTTATCGCGTCGCTTCCAAAATGGTCTGGGAAATTATAATCCTCGTTATTTAAGGCTTTAGAGTAACTAACCGTACTACTAATAGCCACTTTTTTGATGAGTTGCGTAGCTACAAAACCCACTTCATATCCGGAATTTCCCCCACTTAAATCTATGGCTTCCTGATGTATCATCGAATTATTATAGCTGTAACGACCAAAAGCGGCCATTCGAAAATGACTTTGCATATCGTCTACCGAAAAGAAACGGTATTTTGCATAAGCACCACCACCCTTTATACCCAATCCACTGTTTTCATTAGACATAAATGCACTTGCTCGAACCATGAAGTTTTTGTTAACTCCCCAAGTTACTTCGGGCGATAAATTGTACATCATACCGTCTGTAAACTGGTTTTTCATCAACGATTGACCGACTCTGACCCCGATGGAACCCGCCGGAGCATTACTAGCGGGTTCTGTCATTACAAACAACTCTTGTGCATGACTACTTATGGCAAACAACACGAAACCTACTAAAGATAAATACCTCATGTTTATATCGCTTTTAAATGATAGTCACTTTCGCTTTCCTCTTTATAACTTGGGAATTTCGAATAGGATTTAATCAATTTTTTATACTCTTTTTGTGTTACAAATCCTTTGTCTAAAACTCTAAATTCGCTTTCACCAGTAACAGCAGTTGTTTTAGAATCTATAAAAACATAAGTAGCTTCGTTCATTTTTGCCGTAACATTGTCCGCTATTTGTGGTACATCAAATTTTGCCGTTAAGACCATCGATCCAACAAAAAAACCTGCTTTTTCAACGGCA
This sequence comes from Flavobacterium sp., assembly GCA_040393465.1. Lineage (GTDB taxonomy): Bacteria > Bacteroidota > Bacteroidia > Flavobacteriales > Flavobacteriaceae > Flavobacterium. The sequence goes on along the minus strand of JBEBUC010000011.1, from coordinate 89,943 downwards.
TTCTTTAATACTTTAGGCGCTACCGACTTATTTTCTTTAAAATAAACTGTAAAGGTATTGGTGTTTAAATCCGTTCCTATACTGTCTACTTCAACCAAAGCTTTCAATTGCTTGTTAATCGCATTGGAACACATAGAACAAGTTAATCCAGTAGCAATTATATCCACTTTAGAAATTTGAGCATAAGAGCTTACAGTCGTAAAAGTTACCAAAAGACTTAGGGCAATAAATTTTTTATATATATTTTTCATTTTTATTTTTTGTTGATTTGAGTTATTATTTGTTGTTCTGTCGGATTGATAGCAATCAATTTACCTGCGGCATCAAAAAGGAAAGTTGCAGGCAAGGCTTCAACTCCAAAAATCACCGCCGATTTAGCATCAAATCCTTTGGAATCGATTAATTGAAGGTATTTAATTTTATCTTTTTCAATGGCTTTTATCCACTTTGACTTGTCGGTATCTATAGATATTCCAACAATTTCAAAATTATTTCCCTTGTATTTTTCGTGCATTTTTACCAATTTTCTATTGGCTAATCTGCAGGGACCACACCAAGAAGCCCAAAAATCAACTAAAACTGTTTTCCCTTTAAAAGCATTCAGTTTTACTGTTGCATTTTTAGTGTCTTGAAGGGTTATGTTCGGTAAAGCATCACCTATTTTGATTTGCGCATTTATGAGTGAGATGGAAAATAACACCAATAAAACCGTTCCTATATTCTTGAATTTAAACATAAAATATGTGTTTTAATTAAGCGTTATTTGGTCGCTTTACTGTCTTTAATTTTACGATCATATTGACAACAGCCGTGTAGTTTATCATAAACGGCATCCGGTGCAATAAATTTCTCATTGTCATATCCAACCTTGGCTACGCGCTTTAGTATATCAGCTGAAGTAGTCTTTTGTTTGTCGTAAATTAGGGTAGCTATTTGAGTGTTTTCATCCCAAGAAACTTGAGCTATGTTTTTTACATTGGCTGCCGTTTCAATGGTTTTCTTACACATACTGCAATTACCATTAATAGTAACGGTTTCTGTTGTTTTATTTTTGATTTGCGCGTTGGCTATAGTAACAGATAGTAATACAGTTATTACCATCAATATTTTTTTTATTGCGTTCATTTTTTGCTTTTTTTGAATAGTAAAACCGCAAAACAAGACCACACAGATAGCCTTTTCAGTACTAACTAATGGTTATTGAATGGGTTTAAAATGGATGAAAAATGGATTGATTAAAAGTCTTAGAGACTCTTAGACCCAACAGACCTAGGGCTGTCGGCAATAAAGTTTAGGCTAATTTAGGTGGTAGCCATATCGAACGGAAATCTGAAGAAATAAAGATTTCTGTATAATAGTAATTTTGCGCTTTTTCGGTTAGTCCAAAAATCGCATTATTGGTTGTTTGACTAAAAAAAATCGGAGTAGAACCGCAATAAACCGTTGGACAACCACAAGAAGTACCTGCACAACTGCTATCGCAATGGTGTTTTTCTTGTTGGATTCCCTCGTCTTTACAACAAGCTTTGGTTCCTGATTCTTTTGTACAACATGACATAACCGAATCTAATCCAGCCGCATACGATTGCGTAGGACCCGAAAGAAGCCCTAAAACAACGATAAGCAAAATGTATATCTTCTTTGTCATATCTGGCAAATATACTTTATAACGGATTGCGTTGCTGTTAATTTTCTTGTAAAAATTATATTTTTTGTCGATTCGTCTATTTACTTAACTATCTATTTGCAATGATTTGCCACTTTTAGGAACTGTATTTACTAAAATACCGCACAAAAAGACCCAACTTGAATCTATTTATGCGGTATTTATGCTGTGCCTCTCGGACAAGTCAAAAGCCGTATCTACTGTAATTCATCCTGTAATGTTTTCATAAAAACAATGATATCTTTAATTTCTTGTGCTGTTAAGTCCAATGGGGCATCTGGTAGCGTTTGACTTTCCACTTCAAGTCCCAATCCAATACCTCCGCCCTTATTGTAGAAATCCATCACTTCTTCTAAAGTTTCATAGACACCATTGTGCATATAGGGACCGCTTTTATCAATGTTTCTCAAAGTGGGTGTTTTAAACGAATGTTTTAATTGTTTTAAATCGGTGTTAAACAAATACCTGCCTAAATCATCATCAAGTACCGTTCCCAATTTATCTTTAGGCACGCCTAGAACTTCTTGTTCCGAACTAGTAAAAAACGGAGGAACCGTTCCATTAAACACAGGCATAAAATGACATGTTGCACATTTGGCTTTACCTACAAAAAGATTAAAACCACGCTTCTCCTGATTATTCATGGCTGTTTTATCGCCTCGCATATACGAATCAAAACGCGATTTAAAAACCGCTAAGGAACGAACATACGACGCCAGTACATTTTCCAACTGCCATATTTCTATAGGCTTATCAGTGGAATACACCTTATTAAATGCTTTTCTATAGCTAACGGACTGATTTAAAAAAGCGGTAATCTCCGCTAAATCGCCATGCATTTCATCCTTATTTGTGATCACGTCCGAAGACTGACTCTCCAAGGTAACGCTTCTCATATCCCAAAATTGACCGTGATAAAAAGCGGCATAATTCAACGAAGGTGTATTTCGCTTTAAAGGTTTCCCTTCCAAACTCATAGCTGTTTTTAAACCGTCCGAAAATGCCTGATCAGCGTGATGACAGCTCGCACAACTTCTATGGTTGTTCTTTGATAAATTATCATCGAAAAAAAGTTCTTTCCCCAAAGCAACTTTAGCTGGTGTTACATAGTAAGTAGCATCCGGTAAAAAGGCATTCAGATTAATTAAATCCTTATCAAAAAAGGAGGATATCCTTCCTCCAACGACCTGATTTCCGTCGTGAAAAGGGATTTTTAATTCCATTTGTAATGCAACTATTTCTTTGGCAATGGGTTCCAGATTGTCTGTAATAAAGTCCAAATAATTAAAAGAATCTTTCGCAGGATTGTTCTGACAAATTGCCCTGCTTTTGTCTAATAGTTGTGTCAAATTCTTAAATGTTCGGGTTTCTTTCCAAGCTTTCGTTATTCCTAAGGTTTGTTGCACCCCTTTTAAACTGGCTGCTGCTTCGATAAATTGAAACTGACTCTCCGGTGTATCAAAACCCGTAATACCCAAAGCCGTAATTTGAAACACTTCCATTTTCAAGGCTTCCAAAACTAAAGTTTCATCTATAAAAATGACTTCAAAGTTTTTACGAGCACTATGTACAAAGTTTTTAATCTTCTTCGACTGTAAAATCAAATGCTGCCTTTCCCCTTGCAAAAACACCGGAAACAACAATTCTTCTACCACTTGAAATCCTTCTGCTGGAACAAATTTATTTTCATCTAAATCCAATTGATCTAACGCTGGACCGTTTAACGATTTGTTTGTATGCGGTAAAAAATAAGCTATAGCCCATTCCACTTCTTTATAAGCTAAACGGCTCGCTACAAATGCTTTTCTAACGGTAATACTGTCTTTATTTTCAGCTATACTTTCGATTAACCGATCAACTTTAGAATCTAAGGTATCTACTTTTTTTAGCAAATAATTATTAAAGGAAACCTGCTGATATGCAGTGGAATCTTTTTTGCAACTTCCCAAAAAAAATGCAAAAAACAGGGTATATATGATATATTTAAAACTCTTCATCTTTTATAAAAAAAGACCTCTAATGGCATAGAAACTAAACCACTAGAGGTCATTAAAAAATTACCTTTTATCTATTTTTCTACGTGGCGAATTAGCACTACTTGTCCACCTTCTTTATTGGTATTTACCCCTGCTTTGTCCGCATTAGAGAACGCGTCTTTTTGCCAAGTATGGGAATGTATATTTACTGAAAATGTGTTCGGAATTCCAATTAAATCAGATACATCTTCCATTGCTCCAAACTCCCAAGAACCGAATTTATCTAAATTACCAGATTGATTGTATTTTTCATTCCATTGTGCATCCCCTCTGTTGTGTTTCATATTTAACCAGGGTTTATAAGTTCCATCAGCTATTTTATACTGCCAGATATACGAATCGTGTTTGGCATCAGCATAATAGGAATCTCCGTCTTCTTGTATATACACATAATTCTCCGTGACACATAAGTTGTCTGGATTAATTAAATTATGCCCGGGTTTGCTATCGCCTTCTGCTGCTAAAGACAACTTACCCGATAACATATTGGATTTATCTAATACCAATTTATATACACGTCCCCACATAGTATACCCAGTCACAGGACTACCGCCACTCGCTTGACCTGTTGCAGTGAAATAAATTTCGTTTCCTTTATTCGCTCCTTTTCGATAATCTACATCTTCAACTCGTGAGAAACGAAGGACTCCTAATTCTATGTTTTTTTGATTGATTTGAGCACCGGTCATGCTTTTAGCATCTGGAATTTCTACAAATTCTACCTCATAGTCCTTTCCTTTTACAATATCCGTTTCCGTATATCCTCCCGATTTACGCTTTAATGCATACAGTTTTCCATTTTGTAAGTCTCCTCTACTTCCGACATACATCACCAATTGACCGGCACTCTGATGATTCGAAGCATATCCTTGATCTTCTCCAATTAAAATTAGGGTTTTACCGTTGGAAACATCGGCAGGTAATGGAACCGCATTCTCCATACTCGCTTTACCTAAAGCTGGTAAAACGCGGTCCGTATTGGATTTTAGGATTGTGGATCCCAAAGGATCTATTGCATGAACCATGCTTTCTTCACCAGACTCACCGGCTGTTAAAAAAACAGGACCAAAACCATGAATCTCTGGCTTTGCTAAAGTAGCTGAACACAATCTCGTAATTCCACCAATTCCATCTACAATATACTCTCCGCGAACGGGTTTAAATGATTTGTCGAAATATACACGCGAAACCGATTGCGTAATTTCATGATTTGTAATCATCATAAATCCCTCACCACTAGGGTCTTTCATAAACCCAGCACCATCGGGTTGACCTGCAAACACAAAATCTGGTGAATCTTTTAATTTGTCTTCGCTTGATATCAAAGAAAATATCTCTAGGTTGGAGAAACCGGGCATAGCAAATACAAAAGCGGGAGTCGCCGAATGGTTTTGTAATACTACAGGGTTTTTACCCGGCACAGGTACTATAACATCTGGTTTTACAGGTTTTACCGAATTGGAATCGTCGTTACAACTGATTGCGGTTGCTGAAATTAAGAGTCCCATAACCCCTAAAGATAATTTGAAGTTCGTTTTCATTTTTGTAATTTATTTTTAACAAACTTAGGTGTCTTAAATCACAACAACTTTAACGCACTGTTACAAAACCTTTAAGTACTCCTGCTAAATATTAAGAAATGGATCTTGTTTAGATTGGTTATGCGCGATTGAGGAATCAAGAGAATCCGCATCGCGTAATGAATCAAGATATTCTATTTATTTATACCGTCGTAACTCATCATCCAGTTAATTCCGAATTTATCAGTCAACATCCCAAAATAATCTCCCCAAAAGGTATTTTCAAGAGGCATCGTTATTCTTCCGTTTTCCGCTAAAGCTTTAAAAATCTTATCGGCTTCCGTTTTACTTTCTGCCGATACCGAAACGGAAAAATTATTTCCTTCAATAAAAGTAGGTGCCCAGGCTCCACCCGTATCGCTTCCCATCAATATAGAAGTACCTATAGGTAGTGAAACATGCATGATTTTGTCTTTATCCGAATCCGCTACTTTGTAATCGTCGCTGGCTGGCATATCGCCAAATCGTCCGATATAGTTAAACTCACCGCCAAAAACAGACTTATAGAACAAAAATGCTTCTTCGCAATTGCCCTTAAAATTCAAATAGGTATTTGTAGTTGCCATACTAGTTGATTGGTATTAATTAATAGTTTATTTGGATTCGCTTTCAGCTAATTCTTTGACTTTTTGGAGTCCCAATGGAAAAGCTTTCTCAAAAAATTCCACATAATCGGGACTCAAGTCAATTTCAACAGTAAGGGTTGTTACCCCATCTTTTTTTGTTAAAATATAATTTTCAAATGCCCCAGACCAACGTTCGGTAGTCTCGTTTATCGGTTGTTCCTCAAAATCTTTTATTTCCCCTAAATGTTGAAAGTAGATGCACTTTTTAGGTTTAGAAAATACGACATCTGCATACATACCCGAGCCGTCAGCCGATAGAAAGTGCACACGACTTCCAGCGTCTAAAGCACCTTTGTAATAAGCTCCGTCACAAAAAGCAGCCGTCCATAAACCATAAGTTTTAGCACCAAATAAGGTTTTCCACACCCTTTTAGGAGAAGCCTTAATTTCAATCTGGTAGGTGTGTTTTCGAATGCCGTATACATAGTTTTTCAACATGGCTACATATCCATCCCATCCCATTTGATAATTTTCTGGTGCAAATTCTGGTCCTGCATCGGCAAAATTCTCCAAACCCTCATGTTGTATTACGACCTTGGTAATGCCTTCTTTCTCTTCTAGTAGCCAAGTCAACAAACTCTCTCCCTTACTATGACTAGGATGTGTCCATGTATGTGAAAACTTTTTATTGGGCTCAACGGTTTTAATTACACATTGATGATGAAATATTTTTGCGGTACCCGGTTCATAAAAATTAAAGGTTTTTCCAACTTCTAATTCAAAATCAGGTATGTCAAAATACCATTCGCGCATTTGAATTTTATCGGTTAAGGCCTTCCAAACCGACTCCAAACTTGACTTTATTTTAATTTCTGATGTAATCATGTTTTTTACTATTTTAAGATATCTATACTTTTTAAGCTCTCGCCGTTTTGGTTCTAATAAATATCATGGCAATTGCCGTGGTTAGTATCCCCATAATCAGTGCACCTATAGCGCCCTGAGTTGCATAATTTGAATAATTGAATTGCGCTTCCGCAGCTGAAGTCGTTTTATAGTACCCCAATTCGACCGAACGTTTAATCACATTTGGGAAATATTCTGGTGTAATTACAAATGAGGTAATCCACTGTGCTAATGGACTCAGTAAAGCAATAAAAACACTCATTATTACGCCACAAATAAAGCCTTGTTTATAACTCATTTGGCCTTGATAAAAATTTTTCTTTTTATCTTTTAAAGCCAATACCATCATATAAATCGCAGGAAATGCAAACAAATTGGTTAGATAAAGATGGTAATCAATATAAGTACTGTGTAAACCACTAAGCTTTTCCAGTACCATCCATAGCAAGCCCATTAATGTAAATAGAACCGCCCATTTAACTTCGATTTTAATCCTGTTTATCATGTTGTTTCTAATGAGTTAAACACCAAATTGGATCAAATGATGATCGAGATGTTTGTAAAACATATTGTTCCATTCCAATCCGGACAAAGGACCAAAGGAATGCGACTCTTTTTTATCAAAATAGGTCTGCCCCAATTGTTGTGTTTTTTTTATATAGTCAATTAACCGTTCTTTTTCACCAGCAAAATCCTTTTTTTCCTGTATCTTAAATTCCGGTCCCGTTGGAATATTTTTCTTATAAGGTTTTTCATTAACTACAGCATTTTTCACTATCCATATCAATACCATCCTTTTAAGCACATGGGGTTTTGCATGTATGTGATCGTAAACCAATTCATAGGTCACATTGCAATGCGCTAACATTTGACCCACATCCATTTTCCCCCAGAGACCCTTAGTGTGTTTATCCAATTCATTAATTCGACCAATAACCTCTTCAGCTACCTGAATATCAAATATATTTTTCATCATTTTATGGTAATCGATTTAATTTATTTCAAAGTTATAAAAATATTCAAAAGCTATAAAAATCGAAATAATTTATTCTTTTTTATAGGTATTATTTAAAAAACTTATCGTTTCGCGAATCAAATTCTCTAAAATTCGAACATCAATGTCACTTAATTTCTTAATATAAATACAGGCTTTTCCCATTTTGTATTTACCCAAATCCTTTAAGAGGTATTCGTGCTCGTCTATGCCGGTATATACATAGAGCGAAAAAGCAGCTTTACGAGGAGAGAATCCGGCGAGTGGAGCGTCGCCTTCATGACCGCTCGCATATTTATAATGATAGTGACCAAAACCAATAATAGTCGGTCCCCACATCTTTGCCGGCTGACCGGTGATGTCTTGCATTAATTTGATTAAGGCATAACTATCTTGCCTCTTTTGTTCGCTATCGACATAAGAATTTATAAAATCCATTACATCAACATCGGTTTCATTCGTTTTATTCTTTGCCATTGTAGTAAGCAGTTTATTTGTATTGATCATGTAATCCCTTGTAATTTTATCGGTTTGATTTTCTCAAAACGAAGCCTTTTGTTTTTCCTACGCTATACTTTTAGGCTATAGTTCGTCGCAAAAATAGAAATAACACATATATTAACCACAGTTACCCGTAAATTAGTAAATAAAAATTACAAAGTTTAAAGATACTACAATAAACAAAGCTTTAGTTTGATACCGTGGAAAATTAAAATGGAGTATATTTGTATCACAACTGCTATACAAACATCCAAAGTAACTATGCTCGGAAACTTAAAGACCTATTTATTGACCAATACCGATATTACGGAAGAGCAATATAAAGAATTAGAGCCTTTGACTTTCTCTCTTAAAATCAGAAAAGGTACTGTTTTATTAGAACAAAATCAGGTATGTAACCGTTCCTTTTTTGTTTGTAAAGGGTTACTTCGCTCGTATACCGTTGATGAAATGGGAAAAGAGCACATCATACAATTTGCTTCTGAAAATTGGTGGATTGCCGATCGCAGTAGTTATTTTTTTAATGAACCCTCTGATCTTTTTATCGATGCGATAGAAGACACCGAAGTAGTTTATGTTCAAAAAGAATTTTCGGATAAACTCCAAGAGCTCTCTAAAAATTACAACCCTTTTACGATAATTGCCCTACACAAGAATATCCGTCAAATGCAAAAAAGAATTAATTATTTGCTATCGGCTACTGCAGAAAAAAAATACTTAGATTTTATAGAAAGTCACCGTTTACTAACACTACGATTACCGTTGCACATGATTGCTTCTTATTTAGGTATTACTCCTGAAAGTCTGAGTCGGGTGCGAAAACAATTGGCGCTTAAAAACTTCCATAGCTCTTCGTAATGCTATTAATGTACACAAAAACAAGACATACCTTCAATCCAATCACTAGGTATTAAATAGAACTTAGAAGCGTACTTTTTTTCCTGTTTGAAAAAAAACAGCTCGGGGTTACCAATAAATTTGCTTCTTTTTTCATTTCTTATCATAGGTCAAGTAAAAATTGTGGTTTACTCACTAATTTTACTATACTAAAAAACAAGATTATGAACTATACCGTAATACACAATAGAGAAGACCAGCGTTTTGAAATCCATCTCGATGACAAAATCGCTTTTGAACAATACGAATTATTTGAAGGAGGCATAGCTTATACCCATACCGAAGTACCTGAAGAATTTGCAGGAAAAGGTATTGGTGCTTTTATTGCCAAATACGTTTTGGATTATGCAAAGGAAAACCACTTAAAGGTTAAACCTTATTGTCCTTATATCAAAGCTTATATAGACAAACATCCGGAATACCAAAGCAATTCTTTATTTCACAATACCGCTATGAAAACAAAAACAATAGAACGCATCATCACTCCTCCGCCAGCACACATGGTTGGTGACGGATTTCGAGTACATAATTTTATTCCTAATGGACGTGGAATGAGTATGGAACGAATGAGCCCGTTTATCTTAATGGATTATAACTCTAAATTTTACTTTCCACCTACTAATGAACTCAGAGGAGTTGGCGTCCATCCGCATCGAGGATTTGAGACGGTGACTATTGCTTATAAAGGAAAAGTAGCTCATCATGATAGCGCTGGAAATAGCGGCGTTATTGGCGAAGGAGATGTACAATGGATGACAGCAGCTTCCGGTATCTTACATAAAGAATACCACGAAGAACAATTTAGCAAAGCTGGAGGTGATTTCCAAATGGTACAATTGTGGGTCAATCTACCGGCAAAAGATAAGATGTCAAAACCCAAATATCAAGGGATTGTCCATGCGGATATTTCAAAGTATGAACTTCCCAATAACGAAGGAGTCATCGAAGTCATTGCAGGTGAATACGAAGGAACTACCGGAGCTGCATCGACTTTTACACCCGTAAATCTATTTAACGCTAAGCTGAAAAAAGGTACCACCGCTGCTTTTAATTTTCCAGCCCATTTCAATTCGGCTCTTCTGGTAATTGAAGGCAGTATTAGAGTAAATGACACGGAAAACGTTAGGGTGGATAATTTGCTGCTATTTGCTAATGAAGGCGAAAAATTTACCATCACAGCCTTAGAAAATACCGTTGTATTAATACTAGGCGGAGAACCAATAATGGAACCGATTGCATCACATGGCCCTTTTGTAATGAATACTAAAGAAGAAATTATGGAAGCCTTTAATGATGTCAATATGGGCAAATTTGGATTTTTGGAATAAATAAAGACAGTGTTGGGTCGTTGTGTTTTTTATTGTTTTATCAAATTTATATTACCATAAAAACATTGAAGCCCTTTCGTAACCATTCTATTCCTAACGGAATGTAAGTATTAGCGGTAGAAACCCCAAAATAAAGGCAGATTTATATCGAAAAATATTCGTAAAAAAGAGCAGCGATTCTTATGTAAATTACTAAAAATTTTATAATTTAGTGGCTTAAATCCACTTTTTATGAAAAACCACTTATTATTATTCGTTTCAGTTTTAGCTTTATTCATTACATCTTGTTCGACTATGAAAAACACTAAAAAAACAGCCGATCTTTCTGATGCCACTTGGGAACTAGAATATATTTCTGGTCCACGTATTGCTTTTGATGGTTTATTTCCAGGCAAAAAACCGGTACTTCAGTTTGACAAAAACACCAATCGAGTATCTGGTAATGCTGGTTGTAACGGCTACAGTACCACTTACGTTGTAAAAGACCAGTCGCTTACTTTTGGAGAGCAAGGAATCATGACCATGATGCATTGTGAAGGTGGTGGAGAACAAACGTTCTTAAAAACCATCCAACAAATTGATAGTTACACTATTGACAAAGATGGTAAATTAAACTTAAACATGAAAGACATTCCAATGATGAGATTTAAGAAAGTAGCTAAATAAGAAACACTGCTTAAATAGCGTATAAAAAAACTAAAGGTTGCCTCCGAAACGAGGCAACCTTTAGTTTTATAAGGCTACTTTAAAAAAATAATATGCAAACACCTATGTATTTACGAAAACCAACTAAAATATAAGCTAGTCGTTGTTATTGTTGTTTTAAAGTCGTTACTTGAATACGGTATAAGCCTCCATGCTTATGGGTACTTTGTACCTTTTATTCTGATATCGTTTAGTGAAATCAATAACTTTAAAAAGATTACAAAATGCTCAAAAAAATTGATTGGGTTCGGCTCGGAACCTTAGTATTTACGTTATTGTTTATCGGTAGCGCGGTGTTTTTTGAAATTTTCGAATTGGGTACACTCCCCACTCAAGTATTTGGTGCTTTACTCGGTGTTGTAATTACTGCCATTATCACTGTATTACTATTACAAGGACAAACCAAAAGTGAAGAGAAAAGAGAAATACATCTGCGAGTTTTTGAAAAAAAACAAGAGGTTTATTTTGAGTTTCTAAATAAATTTAACCACATTTTACAAAACCAGGAGTTTCGCATTCGCTTAGACACCAAACAAATGCAAGAAAACAGCGATATCAACTTGCAAGATTTACTTTTTGAATTTGGCTATTTACAAATGCACACTTCCGCAGCGGTATTTGATCAAATACTCGAACATATGGGGCGCTTACTTGAAGCCAATAATCATTTACAACACCATTCAAATGGAGATACCGTTGCTATAAAACAGTACTATACTATTTTAACTAAAGAATATTTTGCCATTATAGCCTTGTTAAAAACGGAGCTATATCCAGAAAAAGACAAAGAAATTGATCTAAAAAAAATCAATACCATACTCCAACATTCTATGAATAAAGGCATCGCTAATCTCAATAAAAAACACGCTATCTAAACTTCATCAACTAGAGAATACCAAAACAGTAAAAAATGACAGGCAAAAACTATATTATATTTGGTGTTAGCAAAGGTTTAGGAAAAGCAATAACCCAACAAATACCTACTCTAGACGATACTGTGTACGGTATTTCTCGTACAGCTCCTGAATACCTCAATAAACAGCAAAACCTACAATGGATTGCCGCCGATTTGGCCCAACCTACTGCTGCCCTAGCAACCATAAAAAACCGTATACAAGACGAACGCATCGACTATTTGATTTATAATGTAGGTATATGGGAACACAATGCCTTTGACGATACTTATGCTTTTGCAGACAACAGTCCGCTTGAAATTACGACCATCATCAATACCAACATCACGGCTTGTATCTTAATGATTCAATCACTACTTGAAAACTTAAAAAAGTCGCCCAATGCCAAAATCATCCTTATTGGCTCTACTTGGGGATTGGATAATCACAAAGGCAAAGAAGTAGCATTTTCGGCTAGTAAATTCGCATTAAGAGGTATTGCTCAAGCTTTACGAGAAAATTTAAGAACAGACCAAATTGGCATTAGCGTACTAAACCTAGGGTATTTAGCCACTGCGTACGAAGACATCACTGATGTCGATCTCATAGTCAAAAAAACTCAAGGCCAACTAATACCGATTCCAGACGTTTTAAACGCCATTCGGTTTATAATTTCTACATCCATTGCCAGTTGCGTAAAAGAAATTAACATGCCCGCTATGCAAGATTTTAATGTCTAAACCAAAGAATGGTTATGTTCTAAATTCATCTACAATAAGTTTTGTTAAAAGGTTACTTACTAAAAAAATGTTTTATATTTAAGTTTTTAATACAAAACCGACATGGCGTTCCGGATTTGAACCTTCGTAGCCGATGAGTAAATATCAATTTTTTTCGGGTATAAATCATATTAAATCGAGATAAAGTACGTTGTAAATTAACAATCAAACTATAATATTTAGTCCGTAAAACAACCGCAAAGAAACGAAGGGTTTTATAGCACACCTGCCTTCTACTCTTTTCAATTATTTCAAAAAAGCATTATGAAAATCAGCTATATAAGCAAACAACAAATTAAATCCGGTGAAGAAATACAAGCACAGGAAATTAGAGAGGGAATTTTTAATTTACTCAAAAAAGACTTTCCCGACTTACAAAAAAAAGATTTCATAACCTTAACCGAGCTTAATCAATACAGGCGACTGTACCTTACTTCTTTAATTACTCAAGAGAAGGGTGAATTGGCCGTTATTGATATCGATGTGATGTTGGCCATTCAAAACAATTCCATATTGTCTGAAAACATTCAAGAAGAGCTAGAAGCCGAACTTACCCTAGGACAAAAACTCGCCGATCACGTGGCTGCTTTTGGTGGAAGTTGGACCTTTATCATTACATTTTTTTTATTTATTCTCGTATGGATGCTCGTTAATATTTGGTTTTTAGCAACTAAACCATTCGACCCCTTTCCGTTTATATTACTCAATTTAATTCTATCTTGTTTGGCTGCTATTCAAGCTCCAATCATCATGATGAGTCAAAATAGACAAGAACAAAAAGACCGGATTCGAGGCGAGCACGACTATAAAATAAATCTTAAAGCAGAGTTGGAAATCAAACTACTAAGCGAAAAAATGGACCATATTTTGGTACATCAAAACAAAAAGTTATTGGAAATACAAGAAATACAAACCGATTATCTAGAAGATTTAATGAAGGAACTTAAGGGATTGAAAAACACCAAATAGACAGCCCTAATTTGCCCCATTGCTAGCCCCTGTAACACCACAGCCAATTCCATATGCACTACCTACTTTTGTTAAAAGTTTTACAGTTTGCTGAACCCGCACAAGCTAATAAAAGTCAATGTAATCGTGGAAACAACACAAAATCAAGCGGCACACTATAAATAGCTCTTTGCGATAAAGAACAAGTCGAAAACCACCTATCGAGATTCTCAACCGATAAATATGCCTATTATAATCTCATTCTAAGCAACGGATAAGCACGACCTTGATCATCTTTATCCGTTCTTTCATATACTTTAAATCCGCTTTTTTTATAGAAAGCAACCGCAGGGGTGTTTTGTTCATTAACATCCACACAATCCACTGCCAACACTGTAATAGCAAAATCCAAAAGGCTTTTGCCTAATCCAATACCAAAGTATGCTGAGTCGATAAAAAGCATTTCCACTTTTTTATCCTGAATAGCTATAAAACCGATGACTACATCGGCTTGCATCAAGCAATACACTTCCAAAGAATTAAAATCAAATTGTTCTAAAAAGATTTTAATATCCTTAAAATCCTGAGGCTTTAAAAAGTCGTGCGTAGCCATAACAGCCTTTTCCCAAACCTTTAAGATTTGAGGTTTATACGCCACTTGATATTTTTCGATTTCAAAATTTACTTTTGTCATAATATGCGTTGGTTTAATGATATAAAGTTATAAAACAAACACCATATAAACCCTACTTAAAATTTCCAAGCAACTATTCTACTGATTTTGTTTCCTTGTTCCATTTCAATGATTTGCATTTCGGTAGCTGCTACTTTGTGCAGCAATCGCTGTATGGGTTTTAAGTGGTTCTGATCAGATACCAAAGTGGTAAACCATTTTACTTGACTCGCAAAACGTCGGCTTTCGTAAATATAATTTGTAATAAAAGTTAATTCACCACCTTCACACCAAAGCTCATTACTTTGTCCTCCAAAATTCGGCATTGGAGCCACAACGGATTTCTTTCCTAAGTTTTTTATTTTTCGAGCACTTTGTTTAGCCGCATCTTCCTGAGATTTATAGAAAGGAGGGTTGCATATTACGGCCGTAAACTGTTCTTGTTCTCCGATGATATTCTCCAATACATTTCGCGCACTCGGTTGCAAACGCACACTAACGGTAGATTTTAAATGCGGGTTATTACTTACAATATTCTCGGCCGATGCTAAGGATTCTTTATTGATATCTGAAGCAACAAAACGCCAACCGTATTCTGCAACACCAATAATCGGATAAATGGCATTGGCTCCTACACCCAAATCCAAGATTTTAACGCTATTACCTGTTGGTACTACTCCTGCATTATACGTAGCCAACAAATCGGCAACATAGTGGATATAGTCGGCTCTACCCGGTATTGGAGGACACAAATTGTCTTTGGGTAATTCCCAATAGGTCAATTTGTAATCGCTCATTAACAACGCCTTATTGAGTAACACCACTGCTTCGGGTTTCGAAAAATCTATGGTATCCACTCCAGAAGGGTTTTTGATAATAAATGGAATTAATTCTGGAACAGCCGTTTTTAAACGGTCGAAATCATATAATTTATTATGTTTATTTCTAGGGTGTAATTTCTTTTTGTTTGGACTGCTGTCTTTCATCTCCTTTATTTTTTACAAAACTAGAGCTTTTGAACGAAACTAATGGTTTTTAAATAAGGATTTGTGACGGTTTTCAATTGCAGATGCCCCATTGTACGCTGCAACGAGAAAACAAAAGCTAAAAGCCTCGTCCAAGCAACGCCCTGGCTTTTCTTTTAATTTCGTTTTGCCTTTGGCCAAAACAAAAAATACGTTAAGAAAACGATTTTCAAAATTCTCAAAAAGGTATATAAAAAATTCATAAAGTATTATTTTATCTCACTTCGAACCAAACAAAACGTTAATTATGATAATATCAACCTTAATTAGCTTATGATATTCTCAATATACTTGAAAATCACAAGTACAACTTTAACACTAAAAAAAAAACCACATAAAGCTATCTTTATAAAATTTTTATATATTTATATTTCTTAAAAGTTACTAAATCATCAACCCTTTGTAGATTAAAATGATCTAAAAATAAAATCTATCACTACTAACGACAACCGACAAATTACTTTGTCAATCACTTTAAATATTACAATTAAAATTTTAAACGTTAATCACATGCTACTATTAGCATATTTAAAACCCGATTCTATGAAAAAGTTTATTTGTTTACTAAGCCTAATTGCGCTTACAAACGGCGCACTGTCCTCTTGTAGCAGTGACGACAACAGCAAACCACCTGTGGACGAAACCATACCAGAAACTACGATTGTCAGCTCTAAAGGAACGTATTTAGGTACAGAGACCAACCAAGGGAAATTTAGTATTTTACTTAAGTCCAACGATACCGACTTCCAATTAAATTTTATTTCCGATGCCGTAGCGGATAAAGACTTATTGGATGCTACATTAAAAGGGAATAAATATACTGTAGCCTCAACGCCTACCTTATATTCAATCCAAACAGACAGTTATTTAAAAAAGGGTGATACGCAATTAAAAATCGTTTCTGGTAATTTAGAGGTTAGCAAAACGGCCGATACTTATACCATTAAAGGTCTTCTAACAGATGATCAAAACGCACCTCATCAAATCAATTATGTTGGATTGATTGATATCGAACCTCTTTACGAAATCGAATATGAAATTCAAAATGGTTGGTATTGGGGTGATGACCAATACGACTTTCCTAACGTAGGAGAATACATGACTTTTTTCACTCAAGGTCAAGCGAATAGATACGGAGAATTAGAAGGAGACGGATACCATATCTCACTTTCGTTTTTTGATGCTATGGCTCCAAGACAATGGGAGGGGATAAAGATTCCGAACAGAACTTACAAAGCCTCTACTAAACAAGAATTGGGTACCTTCCTCGTACAGTCTAAAGACAATATAGAAGGTGAAGATTTGGATTATGGATATGCTCTTTTCTTACATAACAAAAGTTCTGAAGGCATAAAGAAAGCCATGTACATCACAGACGGTACCATCAAAACCATGGACAATGCCAAAGGGCAAGAAATTCGTTTTAATATCGAATTGCAAGATGGATCAAGACATATTGGTAAATATACTGGAAAAGTAAAACAAGGAGACGAATACACCATTTCTACCTTAAAAGCAGACAAAACGGTTGGTCAATTAGACCAAGGTTTCTTAGAATACAAAGGTAAATCACCTGTGCAGGGCAAAGAAAATAACCGATGGGAACTTTATTTATTGAATGAAAACTTAACAACTTATCCAGAATACTACTGGGCTACTGAGGGTTCTGGTGAATATTTGAGAGTCGCTTTATACACAGCAGTTGGTGCTACTACTGATATTCCTGTAGGAGTATATCCAATTGGAGAAGAAAAAGCGGGTAATGCGAGTACAGGTGGTGGAACAGAAGTTGGTTTGGATTTTGGTACTTGGTATTACGAAATGAAAAATGACGAATATATCAATTCGGCTCCAACGAGAACAGGTACGGTAACCGTAGCTAAAGAAGGTGCTAACTATACCATTAAAGTAACTGCTGTTGACGATAGAGAAAACACCATTACCGCAAACTATACCGGTGCTTTGACATTTGTAAATAGTGCAAACAAACCCGCTGCAAAGTCTAAAGCTGTAAAAGCAACAAAAAAAGACTACGGAAAAGGAAAAGTATATAACGGAGCTAAAAATTTCAAAAGCAAAAAATAAATAATATACCGTTTCTATCTTTTTAAAAAAGACGTCTCGAGAGACGTCTTTTTTTATGGGAATAGGTATACTTTTATCTGCTCTCTTTCACTAGATGTAAACAGAAAATCATTAATTTTGTTCTGTAAAGTGATCATCTAGATTCCTTTACTGTAATAAATTGAGTTTCGAAATACCACCAACCCCATAATCCCCTTTTAATATGCGAAAAACCCTTATATCTGCTGTACTACTCTTTTCAGTTCTTGTACTATCTAGTTGCAAAAAAGAAATAGAAACCCCCGAAACGACGACAACAATTCCGGCAGATACGACCGTAGAAGTAGATACAGTTGCTGCTAAAAAAGCCGTAGAAGCGGAAAAAGAAAAATTATCCAAACCGTATAACGAACAAGAAGATGCCCAAGCCAAATTAAACGAATTGATTGCCCAAGCTAAAACAGAAGGCAAAAACGTTTTTGTACAAGCTGGTGGTAACTGGTGTATTTGGTGTTTGCGCTTTAATGATTTTGTCCAAAACAACCAAGAATTAAAGACCATAGTCGATAAAAATTACCTTTACTATCATCTAAACTATTCGACTAAAAATAAGAACAAAGCAGTTTTTGATAAATATGCACCCGATTCTAAAAGCCTCGGTTATCCTTTCTTTTTTGTTATTGATGGAAATGGAACGGTAACTTCCATATTGGCTTCAGGTGATTTGGAAGCCGGCAAAAGTTATGATGTTGAAAAAGTTAAGCAGCTGTTTTTAGATCATATCGCTAAAAAATAATTCCTAATTTAAGGCCGGTGCTTTTAAAAACAAGCGTGTTTATATTATATAGACACGCTTGTTTTATATACTTTTCTCCCCAACCTCTAAGTCGTACTCATTTCTATACCAATAAATACAGCTAGTATACTATAAAAAAACAGCCGCAAACACAAGTGCTTACGGCTGCAGTAATTAGTAATTGATGGAATTTTACAACTAAACTACGAATCGTTATATTGCTTTATACAGCAACTTTTCGCAAAAGTTGGTAAACCGAAATAAAACGGCACTGAAATCAATTTTTCAGCACCGTTTAGATGATTAAACCTATTTTTTAATCAATTTTTGTTGTACTATACGTTTACCGTCAGCCTCCAGACTAACGATATAAGTACCGGCAGCAAGTTGACTCACATTTAATGTGATTTCACCTTTGCTTCCACTTACTTTCTGTTTCGCTCTTTGCATTCCCGTTACATCATATACCACAATGCTTTGTGCATTTTGATACTGATCTCCGAGGTCAAAACTAGCCACAGTAACATCTTGTGCTGGATTTGGAGACAACATCATAGTGGCTTGAATAACCGTTTCATTAACAGCATCAGGTCTGCGATGATCTCGTGGTAATCTAATATCATATAAATCCATACATCCTTGCATTTGAACCATGATAAAGTCTGGCGCACCAGGTACAAATGTACTGTTTGCTTGAAACAATACCGGTCCAAAAGAATTCCATCCTGGAGTCAAGTTAAATGTTCCTGGCACAAAAACACCGTAATTATTAAAACTACTGATGTTAACATTCACATTATAACTATTAGGATTATTGAAGTTTACATAATACACATACATACCCGGTTGTTCCATACCTGCATATTCGAATGAGGCTTCAATTCTACACGGTCTAGTAGGACAATTATCTAAATCAGGTGCCACGTGTAACGTATTACTTTTAAAGATACATCCCAACTGAGAAACTTGTAGTTGATAAGTACCCGCCATCACAATCGGTTGATTTGGAATTGACGTATTAGAGCCACTTTGCACAGCTCCTCCATTAATCATCCAATTGTATCCACTATAGATACCCAACGGACCTAGTAAGAATCTCTTAGGGGTTAAACAGAAATCGTAACAACCCGTTGGAACAATCCATAAAGAACGTTCTGGATTATGAGGTGCCTGTACGAATCCAGTAACACTACAACCCGTCGGAGCGGTATAGGTTACGGCATAAGCCCCACCTACAGTTACTTCAATAGATTGTCCTGTTGCACCATTACTCCAATTATAAATCCCATTACTAGGACCACTTGCAGTTAATCTTAATGTATAAGGCTGACAACCTACCAAGGAATAACTAATACTCGGTGTAGCTATTTGTGGATGCGCCTGTACGGAAGTTGCAAAACTATTTACACAACTCGTGTCATTGGCATATCTCGTTTCAAAAGTATAATTGTAAGTTCCCGGTGATAAACCACTTAAGGTAAAACTCAAATTCGTACTTCCTGCCACCCAATTGGTAAAAGATCCTGGTACGTTTGGCCCAGTCCATCGGTGTTCTACAGTAGGATCGGTAACTATACCCGTTAAAGTAGTACTACCTCCATAACAAACGCTGGTGTTGCCATTTATACTTGCAAATGGAACTTTACGCAATTTATAACTTACCGGGAATTGAGACATTCCAAACGAACGACAACCGTTTATATCAATCAATACCGGCCAATAACTACCACTTTGAGTAGGTGTGTAGGATAAGTTTGTACTTACCTGAACATTGTCGCGCATCCAAATAATAGCACTCGGCATATTTGCGCCTGTGTAGGTCAACGGAACTACATTGCTTTCGCAAAAATCAGCTGGATTCGGAAGTATGACACCTCCTGTAAAATTCGCTTTTCGTATAATCACCGTTTGTGGGTTAGATTCAAACTCACAACCAAATTGATTAATTACTTTCAATTTAATAGGGAACGAACTTACGAAACCAGAAGTCAAGGTGAAATTGATTTTCGTATCTACTCCACTAGCGATATAAGAAGTCCCGTTAAAGTACCATATATAACGATAATTTGAGTTGTACTGGTTGTTTGGCAATCTTAAAGTTACCGGATATTCCGTACAATAATCAAAACCATCGGGCAATGTAAAGTTAAGAGCTGGTGGTCCATCGATAACAATCTGCTGTGTTGTCTCACAAACAGGTATTGGCGTTCCATTTGCCGTAGTTTGTCCTGTAGACAAGCGCAGCTTAAAGGTATGCGTTCCCGATGTAAGTCCATTTATACTAGCACTTTGACCTGTACCTACAATATTATTTGCATTGTCTAAATAGGTAATATTTACCAAATTAGAATTGATATCAAATAACTTACTGTTGTTCAATAAATTAATGCTATAGCTGTTATTTCCATTACAAGTAACTGTGTAACGTAAAATCGGTTCATAATGCTTACGAACGTTTATTACCCTACTAAAAGTATCTGGACAACCAGCATAACGCACCCAGATTCTCAAATCATAACTACCTACTTTAGGAATTTCAAAAACCCCTAAATTGTTCGTACTCGATGGAGAAACTATTACACCCGGTGTAATTGCCTCCCAAGTCACACTTACAATATTGTAAGGAGGAACATTATAAAACTGAGGAGTAACCGAAACGGTCGTACAATCTGTCCATAGGTAATCCAAATCTGGGTAAGGATTAAAAGGTAATACACAACCAGAACCAGGACCGCCAGGTACGCCAGGACTACAATCTTCAAAAATGCGAATTTTATTTGATTTAATTACGCAATTATTAATATCCGTTACCTGAACATAATAGTCTCCTGCACCTTGAAAATTGGCATTAGTTAATGAAAAATTAGGATTTCCTACTTGCGTTGCAAACGGTGTTGTATTGTTAGCGTAGAACCAACTGAAAGTCAATGACGAAGTCACACCAGTAGATACCGTTGATTGGAAATTTATAATAAATGGATTTGCCATACATACCACAGTTGGACTGCCACTTGTTTTAAATAACTCTACGGTAGTTAAGGGTAAAATTATTACCGGTTTATTTGCCGTTATCGTGGTAGTACAACCAAATGCATTAACCAACTTAACGGTTAAAGTTCCACCTATAGAACTTGAGGAACTGGTTATAAAGTTTTGAGGAACAGTATATGTTCCCGTACCCATATAAGCTGTTGTAAAAGGAGCTGTACCGTTGTATTCAAAAACCAATTGCCCACCGGCTGCAGCTGGTGCACTCGAAGTAACAGGCACGTCAAAAGTAAGATCCGCCGGACAAATATCGGACACCACACCTACACTTAACGAAATACTGGCTACTAATGATATCGAGTGAGAAACCGATGTTTTAATACCGCATTTGGTCGTTGTTAAAGTTAAAGTTCCCGTATTAACTCCGCCACTTACTTCGTTTAATCCAACAGTTACTGTATTGCCATTAATACCATCGATAATGCTTCCGAAGTTTGAAGGACTAATTTCCCACTCCAACAAATCGGCATCGATTCCGTTTAAATTTGCTGAAAAATTATACGATTTACTCGAACAAAACATCGCTAACCCACTATTATTTACAATAAGTGGATTCATTTGTAATTGAGTAACGCCATACGAAATAGATTGTGAACTACAAGTCACACCGTTTTTGACAAACTGTTTCACTACACTTACCGTTGCATTAGGGCTTGTAAACACAAAGTCAACTTGAGTACCTTGATTGTTACCAACCACAGTACCTCCAACTGCACTCCATACATATAAAGCTCCCGCTTCATTTTCACTAATGGCATACGTATACGGTACATTTAAACACACCTTGTTAGGACCGCTAATGGTACCGGTAATAAGTGGTGTTTTGATTACTTCAATCAACACCGGATCACTAATACAACCGTTATTATTGGCTGTAACTACATAAGTACCTGGATTATCAAACGTATAATCTGTCCACGATCCTACGGTAGCATGTACGATATTATTGTTTAGCGTAATTTGCCATTCTACCGAATTTCCATTACTACTACTAAAACTCTTATAAGTTCCCTGACAAACCGTAGCTACATTATCATAAATAACAGATACATTTTCAACTACTTTAAATCGGTGCGATGACTCGCCACGACATCCTTCTTCAGATAATAGGGTATTGTGGTATTCTACAAACAAAATATAATCACCTGGTTCCAAAGCATCCACTACAATTTCGTTTCGCTGATCTGTCAATACCAAAGTGGTGTTTGTTCCCGCTGGTTGAATCGACCATCTAAAATCTGTAGTTGGCCATTGCGGTAAGGTAAAACGAGCTTGTTTACCCTGACAAATAATGTCTGGTCCTTTTATTTTTGCCTTACGAGTAACTACTGGAATTTTTACCGTAGTCCAAAAAGGGCACGAACAATCTGAAATATAACTCACATATCCGAAACCATCGCTTGGATCAATATTATCCCAAACAACTTCAATAGAGGTACCGTTGTCTACCACAATTGTACCGCCTTCCACTTTCCATTTTCCGCCGCATTCATCGTTTACGCTATAAGTTTCTCTGTTTCCTTCACAAGTAACATTGGTACAAGTAATCTCCACCGGTTTTGCCTCTTTGATATAAACCTCAAAAGCATAATCCGAACTGCAATTACAACTATTTGTAACCCGTAAATAGACCTTATAAGCCCCTTCTTGAGTATATGTATGCGTAGGTTCAAATAAATTTGAGGTTGCACCATCTCCAAAATCCCAAAAGTAATGCACTATCGCTGTGCCGTTATTCTGAGTAGATAAGTTATCAAAAGAAATGGCTGTATTAACACAAAACTCTCTTTGATCGGGTTCTGGTCCGTTAATTTGAAATTCAGCCCTAGGACTAATTATTTTTTCTATACAAATTGTACGAACTTGAACCGTATTGTCCGTATAGGTAACGGTAAGTGTAATACTACCACTACCGCTAGCTCCCCACAGTACTTGAGCCTGGGTGTTGGAACTGCTAACAAGTGCTCCTCCTGTAACCTGCCATTGCACTTGACTTACGTTGGTGGCTTGTAAAGTATAGTTTACCCTACTACCCTCGCAAAATCGGATACAACTACCCTCTTCAACATTTTCTAATAAATTGACCAGTTGTTCTTTTTCACGGTCTTTGATTTCATCGTCGTATTCAATACAACCGACCTGTTGATCCCATGTTAAAACAGGATTGTTTGCGATTTGAGCCTCCATTTTTAAAGACCACATGAGCAACAACAGCAGTATGCCTATTGCCCTAATAATGGGTGGAAGTGTAAATTTTTTTGTCATAATAAAAATTTAGATTAATAAAAGTTTTTGGTTTGGTTTTGCAGACAACACCTTTGAACGTGAGAAGTAGCCAGGCTACCCATCGATGTCGTATACGCATTCGAATGCCAAAGAGCCCCATTAGAGGAACTCTTTATACAGGCATTAAATTTTAAAGGTTTTTAAAAAAGACTTTGCACTACATTCTCTTTACTAGTTTAGTAAAAAGTGGATTTTTAATATCGAATAAACGACCTGGTCGCTAACCGTTGGACCCAACCAATTAAAGTTTGCATTATTGCAGTACTACAGCCGTTTATTTTAGAAAAAAAACAATTACAGGGTGTAGGCATACTAATTAAAGGACCTAATTACGTAAAAAACGGCAACGAAGTCCGCAGGTAACATGCCTACTCCCTTATTTATTTTGGAGTTACCCTTACATACTTATTTTAATCCAACTTACATTAAAAGTAGCCTGTGCTTTACTTTCCTGAAGACCTAACAACAGACCTACTATCATATTTTTTCTCCAAGAATCGTCGTCATTTCCAATCAAATCCGTTTGAAAAACATAGATGACCGTATTTAACAACTTGCTTTCATCCTTCGTAAGATTCTTGTCCAAATCAATATCCGTAAGCATAATCGATAAATTGGTATTGGATAGCAAGAGCTTATCCAAGTAATATTTTACGGAATTTGATACGTTTAAATCGGTATAAAGCTGATCTACATTTCCCGTTATTAGATTGGCTTTGAACTCCGAAATAAGCTGGTAATTTGTCGGTTTAATATCCATAAACAAACTGTTTTGGTTCGATACCATATCTAAAGCAGCTCGCTTTTGAGAAAAAGTAGTGACGGGATTTAGCTCCACATAATCTTTATAAGCGGCAACCAATTGCGGGGCAATTAAGTGTATATCGGCTGTTTTTTGAATAGGTACATTCATGGATGACTTGCCGGTTAACGAATCCAACGAATCCCTTTCTTCGAAATCAGCATTACAAGAGGTAATAAAAATAGTGGCTAGAGGTAAAAGATAGTAAAATTTCATAATCTATTTAAATTGATTAATTAATTGTTTTTTGTTAAGTTTATCCAAAACTACCATTTCTGTTTCTGCACTGCAAAAAGTAGGTATGCAATTTGATCAATTTACATTCTAATCAAAAAACAATAACCTGAAAAACAACACATTAAGCGAACAAAAAAAAATCTTACTGATACTATATTCATCAAAAAGCGTTCTAATATGATCCGATTATATTTTGTTTTATTTGCATTTTTAACAATTATTGAGGTAAAACCTCAATTTGCTAGTACACAAAATTCACATACGATTACCTACGAACAATTAAATGATTCGTTAAGAAAAACCTTATCTACCGATTCGAATTACGGGAAATTATTAAATAGCTACATAGAAAAAGCGAAAAGCGAAAACCATAAAGAGCAACTCTTTGAAGGTTACTATAAATCTGTTTATTCCCAACATACAGGTACTACAATGCATACTTATGCAGACAGTCTTTTACAAACATCCAAGGGGCTACCTCCTATTTTTTATATACGCGCCCTTCAAGCAAAAGCCAACTGCTTTTACTTTGAGAAAAAATATGTTGAATCGCTAGAATTTGAACTGTTGGCATTAAGCTTAATAAATAAAGACAAAGAGCCTTATGCATACCATAAAAGTTTATATGGTGTGGGTCAAGTGTACTTTTATATGCAAGAATATACCAAGGCCTACGAATGCTATCACGAAGCGAGAATATACTTTGAACATAGAAAGGGATACAACCATCTACAAGGTTATTTTAATGCCCTTTATAGAGAGGCCTTTTCGTTATATTACTTAGAACAGTACAGTGAAAGTCGCGCTTTAATCGAATCCGGTATCCCAAAAATATCTCTTTTAAAACCCGATGATGTATTGTTTAAAGAGCCCTATATTAAATATATCTTAGGTTTAAATAATTACCAACAAAACCAGTATACCACCAGTATACATTTACTCAACGAAGCCTTAACCTCTATTCTAAAAAACGATGATTTTGCCAACGAGGCCGTAATATATTATTACCTTGGCTTAAATTATTGGAAATTAAATGAAAAATCACAAGCCCTTTTCTATTTTAAAAAAGTAGATGCCATATATACAAAACATCAGTACTGCAATTTAGAAATCAAAGATGCCTATTTGTACTTAATTGACTATTATAAAGAGCAAAAGGACTCAGAAAGTGAGTTATTATATACCAATAAATTACTAAATGTAACCTTACATCTTCAAGTTGAATACAATTTTTTGATTCAAGCATTACACACCAAACTCGACATCAAGAATTTACAAATAGAGAAAGAACGCTTAGAAAATGATTTAAATCGGCATAGCCATCTCATTCAATATCTAACCATAGTGGCTATCGCAATCCTGATTACTTTTCCTATATTTATATGGGTCTACAACAAAAGAAAAAAGGAAAGAAAAAGAATGGAGTTCCAATTAAATGCACAAGACAAAAAACGCCTGGTCGAAAGCGAATTTAAAAAAAACTACCTCATCACTGAAAGCATTCAGGCATCTCCTGTGTGGAATAAACAACCTTGGCTAACAGGCGGGAATAGTAATGTAAAGAATCCACCGTTTGATATTAACGATAAAGTCATTAAAAATATATTAAATCATTTAGATGCCTTTGAGAAAAAGAAACATTTCCTAGAAAAGGATTTGAATTTAAATGACTTAGCTCAAAAGTGGAATACCAATCGCAGTTATCTATCGCAGTGTATCAATATGTACAAAGGCAAGTCGTTTGTAGAGTACTTAAACACCTTGCGTATCCATTATTTTTTAGCACTCTTGGGTGAAGACCCACAATGGTGTAAATTTAAGATTCAGTTTATATCGGATTCTCTGGGTTTTTCTAACAGTCGAAGTTTTTCCAACGCCTTTAATAAAATCACTGGAATGTCGCCACATCACTATATACAACAACAGCTCAACCAGCAAACCTAATTCATACGTATTAAAAACACTTATTACAGCTTACTCTAAGCGCGAAATAATCCGTAAATTTGTATTTTCATGTACAATATACTACTTATAGCGATTTGATATTATGGACGAATTTTTTAAACAAATTGATGAGTATTATTTGCTGTCCCAAGTTGCACGTCAAGATTTAAGCGCTATTTGTGTAGAAAAAAGCTTTAAGAAGAATGATCTGCTTTTGCGAGCAGGTGATCGAGCACTTCATTATTACTTTATTCAAAAAGGCTTAGTGGGTTACTTTTTGTCCGATGAAAAAGGCGATGCTGTTTACAAAATATTCTTTGAAGAAAACAGCTTTGTAGCGAGTACAGCTGCTATCATTGAACAAATCCCCAGTGCCTTCAATATAATCGCCTTGGAAGACACCCAAGTCATTCGTTATAATGCAAACAAGTTTCGCGAATTGGTTCACAAACATCACGATTTGGCACTTTTTCACATCCATTATTTAGAAAAGAACTGGGTAGTTAAAAAGGAACCCTTAGAAATTGATTTAAAATGGGAATCTGCCAAACAACGCTATGTCAAATTACAAGACAACAGCAAACTATTTACGAGGCTTAAGCAGCACCAAATTGCTTCTTATTTAGGAGTAACCCCCACTCAATTAAGTCGTATACGTAAAGAAATAAACTTGTAAAACGTCAACATATGTAAATGCTTTCAATCTTTTTATGGGAGACTTTTGTCTACTAATTAAAAAGAAAAACATGAAAACAACTCTTTATGCCTTGGCTTTATTCGCCTTATCGGTCCCGGTTTCGGCGCAACAACTCTTTCACAAAAAAGTTTACAGTACTAAAATGAATACTGCTATTGAAACGGTCGTTATCACTCCTGAACTACAAAACGGAAAAACCTATAAAACCGTCTATATTTTACACGGATACAGTGGGAATCCAGAAAGAACGCTTCAAAAAGACATTCCTAATCTAATGGAATTATCCCAAAAATTCCAAACGATATACGTCATTCCAGATGGTCGCTACAACAGTTGGTATGTCGATAGCCCTACAGATCCCAGTTCTCAATACGAAACTTTTATCGGAGAGGAATTGGTTTATTATATAGACACCAACTTTCCTACTATTGCCGACAGTAAATTTCGGGCAATCACAGGTTGGAGCATGGGAGGATACGGTGCTTTACACATCGGTATTAATCATCCGGATAATTTTGCCTTTGTCGGCAGTTCCTGTGGCGCTTTGGATTTTAATCGCTTTGGCGAAAACTACAGCAATTATCAAGTTGACAAGGTGTTGGGAGCCTTTAAAAACCTGGCCAAAACCTACTTTACTTTTAATAAAATAGCGAAAATGCAACAAGCACAGCAGTTGTATTTATTAGATTGTGGTACCGATGACCAGCAAATGATTGAAATGAATCGCGATTTTCATCAACTGCTAACCAACAACCAAGTGCCACATCTATATACCGAATCCATCGGCGCACACGACCCTGTCTACTGGAGCCAATCCATGGCTAACCAATTGGCACTGTTTGACCAATATTGGAATCAGTAAAAAGGCCCTTTACACCCCGACTATGCCTTACAAAACTTACAACTGATTTATTAAATTATACCCCCCTATTCTCTTTTGAAAATAAGGGGTCTTAATTTTAAACCCTTATTTCCATATATTAAATTTTATAGCGGATTTAAAAATGTTGTATGCTCGCTGCAAAAAAAACGTATATTTAATACTATTATAAGTTTAAAATATGGAAATCAGCAATTTTTTATTCGGCGAATTGGAAAGTAACCTTTTGATTCAAATTGCCCTGCGTACTGTTGTCATGTTTTTTATAATCCTGATTTTTCTGCGCGTCATGGGAAAAAGGGGCGTAAAACAATTGTCTGTATTTGAATTGGTCGTGATTTTAGGATTGGGATCGGCGGCAGGTGATCCCATGCTGTATATGGAAATCGGCATCGTCCATGCCTTAATCGCTTTTTCGGTTATTGTCATTTGTTATAAATTAGTTACGCTGCTGATTTTTAAACACCCATTTTTAGAAAACTTCTTCGAAGGAAAGCCGGTTTATATTATCAAAAAAGGTGCTTTTGCCATTCATGACTTTAAAAAAGAAACCCTGAGTAAAGATGAGTTTTTTATGGAATTACGGCTTCAAGGTGTTTTTCATTTAGGGCAAGTGGAATATGCCCTTCTAGAAACTTCGGGAGAAGTAAGCGTTTATTTTTTCTCTAAAGAGCAGCTGCAATACGGCCTTCCTATTTTACCCCATTATATCACCCAAATTGTTAGCCACTTTGATATAGGAACCTATTATTCTTGTTTATTTTGTGGTGACACCATAGCCTTTGAATCCGATTCTTCCTGTGTTTGTCCGCGGTGCCAAAAAACAGAATGGATTGCTTCGAGTATTCGTAGTAAAGAGGTTTAGTTGTGCTATTGACTTTTATTAAACCGACTTGCCCCTCCTAATTACAAATCACTGATTACAAAGAAAATATCTTTTTTGTTTTACATTATTTATTCATTTTAAAACATAGAAACAAGGGGGTTTTCCACCGTATTAATACTTGTTTTCCTAGGATAAAAATCAGATTTAACCTATCTTGCAGTTCTCTTAATGGAAGTGTACTTCCAATGATGTATAGGGGCAAAATAGCGACAAAATGCTTTTAAAATTCTTTTTCACTTTTACCAAAATCGGACTTTTCACCATAGGCGGTGGTTATGCCGTAATTCCACTAATTGAACGCGAAATCATTTCGAAGGGCTGGTTGACTATCGATGAGTTTTACGAAATTCTACCAATTACAGAATCGCTACCGGGTGTTTTCGCGACCAACTTAGCAGCCATGGTAGGCTATAAAATGTCAGGTATTAAAGGGGGAATCGTTGCTGCTTTAGGTACCATTATAGCCCCATTTTTTATTATTGTACTCGTTGCCGTGTTTTTTAATCGTTTTGCCGATAACGTATGGGTGGTAAAAGCATTTAAAGCCATCAGACCCGCAGCGGTTGCCTTGATTGTAGCTCCGTGTTATGCCGCTTTTAAAGCGAACAAACTAAATGGCTTAACGGTGCTTATCCCGCTAGTTGCCTTGTTGTTGATGTGGCAATTTGGATTGTCGCCGATATGGGTAATTATTATGGGTGCTACGGGCGGTATTACATACAACCTCATCAAAGCACAAACGCGATAAGGCTATGATGGTATTTGTAAAACTGTTTTGGACGTTTCTAAAAATCGGTACTTTTGGTTTTGGTGGAGGTTATGCCATGTTATCACTTATTCAAGACGAAGTGGTGGTTCAAAATCAATGGATGACCAACCAAGAGTTTGTCGATTTGGTCGCTATTTCCCAAACGACTCCCGGTCCTATTGGTATCAATAGCGCTACCTATACCGGATATAAGGCATTAGAAAATTTGGGTTACAATCCGTACAGCTGCATACTGGGTTCTATGGTAGCAACGATATCACTCTGCTTGCCGTCGTTTATATTGATCTTATTGATTTCCTATTATTTTGTGCGATTTAAAACCAATGTATATTTTGCCGCAGCCTTACAAGGAATTCGCCCTTTGAGTGTGTCCTTAATTGGAATAGCCGCTATTTCACTTATGAACGAAGAAAATTTTACAGATGTAGTTAGTCCTTTAATTTTTGGTATCACGCTTCTACTTGCGCTTAAATACCGTTTACACCCGATTTTAATACTCGGACTGGCCGCAGTTTTAGGACTGCTTATATATTGATTTCAATAAAAACACTTATTTGTGCTCGAGATCGTATTTTAATGCTTGCTCCACTAAAATATCAATATCGGCAGCACAGATAAAGGTTTGGAGTTTGGCGAATTTAGCAGTAGGCCATTCGTATATCTGTAATGCCAATAAGTCGTCTATTATTTGCTGCGTGAATCGAATTTTAACCAACTGAGCCGGATTGCCAGCTACGATAGTATAAGGCGCCACATTCTTAGTCACTACAGCGCCAGAAGCAATTATAGCGCCCTCGCCAATTGTAATACCCGGCATAATCATCGCTCGCATACCAATCCAAGCGCCATTTCCAATAACCGTATCCCCCTTGCCGATATAGGCTTCTGAGATTGCCTCGGCAAAAGGATATAGACTAAACCAATCCGTTCTATGCGTATTATTTCCCCCCATCAAAATCACCGCCTCTGCCGCGATACAAACATGAGAACCGATAAATAATTGGTCGATAGGCCAAGCCGATTTCCAATTTTCCAAACTATACGCATCTCCATAGAGATAACGAACTACACTTTGCTCAAAATTTCCCGACCAAGCAGGGCTGTAATAACTGGTTGTTCCTTTAATGTGTATGTTGGGATTGGTAACCGTCTGATGTAAATATTCTACTTTTGACCAATGTTTTAGTTCTGTCATAACTGCTGACATCAAGTGATTTTTTTTTAAATGATTTTACAATTTTAGTAAGCCGATAACGCATTTATTTAAAGCGTTTAAACAACTAATCCAAAACGGATTCTTTATCCATATATTTCGTGACTGCTTTTGCATTGGTAACCAACAATAAACCAATCATCAACTTTATAAAATAATAAGCCAACCAACTGGATTCTCTATAACCTTTCAACTGTTCACTCTGTTGAAAAAAAGCCACCAATCTACTTAAGAAATGTGGAACATTGTCTGCAAGTAACACTCCATAAGTTTTTGTATGGGATTCTTCAAAATATAAATTTGTTCGCAGTAAAAACTACGTATATCGGTTAATCATACCAAATGCTTTTATAAGTGCTTGATCATTTCTAACTGCGACAAACGATAGCTCAGTCCGACAGCCTCCAAAAAAGCCACCACATCTTGCGCATCGTGGTCCACATTGTTAATTGCCAATTCTGTCGAAGCTGTGCATTTACTCATCGCCTCGACTAATTTCGAAGCCACGCCCCTGCGACGGAAATTCGGTGCTACCGCTAGTTGTTGTATTCTGCTTATACTCGCATAAAAAGCCACATAGCCCACCAATTCGTCTGCCTCATAAGCTCCTAAAATACTCAAGCGATCTTTGCTGTTTTCTAAGGTTTGAACACCGGCTTGCCAAGATGGCGCTGTGCTCCAAAACGGTTTTAGTTGCTTCCAATCTAGGGTTGAAAGCTCTCGAATCCCTGTGGTTTTATTTTTCTCAGTCGCGGTAAACTTTCCTTTAAAAGAATCTAAGGTACGGTTGACCTGGTATCCCATTTTTTCATAGGCTCTAATCGCAGCATCGTTACCGACTATAACTTCTAACAACATGGTTTTTACGCCTAACTCATTCAGTTTCGGCAGTAAAGCCGCATACATTGTTGCTACCATACCTTGTCCTCTAAACGCGGGAATTACGCCAGTAGCTGCATTATACACCGCTCTATTACCTTCACTTTCATTTATTGCATGCAACATAAAACCAACCAATTTACCCGATGAAACCACACCTATAGACAGGTTTAATTGGATGTTTTCTGCGGCGATTTTCTGTTCTAATTGTTCGACATGGAGTTGTAAGGGAATGATGTAATCTGCAAAGGATTCGTTTAACACCTCAACTATGTTTTGTATGCTTGTATGTTCTAATGTAATTATTTCCATTTTGTACTGTTTATGCTTTCTAAATTATTTTTAGTATTGTTTTTATAGCGGTTCAACTAGTATTAAATATTGTGCCCTAATAAAAGGTGTCTTCTCTAGGTCTGTGGTTTTTAGTTCTTACTTAAAGCAGGTTTACACAGTTTATGTTATAGTTTGTGTAGGTTTTTATACCAATTAACGGCATTTTGCTCTTCTCTTTTTAAAAAGGCGTCTTTATGTGCGTTATAGTCGTTGCCGTCTTCCCATTCTCGTTGGATCAACTTCTCTTTTAACGCTTGGTACGCCATTTTGATAGGCGGTTGCGCTCGCAGATAATCGCGAAAGGCAATATGTCGCAACCAATGTTCAGAGTTTGTTGGAATCACGTGTATGTGCGCCCTACGGTATTGATGGTCGTGTACGATTTCTGGAATTTCGTCTGCTGCGGTAAAGCATTGGGGAATTCCCAATTGTTCGGGACTTTGATGGAGCAGTAGAAAAAAACGTCGATACGGCATTACTGCGTTGTATTTTTCGTAATACACACAATTTCCCCCTAAAAGCAAAGGAATGACCCGATCTAAATCCGTTTGATTTGCTACACCAATCAACACATCAATAATCGGTTTGGCAGACAAACCTTCTACAGCAGTACTGCCCATGTGTTCTAGAGAAACCGCCAAAGGGTTCAGTAGATTTTGTAGTTCTTGTCTGATCGTTTCGAACTGCGTTTTCCAGATGGGGTTGTATGTTTCAAAGGGTAAAATCATGAAATGTCTTTTAAGTGGCAGACTAAGTCCTTGCTAAAATTTAACGGATAAAAAAGTCCATCCGTTAAATCGAAAGTAATAAAAAAACAGCGAAAAACTCGCTGTTTTCTATTTTTTACTTTTTCAAAATTATAAAAGGCTATGCGATAAGACGCAGCAGCGTTTTTATCCATAATCTTCTTTCCTATTCTTATTTATGTTCATTTAGCAAGGTTTCTAATAACCTATCTAAATTGTTTAAGCCCATTGTAAATCCCTCTTTGAATCCCATCTGTATCATTTTGTCCATATCTTCCAGTTGTTTATAACTGATTGCTATCTGTACTTCTGTACCTCCTTTTCGTTCATTAAAGTGAGTGGTCCATGTCGAACGTGGAAAATCTGGATTTATAAGACCGTTTTCATCGCAAAAAGCATCGACTGCCGAAAAAACTTCCAAGGGTTCGATTTTAGTATAATCTGCCCGACACCAATGCTGGTCGCCTGTAGGGCTGACCATGGCGTAAAGCCAAAAACCGCCCGGGCTAAAATCCATTGATTTGGTTTTACACAGATACGGCTTGGGTGCCCACCATTGGTCTATAAGTTCGGTCTTGGTCCAAGCATCCCACACCAAGTTCAATTTTGCTGCAAAGAAACGCTTTACGCGAATCGTTTTGTTTTCCCTATCCGTGGAAAAATCAAATTTTGGTACCTCATTCATCTTTTTAGTTTTTATTTAGGGTTAGTTGTTGTTTCGTTTATTTACCTCTAATTTTTTAAAAAAAGTCGTATAATCATCACCAAACGCTTTTCCATAACTTACTTATAGACCTACTAATTTATTTAATATTTTCTTTAATTTCCCCATTTTTGTTCTTTTTTCCTCGTAGAAACGCATCGCATACTAATTACTTATCGATATCCTATGCTCACGCCACTTCCAATAATTTTTTATTCTTAGCGAGCATTATAAGAATTTGGCCTCTTTGGGCAGAACTGCTCTCAAAGAGGGGTAAATTCCTTAAAATACTTTCCTCCCTAGTCTAGAGATGGGCTCCCTGCTCCACGGCATTTTTTATTCTCGACTACGATTAAAACAATAAAACAACCTATAAGTTCATCATTTTTTATTAAATTTATAAGAATAAAACTACATTTCAAACTCTATAATACCAATTACAAAAGCAGCACGATTAAGACCCACGAAGCTAAACCCTTCTTTTTGGTGTTTTTAATTTAAAATCTATTTTGTTTTCGGACTAAAATACCCTTGCTTAATATAAACTAATAAGACACTAAAAATGGCTCAAGTAACTTCAAGTATTAAAAAGGATTTGTATCGTATAGACATCAAAACACCTTCAGGCAATACCATTCATGCCGACGAACCCGTTGATAAAGGAGGAAAAGACAGCGGTTTTTCGCCCAAAGAACTTTTAACGGCTGCCTTAAGTGCTTGTACTTCCGCAACCCTACGTATGTATGCCGACCGCAAAGGCTGGGATCTACAGGAAGTGCGTATGGAAGTAGAATTGCTAGAAAATGACGAGTCTTCCCTATTTTCTCGTAAAATCGAATTGATAGGAAACTTAGACGAGGCGCAAAAAAAGCGTTTGCTCTTTGTTGCCAATTCCTGTCCGGTACATAAAATACTGTCTCATCCGATAGAGTTTCACACTCAAATCGCGGATTAAGTCGCCTGCGCTCCACGTCCATTTTAATTTACTCTTGCACCGATGGATTGAAATCTCACAAAGAAACGGGAAAGCATAGTAAACCGAAATCAGTAAGCAGTCATCGCATATTAGTGTAAGAAAATCGATTACACCTTTACAAAAGGAGCCACGAAGTAAAAAATCAAATCTGCCTCCAATTGGAGTACTATTTTATGTTATCCATCGAACCATATAAGTCGATTAAATGAGATAAAAGCATCCATATATCTAAAATAGGAGCCGCTTAAGCGATTTAATCGGCTCTTGTTTTTATATCGTTTGTAAATTTGGAAAGTTTATTCTTTTTACCATCGTCCATCGAAATATGGGAAGTCATGAAAAAGTCACCTCATCCTGCACACCCTCAAAAAATCTGGTGGAGAGTTCCCCCACCTGTGTGGCAGACTGCCAAAGGAGGGCAAAGTATTGCGGATATAAAATATTTAGCCGCTTGTACAAGTTGCTAATTAAGCTATTTGCGACTGTTGTTTTCTCTTTTTATACGCGTTTTAATCAAAGTTATAAGCTGTTGGAGAATCTCGTTAATTGCGTCGATAGGTAAATCGGCATAGGGGTTTATTCGCAATATTTTCATTCGCAAACTGTTACCCGGTTCTAGTTTAGGATGGTTAATTCGTTTTCCCTCAACAAAAAGCATGTAAGGTTCCTTTAAATGTTGATCGACCAATAAATAACAAATCGCTTTTTTATTATACATAAAACACGGCATATTGTATTTCTGTACTTCATAAATAACGGTATCGATATTTAAAATACGCTCGCGTAGTGCCAACAAACAACTTTGATTTGGCTCGTCTTGAATTTTATAAAAATCTAAATTTTTTGTACTCATATCCATTTACTCAATTTCTCATACAACAATCTAACTAGCTGTTTGTAAATATAATAAAAACTTTATTTTTTCAAAATTAACAGCAAAAAAAATAAAATTTTTCTATAATTACCTTATAAACCGGGCTATATACCTAGAAATACAACGGGCTAATCCTTTAAAAAACTACTTGGAACACAGCCAAATCGCTTCTTAAAAGCCGTCGAAAAGTGATTGTAGTGTCTGTATCCCACACGATAGGCCAGAGTTTGAATGCTTATGGAATGAGGGGGCATGGTGGTTAATAAACGGTATGCTTCGTTTAAGCGCACTTCTATTACCCAATCGTGTATAGTCGTGCCGAAGAGTTGTTTAAACCCCGCCTGCATTTTGGTGCGGTTCATCGCAGTTAATCCAGCCATTTCTTCCAAGGTACGATTCGTTGAAAACCCCGTATTCAAGGTTTCTTTAAGAAAATAGAGGCTTTCGCGGTCGGTAGGACCTAACGGAATCGACTTTACAGATTCCGATGTCGCTTCGGCTTGTTGCAGTTGTAATGCCAATAAGAGCAGCATTTTACCCTCGATATACAACCGTTTAACTTGTTCTATGTATGGACAGTGGTATATTTCATGAATCAGTTGTTGGATTTCCGGCGTAATAGGATGGGTTTTTCCTCCCAAAACAGCCGGTTCTCCAACTTTAATCGCTTTTAAAAATTGCTCCGATGTTTTGGAATCAGCAATTAAGTTTTGATTAAGCCAACTCTCTGCAACGTCAATTTCCAAACTCAACGCCGAGTTACATGCTGAATCCAATAAACAACCATCGAGTTCGGGCATATAAAAAAAAGTGAATTCCCCAGTTGCAGTAGCCAACAGTTTTCCTTTCTGATTATGAGGTCGGTAATAGGTAGAACCACCGGAAATTTCAAAGTGCATTTGGATATATGAATTGTCGGATTTAACTCGAGTTTCTAAAATATTATCTTGTGATTTTTTAAAAAAACTGAGATGAAGCCCGTCCAAATGCAAATGCTGTCGATGTTGAACAAATCCATTTTCAGAAATCAAATCCTCCGACTCAATTAGCTGCTGACCAAAAGGCAACATATAACCCGCCGACCGCTCCATTACACGACTCGCAACTTGATATCGCTCATTTATAATTTCAATTTTCATTCTCGGTTTCCTTTTTTATAGATGTAATCCTACCGATTCAACCGCAACCAAGTTTGCTGTTATCGTATATTTTTCTGCTTTTACCGTACACAAAGATAGGTAACTTTGTGTTGTTATTTATATCAAATATAAATAAGACTGTTCACCGATATACTAACGAGTATGCAATACTGAGTGCTCTAAAATTGAAAAATACAATGAAAATTAAAAAAATGAACTTACAAGAAGAATCAGCAGCACTGCAAGATTTATTGACCTTAAAATCCCTAGGAAAAATCAACAACCACGAAATACAATTGATCAAATTACAAGGTGAATATGAATGGCATACTCACGAAGAAGAAGATAAATTATTCTTTGTTGTTGATGGTATACTGGAGCTGCAATTTCGAGATCGAACAATTGAACTATATCAAAATGAATGCATCATCGTTCCTAAAGGCATTGAAAATAAACCCGCTGGTAAACCTGAGACAACCTTGATGATTTTTGAACCACAGCGATAAGACAGCTTCTTTTTAATTTG
This sequence comes from Flavobacterium sp., assembly GCA_040393465.1. Classification (GTDB taxonomy): domain Bacteria; phylum Bacteroidota; class Bacteroidia; order Flavobacteriales; family Flavobacteriaceae; genus Flavobacterium. The sequence goes on along the minus strand of JBEBUC010000011.1, from coordinate 52,648 downwards.
ATACTGCTGGGATTACTGCTCGGAGTGATATGTGCCTATAAAATCAAATTCACCTAACTGTACCATCCCAGCTATCAGCGGGTTGAATACAAATACTATACAAAGAACATACAGTCGATCTACAAATATCTACCTCGCTATCAACGTCTAAACACATTTATTTACAAATGCTACACAAAAGCAATACAAACATCATACAAATAAAATATTGGTTGATAGCTATTATTTCTGACAGCCGAGCATTGCAAACTTAGTGTTCTCGATTTTCAGCTTTACTAGCTATATTTTTTGGAGTTACTAATTTTAGAACAACTTCGTTATTCTTTTTTGATATATAGTACGGAGTAATCGTATTGGCCATTTCTGCTAAACCAATAGTTAATACTCTTTCGTCCTGAGCAAATTCTTTTACCATTTTAGAGCTAAACACTTTTTCTCCATTTTTTTTATCTAAAATGATTAATTCTAGATTGTCCTGATTTGAAAACCCTTTAGAGCTAATAGGATTAACTAAACAATATATATGTGTTTTAGTAAGTCCAACTTCTTTAATATATTTATTTAGTATAGTGCTATAGTTGTTTGCTTGATCAAACGAATAGAAATTATTTTTATTAATACTTGGAAATTTCTCTATATCGACGTCAAATACACAGTATTCTTTTATAGGGTTGTCTAAATTTTCTTTATCCGATAAAAATAATTTTCCCGAATACCCATCGCCATAAATAACTTCTTTCTTAGAACTTGCAAATACCGTAGATACAAAGTAATATCCCGTTTTACTAACTCTTTGAACGCGGTTTAAATTTCCAAATCTATTGATTAGTTTCCCTGTATTTATATCAAATACAGCTAAATAGGGATTCTTTTGTTGATAAAAGGAGTCTAAAAAAGGATCCAAGTTCTCTTTTCCTTGATAATCTTCAAGTTCTACTTCAATTGGCCAAGTGTTTCTTACACAAGGTATCACTATCTTACTATCGTCCAAGACGAAGTAAGTGTAATGTTGATACATAAATTCATCCCTAAAAATATCCAGATCTAATGCTGTCATCTTTCTATTTTCCAATGTTTCCGTATCCATTGAGATAATAACGGGTTCATTGTAATAAGCCATATTGTATTCACTTTCCATAAAAAGTTTGGGTAAAGAATAAGAAATACTGAGTTTGTCCTTATTTATTAAGTTCGCTTGGCAAGCAATGTAGAATATTCCGCCCATTTTATCTTTTTCTTCAAATACATTTTGAGGTATGTCCACGAACTGCTGTTTTTCTATACTATCTGCAACTATTAGATTTTTAAAGTAACCTTGTTTGGCATGCAAATCGATTTCAAACAAATAGCCCGCATTTTTGAGTTCATCAGTAAATATTAAATGATTGTTTTTGAGTACTGCTTTTTCATAAATTCCGGAAATCGGATAATTTTCATGTTCTTCTAGAACTATTTTATCATATATAAATTGTTGTTTATCCACGGTAGCATCAACTGCTAAATCCTTTTTTTGCTGTACTGTATTCGCGGAAAACGAAAACTCATCGTTATACTGCACTATTTCAGTAATAAATTTTTTATTTAGTGTGGTTGGTTCTCCACCAATAATTAATCGCCCTTTTATCGGATTAATTTTTAAAACATAAAGCCCATACATTTCTCCTGAATTGAAATCAAAAATATCTTTGTATCTATTTATGGTATCATACAAATAGACATCTGCTTGATACTTTTGTTGTTCAACATAACTTTGGGCGGATTTTTGATCTTCATAGATAGTCGCTAAAATCATTTTATGATTGCTGTTGTCGTTTTTTAGCATATTATAAAATGGTTTTATAACTGCTTCACAACGAGGACAACTCATAGGTCTGTATAAAATGAGATAAATCGCTTTATTTTCTTCCGTTATTGTTAAGTAGTTTTTTAAATAGTCAGTCGAATTTTCGTATTGTCGTATTTGAAGTCCATACGCTAACATTTCTTGTACAGGAGTTAGATTCTCTTGTGCAGCTATAGAAAAAGGTAAAAGACAGAGCAAGTATAAAAGATATTTCATCATAGGAATTGTATATTATTAATTATCAAAACCCTCTTTTTATTAAAAACCCTTATTTATTGCATAATTTCTATCTTAGCATTATATCCAGCTTCTTCTTGTAAAAAAGACAATAAATCTTCCGAAACAGGAACTTTTATAATATCGTGAACTTGTTTTGTTGGATTGGCTGAAGCATGTATCCATTGTACGCGATCATAGACACGAACATATTCATTTTTTTCTATAAGCTGTAATTGAGATTCGATTTTACCACATACACGTGTTGTGGCTCCTTTACAAGGATTATTAGCATTAGTACTCGCTTTGGTGCCATAATACGTTGAAGTTGTTTTATGGTCTTGTGCAAATGATGACAATCCTCCCGATAGCATCATTAATGATGTTAAAATGACATTTTTCATAATTTATAATTTTGATTAAATATAAAAAAGAGGGTAGCCTAAACTAAAACTATTTTTTAATTAGTTGATGCTCATTTGTGTTAATTAACAAATACGACCATGTTAAAATGTAAACTTAACTGTTGATTTTGTAAGTCTTTTTTATGGTCTTTCTGGCTTTATCAAGCGCTAAAAAATATTGATAAAGCTCAATAATGATAAATGCTAGAAAGAGACTTTTTGATAAGGCAGCAAGTAGCTGGAGTGAGCGATTATTTTACTTTATACAAACAGGCTGCAAACAAAACCTATAAAAACACCTAAAAGTACTAGAACAAAAATATTTCTCGCCCATTTTTCTTCTTTTCGCTCGTCGATTAAATTCGTTTTACGCTGTTTAATGAAAAGCCACCATAAAAAACCTCCAACATCACTAAAATCAGTATATCTCATTTATTACTTGTAAAAAAATCTTGTTTAACAGTTATAAACCACTACTCTATAAAAAATCTTGATGAAATAAATCCAGCCAATAAAAAAAGTACTATTAAGAATAAAATATTTCTCGCCCATTTTTCTTCTTTTCACTCGTCGATTAAATTCGTTTTACGCTGTTTAATGAAAAGCCACCATAAAAAACCTCCAACATCACTAAAATCAGTATATCTCATTTATTACTTGTAAAAAAATCTTGTTTAACAGTTATAAACCACTACTCTATAAAAAATCTTGATGAAATAAATCCAGCCAATAAAAAAAGTACTATTAAGAATAAAATATTTCTCGCCCATTTTTCTTCTTTTCACTCGTCGATTAGATTCGTTTTACAAAATTTAATTAGAACCCACCAAAAATAACCTCCTATATCGGAATAGATACTATACGTCATCGCTTAAATCTATAAAAATTTTATTTTGTATGCAAGCCCAAGACAGCGGTAATGATATCGGTAATGGTTTGCAGCGGAATGTCTTGATTTGGGTTGATTCGTAAAATTTTCATCCGCGAGCGATTGCCGGTTTCCAATTGGTCATGCGATAAGTGTTGCCCATCGACAAATAGAATGTAAGGTTCTTTGGTTTTCTTATCGGTCCACAAATAACAAATTGCTTTTTTATTATAAATAAAACAAGGCATCCCGTATTTTCTTGCTTCCGAAATTTGGGTATGTTGATTCAAAATGATCTTGCGCAATACCCATAAACAACTGCTGTTGGGTTCTTCTTGAGTCAGATAAAAGTTTTGTAGCTCGTTGATCACGTTGATTTACTTTATATAGTTAGCATGGCGAATATGCCAATTACCTCTGTAAATATAATAAAACCGTTTCTAAAACATTAAAACCCAACTTTTATTTACGAAACGGTGATTTAACGAGTTTTTTGCTACGTTGTTGCAACAGTTGCGTCTAGCCTTTTCGTTTTTTCTTCTTCTTCTTGCTTTTGTTTATCCAAATAATCAATCCGGTTAAGGGCATCGAAGCACAAATCAAAGCCATGATAAAAGTGAGTATTTTGGTTCCTATTCCGCCGTAGCTGCCCACGTGTAAATCGTAATTCATCGACGATAATCGGTCGCCAAAAGGTTGATTATCTGATTTTTTAATGTTTTCTATAGTTCCCGTGGCCTTGTCAAAATAATACCACACAAATACCCCTGTTCTGTCTTTGTTTAAACGAACTTGTACGTCCTGAATGTCTTCTTTAGCTTTGAGTCGAATGGCCATCATGTCGGCTGTTGGATGTTGTTCTAAGGCGTAATATAATGCGGTATCCAACAAATTATCTCGTTGAGGCGTGAAGCTCAATTTGCCCCAATGCGGAGACGGTGATGGACTTGTACTAAAGATATTGAAACTATTTACATAGACTTTTTTAACAGCTGGAAAGGCAAATACCAATCCCGTAATAGCAAATAATAAGGCAAAACTACAGGCGTAAATACCTAAAATATTGTGTAAATCGTAGTTTAATCTTTTTTTATTAACCTTAAAGTCAAACCATAAGCTGCGTTTTAGGGTTTTTATCTTCCATTTTTTAGGCCACCATAGGACCAAACCCGTAAGGAGAATGACTGCAAATAAAGCCGTTGCTGTACCCACTATCATACTGCCTACTTTTTTTCCCAACCACAGGTTCATGTGTAGCTGTAGTACCAATTGAAAGAATTCGTTTTTACTGTCTTCAACAACTTGTACTTCTCCATTGTATGGGTTTACAAATACGCGTTTGTAGTAGGTGTAATAGGCCCAATGTCCCAGGGCATTTTCCTTGGTTTTCGAAGCTCTAAAAACCCAGGTTCTGTTTTTAGCAGGAAATAAATCGACTCGGGAAATTTTTTCGCCTTTGGGCAAAGCCAGTTGCGCCTTTTCTTGAAGCATACTGAGCGGAAGCGGCGTTCCATTCAGTGTGCTGTCGGTATTGGTAAAATATTTATCGGGGTAAACCTGCAATTTTAATTCGTCGTGAAAAACGTAGATACAGCCGGTTATACTGACGATAAAAACGATGATTCCACTGAGCAAACCCAGCCATTTGTGAAACCAAAGTATTTGTTTTTTAAGCATTGCTAAAATTTAAAGTGTAGGTTTAAATTAACAAGACTTCCGCTTCCACGCACATATTCTGCATCCAAAGCACGGTATTGACTTACCGTAGGATAATAGGTTTTATTAAATAGGTTTTCGATTCCCAAACTCGCACTCCACTGACTGTTGATGGTATAGCTACCCGCAAAATTAAAGAGATTAACATCACTAATCGGACCTTCGCTATTTTTGTAAATTCCCTTAGCATTAGGTTCAAATCGATCGCGACTTCCCGTGTAAACCCAAAACAATTGAAGGTTCCACTTGTCTGTGGGTTGGTAACTGACAAATCCCGTAGCTTTAGGAGGAGCAATACGCGACCCGTTTAGATATACTTTAGTACCGTCGTCTAATTTGGCTTTACCTTCTACATAGGCATAACTCCCTCCAATAGTTAAATTCGGTCGTATTTTAGCATCTAAAGTCAGTTCAAAACCTTTGACATTCTCCGGTTCGCGTTGCGCCATCAAAAACCCGCCTACATCAACGAGGTTAACCCCTAAATCGGAAGTACTCACGTAGTAAGCGGCCGAAAAATTAAATATTTTAAAACGCGAAGAGAATCCAACTTCGTAGTTGTTGGTAATAATCGGATCGGTTTCTAAGTTACCCAAAGTGTTTTCTTTAGCTCTTCTCAGGATACGCCCCAATTCGTTGATGGCAAATCCCTGTGAAAAACTCACAAAAGGGTTGAATAGTTCGTATTTGTTGTAACGCAAACCCGCATTAAAAACAGTAGCGCGATACGGTATGGTTCCACCAACAACAAAAATACTTCCTTCGTTACCCGGTCCGGTAGCAATGGTATTAAAGTCGTTGACTTTTACATCGGCATTCTCGTAACGCACGCCTCCTTTAAAAACCAAGTTTTCAAAAAAGTCGATTTTAAGTTGAGCATAAGGAGCGATGTTGACCATATTCATTTTCGGAATATAAACCCGTCCATCAACCAAGTCTTGATCAGTGATATCGTTTAAAACGTCTAATCCGTAAGTGATTTCTGCCGGTAAATTGCCCAGGTTAAAAGGGGTATTTAAATTGATGCGGACACCTTTTTTATCGGAATTAATCCTGGTTTGCCCCGGTCCATACCAAGCGGTTCCCGCCGTTACATAACGGTTCATCGAACTGAATGCATTCCTATATACGGTAGCATCCAATTGGGTATCTAACCAAAGGTTACGGTTGGTATAGGTTAACATGGCATTGTGGTTGTACGGAGTTCCCGCTGGTTTTCCAGGTTCTTCACCACGTACTCCTATGGTAGGACTTTGTCCGTAAACGCCATTTTGACTGATGTATTTGGCGTGTTGGGTGCTTCCGTAATAATTGTAAAGGGCCGTGATTGAAGCGTTTTCGTTGATGTCGTATCCGATTTTCACAAAGGCATTATTGGAATAGGTATTGGATAAGCCGTCGGTTTGTCCAACGGGAAGTCCTTCCCCATCGCGTTGCAATCCGGTATAGTCCACAGTTCCACCAAAGGTGTACTTCCATTTGTCTTTTTGTCCTGAAAAGTATTGAGCTACTCGATATCCTAAGGTTCCAGCGCTGTTATACGGATTAAAAGATGTTCCGAGTGTTGTAGCGCCTTCCAAAACCTTATCCGTGCGGTTCTTTTTGGTAATATAATTGATAATTCCACCGCCAGATCCATTTCCATAAATGGAAGTCGCTCCTTTAATCACTTCAATACGCTCGATGACGTTGGGATCGATGGTACGCAAATCACGGGCTCCATTCATCAAAGGTGTCGATTGCGGAATACCGTCAATCAATACCAACACCTGACGTCCACGCAAGGTTTGTCCTGAATTGGTTGCTTTGTTGGTCGAAGTTCCCAAACCCGGTACGCTATTTCCCAATATCGACGCCAAATTGGTTGTAATGCTGCTTTGGGTTTCTATGTCTTTTTGAGTTAGAATCGTAACCGATGAGGGTACCGTACGAATATTTTCGGCTTTTCTGCCCGCTGTAATCACCACTTCGTCCAATTGGGTATCGTCGGTTTTTAGGACCAATACATAAATCCATTGGGTAATGTCGGCAGGGAAAGCTTGTTTGAAATTTATAAATCCCATGGCGGTAATCGTAAGCGTTTTGTTTTCCAATACCGCCTTGTCTAGTACCACCACACCATCGCTATTAGAAGTTCCCAAGATTGCCGTATTGTCCAGTACATTAGCATAGGGAACCGGTTGATTGGCGGTGTTTTTAAGCTGTAGCGTTACATCTTGAGAAAAAGCATGATGAGAAAAAATAGCACAAAATATCAACATAAAAGCTCGTAATTTAGTATATATACCAATATTTCTAACTCTTAACTCTGGTGTTTTTGCAATCATTGTAAGCTTATTTAGATTCAATTAAAGTAGTGCAAATGTAGATTTTTAATTAAATCCTTTTTCAAAAAAAGAGTTATAAAAACAATAAAAAAGAACTTATAGCCAATACGAATTAAAAGACCTCAACTCTATATGGAATATACGATTGATTGCCATCATTTATTTGTTTTTTTTCTTAATTTAATAAACAGTAGCTCTGTTAAAATCGTTATTGGAGGCCGTTAAAATGCGATTTTAGACGCTATAGCACCATTACGGTATTTAAAAAATGGTACATTTACTAGGATTATCTTAAAACATCTGCCAACCTATGAATCCTAAAGTAGACCAATTTTTAGCACACAGCAGCAAATGGCGAGAAGAAATGACTTTATTGAGGAAGCAGATACTCGATTTAGGCTTGCTTGTCGAGGAGTATAAATGGAGGCATCCCTGTTATACTTTTAACGGAAAAAACGTGGTGTTGATTCACGGTTTTAAAGAATACTGTGCGTTGTTGTTTCACAAAGGAGTCTTGCTTCAAGATCATGAAGGTCTTTTGATTCAACAAACCCAAAATGTACAAGCTGCACGACAAATTCGCTTTACCCATAAGGAACAGATTGAAGAACAAACCGCATTCATTAAAGCCTATATACTCGAAGCTATTGAGCTTGAGAAAGCTGGGGCTCAAATCATTTTAAAATCGACGGGGGATTATGCTGTTCCTGAAGAGTTCCAAAAGTGCATAGATTCCGATGGTGCCCTTAAAACCGCTTTTGAAACCTTAACACCCGGAAGACAACGCGCCTATTTGTTTTATTTTTCTCAAGCCAAACAATCCAAAACCCGAGAAGCGCGAATTGACAAATGCCTTCCGAAAATTTTAGATGGTAAAGGGCTTACGGATTAAGTACGGTAGTTCCCCTAATTGGATTCCGTGATTTTTAATGCAGTTCGCATAAGTCCCCTCCTCCAACTCGCATAACGCTAGGTCAAAAATAAGGAATAGAAATCGCAACAAGCCAACTATAGTTTTACTTATATACTCTATGTGTCCATTCATTCGCCAAATGAAATAATATTCGTAAGTTTACTTAGGCCCTCACTTTGATGTCAAAGGAAGTGCCATTGTTTTAGTTCCACTTAAAAATAAAAATACTATGAAAAATTATAAAGTAGCTGTTTTTGTGGGAAGTCTCCGCAAGGAATCTTACAACCTCAAGTTGGCAAAAGTTCTGGTTGACTTGGCACCAAAATCATTAACACTGGAATTCATCAATATTGGCGAGCTTCCCTTTTACAACGAAGATATAGAAGCAACACCACCAGCGTCGTGGAAAAAGCTTCGCGAACAAATTAGCGCTGCCGATGCGGTACTGTTTCTAACTCCCGAATACAATCGTTCGGTTCCGGCTGCATTGAAAAATGCTATCGATGTGGGTTCTAGACCTTATGGTAAGAATGCCTGGAACGGGAAGCCCGGTGCTGTGATTAGTGTATCCATTGGAAATATTAGTGGTTTTGGTGCTAACCATCACTTGCGTCAGTCTTTGGTTTTTGTCAACGTTCCAACGATGGCACAACCCGAAGCTTATATTGGAGGTGCGGCCGATTTATTTGATGCCAAAGGCAACCTCATCAACGAATCTACCAAAGGGTTTATGGAAAAATTTATGGCTGCATTTGAAAAGTGGATACAAAGCAATACCGCATCTTAACTTTAAAAACGCGCTTTTAAGTCGGAGATATCCCTTCTGATTTCCCGGAGCATTTCCGTCATGTTGTCTTCCTCTTTACGAGCGGGAACAAATTCTCTAGTGGCTATACTGCAAGTATATTCCCAGACCTCTAAAATGTCGGATGCTTTGACTTCATAGGCGGGATAAAAACGGTTGTCCGATTCCAAAACCAGACTGTTCTTTTTGTTTTTATTGAGTCGTTTGTACACCATGCCCTCGCTTTTGGTAATCAGTATATAGGTTTTACCGTCGAGCACATCGCCCAAGCTCTCCACATAACGACCGATGATGATGGATCCGTCTTCATGAGGCGGCATGGAATCGCCTTCTACGGGAAATCCCCGGTGTTTTCCCGGCCCCAAAAAAGGCAATGAAATTTGCTGTAGGTTTTCAATGTACTCCGGATCGGAATAACCATTCAGATAACCGGCTTTGACCTTTTGAGTAACCACCTCTATAAAGTTTTCTCCGTCGGGGTTTACGGTAATCGGCAATACCAGCCGATTGCCTTCGAGTTGTAACAAATCGTCCAACGGTATTTTCCGAATATCCACAGAAAGCAATAAATCTATGCTGATATGATAATAATGTGCGATTTTTTTTAGGATTTCATAGGGTGCTTCTGAGGTTCCATCTTCGTATTTAACGTACCTACCCCTAGTAATCAAAAGGCTTTCGGCAAGTTTTTCTTGAGAGACCTTCTTTTTAATCCGCAGATTTCGAATATTATCAGAAAATAAAGACATAGCGATATTGTTACAATTTGTAACAGCAAATATAGTTATTATTGTTACAGTCTGTACTAATTTTGTCATTAATAAAATGAGAAGAAAATGGGACGAGCGATAGTACATATGGATTTGGATACTTTTTTTGTTTCCTGCGAGCGATTAACCAATTCGGAATTAAACGGGATTCCGTTGATCATCGGGGGCGGTGACCGCGGTGTGGTTGCCTCTTGTTCTTATGAAGCACGAACCTTTGGAGTTCGGTCTGCTATGCCCATTAAGATGGCGATGCGGCTGTGCCCACAAGCTAAAATCGTCAAGGGCGATATGGAGTTGTATTCCAAATTGTCACATGCCGTAACCGAAGTTATCGACGAAAAAGCTCCGGTGATGGAGAAAGCCAGTATCGATGAGTTTTATCTCGACATCAGTGGTATGGATAAGTTTTACGGCAGTTATAAATGGACGAATGAACTGGCACAGGCCGTGACTCGCGAAACGGGTCTTCCAATCAGTTTTGCGTTATCTGTCAACAAAACCGTTTCCAAAATTGCCACTGGAGAAGGGAAACCCTTGGGGAATTTAGAGATTACCGAACCGATGGTGCAAAATTTTCTAAATCCGCTATCGATTCAAAAAATTCCGATGGTGGGCAGTGTGACCTTTCAATTGTTATCGCGAATCGGGATTCGCACCATACAAACCCTTTCGGAAATGCCGGCAGAGGTATTGCAACAAATGATTGGCAAAAACGGAATCGAACTGTGGAAAAAAGCCAACGGTATTGACCACAATCCCGTGGAACCCTATACCGAACGCAAATCGATTTCGACCGAACATACTTTCACTCAAGATACCATAGATATTCTCTTGTTAAAAGCCCTGTTAATCGGTATGGTTGAAAAGCTGGCTTTTCAATTGCGCTCCGAAGAATGGCTCACCTCTACGGTGGTGGTTAAAATACGTTATTCCAATTTTGATACCGAAACCAAGCAGTGTAAAATACCCTATACCTCTGCCGATCACGCTTTAACGCAGTGTGTAAGCGATTTGTTTGACAAGCTTTATCACCGCCGTATGCGTTTGCGCCTAATTGGGATTCGCTTTAGCGGTTTGGTACGAGGCACGTATCAAATCAATCTGTTTGAGGATACCGAAGAGCTGTTATCGCTGTATCAAGCCATGGATAAAATGAAAAGTCGTTACGGTTTTGACGCAGTGATGCGTTGCGCTGGAGCGACCTTTAAACCCAATAACAAGTCCGCCATTTTAAAACGCAAATAGTCTAGGATGTATCTCAATTGCCACTCTTTTCACTCGTTGCGGTACGGTACCATACCGCTAACAGATTTGGTACAACAGGCTGTTGCCATGCAAGTCCAAGCTCTGGCGCTAACGGATATCAATACCGTTACGGGTATTTATGACTTTGTCAAAGCCTGTCAACAAGTCGACATCAAACCCATCGTAGGTATGGAATTTCGCTGTAATCATCGGTTGCGCTATATCTGTCTGGCCAAAAATGCCCAAGGAATCGCGGCGATGAACCGCTTTCGAACCCAACACAATTTTGACGGAACCCCACTGCCTCTATCCGCTCCTGATTTGGAAGAGGTGTTTGTTATTTATCCGTTAGAGAATGTTCCTATCGATCTAAGACCCTACGAATACATCGGTATACGCCCCGAGCAATTGTCGCTCTTAATCGATAAAAAATGGCAGGCTTTACAACATAAAATGGTGGTGCTACAACCGGTAACTTTTCGCGGCAAAAAAGAGTTTAACCTGCATAAAATTCTACGGGCTATCGATACCAATGTACTGTTGTCGAAATTGACGGAATCCGATTATTGCGCTCCTACATCGTTTATGTTATCGCCAGAAGAATTACTGCGTCAGTACACTCCTTTTCCCAATATCATAGCCAATACAGAGTATATTATTAAGGAATGTCATTTTGAATTTGAGTTTAAAAAACCCAAAAACAAAAAGTTCTATACCAACAACCGTCAAACCGATATGGCGTTGCTGACCCGTTTAGCCCATCAGGGATTGCTTTCGAGATACGGCGCAGACCATCCACAGGCCAAAGCCCGTGTAGAGAAGGAACTAAAGGTGATTGACGAACTCCAATTCAGCGGTTATTTTCTGATTACTTGGGACATTATTCGCTATAGCAACAGTTGTGGTTTTTTGCATATCGGTCGCGGTAGTGGTGCCAATAGTATAGTGAGTTATTGTTTGGGGATCACGGATATTTGCCCGATTGAGTTGGATCTGTACTTTGAACGCTTTCTCAACCTCAATAGAAAAACACCTCCCGATTTTGATATCGACTGGTCGTGGAAAGAACGCGATACGATATTGCATTATATTTTTGATCGGTATGGTGCCGACCACGTGGCTTTTTGTGGTACCAATGTGGCGTTTAAGTACCGTTCGATATTTCGCGAAGTCGGTAAGGTTTTTGGACTGCCCAAGGAGGAACTCGATGCCCTGGCCAAAAACCCCATGGCTATGCACGATTCCAATTCGGTGGTGAACTATGTACAGGAATACGGTATGCTGCTCGAAAAGTACCCCAACCAGCGCAGCATGCACGCTTGCGGCATCTTGATTTCGGAGGAACCCTTAACCGATTATACGGTTTTGGAAATGCCTCCCAAAGGGTTTCCCCTCGTTTTGTTCGATATGCATATAGCCGAAGATATCGGTTTTGAAAAATTCGATATTCTCAGTCAACGCGGTATCGGTCATATAGATGATAGTGTGAAATTGATTGCCAAAAACCGCGGGATTAAAGTAGATATCCGAAATACGGCCCTCTCCAAAGACGAGGCACTTTGCAATACTTTTTTGGCCCGCGGACAAACCATAGGCTGTTTTTATATAGAGAGCCCCGCCATGCGCGGATTGCTTCGCCGTTTGAATTGCGACAACTACAAAACACTGGTAGCCGCATCGTCTATTATTCGCCCTGGAGTAGCCCAGTCGGGCATGATGAAGGAATACATCTTTCGACACAATTATCCCGATCGTTTTGAGTATTTCCACGATGTTTTTAAGGAGCAATTGGGCGAAACTTACGGTATTATGGTGTATCAAGAAGACGTGATCAAAATAGCGTTATACTACGGTGGACTGCCCGCTGCTGATGGGGATATTCTCAGACGTGCCATGAGTGGTAAAGGCCGTTCCAAAACCGCGTTGCAAAAAGTAAAGGATAATTTCTTTGCCTGCTGTGCCGAAAAGGGGCATCCGCAACAACTCAGCGAGGAAATCTACCGTCAAATCGAATCTTTTGCCGGTTATTCCTTTTGTAAGGCGCACTCGGCTTCTTATGCCGTAGAGAGTTATCAGAGTCTGTATCTCAAGGTGTATTATCCGATTGAGTTTATGGTGGCAGTTATCAATAATCAAGGCGGATTTTACCGTACCGAAGTCTATGTACACGAAGCGCGTATGTCTGGTGCTACCATTCAAAATCCGTGTGTAAACCAAAGTGAATACGAAACCACCCTCTATGGTGTAGCGGTCTATTTGGGATTGATGCACTTGGAGGGTTTGGACACCAAAACCGCCCAATTGATCATTAAAGAACGAATGCAAAACGGAGATTTTAAATCACTAGAGGATTTTATTAACCGCATTCCCATAGGTATAGAAAGCATTCAAATCTTAATTTTTATCGGTGCTTTTCGATTTACAGACAAAAGCAAAAACCAATTACTGGTGATTGCCCGATTGATTTTGGTCAATTTTAAACCCGAAAACACCCAACCGCTGTTAATGCAACAACCCATCAAGGAGTATCAATTGCCGGTATTGGAACGCTCGCCTTTTGAAGACGCCTTTGACGAAATTGAGCTGTTGAGTTTTCCTGTTTCCTGCACTCCCTTTGATTTGTTACAAACACCATACAGAGGTAGCATTATGGCAAAGGATTTGCTATATCAACACAAAAAGACCGTCAAAATGCTGGCTTATCTGATTTCTAGAAAACACGTACCCACCAAAAGGGGAACGATGTTTTTTGGAACCTGGATTGATGCCGAAGGCGCTTATTTTGACACCGCCCATTTCGCCGATAGTCTTGAAAAATATCCCTTTCAAGGCGGAGGCTGTTATTTGCTGTTGGGAACCGTTGAAGTCGATTACCACTTCCCTACTATTACCATTAGTAAAATGGCAAAAATGCCCTTTATCGCAGATCCCCGTTATGATCAGGCGCAAAAACGTCCTTATGACGTACACCAAAACATCAAAGAAGATGTGTCGATGACGCATCGCGCACCTTATCCACAAGATAGTGGGTTGACTAGACATCGAATGTAACTTAGGAATCAGGAATCAAATTACAGTTTACGAATTACAAAAAAAATGAAAAATACAGAATATGCCATAGTCGATATCGAAACCACTGGAGGAAATGCTGGGGGTAGTCGAATCACCGAAATCGCCATCATCATTCACAACGGAATTGAGGTTATCAACCGTTGGGAAACACTGATTAATCCGCAAAAGGAAATACCGCTTCCTATTTTTGCACTAACGGGTATTAACGACGATATGGTAAGCGATGCGCCGATTTTTGAGGATATAGCCGAACAAGTCTTCCAATGGCTTGAAGGTCGTGTGTTTGTGGCACATAATGTCAATTTTGATTATTCTTTTATTCGTCACGAATTGGCGCAAGCGGGGTTTCCGTGGACAGCCAAAAAACTGTGTACAGTTCGAGCTACCCGAAAAATCAGACCAGGACTGGGTTCTTACAGTTTGGGAAATCTCTGCAATACACTAGACATCAATCTAGAACACCGACACCGCGCAGGCGGTGATGCCGATGCTACTGCCATCTTATTTTCGCGCTTGCTGTTGTGGGATGAAAACGGAGAAATCGATAAAATGATTAAAAAATCAGCGCCCGATCAACGCTTACCCCCCAACCTTCCGCCTGAAGATTTTGAGCAATTACCCGAAAAACCCGGGGTCTATTATTTTTACGATCAATACAAAAAAGTGATTTATGTCGGTAAGGCTGTGAACCTCAAAAAACGGGTAGCTTCGCATTTTAGCGGTCATAACATCAACCCGCAACGGCAGCATTTTTTACGCGATATACACGCTATTTCCTATGAAGTATGCGGTACGGAACTGATGGCATTGGTGCTCGAATGTACCGAAATCAAAAAACTATGGCCTACCTACAACCGAGCCTTAAAACGCTTTGAGGCCAAATTCGGACTTTATCAATACGAAGCGCGTAACGGTTACCGTTATCTGGCTGTAGGAAAGCTCAGTAAGTTTCAAGAATGCATCGAATCGTTTGACTCCGAATATGCCGGAATCAATTTACTGCTGGGTTTGTCGCAACAATTTAAAATTGATCCGCGATTCTGCAAATACGGTATGCCGCCCGATAGCGAGGCCCCTCAGCAAATCAATATGTCCGATTTACCCGAAGTAAACCTTCATAACGAACAAATACAACATGCCTTGGATTTTGTGTTGAGCAACCGTCCGCGTTTTGCCCTTATCGATAAAGGACGAACCGCCGATGAACGCAGCTGCATTTGGGTCGAAAACGGTCATTTTTACGGTATGGGGTATATTCCTATTGATAATACCCTTAACGATATTGAAGAACTCAAAGATTATATAACCCCTTATAAAAGCAATCAATACATCATGCGGTTATTATATGCCTATGCTCAGAAATATCCGGGTAAAGTGAAGTTTCACAACCAGGCTTGAGCAGCGCATCCACAGTATTCTAATCTCTATTAAACAACAAAAAAGATGATGTTATTCGACGATACCGACCTTTTTACCACGGGAAACTCTACTAAAAAAACCTACGATTTTCCCGATTTGGAACTGTTGTTAGTCGACAATTTTATAGCTAAAGAAGCCGCTGATGCGTATTACAATCAGCTTCTTCATGATACCCCTTGGCGTGAGTATCAGATGCCGATGTACGATAAAATCGTTACCGCTCCACGTATGATTGCGTGGTATGGCTATCCAGAAGAAGCTGGCGAAAATGCGGTACCCTGGACGCCAGAATTGTTGGACTTACGCACTCAGGTCGAATGCGAAACCGGTTTGTCGTTTAATGCCGTATTGCTCAATCTGTATAGAAATGGTAACGACAGTGTAGCTTGGCATGCTGATCGCGAACACAAAATAGGTAAAAACCCTAATATTGCATCGGTAACCCTCGGGCAGACTCGACCGTTTCGATTGCGTCATCAAACCGATAAAACCATACCGCAATTAGAGATTCTATTACATCACGGAACGCTGTTGCTGATGTCGGGTACGACTAACAGCTTTTGGCAACATCACATTCCCAAATCCAACAAAGATTTATTGCCACGGATTAATTTGACGTTTCGACAAGTGAAGACTTTGACTTAAGACCTGTTTTAATTAAAAACATTCCTTTAACATCTGTTTCAAGCGCATCCCAAAAAATATTTTAAGAAGCAAACAACTAATTTGGCATTAAGAGATAACTGTATCAATGCTTTCATCTATTTCGCATTTTTAATAGACTTTTATTAATTCTACATTCTCTTAATTCACAGTTAATCGTTCAATCCCAACAAAAACACTCATTTTGTTAAAAAAAGTATATTATACGTTAAAATTTACATTACTTTTGAATGATTACAAACTAATATTATAAGCCCCTAAAAAACAATTCCATATTTCATATTATAACTCTAAAAATTTGAGTACAATATTGATGTCTATACATTCGTGATTTTTATAGAAACCTACAATCTAATTAATCACTTAAAAAAAACCAATATATCGTAATTATTAAATACGTGCAGTAAGCTAAAAAACATTAATAATTCAAATTACTAAAAATAAATAATGAAAAACCCAAGATGGCATCGAGATGAACTTATTTTAACTCTAAATCTTTATTTTAATTTAAATTCAAATTCTTTTACAAGCACAAATAAAAAAATAATCGAACTTTCTGACATTTTAAAAAAATTACCAATATACTCACACGAACAAAGAAATTCTGAATTTAGAAACGCAAATGGAGTAAATATGAAATTGAGTAATTTTACTGCTATAGACCCTAATAACTCAGGAAAAGGACTCACCAGTGTCTCAAAATTGGATAGACAAACGTTTTTTGAATTTCATAATAAAAAAGACGAATTGAAAAGAATCTCCGAAATAATTTTAGAAACTTTAAATCATCAAGAAACAGTAAATAAGCTTTACAGTATAGAAAACGAACATATAGAAATTATTCACGAAGGATTTGAGGGTGAAGTTATATTAAAACTCCATAAAGTAAGAGAACGAAATTCTAATTTAAGTAAATCTAAAAAAGTAAAAGTATTTAAAGAGACAGGAAAATTACAATGCGAAGTGTGTAATTTTGATTTTTTCGCAACTTATGGAGAACTAGGAGAAGGATATATTGAATGTCATCATAACAAACCATTATCGACATACGATATTCGCCAAAAAACAACTCTAGATGATTTATCCTTAGTTTGCTCTAATTGTCACAAAATGATTCATAGGAATAATGGGGATATGTCTATCCAAGGTATAATACTGTTACTTCAATAGTTATTTAACTTTTTTACTATAAATTTGACTTGGTTGTACATCACTTAATAAAAAACAAATGGATATTATGGCTTTTTCACCAATTATTGAAATAGAGCAACTTTTAAAAATTCACAAAAATTCGGAAGTCCTGCTTTTTGATGCGAGTACAGGTAAAGAGGCTAAAAATGACTATGAAGAAGAACATTTACAAGGCGCCTATTTTGTAGATTTAAGTCGTCAGTTAGCCGATATC
This sequence comes from Flavobacterium sp., assembly GCA_040393465.1. Taxonomy (GTDB): domain Bacteria; phylum Bacteroidota; class Bacteroidia; order Flavobacteriales; family Flavobacteriaceae; genus Flavobacterium. The sequence continues at coordinate 34,982 of JBEBUC010000011.1, read as the reverse complement.
AATGCAGATGTTTCCTTCGGTGGAAGACATCCGTTACCCACAGTAGCAGGTTTTGCACAAACTTTGACCGATTTAGGAATCTCTAAGAACAGTCATGTAATTATTTACGATGATGCGAATAGCTCCAATGCTGCTGCGCGTTTTTGGTGGATGTTAAAATCTTATGGACACGAAAAAGTTCAAGTTTTAAACGGCGGATTAAACCAGGCTAAAAAACACTATTTTCCTTTAAGTTCTAAAACAGAAATCGTTGCTGTTGCCCTTGAATCCTATGAAATATCTCGTTGGAATCTACCTGTAGTGACTATAGATGAAGTCGAAAAGGCAACCCGCAATTCAGCTTACTTAATTGTTGATGTTAGAGCAAAAGAACGGTATGATGGCATTACAGAACCCATAGATTTAATCGCGGGACATATTCCGGCTGCAGTAAATATTCCGTTAACCGAAAATATAGATGAAAATGGTTTGTTTCTTTCAACAGAAAAGCTAAAACAAAAATACAGTCAGAAATTTTCGAACATTTCTTCCGAAAACATCATCGTGCACTGCGGTTCTGGAGTAACGGCTTGCCACACTTTATTAGCCTTAGCATACGCCGAATTAGAAATTCCAAAATTGTATGTGGGTTCTTGGAGCGAATGGAGCCGAAACAATAAACCGATAGAAACCGCCATAGGCTGATTCTAGTTTCTTCATTAAACTTTGGTAATTGAAGTTACTTAGTTCATTCGGAGTAGATTCATGTATAAAATGGTTGCTATTTACCGATAAATTCGTCCCTTCAACCACAAACTAACCCGAACCAAACCAATCAATACCGGTACTTCAACTAACGGACCTATAACACCAACAAAAGCTTGTGGAGAATGGATACCAAACACGGCTATGGCCACGGCTATAGCCAATTCAAAATTGTTTCCGGTTGCTGTAAAGGATATGGCTGCATTTTTATCGTAAGGGACTTGCATCGATTTGTTGATAAAAAAACTAATAAAGAACATCACTATAAAATAGATGATTAGCGGTACGGCTACTGTTACCACTTGCAAAGGCAACTGCAACAGCTGTTCGCCTTTTAGGCTAAACATCAATACGATGGTAAACAATAAGGCATAAAGCGTAAAAGGCGAGATAAAAGGCAGGTATTTTTGTTGATACCACTTTGTTCCCTTAATCTTTGGCAAGTAATGTTGAGACAAAAAACCCGCTAAAAACGGAATACCCAAATAGATTAATACGCTTTTAAACACCTCGCTCATTTCGATGGATACACCATAAGCTGCAAAGCCAAAATAAGGAGGTAAAACATGGATAAACAACCAAACAAAGGCACTGTAAAACAAGACCTGAAACACACTGTTTAAGGCTATAAGCAAGGCTGCATATTCGCGATTTCCGCCAGCGAGGTCATTCCATACCACTACCATCGCGATACAACGCGCCAAACCGATGAGTATTAATCCCACCATATAGTCGGGTTCGTTGCGCAAGAAAAGCAGCGCCAACGCGAACATTAAAATCGGTCCTATAATCCAATTGAGAACCAAAGAGAGGCTAAGGACTTTTTTATCTTTAAATGCCCCTGGCAATAAATTGTAATTTACTTTGGCCAAGGGTGGATACATCATGATGATCAGTCCAACAGCTAGTGGAATATTAGTGGCTCCGACCGACCATTGTTCGACTCGCATCGAAATCGTTGGAAATACATTGCCCAGTAAAACACCTATTCCCATGGCTAAAAAGATCCATAGGGTTAAGTAACGATCTAAAAATTTCATTCGTACCGACATCACTTTATTTTTTTATTTGTGAAAAAACATAAAACATTTCGCGTGCCACTTGCCTATTGCGTTCGGCATAAACAGCAACCTCTTCGGCTGTACCGTCAGCTATTTTCGGGTCTTCATAAGAAATGGGAATGCGTAAAGTTGCTCCTGCAATAAACGGGCAGTCCCCATCGGCTTCAGAACAGGTTAAAACCGCTATAAACGATGTAGAAGGATTAAAAGCACTGTCGTATTTCTTAGAAAATCCAATTATAGGAAGTGCGTTTGCTGCTTGCTTTATTGCGTAAATAGGATTATCACTAACTGCCAGTTCACTAATGGATAAACCTTGACTAGATAGCGTATGGATAATTTGCGGAGCTATCGTCGTTTGCTGTGTACCTCCCGAAAAGCAATTGACTTTGGAAACCCCAAAATAATCTGCCGCTAACTGTCCCCAAACCTGCGCCAAAATGCTTCGGCGCGAATTATGGGTACAGATAAAATTTAACTGAATCGGTTGTTGGTTTCCATACTGTAAGCGAATACCATCGATTAAGGGTTGTAATACCTCAACGCGTTGTGCTGTAAGGACCACATTGGTCTGTATATGTTGTATAAAACGGGCTAAAATGGGATACATTTCCATCGCTCTATTAACAACAACCGGAATTCGGGTCACAAGAAGAAGCCGTATCACTCGATAAATCTACCAATTTCATCGGTTGTTTTTGAGATGGAATACCACAGGCATCTTCTGCTAAACAAGCCGTAGTTTTGTTTTTTAATACAAAGGTTTTACCGTTAAATTCCAAATCGTATTTTCCGATGGTTTCACTTTGGTATTCAACCTCAATCACCGCATCTACCATACCGAGTTTTTCTTCGGATAAGTTGATGATGTGTAGCAATTTTCCCGGTTTTAAACGGTGTTCGAAATCGTCGGCATTCCACAATTGGAAATTCACCGCTTTTTCCTGTCTGATAACTCCCCCACAATCGATAAACGTTTTTGATATTTGTCCCACTTCCGTAACGTGAAAGTGTTCGGGTACCCTTTGTCCGTTTTCTAATTGAAATTCTACATTCTCTAAGGTGGGTAGGATTTTTTTAATTTCTGATAAATACATAATTATTTAATTTTAAAGGTTTTGATTCTTTCTAATGCGATGTATAATCATAACATCGTAATATTACGATGTTGTGATTTAAAAAAAGCCGCCGTCCTAACAACAGCTGTTATCATTAATTTCTTGATTAAAAAAGCGGTTTAATTCCGATTGAAATTCTTTCCATACCGCAGGTTCAATACAATAACAAATTGACTTCCCTTCTATAGTACCTTGAATGATACCACAGTTTTTTAGTTCTTTTAAATGTTGTGAAATCGTTGCTTGAGCCAATCCCAATTCATCTACCAAATCGTTGCAAATACAAGTTTTTTGATCGATGATATATTGCAAAATAGCAATACGCGCCGGATGGCCCAACACTTTAAAAAGTCCAGCCAACTGATTATGTCTAGCTGTATACATTTCCGTTTTCGTAGTTCCCATAGTCTTAATTTACATATCGCAATATTACGATAATAAAATAAAAGCGAAAAGATTTTTTTTATTTATTTTTAAAAACTCATCCAAAAAGACTCATTTGGCCCTATAAAAGGATAATTAATAGGTGTTTTTTTATACTTTTGGCTTGAGCTGCGTTAGCATGCCGAAGCAACCAAAAACCATGAAATCAAAAAAACAAGTCATACAAGTACAACAACTCGATAAAAACATTCCGATTGAATTTTTTAGAATCGAAAAAAGTTTGGAATTATTTGACTTTAGTCATCATTATCAGTTTGATTTCTATCAAATTTTTTGGTTTACCGAAGTGATCGATCAGCAACAGGAGATCGACTTTATCTCCTACCCGCTCGAAGCACAACAAATATGGATTATATATCCCGGACAAGTACATTATTTCAATCCCACTAGCATATCGGGCTATTATTTAGCTATTGATAAAGATTATTTTCATCGCATTTTGTTTCAAGAAGCCAAACAACAAAGTTTCACGGAGAATGCGCCTTTAAAGTTTGAAGTTACCGCTTTGATGCAACCTTTATTTGAACATCTTTCGCTGTTGATTGAACTCGAATTTCACCTTCATCAACGCGCCAATGTTTTGGAAAAGTACTTGGAATTGTATATCTTACACTTACAAGATTTACCGGTGTTGCAGCAGCGTCATGTGACCCTAGACCCGCGTATTCACAAATTGCTCGAATTGATTGAAATGCACTATATCACAGAGCGAAAAAACGAGTTTTACGCCGATAAAGTGGCCTTGTCTGTCAAGCGAATGAATGAAATTTTACTGCGCTCGGTCGGAAAAAGTCTCAAACAACAATTGCAGGATCGTTTGTTGCTTGAATCCAAACGATTGGTGGGCTACAGTACCGACAACATTCAAGAAATCTCTAATGTATTGGGATTTTCAGAGGTATCTTACTTTAATCGTTTTTTTAAAAAACTCACTTTACTTACACCTTTAGACTTTAGGGAACAGGTGAAGAAAGTCCAAGGATAAGGCTTATTTACACAAGTTTAAAGCGCTGTTTTAAAACTACCTTTGTGGTCTTAAAAAAACAACATGAGCCAGTTAAAGAAAAAGCAACTCGTAGTGGTGCTAATTTTAGCTTTACTTTCCGCCCTAGAGCCCTTTAGTATTGATTTGTATTTACCGGGATTTTTAAAAATTGCCGACTTTTATCAAACCGATTTAAAATCGGTTCAATTTTCAATTTCAACCTTTTTAGCCGGATTCGCTGTTGGTCAATTGTTTTGGGGTACACTGTCTGATCGTTATGGGCGCAAATGGCCTACAGTATTTTCTTTATTGTTATTTATAGCAGCAACTTTGGCCTGTATTTATTCGAACAGCATCGAACAATTTTGGATAGCCCGTTTCTTTCAAGCCTTTGCCGGTTGTGCTGGTGTGGTTATAGCTCGAGCGGTGGTTAACGAATATTTTGACCCGAGTACCACCATGCAAATTTTTTCTCTTTTGGCCATTATAGCAGGCGTAGCCCCGATTATTGGTCCGGTTGCAGGGAATTTTTTGGTATCGCATTTCGAATGGCAATCTACCTTTGTAACCCTGTTGATTTTTGGTATTATTTGTTTGATAAGCGTGGTGCTGTTTTTACCGGAAACCCGAGTTAAGTCGTCCAAAAAACCCGAAAATTTATTGCGCGAATTCGGCGTGGTTTTAAAGGTCAAAACCTTTGTAAAATATACGCTAATCGGCAGCTTAACTTATAGTATACTGATGATATACTTGGCCAATGCACCCTATTTAATTATGGAATACGGCCAACTGTCGTCGGATACCTTTAGTTATATCTTTGCTGTCAACGCCATCGGTTTGGTTATTGGAGCTTGGGTTTCCAATTCGGTTTTGTCGCATTGGTGGACGGTACGTCAAATCATCAAGGGAACCGTTTTTGTGGGATTAATCTTAAGTATTGTATTTCTAACGATGTGTGTGTTGGAACAATCTATCGAAGCCTTGCTGGTGCCGTTGTTCTTTTTGGTATTGACCTTGGGGATTTTATTCCCTACTACCACAAAATTGGCGTTGGAACCGTTTAATGAAAACAGCGGATCGGCTTCAGCACTTTTGGGTTCTTTGCAATTAATGGTTACTTTCTTGATTTCTGCCATAACCAATATCATTCCAGCCGATTTGCTGTTTTTAACGGGTTTGGCGTTGTTTATATGCCATATTCTTTATATTATTTGTTTGGCCATAACCGAGCCGGTAGTAAAATAGCTCGCACTATGGCTTTTATTTTACAGCCGAAAAAAGACGGTTTTAAATTATATGAGGTTTGTCTTCACACAATCAAAAATTCGGCACGTAAATTGAATACATCTCTAGAAACAACAACTATGAAAACCATCCAGATTTCCCTATGGAGCTTGGGCCTACTATTGGCCGTTACAGCTTGTAAACAAAACAAAGAAGAGCATATCGATGTTATAGAACCAACAACACCAATCGAGGCTACAACAGACACCTTAAACCCGGTAGAAAAAGAGGTTTTTAAGCCACAAACGGTAGCCGACGAATTGGCGGTAAAAATCAAGGATTTTATAAACAGCCGTTTTTTAAAACCCAATGATTTGCAAGCGATTAATGTCGATGAGAAAAAGTTTCAACTCTTTCAAGTAGATTTGAATAAGGACGGTAAAAATGAGGTTTTTGTTTATTTAAATTCACCGTATTTCTGTGGTTCCGGTGGTTGCACGGTTTTGTTATTAAGCGATAAGCTGGAATTAATCACCAAATTTACAGTTACTCGTCCTCCGTTGTTTGTAGAACCTACCGAAAAAAATGGTTGGAACGTATTGTCCGTGCAATCGGGTAATGAATGGAAAGAATTGGTGTACAACAACGGAACCTATCCAGCTAATCCATCGGTAGTTAAAAAAGCTACTTATGTTGCACCGGATGCTAACGCCTTAGAAATTTTTGGCAGTACAACCCCTGCTAAAACCTATACTTTTTAAGCCCATAGGCAAATGTGCCCATAGGCGTATACGCCAATATAATCCTGTCACCCCTAACGGGGTTGTATAATCATGCCCCCTTAGGGGTCTGTAATCATATAATTCTTAATGCATTATAAACCCTAAAAAGCCTGTCTCTACAAGACAGGCTTTTTTGATATTTAAAATTCGAAATTATAGTTGTTTCTGCCCCAAATTCCTGACTTTATCCAACCATTTTTCACGCTGTATAGCCGAAGCGTCTTTTACAATACCGATATAGGTCATTCTTATCGGTTTGACACCACACAATTTTAGGCTTTCTTTCATCTGAAACTCGCTAGGCGCTCGAGAAACTAACCGATAATACCAAGCGGGTTGATCTAATGTGGCAATAATATGTGCCGTTTTGCCTTTCATTAAGGGGTTTACACGAAGCGATCCCTTTATGGGTTCGTAGGTAAACCCCGGTAGGAAAAGTCGGTCGATAAATCCCTTCATCCAGGCTGGAATACCGTTCCACCAAACGGGATGTACCCAAACCAAATGATCTGCCCATTGCAAACTTTCAAATGCTCTCAACAAATCGGGTTCTAATTCGGTGCGCTGTTGGTAACCAAATCGCAAATTGGGATTAAAATTGAGATCGGCAATTCTCAGTTTTTTAACTGTGGCACCACTTTCAAGTGCTCCCTCTATATAGGCTTCTCCCAAGGCATAACACAGACTGTTTTCATTCGGATGTCCGTCTATTACTAAAATTTTTTTCATATTACTCGATGTGGATACTTATGTTTGTATTGTGACTAAGGGCAGTGGAAAAGGCTCCTTTTGTATAAAGCTGATGTCCAAAGTAGATCGCAGCTGGTAAATCTTTATCCGAAATTAGTTTTTCGATGTGTAGTACTGTTGAAAAAGCCGTTAGATTGGCTTGACCTTTTTTATTTATAAGGCTGATTTTTGTTGTTTTACCCGTTTTGGTTTTAATCCGGATATCAAAAGCGGTTCTGTCGCCTTCACCGTTGGCATAGAAAAGTTTTTTCCGTATAGCAAGGGGCAGTATATCAAATAAATATAACTTTTGCATCGCACTTAAAATGAGTCCAGAAAAATTATCTCCATAGGTAATCGCAGTTGAAACATTGGGTATTCGTTCGATATGGTGTAATACATAATTGTCGGGTGCGTCAAAATGGTACAACCTAAAAACCTTTTTGGAGAATGCAAATCGATGTTTTATCCCCCCTTCAAAATGTCGAACATATTTCTTCTTACCCTCGCTGTAAAGTGGGAATTTCTTGGCCGCATTTTCTGCCATAAAATCGGCGGCACTAGCACCTGCTTTATCGCGCATGGAATAGTAAATCAGCAATTCTACCGCTTCGATATCCGACCACATGAAGCTATCTTGAATCAATGCCGGTACCACACTTCCCATCCAACTTGATGCCAAGACAATTTTACTGCTTAACTGTTGAGATAAAGCAAACTGTTGCGCCTCTGCAATCGCTTTACTCGTCTTGGTTATATCCAAGTAGTCCAATCCGTACTCGATGCAGAAATACAATAACTCGTTTTTAGCATCCACCGTGCAGATGACGACCAAATCAATTTGAGCTTTTAATATATTCTGAAAGGTATGGGGTAACAACACATCTATTTGAATAGTTGTTGAACCCTCTTTTCGACTGCTGATAAAAAGCTTTACAGGCGTTTGTCGATCTTGCAATAATTGTTGGGTCAATCTTCCTTGTAACCCGGTGCCTCCTACCAATAAAATATTTTTCATATAGCACTTATTTTTTTAAGGTTATATCAAATCACACCCGCTTCTACTAAAGCGGTTCGTTGATTTTTTTCAAAGGTAGTCCGGGAAATTGCACCAAAAAGTAGCCAATTGTCTATAAAAGCGATTTGCGAATACGCGTCAATTGTCGGGTAGAGATTCCCAAATAGGAAGCAATATAGGGTTGCGGGATTTGGTGGAGTTGTTTTGGGTAATTTTTCAGCAAGTATTCGTAACGATGGGATCCGTTTTGCTGCTGAAATTCGGTAAAGTGTTGTTCCATAAAAACATATTGATTCTCAACGAGTTTACGCCCTAGTTTTTGCCAGGCGATACTGCTGTCGTATAGTTTTTCCAGATTGTCGTAGCTGATTACCTCTATTTCCGTATGTTGAAGTATATGTATGGTTTCGCGTGATTTTTGCTGTTGTATAAAACTCGGATAAGCCGCCATAAACTCACTATCAAAGGCAATACAACTCGTAACTTCTTCTCCTTTATAATTGTAATAAAAGCTGCGAACTACCCCAGAAACCACGAAAAAAAGTTCTCGACACACCTTGTTTTCCTCGAGTAAAACCGTGCCTTTTTCGACCGTGCGCCTTTCGAGGTAGTTGTCGATTAGATTTAATTCTGAAGCGGTTAGTATGTTTAAGGACGCTAAGTATTTTTTCATTTTTTGTCTATAGAGCAGAAAATATCCCTTTTTTAAATTCGTTATTAATCACTGTTATTTAAGTCTTTACCGTGTAGAATCAATAATTCTTATTTCAAATTTACTCTAACGCTTTTTTACTTCACCTCTTCACTAAAACTTTCTAGTTCATATTGTGTAGTGGTAACTCCGTTGTAGTGTTTTACCACTTCGGTAACACGCCAATTGGATGTTTTTTTCACAGTTGGGAACAGCGGAATTCCTTTGCCTAAAAACGTCGGTATTACTGTAATTTCCATTGCATCAACGAGATTGTTGTTTAAAAAAAGGGAAACCATTTCACCACCTCCAACCAACCAAATATCTTTACCGTTAGTCGATTTCCATTTTAATGTTTCTGAGATAATGTTTTCGTTAACGACCTCAACGGTATTCGAAACCGCTTTTTTTGTACGACTGATGACATAGGTATGCTTTTCTGCATAAGGCCATGGGATATCCATGTCAACAATACTCTGATAGGTACTACCTCCCATAACGAGTGTTTCTACTGTGTTGTAAAAATCGCTATAGCCATAATCGGAAATCTCGGGATTGGGAAAGTTGGTTAACCAATCCAATCCACCGTCGATATCTGCAATATAGCCGTCTAAGGAAGTAGCTATATATAATTTTATTTTTCGCATGTTTTTGCCGTTTTGGGTATTTTATTTGGGCTGTAAGCGGACTCCATTTTCTATAAATATTTCCTTAATAACACGGCAGATGGAGCCGTATATCCAGTTTATATTTCCTTTGCGTCAATGAAATGGCTTTCTACTATTCCCTGGAAGTGTTTTGCATAAATCATGGAATAAAGAAACGCTAATAACACTTAAAAAAAGCCCGCAAATATAGCTATTAATCTTATTTTACTGCCGCATTTTTCATCACCTTTTTAGCTAAAAACAATAAATGATTCCAACTCAAATTAAAATTGCTTTATGAAATCCCTTGTATTGCAACAAGAAAAACTCTTTTAATCGATAGTAAACACCAATCTGCTGTTCCAAGCCACTGAGGTGTTCCAAACCTCATCAACAGAGGTTATTGGATAAACTGCCGTTTCGATCTGTAATTGTCCTTTGGCCGCTAGTTCAAATGCATCGGGAAGCAAACGTGTAAAAAACTGCGCTCCCTCTTCCTCATTCCAACTTCCCAAACCCGACCCGAACAATTGTATGTCTGTTCCTCTTAAAATGGACGACGATAACTCCATCAAATCACCAGACATAGCGCCAACATTGATGAATTTTGTTTTGTGAGTATACTGCCCTTTACCCTTTAGCGACTCCAAAATCATCTTTGCACTGTGTCCCCATAAATAATCGATTACCACATCAATGGATTTTTCTGCATCTATCGCTTTGATTTGATTGGTAAAAGCTGCTTCAGACTGTTTTAAAGAGACGATGGTATCGGCTCCTAAATCGATTAAAGTTTTTAGCACCTCTTCATTTCTACCCGTTACCGTAACTTTGGATGCTCCATAATGTTTAGCCATTTGAATGGCTACCTTTCCAGTTATTCCCGTTGCTCCATTGATTAAGACATGTTGTCCCTTTTGCAGTTTCGCTCTTAACATCAAGGCAATTACCGACCCCATTAATGCGTTGGGCAAAGCTGCCGCTTTTTCATTGCTTAATCCGTCTGGAATCCGTACCAAACTGCTCTTTTTTACTACGGCTAGTTCCCCGAGGGTACCCTTTGTTCCAAACCCGTAAACCCGGGTTTTATCGTCGAGTAGCCCTACAGCATCCGTACCGATAACTCTGGGCTTAAAATCGGCAGCTTGAGCCGAATAATGCTTGCCACTGGCAATGGCTCGATCCAGGTTTTTAATCGAAACCGCTTTGACGTGCATGATTACCTCATCACTGTTTTGGGGAATAGGTTGCTCAAATTTCTGAACGTATACGGGATCACTGCCCTTGGTCATTACTGCTATGGCTTTCATTGTTACAATTTTAAATATTAAAGTATAAAATTACTTTTTTTCAAACCTCTAAAAGATAACATTTGTTATCAAATGCGCTTATTTTTTGGCTAATTTACTTTTGATTCTACTCAAATGTACCTTAGAAATTCCCAGATAGGAAGCGATATAGTGCTGGGCAATACGTTGGACGAGCTCCGGGCGTTCGTCGAGGAATTTGAGATAGCGCTGTTCTGGCGTTAACTGGATAAACGACAAACTGTGTTGCATATAATCAAAGGTGCGGTCGAAAATGGTGTTGATAAACAAATCTCTAAACAGCGGTTGTTCTAAAGTTTCCCTTATCAATAACTGAATGTCTTTTTTATTGGCAACTAACAATTCACAAGCTTCAACGGTTTCTATAGTGACTTGACTGGGAATCTCTTTCCAAAAACTCTCCATGGAAGCCACAAGATTATCTTCGATAAAAAACTGAAAGGTGACATCAAAGCCGTTGTGGTTGATCCAAATTCGCGCACAGCCTTTTTTAATCCAATAGACTTTATCGGCTGTTTGGCCCTCTTTTAGTAGTACGGTTTTGGCAGCGAAACTTTTTGCTACAAAAAAATGATTGTATTTCTCGATCAATTCCTGATTGAGCTTGGATTTTAAATCTACTCTTTCGAACATTTTTTGATATTTTACTTATACTTGACTCCGGTTTCCCACTTAACTAAAGCAAGTTACTACTAAAATTTATAGGTCTTATTTTTCTTATTTAAAAAACCTATTTATTTGTTTTTAAAATGATGTTGTTTTAGGTGTAACTCCTTTTTTACCGTTTCAGTACCACGTGATTTTTTTAAGCAAAAACAACGTAATTATACATTTTTACAAATAAAAACATGCTATTAAATAGATTTTTATATTTTAATTTTGTATTTTTATCATTCGCGCCTTTTACTATTCGATTCTTATTTTCACTTTTACCCTCGTTATTTTGGTCGCATATAGGTCTTTTAAACTACCGAGACGGCGAAATTTCAAGTATTTCTATTCGTAACCCTAAACAGCTATACTATGAAGAAAGTTAAAGAAGAAACCACCGAATTACACGTATTGGATTATGGAAGTGGGCATCCCGTTATTTTAATACACGGATGGCCTTTGAGTTCTAAATCCTGGGAATATCAGATTCCGTTTTTAGTCGAAAACGGTTATCGAGCCATTGCCTACGACAGAAAGGGATTTGGTCAATCGCCTAGACCTTGGGACGGCTATACCTATGATGAATTGGCTGCTGATTTGCATCAGTTAATTATCGATTTAGGCATTGAAAAATGTACTCTAGTAGGTTTTTCTATGGGTGGCGGCGAAGTCATTCGCTATTTGACTAAATACGGCAGTCAATACATTTCTAAAATTGTATTGGTCTCGTCTATTATTCCCTTGGTAAAACAACTTCCCGATAATCCCGAAGGTGTTCCACAAAAAGATCTCGATGGCATTTTACAGCATCTCAAAACCGATCGCATGGCTTTTTTACCGGAGTTCCATCAAAATTTTTACAATTATTCTCCAAAAACACCAACGGTTTCCGCTGCTCAATTGGATTTTGATTTTAGCGTTTCGTCCCATGCTGCACCGCATGCTACTATAAAGGCCGCACAAGCTTGGATGGATACCGATTTCAGAGCTGAATGCAAAAACATTGACGTTCCCGTACTTATTATTCACGGCGATGCAGACCAGACTGTTCCTATTGCAACCGCTGGTGATCAAGCGCATAAGCTGCTAAAAAATGCCATTTACAAAGTGTATAAGCAAGCGCCACACGGCTTGAATATTACGCACAAAGAAAAGCTCAATTCCGATTTACTCGCCTTTTTAGACAGTTAAAACACACCGTTATTATGGAGCATGATCAAGAAAAATTGCGTCCAAAGCAACAGCAAAAAAGACCGGGTACAGAAGCTAAAATGACTCCGGAACCGCTTACAAAACCGATATCGTATCCGCCGCAGGGAAAACTCTTTCAAAAAAATGTTATCATTACCGGTGGCGATAGCGGCATTGGTAAAGCTGTTGCTTTGCTCTTTGCGCAAGAGGGTGCCAACCTGCTTCTCGTATATCTATCTGAAACCGAAGAAGCGCGCCAAACTAAAAAGGAAATCAAAAAAAAATATGCGGTTAAATGTTTTATTATAAAAGCAGATTTATCCAAAGAAGCCAACTGTAAAAAAGCAGTTCAAAAAGCCGTAAATCACTTCGGGTCTGTAGATATATTGATTAACAATACCGGTTTGCATTGGGAATCTAAATCGCTAGTAGATATTACAAGTGAACAATGGTTAAAAACATTTGACAACAACATCCATTCGTATTATTGGATGACTAAGTTTAGCCTGCCTCATTTAAAAAGGGGTGCAGCGATTGTCAATACCACTTCAGTTACCGCTTATAGAGGTAGCGACACCCTCATTGATTATTCTGCAACCAAAGGTGCAATCGTTTCGTTTACCAGAAGTTTGGCAGCCAACTTGGTTGAGCAAGGAATTCGCGTGAATGCCGTAGCCCCGGGACCGGTGTGGACACCGTTAATTGCTTCGTCCTTTTCACCTGAGAAAATAGCCCGCTTCGGCAGCGATAAACCCATGGGACGTGCGGCTATGCCTTTTGAAATAGCCCCGTCATTCCTGTTTTTAGCTTCTGCGGATAGCTCCTTTATTTCAGGACAGGTATTGCATCCCAATGGTGGAGAGATTATCAATGGTTAAGTAATTACATACGGTATAATGTATTAAAAAAGTCGAGTTCAAATAATTTGAAGTCGACTTTTTTAATTATGAATTATAGGCAATTGCTTATTTTTTAGTACTTAAAGCAGCATCATATCTTTTGTTAATTTCATTCCAATTAATCACATTCCAAATGGCAGATAAATAGTCGGCTCTTTTGTTTTGATATTTTAAATAATAGGCGTGTTCCCATACATCAATTCCCAAAACAGGAGTTCCTTTTTCCGCTACTACATCCATCAATGGATTGTCTTGGTTTGGTGTAGAGCTAACAAATAATTTTCCGCTTTTATCCAATGCTAACCAGGCCCATCCCGAACCGAATCGATCTGCTGCAGCCTTGTTCATTTTTTCTTTCAATACATCCATAGATCCGAATGCTTCTACTATGGCTTTAGATAATTTAGCAGAGGGTTGGGTGTTTTTTTCCGGTGTCAGTATGGTCCAAAACAATTCGTGATTATAATGTCCGCCCGCATTGTTACGAACAGCTGGGGTAGCACCAGATATCTTAGACAATATTGTTTGTATAGATTCTTTTTCCAAAGGAGTTCCCGCTATGGCTTTGTTTAAATTAGCTGTATACGCAGCTCCGTGTTTAGAATAATGTATTTCCATCGTTTGTGCATCAATAGACCCCTCAAGAGCGTTGTAAGCATACGGTAATGGTGCTTGCTTAAACTGTGCTGATATCAATTGGGTGCTGATCATTGCCGCGATTAAAACGGTTGTTTTAAATAAATTCATAGTTTGTGGTTTTTAATTAAGTTGGTCTAAATTGTGCAAATAAAGTTAGGCAATTTATGGCGGCTGAAAATGTATTTTAGCATTTTTTATGATAATGCATTTTTTACAGCTCAAATCACATCCAACTAACGCAAATGCACCATTATTAAAATCTTTTTAATGTGTTCTAAAACTGTTCCATTTGGTCTTTAACCGCCCTGCTATATATACTTCCATAAAATACAAATCATAATCATTCATTTCAGGAATCACTATCACCCTGTAATTCTTGATTTTTTCTTGTTGCAGCAGGAGTGCATTTTTAGAAAGCAAAGCACGAGCTTTCGTGTGTTTTTCAAAATGCTTTGCCTTTAAATAAGCGAAGGAGCATTCATTGTGATTTGTGCTCCAGGTGTGTTGTCTTAATCTTCTCAATACGGTCCTCGATATACCTATATAAACAGGAATTACCCTACCCACCTCATCCAATTCACCAAATACATATAATCCTTTGACTTCATCCTCTTTTTTACTGCCTTTTCCCAAACGAGAAGTAAAATCTAATTGCAGTTTTTCTAAGATATGTTCTTTTTTATTTTTGCCCTTTTCAGGATACAATTCTTTAACCACTACTGCAGTACCAATCGAGAATTGATTCTCTATAGTTGCCAAAACCGTTTCGCATTTTTCAATGAGTTCCTTTAAATCTTCAGGAAATTTCTCGTTAGCGTAATTCATAAAATACATTATTTGTTTTAAAAAAAGACAAGAAAAAACAGCAGGCGTCGAATGAATACTACGCGATTGCGATATGGAGTTCTGAACCAATCCCTTTTCAACCGCAGTTCAAATTTGTAGTTCTAATAAAATTGTCGAAATACGACCGCACTTACAATCGGTAAGCATTGTTTGTAAATAGGACTGTTGGTCATAATAAAAAGGGGCTGTTTTTTTGAAACAGTCCCTTTTTATTTACGATGGAATTCTAAAAAACTTTCTGTTTCTGTCTTTCTATTGTTTGATTAACTTTTTCACAATTGTCCCTTCGTTAGTAGTTATATGTACTATATATAAGCCCGTGGTTAAGCCTGCTAAATTTATACTTACTTCCGACTCTTTATTACACTTTTGTCCGTAAACTAATCTGCCATTTGTATCAAAAACACTTATTTGCTCCATAGTAATGTTTTCCTTATTTGAAATAGTTACCACATCGGTTACTGGATTTGGATATAAAACAAAATTAGTTGCAGTTGTATGATTAACACTTAGTTGCGATCTGACTGCTGAAACCTTATAGTTATCATACATTATTGCCGATTCATTGACATCCCATTCGGACAAATAGCTGGCAAAATTAATCTCCCAAGGCTGCTGGTTACGCAAAGATACGGTTGGAATATCCCCGTTTATATTGGCTGATGGAATCTGAAAAGTGACTGCATCAGTTAAAAAATTAACTTGATAACAAACCTTTACCCAAGTATTCGCCGGTAGAATTAAGTCTGCCTGAGGTCCTCTCAAGGTAATGAATTGCAATTTGGGCATTCCGTCAATATTGAGTCTCGTCATGCCTCTCAATCGTCCTAAAGCCGGTTCGTATTGAAATCCCGCTATAAAAGTGCCATCTCTAGCAATCGTTATATTTCGATGTGCAGCTGATGTTGGCGTCAAATCACCGGTATAAAACTCGTATTCGACTTTAAAGATGTCGTTTCCCGCAGTTCTTTGATCCCAACCGTTTGTCGGCAAATCTTTCCACACATATTTGACGTTGTCGTTAGCATTAGTAGAAGGGGTATTTGGTGAATTGACGACCAATACTTTTCCATTTCCATCCCACGGCCTAATTTGAAAGTCTTCCAATCGAGCATCTACAGCCGCAAATACCTTCCAATTTCCTTGACCGCCATCCATTCCTTGCAAATCAGTTGACAGATAGCCTTCGGTGTACGAATTAAAGTCCTCAGAGATAAATTCTTGTGCTTCCATAACAGCAGATGTTAAGAGCAGGCCCGCTAGCGTATAAAGTAATTTTCTTTTCATATATAAAATGTTAAATATTTTAAGACAAATATACTGTTTTAGACTTTAGAAAAACGACTAATTTGTCTTTTTTTTAACATCAAATAGCCCATATCACGAATTTAAATCACGAAAAATCAAATTAAAACCGATATTTGAATTATTCAACATTTTTAAATTACAAAAATTATAACTTACAAAATCAGATTTTTAGAATGGTTATTCTTTTATAAAATTAATTGCGCGTTCGAGTATTTCATCTCGCTGTTCTCTAACTCCTGTAACGGTTCGCTTAACTTCAATATCTGGTACTATACCTATTCGCTGTGTTTCGGTACCATCGGGATAATATACTCCAATACCCGAAATCAATGTTTTTAAATTGCCGGGTAACATGATTTGTGAGACATTACCATCTGCTCCTGACGTTTGACTACCGATTACTGTAGTATTTTCTCCTGCTCTAAAAGCCATAGTGGTGTATTCCGCAAAACTTTGAGTTTTAGCATCAACCAAAACCACTACCTTGCCTTTGTAAGTTTTGGAAAGGGGGTCTATCGACATCGCTTCTCCCAAAAGAAATTCTCCAGGATTATTTAGGTTCACAGTTGTAAATTTGGCAAAGGCTGTTTTTGCAGAAACAAAATAACCTCCCAATTCAAAAATCATAAAAGCGGATGGGTAGTTTCGAATATCCAGAATTATTCCTTTAGTATCTTTAAATGCCTCGATGATTAGCGCTGCATCTCCACTTTTTATCGTACTTAATGTTACATATCCAATGGATTCATCAATGGGGTAAAAAGACGGTTTATCGCCAACTGGTTTATACCAATCATACCATTTTAAATTTGCCTTGTCGTACATGTTTATTTGTACCGTGTGGCTTTTATTCTTCTCATCTTGGTAGGTAATCTTTATTTTATCGTCGGTTGTACGCAAGATATTTAAACCCATATCTCGCCAGCGAGCGGATTCGTTAGAAGCGGGAAAATAAGGTATTAACTCTACTGTTCTGGCCTCGATGGTTTGATTGCCTATATCCGTAATTCTATCACCTATTTTTAGCGTTATATTATCTAATAATTCTGGATTATAGATATCGGTTACTACCCATTGATTTTCAATAAATTCAATTCGAAATGGCGCAAATTTATCGCCCCATTTTTTATTTAATTCATCGGCACCACCCCATAAATTCGCATGACTATCTTCCACTTCTCCAATCAATTGCAGGACAGCTGTTTCATACGCTAAACGATCTGTTGCTCCTATGAATTTGAGAAGAAAATTTGGCAATACCTCTACCCAACTTTCGGTGGTCAAATGTTTGTATGGAAAATAATATTCTATCATATTCCAATAACGATAAAGACTTAGCAATCGATAACCCGCATCGGGTAAAATCATGTTTTCATAACTACTTTCGTTGGTAAACTCTGGATTACCAACATGCGGAATACTTTTGACGTAAAAATGCGCTCCTTGAGACCGGTTAGCGTACAAATAATCTATTTTTTGTTTTAGGGCAACGGAGCTAATCAGTGCTTTTAGAGGTTGTAAACTTGGTTTTAATAGTGCTTCATTAGTCGTAGTGGAACAGTCTTGGCACAAGGCAACTTCTCCATATTGATTGACCCAATTCAACAATAAAGCATCGCGTTCATCGATTGATCTATTTTCTAAATACGTTGGTAAAAAACGAAATAATTCGTAATCCCAATTGTAGTTTCCATCAGCTATTTCAGGATGGTGGTACTTTAAAAAGCCCCATAGCTTCCCCAATAAAGTCAGGTCCAGTAGTTTTTGTTTATTCAGTTCGGGAAACACTATAGCCGATTCGTTGTCGTAAGCAGTATCTAATTGCGCCTTATAACTTTTTTTAAACACTTTAGCTTCGCTAATAGCTTTGCCGTCGATCGTCACTTTAAAATCATCAAACCACGCCTTTCCCCCTCCTGACAACAAACCTCCAATCAATATTCCTTCGGTATTTTCAGGATCTAGTGGTAGTGTAATTGAATAATTCTGCCAATCTGAATCGCCTTTCACCTCTGTTCCTTTCATCCCTATATAGTTGATATTAGGATCGATTCGGATAAACAATTCGGCTCCATCTGAGCCTGTTCCTTGTGTTTTAATATAACCGGATAGTGTAATGGATTTACCATCATAATTGGGCAATAAATGGGTAACCGCAGTAAATGAATTCGAATCAAAATCCGTTTTAGACTCCACTAATAAGGAAGTCTTTCCATCTCTAAAAGTCTTATAATCTTTACTAAATATATAGTCATCTGTCCCGATAATACCCCAACTGCTTGGTACATTGTCTTCAAAAGTTTCAAAATTGAAGTTATGGGAATGTTCTTGAGCTATAACAAAACCTGAAAAAATGAAAAAAAACAAAGTAATTATATTTTTTTTACTCATAAAAAAATATTTATTAGTTAATTTATATTAATAATATAATTTATCTAATATACAATAATAACTTATAACATCAAAAGTTTTTAGATTGGCTTAGACTTAATAAGCAGGATTATTTGTATAAAACCATCTTATATTTCCCGTTTTTACACTAGAATTTATTAGAATTAAGCAGGTGTTTTTTTGGTCAATACCTAGAATATTTGTAACTTACTAGCTTAAACGCACTACAAATAAATGGATATAAAAGTATTAAATGACCAAGATATCCTATGTGTCTTGTAGCCACGGAACTCGGAGCTCCTGTTTATAAAAAAGTAGGATTCGAAGTCGAAACGGAGTAATTGTTTTTTAAAGGCGAAAAAATAAGTAGCCACAACCTGCACTTTTTAAACGTCGTGAAATATAGAGACGAATTTAAATCGCAAATTTAGACCGTAGAGTCACCGGTGAGCAAAGAATGCTACATTTAGAATCCCAACTTTCGACGGGCTTTGTCTAGGTGATGAACGATCAAGTAGAAGGTTTTTACTTACCCCATTTGGGGGATGGTTTGATTATAGCAACGACTACTTTGGCTGGGCAAGAGTTGATGAAACTTCGTTTATATTCGGAAGATTTCGCCTATTTCCCAAAGGATAATACCACAGCGATTAACTTTATGCTTGACAATAATTTCAAACTCGTCAGTTCACAAAAAAGAATGCGTTTAGGGACTAAAAGAAATTGGAATCCCTCAAATATTTATAGCAGAATTGGAGGAAATCTGGGTTAAGTCTAGAAAACGTATTATATGGATTTATTCCGTTTATTGTAAATGTAAATTTCCTACTTGGTCAAAAACATGTTGATAATCGATCTTTCTTGACTTATTAAAATAACTATACTAAGTCTTCTATTTGATTAGATTATAATATGCAAACTAATCCTAATAAAAGGTACGTCTCCCTAAGTGATTATAGGTTTTTCGTTTGATAAAAATAACGCTACAATCACTATATTAACAACCGTTTTTCTAGGGTGTATACTGCTAACTGAAATCGGTATTTCCTTATAAAAAAAAGCTCCTTATTTGTATTGTCTAAAGTACATCCGCTAGTTCCGGACTTTTATCAAATACCGATTTGGCAAATGGACATAACGGCAAGATTTTTATTTTATGTTCCCTGCTGTACTCCACCGCTTTAAGCACGAGTTGCTTTCCCGCCCCTGTTCCTCTCAATTTATCTGAAACTTGTGTGTGGTCAATAATAATCAGGGCATCACCCGCTTTGGAATAGGTCATTTCGGCTAATTTCTCACCATTTTCTTCCATATAAAATTCGCCTTTGCTCGTGGTTTGACTGTGTTTTATTTCCATAATGTATTTTTTAGTAGTTGCATTAAAAGGTGCTGCGCTGTCGAGTCTTTTACATTCAAATATATTCATTTTTAGTAAAAAAAATAAAATAAAATCTTGATGTTTTTTAAAAAGCCTTTGAAAACGAATTACCACTACTTTTTCACATCCGTTTACAACTAACTTCTAACTTCTAACTCATTAGATCAGAAAATAAAAGAAATAAGGAAAACAAAACTATCAACAATCCTCTTTTATATTAACCTCATATACTACTAACTAGTTAATAAAATAGTTTGCTCTAGCGTTTTTTTTCTAAGAACAGGTTTTTTCAATACGAACTAAAACATTTTCACCGTTCTTAAGCTTAGATTACACATTAAATCAACTTAACTGTTATATTTGTGGTGTTTACTATTAATACTTTATGAAACACTTCTATTTATTGTTTTTCTGCTGTGTGCACTCTTTAGTTGCTCAAACCTATCATCCCGACAAAATAATTATAGACGGTATTACAGCAGATTACAGATACCACCACATGGAAACTTATTTTAATTATTACCCTCTGAAGCGCCCCGTAATCAATAAGGATTCTACGATTATATCGCGCGGCTATATAGCGGAATATGAAATAGTCAATCAGCAGCTGTATTTAAGAGATTTAAAAACACCCCTTAATGGTAATTATCAACATCTTGTAAGCAACACCCAAAATATACTTACTGAAAACGGAACGCCGTTAAAACTACATTGGATTGACGGTTTGTTTGATGTGGGATTGGGCAGCCCAAATTATCCGGATTTAAAAGACACTTTAAACCCCGTTTACAATTCCTATTATGTATTTGAAATAAAACGCGGGCTGATTAAGAATACCCATATTTTTACTTACAAACAATACAAAGCCTATAAAGATTACCAATGGGAGCGTTTTAGGTACAGTCCTGAATACGGTAAAATATACCATAAATTACAGCAATCAAATATGGACCCTACGGCTATACAAGCCCATATGTACAACAATGTACTGTTTTATAGTAAGCAAAATTTTCTAAAAAAATCGAACTGAGGACAGTAACTGCAAGATTGGATATTTGTTGTCTGTATTTTTAATAAATCCTCCCTTTCAGGATGGTCATTATCCATTGCTTCACCATCACGCTTTTACGGAATATGAAATTCAGTAGCAGCAGTTACATTATTGTAATCTGGACTTCCGTCTTTATCTACGCCTGTGTCATATATCAACGTGTATTGTTCAAAGCGAATAAGTCCATTCGGGATATGGTTGATAGCTACCCCCCCTCGTTTGTTTGTTCCAGAACCCTAGTGGTTTTAATGACGTTCATACCGCTAAACACAGCTGCGGTAAACGTCCCTGGAAATAAAGCGATCCAATTTCATTAGTCGCTGGCATATTGCAATACGGAGTTGTAAAGTAATGATTGGTTTTGCTAAGGATTTTTATCCGACATAGATTTTTTTTAAAGCAAAAAGAGTCGTAAAACAGATGTTTTACGACTCTTTAATAACATTACAAAACTTAAACCATTCAATTATTATCTACGGGGTTTGGTATTAATATTCATTGGATTAACCATAACTCTAGTCATTTTAGCACCTCCGAGAACTATCCCACAAAAATCAATATCAGGTGTATTTACGAAATTATAACTTTCAATAAAGGTTTCTATTGTTGTACCATCACCCATACTCCCATTTACTTTATGTCCGACATATCCAAATTTTCCTGTTTTTTTATCAACTATGGGAGAAACATGCCCCCCCGGTTCAGCATACAGAATATCATGTACTCCTGGTCTTAAACCATTTGGAATCCTAGGTAATTGTATATTTAGTAATTGTATAGTAGCTCCTAATTTATTTCCCGAATTATCTCCCCATAGATAAGCCATTCCACTTTCATCAATTGCACTAGCAGCAGCATCATATCCATCATGAATCGTGGCATTGATAAATTTTACATTTTCCAAATAAGCACTTCTTGTAGGGTCTTTTACCGTTTGCCAGCTCAATTGTGTTGTCGTGTTTCCAATACCTAATTGTCCATACGTATTGATACCTGTTGCATAAATTCTTTTATCATCTCCTAAAACATAAATAGCACTGGAAGATGTAGCAATCATTTTAACTTTAGTAACACCTAAAGGCAAGTCAATTTTTGTGGGGTTCAATAAATCTTGAGCAGGACTACCGTCTCCTACTATTACGCCTCTGCCCCAAACATATAAATCCCCTGAATTAGTTAACGCAAAAGCTTGTCCCGCTGAGTTTACTTTTATAGAAATTACATGAGAAATATTGCTTTTATGCCAAAGCTCATCATAAGCCGTACTACCATCTCCATAAGCTCCAAATTCCTTATTATTAGAACCAGCTGCGATATAGACATCGCCCGATTTGGTCAATAGAACCAAGTTGGTGAAACTAGAGCTAATAAACTTTATCGCATTGGGGGCAAGATTCTTTGGTAAATCGATTTTTTGAAATCCTCGAACGGTACTCCATGAAGCAGGTATTCCGCGTCCACTTATTCCCCAAGTATAAAGCCCCTCTGTAGCTAATACAAAAAATTGAGTACCCCCTATTGTGGCGTCAATAATAGTACCCCCATAAGTAAATCCTTTAGCGGGTACTATGTCAGTTGGAATCAACAAACTACCACCTTCCGCAGTCGGTCGCGCTCCTACACCAAATATCGAAAAACCCGTCTTTGTTCTTGCTATACTCGTGTGAAAACCACTTTGTACCAATTTAGCATCGTTCGTCATGTTGTCCATATCAACACAATGAGCATTTTCATCAATAGGTATTCCCAATCCAGTACAAAAATTCTTCGTAGCATCGAGAAAATATAAATTATTAGGTACGGTATATCCCGTTTCGGTAATTACTCTACCGTATTGATCTACGGTAACCGGGCTGGTTCCCAATATACCATCTCGATCCAAATCCAGAAAACCAGCTTCGATAACATCGTTACACGTATCTCCATCGGAATTTAAATCTTGATGATTCGGTTTACCATCGTTATCCACATCCTCACCTATACAATTTATTTTTGGATATAAAGACGGCATAAACGTGCCAACGTTTGCTGTTACTTCTGTGATAATTTTATCGGCAGTACCAGTAGTACCTCCCATTCCCAATAACCTATATATACGATACTCCCCCTGATTCTTAGTAATATTCATGGTTACCACAGCCGTTGTTGGAGGAGTTAAAACATCACTTAAATCGGTCCAAGTGTTTCCATCTTGAGAACCTTGTATGAGAATTCTCGAACTGGTTGTAAAAAATGCTGTTGCATTAAACGCACATGAAATCGACTTGTACTCAATTCCCTTTGCCAATTTTGTGGTTAGCCTTATTATTTCTTGCCCCGTTAAAGGTGTAACCGCACCTATCCTAATACCGCTAAGATCCGTGTTATAACCATCTATCACTAGATTTTGGTCACCCCCTATAAAAGGTAAAGTTGTCGATACATCTAGTAACTCTCTTCGATCCCCGAATTCATAGAAACTTGGATTAATATAAAAACAATTGGGTGATTCGATATGATCATAGATACCGTCGTTATCGTCATCGACATCAAAAAGATCTACAACCCCATCTCCATCGAAATCTTTTCTCAAATCAAATGCTGCGGTTTTGTAAAAACCTAAAGGAATTACATTGCCTCTATTAGATAACACTTCACCAAATTGATTTACAGTGACAGGACTTATACCAAATATTCCATCGTGATCTTCATCTTCAAATCCCGCTTCTATTACATCATAAGCACCGTTCCCATCCGTATCGAGATCCTGATGATTTGGTTTACCATCCCTGTCTATATCTTCGTTATCACAATTTAATTTTGGAAATAACGAAGACATATGTTTACCAATAGTTGTGGTAATTTCATTAATCGACACTTCTTTAGTAGTACCTGCCGTTCCTAATAAACGATATTTCCCATAAGTATCCTGGTTTTTCGTAATAGGAATATAAACTACAGCGGCTGTACTCGGTGTCAAAATTTCGGTTAAATCCTCCCATACTACACCGTCTTTAGTTCCTTGCAAAACAACTTTCGCCGAAGTAAAAACGTTTCCCGTACTGAAATGAAGTGAAAGACTAGATAATTCTACTCCAGAAGTCAATTTAGTAGATAAACTCACGATTACTTTATTTGTCAAAGCAGTTCCTACGGGTATTAGAATTCCAGTAGTTGTTAATCCATCTATTAACATATCAGGATTTCCAGTAGTATAAACTAAGTCTGTACTTACATTCAACACATCGTGTCGTTGCCCAGTTTCATAAGCTGTTTTGAAATAAAAACAACTCGGAGATTCAAAATGGTCATAGATTCCATCATTATCGTCGTCAATATCGTACATATCGGCAACACCATCTCCATCACTATCTACCGTAGCATTTACAGCTGCAATTTTATAATAGGCAGTGGGCAAAGAATACCCAGTTGCTGATGTTACAGCACCAAATTGATTTACAGTTACTGGACTTATACCCAACATTCCATCTTTATCATCATCAGAAAAACCAACTTCTAATACATCTGATCCTCCGTCTCCATCCCCATCGAAATCTTGATGATTTGGCATACCGTCGTTATCATTATCCTCATCGACACAATTTGGTTTTGGAAACAATGAAGGCATATAGCTACCCCCAACTATAGCTGTTACTTCAGTCAATGTTCTTCCCGCTGCGTTAGCAGCAATTCCTTGAACTCCCAGTACGCGATACACCCTATAAGGCCCTTGATTTTTTGTCACAGAAATTGGCACCGAAGCATGTGATAGCGGCACTATTCTTTCCGTTAAATCACTCCAATCGATTCCATCTTGAGAACCTTGTAAAATTACTCGAGTAGTAGTCGAGAAAAATCCTGATGCATCAAATCTCAATATAATTTCCGAAAACTCAATGGTCGAAAGTGGTTTAAAACTTAATCTGAAAATTTCTTCATTAGTTATAGCTGTCCGTATAGGAATGCTCATTCCTTGTGTTGTTCCATCAATTAATAAGTCTGGACTTCCAGATCTATACGACACCGTAGTCGTAACGTCCCAAAAAGCTCCTCTATCCCCTGTTTCGTGTACTTTTTTATCCAAATAAAAACAATTAGGAGATTCTACATGGTCATAGATACCATCATTATCGTCATCAACATCTAAGGCATCAATAATACCGTCACAATCAAAATCGTTAAGACAACCGGTTTGTTGTGCGAAACTAGTTGAGGTGGTACAAAAAATATAAAAAAGGACAAAGAAAAAAGAGTATTTCTTTGCTGTAAAATTATGTTTCATATATATTTATTTAAAATTTATTTAACTACTAAAATGATGTTCATAAAATCTCTTGGATTGCTGTTGGTTTGTGCGTTAACTTTTACCTTGCATATCAAAATACCTAATGGACTTACTGGAACGTCTTCGAATACCACATCCCTATAATACATTACATAACAATGCAAAACTGAAGTAGATCCAAAAAACGGGATTTTTACTGGAGAAGCCCTACTTACTATCGGAGTAGCAAATTGGTTTTTATAAAAGAATTAACCATTATTACACCCTCCTTACCGTAATTATTAATTCTTTACTCGGCGAAATTAATTGAAAGTGTCGCTACTAAAAGACTCATAACTGCAAACTGTCCGACAATCTAATAATCTGATACACTTTTTATATAACATCTTATTCTTGGTTTTTTGCGTTTTAAATTTTTTCCTATTATCGTAACCATGATAAAGTTCTAATATCAACATCATAACAATCCACTATAAAACAAGTTGCTGAATCTACACAACATAAATTTCACTACAGTTCCTTTTCTTCTGGCTTCTACTGAAGTTAACGGCAATACCATCAGTAATAAATTTAACGTCTTCATTGGCTTGCACCGTAACATCTTTAATTGAGCGTTCTTTTAAGTCGTTGACATAGGGGAAAACCGCTATAGGAGCTGTCTGTGCAAACGCCGTTAGCTGCACTAAACACAGCTAAAAACTATATGAGTAGCTGTTTTTTATTAATCTTTGAGTTTAAATATAATATTCATAAATATTTTGGACGTCACTTATCCTCCCATTTTGACACAATACTGCATTACACCAACATCTCTAATACAGCTATAGTAGCCTGAACATTTGAAGCCAGAAGTCCAAAATTTATATTGTTATAAATAAATTGACTTGAATTGGTATCCATGGTTGATAAGATATCCCCGAAGCATTATTAAATGTGTAAATACCGTCTAAATACGTGATCATAACCTGAGTAGGATCCAATACTACTTCCACGTTATTCTCGTTCTTATACGTAGAGGTTTTATTCTCATTTTTAGTCAGCGTCGTTATTATATCGGGTAAATTTATATCTGACAAGGCAACGAAAACCACATGACCATCACTATCCGTAAGATTCAAAATATCGTTACTGATATTGAAGTTCCTATTGATCGTGTTGTTTACATCGCTTAAGTCTGTAGAATTAATAATCTTAACCTATGTCATATTAAACCAATAATAATACCCCGCTGTAATGTTTCTACTTTTCCTTTTTCTATGGTTTCGGTATCTCTAAACTCTGTAAGTAAACCCGGGGAATTAACATCTCGCGATTCGGCGAAACGATATCCATCTGTACAGATTCGTTGGAAACTACAATTCCAACACCCACTTGAGAATAACTTAAACTACTCCAAAAACAATAAAACGGTTAACGGTATTATTTTTGTTTGCACGACATTAAATTATTTCAATTATAATTGTTAAAGATTTCTTATTAAACAATTCTTTATGTCGCAAATTAAAGGAATTTCGTCGTTACTAAATACTCATATTCCTGGATTGATAGACAGTCCAGGAATGTGAAGCAATTGTACATTTAGGAAAAGCCCGTTTATACTGAATTTCGAAACTCCGAAAGGAACCAGTACCAATAACTCGATAAAACGGCCCGAGATAACAACAACAAACGAAATAGTAAGTCGAATGTTCAAAAATTGATTTGGTTTGATTTGGTTTGATTTTTCGGTACTCTGTTGGAGTACAACGATACTTTTTATTAAAATTTCTCTAAAAAATAGTCGTGGAATTGAATTCATTTAAAAACCCAATTTAAATGATGGTAACATCCAAATTGTCCGTTTCAATTAATTTTGCAGCCTGCTTGATTCAATCATTATTTATTTATTAAAACTTGAATTCAAATACACTTTTTTTAGATGCTTTTGTTTGAAATATCCAAATAATTATTCCTATTTTATACCTCTATATTAGATTACACCTATTTTAAAGAGCCAAAATCATTAATAGTTATCAGCAACTGACCCATATTTCATCTTACTTTTTTTATGTGTTGTAAAACGCGCTTTGTCTGTATTCTAACTATACGCTAAAACCAATATATCGAATCTAAACACGATTAAAACAATCAAAAGCATGAATACATAGATGACCGTGCTATCGACATAACTCCTTTTATTTAGCAGGCTCTTGAATATCAGCGCTATAAAACCACTGCTGTTCATTGTAAAATCACAATTTTTAAATTTAGTAAAAGCATAAATTTGTACGGTAATCCATTCTTGTAAACGTCTATAAATTACAACAGCATCTAAAAACAACTGTATCCTAGAAATACCGTATAACCCTACATTATCGTATTTTATTTCCCAGTCACTGGTTCGGTAAAACGGGGCAAAAAAACCATATACGACAATGAAAATAGCTCCAAAAAAATGACGTCCATTACTATTTCTAGCACTCAAGTCTTGGCCAACTAAGCCAATTAGACCCACTTACAAAAAAAAGGGGCATCAAAGTAGCTGAATGGAAAACCTCTTTCCAAAAAAAACAAACTTAGCGCTAATGGCTTGACGCTATCGATATATAAACCCTGTACAATAATAAAAGTGGAAAACGCATAGTGCAACTTATAAAAACATATTTATATACATAAAAGCGTTGACTGGAATGTTATATAAAAGTGGTTTATGAATCTAAGAATTCATGGAATTGGGTGGCGCTATAGAGCAGGTGTATGACGACTACCTATGAAGGAAATGGCATAGAAAACTATATGATTTTTTTTACAACACAAACACTAAATCTTAAGCTAAAATCGAAACGACCATATTAGATTCAATTAAGAAGGTTTATATGTCCGTTTCTAAGCGTTTTTTATATTCGGAGGGTGTCATATTCATAGTAGCATTAAACGCTCTATAGAAAGAGGCTCTTGAATTAAAACCGCTTCTAAGTCCAATTTCTTCAATAGTTTCCTTATTTTCAGTATCCTGAAGCAGCACTATGGCATATTGAATCCGATAACTATTAATCGTTTTATTAAAATTAGAATCGAGTCCCTTCGCAAAAACTTGAGACAATTGATGTGCTGGTATTTTTAGCTTTTTAGCCAATATTTCTAAGGTTAAGTCCGATTGCAAATAAATTTCTTTATTCAATACAATATTTAATACTTCAATATCTCGTTCCAGTTCCTTATCACTTAATTTAGATTTATAATATTTTCCAAACTTAGTTGTCTTCTTTTTACCGATAGCAAAAAATTCCTCTTTGTGATCCTTTTTATAAAAACGGACCTTCTTTTGTAAGATTATTAAGTTGAATCTAAAAATCACAATAACAATAAGAAGCATTATTAGATAGACCAAAAATCCATTAATATAATTGAGCCTTTCCGATTTATCTCGTAAAATCAAGCCTGAGAATACCAAAGTACTTACAATCATAATAAGCACGGATTGGTTCATAAAAGAAATCATTTTAGCGTCTTTTATTTCTTTATTGAACTTTAAATAAGTTAATACTGCATATAAAACAAGTTGTATACAAGTACAAGAATACAGCGTTATAAAATAATAGTTCAAATACGGCTTTAAAACTTCCATTTGTATAGAAAACACTATAAAGACAAATAAAAATATA
This sequence comes from Flavobacterium sp., assembly GCA_040393465.1. Taxonomy (GTDB): domain Bacteria; phylum Bacteroidota; class Bacteroidia; order Flavobacteriales; family Flavobacteriaceae; genus Flavobacterium. The sequence continues at coordinate 5,949 of JBEBUC010000011.1, read as the reverse complement.
AATCCCAATATAAAATGAATGAGCATTGGTTTTATTCTAAACTCTTCGCCATGTATTAAGGCGAGTACGCAACTGTAAAAAAAAGGAGCATAAAAAAGACTAAATGGTGCTCCTATATTGAGAAAAACAAAATCACTATTTCTAAAAACTATGGCATAGACACTATGAAAAATAATAAATAATAAATAAACGCTTTGTAGTTTAAAAAGTCTGCTTTTTTTAAAAAAAAGTCTGCTTGTAAAGATCGTAGCAGATGCCAAAATGATTACTCCAGTCAAAATCAGGATGTCTATATAGTCTTCCATTCGGTTAGTTTAACTTTTCAATTTTAGTCAGATGTGCTTTTCTGAATTCCGAAGGTTTAACACCTACATATTTCAGAAAATATTTGTTAAAGGTTGTTCTAGAATGAAAACCACATTGGTCAACAATCGATTCAATTGTCATGTGTTCTTGAGTTAGCAAAATTTGTTTTGCATATTCAATGCGATATTTTGCTACGAGGTTGTAAAAACTTATTTTCATCTCTCGGTTTACTACTTCCGAAACAGCTTCTTTACGTACATCTAAACTAGTCGCTAGATTCGTTATGGTGAAATTTGGTTTAAGATAAGCTTTCGAATTGTTAAAAAAATCCAATATGAGCAGTCCCAATTCACTGTTTATATCCATGGCTTTTTCATCGGTACTTTCAAATTCTACTCTTCGTAGCGAAATTAAACTAACAATTGAAAATAGAATATTCATTACTAAAGCACCCATTATTATAAATCGTGTTGAAAAACTAAATATCCTTCCGTAATAATCTTCGACCAAGCGCAGTACAAAAACACATATAGCTAAAATAATAAAATATATAAACAGGCTGATTAAATGTTTGGAATTCCGAAAATAAGCCACTTGAGATGGTTTGCGCAATTCTAAATTAATTAATACAGCATATACCAAAAAATACAAAAGAGTACCCCATAAAAACAAACGATCATAACCTAAAAGGGACAAGGTAACTACTAATAAATAGAAAAAAATATGTATATAAATTAATAAGTAATTATGATCATTAATAAATCGGTGGTTCACATTTCTTTTATACAAGAAAATTAAAGGGCAATAAATACAACTAATGTATAGACTAACGTTTAAATACACTAACAACAATTGAATAGCAAAAAAAAGAATTGCAATTTTTATTATCTCCTGTAGATAAAGTAATTTCAACCCCTTGAAACTTATCACTTTAAATTGTTGCATATAGTAACACTTTTATAATTCTAAAAAAAACGAATAATTTATAACAAAAATTGACAAAATCATAACTAAAACTAAGTAATACAAATATAATCAAAAAAAATAGGATTGTAAAACAATAAATCAACAGTGTTTTATTGTTTTGTATCAGAACAAATTTTAAGCTTGTTTAAGCCTTAATTTTAAGCTCAATGTTGTTTTTAGTAATTAACTGAATACGAATATATTTAGCCCTGAAAATAACCCAGTTCTATTAAATACCGTTCCACTTTAGAACCATCACCAATAAGGAAGTACTTGGGCTTGGGCTTTGTTTTAGAAATAAAGGGTAGCTAGGGTATGCTGTTACGATTGGAGAATTGCAAAAAACCAATCATAAGCAGCACACCAGCCTCCCCCTCCTCTATTTATAATTTGACGACTATAAACTCACTTCTGCGATTACTCTGGTGTTCTTCTTCAGAACAATTAATATTGTTTGCGCAATGGTTGAGCAATTGAGTTTCGCCATATCCTCGTCCTAGAACTCGGTTTGGATTGATTCCTTGTTCGACAATCCATTTTGCAGTAGCTTTTGCTCCATCATCTGATAGTTTCAAGTTATAGGTATCTTTTCCACGACTATCGGTATGCGAACGAACATCGATACTCATCAATGGATAATCTTCTAACACAGCCACTACTTTGGCCAGTTCGATTGCCGCATTTCTACGAATTTCTGACTTGTCAAAATCGAAGTAAATCGGTTCTAACTTTAACACTTTAAACAAATCATCCCCTTCTTTAACTATAACTCGGTTTTTTTCTAATCCAAAGTCCGTTTGAGTACTTCCTTTACAGTTGGGTAGCAATACCGCTACTTCCGTTGTATTATAGTTCAAATAATTTGGTGTACCAGGTGTTTGCTTGTTCAAAGTTCCCATTAAAATAGTACGAGTTACCTAATTTTTCTAACAGATTTGATGTTAAACAGCCCTTATTGGCTATGTTTTCTTATATTTTAATAGCATCAATATACGCTAAGGACTCGTATTTTTTATCTGCCCGTTGCTCTCGACTGTCTTGAGCACTTATACTTAATGAAAGTAGGCAAAAAGCACCTAATGCAATGGAGTATAATTGTTGTCTCATAATTTCTCTTTAAAAAAATCTCGGTGAGGTAATGCGATTAAAGCGATTGAACAATTCAAATCGCATAAAAACTTCGTGGGATCCTGAATTATAATTTCCCAATTTGGTGGTATCGGCATCATAACTATAGCCTATAAATAAACCATCGCTAATTTGGAAACCAACTAATGCACTAACCGCAGCATCCCATCGATAGGCAGCACCTAAAGTAAGTTTTTCATTGATTAAAAAATTGGCAGTTACATCCACTTGCACCGGAGCACCTAAAACGGCTTTGGCCAAAAAAGCGGGTTTGAATTTTAATTGAGAACTCAAATCAAAAACATATCCCCCCATTAAATAATAGTTCATCTTTTGTTTCATTGTAGAAACACTGTGCTCTTCATAACGCTCCATTTCTAAGAAATTAGGTACAGAAAAACCCAAATAGGCTTTGTCGGAATGCAAATAAACCCCCGCCCCAATATTGGGCGTAAATTGATTGTCTATATTCTCTTGAAAATAGATATCATTGGGATTGTAAATGTTTAATTTGGTATAATCAACATTTAATAAATTAGCACTTCCCTTTAGTCCAAAAGACAATTTATAATTGCGATTTAAATCAACCGAATAGGACAAATCTACTGCCAAAGTATTTTCATCCATAGCCCCGATTTGATCATTTAAAAACGAAACACCTAATCCAAGTTTTGAAGTCCCCAATGGCGTATGCACGGATAGAGACGCTGTTTTAGGCGCTCCGTCCAAACCAACCCATTGTGTACGATAATTTCCAAATACACTCATTACTCCTCGCGATCCTGCATAAGCGGGATTCACGCTGGTGGTGTTATACATGTATTGAGTGAACTGTGAATCTTGTTGTGCAAAAACAGACGCGATAGGACTTAAAATAAGCATGGACACACCTATGTATTTATATAGTTTTTTTATAATCATCTTTCCTATGTTTTAGTTATTCTCTAAATGTAAATACCCTGCTTTCTTAATTCTATTACTTCCATTTTGGTCTTTGTAGTCGTATTCCAAAATATAGTAATAAGTACCCGTTGGCAAACCTTCCCCTTTTTTAAGGGTACCCTTACCTTCCGAGATTCCTCTAAAAACATTATCGTGAGCACCATAGTTTGTCGTTTCGTATACCAATACACCCCAGCGATTAAAAATGGTTACTTTATTATCGGGAAAACGATCTAAATTTTCTATCCTGAAATAATCGTTATTTCCGTCACCATTTGCTGAAACCGCATTATAAATCACCACATCCCCAGATAAAATCAAATCGGTTTTCAATTTTCCCAAAGTAAATAATCCGTATTTGCTCACCGCCACCGGAAGCGTTACGGTTTTATTTCCCAAATCCACAATTCCCCCTTCAGGTATCCATAACTTTTCCTCGTTATCCCAGCGAACGATACCTAAGCCTTTCGCTTCGTTTTCCAAAAAAGAGGGTGCTATAGTTTTTCCATTCCACCCGAGCGTGAGTACAACCATTTCATCGTTGTTCGTGTTTTTAATTTCCCAATATTCTTGGTCGTTAATCACTTCAATAACTCCGGTTTTTAATTTATGTGAAGCTAAATCATTCGAATTGGCATAGAAATACTCTGCTTGTATAGCCGTTAGTGTTTTTTTAGGCGCCGCCATACCGGCATAACCATAATGTCCTTTTTTCCCAACAGGAAAACCGAAATCGTGGTTTCCAATCTTTAAGACCTTGCCTTCTACATAACTCTTGTCCGAGGCATTAATTGCCTTTGATCCCTTTTGAAAATGAATCGTTGCCCTTTCTTCTTCTTGAATTCGTAAAATGCCCTGGTGAAAATTTGCTGTTCCAGAAATAGACAACTGATTTTTCAGTTCAATATCTCCTACCGTATTTAATTTATTAAATAGAACATCGTATAAATCAGTCGGTTTATCACCACTAATCAGTTGCTCTGCTTTACTTGAACTTTCAAATACCGTATATCCTGATGTACGTTTTTTGGAGAAAGAAAATACCCCATCGTTATGAAGATTTGACCGCATATAAAAATCACCATCGTTATAAATTTCCCCAGTTGAAAAGTTTTCCAAACTCGTAACCGAAACAACGACTGTTTCCGGCGACACATAAAACATTCCACTATTTGAATTTATAGGTACACTTTGCGCATAGTTCGACGTGACCCACAATAAAATTACTGCATGTATATATAGTTTTTTTTTCATTTCTTACTACTAATTTAAATGGTGATTTTGTGGCTATGTAGCCCAACAAACCGTCAGATAAGAATACTTATACTTCCTTTGTACGATTCTTGAATAGTTATAAAAGCAGTAAGTAGAAACAATTACCCTACTTACTGCTTTAGTTTTACAAGTAGATGTCTGGTAAACTATAGTGCACTACTCATTTGACTGTAGGAGTACCAAACATCTCTATTCAATGAACATATAATTCTGAAATACTATTACTATTTAGACAGTAGGGATTCCAATCTATCCAAACGGTCATGAATCAATTGATTATCAGATTCCAATTTTTGTATTTGAAGATTTTTCTCTTCAATGGTTTTCTGTTGATTGATCACTTGTAATTGTAAATCTTCGTCTTTCACTTCCGTAGCTGCTTTTTGTTCAATAACGTGTAAGTACAACTCTTCCGTTTTCTCTAACAACTGAATAGCCAGTTCCGAAACGTTGAACGAATACCCTGCACTTGTCTGTTCCAAATCTCCAATCGGAGTGATTCCAGGTAAATGTCTGTTGGTCTTAATAAAGTTTGCAACCGTTTCTAGATCGTTGAATTTGTAATCGTATTTTATAGTTGAGAAACCATCAAAATAATCTTCAAAAACATAATCCGCATAAGAACTACTTACCGTAGTAATGGTACCGTTAACACGTAATTTCTCATTTGGAACATCCGAAGGTTCAGTAAACCCAATACCTACCCAAGCTTGAGTGTACATGTTTTCTGTATTCGAAACGGCACCAATACCTGATACGCTACCAAACCAAGGTTCTTGAACAAGTGGAGCTAAATCAATTTCATTAGGTTGCTCACTTTCATTAGTATAAATCAATTTGCCTTTGTTAACATCCAGTGCTAACGTAGTTACCGTTTCGCTCCCCTTAACCAAGTTTTCGATATTGATTGTTTGGGTAATACCACTTGCATCCGTGTAATGGAAGTTGGTTCCGTCGTAAGTAACGTTTCCTTCAACTTCTTTTAGGAATGAATTTAAGATGTTCGTTACCTCAGTATTGTCAATAATCTCTTGGAAATTTGAAATTACATCTGCAGGTATATCGATTACCGTTCCAGTTAAATCCTCACTTACATAGGTATAAGTACCGTCCGTATTTTTAGTTAAGGTTGTTACGCTTTCATTTGCTTTAACCAAGTTTTCTATGCTGATTGTTTGGTCAACACCGTTTACGTCCGTGTAATGGAAGTTGGTTCCGTCGTAAGTAACGTTTCCTTCAACTGCTTTTAGGAATGAATTCAAGATATTGGTTACCGAAGTATTGTCAATAATCTCTTGGAAATTTGAAATTACATCTGCAGGTATATCGATT
>JBEBUC010000010.1:0-108435 GCA_040393465.1 Flavobacterium sp. | reverse complement strand
TGACTAGAAAATGGGATCCAAACATGGCTCCTTACATCTATATGGAGCGTAATGGTATTCACATTATCAATCTATATAAAACAGCTGCAAAAATCGAAGAAGCTAATGAAGCTTTGAAAAAGATTGTAGCATCAGGTAGAAAAATACTATTCGTAGCTACCAAAAAACAAGCAAAAGACATCGTAGCTGAAAAAGCAGCTGCAGCAAACATGCCTTACATCACTGAAAGATGGCCAGGTGGTATGTTGACTAACTTTGTTACTATCCGTAAAGCTGTTAAGAAAATGGCTTCTATCGACAGAATGAAGAAAGACGGTACTTTCTTAACTCTTTCTAAGAAAGAGCGCTTACAAGTTGATCGTTTACGTGCGAAATTAGAGAAAAACTTAGGTTCAATTGCTGACATGACTCGTCTACCAGCTGCTCTTTTCGTTGTAGATATCAAAGCTGAACACATCGCAATTAAAGAAGCTCAGAAATTAAACATTCCAATTTTCGCTATGGTTGATACCAACTCTGACCCACGTCAAGTTGATTATGTAATCCCAGCAAATGATGATGCTTCTAAATCAATCGATAAAATTTTATCTTTAGTAACCAACGCAATCATTGAAGGTCATTCTGAAAGAAAAACAGAAAAAGACGATCAACCAGTTGTAGCGGCTCCAGCTCCAGAAGTAGCTAATTCTACTGAAGAATAATAATTTAACAGTATCATAAAGTCGTTATGCTGATGGATGTATACTTTTGTAGACAACTATCCATAACGACTTTTTTTATTAACACATAACACAAGACTTTAAAATGGCAAATATTACTGCTGCAGATGTAAACAAGCTGAGACAAATTACAGGTGCCGGAATGATGGACTGTAAAAAAGCGTTAGTTGAAGCTGACGGAGATTTCGATTTAGCAATTGAAAACTTACGTAAAAAAGGACAAAAAGTTGCTGCAAACAGAGCAGATAGAGAATCTACTGAAGGGGCTTCTATCGCTATCGTTAATGCAGATAAAACAGCGGGTGTTGTTATCACTTTAGGTTGTGAAACTGATTTCGTAGGTAAAAACGAAGGATTTGTAAAATTAGCTACTGATTTAGCTAACCACGCTTTGGCTTTCCATACAAAAGAAGACTTTTTGGCTTCTGACTTTGGCGGAATGACTGTTGCTGACAAATTGATCGAGCAAACTGGAGTTATCGGAGAGAAAATTGAAATTACTGTTTTCGAAAGATTAGAAGGTACTTTCGTTGGATCTTACATCCACGCTGGAAATAAAATCGCTACTATCGTTTCCCTTTCTGCTAATGTAGAAGGAGCTGAAGAAGCTGCAAGAAACGTAGCTATGCAAGCTGCTGCCATGAACCCAATCGCTTTAAACGAAGCTGGTGTTGATCAAGCAATTATTGACAAAGAAATCGAAATTGCTAAAGAGCAATTGAGAGCGGAAGGAAAACCTGAAGCGATGTTGGAAAACATCTCTAAAGGAAAAATCCAACGTTTCTACAAAGACAATACTTTAGTTAACCAAGACTATATCAAAGACGGTTCTATGAGCGTTGCTGCTTATATCAAAACGGTTGATCCTACTCTTGTTATCACTGGATTCAAAAGAGCTGCTCTAGGATAATCTAAAGCACACCTATTTATATTAAAGCCTTTAGTCGCAAGATTAAAGGCTTTTTTATGTCTATGCGCTGATATGTAAATACGATTAGACGCCATGCATAGTACCGATGAGTTCCAAACCAAGCTGCGAATAAAGAAATCCTCTAAGCTGTCCTTACGCGATTTAAATAAAAAAGTCTATTTTTACGCACTTAATACTTACGCAATGAAAAACTTAAGCAAAAACATCCTTTTCCAAATTATCATAGCGATTACCCTAGGAATTGTATTCGGACTTTTCACACCTGAAGCCATTGGTCGTGTTTTTGCGAGTTTTAATGCTATTTTTAGCTCGTTTCTATCTTTTATTATACCGTTAATCATCCTAGGCCTCGTTGTGCCTGCAATCGGTAAATTAGGCAAGGGTGCTGGAAGCTTGTTGGTAATGACTGTCGCTATAGCATATGGGTCGACGCTTTTTGCCGGATTCACCACCTATTTTGCGAGTATAAATATCTTTCCAGAATTGCTTGCTACGCAGACACAGCAATTAAATATCACTGATAAAGTATCGGATTTAACGCCGTATTTCACCATCGGATTCGCACCAATCATGGATGTGATGAGCGCCCTTGTACTCGCTTTCATTATAGGTATTGGGATCTCCAAATTAAATAACTCTACCCTTGAAAATGCTTTTGACGATTTTTTAGTGATCATAACAAGTGTCATCAATAAAGTAATTATCCCACTACTTCCCCTATTTATCTTCGGAATATTTTTAAACATGTCTTATACCGGACAGGTTTTTTCAATTATTCAGGTTTTTGTAAAAATCATCGGCGTTATATTCGCATTGCATATTCTACTTCTACTGATTCAGTTTTCTATAGCCGGGATTATCGCTAAAAAGAATCCTTTTAAATTATTGATTACCATGATGCCCGCTTATTTTACAGCACTGGGAACCCAATCATCTGCCGCTACTATTCCTATCACGCTACAGCAAACACTTAAAAATGGCGTTTCTGAAAAAATAGCTGGTTTTGTAATCCCTTTAGCAGCGAACATACATTTGGCAGGAAGTACTTTAAAAATTGTCGCTTGCGCTATCGCTTTAATGCTTTTGCAAGGGCAACCGATTGAATTTGGCGCTTTTGCTGCGTTTATCTGTATGCTGGGAATCGCTATGGTAGCCGCACCAGGCGTACCTGGAGGAGCCATTATGGCCGCCATCGGTATCATTGCAAAAATGCTCGGCTTTAACGATGAAAGTCAGGCCTTAATGATTTCACTGTATATCGCTATGGATAGTTTTGGTACTGCCTGTAATGTTACCGGAGATGGCGCCATTGCTGTCGTTGTAGATGCTTTGACGAAGAAAAAATCAATTAACACGGAAATCTAAACCCGCTTTTTTATAAAAATAGTCACTCCCTTTTAGTAAAAAGGAACACTGACTGCTTAACAGATCCTAAATTAAAATTTTCTATATTTCATTTGCAATTTCGCTCCTAACTGCACTTTTTCAGACATGGTATGAGTGGTTTGTATCACTATATTATTATTCTTCTTGATGTCTATATTTTTAAACACTTTCTTTTTTGTGCTTTTAAATTCATACAGCTCTTCAGCTACAACCTCCTTTTCGACTAACTTTCCGTTATATTCATAGCTTATACTCAACGCCCTTTCCACAAGTTGACTGTCTCTCTTAAAAAAAAAGTTGTCGCCCACTTCAAACTCATTAAAAATCACACCGTTATTAACAAACCTTGTCAATACCCGATTTTCTAAATCGACCTCAAAAACAACTTTGTAATTCCAATCGTCATCATATAAATAAAAAACGTCCTCTACCCTGTGAACCTTGTGTCGGTCTATTGCCTTCAAAAGCAACTTAAAATTACTTTTACTACTAAACATAAAATAATGGTACTTCATCAAACTGACAAAAGGAACCGAATCACTTATATCGTATTCCGCCTCTGCCTCCGACACCAGCAACACCATATTATAGAAGGAGTTCTTTTTAAAAAAACCTTTGTCCGACTCTAACAAGCGCCCAGCACTATTGTTTTCTGAGCTAAAAGTATCGTATTCAAAAAAATTATCAGCATCGTACAACTTATAACTGTTTTTTAAGATTGCTGTCAATTCCTTCTTGTCTTTCTGACTGTCAACAGAAATAACAATATCATCTAAAACACGACCTTCAGACTCCTCTTGACCATATAAAATAATAGGCCCCAAAAATAACCAAACATAAAAAAATCTCATACAACACCATATTTAAAATGAGGCTACTGAAGTAGCCTCATCAGTTAATAATTACAAGTCAAACCTATTCAAATACTGTTGAATAAAATTTATAACCATATCTGTAGGTGGCCATTTCAAACAACAAGACATCTTTAGTCTGTTGCGATAATTGAGCATCTTTTGACACAGCATGTTCGATTTCAATAGAGTACGCAGCAAACTGGTTCGCGGGAATATCCGCATTAAAAACTCCCTTATAACTATTCGAAATCATTTTAAAACGCTCAGCCTCTTCCACATTATCAAATTTATACATGGTTTCATAAAATTGATCACTTCTAAGGTTCTCAAATACCTGGAGTCTATTCAGAAATTCTAAAACTGCTTTTTTCTCAAAAGGAGGATTTAAGCCTAATTTACTTACTTCTGAAAAAGTAATATCATAAACAACTTCATTCAATTTCAAAGTTTTTAAAAATTGATAAACTAAAAATAATTGTATCCAAATAAAGAAACAAGAAATACAGCAGTTTTAACTGCTTTGAAAAAAACCCAACCTTTTAATAATCAGGCAATTAATATATTAATGGAAATTTTAAAAACAAGCATTTAAATATTAATGTATCTAAAAAATACAATTTATTTATTAATTTTTTAGATATCTTATGACTAAAAAATAATTATAATGATTGTTTTAATAAAAAAAACACCGCATAATTGGCGTATACAACAAAAATGACACGGTTAACACTTTTCCTCTAGTAGTTTGAACAACAGAAAAATAGGAATACAATTCAGCCTTACGGGAATTTCGCTAGAAAAGGTTTGTATTCTTAAGTAACTGCATGAATTGCGTACGCGGAATTTCTCGCGCACCGAGACTGTCTAAATGCTCGTTATAAACCTGACAATCGAGAAGTTGGTATTGATGTAATTGCAAGTGCTGTACCAATGTAATAAAAGCCACTTTACTGGCATTAGAAACGAGAGAAAACATACTTTCACCACAAAAGATATGGCCTAAGTCAACTCCATATAATCCACCAACCAATTGGTCGTTTTGCCAAACTTCGACCGATTGGGCCCGATTTTGCGCATGTAATTCGCAATAGGCTTCAATCATGTCGTCGGTAATCCAAGTGCCGTTTTGCCCTTGCCGTTTGATTATTTGGCAATGATTAATCACTTGTCGGAATTCGCGGTTAAAGGTCACCTTGAATTCGTTCCTATTGAGAATATTACGCATGCTTTTAGACACTTTGAGTTCGTGTAAAAACAAAACCATGCGCGGATCAGGTGCCCACCAAGTAATGGGTTCCCCATCTTCAAACCACGGAAAGATTCCCGATCGGTACGCCAACAACAGCCGTTCGGTTGATAAATCTCCCCCCAAGGCGATAATTCCCGACTCATGGGTTTGTGTGACTTCGGGAAAAAAAAGATTCTTGTTAACTACATACATCTTAACAAACAACTAGTATAAAAACCAGTGGCCATCCTTTTGAGATAGCCACTTTTTATTTTTAGAACGGTAAATCGTCGTGTTCTTCTTCATTAAATTTCGGAGCCGACTCAAATGGCTCTGAAGGCATAGAAGGAGGTGTTGCCATACCAGCCGGTTGCTCTGCAACAGCTTTTTCAATTCTCCATCCTTGGATTGAGTTGAAATATTTGGTTTCTCCCTGTGGATTAACCCACTCTCTACCTCTTAAATTAATCGATACTTTTACGGGTTCTCCTACTTGGAATGCATTTAATAAATCACAACGATCTTGAGTAAACTCAATCATGATATGTTGTGGATATTGTTCGTCTGTTGTTACTACCAACTCTCTCTTTTTAAAAGACTGACTCACTTGCTGTGGTTGGTTGATTACTTTAATTCTTCCTAAAACTTCCATCGTATTAAATTTTATCGCGTTATATTGATTTGTGAAAAACTATTTTTGAGCTAAAATGGTTTGCCACGCCAAAGTTACATTATTTTCAATTAAATATTCTTTTGCTTTTTCCAATTTCTTGTTTTGATCACCCTGCAGTAACAGTTGTTGCAATTCCGGATTTTCGGAAACAAAACTTTGTATGGATTCACGACTAGGTAATTGCTCCACATTACCGAGTATTCCTAAATCATTACCGCTAAAGATAGGGCTTTTTTTAACTTCTTCTGGAATCGCATCTACACCAATTCCCAAAGTCGTCAACGGTTTTTCAACCTCAAACAGTCCTTCATTTGCACGAGTGTACCAGTTTCCACCCATTCGAGCCACCAAATCCAACTTATCTTGCTGAATAGCGCCTTGTTCGTTTAAAACCGATTCGTTGATATGTATTTTAACTACTTCACAGATTACTAAGTTTCCCGCTCCTCCTTGATCACCTAATCCAATAACTTCATTGACAACACATTCGAATTGCACCGGGCTTTCCGCTACTCTAAAAGGGGCAACAACATCGGATTTCAACATGGTAAAACCCGCTTTTTCAAACTCGTTTACGCCATCTTTATATTCTGTACTACTCAAAGAGGTTTGCTGAACCATTTCATAATTCACCACATTGATCACCACTTGTTGCGTTGCTTGAACATTAAACAAGGTATGCTTTAACGTATTGTCGCGAACACGCCTAGAAGGCGAAAAAATCAAAATTGGCGGGTTTGCACTAAACATATTAAAAAAGCTAAACGGCGAAAGATTGGGGTTTCCATCAGCATCGATAGTACTTGCTAAAGCAATGGGTCTGGGACCAATTGCGGTCTGCATATACGCTTGCAGTTGAACTGTTGTAATATCTTTAGGGTCTATGGTTTTCATGAAAAATGCTTTATTTACTTAAATTTTATAAAGGGTAAAAATAACAAAAATGATCTATAATTTCATTGATAAGTGTAAGTTTTAGCTCGTAATTAAAAAGTTTACTGAAAGAAGCCGCTAATTTTTTATTACTTTTAAAGTCAAATTGATTTTTATGTTTTTTACAAGCAAAAACAATACTTGGCGTTGGCTTCTTATCTTAGCTGCCTTCGGTACTTTGGTTTTAATACTTTGGAATACCTTTACCTTTTTTCAGACGTTTAAGAACGAGGAACGCTTGAAAATGGAAATCTGGGCCACAGCCTCACAAACGTTAAATAAGGCCGATCTAAACGATACCGACTTAGCCTTGCCTTTGCAAATTTTAAACACCAACAATACCATTCCCATTATACAAACTACAGATAAGGACAGCATTATCAACATGGTCAATGTGGAAGAACAAATTGCCAGAGACCCCAAAAGAGCGGCCGTATTCCTAAATAAACTCAAATCCCAAAACGCTCCCATTGTTATTGAATTTGACAAGACAAAACAATACTTATATTACGGAAATTCCTCTTTGCTCACCAAACTAAAATATTACCCAGGCGCCTTAATCTTGATATTTATATTTTTTACTGCGATGATTTTTAGTTTTTATCGTGCGAGTAAAATGGCTACACAAAATCGATTGTGGGCAGGGATGGCTAAAGAAACAGCTCATCAAATAGGGACACCCCTATCTTCTTTACTAGGCTGGGTAGAAATCATGAGACTGGATGAAGTTAACGAAGAAACGGTAGTTGAAATTGAAAAAGACGTACATCGCTTGCAAACCATAGCCGAACGATTTTCAAAAATTGGTTCTAAACCCGTTTTAGAACTTTGCGATGTGGTAACCGAAACACAAATGGCTTTTGATTACTTGCGTTCCCGAGTTTCCAAACAAATTATATTCTCTTTTAAAGCTCCATCATACGCACTGATGATACCTATGAATTCCATATTGCACAGTTGGACAATAGAAAATCTGATTAAAAACGCCATAGATGCCATGAAGGGCAAAGGTGCTATTGATATTATTATTGACGATAACGACAAAGGAATTCGAATTCAAATTAAGGACACGGGCAAGGGAATTGCTAAAAATCAATTCAAACGCATTTTTGAACCGGGTTATACCACCAAAAAAAGAGGCTGGGGACTGGGATTATCTTTAACGAAACGCATCGTAGAATCTTATCACAACGGATCCATAAAAGTGACTCACTCCGAACTGGGAAAGGGCACCACAATTTGTATTGTTTATAAAAAATAAAAACCGCAAATAATTCTCAACTATTTGCGGTTCTATAAAATTGATTAGTTCAACTACTAATTTATATGCTGCTGAATAGCCTTGGCTAAGGCATCAAATTCTGTTTCCGATAAAGATGTTTTTTTTACAAAGCGCATATCGTCCATATCTTGTAATGGAATCAAATGAACATGTACATGAGGAACTTCTAGTCCCACTACAGCCATTCCAATACGTTTACATGGTACGGTAAGTTCTAAGGCTTTGGCTACTTTTCGAGAAAATTTCATCAATTCAAGATAGGCCTCTTCGTCCATATCAAAAATCTTATTGACTTCTTTTTTAGGAATACAAAGCGTATGTCCTTTTGCGTTTGGATTGATATCCAAAAACGCTAAAAAACGATCGTCTTCTGCAACTTTATAAGCCGGTATTTCTCCGTTAATGATTTTGGTGAATATAGACATAGCTCTCTTAAATTTTCTAAGTTAATCTCTACTAATTTCTAGCACTTCAAACTTCATAATTCCATTAGGAACCTGAATTTCGGCAATTTCTCCAACTGTTTTCCCTAACAAACCTCTTCCGATAGGAGAAGTTACGGAAATTTTCCCAGCTTTCAAATCTGCTTCACTTTCTGCTACTAAAGTATAAGTCATTTCCATACCGTTTAATTGATTTTTAATCTTTACGGTTGAAAGGACTAAAGCCTTGGTAACATCTAATTGTGATTCGTCGATAAGGCGTGCGTTGGCATTGACCTCTTCCAATTTGGAAATTTTCAGTTCTAACAAACCTTGCGCTTCCTTAGCTGCATCATACTCTGCATTCTCCGATAAATCTCCTTTGTCTCTGGCATCCGCAATTGCTTGCGACGCTTTTGGACGCTCCACACTCTTTAACTGCTCAATCTCATCTCTTAGTTTTTTCAAACCCTCAGCAGTATAATACGAAATTTTACTCATAATTTACATGGTTTATAAAATAGAAAAAATCCCATCGAAACGGGATTTCTTTCTATGAAGATATTATTTAATCGCTATTTTTAATTATTTACTAATTGTATCATTTTTGTCAAAGTTAAATAATTAAATTTGTTTTCCAAATTCTTTAATCATGAAAAAGCTTTTTCTATTGTTTATTATTACTATTTCATTTTTAGGCTGTTCCAAAGATAGTTCTAGTAATCGCAATCCCTATTTACCTGACTACCCGATTTCCGTCAACATAAATTTAAACCTTCCTCAGTATAGCAACTTAAGACACCCATCAACTGCTGTTCGC
This sequence comes from Flavobacterium sp., assembly GCA_040393465.1. Taxonomy (GTDB): domain Bacteria; phylum Bacteroidota; class Bacteroidia; order Flavobacteriales; family Flavobacteriaceae; genus Flavobacterium. Next base: position 99,187 of record JBEBUC010000010.1, on the reverse strand, counting down.
GTTTTTGGCGAAGCACTCGGCGCTCGCGGTTTAATTATATTTAATTCAGGAAGCGGCTATATGGCTTATGATGTAGCCTGTCCTAATCACGAACTAAAAGATTGTTCGACTATGGAAATCGTAGGAGTTTCCGCAGAATGTCCGTGCGACGGTTTAAAATACTTGTTGTTTACCGGTTTATCCGAAGGCGCAACCTACCCCCTAAAGCAATACCGTATTGACATCATGGGAGATGTACTTAAAGTCTATAATTAGTGAATAGCGAGTAGTAAGCGATTTCTCACTACTCGCTACTTATTTTAGAATTTAAGTGTAATTCCCGCCAAAACATTAAACGTAGCCTGAGGATAATATCCTGCACCCTCCACAGTACTTAGCCCTCCATTGGTTTCTTCATCGTAAGAGTAGTAAAACCCGTTCGACAAGTATTTCACGTCAAAAATATTATTGGCTAAAACAGACAAACCTATAGATTGGAACCATCCTTTTATAGGAAACTCATAGTTCATACTGATATCGTTGATAAAATATGAATCCAACTTTGATTTTTCTCTATCGGTATTACCCATATACTGCTCCCCAACAAATTTGGTTAACCACGAAATATTCATTCCTTTAATCGGTACATAGGTCAACACATTGCCCGCAATAAAACTAGGCGAAAAGGCAATATTAGTATCTCCTAAATTCACCAGTCCTCCGTCCCATTCGGTGTGGAAATTGATGTTTTTATTGTCGCTTATAGTGACACTTGGGTTCCAATATACTTTTTTATGAAGGCGCACTGTTGCATCAATTTCCAACCCAAGGCGGTAACTGTCACCACTGTTTTCTCGGATTGCTGCTCCTACATCGTTTAAGGCACCTGTTAACACCAATTGATCTTTGTAGCGCATGTAGTACGCATTAACATTGACCGAAGCCGTTTCAGAATGATACCGCCATCCCAATTCAAAATCGTTTAACTTTTCCGGTTTTGGAGTGCCATCTTTATAATCGTTTCTATTGGGTTCTCTATGAGCGCGAGCATAAGAAAAATACCATTGATTTTCATTATTGGCTTGAAAAGTGATTCCCGCTTTTGGATTGAAAAAATCAAAAGTATCGTTGACCTTTCCAGTCTCTAATCCATCGGCTTTATACTGTACTTTTCGAAATTGTAAATCGCCATAAAAACTCCATTTTGGCGCGAATTGATAGGTGGCCTTTGCGTAGGCATTCATATCCGTTTTAACCGCATCCTCATCGTAGTACTTTTGATTATAATCGTATTTTACCGGTTGCTTAACCCAAAGTATCGTTCCAAAGTGATTGCCTTCGTATCTATTTGCAGCCCCTCCAACAATTACATCCAGGTTTTTCTGTTTGTAATTTACCGAAAAAGTAAAGCCGTAAAAATCGTTATCCAACCATTTCTGGCGGACGATATCCGTTTTTTTAATTTCCTTACCATCGACTACAATGGGACTAAATCCGTATTCTGCAAACTTACCGTTGACTTTATAATTTTCATAATAGCCTTTCCCTATAGTATAGTGAAGAGCCGCATTGCTCGTCCATTTTTCTGACCAACGCTCGTTCCAATGCAATTGAAAATGGTCTTGCTTGTAATTATCGGTTTCGTTGTCGTAAAACCGCATGGTTCCCGCATCGTCGTAATACACACCTGATGTATTAAAGCGGCGGTCATTTTCGAGTTTGTCCGGATCCTCTAAACCATTCCAAGCTTGATACGTTTTTTGATCACCTCCAAATGCCAAGGCTTTAATCAAGGTGGTTTTACCGAGAAAAGTTCCTTGTAGGAAATACGATTTCATATCCGATGAAGCCCTATCAATATAACCATCTGAATGTATGTTGGACAAGCGTCCAGCCAATTCAAAATGATCATTCATCAATCCTGTGCTGAATTTTACGGTGTGTTTTCTGGTATTGTAACTTCCGAACGAGTTAGAAATCTCCCCATTACTCTTATACGAATAGGAATCCGTAAGCAGGTTTAAACTGGCGCCAAAAGCAGCAGAACCATTAGTTGAAGTACCAACACCCCGTTGCAATTGAAGATTTTGAATCGAAGAAGCAAAATCGGGCATATTAACCCAAAAACTACCTTGAGACTCTCCGTCATTATAAGGAATCCCGTTTAAGGTAACATTAACGCGAGAAGCATCGCTACCCCGGACGCGAATACTCGAATAGCCTACACCATTACCGGCATCGGTAGTCATCACTACAGAGGGCATAAAATTCATCAAAGTAGGAATGTCTTGCCCAAGATTTCTCTTGGCTAGAGCTTCTTTACTCAAATTACTATAAGCAATGGGTGTTTTGTCGTCCACGCGTATGGACGCCACTAAAATTTCATCTAAGGCAGTTACTTTTGTAGAGTCTACTTGTGTTTTCTCTTGCGCAATTCCGGGAATCGACGCCAATAATGCCAAAGCAAAAGATGGATAAAAAAAAGTTTTTTTCATTCGTAAAAAAGTTTTTTACAAATAAAAGGGGCAATTATTTATTATTAATAATTACACATGGTATTCCGCGAGTTCAACAGTACGTTAAACTCTTTTTCCCTTGACAGCATTACCCGTCCAGGTTCTATGGGTATAATCTCAGCCTTTTATGGCACCCCTTTGAGACGTTGCAAAAGTATTGGTTATTCTTTAAAACACCAATTTTTTCACTAGAAAGAATTACTAAAAAGCAGCATACTTACTAGTGTTTTGTTTTGTATTGATTCCTCTTTACTTTTAATCCAAATCGGGTCTTCTACGCATGGCTTTTTTTAGCGACAACTGCTGTTTGTTGTCTTTTCGTTTTTTAATTACGTTCCGCGATACCTTAGTGGCTCTTCGGGGCTTTTCTCTAATCAAGGCCGTTTCTATTATCGAGAAAAAACGCGCTATTGCCCCGTCTTTATTGCGAATTTGACTGCGAGTAGCATCGCATTCTAACTGCAACACGGCTTCTTTTGACAATCGATTGCGCAACGCCACTTCCAACCGCCCCAATTGCGCTTCCGAAAACGCCTGTGTTTTGGACAACTCCCACGTCAACACCACTTTAGAAGACACTTTGTTTACATGCTGTCCTCCCGCTCCGCCACTTCGAATGGCTTTAAACTGAAGTTCCGACAATAGTTTTTCTTTATTCACTACTACTTTTGTTTAATTTTTCCCTTTCTAAAATAGTACGCCATTCCAAATAAGCATGAATAGCCAATACCGTAAAAATAATAAATTGTACCGATAGTATCCCCAGTCCCCTATAAGCATATAAAGGTATAGAGATAATATCTCCAATGATCCATAAAGTCCAATTCTCAATCTTTTTTAAGGCCATAAAATACATGCCGGTAAAGAAGATTCCGGAGGTTAACATATCGATATAATTTTCTGGATGAATATCGTAGTCAAAAACGCGATAAACCCCATAAACCACCGCTACAGTGACTAAAAAAATCAATACTCCTATTTTCTTTTCTCTCGTATTGGTTCGACTTATCTTTAGGCTTTGCTTATTAACATCAACCTTACTCCAATTGTACCAACCGTATAAACTCATCACGGAATAATAAGCGTTGAGTACCACCTCGCCCAGATAACCGGCTAAAAACAACAAATACACTGCTATAACCGTAGCAATCAATCCGGTTGGATAGACCAGTATGTTTTCTTTACCCGCATACCAAACACTTATTATCCCAAATACAAAAACCACAAACTCCAAGATTATCTGGGTCCAAGAGGTGTCTTTATAGGCATCAAAAAAAAAGTCAATCATTTTTTATATAATAAAAAACCGCATTCGAAAATACGGTTCATAGATTCTTATTATTTTAATTTCTACTCATCAACAATCTTAAAATATACCAAAACAGCAACATTAAGGAAGCGAATAACGACAAAGCGGCTGGAACATACTGTTCGGTACTGTATTCGTTCTTTATATTGTAGGTTGAATATAAGATGGAGCCCGCAGCCAATAAAATCATGGCACCAGAGAACCACAATCCCAAGTCAAAACCAAAAATCATTCCGGCTACAATTAATCCCATGGCAACGAAAAAACCTATAGTCACTATTGATTTAAGAAACGAAAAATCTGTTTTTGTCAAAAAGACTACCGCAGTTAATCCAAGAAACAATCCGCCAGTCAAAATGGCCGCCTGATTGATTAACTCCATACCACCAGAATAATAAATAGCCATATAAATTAGGGGTACAAACAACAAGGCTTGAGCTAAAATATACAAGCCAAATCCGAGATACTGTTGACTAGGATTGGCACTTTTATAGGTCATTTTTTGAGCAAACCAGGTGATACCCATAAAGGCTCCTAACATCACCAACCACAAATATCCTTGGGTCATGTTAAGCATAAAATCAACTAAAGGTTCGATTTTAAGCAACAAACTTTCTATGATTACAAAAGCAAAAACACCAAATGCCAAATGCGTATAGGTTTTTCTATAAAAGCGCGCTCTTTCCGAATCTGTAGCCTGAGCTACTAAAATATTTGTTTCCATTCCTGACCATTTTTAGTTAATACGAAGCGAATATACTAATAAAAAGATTTATTCAATTGTCTTAATCCTTAATTAAACTAAGGTATATACCAAGGCAAAACCATCAATCACTAGGAAGTGAAAATTGAAATCGTGCGAGAATTCCTCCGACACTACTTGACAGTGGCCTTGCTGAGCGTCTAGGTCAAAGGGAAATACATGCATATGACTCTTAAAACTCAGACTGCGTGAATTACACATTTTATACATGGCTTCCTTAGCTCCCCAAATAACAGTCAATTGTTTGACTTTTTCGGCAATGGAATCCGCTTCCGCAAACAATTGTTCTTGTGTATTGGTGAATTTATCTGCAATACGGATTATTTTTTCACGCAGCATCTCGATGTCAATACCCACATTATAATCGCTAATTATAAGGGCAGCATAGGTAAAAGAATGTGTAATTGAAATGTGTTTGCCATCGATTAAGTGCGGTTTTCCATTTTCGTCGTATTGCAAGTCACGGTCTCTATATCCCGCTGCCTGCAGTAGATGTCGTATGCTAAGAAATCCACATTGATGACTTACAGACTTCATGCCAAGCAGTCGTTGGTGAGTCGTTTCTAGCAGCTCAACACCTTGAAATAAGCGATCAAAATCTTCGGTTATTTTCCAGACAAACACCTGTGTACTAGCATTAACAGTAATTATTCTCTCTAAGGGCATTTTAGAATTTTTAAAGTTTTGATTAAGCAAACTCCTTAACGACGAATTAAGATTCGCCTTTCTCTTTTTAAAAAGGAATTCCGTAAGTTTGTATAAAATTTTTTGTAAATACAAATATACAACAGATGAGCACAAAAATACCGCCGTTTGTGGCATACAAAGTAAAAGACATTTCTTTGGCTTCTTGGGGAAGAAAAGAAATAGAATTGGCCGAAGCAGAAATGCCCGGACTCATGGCTCTTAGACAAGAATATCATGACGAACAACCGTTAAAAGGAGCAAGAATTGCGGGTTGTTTACACATGACTATTCAAACTGCTGTTTTGATCGAAACTTTAGTAGCTCTAGGTGCCGAAGTAACTTGGAGTTCTTGTAATATTTTCTCTACACAGGATCAAGCTGCTGCCGCTATAGCAGAAAGCGGGGTTCAGGTTTATGCTTGGAAAGGCTTAAACGAAGTTGATTTCGACTGGTGTATCGAGCAAACCCTTTTCTTTGGAGAAGACAGAAAGCCGTTAAACATGATTTTGGACGATGGGGGTGATTTAACCAATATGGTTATTGACCGTTTCCCAGAATTGGTTGATGGAATTAAAGGACTGTCTGAAGAAACCACCACAGGCGTTCACCGTTTGTACGAAAGAATGAAAAACGGAACACTTCCAATGCCGGCAATCAACGTTAATGATTCGGTTACTAAATCCAAATTTGACAACAAATACGGCTGTAAGGAATCTGCGGTAGATGCGATTCGTCGTGCAACTGATTTGATGTTGGCAGGTAAACGCGTTATTGTTTGTGGATATGGTGATGTGGGTAAAGGTACAGCGGCTTCATTCCGCGGTGCTGGTTCTATAGTTACCGTAACTGAAATCGACCCTATCTGTGCTTTACAAGCAGCGATGGACGGTTTTGAAGTTAAAAAATTAGACACGGTTATTGCTAATGCCGACATTATTATTACCACCACAGGAAATAAAGATATCGTAGTTGGTCGTCATTTTGAAAAGATGAAAGACAAAACGGTTGTATGTAATATCGGCCATTTTGACAATGAAATTGATATTGCATGGTTAAACAGCAACCACGGCTCTTCTAAAGTAGAAATCAAGCCTCAGGTTGACAAATATACCATCAACGGTACAGATATCATCATTTTGGCAGAAGGTCGTTTAGTAAACCTCGGTTGCGCTACAGGCCACCCTTCGTTTGTTATGTCTAACTCGTTTACCAACCAAACTTTGGCTCAAATTGAGTTGTGGAAAAACAGCGAACAATACAACAATGAGGTTTATATGCTTCCAAAGTATTTAGATGAAAAAGTAGCTCGTTTGCACTTGAATAAAATCGGAGTAGAACTTGAGGTTTTATCTACTGATCAAGCAACGTATATCGGCGTAACACCAGAAGGCCCATACAAACCAGAATACTATAGATATTAGTACCTTTTTTTTGTTAGTAACAAAAAAACCACTCTTTTAGAGTGGTTTTTTTTGTTATCGTAAAACAGTCATTCTCTTAATCGGTAGCGTCACACAACCCGTGCTTAACTTGCTATAAAAAGCAAACCGACAATAACCTAAATGAAAAAAGGGCGCTTTCGCGCCCTTTTTAATATACTACATATACCTTTGTTTTAACTATCCAAATATATAAGTTGTCATTTTAAACGGTGTACCTGCTGCACTAAAAGTATAAATAACGTTAGGCGCGCCTACTTTATATTTTTCTCTCTTTACAAAAACACCATTAGGATCCATCAAATATCCATCAATTTCACGAATAGCATCAGGCATAGTTGAAGAACTCCAGCTTACGTGAGTAAACAATAAGTTCCCAAGAGGGCCTTCTGTAATTCTTACCGTATGCGTAACAGAAGCCATCCCTCCTAAGAAACTATATTGAATAGTACTATTAGCACTAGGTCCGTTAAACACAATTTGAATTCTATCGATGTAATTATCAGGTTGTGCGGCAAAAAGATCATTCAACAATTTCTTAAACAAATCTGAGTTACCTGCTGCTCCAGAAAGGTTTGCACCGATGAAGCCAACAACTTCTCCACGTTTTACGAAAATCTTATAATCATCCGTTTGCTGAAAAGGTTTTTGCAAATAATTGATTACCGCTTTAACATCTCCAGAATTAACTGAGATAAATTCCTCAGTCGCTGCATTATAATCAAAGTCTTCAATCACGACGTCACCAACTACTACTGCAGGACTAATCTTAATTCCTGTTTCAGTAAAAGCAACTCCGAATCCATTCTCGTCGTTAATAGGTGCTAAAGTAGCACTTTCAACTTGAGCAAAACGAGTAGTACCGCTATAGTTAAGTTCATAACCGTTAGTTGCACCTCCAGAAGTAATCAAAAGACTTCTAAACAAAGGTTTATCGCTCTTATTCATATTCTCAGTCATGATACGATTTTTCCCAAGATTTGCCCAGTCCTCAGCTGTTGCTTTTACCATACGGAATTCTTTAAGTGACTTTGCCGTTTTAAAAACGATATCCTCATTATCTCTTCCGTAATAGCTAAACTGAACATCCCCTTTATATCCTTGACCAGAACTCAATGGAGAATTATACGAATCCGCTAATTTGTGAATCTTGTTTTTTGTTGTAAAAACCAACGAAACAGTCGATCTTAAACCGATACCATATTCACTCGTTTCCGAAACGATATCTTCATCAGAAAAATCTGAAGCAGTGATTACATTAACATCATCAACGAAGTTAAAAAGAAAGGTAAATCCACCAAAAGAAGTATTGTCTGTATAGTAAATTACTTTCCATCCAAACTCTGATGACTTCAGCGCTTCAGCCAATTCAATCTTACGTTCAGCTAAACGCTCCGTAGGATTTTTATCGAAAACAGAATCATCGTCTTTATTGTCACATGCTAAGAAACTTCCAGCAACCAATAAAAAACAAAGTCCTTTTTTTATATTATAAAAACTCATATATTATTATTTTTAAATTTTAAAGAGAATATCAACAATCTAATTGTTAATCACTTCGTTAGTATTTCTTTCTGCTACATCACGTAATTCGAAGAAATCAATTTCAAATGCTTCTCTGTAGTAATCCACTACAATATCTACTTTTTTCTGAACTAATGCACGGGCATCCACAGGAAGTCCGGCCATAAAAGCTTCATACTCCACTTTGGTATGCATCAAAATATAAGACGCCGTTTCAGCGATATCTTCATCCACATTCAAACGCGCATAATTCGTAACAAATCCCAAAACATGAGATTCTCTTTCATCTCTAATCAAATACCAAGTTGACGTATACTTCCCAGGAGTAATCTCTGCCCAAGCTTGCTTATCATAAGGTTTGGTTTGATTTAAGATATGTACATACTCGTGTTGAATCGTATGCACGAACTGTCTAACATCCTCCAATTTCGTTTTATCAACAAAATCTGCATTAAACAAGGTAATTCTAGCTCCACTTCCAGCTTCACCTAAAACGATGGTACCATTAGTATTTACATTATAACTACCTACGATATGTAATTCTCTTGGTGATATTTTTTTAACAAAATCAGTTCCACCAATCTCACTATATGTATCAATCCAAATTTTCTTAACCATTTCAAGAGCAGGCTTAACACTTTCTACTTTAGGCGGATACAGCAATTTGTCGTAATTACCCATAGCTTGATCCCACTTGTAGGTTGCTCTAATATTATAAGGCACTCTAAAGTTTAAATCAATCCATTGATCAAGTTCCGTTTTCGGCGTTTCTTCCAAACTTAATCTGCTTTCCCCTAGGGAATCTTCTTTTGAACAACTTGTAGCAACAAGAACAAAAGAAGCTATAAAAGTTGTTGTTTTCAAAAAACTTATTAGTTTCATAGTATCAATTATTTATTGTTATCTCGGATTTTTTTCAATTCCTCTATCACTTGCGAAAATAGGAACTTGTACTTGTCTTCTTGGATCGTCTTTAGTCAAAATCATTGGCGCTTGATTAATCGCTCTATGAGTAATTTCCATATTAAAACGTCTATTATCCAACCATCTTAGACCCGTTACGTAGAATTCTCTTCTTCTAGCATCAGTAATAAGTTGTATCATATACGACTGATCTTCAGACAACGAATAGAACGGCTTGTAAGTATCTAGAGAAAGACCTTCATAAAGGGTTTTCAATTTCGCCATTGTAATTTTATCCGTAGGTCTAGAGTTTTCAGTTCTTGCAGCTAAAAAGAAGTCCATCTCTTTCATAGCAACATCCATTTGATTTAACATCACATGCGCCTCAATTCTATTTAAGAATAACTCATCATTACTAAATAAAACCATAGTAACAAAAGCATTTCCAGTTCCGGCATTCGCGTTCGTAACTTTGAAATACTCATCAATATTATTGATAAATGTAGCCGTATTATTAGTAAAAGAAACTACGTTATAAGCCCAAGCTTTACCGTAAGGATTAGTCCTTACACCGTAAAGATTTGTACTCGCTTCGGACGTAAAGCAATATCTGTTCGAATATTGGTCTCTAAAAAACCTACTTGGAACTGTTGAAATCAACAAATTTGTAGTAACACCCGTACTCATATATTGCAAATAACTCTCTTCATCAGTCAGCGAAAGTAAAGACTTATAATCTCTAATTTTACCGGTTGGTACAGACCCAATATGATCACTCATTTCAATTACTTTCTCCCATTCTCCTTTAAGAAGATAGAAACGTGCAGCAAAAGCCTTAGCAGCGTTTACATTGAAGTGATATTTCGGTTGCTCATAATCGTTCCCCACTAAAGTCAAACCTTCAGTAAGATCCTCCTCAATTCTTTGATAAACACTCGCTACCGTACCTCTTTTGTACTCAGCCAGCATCTCCGTTTCTACTTTATCTGCATATGGAATACCCAAATCAGAATCCGCAGTCGCCGGATCATATGTCTTAGACCATAAGTTTACCAACATAAAATGTGCATATGCTCTAGCAACTAAAGCCTCTCCTCTTGATGCTTTTAATTGTTTCGTAGTTGCACCACCAAGTTTATCAATAGCGTCCAAAGCCGTGTTTGCATGTGAAATAGCCTTATAAGCTGCCTCCCAATATCCTGAAGGTGTATCACTTTCTTGACTATCTACAATATCCCACTCGAAATTCTGAGTATTGATTACTGCAGTCAAAGAAAACTTCTCACTATCAAAAGCATTATCACTCATAGTTTCTGCAAAACTAGCATAGGTACCAGCAGGATATGCATTCACTAATAATTCAGCTATTTTCTCTTCGTTATCCAACTGGGTTCTGTTATCTGGAACTTCAGACAAAAAGTCATCACAACTAGATACAGAAGCGCCTAAAATCAGGAAACACGCTAATATCTTTATTCTTTTCATAATTTACTTAATTAAAATCCTACATTTAAAGTTAATGTATACTGACTCGTGATTGGCATAGCAACACCACCTGATCTATAAAACTCTGGATCTTGTCCGTTAAGTTTTTTATCTGAATAAATCAACAACGGGTTCGTTGCCATCAATTTAAGTGAGAAAGCACTAAAACCTACACTCTTTTTAAAATGATCTGGAAATTCATATCCTAAAGATACATTTTTCAATCTAACAAAACCTCCATCTGCTACTCTTACATCAGAATAGTTGTAAGTATTGTATGCGATGTTTAATTTCTGTTCACCATAATTTCCTAACTGAGTAATATCTGCAATAGTAGGAATATTTGTATGATTCTCATCACCAGGAATTAACCAACGATCAGAAATATCTTTAGTAAACACATCTAAATCTGAATATCTAGAATTAAATGAAGGGTTTAATCTTACTTTATTACCTCCTGAAGCTACAACGAAAATGTTCATAGACCAGTTTTTATATGTAAAAGTATTTGAGAAACCCAATGATTTGTTTGGCTCTAAACCACCTTCGTACTTCAAGTATCCTTCAACACCTTCCGTATCTTGGAAATTAGCACCAGCTACGTTATCCGTTTGTCCGTCTGCTTGAATAAAAGTAGGTAAACCCTCTGAATTCAAACCTGTAAATTGATAAGAGTAAAGTGCATTTCTTGGGCGTCCAACTACATTTCCACCATATCCATTTACTAAATCATAAGCATTTGGTGTATTTTGAAGACTCTTAATTTCTTGATCAAAATAAGAAGCATTCAAAGTAGTAGTCCAGCTAAAATCATCATTCTTAACGTTAACAGTAGTAATAGCAAGTTCGATACCTTTTGTATCCATATCTGCATTATTTCCCATTTTCACCTTTTGTCCACCCACACCTGAAGTTACTACGTAATCAATCAAATCAAACGCTTTTCTTTGGTAAACGTCTGTTACAATTTGAAGTCTGTTATTGAACAAACCTAAATCCAAACCAATATTGGTTTCGTATTGTTTCTCCCAAGTTAAATCAGCATTTTGAAGTTCTGAAATCAACAAAGAATTTTCTCTTAATGAACTTAAAGAACGGTCTGTAATTGCACTTCTATAAATTGCTAAAGAGTTTGTTGCAGGACCAGCAGTAGCTGTTAATCCGTAAGACCCTCTTAAACTCAAGTTACTAATAGTTTCTGAATCCTGTAGGAATTTCTCCTCAGATACATTCCACTTACCACTTACTGTATAAGTTGGCAACCATCTAGAAGCAGTACTATTACCTTGTCTGTTTGATCCGTCATAACGACCTGTTAACGATGCCGTATATCTTCTGTCGTAAGTATATCCTACTTTACCGAAGAATGCTACTGTACGCTCTCTTTCTTCACCTAATCCAAAATAACTACCACCTGTTTCTAACAATTTAGAAATAGCTCTATCATCAGTAAAAGCTGTTAACCCCTTACCATATTGTACACCGTAAGCGGTATAGTCTTCACTATTTCTATTAACCGTACGCATCTCAGCACCAAAGAAACCATCGATTTCATGAACATCGTTAAATGCACGCTTATAGGTTAAACTGTTTCTCAAGTTAAAAGAAGTCATATCGTTCATGATACTCGTTCTAATACCTCCATTAGGAAGCACGACAACTGGTGGCGCACTTGGATTATTAGGATCTTTATACAAGAAAATATTATCGTCTCTTTCGATAGTCGTTAAATTCGCATTATAAGCTCCTACAATATTCGACCCCTCTAATACATTATGAACACGTTTTGTGTCTGCATAACGAGCTGAACCACTTAAGTTATAAGTTAAGTAAGGATTGATTTTATAATCAATATCCATTTGCAATTTAATCTCTTTAACATCTACATCCATATAGTTGTTATCGATTTCATTTAAAATATTAAATGGAGCCCAGTTCATTCTGTTGTATTCCAAGTTTCCGTTTTCGTCATATGCACGTAACGTTCTACTTGTGTTTAGCGCATAACTAAATGGGTTAATGTCAAATTCACGGGAAGAACCTCCTCCAACTAAATCTTTTTTACTATCATAACTTCCTGGCGCTTTTTGATCACGTACCGAAGCCATACTAGAAACTGTAACTGTCAATTTATCATTTACGAAAAACGTATTTTTTAAATTTGCAGTAACTCTGTGTACTTGATCTGCTAAAGTCCATCCTGGATCAGCATAATATCCTAACGATGCGAAATACGCACTGTTTTTACCCCCTCCAGAAAAACTCAAAGAGTGATTTTGCGTAATAGAAGGTCTGAATAATACTTTAAACCAATCGGTATTAGCCGATTCGTATTTTCTTAAAAACTCATTCTTTCTTGGATCGTCATTATCAACTGTATACCCATCTCTTTCTGCAACGTAATCGTTAATACCTCTATACATCATGTTATAAACACCTCCGTAACGACCTTGTACTAAAGAAGGATAATCTAAATGTCCTTTGTTATTTAGCTCACCTAAAACAGACATGGTTTCTTGAGAATTAAGAATATCATATTGAGAATAGCTTGGAACAACTCTTACCGTGTTTTCCATAGAATAACTAATAGTCAATGGAGATTCTCTTCTACCACTTTTAGTTGTAATAACTACAACCCCATTCATCGCTCTAGAACCATAGATAGATGTAGCAGCAGCATCTTTCAAAATATCGATACTCAATACATCACTACTATTCAATCCAGCAATAGATGAACTCAATAAAGTTTCTGAGTTACCCGAAGCTAAATCTTCAAAACTTACATTAATAATATCCTCTTGAACAATACCATCAATAACCCACAAAGGTTTAGTATCTCCAAAAATAGAAGAAGCACCACGAACAGTGATTTTAGGAGCAGCTCCAAAAGTACCTGTAACGTTTTGAACCGTTACACCAGCAGCTTTACCCTCAATCATTCTACTCACGTCTACAACTCCTTCAACTTTTAATTCTTTTTCAGAAATTCTACTTACAGCACCAGTTACTTCTCTTTTAGTCATACTCTGATAACCTGTACTAATAGTAATCCCTTCTAGCTCTTCCGACAATTCAGCCAGCTTAGCATTTACTACGCTTCTACCCTGCATTTTAATTTCTGAGGTCTTGTGCCCCATATATTCAAATACTAAAATAGCATTACCATCTTTGACTGTAATCGAATAATTACCGTCCAAATCAGTGCTGACACCTTCTTGTGTGCCTTTAATTAGAACACTTGCTCCTGGAAGAGACAACCCGTCTCCAGCCGAAACAACCTTACCTGTAACCTTTCTTGCCTGTGAATACGCTTCTTGAACACTCAAGAGTGTTAGTAGCACCAGAAAGAAATTGAGTACAATTTTCCTCATGTTTTATTATTTTTAAATTGTTTAACAAACAAATAACAAAAAATCCATATATGCTAATTTTGTGTTATTTTTTTTTATAGTTTTTTTCTATTATGGAGAAGTTAAAACTTAACATTTAAAAGCGCTTGAAGACTTTTTCCCTTTCTTCTTTTCTGTCCTAAGCCTCCTCACAAAACACCGTTAAAATCTATAATTTTTTTCAACACTCGTTAATCAAGTTCTTATAAAAAACATTAAAAATGAAAAACCCCTGTCCATTGATTGGACAGGGGTTTTAATATTATTATAATCGCAATACTACTTCTGTTGTTTCAGTAAATCTCTAATTTCCGCAAGCAATTGTTCTTGAGAAGGTCCAGTTGGTGCTGCAGGCGCAGCAACTTCGTCTTTTTTCTTTAGTTGATTTATCCCTTTTACCAAAAAGAATACCACTAAAGCCAACAATAAAAAACTAATTAAAACCGTAATAAAATTACCGTAGGCAAAAACCACAGCTCCTTCTACTGCTCTGGCATCTTTTAGCGCTGCGCCTACAGGAACGGTTCCCTTTAATACATAATAAATATTGCTGAAATCCGGAGTACCGATAATTCCTGATACTAAAGGCATTATCAAATCATTAACAACACTGTCTATAATTTTTCCAAATGCTCCTCCAATAATCACCCCTACTGCCAAGTCCATTACATTTCCTTTAACAGCAAATTCTTTAAACTCTTTTACGAATCCCATATCTTTTTGTATTTAAATTTACGCTAAAGTAATAAATTTCTATTGCAACACTAAATGAATTCTTAAAAATATTTATTCCTGATAGAAAATTCGCTTTACTCTTTGAGAAACACCAGTCATGATTTCATAGGGAATGGTTCCCAATTGAGCAGCCAATACCGTTACGGGAATTTCTTTTCCAAAAACAATCACTTCGTCGCCTTCGACACAGTCGATTTCAGACACATCGACCATCATCATATCCATGCAAATGGAACCGACAATCGTAGCCTTGTACTCCTTAATATATACATATCCTTTTTCGTTGCCCCAGGCTCTTGGTATCCCATCGGCATAACCTATCGGAATCACCGCAATTTTAGTGGCTCCGCTAGATCTAAATTTACGCGCATAGCCCACGCTTTCTCCGTCATGAATCGTTTTAATTTGTAGGATAATCGTTTTTAAGGTACTCACGTTTTCCAATTGCGCTGTTTCTTCCACATCGTTAGCCACGCCATATAATCCAATACCCAAACGCACCATGTCCATTTGGTGTTCAGGAAAATTATAAATCCCCGACGTATTGAGTATGTGTCGGATTGGGTTTATATCCAAAGCTTCTAAAAGCAGGTTGCTCTGACTGGCGAAATCGGCAATTTGTTGTAAAGTAAAATCGCGGTACTCCGCCACGTCACTAGAAGACAGGTGTGAAAATATGGTTTTTACCTCAACGACATTGGTCGGCTTTAAAATAGCTACCAACTCCGGAATATCTTTTGCATCAAAACCCAAGCGGTGCATACCCGTATCCAATTTTATATGGATCGGATATTCATAAGCGTTTTTCTCTTGCGCCAAATTTAAAAAGGTCATCAATTCTTTAATCGCATATATTTCCGGTTCCAAGTCATAAGCTATCATTGCAGAAAAAGCACTTGCTTCTGGATTCATCACGATGATGGGTAGTTGAATTCCCGCTTTTCGCAAAGCAATTCCCTCGTCGGCAAAAGCAACGCCTAAATAATCAATTTTATCGTGCGCCAATAGCTTGGCAATCTCCAAACTGCCGTTTCCATATCCAAATGCTTTGACCATGACCATCACTTTGGTAGTCGATTTTAATTTGGAACGGTAAAAATTAAGATTGTGCCGCACCGCATTTAAATCAATTTCCAAAACGGTTTCATGGGTTTTTTCTTCAAGGAGACTGCATATTTTCTGAAAGTGAAAACCTCGAGCTCCTTTGACCAAAATGGTTTCGCTGTGAAAATCATCGGTAGAAAATTTCTTCAAAAAAGCATCGGTACTCAAAAAACCAGAAAAGTTCTTTAGTCCCTCTAAATGTTTCGAAATCGATGCCCCTATTCCAATAATGCGATTCACTTTGTTAGCCTCCAATAAAACACTCACTTGTCGATATAATTCTACTTCGGGTAAGCCGCTTTGAAAAATATCGGAAAGTATAATGGTTTTATCGGCATGCGTCTTGTGTTTCTCTAAAAAATCCAAGGCGATTTTTAAAGATTGGAAATCGGAACTGTAACTATCATCTATTAAGGTACAGTGGTGTATGCCGTTTTTGACTTGCAATCGCATTTCTACGCGATACAATTTAGAAATTCGCGCGGCAATGATTTCACTTGTGTAGTTTAAAGACAATAAGGTTGTGATACAAGTCGCAATATTTGACAAGGAAACGGTATCTTCAAAAGGAATTTCCACTTCAAAAGTAGCTTTTCTACCGATTATATGTAGCTTCCCCTTGGCCGTTTTACTAAAAAACACATCGGCGTTGGGATTGGTAAAGCTCCAAGAAAAAACTTTGCCCCGATCCGGTATATAGCACAATACAGCAGGGTCTTCTTCTAAAACAACTTTACTCACATGATCAAACAACCTTAGTTTTTCACCAATTTTTTCGGTTTGATTTAAGAAACCTTCATTATGATCAACTCCAATGGAAGTCAATATACCTAGCGTAGGCTGAATGATTCTTTCCAAAAGTTCCATCTCTCTTACCGTGGAGATACCCGCTTCAAAAATACCAAAATTATGTTTATGATCAATCCCCAATACCGACAGGGGTACCCCAACTTGGGAGTTGTAACTCTTCGGGCTTTTAATAACATTATAATCGGGGTTAATCAAAAAATTCAACCATTCTTTGACTACTGTTTTTCCTCTACTACCCGTAATTCCGAGGACTGGAAAATCGAATTGAGCGCGGTAAAAAGCCGCGTATTTTTGAAAAGCCTCTAAGGCATTTGAAACCACAAAATAGGAAACTCCATTTACAATCTCTGCAGGCTTTTGGGTAAGCACGAAAATCCGCACACCTTTTTGAATCAAATCCGGTACAAACTGATGGGCATTGTGATTTGCGCCGCTTAAGGCAAAAAACAAGGTTTGGTCGTTATTTTGCAAAGACCTGCTATCTATGGATACGTGATTAAATTCCAATTCATTTTCCGCTCCTAAAAAACTAGCAGACACTATTTTACAAAAATCCGATACTTTTATTTTCATTGCTTATTGGTGCTTATAAATTGCTAATCAAAGTTAAGGTAAATCGAACAAGAAACTAAAAAAATACCGCCGTTTTTAACCGCAAATCCGCAAGAGTCCATTTGTATAACCCATGTACTGAAATGCTAGTTCTATTTCAAAAATTACTTTTGATATAACTCCATCCCTGCTCTTGTTTTACAATAATTTCCGCTACACCTGAAGGCACATATTGCATGCTGTCGAGCACTTCTTTTTTGTCAATCCGCTTTTGTTTTAAAGTGTTTTCACAAACTTTAAAAACAACACCCGCATCGATTAACCGATACAAATCCGATGTAAACGTCGTTTTTTCTGCCAGAACTAAAGCAATACCCGGACCGTGAATCACGACCTGAATCGCTACATCGTCTTTCCACAGGTTTATCAAGTTATTGATATTATTAAGCAATCCCTTTTGCTCCTCGATATCCGCACTGCTCATCTGAAAAACTACCCGATGTGTGGTTTGTTTCTCCTGAGCTTTTACCGAATTTACAAGTATCAAAAAAACACTTAAAAAGAGTATGTTTTTCATTTTATTTTTTGTTCAATATCCGAAATAAATACGGTTTACGCGGACGTTTTACAAAACTAATTTAGCCACCTTCTTTTTGTAGAAATCAGCAAATAAAACATTTTTTTATCGCTTTGTATCAAATGTTACTGTGCCGATTTCATTTTATCCGTTACTTTGTTTAATATACATAAAACTATGAATGTTATTTTTGAGCCTTGGCCTTGGTATGTAGGCGGCCCCATGATTGCTGTGACAATGATTATTTTGTTGTACTTGGGGAAATCCTTTGGGTTTTCGTCCAATCTACGCACAATTTGCGCCATGGCTGGTGCGGGTAAGCATTGCGATTTCTTTTGCTTCGATTGGAAATTTCAGTCGTGGAATTTAATTTTTTTAACAGGGACTATCTTAGGAGGATTTATTGCATTTCACTTTTTAAGCACCCCTGAAGTAGCCACTCCGTTAACCGAAACAACACTAGCGAAATTACATGCTTTAGGTTTTGATAGTGCTGGAACGAGCTATATGCCAACCGAATTATTTGGGTCAACAGCATTGGAATCTCCCAAACAACTCCTTATTTTATTGGTAGCAGGTTTACTCGTCGGCTTTGGCTCCCGATATGCCGGTGGCTGTACATCCGGACATGCAATATCGGGATTGAGCAACTTTCAACTGCCCTCCCTATATGCTGTTATCGGTTTTTTTATAGGCGGACTCGTTATGGTACAGCTGCTTTTTCCCCTACTATTTTAATATGCTTATTATGAAAAAATTAGTTTATCTCTTTTTGGGTATGTTCTTCGGAATAGCCATGTTTAAATCCGGTGCAGCATCGTGGTTTCGCATTTATGAAATGTTTCAATTCGCCTCGTTTCACATGTATGGAATCATCGGTTCGGCCTTGTTCATTTCGGTATTGGCTGTGCAGTTTATTAAAAGGAAAAAAATCAAGGATGTTACTGGAAACCCCATCGTCTTTCAAGACAAGAAAAAGGGTATTGTCCGCTATGTAGCGGGCGGTATTATCTTTGGATTGGGCTGGGCACTTGGTGGTGCTTGTCCAGGACCTATGTTTGTGCTTTTGGGCGCTGGTTTTTTTCCCATTGTCGTGGCTATAATAGGCGCTTTGCTTGGCACTTGGATTTACGGTTTGGTACAAAATAAATTACCGCATTAATAGTTTTTATTTTTTCAGCGCTTCGCAATAAGGATGGTAGTGATATCCTTTTGCGAAACGCAGTGCAGCAAAAGATAAAACGAACAGCCTGGGCCGAAGGCATTGCCAATATTCATTTTGAATATGCTAATATTGTATATATGGGTTTGCGAGATGGGTAAAATAATCCTATTTTTAACCGCTACTAATTCTTTATAAATCTTTTTTATGGATATCGCTATAAGAGAAGCTTACGGTACTGTTTTTGAAGCCGCTTTGATTGAGGAGTTGATCGAGATAGCGACTATTTACGATTATGAAGAAGGAGATAAGTTGATTGAAATTGGCGAATACATCAAGAAAATGCCGCTACTGCTCAGTGGTGCTATCAAGATTATGCGCGAAGACCAAGACGAAGGCGAATTATTGCTTTATTTTATTGAAAAAGGAGATACCTGTGCTTTTACACTGATTTGCAGCTTGGGACAAAAACAAAGTGAAATTCGTGCCGTTGCCGAAACTTCGGGTAGTCTGATTATGATTCCTGTAAATAAAATGGAAGAATGGATGGGCAAATACCGCAGTTGGCGCAATTTTGTACTCAACAGTTACAACAATCGCTTGTCGGAGATGTTGACGGCTGTCGATAATTTGGCCTTTATGAAAATGGACGATCGCTTATTAAGGCATTTGCAAGAAAAAGCAAAAATAAACAACAGCAGCATCATCAACAATACCCATCAAGAAATCGCCTACGAACTAAATACTTCTCGTGTGGTTATTTCCAGACTACTAAAGCGTTTTGAAAAAGAAGGATTAATAGGTCTGAATCGCAAAAACATCGAGCTTTTAGATTAAAATATTTTAAATTAATTTTTTTTTCGCCATTGTAACTACGGTTACAGCTATTGAATAAAAAGGATTGTAATTTTACTTTAAGAAAACAGACAACGACCGGGAATTACTCGGTAACGCTTGTCATAAAAATATCATTGATATATGAAAATAGAACAAATTTACACCGGCTGTTTGGCTCAAGGAGCTTATTATATAGAAAGCGAAGGTGAAGTAGCCATTATTGACCCGCTACGTGAAGTACAGCAATATATAGATAAAGCTGCTGCCTCTGGAGCCAAAATAAAATATATTTTTGAAACCCATTTCCATGCCGACTTCGTAAGTGGACACGTAACTCTAGCAGAAAAAACCGCGGCTCCAATTATTTATGGCCCAACCGCCTCACCAACATTTAAGGCCCATATCGCAACAGATGGAGAGGTTTTTAAACTGGGAAAAATTACCTTGACAGCGTTACATACTCCAGGGCATACCATGGAGAGTACCACGTATTTATTGAAAGATGAAAATGGAAATGACCACGCTATATTTAGCGGAGACACCCTGTTTTTAGGTGATGTTGGACGTCCTGACTTGGCGCAAAAAGCAACGAGTATGACTCAAGAGGAACTCGCAGCGACACTTTTTCACAGTTTGAGAAACAAAATCATGCCTTTGGGCGACCACGTCATCGTGTACCCCGCTCATGGTGCCGGCTCAGCTTGTGGAAAAAATTTAAGCAAGGAAACCATCGGGAATTTAGGAGAACAAAAACAGACTAATTACGCTTTACGTGCCGATATGACGGAAGCGGAATTTATAGCCGAAGTTACGGATGGCCTATTGCCTCCTCCAAGCTATTTTCCGATGAACGTAAAACTCAACAAAGAGGGTTATGAGGATGTAGAAAAAATAATCCGCGAAAACCGAGCATTAAATCCCACTGAATTTCAATTGGTTGCCGATGAAAACGCAGCGCTTATCTTAGACGTTCGTTCCGTTTCGGACTTTGCTCAAGGACATATTCCCGGTTCCATTTTTATCGGTATCGACGGACAATTTGCCCCTTGGGTAGGTGCCCTAATTACCGATATCCAACAACCTATTCTAATTGTAGCGCCCGAAGGACGAGAAGAGGAGACTATTATTCGTTTGTCCAGAGTCGGGTACGACAATTCTTTAGGTTTCCTGAAGGGCGGATTCGAAGCATGGAAAAAATCAGGCATGGAAACCGATACGGTAGCCCAAATCACAGCTGAAAAATTTGCCGAAAAAATACACGAAGATGCTTTAAACGTTTTTGACGTTCGCAAACCCGGAGAATTTGAAGCATCCCATTTGGAAACAGTTCATCACATTCCGTTAGACACCTTAAACGATCATATAGCCGATTTCCCGACAGATAAACCGTTTTACATACATTGCGCAGGAGGCTACCGCTCGTTGATTGCAGCGTCGATTTTAAAAGCCAGAGGCTACCACAATATGATAGATGTTATCGGTGGTTTTGCTTCAATCAAACAAACCGATTTAAAAATAACTGAATTCGTTTGTCCTTCAACAATAAAGTAACAATCGCTGATTGGAAGTTGTAGGAAGCGAAATCACATCAGACACTTCACAAGGACGGCATTAACCCTTGTTTCGCATCTTTAAAACAGGGGAAGTTAATGCGTTTGTAGTGACTGACAAAACCATAAAAAAAGCCAGAAGCATATGCTTCTGGCTTTTTTTATTACAAAGAATTTTTATATAAAAATATTTTAGGCTACAGCACTCTGTGCAAACAAAATATTTATTAATCGTTTAATTTTAAAACAGCCATAAACGCTTCCTGAGGAATCTCTACGTTTCCTACTTGACGCATACGCTTTTTACCCGCTTTTTGTTTTTCAAGTAATTTACGTTTACGAGAGATATCTCCTCCGTAACATTTGGCCGTAACGTCTTTACGCAATGCTTTAACCGTTTCACGAGCAATGACCTTAACGCCAATTGCCGCTTGAATAGGAATATCAAATTGCTGGCGCGGAATCAATTCTTTTAGCTTCTCACACATTTTTTTCCCAATGTGGTGTGCGTTGTCTTCGTGGATTAATGCAGAAAGTGCATCCACGATTTGTGCATTTAATAATACATCCACTTTTACCAATTTCGAGGTACGCAACCCGATAGGAGCATAATCAAAAGAAGCATATCCTTTAGATACGGTTTTAAGACGGTCGTAGAAATCAAATACAATTTCGGCTAAAGGCATGTCAAAAGACAATTCAACACGCTCAGGAGTTAAATAATTTTGATTGGTAATAATCCCTCTTTTGTCGATACACAAACTCATTACTTGACCTACGAAATCGGATTTAGTAATGATGGTTGCCTTGATATATGGCTCCTCCACACGTTCCAAACGAGACGGTTCTGGTAAATCTGAAGGGTTGTTTACGATTAATGGGGTATCTGGATTTTTTTTGGTATAGGCCAAATACGACACGTTAGGTACGGTTGTAATTACGGTCATATTAAACTCGCGCTCCAAACGTTCTTGAATAATTTCCATGTGCAGCATTCCCAAGAATCCACAACGGAATCCGAAACCTAAGGCTGCAGAACTCTCTGCTGCAAAAACCAAAGAAGCATCGTTTAATTGCAGTTTCTCCATAGAGTTTCTCAACTCTTCGTAATCTTCTGTATCTACCGGATAAATACCCGCAAATACCATAGGTTTTACGTTTTCGAAACCGGAAATCATATTTTGTGTAGGCGTTTTAGCATCGGTAAGGGTATCCCCTACTTTCACTTCTTTAGCCTCTTTAATTCCTGATATCAAATACCCTACATCACCTGTAGAGATTTTTTGTTTCGGGGTTTGATTTAATTTTAAAGTTCCTATTTCATCTGCGAAATATTCATTACCAGTAGCCATGAATTTAATTTTCTGCCCTTTGGTAATCGAGCCATTCATCACACGAAAAATAACTTCAATTCCGCGAAATGGATTGTAAACTGAATCGAAAATTAAAGCTTGTAACGGTTCTTCCGGGTCTCCCTTAGGAGGAGGAATGCGCTCAATAATAGCCGCCAAAATATCCTCTACACCCAAACCTGTTTTTCCAGATGCTGGGATGATGTCTTCATAATCACAACCTAAAAGTTCGACGATATCATCGCTGACTTCTTCTGGATTGGCACTTGGCAAATCGATTTTGTTCAAAACCGGAATGATTTCCAAATCGTTTTCCAAAGCCAAATATAAATTCGATATTGTTTGTGCTTGGATACTTTGCGCTGCATCTACAATCAACAAAGCGCCTTCACAAGCTGCTATGGAACGAGAAACCTCATAAGAGAAATCCACGTGTCCTGGAGTATCAATTAAGTTTAGAATATAGTTTTCTCCTTTATACATATATTCCATCTGGATGGCGTGAGATTTAATGGTAATACCACGTTCTCGCTCCAAATCCATATTGTCTAATAATTGGGCTTGCTTCTCTCTTACAGTCACGGTTTGTGTTGCATCCAAGAGTCTATCTGCCAAGGTACTTTTACCGTGGTCGATATGGGCAATAATACAAAAGTTTCTTATGTTCTTCATCGTCGTTCAATATCAGTTGGTTCCACTGCGTTTAGACAAAAACAGTTGGCTGTTTTTCTGTAGTATCCTATCCGCAATTTTTGTTTTTTTGTATAGTTTGCCGCAAAAACTGCCATAACTATAGTATATGCTGCAAATATAGTTTAAAGTTTGAATCTTTTTTTATATTTTTTAATCCCCACGCGCTAATCTCCCTAAAAAGTCTATCCAGTCACGATTGTGTCCACACAAAATATAACGCGTTAAGCATTCCTTTTTTAATACCTCTACCTTAATTATCTTTAGGTATATGGATTCCCGATTCCGTATCCAAAACCACTCATTCCACAAAAAAGACCTATCTTTAACCTGCTTAATCTCTAAAAGTGTATTATGAAGTTTTTCCAATCGTTTATAGTCGTGCTGGTTTTTGCCAGTAGTTGTGCTCAAAAAGCCGAATTCACCGAAGTATTGTATCCATTTCCGAAAAATTTAAAAGAAGTTTCTGGTATGCACTTAGACCGCAACAATCTGCTGTGGGTGGTTGAGGACAGCGGTAACAAAAATGAAATTTACGCCTTGGATCAAAGCGGTCAACTTCAAAAAACACTTGCCATAACTAACGCGGTAAATCACGACTGGGAAGAGTTAACCTCCGACGCAGAAAACAATTTATATATTGGAGATTTTGGTAATAACGACAACATCCGTCAAGATTTAAAAATATTAAAAATTGCCGCAGCCGACTTAACCACCGGAAAAACGCAAACTACAGCGGAAGAGATTTCCTTCTATTACCCAGAACAAGAAGCATTTCCGCCAAAGAAAACTAAAATGCTATACGATGCAGAAGCTTTTTTTACTCTAGGTGATTCCTTTTATGTTTTTACAAAAAACCGCAGTAAAGCTTTTGACGGAACTTCCTTGGTTTACAAGATTCCCAATCGAGCTGGACGTCATGCTGCTCAATTAATTGGCGAGTTTAAGACTTGCGGCATCTACCAACAATGCGCGGTAACCAGTGCAGCCATAAGTCCCGATTTAAAAACTATAGCTGTATTGACCCAAGGCAGGATTTGGCTCCTTGAAAATTTCACTAAAGACAATATACTCTCAGGAAATACATCGTCTTTTGAATTCGCTGAATTGACTCAAAAAGAATCCATCTTATTCCAAGACAATGAAACGTTACTCGTGTCGGATGAAGCCAAGAAAAAACAAGGCGGTTTGGTTTACCGTGTAAGAATATCCGATTTAAAAACCAAATCCTAAACCAAACACAAAGCGACCTCCGTCAACACTTTTAAAATACGAGGTCTGCATCGTTAAGGATTCAATGGCATTGACCCAAAAGCCTACGCCATAGGAATTATGCCATTTGTTCGACGACTCGCCAGGATTCCATACTCGACCATAATCGAAACCGACCAACATTCCATACTGCATAGGAACTAAACCTCCATTGATTTCGCCTATATTCCATCGGATATCCGAACTGTGCAAAAAGGCTTGTTTACCGGTGAATCGCTCCGGACGGAAACCTCTGAGCTCATCGTTTCCACCTAAAGTGGCTGCTTGATAAAAATCGAAACCATCTTCTAGGCGCGCTTTATATTTAAATTTCGACGCCCAAACAAACCGTTCCAATCGGTCGATCGGCACATTAAAATTAAGGCTGGTATTGATAAAGCCAAATTGTTTATCGCTCTGTTTTATGTTGTATTTCCAGCCTGATTCCCAATGAAATCCAAATCCTAAAGTAGGCTTAGATTTGGAATTATAACGTTCATAATCGTAATTGATCTGAGCGCCCAAATAGTTTTGAAAACGGAATACTTCAGGCGAAATTCCTGGAGAATCGGTTACAAAACGACCGCTGGTTTTTTCTACTTTTAGGGTTTCAAAACTCGCTGCTATTTCAAATTGACCCCCTAAATCACCTTCATAGCGGTAAGCAGGTTTAATTTGATAGGACTCTATACGAACCCGTTTGTAATCATCACCTTTTTCTTCGTCGAAATAGTGAGTCTCATTACCAAATCCGTAAAAGTTTTGTGCAAAATTAGGACTGGTTGCCTTAGCTTCCACAGCAAACATCCAGGAATTGGTTGCATTGGCAAAAAAACCTTTATAGGTACCGTCTAAACCTTGTGTTGCAAAAGAATAATTCGCTTTAAAAGTATGTTTAGTCGTAAACGGATCTTGCACAAAATTGTTGCGTACCGACGAAAAATTGATTCCTAGCTTAACGCCATCATCTGGATTGTAACCCGCATTCGGCAATAGCATATTAACGTTTAGTGGTACTTTTCGGTAATCGTAAGTATTCAAATCATATCGGTCGCTAAAAACGGTACGCGTGGAAGTTTTGGACTCCACGGTATTCTCTTTTGTTTTATAGTCGTAAACAATCACGTTACGGTTATTTTCGATTTGAAAAAGATCGTGATTTTGTCCGCCAATCAAACGAATTTTAATTTTCGCCTTTGCGTTTCCTACTACTTGAAATTCGTCTTTATCGTCCAATCCATAAACCCAAATTTCTTTGGTTTCTTTAGGTATAAAAGTCCGTTCATAGATTTTTTCTTCGCCCGATTTTTTAGAGCGGTATTGTTCGAGCTGAACCCGCCCATGGTTTAATCTAGTCAGTATAAATCGGTCTTTTTTATCGGTTCCTCGAACTACGGCTGTCTCCGCTAATGCCTTATAATATTTGGTTGCAAAGTCGGCCAAACCACTTCTTCTGATTTTTAGGGTTGCCATGATGTGCTTCATTTCATCGTCTTGCACTTCTAGAGGTAATTTAGAAAAGGCTTCGTCCATATGCGCATCGGTCAATGTTGCTGCTATTTCTTTGGCTTGATTAACCCAATCTGCCTCTGTTTTGCTTTTTAGAAAGTCGATATCCATGGGGAACGCCGTTTTATTCATCCATCGCGCAGCAGGAAATTCTTCTTTAAAACTTTGCATATGGCGTAGGGGCGGCAATTTTTTTATCAGTGATAAAAGCGCTCCGTCAATTTTCGCAAAAGCTTGATCGCGGTCGCGCGGAATCGGTTTGTAAACAACGGTCTCCCCCTCTTTAAATTGAGCCCAACGCCATTGATCGGCATGTCGATCCCAATCGCCAATTAACATATCAAATAAGCGCGCTTTTAAATAAGCCGTGTCGTCTATTTTATATTTTTCGTCTTTACGCAGATTATTCATCACATCATCAGTGCTGATAATTACAGCAGCATTCCCAAACGATTCTTCCTCTTCATGACCGTCTGTTGGACGTTCTTCAATCATATAAAGTTCGCCACCATAAAGAGCATTATATCGCCCTAAAGCCGGTTGTTTCGGTATGAAATACAATTCGGGATTGGTGTGATAAATACCTAAATATTCGGATAAATCACCGATAATAAACGGAGTAAATGGATGTGCTGTCGTATAAAAATCATAAATAAAACGCTCTGCAAAAGTTCCTTTTATCGATTCTTCCACGTACTGATCTTTAAAAACTGCCGACTGTACAAAACGCGACGCACTTTTCTTTACTCCTCGCATCACGTACTCCTTACCTTCTCCAGATTCAAGTCTAAGAGATAGCGACTGGTTTCCACCACCAGATATTTTCGGCTTTAAACCGCCGTGAATATCCTCTAAATAAAGAGTCGGTGCAGCGATAAGCATGCCGTAATAATTTCGATAGTGGTCGCCCCAAATAAATCGATATGCTGCTCCTTTATCGGTCCATTCTTTTGGATAAATACGCGATTCAACCACAGCGGTTTTTTTAGCTGAAAAAGTAAATTCCTGCTGCGGAAGTGGCGTAATTATTTGGCGGCTGTATGCCAATTCTTCTCGTCCTTGTTCTGTGGTAAAAAATTGAATCGTAGTGGCTCCATCTTTTAAAACTTGGAGCGTAGCATAGCCCAATCTACCGGATGAAAAACTGATGGGTTGTATGGCCCGCGCTTCCTCTTCCTTAGAACCCGCCCCACTTATCACCTGCTTTACACCTTGTTTCTCTATATATTGTTGTGTATGCTCGTGACCAGAGACAATAACAATATTATCTTGCCCCTGTACCAAAGTACGCACACGATCAGCCAATTCGCTATATCTTTTATTTTGAATTTCTTGTGGACTGCCTCCTGAAACTTTTCGCAGATAATTAATCACCGTTCCCAAAACAGGAGCCGGAATATTTTTATACGGGAACAAGTGTTTTTTCGCAGAGAAATAACCGCCATGTGACCCGTTGCTATAGACAGGATGGTGCATGGCAATCACTATAGTTTTATTTTGATTCTTATTCAATTCACTACGCAATTCTTCAAAAAAATCTTCGCGCGTTTTAATACTACAATTTTCATTAATCTTGGGGTGTTTGTCCCAGTCTTGTAAAAACCATTCACTATCAATTACTAACAAAACCACCTCATTGGAAATTTTCAAACGTTCAAATCCGCAAGTTTTACGCGGTAAAAAAGCCTTTTTATCGGCCAGCTTTTCCGTTACATAACTCGCTTGTTGCACCACACCCTCATAACCGCTATACCAGTCGTGGTTTCCATTAATAAAAACCGTCTTCCCGTTAAATTCTTTTGCCAAAGCAATTTGTTCATCCATTTTTTGCTCAGCTAATTTTCTAGCTGGCGCATCAACTGCCGGCATGCCACGGGGATAGATATTGTCTCCCAAAAAAAGTAAGGTGCTGTTTTTATTTGCTTTAGACAAACGCATACTAAATAACGCTAATGTGCGTTTAGCTTTAGACTCCTCTGCATTGCCCGCATCACCTATTAAGTAAAAAGTATGGGCTATATTTGCCGTGTCTGTCGCAACATCCTCATAGGGATTTACTACCGCGCTGCCGTATTGATTTTTGTGGGTGGCGCACGAATTCAAGAGTAAAACAATAAAAATGACGTTAAAAACGCGATATTTCAGCAAAATTGCAGTAGCGTAAGAAAATATTTTCATAAGTTTAAAGTTCGTAAATTTGGTAATTATGGCAGTACTGGAAAAAGCTGAAGAATTTATCTCTAAGTTATACAAAGATAAGTTAAATGAGCAACATTCATATCACAATTTTTCGCATACCGTTCGGGTTGTTCATGCTGCCAAAGAGTTGATTACAGCCGAAAACATTTCAGATACCGATGCAGAGCATCTGCTTATTGCAGCATGGTTTCACGATATTGGATACAGCCAAAGCTGTGAAAAACATGAGCTTGTAAGTGCTCAAATGGCGCGCGAATTTTTGGAAAAAGAAGGGTATCCCGAAACAGGGATACAGGCTGTCTGCGACCTTATATTAGCGACTCAATACACTTTGGAACCAAAGAATAAATTAGAGGGTTATATCAAAGATGCAGATTTCTCACATTTTGGAGACCCTAATTACAGCCATATTTGTTGTTTATTACGCACCGAATTTAAAAATTGTTTAAACAAAGATTTTACCGATTTAGAGTGGGCAATGGGCAATAAAGACATGATGTTAAACAAACACCGCTTTTACAGTGATTACGCTAAAGAAAACTGGCAACCAATCAAAGAACAAAACCTTTTAAAAATAGAACAACAAATCGAAAATTTAAATTCAAAAGAGAACGATAAAGAAGCCTTAGAAAAAGCCCTTAAGAAACAGAAAAAGGCCGAAAAGGCTGATCGACCAGAACGCGGTATAGATACTTTATTTCGAGTAACTTTAAACAACCACACGCGCTTGAGCGATATTGCAGACAGCAAAGCCAATATTTTATTATCGGTCAATGCCATCATTATTTCAATTTGTCTTTCTACGCTTATTCCCAAGTTGGACAGCGCTAAGAATGCACATTTAATCTACCCAACTTTTGTATTGCTAATATCCAGTGTTGCTACGATTATTTTTGCCATATTATCGACCAAGCCCAAAGTGACTACCGGTACTTTTACTCGGGAAGATATAGAAAAACAAAAAGTCAATTTACTGTTTTTTGGAAATTTCCATAAAATGCCCTTGGAAGAGTATACTTGGGCAATGAATGAAGTTATGAAAGACCGAACTTACCTCTACAACTCACTCATTCAGGATTTGTATTATTTGGGCTTAGTCTTAAATCGCAAGTATAAATTACTACGCATCACTTACAACATCTTTATGGTTGGCATATTGGCTTCTGTAATTTCATTTGTTCTAGCGTTTATTGGAATTGGGTTTTAAGAAATTCTTTCATTAGATTGTCGTATTTATAGGTTTCTTCTGTTTTATCTTGCAAGATATTTATTTCTACCCTTAAGGCATTTAATCCTGAGATTCCCTGTAAATTTTCGACACTAATTTCCTCTATTTGTTCCAGCAATACATTTTTGAATTGCAAATACCTGACGTATTTTAAGTATTCTTCCCGATCGATGGGATTCATATAAACAATGGTAATTTTATTAGGTTGAACAATGCGCTCTTGAGTATCAAGTACACGCGCCTTATCCAATCGCTTTTTAATCACCTCAAATCTAGAATGATAAGTCCCATCAATATCAAAGCGTTTTTCATCCATCCGAAAACGAATGGCCACTGCTGCGTCATAAATAAGGATTAGAGAGGTCAGTTGAATATCAAAAGGAGGGTTGTTTTTCTCCTTTTCATGTGCATATACCATTTCACACATGACTTGCAGTTGCCACAATCTTAAATTGTGTAAATAAATAATATCGAATGCCTGTGTTGGATTAATCGAAGCACCGATATACATATTGTGCTCGATACCATCGCTTCTAAATCGCTCGTAATAATGTGGAAAAATCTGCTGAGCTTTTTCTTGATTGATATCTAAAAAAGCCGATAGTTTTTTATTGACAAGTGTCACGGTGTTATCAAAAAGTTTGCGTTTTTGATAATACGTTTGCGAATCGGCGTCGATTTGAGCAAAATATTCCTGCATCATGACTTGTTGTTCCCCAAATCCATCCATTCGCTTTAAAAGCGGGTGAATTTCCTTAACAATATACTCTTCTATTTGCTGTTCCATACCCGAAATCAACTTCTTGTCTAATAAATTAGAAAATCGTTCCAGTTCAAAAACCCTTTGTTCAAACAATAAAAAATTATCCTGAGCACTTATGCCTTTCAAAAGCGACAGCAAAGCCGTTAATTGGGCTTGCAAATCCAAAATCACCGCTTCATTTCGAATATCGGTTGATCCTTTAATATCCGTTTCTCCGAAAAGGGGATATACCCTTTCAAAAACAATTTCTTTATAACTGAAATTACGCTGACCGATAGCCTCAAAATAAGCTTTTCGAGCTTCTTGCAAAAATTTCCAATACACACTAGGATGAATGGTCGTATATTCTTTTTGAATAATTGCTTCCACTTGATTATCTATGTCGGAATTAACCCGCTCAAAAGTATCTAAGATGATCGGCATAACATAGTCCAGTTTTCTCGCATTTACACTGTGTAAAGCTCCTTTTTCTTGCGATATTACTTCTATAATTCCCTCGATTTTTCCACCAACTATAATAGGAGCTAAAATACAACTCGCGATACCCAGCGATAATAAATACTGTCCCATTTCTTCATTGCCCTCTTTTTGAGCAAAGACCTCCATATCCGATATACTATAATAGTCCATATCATCAAACAATACTTTTAAAACTTCTTTGGATAATATTAAATCGTTCGAATTAGGCCTTAAAGAATAGGTCGTAAAACCCACTATGGCATTGGTGCCGATAATAATGCGCTCCGCTTCCAAAAAAGGGGTAAAACCAATATGAATCGATCCAATTTTAAAAATAGAACTAAAAATACGTTGCAATTCGTCTTTTAGGCTGTAGCGTTCCAATTCCGATTTAAGCAGATTTCCCTTTAAACTAGACAAGGCATTTTCTATGGTAACATCGACCAAACTCAATATACCAAAACCTTTAATAATCCAGGCATCTGGCGGAAATTTTTCCATCCAAAGATTCAAGTCGTTGTAATTTTCCTTTAACAAAACAATATCCTCGGGGCTAATAGCTATGGCCGTCTCCGTTGGAATAACCTCGGTAAAATCGGCATTGTGAAACATGCGATAATGCTTCATAATCCCCTTTTCATCGGGTATGTCAAAAAAATAAGGTCTTGAAAGATCAAAATCGGCCTGATAGTAGTAATTTAAAATAATACAGCAGCACATCACATAATATTCGTGTTGCCCCAAACCCCGAACAATGATTTCAAAATCATCTCCCGCAGCAGCCAATATCTTTTTAAAACGAGCCGTATAATTAAACGTCAAGTTTTGAAAGGGCAGTGAAACCGCTTTTATCTCATTATCCGTAAGTGCTTTTGGAAACAAACCCTCTAGTATTTTTCGGATTAAGGCTCCATTTTCCAAAACTTCCTTATCGCTAAACATACCCGTAATCAATTCAGGATGCTCATAGACTTGAGTCAACAAGTCTTTGTAATAGGCAACCAAATGACTGTTGTCCATTTCTAATATTGCCTGCTCCATCCCCTCTATTAATTTATGGAAAGAGATGATAACGCGGAAAGGACTGTATTCAAAATTAGGAGACTTCATAGTGCGTGAGAAAGATTTTGGAAGATAAATTTACGAAAAATAAAGGCATATAGCATGGCTGTTAGCCATAAAAAAGCCCGTATAACGGGCTTAAATTTATTTTGTGTTTTTAACTTCTTTATTCATCCATTTTCCGTCTGTTTTCCAGATTTTGTAGCGCACTTCCAAATCATCAGCTACATAAAACACCAACGGTAATTTACTATTGTATTGCAACAAACTGCCTTGACTATGCACAAATTTATCCGTCTTTTTATCGTCTGGACACATCATTAAAGTTTTTAAAATGCGACTTTCCGAATCAAAATTATAGTACGAATATCCCCAACCTTCAACGTCGTGTTCACTGAACTCTCCAATTAAAGCATAACTATTGCAACTATCTGTACTGGCAACTTTACCCACAAAAACTTCGATTTTATAATTGTTTTCCCCTTTCTTAATCTCTGGCAAGTGAATCACGACTTGTTTATAACCTTCTTTGGCTTTTGGGAACATTTCCGTTTTACTTTTGTTCTGAGCCGAGATACTGGACGACAACGTCAAAATCAACGATAAGACCAGAATTTGTGATTTTTTCTTCATAATATAATGTATTAAATAACGTGCTTCTCTGTTTATATCATCCCAAAAAACACTTAACGAACATGAATTGTGATAACCGTTATAAAATTAGAACAAAAAAACCAGAAACACCACTCATTATGCCCGATTATAAAAATCTATACTCGCAAAGTAGCCCTCTAAATCTCCGATTAACGAAGTCCTTTTTGTGCGCCCCTTCCCTGTCGGGCTATTCGCTTTAAATCTTTGCCACATCAGGGGCTCGTCCTGGATAGCTCTGCATAGACAAAGGATTTCCGCTGCTATCCCTGGCGCGGAACAGCGGTTATAAGCCAGCAGTACAAATTTTTTAAATTATTCCTTACAAAATCAGCTAAAATATTCGAACCTGACCGACCACCTCAGCCAAATAAAGCTGCCTTTACAAACTGTACTTATTGAATAAAATTTATTGTACTTTTGCAGCAAATTGAATGACCATGATTAAGATAGGAAACATCGAACTTCCCGATTACCCTCTATTACTAGCTCCAATGGAAGATGTTAGCGACCCTCCCTTTCGCAGATTGTGTAAGATGCACGGTGCTGACTTGATGTATTCGGAATTCATTTCTTCTGAAGGATTGATTCGTGATGCGATGAAGAGCAGAATGAAATTGGATATATTCGATTACGAACGCCCGGTTGGAATACAAATTTTTGGAGGCGACGAAGAAGCGATGGCCTTATCTGCAAAAATTGTAGAAACGGTTCAGCCCGATTTAGTCGATATCAACTTTGGTTGTCCTGTAAAAAAAGTTGTTTGTAAAGGTGCTGGTGCTGGAGTTCTAAAAGACATTGACTTGATGGTTCGCTTAACCAAAGCAGTTATCAGAAGCACACATTTGCCCGTAACGGTAAAAACGCGCTTGGGCTGGGATGAAGACTCTATCAATATAGACGAAGTAGCTGAAAGACTTCAAGACATAGGCGTTCAAGCACTTACTGTCCATGCAAGAACCCGAGCCCAAATGTATAAAGGACATTCGGACTGGACGCATATCGAACGAATTAAAAACAATCCGCGTATCACTATACCCATTTTTGGTAATGGCGATATTGACAGTCCTCAAAAAGCGCTAGAGTACAAAGAAAAATTTGGACTAGACGGTATGATGATTGGTCGAGCAGCCATAGGCTACCCGTGGATTTTTAATGAGATTAAGCACTTTTTTGCGACAGGTGAAATGCTTGCGGCACCGACCGTAGAAGATCGTTTGGAAGCAGCCAAAAACCACCTACTTTGGTCCATGGAATGGAAGGGAGAACGCTTGGGAATTGTAGAAATGCGTCGTCATTACACCAATTACTTTAAAGGCATCCATAGTTTTAAACTTCACAGACAAAAACTAGTTACCACCGACGACCCTTCGGAATTACTCAAACAATTTGAAGAGATTGCCGAGATTTATAAAGATTATGTTATTGAATAAAAAAAGCCTTTTCAGGCTTTTTTTATATCTTTTCTTTGAATATATGCAAATCCCTTTGTGGAAAAGGAATCTCAATCTGATGTTGATCGAGTCCTACTTTTAATTTTTCTTGTATTTCGTAATACACAGGCCAATAATCTGCCGGAATGGTCCAGCCGCGAACGGTAATATTCACGGAGCTATCTGCCAATTCCTTAACAAAAATGTCCGGCTTAGGAGTAGCCAATACCCTACCGTCTTTCATCATTACATCCATCATAACCTCGCAAGCCACTTTGATATTGGCACTATAAGAAATCCCAATAGTAAAATCAAAACGCCTTTGTGTAATGTTGGAGTAATTAGAAATAACCGAGTTGGCCAAAGTTCCATTCGGACTATAAACGCTAATTCCATCAGCCGTTCTTAAAGAGGTATATAAAATATCTATGCGTTCTACCGTACCGGAGGTTCCGGCTGGATTTGATATGTAGTCACCGACCTTAAATGGTTTAAAAATCAAAATCAGCACACCACCCGCTAAATTCGACAAACTGCCTTGCAAAGCCAAACCAACAGCTAAACCAGCAGCTCCAAATACTGCTACAAAAGAAGTAGTTTGAATCCCCATAGTAGATGCAACCGTAATCAGTAACAGAGCATATAAAGTAAAACGTAAAATGGAACTCAAAAAAGCTCTTAAAGAAACATCTACGTTTCGCTTTTGAAATCGTGACTGAACAAATCGCAAAATCAATTTAATAACATAACTTCCTATTAGTAAAATAGCCAAACCCACAACTATTCGAGGCAGACTTAGTAGTATCGACTCAATCATTTTACTTAACGCGACTTCCAATTTCTCCATATCGTTTCTTTCAAAAATACACAACTTAAAACAAAACATCCTCTTTTTTACATAAAAAAGCAATAAAAAAAGCCCTAAATCCAAAAATTTAGAGCTTTTTCACACCTATACCTACAATTACTATAGATTCATTTTTTTAGCCAATGCCGTTGGAATTCCTTTTTTGTGAATCATAATGGCCGTGGTTTTGTATTTTATATATTCCTTAGTCATGTATAAATAACCTTTATAATCGTTAGTAGTTCCCCAAGAATTTTTAACGATATAATACTCTTTTCCCGTCTGATCTTTACTTAATCCTACGATATGCATACCGTGATCGTCGGTAGTAGTATAGTTATCAAAAGCGATTTGACGCATTTCTGGAGTTATCTTAGCTTCTTTTTTAGGACCGTTAAATAAATCTGCTTTTTCCTCAGCAGTCATGTCTTCAAACTCTTTTTCAGGTACGAAGGCTACACCGTTTTTCCAGCTAAAAGACTTTTCACTTACATCTCCTGCCCAAGCTACTGTAAATCCGTTTTTAACCGCATAATCAACAATATCAGTTAACTCTTCCATCTTTACATTATAGACTTGATCAAAAGCCCAGTTGTCCGGTACTAATAAAGTGAATTTCGAGTACAGTGGGTAATCCGTAAGTGAACTGATTTCAATATAGTCGTCTGCATTAATACCGATAACTTCACTAGCAAAGGTTTTCGGTGTATATTTTTTCCCTTCAAATTCGAACTGCTCCGGAGGAACTCCTAAATACGCATCAATAACCGACGTATAGGCCTTTTCCCAGTTTGGAGTTAGTTTTCCATTAGGATTAGACACCACCGCTTTTAAAACACCTTCCATTACTGCCCCCATCTCTGCAAACTTATTGCTTGCTGTACCGTAGTTTAATCCCGTATAAACCGATTGAGGTACTGCCCCATATTTTCTATACATATTAATCACATCATGAAAAGCACCACCATCACCTAAAGTTACGGCTCCTTGCATTTTTACATACATTTTTCCCTTTTCTACATAAGCGTTACGCGCAGAAAAAATCTGAGAAATCTCTACCGGACGTTTGCCCATTCTCATCATTTCCGATTCCAAAAAAGAATTAGCAGAATAACTCCAACACGTTCCGGATGAACCTTGGTTTTTTATGGACGTATTCTCAATATTAACAACATCTGTGAACTGAAAAAAATCTTTGCTTTTCTCGCTGGCGTTCACTTTTAATGAATTGACTAAACGATCTTGAGCATAACTTGTAGAAACTCCAATACTAAGCACTGCTGCCCATACTAAAGGTTTAATTCTAAATGGATACATATCTAATATTTTTTATAAGTCGTAAAGATAAAAAATGATTCTAAAAAACGTACTTTTAACCTGTTTATTCCCTACAACACCACAAATAAATCGTTGTAATTGTCTATTTTGGTCCGCTTTAAATTCCATTACGTCCTAAAAAACACCTAAATGTTTTCTAAAACACAGTGCTCCTTTCTTGTTTATCGTTATATTTATATACCAACTTCTATACACGGTCATGGAAAAGCAAAAGAAAAAAATTTTACGTACAGCCGAATTAATAACGGTACTCTCCAAATACGGGTTTAACGAATTGTTGATTCAAACCAAACTTAAAAAAAACGTTTCTAATGATTTAGAAAATAGCCTCCCCAACAGCAACTGGAGTGTTTATGAGCGTATCCGTATGGCCTTGGAAGACTTGGGGCCCACCTACATCAAATTGGGTCAAACCTTTAGCAATAGAGAAGATTTATTACCGGCAGAACTGATCACAGAATTAAAAAAGCTACAGGACAAAGTGGCTCCAATGGAATTGGATATACACGAAATAATGAAAACGGAACTGGGAATCAATCCCGACGATTATTTTCAAAAAATCGACAAAAACCCCTTAGCCACCGCATCTATTTCACAGGTCTACAAAGCCGTTTTAAAAGATAATCGAGTCGTAATTTTAAAAATAAAACGGCCGGGAATTAAAGAAAAAATAACGGCCGACTTACTGATCATAAAAGATATTGCAAGACTACTGGTTGCATCCAGTGAAACATTTAGAAAGCTTAATCTAAACCATGTAGTAGCTTCTTTTGAGAAATCAATACACGAAGAAATGTCTTTTCTTAACGAAATGAGCAATATGGAACTCTTTGCGCATAACTTTAAAAACAATTCTAAAGTTCACGCTATTTTACCTCATCGGGAGTTGTCTAACAACGATATTTTATGTATGGATTTTGTCGAGGGAATTAAGATTACCGACAAAGAACAACTGCTAGCGCATGGTTTAGATTTAAAAACCATCGCACAACAAGGGTTGGACAACTATTTGACTCAGGTTTTGGAACACGGTTTTTTTCACGCCGATCCCCATCCTGGTAATCTATTTGTAGTCCATGATGGCGCTTTGGCATTTATCGATTTTGGATCTATGGGCAAGATGATTCCCAAAGACAAAGAACTATTAGAAGACTTTATCATCAATTTTATAGCTAAAGATGCCAAACGCCTGATTAGAACCTTAAAAAAAATGGCGCTAGAGATAAAATTAGATGATGAGCACAAACTCGAACGCCAAATACACGAACTCTTTGAACTATTAGATACAGACTCCCTTGAGAACATCGACATAAAGACGATTTTAAAAAAATTCACGACTATACTAAACGACAATGAAATTCTCATGCCTGAATATACTTATTTACTGGTTCGAGGTGTTGTATTAATAGAGGGAATTGGTCGTGATTTAGACCCTGGAATGAATCTGATTCAGAGTATAAAACCGTATATCACTAAAATATTTCTGCGCAGATGGAATCCCAAACAACTGTTTCATAAAGGCACCAAAACCCTTAGAAGTCTTAGCGAAGGTTTAGGAGAACTCCCGGAAAATCTCAATTTGTTGTTGCAACAAATCAATGAGGGAAAAATAACAATAAACCAACAAAACAAAGACCTAAGTTCGGCCAATAAGGCAATCGCTACAGCACTAAATCGACTTGCATTTACCGTGTTAATTGCCGGATTCTGTATCGCTACTGGTTTATTGGTTATCGCCAACAAGCCCCCCTATATTTGGGGCATTCCTACCTTGGGCTT
Organism: Flavobacterium sp.; assembly: GCA_040393465.1. GTDB lineage: Bacteria > Bacteroidota > Bacteroidia > Flavobacteriales > Flavobacteriaceae > Flavobacterium. The sequence continues at coordinate 61,305 of JBEBUC010000010.1, read as the reverse complement.
TCTTGGAATTCTAGTTTCAAGTATTTTAAGTATTATTGTATTGCTCTCGATTTTTAAAAAGAACGAATAAAAAAACCCGCAACATTGTTGCGGGTTTTTACTATCAAAACGATTATAAAGTTTCTTTTAGCCAGCGGAAAAATTCCCCTTGCCATACTTGTGCATTTTGCGGCTTGGTTACCCAATGATTTTCTTCTGGAAAATACACAAAACGACTTTTTATTCCTTGCAACTGAGCCGCTTGGAAGGCTTCTTGCCCCTGTCCGACCGGTACGCGGTAATCTTTACCTCCTTGAATCACTAAAATAGGTGTATTCCATTTGCTTACGTTTTTAATCGGATTAAATTCGGTCATGGCTTTTTGAGCATCTGCATTATCTTTTTCCCAATAAGCTCCCCCTGTATCCCAAGTTGGGAAGAAGACCTCTTCAGTTGTTCCATACATACTTTCTAAATTGAATACGCCACAGTGAGAGATAAACGTTTTAAAACGATTGTTGTGAATTCCCGCCAAGTAGAAGATGGAATATCCGCCATAGCTAGCACCTACAGCCCCAAGACGGGACTTGTCAACATATTTTTCTTTAGAAACCTCGTCAATGGCATCTAAATAATCTTGCATTGGTTTTCCGCCCCAGTCTTTACTAATGGCTTCATTCCAGGCGACACCATGTCCTGGCATCCCACGACGGTTTGGAGCTACTACGATATATCCCTCTGCTGCCATCAATTGGAAATTCCAACGGAATGAATAAAACTGAGTTAAGGCAGATTGTGGTCCTCCTTGACAATAAAGCAAGGTTGGGTATTTTTTATTCGGGTCAAAATTCGGCGGATACACGACCCAAACCAACATCTTTTTGCCATCGGCAGTTGTTACATAACGCTTTTCCGATTTGCTCATTGCTACTTTAGCATACACATCGTTATTAACCTTAGTTACTTGGTTCCAGCTACTCTTTTTTAAATCGTATGCATAAATTTCGGTTGCATGATTAAAATCGGTACGCGTCAACACGATCTTTCCTTCTGCAAAACCAACAATTCCCGTTACGTCAAAATTTCCATCTGTCACTTGGCGAACAGTGATAGCAATACGGGTCATTCCGGGAAAATTAACTTCAAAAAGTTGTACCGTTCCATCAACAGCAGCTATAAAATAAATCTTTTTACCATCTGGTGCCCATTGGTAACTATCAACTGTTCCGTCCCATTGAGCAGTCAAGTTCATGTCCATTCCTTTAAAACGAACAATTATGTCATTTTTATCTGCTTCATAACCGTCGTTTTTCATCTGAAGCCAAGTTAAATCGCCTGCAGGAGAAAAAGTAGGATGGGTATCATAACCTTTATTAGCCTCGGTTAAATTCTTCGTTTGTTTGGTTTCTAAATCGTATTCATACAAATCGGTATTGGTACTCATAGCGTAATCAGTTCCAAATTTCTTTTTAGAAACGTAGATAACCTTTTTTCCATCTGGAGACCAAATATAGTCTTCGTCTCCACCGAAAGGTTTTTGTGGAGCATCATAAGGTTCGCCCTCCATCAAATCCACAGCTTTTTCGGGTTGGTCTACATCGGCAATAAAAACGTGATTGTGTGTTCCGTCATTCCAAGTATCCCAATGTCTGTAGTCTAAGGCATCAAAGACATATACATCGGATTGCTGCATCTTTGGGTAAAGATCTTTTCCCAAAACTTTGTTGACTTTTACCGCCTTGTCAAATAATCGTTTTTTGCCATCAGGAGCGATGTTCTTATCGGCTACTACAGTTTTATAATCCGTAATTTCTACAGCTGCACCGCCTGCAAGGGGAATTTGATAAATTTTGGAATTGATTTTATTCGTTTCCATTATAGTACGTCCTACTTTGTAAATCAAATTTTTACCATCTTTGGTAACGGCTACCGGACTAACTCTTCCTAACTCCCAAAGTAATTCTTTAGTCATAACCTCTTGAGAAAAAGCGGTTATACTCATCAAACTAAGGGTTAACAGAATAATTCTTTTCATTCTTATTGTTTTTTGTATGCGCTAAAATTACTAAATATAAATGAAACCGCTTCTGTTTTATGATTTGCTAGTTCCGCTTTTAAAATCTCTTAAAAAGAAAGTACTTCTAATAGCAACTTCATTTTTTTTTATAAAAACTTCATTTTCAAATTGAAATTTGTATAAAAAACCATTTAGATATTTAAAATTGGCTGCAACAAATGGATAAATTACAGGCTTATTAGATTTTTTAACTGCACATAAGGATAAAAAATAAAAAAAAAGGTCTATTTTCACGCACTTAAAATAGATCCAGTGAAAAACAGTAATAACAAATTATTTATTGCAATCATCATTGCCCTTATTATTGGAGTGAGTCTTGGCGGTTTAGTCCATTATCAATATCCCGAATCAATACCTAGTTTTTCAGAGAACATAAAACTCTTAGGAACTATCTTTATTCGATTGGTGCAAATGATTATTGCCCCCTTGGTATTCTGTACTCTAGTAGTCGGTATTGCAAAAATGGGAGATATGAAAATGGTTGGAAGAGTTGGTGGCAAAGCGATGATTTGGTTTATCACGGCTTCCTTAACTTCCCTACTAATCGGAATGGCTTTAGTCAATTGGTTTGCACCTGGCGAAAGTACTAATATTTCGATGGCAGAGACCAGTTCCGCATCCGATTTAATTCAACAAACCTCGGCTTTCTCGTTAGAAGTATTTATTAATCACGTAGTACCGAGAAGTGTATTTGAATCCTTTGCCCACAACGAAATCTTACAAATTGTAATCTTTTCTATATTTTTTGGGGTTGCTTTATCCACTTTAGGAAAAGAAGGCGATCAGATTATTACTTTTCTTGATAAAACATCCAAAGTTGTTTTAAAAATGGTGGGGTATATCATGTGGGTCGCTCCACTAGGTGTATTGGGCGCTGTTGCTTCTGCTGTAGCTAATTATGGTTTTGAAGTTTTTACCTTATATGCCCATTATCTGTTAGCCTTTATGGCCGGTATAGCCGTTTTATGGCTGGTATTACTAACGGTAGGTTATATCATTTTGGGTAAACGCCTATGGGAATTATTACAAAGACTTAAAACACCCATTTTAATTGCCTTTTCAACTACAAGTAGTGAGGCTGTATTTCCAAAAATGGTAGAAGAATTGGAAGCTTTCGGCTGTCAACCAAAAATTGTATCCTTTACCTTACCCTTAGGTTATTCCTTTAACCTAGATGGCAGTATGATGTATATGACTTTTGCCAGTTTGTTTATTGCACAAATCTATGATATTCACATGCCTATTGAAAAGCAGCTAACCATGCTTTTAGTATTGATGTTAACCAGTAAAGGAGTTGCTGGAGTTCCAAGAGCTTCCTTAATTGTTATCGTAGCTACTTGTTCTATGTTTGGAATACCTCCTGAAGGTATCGCCTTAATTCTACCCATCGATCACTTTTGCGATATGGCTCGAAGCATGACCAATGTACTTGGAAATGGTTTATCGACTGCAGCAATAGACAAATGGGAATCAAAACGCGAAGAAAACTTACAAACAACTAATACATAATGAACGAATTTCACATTTCACAACTTATTAATCCTGAGTTTTATATCAATCTCGAAATAGCAGGGCATCATATCGGTATTTATGTAGTGCTTTTCATAGTATTCGCAGAAACCGGTTTATTTGCAGGTTTCTTTTTACCTGGAGACAGTTTGTTATTCTTAGCAGGTATCTACAGTTCTGCCTTGATGCAAGAACTTTTTACCATTGAAAGCGACTTTACTAATGTGGCACTCTTATCGACTCTAGTGGCTTTAGCTGGGATATTAGGTAATATGTTTGGCTATTGGTTTGGTTCTAAAAGTGGAAACTATCTCTATACTAAAAAAGATAATTTTATCTTTAAAAAGAAATATTTATACGAATCGAAAGTCTTCTTTGAAAGACATGGTGGCCGCGCCATTATATTTGCTAGATTTTTACCCATCGTAAGAACCTTCGCTCCTATTATTGCCGGTATCGTACATATGGATTTTAAAAAATTTATGTTCTATAACATCATCAGTTCGTTCCTATGGGCAACTACTTTAATTTTCGCAGGTCATTACCTTCAGAAATTCCTATTAGAAAGCTATGGTGTTAATCTAAAAGACTATATCGAATACATTATTTTATTCTTAGTTGCTGTAACTACTTTGCCAATTATATTAAAATTAATGAAGAGCAAAAAAGTGGAAGAAACTGTTGAATAAGTCCATTCAAGTAAAATTTAAAAAAGCGGAAAATGATTTTTCCGCTTTTTTTGTGCCCTCCCTTCAAAAAATAGCGCATTTTTACTATGATATTTTTTGTAATTTCGCACTTCATATAGCGCTATAAAAATGATCAAAAAAGCACTTCGCGTCCTGTTTAAATTACTTCTTTGGTTTTTTGGATCAACCATAGCAGTTGTACTGATTTTTAAATTTGTTCCTGTACCGTTCACACCTTTGATGTTTATTAGAGCTATAGAACAAAAAAGTGCCGGGAAAGATATAAAAATGGCTCATGATTGGGTTTCTATAGATAAAATAAGCACTAACTTACAGAAAGCAGTAATTGTTAGCGAAGACGGGAATTTCCTTAAACACAATGGTTTTGATTTAAAAGCCATTGAAAAGGCTTTTAAAAGCAACCAAAAAGGAAAGAAAATACGCGGAGGCAGTACCATTTCTCAACAAACAGCTAAAAACGTCTTTTTATGGCAAGGAAGAAGCTATCTGAGAAAAGGGCTTGAAGTTTACTTTACCGTTCTAATTGAAATCATCTGGAGCAAAGAACGCATTATGGAGGTGTACCTCAACAGCATCGAAATGGGTGACGGGGTTTACGGAGCCGAAGCTGCATCCCAATATTGGTATAAGAAGAGTGCCAGCAAACTCAGTAAATATGAAGCAGCTGGAATAGCTGCGATACTACCTAATCCAAGAAAGTTTAAAGCCTCTAATTCCTCGGGTTATATCAACCGTCGAAAAAACACTATCGTCAAGTATATCAACTACCACGGACCACTGAAATATTAGTTGAAATTAAGCCCTTTTACGATTAGTATTATCATAAATTACCCTCTAAATTTGAGGTAAATACACAATATAAGTCTTAATTTTTTAATAAAATATAATTTTATTGCCGATTAATAATTTCTTTTTTTGTAGCTTTGAGTATAAATAAAATTCGAAAAACTATGAAAAAATTAATGTTATCCGTTGCTGCACTTGCTCTAATCACAATCACAGTAACATCTTGTAAGCAAGACAAAGCGGCTGTAATCGATGAAAACGGAACTGAAACCGTTATTACAACTGACGAGGTTATAGTTGACGAGATTGATGCCAAAAACGAATGGGAGCAATTGAAAAACGACTCTGAGGCAAAACTAAAAGAAGCTCAAAAAGCTTTGGAAGAAGCTAAGGTAAAAGGCGACAAAAAAGCACAAGAAGCTGCTCAAAAGGCAATCGATGAAGCTAACAGCGCTTGGGAAAATGCAAAAACTAAAGCATCAGAAGCTGGTCATGAATTAAAAGAAAGCATCAACGATGCTGGAAGTAATATCAAAGACGCCGCAAATGATGTAAAAGCAGACTTAAATGCAGCTGCAAACAACACCAAAGAAGCTGTCAAAGACGCCAAAGCAGATGCTAAAGCAGGAATCAACAATGCTTTAGGGAAAAACAAATAAAAATCTTTTTAACAAGAGATTTATAGACCTTGCCGCTCGCGGTGAGGTCTTTTATTTTACAGTCACCAACAACCGACAACCTATCCTAGTAACAGGATTAGAAACCGCGACACCAAAAAAAAACGTTTTGTAATCGATGTATGTCCTATACTGCGATTGCTTTAAGATAGAAAGTTATACTTCTCATCCTGATGCGAACTGGGAAAATCGTTATGACTATTCCATATAGATAACATAACTTTAGTAGTTATGATTATTTATTTTCTTCTTTTTTTCGTAACTTTACTAAGAGACCCAAAAATATTAACCAAAAACAGATTTATATGAAAACATTAATTGGAATCAAGGCCGGTTCAAGAGAAAAAACAGCTGAGTTCTTATCTGCTATTTTAGCTGATGAATTTATTTTATATACCAAAACGAGAAATGCGCATTGGAATGTGGAAGGCGCAGATTTTCATGCGATGCATTTGTTTTTTGAAAGCCAGTATACAGAGTTGGAAACCGTGATTGATGAAGTAGCAGAGCGCATTCGTCAAATAGGACATTACGCACCAGCTACTTTAAAAGAATATCTTTCGTTGACGCATCTGACAGAAGCGCGTCAAGGAGGTAATGACAGCATGAGTTTTATTAAAGATTTGCTCAACGATCACGATACCATTATCAAACACATCAGGGAAAACATCAATACCATAGAAGAAGAACTCGACTACGGTACTAGTGATTTTGTTACTGGAATCATGATGTTACACGAAAAACAAGCTTGGATGTTGCGTGCACATATCAAATAAACAGTTCAAAACAGAGCCGTTTTTATAAACCAAATATCGTTATATTTGCTACAAGCCTCTCCGGAGGCTTGTTTAATTTAATTCCTTTTCAACTTCCTATGAAACGCCTAATCCTCTTTTTATGTGCGCTTTTCCTAACTGCAGCTTGTGCACAGCATAAAACCGCTGCAGATATAACTTTAGATTTCCAAAAAAAACTTAATAAGGACTTTAAAAACCCTGAAATAAGTCCCCTACCCAAAGACGCCATTAAGACATTTAAATCTTTAGATTTTTTTCCTTTTAGTCAACAGTATGTGGTACTTGCAAAATTAATCAAGACACCCGATTCCACACCCTTCGAAATGCCAACTACCACAGACAGAAAACCGATGTATAAAAAATATGGCGAACTCCATTTTAAATTAAACAACATCCCCTTTGTATTGAGCGTCTTTCAAAATTTAGAATTAATCCAAAAACCCGAATATACAAACAAGCTGTTTTTACCCTTTACCGACTTAACCTCTGGGGTAAGCAGTTATGGCGGCGGACGCTATATTGATATAGATATCCCCGAAGCAGATACCGTTGTCCTTAATTTTAATCTGTCTTACAACCCCTATTGCGTTTACAATCACAAATATTCCTGCCCGATTCCTCCAGAAGAAAATTTTATTAATACAGAAATTAAAGCAGGGATAAAGGAGGATTATTTGCTGATACGCTGATAGGCGAATAGACGAACAGCCCTAAAGAACCTCGTGAGTTTCCTTAATAATATCCATTACAAAAATACTTTTTGTCTGAGCTATACCTTCAATTTCTGTCAATTGGTTGACAAAGAAATTGTGGTAACTGTCCATGCTTTCGGCTAAGATTTTTAGCATAAAATCAAAATCGCCGGATATATTATAACATTCTACCACTTCTTTAAACTGAAGTACGGTATTTATAAATTCCGACCCCGCCTTTTTATTGTGTTTACTCAACGTAATCATACAAAGCACCATAATGCCTTTGTCAACCTTTTTCTTGTCTAAAACCGCCACATATTGCTTAATCACACCATTTCTTTCGAGCCGTTTGATTCGTTCATGCGTTGGTGTTGGGCTTAAATTGATTTGACTGGCAATTTGTCGTACTGTCCATTTTGCATTTACCTCCAGAAGCTTAAGTATTTCACGATCTTTTTCATCTAAAGCGTAGCTGTTCTTTTTAGCTTGTTCTGTTTTATTTGTCATAGCCGGTATGATTTCTATATTTTGTTCTTACAAAAGTATCAAAAAAGCACATCTGTTCTAAATATTTATTTTTTTGATGACAATTATGCTTTACTAATTACTTTTGCGCGGACAAATTAAAAAAAATGGAGTTTAAGAAGAATATTGTTTTAATCATTGCTTCGATGGGTGTTTTCGTAGAAGCACTAGATATCGCTATTATAAACCTGACTATTCCCGCTATACAGAATCAATTTGCGGTAAGCAACGATACGTTACAGTGGTTGCAAACGCTTTATGTATTGCTCTACGGTGGCTTTTTAATCATCGGTGGTAAATTATCTGATGTTCTTGGACGTAAAAATATTTTTATAATCGGAGCGGCCCTGTTCTTAATAAGCTCCTTAGGAGCCGGCTTGTCGACATCTTTTATGTCTTTGGCTTTTTTTAGAGCCTTACAAGGACTAGGAGCGGCCTTAATTATGCCGTCGGCCTTATCTATCGTGACTCATACTTTTACCGAAACCAACGAACGTAGCAAAGCCATAGGTATCTTTAGTTCCTTTGCGGCTATCGGCTCTGGAAGCGGCTTGGCAGTTGGTGGATTAATAAGTACTTATTGGGGATGGCACTGGGTTTTTTTAATCAATGTCCCTATTCTTGTTGTTGTATTAATCGCTTCCTATTTGATACTTGATAAAGATGTGCGGGTTGCTCGTGTGGAAAAAACAGACTACTTATCCAGTATTTTATTGGTTATTACCTTATTGCTTTTCACGTATGGTATTCATCAATTCGGTGCTTTTGAAAACAACTATGTTTCGATAATCGGTGCTTTGTCTGCAACAGCAGTGCTGTTTTTTATCATTTACAAAAGATTGAAGAGCATACCCAATCCGCTGATTAATCTAGACGTTTTTAATTCCAAAACAATTATCACAGCCAACGCTGTTTTCTTTACTCTTGGTTGTTTTTTTATAGGTTATCTATTCTTAATCGCCCTGATATTACAACGGGATATGGGCTATAGCGCTGCTAAAGCAGGTTTGTTATTGGTCCCTTTTAGTATCTTATCGGCTGCCGTGGCCAAGTTTATACTTCCTTCCCTTATGAAAAGGGTTACAACCTTACAATTGGGTATTATCGGTATGTCGATGATGTCACTTGGCGGTATTTTATTGGTTCTGACTTTAGTCTTTGACTATCCATTATTCCTCATTTTATTGTCTGCCGCATTCGTGTCCGGAATTGGAATGACTATATGTTTCACCAGTTTATCACTGATGTGTATTCAAGATATCCCCTGCGAACACTACGGACTTGCTTCAAGTTTATCCAGTACTTCTTATTTTATGGGTGCGGGAATTGGGTTATCTGTACTTACGCTATTTATGCCCAAAGAAAATATGGATAGCGCCGTTGGTACCATCACCGTAATTATATTGTGTTCTTATGCCCTACTTGGATTAATACTGCTGCTATGGCGGAATCGAAATGCGTAAGAAGTGAAACCGATAAGTTCAAAAAAAAGCCCAATTGGAAAATTCCAATTGGGCTTTTTTATTATTGCAAAAAACTATTTCAATTTTCGAATCCCCATATTATAAAGGGTAAAAGCTTGTAAGTCCACATTCTCTTGAATGTTTTGCGCTACCGATTTACCAGCACCGTGTCCGGCATTGGTTTCGATACGAATTAACATCGGATTGTTTCCTTTGTTTTTCGCTTGTAATTCTGCTGCAAATTTAAAACTATGCGCAGGAACTACACGGTCGTCATGATCTCCAGTAGTGATCATCGTCGCTGGATAAGCCACTTCCTTCACATTGTGTAACGGAGAATATCCTTTTAAATATTCAAACATTTCTTTACTGTCTTCTGCAGTTCCGTAATCATAAGCCCATCCTGCTCCCGCAGTAAAGGTATGGTAACGCAACATGTCTAAAACACCCACTGCAGGCAATGCTACTTTCATCAAGTCCGGTCTTTGCGTCATGGTTGCACCAACCAAAAGCCCGCCATTAGACCCGCCTTTAATAGCTAAGAAATCTGAGGTTGTGTACTTATTTTCAATTAAATATTCAGCAGCAGCAATAAAGTCATCAAATACGTTTTGTTTTTTCAATTGCGTACCCGCCACATGCCATTCTTTACCGTATTCGCCTCCTCCTCTAAGGTTTGGAACGGCATAAACACCTCCATTTTCTAACCAAATAGCATTGGCAATACTAAAACTAGGAGTTAAACTCACATTAAAACCACCATAAGCATAAAGCATGGTTGGGTTTTTACCATCTAGTTTTAATCCTTTTTTATGTGTAATGATCATCGGAACCTTAGTACCGTCTTTAGAAGTGTAAAAAACCTGTTTGGACTCGTATTTATCCGCATCAAAAGCCACTTTCGGTTTTTCATAAACCTTGGATGTACCGTCTTTTGGCTCTAGAGCATAAATAGTTCCCGCCGTGATATAATTAGTAAAAGAAAAATATAAAGTTTTATCTGCTTTTTTACCAGAAAAACCACTTGCTGTTCCTATACCTGGTAGTTTAATTTCACGAATCAATTTTCCTTCGTAATCGTATTGATTAACCATAGAAACGGCATCTTTCATATAATGTGCAAAGAAAAACCCTCCTCCTGTTGTTGGAGATAATACGTTTTTAGTTTCCGGAATAAAATCAACCCAATTTTCTGGTTTTGGATTAGACGCATCTACGGTAACTACACGCGTATTAGGTGCCTTCCAGTCGGTTTCAATAAACAATTTACTACCTTGATTTTCTATAACCGTACTACTAGAATCAAAATTATCTACAATTTTCACTATAGGACTATTCGCTTTAGTCAAATCCTTAATATACAATTCGTTTCCATAGGTTGAGTTGGCAGCGGTAATCACCAAATAATGATTGTCATCCGTTACACTTCCTCCTACATAACGTCTTTTCTGGTCTTTCCCGAAAACCACCTGATCATCTTTTTGTGCCGTACCTAGTTTGTGGAAATACAATTTATGTTGATCCGTTTTGGCAGACAATTCACTTCCTTGCGGTTTGTCGTAACTAGAATAGTAAAACCCTTCATTACCCAACCAAGAAACTCCACTAAATTTCACATCAATAATGGTATCGCCAATAATCGTTTTGGCAAGCGCATCTAAAACAATTACTTTTCTCCAATCACTTCCGCCTTCAGAAATGGCATAGGCAGCCTTACTTCCGTCTTCAGAGAAATCAATACCACCTAAAGAGGTTGTACCGTCTTTAGAAAATTTATTAGGATCCAGAAAAACTTCTTCTTTACCGTCGGCTCCTTTTCGGTAAATAACCGATTGGTTCTGTAAGCCATTATTTTTGGAATAGTAGGTATAGTTTCCTTCAATAGAAGGAGCACCTATTTTTTCATAATTCCAGATTTTCTCCATTTGTTTTTTCAAATCTTCACGGAAAGGAATCTTATCCAAATAACCAAAAGTCACTTCATTTTCTGCCTTAACCCAAGCCGCAGTTTCTGCAGAGCGATCGTCTTCTAACCAACGATAAGGGTCGGCTACTTGTTCCGAGAAATACGTATCAACGACATCACCTTTTTGAGTTTCCGGATATTTCAATACCATAACTTCTTCTTTAGGTTCTTGCTTACAAGACAAAACGATGCTTGCAACAAGAAGGGTTGTTAGAGTTTTTTTCATTGTTTAATCTGATTTTTCTATTTGTATTCTAACAAATATAGAGTTTTTAAAATAACCTTTTCTAAAAAAGGCCTTGGAGATGTCCAAGGCCTTATAAAATAGCTGTTATTAGAAGCTACTAATGGTTGTGGTCGTCATGATCATCGTGGTCGTCATGATCATCACCTGGGGTACCAGCAGCAGCAATAACGATATTTCGAGCTACTTTAGATTCATTACCGGCATGATCCACTACATAAACCACAAAATGATATTTTCCTGGTTTGGCATTAGCCGCAATAATGATTTCGTGATGATGAATATCTGCATTTTTCATGCCTTCCAAAGTCCACGTTTTATTAAAAACAAAGGCTACTAAATCATCATTCTCCTTAGTACTGATGGATGAAGGATGGTTGTGATTATCAAAATTATTGTGAATATCCACTTTATACGACCCCAGCATCACATTATCAGACACCTCCAAATCAAAGTGAACATCTTTTCCAGCTACCAAAACAGCTCCTTCTTCTGGAGCAATTAAATTAATCACAGGTCTCTCAGTGTCTATATTACTGTCGTCACTCGAACAAGATGTTAATCCAAAAAAAGCAGTTAATGCTGCGATTGAAAATATTTTAATTGTTTTCATTTGTATTTATTTTTATGTTGTAATTATTTTAAACGATTTGTATGTATTCCACTTAACTAAACAAACTACAAGGAGGACCACGCAAATAATAACCTATAAAAACAATCTTTTTAAACAACAGTACCAAAACACTATCGCGCTGCTGAGTATACACTACAAAATTTGGAAGATCAAAATCTTGCCCTAACAACAGCATGGAAGGTATTTTAAAAAGATTTTGGTCGCAATAGTGAATATTACTCTTATTAGAAACCAGCTGCTTTGCCGTCAATTCTCTCGAAAAATCATGTTTGATTATCCAAAAGTGAAGCGTATTGTTAATTTGAGGAACTAGAAATATCCACAAAAACAACCAACTCATATGTTTTTTAAAACCCCACATAATTCGTTCTAAAAAGGTATCTGTATCATTAACTGTATGCTGCGTCCTAATTCTGGCACTTCTAACGGACGGTAAAAGCTGGTGTGATTCAAAACCTTAGCATCGGCTAAATTCGTAGCCGACAATTGCAACTTCATTTTAAATTTACCCCATTCTACATCCGTGGCAGCAGCAGCTCCAAACAGTTGATAGCCCGGTGTGATGTCTTCATTTTGAGCAATCCGGCTTTGTTCGGAATTCCATTTTATATTGGCACTTACCGTTGCATTTTTAAAATGCTTCCACGCTTTAAAACGATATTCCAACTGCCCAAACAGATTCATAGGTGGCGAAAAGGGTAAGGGGTAATTGGTGCTGGACTGATCGGTAATTTGTCTGTTATATAAATACTCCAAAACCACTTCCGCATGCAACTGTTCCCATAAGGTTTTTTCTACTTTCCACTCTATACCGGTAAGCAAGGCCTTGGATTGGGTATATTGATAGACCTGTCCACCATCTGGAAGTATGGAGAACACACCCGACGGTTTTAAAAAGATATAATTATTAAAGTAATAAACATACGGACTAAGTTCTGACTTAAATCCGGCAATTTCAAAATTCACACGTAAGTCGGCCGCAAATCCGCGCTCGGGATTTAAATCTGGATTACCTAACTCATGTCTAAAAGCACCGTGATGTACGCCATTTGCACTAAGTTCAATAGCTGTTGGGAATCTAAAAATAGTCCCTACGGTTGCTGCCAAATTCCAATGCTCGTCCATTTGCCATTTTCCACCAACCATAGCGTTAAAACTACTAAAGTTCTTATCTAACTGATTACTTCTCTGCGCATAACTGAGTGCGGTTTGTTCTGTCTCTTGATTTTGAATTAAAAAATCGTACAACAAGCTGTCGTAATAAGGACGAATTTGCATTTTTGCATAATCAAATCGCGCCCCAGCCTGTAAACTAATATCATCCGAAAGCTGATGCTCATGTATCGCATAAGCAGCTATAGTAGAACGATTAAATTTCGGTAATAAAAAACCGTATCCCGCTATGGTATTATTCTGGTAGTTCTGTTGAAAACCAAAGGTGGTTTTATGATTATTTACAGAAATGTGTTCGTATTTCGCGTTGATATCAAAAGTATTCAGATTGAATTCCAGTTCTAAATCGGGATTGGTATCTGGAGGCTTTTGATCGTTATAATGGGTATGGAAAGCACTCCATTCCTGTCTCTTATTATTTTGAAAGGCGAGTACTACTTTAAGTTTATCATCGTTATCTAAAGTCCAAATCGAAGCGTTTGTTACTTTAAAATGATTGACATTTTGCCTAGGATAATCTATATTTCTACTGTCTCCATCATCTTGAACCGCCGTTATGGACGGTAGCCCGTGTGATCCTGGGAAAAAACCGCTTTTATTGTACACATTGCTAAAACTCAATATGTTTTGAAAAGATGCACCAACATACCCTATTTGCCCGTATAAATCCAATTCCCTTCCCGCAGTATTTTTCATCCTGCGGTTGTAAATCGGAATTTCGGTATTCAGATAGATGATTTGATCGGTTGGCACGCGATAATCGCCATATTCTTGGGCTGTCGCCTTCAATTTATAAAAGAATCGATCCCCCCGACTTTGTATGTGTATCGACGTTCCCAGTGTTTCATTGACCGACTTACCCAACAAGGTGGCTTGGCCCGAAAAAGAGTGTAACTGTGGGATTTTTTCATTATTAATTTGAATAACACCGCCCATGGCATCACTCCCATATTCTAGGGTACCTACTCCTTTGATTACTTCTACCTCTTCGGTATTTAGCGCATCTATTTCCAATCCGTGATCAGCCCCCCATTGTTGCCCCTCTTGTTTGGCACCGTTTTCTGCAACAGCTACTCGGTTAAATCCCAGTCCACGAATAATGGGTTTGGAAGCTCCCGATCCAATTTCCATAGCATTAACTCCCGGCAAACGCTCTAAAGTTTTTGCAAAGGAACCCGAGAAGTTTTTAGTCAAGTCACTTTGAGTTACTTTCTCGGTATTGTAAATGGTTTTCTTTTGTGCCGCAGTAACAATCAGCTGCTCTAAAAAGATGCTTTCCGGCTTTAAATGAAGATGTAAATCCAGATTTCCCTTTACTTGTATTACGGTATCCAGGGTTTGATATCCCATATAAATAATTTGCAAAGGATATGCGCCAGCACTTAAGGGAGTGGTTTTAAACTTACCCTGTAAATCAGTACTATAATATTTTTGATCAATAGAAATGGTGCTTCCACTTAAGACTTGCCCCTGGTCGTTCATTACTCGTCCGGAAACGATGTACTGAGCCTGACCAATATAAGCAGTCATTAAGAAAAAAGCGAGTATATAAATTCGCATTTTACTTTTTTTTTAAACAATTACCATAAGCTCTTAAAGGATGTTATATCCCAAGAGTTCCTTTTTCGTTATTTAAAATAAAGCTGGTGGCGCACGAAGCGAAAAGAAAATAGAAGTAACCGTATAGAAGGGCACCTCTATAAGGTTTTTTATAGGATTGTAATGGGCGTTTTCCAAAACTTGGAAAACCAAACTCTCTGTTTGCAAGAAAGGACTTAGGAAAAAATCACAGGCAAAACATTTTTCCATACCGTGTTCGGCTGTAGAAAAATGCGCGGACTGATGGTCTTCTTGTGAAGTAAAAGCAGGGGTTTTTACATCCGTAAAGGAATGCAAATCGTCCGAAAAATGCGACAAACTATGCGCAAACTGAAACACTACTGTAAAGAGTAGTGCAGTTATAAGCAATAATTTTGATATGGCATTTTTACTTTTCATTAGGGCAAAGATAGATAACAATCCGGTGTTTAAAAAAATTTTACGTCTTTTTTGTGAAGGAAGCATTTTAAGAATTATTGAAAATGGTTTTTTTTTGGCAAAAAATTAGGTTTTATATGGCGTTTTTGCTCCAATTCGATTCCGTATGTTTTAGTACTTTTGCCTTAATTTAATGATTGTTGTCCGAGAAAATTATCCCTTTTTTACTAAAAAAACAGTAATTCATACCAAATAAAAATGAAAAATAGACTTTTAGGCAGTATTTTGCTCGTTGCTGGCTCTTCTATCGGAGGAGGTATGCTGGCAATGCCCATAACTTCTGCTGGCGTTGGCTTTATGGGAATCAGTGTATTGCTTGTCCTAATATGGTTTGCCATGTGTTATACGGCTTTGTTGATGGTTCAGGTTTACCGCTACAACAGTCCGAATGACGGTTTTGACACTTTAACTAAAAAATACTTGGGTGCTTTTGGTAATAATACCGCAGGATTTAGCCTTTTGTTTTTGATTTATGCCCTCACTGCGGCCTATATATCTGGAGGTGGAAGCATTTTAAACGACCAATTGCAGCGGTGGTTTGGCGCTCCAATTGACCCGCGTTGGGGGGCTGTTTTATTCACTATAGTATTCGGCGGCATCGTAACCATGAGTACCCGTTGGGTAGATTTGTTTTCTAGAATGCTTTTTTTAGTAAAAATCGCTTTCCTTATCCTCTTATTAATAATCTTGTTCCCCTATGTGCAACAGGGTAATTTACTACAACTGCCGATAGAGAAAGGATTGATTTTTACTGCGATACCCGTAGTATTTACTTCCTTTGGATTTCACGGAAGCATCCCCAGTATAGTAAAATATTTAAATGGGGATGAACAAAAACTAAATAAAGCTTTTGTTCTTGGAAGTCTTATACCGCTAGTGATTTATTTGTTTTGGCAGTTTGTAGTTTTGGGCAGTTTTGACCAATCGACGTTTATGGGATTACTCCAAAACCATTTAGGCTTAGAGGGTTTGATTATAAGTATTCGAGAAATGGCACAAACTCCCTTAATTCGCGACGCCTTTAACATCTTTGCCGCAGCAGCTTTAGGAACATCTTTCCTTGGAGTTAGTATCGGACTTTTTGATTACTTTATGGATTGGACAAAACAGAAAAAGGGATTGCACCATAGAAGTATCGTTGGTTTATTGACCTTTATACCCCCGTTGATTTTTGTGCTTTTTTATCCTCAAGGGTTTATACTTGCGCTGGGATATGCCGCTATAGCCGGAGTTGTCTTGGCGCTTTTAATACCGACTTTTCTATTTGTAAAAGCCATGCATTTTCACGAGATAAAAATCCCAATATGGCAATATGCTATCTTAGTTTTTATTCTAATACTTTCCGTAATTATCATTTGTTCGCAATTGTGGATAGCCTTATCCTAAAATGAACTTAAGTACCTAAAAAACAGAAGCCTACTTATAAAAAACAGCTGTTTTCATACAAGAAAAAAGCAGTTGAACCAAAAAAGAAAGAACTTTCGCTCTTTCTTTTTTTATGTTTTAAACCAAGTCATTCGCTACTAAATACTCGGCAATTTGAATGGTATTGGTTGCCGCACCTTTACGTAAATTATCGGATACAATCCACATATTAACGGTATTTACTTGGCTTTCATCTCGGCGAATTCGACCTACAAATACGTCATCCTTACCCGATGCGTATATCGGCATGGGATAGGTATTGGTATCGGGATTATCTTGTAAAGTGATACCCGGTGTTTGGTGTAATATCTGCCGGATGCGTTCTACGTCAAAATCCCTATCGAATTCAATATTTACAGATTCGCTATGTCCACCTACTACAGGAATACGAACAGCTGTTGCGGTAATGCGTATGTTGGTATCGTCAAGGATTTTTTGAGTTTCTCGGACCAATTTCATCTCTTCTTTTGTGTACCCGTTACTTTCAAAAACGTCGCACTGCGGTATAGCATTACGATGAATTGGGTAAGGATATGCCATTTCTCCCTTTACATCTTGATACTCATTGTCCAATTGACGCACTGCTTTCACACCTGTACCTGTTATGGATTGGTAGGTTGAAATTACCAGGCGTTTAATTCCGTACTGTTCTTTTAAGGGCGCCAAGGTCATCACCAATTGTATGGTAGAACAATTGGGATTGGCTATGATTTTATCTGTAGGTGTCAATTGAGACGCATTGATTTCTGGTACGACCAATTTTATTGTTGGATCCATTCTCCAAGCTGAAGAATTATCGATTACCGTGGTTCCAGCTGCTGCAAATTTCGGTGCCCATTCCAATGAAGTTGCTCCTCCTGCAGAAAATAATGCAATTTGAGGTTTCATCTTCACGGCCGCTTCCATGCTCACAATCTTATACTTTTTATTTTTAAAAACGAGCTCCTTTCCGACAGACTTTTCAGAAGCCACGGGAATGAACTCGGTGATTGGAAAATTTCGCTCTGCTAAGACTTTTAGCATGATTTCGCCAACCATACCGGTAGCTCCTACAACTGCTATTTTCATATACGCCTATTATTTTATTTATTATCTTATCACCTATCTCTTTAATTATTAGCTACTAAAAAAGCCATTAACAACAATCATAGAATAGCTAACACCTTTGGTTTCCTTCGACAAATATAGCCAATGCACTTTATAAAAGACACGGTTTAATTGGAACTATTTTCGACTTGAATATCTTTAATTTGAAATTGAGTACTCACTTTTCCATTCCACTCATTTTCATCCAGTGAATAGGCCATACTAAAATGTTTTTTACCTAAAAGCTTGCTATAGAAACGTCCCAATCCAAAACCAATACTGGAAACGGGTTCGGAATTTTGTTGCACAACACTTAATTTTAAGTGTTCTTTTTCACTACCCAAAGTACGCATATCTCCACAATCATACAGATTTTGGCTGTAAAATACCGGAGCCATATTATCGGGGCCGTGCGGTTCAAATTGCTTGAGAATCCTAAGGAATTTATCGTCAATTTGATGGAGTTCAATTTCCGCATCAATCTCGATTTCAGGTATTAACTGTTCGTCCGTAATGCTTTGTGAAACAACTTCTTCAAACCGCTTTTTAAATCCTTGATAATTGGCCTCGTCTAAGGTTAAACCCGCCGCATACATGTGTCCGCCAAATTGTTCCAAATAATCGGAACAAGCTTCCAAGGCATTGTAAACGTCAAAATTCTTAACCGAACGTGCCGAAGCCGCCAATTTATCGCCGCTCTTAGTGAAAACTAAAGTTGGTCGATAATGGGTTTCGATTAATCGGGATGCCACAATTCCGATAACACCTTTGTGCCAAGTTTCTTCATAGACTACCGTAGATTTACGATCGATTTCTCCATTTTCACGAATCTGTTTCAAAGCATCAGCGGTAATTTCTTTATCCAATTCTCTGCGTTCCGAATTAAACGCAACAATTTGTTCCGCTACGCGTATAGCTTCTTCCAATGTAAACTTGGTCAAGAGGGCTACAGCAAAATTTCCGTGTTCTATTCGTCCTGCCGCATTGATTTTTGGTGCTACTTTAAAAACGATATCCGTAATGGTGAAATACCTTTGTTTGTATTGCATCAACAAGGCTTTGATTCCCGGACGCGGATTTTCATTGATGACTTGTAAACCATAATAAGCCAAAATTCTGTTTTCGCCCGTAATTGGAACAATATCTGCACCAATGGCTGTAGCGACCAAATCGAGGTAAGGAATTAAATCTTGTATGGTTTTTCCTCGCTTCTCAGCCAAGGCTTGCACCAGTTTAAAACCGACTCCACAACCACATAATTCTTTATATGGATAGGTACAATCTGTTTGTTTCGGATCGAGAACGGCCACAGCATTCGGTACCGTTTCCCCCGGTAGATGGTGATCACAAATAATAAAATCAATTCCCTTTGCTTGGGCATACGCTACTTTATCCAAGGATTTAATACCGCAATCCAAAGCCACAATCAAAGTAATCCCGTTATTTTCAGCATAGTCGATTCCCGCATTGGAAATACCATAGCCCTCACCGTATCTATCTGGGATATAAGTATCGACTTCGGTATAGATGGTTTTTAGATAAGACGACATTAAAGCTACAGCCGTAGTACCGTCTACATCATAATCGCCAAAAACCAAAATACGTTCTTGTCGCTCAAAAGCCGTTTCCAGTCTATGGACCGCTTTAGCCATGTCTTTCATCAAATACGGATCGTGTAATTCGTCTAAGCTCGGACGAAAAAACCGTTTAGCTTCATCAAACGTTTTAATTCCGCGTTGCACCAACAAGCTTGCAATAAGTGGATCAACTTGTAATACACTTACCAGATGCGCAATCTCCTCCGAAGTTGGTTTGGGTTTTAATGTCCAACGCATAATGTATCTTTAGGTTTGGTGAAAGTGAATGTTGATTTTAATCGTGGCAAACTTGCGAAACATTTCCATGACGCCGCAGTATTTTTCTACGGATAAGTTTACAGCTTTGGTCAATCTTTCCTGATCCAAATCCGGTCCATAAAAATGATAATCGACCAAAACAGTATGGTATATTGCCGGCTCTGTTTCGGTTAAAATCCCTTCTGTTATCATTTTAAAGTCGGCCAATTCCAACCGCATTTTTTTTATTAACGAGGCTACATCTAAACCGGAACAACCTGCTAATGCAGAAAGCATCAAGGCCTTAGGCCGATATCCCTTACCCTCACCTCCAAATTCTGGTCCGGCATCTATTCGTAGATTCCCTCCCGGATTGGTAGATTCAAACTGCATATTTTCAACCCAAGTAGTGGTTATTTTATGTGACATAATCTTGATTTTTTCAAATTTATAAAAAATAAAAGTCAATGTAAAGCTGTTTAACAGCCTACATTGACTTTTAACTTTTAGTTTATTCTAGTTTATTTCTTTCCCGCAACAATCACGACAATTTCTCCTTTTGGAGCCTTTACCTCAAAGTGTTGTGCTACTTGCTCCACGGTTCCTCTAACGGTTTCTTCGTGGAGTTTTGACAACTCTCTAGACACCGAAATTTGACGATCAGCTCCAAAATATTCTTTAAACTCTTGTAGTGTCTTTACCAGTTTATGTGGTGAAACATATAACACCATGGTTCTGGTTTCTTCTGCCAAAATCAAATAACGGGTTTGACGTCCCTTTTTATCAGGTAAAAAACCTTCAAATACGAACTTGTCGTTGGGCAATCCGCTGTTGACCAAAGCAGGTACAAATGCCGTTGCTCCGGGCAAACAATCTACTTCTATGTTGTTTTCAACACAAGCTCTAGTCAACAAAAAACCCGGGTCGGAGATTGCGGGTGTTCCCGCATCGGAAATCAAAGCCAAATTCTCTCCAGCTTGCATGCGCTTTACCAATCCCTCCACGGTTTTGTGTTCGTTGTGCATATGGTGGCTTTGCATGTGCGTACCAATTTCAAAATGCTTTAAAAGTTTACTGCTGTTACGTGTATCTTCTGCTAAAATAAAATCAACTTCTTTTAAAACTTTGATTGCTCTAAAAGTCATATCGTCTAAATTTCCAATCGGAGTTGGAACTATATATAATTTTCCCATTCTTGTTTTTTAAGCAAATCGCTTTTCTATCAAATCCATTAAGCGACTGACATATTCTTCTTTTCCGGTCCAATAATTATAATCGGGTTTTACCAAATCATCGATAAACGCGAGCGCTTGATCGAAGCTATTAAAAGTGTTTATTTGTGACAAAACACGATTAAAATCTTCTGAACTACCGTTAAACAAATGCTTTTCAAAAGCAATACGGTCGTTTAAACTCACGGTTATGTTTTGAAAAAAAGTATCATTTAGCGTTTTGAGACGTTCGGTTCTCTCTTCCATAATCATGTGACTCAGATCCGTTTCACTCACCGGTATCTCTCCTTCTACTGTAGATCGGTTAAAAACGGGTTCAAAAACCAATTGATTCTTTAGTTCATGCGTACAATCAATTTCTTCAACACGAATAAAATCTACATCTTGATAATCTACACCAAAAAAAGAGTCCTCCAAGGTTTTTTCAACGACTAACTCTTGCTGTTCCTCATTGGGTATTCCGTCTTTGTTAATCAAATGAAGGTTTAATACTTCTTCTAATTCTGTGTTATCTTCTGTTTCTTGGCTTTCCACAAGGTTTTCACTGTCGCGTAATTCTTCTTCTTCTTCCAAATCTTCTTTAGTCCAATCTTCTGACTCCAAATAATGAACCACTTCCGATTTTTCTCCTTGCTCCAAATAAGGCGCTGTTACTACTGGATCGGTATAATTTACAACAAGCTCTTTTTCAATTGCCTCTTCAGCCTTTAGTTCAATTTTACTTGCTTCTGCCTGAATTACGTTTTCTTCTTCCAACTGTATTTTATGAGTTTCCACAGCTGCTTCTACTACCAAAGGATACTCTTCATCCATCAGATCTATAGGCATTTGGCTTCTTTCTGTAATTACTTCTTGATATGCTTTTTCTAATTTACTTTCAATTTCCTCTACGGCAATCTTGGGTTGAATTAAATTGAAATTATCGTGATGAAATTTTAAAATTAAGAGCTTTTCATAGAGTTCTTTTGCTTCCTGATAAAGGTTTTGGACATCGTCTTTACTTTTCATTTGCAGTATTCGATGAGCGATACTTAATAATTCTGCTTCTAATACTTTCTTCATAACTTTTATTTTAGATTAAGAAAAACACGAGCTTTTTTTGGTAAATTTGCCTTGTTACAAAAGTAACAGAAAAAACTGCTGGTTACAGCCTGAAAATTACAAAATGTTTCTCGAAAATCCCGTTAATCACAAAGAACAATTTGGTTGGATTGAAGTGATCTGCGGATCGATGTTCTCCGGTAAAACGGAAGAATTGATTCGCCGACTCAAACGCGCTCAGTTTGCCAAACAAAAAGTCGAAATATTTAAACCGTCGGTCGATACAAGATACGACGAGGAGAATGTGATTTCGCACGATTTCAATGAAATCCGTTCAACTGCCGTTCCTGCTGCAGCCAATATTAGAATATTAGCCGATGGCTGTGATGTTGTTGGTATTGATGAAGCCCAGTTTTTTGACGATGAAATCGTACGGGTTTGCAACGATTTGGCCAATGCCGGTATTCGCGTTATCGTAGCCGGACTGGATATGGATTTCAAAGGAAACCCCTTTGGCCCCATGCCCGCTTTAATGGCTACAGCAGAATATGTTACCAAAGTACACGCCGTTTGTACCCGAACGGGTAACTTAGCACATTACAGTTTTAGAAAAGCCGCCAACGACAATTTGGTTTTACTAGGGGAAACCGAAGAATACGAACCCTTAAGTAGAGCGGCCTATTTTAATGCGCTAAAAGAACAGCAAAAAAACATCTTGGAAGAACACCGCAAAACAGACTAATACGAAGCATAACGGTACACCTCAGCAGATTACCTCCTACTAAACAAGACAAAACCGGCTTAAAACACCACTCTTTAGTCCTTGATTCAATAAAAAAACGAGCACCTTATGACGGATGCTCGCTTCAAATTAATTACACAAAAACACGGTTTTCACCCTATCAATAATAAACCACTATTTAATTGTTTTCTAAATGAAGGTACCCCACTTCGGTCTCCATCTGAGCACCGTTTTGACCAACACGCTCATATTTAAGTATATAATAATAAGTTCCCGTTGGTAACTTATCATCTTTCTTAACCGTTATCCTTCCCTCAGAGACCCCTCTAAATACATTACCACTGGAATCGTAGTTTTTGGTTTCAAAGACCTTTATACCCCAACGGTTGTATATTTCAACGGTGTTATTTGGATATTTCTGTATGTTTTCAATTATAAAATAATCGTTATCACCGTCTCCGTTAGGTGTAACCCCATTATAAACAACGACATCTCCTGTCTCATTGCTGTTTTCGGTTTTACCTAAAGCTAAAGTAAAAACGCCATAGCCCCCTACCTTGGTAATTGAGGTTACCGTTTTATTTTCTACATCAACAATACCGCCTTCGTCTACCCAACTTTGGAGTACTGTATCCCATCTGACAATTTTAAGATTTTTGCTATTTGCGGTTGTAATTTCCTTGGCAGTGGTATCATCGCTCCAGGTTAGCGTAAGGACGATATCACTTTGTCCACCATTTTTTGTAATGGTCCAATATTCTTTATCATCAATAAATTTGATGGCTTCTTTTCTGTTTAAATGAGGCTGATTCGCATTGGAATTTTTGTGGTAATATTTTCCCAAAAATGAATCTGCACTATTTTCTGAAGTTCCTATAATAGCCCGACGGTAAAAACCATCCTGACCAATAGGCATGTCAAAGGCTTTATTTCCAATTTTCTCTACTTCTCCGTCGGCATGACTCGCATTGGAAACATTGATGGTTAAGGCGTTTTTCTGAAATACCAAAGCCCCTTGTAAGGAATCTACTTGGACTACGCCATTTAGAAAATTGGCTGTCCCTCCGATACTCATGTCGTTTTTTAAATCAAAGGCACTTACTTGTTTGTTATTGTCAAATAAAACATCGTAAAATGAACTCGGTTTATTGCCCGTCAACAACTGTGCTTGGTCTGTATTATTCTGGAATACCGCATAGCCCGTGGTTGCATTTGTCGAGTAATCAAACAAACCGTCGTTGTGGTAATTTTTATAAATATAAAATGTCCCATCGTTTATAATAACCCCAGACTCTTTATTTTGCAAATCTAGCAAGGTGGAAATTTCCGTCTTAGGTAAAATCACCATCTGCCCCTTGTTTACCGTTTGCGCTATGGCTACCGGAACAAAAAAGAGACTCATCGCCGTTGCTACAGAAATTCTTTTGCTGTTCATAATAATAGATTTACACTATTTAATATTCATTGAGTTTGTAATGTTGCTTTCATCCACTATCTTATTTTACTACGAAAACGATATTAATCAACGAGCAATCTGTAGCCGCAGCTGTGACTTTATAAGACATCACTCCATTGGCATCTATAGAAACATTTTGAAACACGGCTGTATCGTATTCTGTAATATAATAGTACAAATCTGTGCGATTCGCAAAATAAGGAATTCCCGCAATTGGCGCTCCATCACTAACGATATGATTTCTTTGCAGAGCAAACTGTTGCTGATACTCCAGATACAAATCTTTGGTTTGTACAGCTGGAAGGGTTTGTGAAGTGTCAAAAGTTATGGAAGGCATATAAAAAAACTTCACTGCCTTATCATCCGATGTAATTAACTTAGACCATTTTGCTCCATCATTATAATAGAATCCAGGTTTAACATCGTTAATCGTAGCCGTATTATACACCGTCATACCGGTAACATGCGCAGTTAACGGAGCTGACAAAGTGGTTTTTTCTAATGCTAACCTCGGCATCAGAAGCCCCTTGGCCCCCTCAAGCTCTAACATAGCATTGGCATTAATCGTTTGCGGATTAGTACCGATCTTTACCTGGGCAAAAGCAGCTATGGCAAACAAGGTAAAAACGAAGGTATAAACATTTTTCATAGATAACTGGTTTATTGTTTTTTTTTAAACAGCCTTACAATATCGATATCCATCACTTTGATTCTCTACAATAATTGCGAGAACTTGCAGACGATATTATATGTTTTTTAAAATAAGTCTATACGAATCGATGTATAGACTTATTTTATGGTATATATTAGTCCGCAGAGAACTCTACAATCACATCGTAAGCTCCTATTGGAAGCACGTTATACATCGTTCCTGTTCCAATGTTAAAATTCAAGGTTGTTCCTCCAGTTACAACCAAGTCCGTAGTAGCTGAAGTCACTAGATTCCCTCCTTTATACAATCTAACGCTAACTATATTTCCTGCGGTAATCGGTAGTGTAATTGCTGAAGCCACTGCTGAGTTCGCAGACATAGTCGTAGTCGTTTTAAAAGCATAAATCGATTTTCCATCAATCCAAGTATCACCAGTCTTGAAATGTGTTACGGAATTATATTTATCTCCTAAAATCGTTTTAATATCACCTGCATTGTTAGTGATAGTTGTCATTACCGCACCAGAGATGTCAATCAGCACTTTTTTACCCGTAGCATCTACTGTGTATAAAGACTTTGCAGGAATAGCTGTTCCGTCATTATCTGCTGCCAAGATTTCAGTCAAGGTGTAAAACACATTTCCACCGCCTCTTAAAACATTCTTTATAGCTGTTTTAACATTTTCATTATTGGTAATCGACGTTACCATATCCGCTGTTACATTAAGTATATCTGCCGTTCCAGTTGTTGGTAAGCCACCTCCATCTGGTGCTGTTGCCTCATGCGCATAGGTATAAATGATTTCCGTAGCAACGGTTGCTTTTGTAATACGCGTTTTGGTTTCGTTAGCTTGAACAATATCACCTAAGGATATCGTTGTATATACAGTACCATTCCAATATTGGAATACCCACTCCACCGCTGGAGCAACTCCGATGTTTGTATAAATCACATTCCCATCTGCAACACCTGCGAGTTCTTTGATGATATTTCTAATCGTCATCTGACCTGTTTCATAGGTAGTAGATTGATTTAAAATATTTTCAAAATTCTGCACGATATCTGCTCCTGCATCAATGGTTACACCACCTGGAGCAATATTTGGAATATTATCTACCGTATTGGTTACCGGATTCGCTGCAATCCAGTTTTGAATAGCTTGCTCACCGAAATATATATGTTGCACATTACCACCTGCTGCTGTTATTGTTCTGATAAAGGTTTTGGTTTCCGCACCTGCAACCACAGAAGCAATATCAACCAAATCCGTTTTATACGCATTCGTAGCCGTATCGTATGTTACAAAAGAAATCTGCTTGGTCGTAGGATTATAAACCATTGTAGTATGAGTTTGCGGTACAGCCGGATCGTTAACCGGACTACTAGGCAAGATAAAACTAACGAGTTTTTTAATTTCTGTAAGATCTCCTCCGAAATTATTTATTGCGGTATCTAAATCTGTTTGATTGATGATTCTATTCCATTTATTAGCAGACCAATAGTAGAATCCCAGAGCTACATCATTCTGAGGCTTGGTATTATACACCAATAAACTTTCAGTCTGAGCACCAGTAATTGGACTAAAATCTGTTGTTCTTGTCAATTCCACACGAGGTATTAAAACCCCCTTATTCTCTGATACAATGTCTAATTGTGCTGAGGAACTTGGCATAGGTGTTCCTATTCCGACCTGTGCATTTGCCATGTAGACTCCTCCAAATAGCAGGATGGCTACCGATAGTGTAATTCTTTTCATAATTTTTTGTATAAAGTGTTATTAATTTTTCTTGATTTTTTGGGTTAAAGTTTTATTTGAAATAAGACAGGCTTTACTCATACGAGCCAAACAATCTTGATATAAATTATACAATCTCAGATTCGGCGCTATGTTTGCTGATGCGAGCGATTTTAATCGAACCGCCACTGCATCAACTTGGGTTGTTGTGCCAAAACTAACTTCAGCGATTTGCCCGTTGTTAAACAAGGTTAACAAATTGACATTACCCAGAACTGCGGTTGGTAAAGTTTTAGCCCAAACCTGTAAACCTTTATAATATCCAACAATCTCCACTTTTCCCAGTAAATCCAAGGTTAACACGCCTGTACCTATGGCCATTTTTATTTTAAAAACGGAGTTCGATGCAATCGTTTTATTAAAATGAATGTTTTGTTGAATAGTCGAAACTACTGAAACCGTACCTAAACTCAATTCCGAATAATCACTATTGTTGTTATTTGACAAGGCTCGATCGGCATTTGTAACTCCATAATTACCAATATTTAGCACACTCAGACTCACTCCCGAACCGTCTACGGATGTAGTAAATGGCACTGAACATCCATTGAAATCAGTTTCGTAGCACATTCCATAAACGTGAAGATCATTTTGCTGTCCTAGCAATAGAGCATTGGTCGTGTTGGTAATTCGAACACTTTTATAGTCAACTTTTGAATTAATTGCAATATAATAACGTCCTTTATTATCCTGCACCATTCTGATTTGATCAATCACACTTGCAAATCCATCAGAACTGCTTCCCATTAACTTAATGTTTCCATCAGCTCCACGAAGTTCTACTTTAAAATAATGGTCACCTAAAGCCAAGTTGCCCAATATTTTACCTACCACATCTCCGACACTTCCTGCCAATAAAGACTGAAGCAAGGTTTCATCTGTATCGACACGGATATAAGAAATCGTTCCTGCCACAACTGTTGCTGCACCGGGAAAACCGATTTCAACATGTCCTTCATAGGCACCAGCACTACCAATGACCCCCCCTTTTGAACGAACAACGGCATAACTGTTGTGATTTCCATCAGTTATGTTAGAAGATAAATATGTATTTGACTCACTAATTATATTGCTAACACATACCGGCGAAACATAAGGTGGTTGTTCAATTCCTGGATCCTGACAGTTGTCTGATAGTCGTTGGACGGCATACAAACGCAAGGGAGCTCCTGTAGTAATAGCTACGAATGATTGTATTCCAAACTGAACACGATCAAAAACAACTCCTGGTTTTAAAGTGAGCTCCTGTAGACTACCGGAATTCAATAATCCTAAAAGGTCAATATTATTAATTAATCCACTTTGCAAATTCTTATCATAAACCAAGGTATTGCCTCGGTATAGTTTTACTCTGTAAGCCCCAAGTAAATCTAACGACACTAAATTAGACTGTTCCATTTGTACCTTTATACGTAATAAGTCTGTCTTTAATGAAGGGCTTTTAAAATAGATGTTTTGAAAAACACTTGCGTTTACTCCTGCAATTCCTAGATTTAAAGTAGCGTAATTACCTGAATTATCATCTATGGCGAAATACGGATTTGCAACTCCTGCTTTACTGATTCCTGCCAGACTCAGATTTAATCCCGTACCGTCATAAGACGTAAAACTCGCTTGTTCACAGAGATCAAAAACCGTTTCTCTACACATATCATACACCTTCATCTCGGCCGTTTTATTCAAACCAACCAAAGAAGCCAGATGTTGGGTAATTCGAACACTTTGATAGGCCTCATTTGCTGTAACCGCTATATAATACCGGCCACTTTTATCTTGCACTATTTTAACCAGTTGCGAATTAAAACCTGTAGCACTAGAAGCGGTATGTATTAGGGTACCGTTGGGGCGTTTAACATCCACCACAAAATAATGATTTCCCAAAGCAACGATACCAGCCACATTTCCCAAAAGTGTACCCAAACTCCCCCCTAACAAAACTTGAAGCAAGGTAGCGTCCATATCCACTCTAATATACGATGTGGTATTTGCTTCAGCAGCGGCACTATAACCCAATTCAATAAAACTATTAAAACTACCTAAAGTGGCCACTGCACCAGTTCCGGAAGTTAAGATAGCCGCTGTATCACGATCCCCATCTGCTGCATTATACGGAAAGTTTGTTCCGCCAAAGTCAACTATAGTAGTAGCACAAACCGGTGTTGTAAATGGTGATTCGGTTGGTGTTGGAGTCGGAAGCGGGTTGGGATCCACACAGGTTGCACCATAACGTTCTATACCGTAAACAAATAAAGGAGAAGTAAGCACATTAAGCCCCACCAACGACGAATTACCTATAGCTATACGATCAAACTGTTTTCCCGGCCCAAAAGCTAAAGAAATAGCCTGTCCCGTCTGCAACAGTCCAAGTAAATCCAATCCGATGACTTCGCTACTCAATTTCTGAGAAAACACTTCAACGTTGCCGTTAAAAGCTTTAATCTCGATATTTGACAAGACCGCCAAATCAACTAAGGATCCGGTATTTACAGCGATCTTGACTCTAAAATAATCTCTTACATTTGATAAGGTATGAAAATCAACATATTGAAAAGCACTGGCTCCAACTGCAGCAGTACCCAAGTTGATTTCTGATGCCGTAGCCGCATTCAAATCAATAGCTAAATTTCCATTTTTAACACCAGCAGCTCCAGTACCTAAAAGGTCTAAACTAACACCTGAAGAGACGGAATAAGTTGAAAAAGCTTGTTCACAAGCAACGGATGTAGTCGCATAACACAATCCATAAACTTTAAGAGTAGCACTGGCTCCCAATCCAACTGCCGCTGGATAAAACTCCGTTATACGGATACTGCGATAAGCGCTAGTCGGTGTTATGGCCACATAAAAATTCCCGTATTTATCCTGAATAACCTTAATCGGTTTACCAAAAAAGCCGTTGTTGCTATCGCCTGTTAAAACAACCCCCGAAGAGGCATCTTTAACCTCAATTTTAAAATAATGGCTTCCAAAGAGCAGATTTCCGACAACGCCGTTTAGCAATTGTCCTACAGACCCATCCAATAAAGCACCCAAAAGTTTTTTATCAGCAACATCAATACGCATATAGGAGGTTACTCCTGCGTTTACATTAGCATCATAGGCCAGTTCGACATGTCCACCATACGCATTTCCACCGAGCAAAAGCCCCGAAGTAGCATCTAAGGTGGTAAAAGTTCCGTTATGCCCATCAACGGCATTCAACGGAAAATTTGCATGCGAAAAACTTTTAACCGTGGTTGCACAAATTTTATTATCGCCTAACATATGTATCCCTCCTTCATCGACAATTGGCGAATCAGGGTCTGTTTCTGTTAAAATAGAACCGCTACCACCATAACGTTCTACGCTATAAATATTTAGAGGTGATGCGCTTAAATTAAGTGATACCGCAGTATTAACTACCACGGACACTCGATCAAAAGCAACTCCTGGTCCAAAAGGTATCGTGACTGGAGCATCCGCTTGTAAAAGCGTCAACAAATCCAATCCATTGACAAGCCCGCCTTGAAGTTTATTTGTATAAACCAAGTTCTCGCCGTTGTATGCTTTAACCTCAAAATTTCCAATCAAACTTAAATTTAGAGCAGAACCACCACCAATTTTTAATCGAATCTTAAAATAATCTTGCGCACTGGATAATTTGTCAAAATAAAAGTCTTGAGAGATTGACCCTAAAGCTTGAATCAGTCCTGGTTTTAAAGTCGAGAATTCCGCAATATTACCATTGATCGCTTTTTCAGGATTTATAACTGCATCCGTTAAACTTACTGAAAGACCTGTAACCTTACCAAGTCCCGAAAAAGGAGCTTGTCCGCTTATCTCTTGCGGAAAAGTAAAAGCATTATAAACATTTAATACCAATCTACTACTTCCAACTACTAAGCCCGGCGGGTGCTTTAAAGTAATCCGAACCGAATTATATTCAGCGGTTGCTTCAGGAGTAATGGCTAGATAATACTTCCCGTCTTTATCAATTATCCATTTAGTTATTAAGGCAGTAGTGACCTTTGTTCCAACTGCCTCTGGAGTACCAAGATTCGTTGCCCCTACATACAATTCCGGAATTAAGTAAGTCCCCACTATTCCTAATACATCGCCTAAATTTATATTAATCCCACTTTGTACCGGTTTATCAACACGAATATAAACCGTTTCCCCTTTTTTTCTGTTTGTAGGAAATTTAACTTGCAAATAAGCATCTCCTCCTCTAGTATTCACAGCCAATCCCTCGCGATATGCAGTCATCACAGCAAAATTAAGATCTACTCCTGAAACAGGATCCTCTCCAATACTCGCATTGACTGGATTAACCACACCTTCGCTTCCCACTGATAATCCTACTGCAATGCGATCGGCTGAAGGAGTCCAAGTAGCATAAGATTTCGTCACTTGTCCATAAGAAACTGACCCTAATAAGAAAACAATTAGAACGAAAAATAGTCCGAAGACTTTTCCATTAAAGGCGGCTAGAGTAGTTTTAGATTTCATAGTGTTATTTTAAGAAAAGGTTCTTGTTTAAATAAAAAGAAACCGAAAAGCCAAACTGTGCCATATCTATCGTAAATAATAAGGCATTTTGTCATTTCATATCAAAAATAATACATTTTGTGAATATAAAAAATATTAAAAAAAAGCAAGCCCAAAAAACAGGTCTTTTTAGAGCTCACCTACATCAATAAAAATCAATTCTACTGACAATAACGTTTTTTTAAGTGTTTTATTAATGTTTTTTTACTACTATATGCATAAAAAACACAATTAATAGCTTTTTTAAATAAAAATCTACTATCCAAATAATACATACTTATTTAAAATCAAGTTAAAATTATCAAAAATGCACCAAGCAGCCCCTTCTATATCCCTCCGTAGGCGTCGTTATTGACTTGAATCAAAAAATCGCAAAACGAGAATATTAAAAACCGACTCGTAAAAAAACGTTTACCCTCCCCCCTAACTTTGGATAAATCGACGAGGATAGTAACTTTACCGTTATATTTTAATTATTTTTGAAGAAAAAAACATGAATACAGATTTACCCAACGGATCCATCGACATCGAAATACAACAGCAAGTAGCTACACTTACCTTCTACCACCCTTCTAGCAATTCCTTTCCAAGTGCTTTGCTCCAAACACTACAGGAGGCAATAACTAATTTAAGCCTCAATCAAGAAGTTACCGCGGTAATTTTAGAAAGCAAAGGAGATGGAGCCTTTTGTGCCGGCGCTTCTTTCGACGAACTTCTCGCAATCGACAATTCAGCAGATGGGACAGCCTTTTTCTCTGGCTTCGCCCATGTTATCAATGCTATTCGAAAAAGCAAACAGCTATTTATAGGAAGAATTCACGGCAAAGCTGTAGGAGGAGGTGTTGGACTGGCAGCTGCTTGCGATTATTGTTTTGCGAGCACAAATAGCGCCATCAAACTTTCGGAATTAGCCATTGGAATTGGTCCTTTTGTAATCGAGCCCATCGTTTCAAAAAAACTGGGAAAAACAGCATTTACAGAAATGGCTCTAGCAGCCCATGAGTGGAAAACGGCCGACTGGGCGTTACAGAACGGATTGTTTGCTCAAATTTGCGAAAGCACAGAGCAGCTTGACCAATGTACCAATGAATTTGCCAGAAGAATTTCACAATACAATCCTGAAGCCCTTATTGAAATGAAGAGAATATTTTGGGAAGGAACGGAAAACTGGGACGAGTTACTAATAGAAAGAGCGGCAATATCTGGAAAATTAGTTTTATCTGATTTTACTAAAAAAGCACTAAATCAGTTTAAAAAGAAATAGTTATTCCTCAGAAAATCAGCGGCATTTTAGCTGTTGCAATCCACAGACTAGTCCGATATTTTTTAGTAAATTTGCAAAAAATAATATTATGCCTAAAATTAGAATCACCAAACAGTTTACATTTGAAACAGGCCATGCATTATATGGTTATGACGGAAAATGTAGAAACGTACACGGACACAGTTATAAATTAGCCGTTACCGTTATTGGCTACCCCAATACCGATCCGAACTATGTAAAATACGGTATGGTAATCGATTTTGGCGATTTAAAGAAAATAGTAAAGGAAGAAGTGGTCGATCAATTTGATCATGCAACGGTCTTTAATCAAAATACCCCCCATGTTGACTTAGCAAAAGAATTACAAGATCGCGGTCATCACGTAATTTTAGTGGATTATCAACCTACCAGCGAAAATATGGTCATCGATTTTGCAGCACGTATTAGCTCCCGTCTCCCAAAAGAGATCGAGCTCTATTCCCTACGCCTACAAGAAACCGAATCCTCTTATGCTGAATGGCATTCGTCTGACAACTAAATATCCATCCTTTGAAAATCGAAATTAAGACCGATAAGAAAATCTTTTTTGCTTCCGATCAACACCTCGGAGCGCCTACTGCTGAAAAAAGTTTACCTAGAGAACAAAAATTTCTCCGCTGGTTAAAAGAAAACGAAGCTGAAATGGGTGCTTTGTTTATTTTAGGCGATTTATTTGATTTTTGGTTTGAATACAAAACAGTAGTACCTAAGGGTTTTGTTCGCGTTTTAGGCAAACTGGCCCAATTAAAAGACGCTGGGGTTCCCATTTACTTTTTTGTAGGCAATCACGATTTGTGGATGGATGATTATTTTACCTCGGAATTGGGCATTTCCGTTTTTCATCATCCGCAAGTATTCGAAATCAACGGAAAAACCTTTTTTATAGGTCATGGCGACGGTCTTGGCCCCGGTGATTACGGGTATAAAAGAATGAAAAAAGTTTTCACCAATCCCTTCTCAAAATGGCTGTTTCGTTGGTTACATCCCGATATAGGCGTTCGTTTGGGTCACTATTTATCTGTTAAAAACAAGTTGATATCCGGAGCCGAAGACGTTACCTTTTTAGGAGAAGAAAACGAATGGCTGGTTTTATACGCCAAGAAAAAACTACAAGAGCAACATTACGACTACTTTATATTTGGTCATAGGCATTTACCGATGAATATTGTTTTAAACGAAAAAAGCCGTTACGTCAATTTAGGCGATTGGATTAACTACTTTACTTACGGTATGTATGACGGCAGCTTTCATCTCGAAAAATACGAAGGTTAATTTTTACCTAATGGGCTCTCTGTAATCCACTCGTTGTGTCCGAAATAATTCCATTTTACAGCAGCCAAATCAATACTAGGGTCAATAAATAAGCTAAAAGGTCGCTGGTTGATCGACACCCAACTATCTGCATATACGCGCACTTCACGTCCTTGTTTCGCATATTCCTTTTTAATGTATTGGGCCATCTGCCAAATCATATCAGGTGACGTCAATCTCGAATTTTGCTTTCGCATTAATTTAGCTTCCAAATCATAGGTCCACCTCTCGTTAGTGGCCTTATCTTCTATTGTATAGTTTGTGTATCCGCCTCGTTGTCTCAACATCATTCGCCAACTCAATCGATGTCCTTCATCAGTCCACAAGACATCACCGGGTATTACCCAATGCCTCAAAGGCAATAACAGTTGAACAAATAGAAATACCCCGAAGAAAACAACTAGACCTCTCGAAATCTGCTCTGTTTGCCCCTCTTCGATATTTGCAACAGGCTTTCTTTTAAAAAACACCTTTCGAATCGTTTCGGGACTGTAAAAAAACAAGGCAAAACTCAAGGCAAAGTAAGGAAATACGCCAATATGTAAGGTGGCAGAGTTGAAAAGATGAAAAACCAAGGATATCACCACTGCAAAATTCCGCGTTTTCTTCCAACACAACAACGGTATAATCAGTCCGTCAAATAGGATTCCCAAATAGGTTATGGACATATAAAACCAAGGTTGCGCAAATATGTTTTTAAAAAACTCTGGCGAATTGTATAGTCCTCCATATAAGTTTTTACTAAAAGTTCCATCTAGCCAATCGGGATAAAACTTTGCTACCGTTGCAAAGAAATACAACAAAGCTATTTGAATGATAAACAAATAGGAATAGGCCGCAGGCATGGTTAGCTTTTGTGGAATACGCCCCAACTTAACATCTAACGATGCATATCGGTTGGCCGGCATAAAACACATAAAAAAACAAATAATCAACATCAAATAATAATGATTATTGTAGGATGTTTTCTGGATATAATAACAACCAGCCCACAATACGGTCAATAAAATAATACTGAGTCTGTAGCGATAGCCTAACATCACTCCTATAGATGCCAATCCCATAAGCACAAAGTAGTAATACATCCCGTTACCAGGCAAGGGCTGCAACCACTCCATATAAATATGGGAAAAGGTTAATTGCGGTTCTATTAAATTCTCGCGTACCCAACCGGTAAAGATTGCACCAAAAGATTCACATACAAATAGTACTCCAAAAATAATTCTAAATAAGATTAATGGGGCATTATCTATTGTGTTTGATAATTTCTTAAACATGTTCTATAAAATACTTTCTAGTTATTAACTCATCTTGCTGAATTTTCTCGATAAGCAAATCCAGTTGATCAAATCGCTCTTCATCACGAATGCGATTATGAATATTTATACGTATCGTTTTTCCATATAAGTCCCCTTCCCAATCCAAGAAGTTAACCTCTATAGAATAAGGATGATTACTAAATGTTGGATTAACCCCAACACTCATCATACCGTGAACTAAAATGCCATCTAATATGGACGACACTATGTAAATTCCATTTTTAGGAACGAGCTTGTAATTTTCCGGTATTTGGATATTCGCTGTTGGATATCCAATGGTTCTACCCAATTTCTTACCACTAACTACCGTGCCTGAAAAATTATAATCGTAACCTAAATATTCATTGGCCATCGCTACATCGCCGACTTCTAGTGCTTTTCTAATTTTGGTCGAGCTAATGGATACATGATCAATTTCCTGAGCAGAGATTTCCTCTACTTCAAAATCATATTTCAATCCAAACGCTCTTAAATCGTGAATATCTGCCGTTCTGTTTTTTCCAAAACGATGATCGTATCCAATGATGATTTTTCCCACATTAAACTGCTTCACCAAAACCTCAGATACAAATTCTTCTGCCGAAAGTTGCGAAAAAGCGGTATCGAAAGTATGAATAACCAGATTATCCAATCCATAACGCTCCAATAAGGCTATCTTTTCCTCCATCGTATTGAGAAGTTTAATCGTATCATCTTGTTTTAGTACCATTCGCGGGTGCGGAAAGAAGGTTAATACTAAACTTTCGCCACCTAGAAGCTTACTAGCAGTCACCAATTTACGAATAATCATTTGATGTCCCAAATGTACCCCATCAAAAGTTCCTAAAGTAACTATGGTTTTTTGCTTGCTGTGGAAATTATATATGGAAGAATAGGTTTTCAATTTTTTTTATCAAATTTAGTGTTTACTTATTTAAGAATAAAAAAAGAATAAAAAAAAATAATCTCAATATCCTCATTTATGATGTAAAATTCATATTTATGATGCGAAAAAAAAGTTTTTTTCAAACATTATTCTCAGTTAAAAAAAAAATAAGATACATTTGCGAATACGAATACTAAACAAAGTCACAACATTATGAAAAACAAACACCTTTGGAATGTTTTTTTTATCTTAATATTATCTTTAAGTAGCCAGGCACAAAATCAACCTTGGAAAAAAATTTCTGAAAAAGAAATCAGCAAACTAGATAAAAAATCCAGGTCTTCCATACCGACTGCATACGAAATTTATCAACTCGATTTAAACGCATTGACAACCGTTGTGCAGAAAGCTCCTCTTGACCTATCTTCACAAAAGTCAACAATAACCATGGATTTCCCTTCTTCCGATGGAAAACTTGAGCGCTTTGAGATATACCAAGCCCCCGTAATGTCACCCGTACTTTCAGCTAAATTCCCTGAAATCACTTCCTATAGCGGTAAAAGCGTAACAGACCCCACGTCGAGTATACGTTTTAGTATCACTGTTTTTGGTTTTCAAGCGGTTCATTATTCTGCAAAGACAGGCACCAGCTATATAGATGCTTATACAACCGATTTAAAAAATTATATTTTCTATAATAGAAATACCTTAAAAAGCAATCGGAGTTTCGAATGCTTAGCGACAACAACTGCTGTAGACACTCCTGAAATTCCTGAAATTCCAACAATAAACACCCCTTTTGACAGGGGTACACATACTTTTAGACAATACCGATTGGCCATGGCTTGTACCATCGAATTTGCCGATTACCACATTAACCAAGCGCGTCTTTCAAACATCTCCGTTAACACCATAGCTATGAAAAAAGCTGCTGTATTATCTGCCATGGTTGCAACGATGACTCGTGTGAATTTTATATACGAGCGAGACTTATCCATAAGAATGAATCTAATAGACAATAACGACGCCATTATTTTTATTGATAGTGATGAATTTAGTAATTCGGATGCGAATCAATTACTTCGTCAAAGTCAAACTGTAATAACCCAAATTATTGGAGAATCCAATTACGATATTGGTCATACCGTAAGTACGGGTGGCGGAGGTGTTGCACGATTAGAATCACCTTGCAACACAAGAATCAAAGCGATGGGAATTACGGGATCGCCACAACCCACTGGCGATGCCTTTGATGTGGATTTTGTCGCTCACGAAATGGGTCATCAATTCGGAGCAACACACACTTTTAATAGTTCATGTAGCGGCAATGTACAACGGGAGACTTCTGTTGAGCCTGGCAGTGGCAGCACCATTATGGCTTATGCAGGAGTTTGCGTTCCGAGTGTACAATCGCATTCTGATGCCTTCTTTCACTCCGTTAGTATTGCTCAAATAAACGAATTTATAGCCGTAAGAGGAAATTGTTCTACCAACACTTTTAACGATGTTGAAGTACTCGAAGTACATACTAGCGCTGAATATAATATCCCTTTCGGAACTCCCTTTAAATTAACAGGCAACAGCACTAATCAGAATCAAAATAACATTACTTACTCTTGGGAGCAAACAGATACTGAATTTGCCGTACAACCACCCGTTTCGAGCTCTGCAACAGGCCCTACTTTTAGAGTATTTGAACCAACACTGTCCAATACTCGATTTTTTCCAAAGTTTGAAAATGTATTGTCCGGAACAAACAATACGTGGGAAGTTTTACCAAACGTAGCAAGAGTCCTGAATTTCAGTCTACTCGCAAGAGACAACAACAGTCAAGTAGGAGGACAAACGGCAGAATCATTTACGGCGGTATATGTTCAAAACACAGGCCCGTTTGTGGTCACTGCTCCAACTGCTAGCAGTACGGAATGGCAAGCCAATACTACTGAAACGGTTACTTGGAATGTTGCGGGAACTACAGCGAACAACATCAATAGCAGCCACGTCAACATCTTGTTTTCTGATGACAACGGTGCAAATTTTATTGTTTTAAAAGAAAACACGCCGAATGATGGTTCCGAAACCATCGTGGTACCAGAAAATAATTCCGATAATTGCCGTATACTTATAGAACCCGTTGGAAACGTTTATTACGCGCTTTCTCAAAAATTTAAAATTACAGGTAACACCGCAGGCGGACTAGAATCTTATGATATATCGGAATTTAGTATTTATCCCAATCCGACTAACGGTATTTTTAACCTTAAATACCAATCAAAAACGTTGGATTTGATTACCGTAAGTATCCACGATTTAGCAGGTCGAATGATTCGTAACAACACGTATACTAACAACGGTAATTTCAATCAAGAAATCGACCTTTCT
Source organism: Flavobacterium sp. (assembly GCA_040393465.1). Classification (GTDB taxonomy): domain Bacteria; phylum Bacteroidota; class Bacteroidia; order Flavobacteriales; family Flavobacteriaceae; genus Flavobacterium. Next base: position 23,062 of record JBEBUC010000010.1, on the reverse strand, counting down.
CAAGCGCAAGCCGGTGTATATTTAGTAAGTATACAAGAGGGTCCAAACAAACAAGTAAAAAGAATACTAAAAAAATAAAACAACCAAGAAACAACATCACTCAAAACAATCTAATTATGAAGAAAAAATATTTTTGGGGCTTATTTGCATTTGCGATATTCTCCTATGGCCAAGCTCAAAACAATCCTTGGAAAAATATCTCTGAAAAAGAAGTAGCAAAATCCGAAAAACTGTCGCGTAGCTCAAATCCTATGAATTACGAGATTTACAACCTCAATATCAACCAATTAAAGAACAGCTTAAAGGAAGCTCCATTAGACACGGAAAACACCATATCTAAAACTATAATTTCGTTCCCTAATTCAACGGGGAAACTAGAACGTTTTGAGGTTTATAAAGCACCGATTATGGAGCAAGGACTTGCGGATAAATTTACCGACATCATGTCTTATAGCGGAAAAAGCTTAGATAAACCAGGTTCTACTATTCGTTTTAGTGTTACTTTATTTGGAATACATGCAGTGAATTATTCTGCTGAAAATGGCACCACCTATATCGACACCTATACCAATGACTTGAAGAGCTATATCGTCTACAATAGAGATGAAATAAATTCGACAAAAACCCCTCAATGTTTAGTAGCCGATACGGAAAAAGATTTTCCTATCGATTCTTTTTCACCGCAATCTGCCTTACGCCTAAATAATCACGGAGTATTTCGCCAATATCGTTTGGCTATGGCCTGTACTATAGAATACGCTAAATTTCACATTGATGCCGCACAAGCTGCGCAAATTCCCGTAGCGACTGAGGAACAAAAAAAGGCAGCCGTGCTTTCAGCAATGACCGCAACGATGACACGTGTTAACTTTATCTTCGAACGCGATTTGGCTATTAGAATGAATTTGGTAACCGACAATGATAAGATCATCTTTCTAACAGCTGATGAATTTACAAATAATGATTCTGCTCGATTGATAGAGGAAAGTCAACGTGTTATTGGCAGAGTAATTACTGCCGGGAAATATGATATAGGACATACTGTTAGCACCGGAGCCGGAGGTCTAGCTGTCCTTGCGGTACCCTGCAACGATGATACGAAAGCAAGAGGGGTAACGGGATCGACAAATCCTGTAGGGGATACTTTCGACGTTGATTTTGTTGCTCATGAAATGGGACATCAATTTGGCGCAGCACATACTTTCAATAATTTTTGTGTTGACCCTCAAATTTCGCCGCTTACTGCAGTAGAACCGGGAAGTGGGTCAAGTATCATGGGGTATGCAGGCGTATGTCAGCCAGCACCAGATGGAACATTCTTAAATGTACAAGGTCATTCTGATCCATTCTTTCACGGCATTAGCATCGCTCAAATTTCTGATTTTATTGCAACATTTGGAGCCTGCTCACAAAATAGAACCAATAACAACCCAGCTCCTGTAGCGAACGCTGGAATCGATAGAATTATACCTAAACTAACCCCTTTCAAGTTAGTTGGTAGTGCTACTGATGCAAACAATCAAAATCTGACTTATTCTTGGGAACAAATGGACAACGAATTAAGTCCACAACCTCCGGTTTCAACTTCAACAATGGGTCCGCTATTTAGAGTATATGCTCCTAGTCAAAACCCTTACCGTTACATTCCTAATTTTCAAGACGTACTTACTGGTATTGGCCGAAAATGGGAGGTATTGCCTGCTGTTCCAAGAACCATAAACTTTAACTTATTAGTTAGAGACAACAATACCGTTTTAGGGGGGCAAACTTCAACAGATGATTTAAAAATCATAGTATCCAATGCAGGTCCATTCCAAATTACTAGTCCGAATTCTGGAGCTGAAATCTGGGAAGCCAATACAGCACAAGTGGTGAATTGGAATGTGGCAGGAACAAACACAAATAACATCAATACTACTTTCGTAAATATTTTATTCTCCTCGGACAACGGTCAAACTTTTATCACACTAAAAGAAAATACACCAAACGACGGTACGGAAGAAATTATGGCACCAGATTACAATTCTATTAACTGTAGAATCCTTATTGAACCCGTTGGTAATATATACTATACAGTATCTAAAAAATTCTCTGTGTTAGGTGGATCAACAGCAGGTGTTGATAACTTTGGACTGAACGATTTTAGAATCTATCCTAACCCAACAAATGATATTTTCACCATTCAATTTGAATCTAATTCTACCCATGATATCGGCGTGCAAATTCACGACATAAGAGGGCGTTTAATTTCAAAAGAATCCTATAAAAATTCTGGAAGCTTCCAACAACAGATTAACTTGAGTAATGCTCAGTCTGGTATTTACATCGTTACTGTGGAAGATGGTCTTAACAAAGAAGTAAAAAAGGTGATTAAAAAATAATAATCCTCTCTTTTCTCATACTAAAGGCGGTCGATTCTAATTCGACCGCCTTTTTTTTGTAGTTTTGCCTTTGAAACCCATCTAATATCCGCCCAAGTATTTTTTAATCATGCGCCTTATTATCTTTTTCTTTTTTGTTCTAAATCTGTGTCAAGCTCAAATAAAAATTAGTTCGTGGAATCTTAAAAATTTCGGGAAATCAAAAACGCAAAAGGAAATTGAATTTATAGTGCAAAGTTTAAAACACACCGACATCATTGCCATACAAGAAGTCGTTGCTGGTTATGGAGGACCTCAAGCAGTTGCACAACTCGCCGCAGAACTCAATCGAAAGGGAACTTCCTGGGATTACATAGTTAGCCCACCTACAAACAGCTCCCCGTACAAGTCTGAACGCTACGCCTATTTATGGAAAACGACTCAAGTAAAAATAGCGGGACGTGCCTTTCTAGATACGCTTTACACAGATGATATAGAGCGAGAACCCTACATCATTCATTTCAAACATAAGGAAAACACTTTTACCTTAGTAAATTTCCACGCAATTCCCAAAAAACAACAACCGGAAAGAGAACTAAAATTTTTGAAGTATTTTCCAGAAAAATACAATAACAGCCCATTGATTTTCTTAGGTGATTTTAACTGCCCCGAGTCTCACTCGGTTTTTAATCCCCTAAAAAAAATGGGATATATTAGTGCTTTTACCCAACAAAAAACAAGCCTACGACAAAAATGTATTGATGCCGACTGTTTAGCTTCGGAATACGATAATTTCCTTTTACACCCTGATTTTATTAAATTACTACAATCAGAAGTCATCCACTTTTACCAGTCTTTTGAAAACATTACTCTGGCTCGTTTACTTTCAGACCATGTACCCCTTATTATAGAAATAGATTTTTAAATTTATCTAATAAAAACAACGATCCGATAAACATACCCAACAAACAAAATAACTTTTTTATAGTAAACGATAAAACAGTACTTTTGCAGAAATTTTAAAAACTGTATTTTGAAAATCACTCTAAAAAACTGGCTGACTTTATTCGTATTATCTCTGGTTTGGGGATCGTCATTTATCTTGATAAAAAAAGGATTAAACAGTTTTACTCCCTATCAGTTAGGTTCGCTACGTGTAGTATTTGCAGGAATTATGCTTTTACCGACTGCTTTTATTAACCGGAAAAAGTTTCCAAAAAAGAATTCCCCTTGGCTAATTTTATGTGCTGTAGTAGGTAGTTTTATACCTATGTTTTTATTTCCAGTCGCAGAAATGCATTTAGACAGCTCTATAGCTGGAATTATGAATGCCTTGATGTCGATATTCGTTATTGTTTTGGGTGCCCTCTTTTTTAAGTATAAAACAAACTACGGCGAATTGACTGGGGTTACTTTAGCTTTTATCGGTGTTGTTTTATTGTTGCAAAGTAGCTCTACAGGAGGAAATACGGCTGACAATTTATGGTTTTACTATGTGATATTGATTGTTGCAGCAATTATGTATGCCTTTAGCGGTTTACTAACCCAAAAATACATGGGAACTATTTCCCCCTTGACCTGGACTGCTTTTATTGAATTGGTGCTTTTTGTACCGGCCTTAATCACACTCTATTTTTCTGGTTTTTTTGAGGTGTTAGCTCATAGTGATAAGGCCTGGGAAGGGGTTGGCTATATTTTTATTCTATCGCTATTTGGTAGTGTTTTAGCTAATATTTTCTATTATAAATTGATTGGTGAAACCTCTGCTAGTTTTGCATCGTCTGTATCGTTATTGATGCCTATCGTTGCTTTTATGTGGGGATTATTAGATGATGAAAACCTTGGAATTATACAAATAAGTGGTGGGGCTTTAATTATAGCAGGACTTTATTTTGGACGGAAAAATATCAAAATCCGGTATCCATTTATGAAAATAAAAAAAACTTTATGATGTCTCATAAAGTTTTTTTTATTGAATGGAATTTGTAAAGTATTTCTAACCTACAAAAAACCGCTATAAGCTATAATAAGTAAACGACCTTAAAGTGATTTAACTTCTTCTTCCCATATAAATCATCAGATAGTACAACAGTGTACCAATAGATGCCAATGCCGCTACGAGATAAGTTCTTGCAGCCCAAGTCAAAGAATCTTTTGCTCCAGCATGTTCTTGTTGCGTCAACATATGCTTGTTTTCAAGCCATTTTAAAGCCCTATGACTCGCATCGTACTCAACTGGTAGCGTGATGATAGAAAACAGCGTAGTCATTGCGAAAAGAATAATACCTACCAACAGTAACTGAGGAAAAGTATTTAACATCAAAATACCCGCCAATAGAATCCATTGCATATAAGACGAAGCTACACTTACTACCGGCACTAACTTAGAACGCATTTCCAGCCATCTGTAGGCGGTTGCATGTTGAACAGCATGTCCAACTTCGTGAGCAGCTACAGCAGCAGCAGCGGCGTTTCTTTCGTTATATACCGCTTCACTTAAATTCACCGTTTTATCGGCAGGATTATAATGGTCTGTCAAACGACCTGGAGTTGATATTACTCTTACATCTCTAATCCCGTGATCCGATAACATTTTTTGAGCAATTTCCGCTCCACTCATTCCATTTTGCAATTGCAATTTAGAATATTTTTCAAACTTACTTTTTAATCGATTGCCAACAAGCCAACTTGCCAGCATGATTATGCCCATTAATATAAATCCCATCTCTATATTTTTTTTATATATGTGTTATAAATATATAACAAATCTTGCGCCAAAATTACATTTCGACAAGTTGTCAGTAAAAATAATCGGGAATCGAATCTCGATTAACAAAAAAGGCTGTCCTTTTGAGACAGCCTTTTTGAAATATATTAGAAAAGATTTTTACAATTTCTTTTTCACTTCCACTTGTTGGAAAGCTTCAATTAAATCGAGTTCTTTAATATCGTTGTAATTTTTCACCTGAATACCACAATCGTATCCTTTAGAAACCTCTTTTACATCGTCTTTGAAACGTCTTAAAGCCGTTAATTCACCAGTATAAATCACTACACCTTCACGGATTAAGCGGATTTTAGAGTTTCTAAAGATTTTACCATCTGTAACCATACATCCAGCAATAGTACCAATTTTAGAGATTTTAAACAATTCTCTAATTTCAGCAGTACCGGTAACTTCTTCTTTCATCACTGGAGAAAGCATGCCTTCCATAGCGTCTCTTAAGTCGTCAATCGCATCATAGATGATGGAGTAGTTTCTGATATCGATTTCTTCTTTATCAGCCAATTGTTTAGCATTACCCATTGGTCGAACGTTAAATCCGATAATGATTGCATCAGATGCTGATGCCAACAATACGTCAGATTCCGTAATAGCTCCAACTCCTTTGTGGATAATATTGATCTGAATTTCTTCCGTTGACAATTTAGAGAAGGAATCAGAAAGTGCTTCAACAGAACCATCCACATCCCCTTTCAAGATAATATTCAACTCTTTAAAGTCGCCTAAAGCAATACGACGGCCAATCTCGGCCAACGTAATATGTCTTTGCGCTCTTACCGATTGCTCACGTATTAATTGCGTACGTTTTGCAGCAATTTGTTTCGCTTCACGCTCTTCCAAGAATACGTTAAACTTATCACCTGCTGTAGGTGCTCCATCTAATCCCAATACAGATATTGGTTTAGAAGGTCCCGCTTCCTTAACAGCTTGTCCTCTTTCATCATGCATCGCTCTAACCTTACCGTGATGCTTACCTGCTAACAAGTAATCTCCTACACGTAAAGTTCCTGATTGAACCAAGACAGTAGATACAAATCCTCTACCTTTATCTAAGAATGCTTCAACTACAGTACCAACGGCTAATTTATCTGGATTTGCAGTAAGCTCTAACATCTCTGCTTCAAGCAATACTTTTTCCAAAAGTTCTTTTACACCAATACCTTTTTTGGCCGAGATATCTTGTGATTGGTAAGTACCTCCCCAAGCTTCCACCAACAAGTTCATTGCTGCTAATTTTTCTTTAATTTTCTCTGGGTTCGCCGTATCCTTATCGATTTTATTGATTGCAAAAATCAAAGGAACACCAGCCGCTTGCGCATGGCTAATTGCCTCTTTAGTCTGTGGCATAATGTCATCATCCGCTGCAATAACAATAATAACAATATCGGTAACTTGCGCTCCACGTGCACGCATGGCTGTAAAGGCCTCGTGACCAGGTGTATCCAAGAATGTGATTTGTTGTCCACCTTCAAGTGTTACTCCATAAGCACCAATATGCTGCGTGATACCCCCTGATTCTCCTGTAATAACATTCGTATTACGGATATAATCCAACAAGGATGTTTTACCGTGATCCACGTGTCCCATTACAGTAACAATTGGAGCTCTCGGTTTTAAATCTTCAGCTTTATCAACTACTTCTTCAATTGATTCTTCAATATCTGTTGTTGTAAATTCTACTTCGAATCCAAATTCATCGGCAACTATAGTTAAGGTTTCCGCATCCAAACGTTGGTTCATGGTAACCATGATACCCAAAGACATACAAGTTCCAATCACTTTTGTAATAGGCACATCCATCATGGTAGCTACTTCTCCTACAGTAACAAATTCCGTTACTTTTAAAGTTTTGCTTCCTTCTTCGATAGCTCTTTGTTCGTCGTCCGTTTTCTTACGGTGCGTATCTCTTTTATCTCTACGATATTTAGCTGCTTTAGAACGATTTCCTTTTCCTTGTAAACGCTCAAGCGTTTCTTTAATTTGGTTTTTAACTTCTTCCTCCGTAGGCTCAACTTTTACAACTGGCGCTGCATTTCTGTTGTTGTTACCTTTATAGTTTGGAGATGTTCTGTTACCAAATTTATTTCCAGCTCCAGCTGGTCTTGGAGCACCACCACCAGCGGCATTGGCCGTACCCGTGTTAGCTCCCGGTTTAGAAGGAATTCTCTTTCTTTTATTTTTAGCGGCAGCGGCAGCTCCTGCAGCACCAGGCTTAGCAGCTACTCCACCTTTTTTAGCATCGTCTTTCTTCGGTTCTTCCTTCTTCTTTTTAGGCTTGTTAAACTGAGACAAATCGATTGTTTGTCCCGTAAAAGTAGTTCCTGAAAGCTTCTGGTAGTTTGTCTTAACCACTTCTTCTTCCGCAGTAGCATCTTTTTGCTCTCCTTCTTTAGATATTGTTTTCACCTCTGAAACTTTTGATTCTGATGATTTTTCAACAGTAGGTTTGTCTTCTGAAACAGCAGCAACAGCTGCTTTCTCGGTAGCAATTTCTTTTTTATCAGAAACCACTACTTTTTTATCGATGACAACAGCACCTTGCGTCTTGGTTTTTTTCTCTGCAGTTTTTTGTTCCTGCTCTTCTTTTTTACTTTCCAAAATTTCTGGTTTTACCTGTTTTTTAACCACTGTATCGTCTGAAGAAACTTTAGGTTTTTTAGGTTCAAGATCAATTTTACCAACAGGTTTAATCGCCGCAATAGCTTCCGCTTTTGCACGAATTACCTCTTGTTCGCGTTTGATACGCTCCTCGTCTTGTTTGCGTTTTACTTCAATTTCTCTATCGCGCTCTACTTTTAAAGCTTCTTTTTCCTTTCTTTTCTCTTCACTCACTTCAATAGAAGCCTCTTTCTTCCCCTTGTCGGCAGAGAATTGTTTACACAAAACACCATACTCCTCTTTAGATATCTTTGCATTTGGACTTGCTTCAATCTCAAAACCTTTGGTTTTCAGAAAATCCACTGCTCTATCTAGAGAAATATTTAATTCCCTTAAAACTTGATTTATTCTTTTTACTCTTTCTTCAGACATATTATCTTTTTAGTGTATTTTAATGAGTTGTGTTGATGTTTTTTCCTAGTCTTCAAACTCTTCCTTAAGAATTCGTATTACTTCAAGAATGGTTTCTTCTTCAAGATCGGTTCTTCTTACTAAATCGGCAACATCTTGTTTTAGAATACTTCTCGCAGTATCCAATCCAATTTTAGCAAACTCATCAATTACCCAGCTCTCTATTTCATCCTTGAATTCTGATAATTCAACGTCATCGTCACTCGAAAGGTCTGCTGCATCTCTCATTACGTCTAATTCATAGCCCGTAAGCAAGCCTGCAAGCTTAATGTTTTGACCACCACGACCAATTGCCTTAGAAACTTCTTCAATATTTAAATAAACACTGGCTTTTTTCGTTACTTCATCCAACTTAATCATATTGATTTTCGCTGGACTCAAGGCTCTTGTAATAAATAATTGTGTGTTCGTGGTATAATTGATAACATCAATATTTTCATTCCCTAACTCTCGAACAATTCCGTGTATCCTTGACCCCTTCATACCAACACAAGCACCTACAGGATCAATTCTATCATCGTATGAATCTACGGCAACCTTAGCTTTTTCCCCTGGGATACGAACCACTTTTTTAATCGTGATTAGTCCATCAGCAACTTCTGGGATTTCTTGTTCAAATAATTTCTCTAAAAACTTCTCAGAAGTTCTAGACATAATGATTTGAGGTTTATTACCTTTTAATTCTACACTCTCTATTATTCCACGTACTGTATCTCCTTTTCTAAAGAAATCAGCCGGGATTTGTTTTTCTTTTGGAAGTATAATTTCATTTCCTTCATCATCTACCAAAATAACTGCTTTCGGACGCACATGGTGCACTTCTGCAGCATAAACCTCATCAACCAGGTCTTTAAATTGTTTGTAAAGATTGGTATTATCATGCTCATGGATTTTAGAAATCAAATTTTGACGCAAGGCCAAAATTGCTCTTCTTCCCAATTGTATTAATTTTACTTCCTCAGATACATCTTCACCTACTTCAAAATCCGGCTCAATTTTTCTAGCCTCAGAAAGGGAAATCTCAGAATTCTCATCTTCCACCTCTCCATCTGCCACTACCACACGATTTCTCCAGATTTCCATATCACCCTTATCAGGATTGATAATGATATCAAAATTATCATCTGAACCGTACTTCTTTTTCAATGCATTTCTAAATACATCTTCCAAAATTGCCATTAGTGTAACTCTGTCGATAAGTTTATCGTCTTTAAACTCTGAAAATGATTCAATTAATGCAATATTTTCCATGCAATCTATTTTATTTAAAATGAAATTATAACAATCGCTTCTTTAACATCCGAAATGGAAAGGCTTAGTTTTTTATCTACAGTCACTTTCCCCTTACCTACCGCTTTAGGCTCTCTAGCCTTCCACTCTAAAAATAGGTTTTCCTCATCCGAATCGACCAACGTTGCTTCATACACCGCTTGATCGAGGGTTGTTATTTTTAGTTTTCTTCCAACATTTTTTTTATATTGTCTAGGTAGCTGCAAAGGTCTTGAAACACCTGCGGAAGCCACTTCTATAGAAAAATCGTGCTCTTCCCGATCTAAATTTTGATCTATAGCACGACTGATATTAATACAGTCCTGCAATATCACACCTTGATCACCATCAATTATCACATTGATCTTGGCGTCGTCAGAAATCGAAAAATCTATCAAAAATAATGATGGATACTCCGCTAACCCTTGATTCAACAACTCTTTTACTTTTTCTTTAAATGTCATATTTCTATAAAAAGAGGGGACACCCGTCCCCTCATTATTTAGTTTAACTAATAAATAACGCCACAAAGATACTATTTTTTTTATACAATTAAAACTTTTGATAATTGATAATTATATTATTAACTTTATAAATTAGAAATAAAACCTATTAATTTCAATACCCTTAACCAAAACTATGAAAAAAATACTTGTACCCACAGATTTTTCACCGCATGCAAATAGCGCTTTACACGCCGCCGCTGTAATCGCGAAAAAATGCAATGCTGAAGTAATTTTACTACACATTATCGAATTACCTCAACAAGCTACGGATGAAATTTCGGTAGGAGCAGAAATACCTGAGGTAATGTTTTTTAAAAACGCTGCCGAAAATAGACTTACCCAATTGGCGCATTCGCAAATTCTTGAAGGACTAAAGGTTTCCATGGTTTTAAAACTAGACCGTACCTTTTTAGGTGTTATACAAGTAGCAGAAGTCAACGAAGTTGATTTGATTATTATGGGATCACACGGCGCAAGTGGCGCAAAAGAAATGTTCATTGGATCCAATACCGAAAAAGTAGTTCGTTCGTCTGAAGTTCCCGTTTTAGTAATAAAGGAACAATTAAGTACTTTTGAAGTTAAGGATTTTATATTTGCCTCTGATTTCTCAGAAGGCATGAAAGTTCCCTTTTTAAAGGCACTAAAATTCAATAAGGTATTCGGCTCAAAACTACATTTATTGATGATTAACACACCGAATAACTTCAAAACCACTCAGGTTGCCGAAGAACAATTGACCGCATTTTTATCCGATACTACTACCAACCAGGAAGAGTACGAACTGTCGATATACAACGATATTTCGATAGAAAAAGGTATTTTAAACTATGCCAAAAAAATCAATGCCGACTTAATCGGCGTGAGTACTCACGGCAGAAAGGGCATATCGCATTTCCTAAACGGAAGCATTACAGAAGATTTGGTTAATCATTCAGCCACTTCGGTACTTACTTTTAAAATAAAATAACAGAAGTAAATCCTGGAATGGGCATCCCCTGTTCAACTCTAGGGTTGTCCTTGTCAAAATAAGCTTAAAAAAAACAGGTTTGTCTAAAATAGACAAACCTGTTTTTTATTTATCTCCTTGCCATTCACTATAGAATTGCGACAAGAACAGCTCCATAAACCGATGCCTCTGACCGGCAATCTCCTTAGCAGCTTCTGTATTCATTCGGTCTTTTAGCAGCAATAATTTTTCGTAGAAATGATTTATTGTTGGCCCATTATCCCTTTTATAATCCTCTTTTGACATGGTCATTTTAGGCGCCACGTCCGGATTGTATATGGTTCTATTCTTAAACCCTCCATAATGGAAGGCTCGAGCAATTCCAACAGCCCCTATGGCATCCAAACGATCGGCATCTTGAACAATTTGCAGTTCTAACGAACTGAAGGTCTTTTCAAAATTCCCGCCTTTAAATGAAATGTTTTCAATGATTTTCACCACATGCTCCATCACCGATTCAGACACACCAATGGATTCTAAAAAAACTTTCGCCTTTTCAGGACCGATTTCTTCGTTACCATCATTGAATTTACTATCTGCTATATCATGCAAAAGCGCTGCCAATACAACCACTTCCATATCGCAATGCGTACTTTTATTGGCTATTAGCAAGGCATTCTTATAGACCCTTTCAATATGAAACCAATCATGACCTCCTTCTGCTCCTTCCAATTCTCTTTTTACATAAGCTATGGTCTTTGCAACAAACTCTTCCATGAAAATTGTTTTTATTTAATCAACGCTGGCTGTACCCACTTAAACACATGTGGTTCTCGTGTAACTACCATACGCTCAGCAATTTTTGTCATACGTCCTGGCAATTTCATCAAATAATCACGTGCTTTTTCTGCATCATCAGTCAAATTGTTCATTTTGTCAATTTGCCATTTTTCAATTAGTTTCTGCATAATATCAACATAATCCATTGCGGTATACACCCCAATTCGTTGTGCTGAATCTGAAAACTGCTCAAAAGCGTCTCCGATTTTACCTCCCGACTCTCTAATCAAATTAGCCGGCATGGTAATTTTACGCTTCATCATATAATGGAAAGCCAACATCATTTCACTAGGATCAACCTTGAAAATTCGGTCAACAAACTCCGTATACGCATGATGATGCCTCATTTCATCCCCAGCAATCAGCCTACAGATTTTAGATAATTTATGATCCCCATATTTCTTAGCCAATTGTGCTACTCTATTATGAGAAACATAAGTCGCTAATTCCTGAAAACTAGTAAATACGAAGTTTTTATAAGGATCACGATCCGTTCCCGGGTCAAATCCATCGTTCAACAAATGGTGTGTCGTGATTTCGACTTCTTTCATATTTACCCTACCAGATAAGTATAAGTATTTATTCAATAAATCCCCATGACGATTTTCCTCACCGGTCCACTGTCTGATCCATTTTCCCCAGCCATTGTCGGTTTTTTGGTCAATTCCTTCTACATCCATTAACCAAGACTCGTAAGTAGGCAAGGCTTCTTCTGTAATGGTATCTCCAACCAAAACAACCCAAAAATCGTAAGGCAATTCTTTAGCAAACTCCCTTAACTCTTTAACATCTTCAAAGAAAGTTTCACTCTGAGAATCGGGCAACAAGTCTGAGGGTTGCCAAATTTTCTCAACCGGTATCAAATAGTTCTCCACGAAACTATCAATATTTTTTTCTAGAAATTGCATTACTTCTAGACGAACATTTTTAATTGACATAATTTCTATTTATTTCACCATACTTACCCTCAATTGTTCGGCACGTTTGAGCTGGAAACGGTGTGTGTATATTTATTTTATTGCTCTTTTTATAGTGTTTTCAACTTGTTCAAACAGTTGATCAAATGCGTAATCCTTAATAACTACTGGTGCATGCGTAATGACTTCAATGCGATTTCCCAGTCCCAAGGGAAATTTTCCAAAACGTAATAATTTCCAAGAATTATTAATTGTAATTGGAACTATTACAGCATCTGGAGCATATTTACATAATATTTTCATTCCATTTTCGGAGAATCTCTTCGGTTTTCCGTCCCTACTTCTTGTTCCCTCAGGAAATATTACAGCAGCTCGGCGATATTTTTGTATATACTGTCCCAACTCCTTAATCGCAGAAAGCGCTTGTTTGGAATCTTTTCTATCGATAAGCACGGAGCCTCCATGTCTTAAATTAAAAGAAATACTAGGAATCCCTTTCCCCAACTCTTTTTTACTAACAAATTTGGGATGTACTTTTCTATAGTTCCAAATAATACATGGAATATCAAACATACTTTGATGATTGACTACAAATATAACAGGTACATTGTCCGGTACAACATCTCTGTTTTTTACAACATAGGTGGTACCTAAAATATGCGTACATTTCAATAATAAGAAATTCAAATAGTCAACGCTTTTTTTATGAGCTTGATAACCTGAAAGCTTTAAGCACAACCATTGAATTGGATGAAAAACCAACAAACAAATTAAAAAGCACACTAAAAAAACTACACTTAGCGGATAGGAAATGATCTTTTGCACGTTGATATAAATATGTTTTATGGAGCAAATATACGTTATTAATAAAAAAACCACCTAAAAGGTGGTCTTTATATTAACAGTATTCGTTAAAAGCATCCTTAAGGTTTTCTGCTATGGTCTCTGCAGGATGACCTTCTATATGATGTCTCTCCAATACATGTACTAATTCTCCATCCTTAAACAAGGCCATACACGGTGATGACGGAGGAAAAGGAAACATGTGCGTACGTGCCGCATCTACAGCTTCTCTGTCCACCCCTGCGAAAACCGTCACAATTTGACTTGGTTTTTTATCACCGGTTAAACTCATCTTTGCCGCTGGTCTAGCATTACGTGCAGCACACCCACATACGGAGTTTACTACAACGAATGTTGTTCCTTTTTGAGCTAAAGCATTCTCTACATCTTCAGCTGTATATAGTTCTTGAAAGCCTGCGTCAACTAGTTCCGCACGCATTGGTTTTACAATTTCTTCTGGATACATACTCTTTAAAATAGGTTATTCAACAAAGTTACGTTTTTTTTATTAATCGCTATATGCAATTCTCACAAAGTAATGTTATACTTCAATTCTTTTGGTTTTCGGTTTTTTCTTCATCTTGTTCAACCAAATGAACACACCGGTGATCGGTAAACTCGTAGCTATTAAGCACACTATAAGATAAAGTATCTTGGAATAAATCCCATAAATTTCACCAAGGTGAATCGCTTTTATTTGCGAAGCTATCTTATCGCCTATTTTCTTCTCGTTAAAAACCTCCTTTTTGATGATATCACCTGAAAACTGATCGATAAAGACACGATCAAAAGCTGTCTGATTCCATCGTTTAGCATCGTTCTTCTGTATTTCAAAAGCATCCTTTTCGCCTTTAGGAATGGACACGATGGTTTTTCCGTCATATGGAAAATGAGTATTTGCCAAGGCCACCGCATCAGCATAAGTTAATGCTTGCGCATCGGCTCTAGCTACAGACTCGGGCTTAACCTCATCTCTTCCACCAAACACCTTTACTCCAAGAATTTCACTTAGCCCAGCTCTATACCATTCAAAGGACCAACAGAGTCCCGTAACTGCCATAATCAATACAACGAGCATCGTATAAAAACCCAAAGTATTATGCAAATCGTTATTTATTCGCTTCCAATTGGCTTTAAACTTAATTTTAAAGCCGGGTTTTAAACTTTTCCAGCCCTTAATTTTTTTCGGAAACCACAAGAATATACCCGTAAAACACAAAACGACAAAAATCAGTGTCGCAACTCCAACGATAGGACGTCCAATTTCCGAATCAAACAACAACCAACGGTGCAATTTCATCATGGTCGTAAAAAAGGAAGAAGCCGGCCCTTTACCCGAACCAATAATTTCTTTGGTATATGGATTCACGTAGTAGTTCTCTCCTCTTTTATCCCCTTTACCAGCACTTACAGTAAAAACATACGGTTTTGAATCGTCTGCCTCGGTCGTTACTTTAGTAACTTTTCCCTTAACCTCTAAAGCTACGGTTTTAATGAGTTCGTCAACACCAAACTTGTTTACGTTGGCTGGGGTAATGGTATATTTCTGAGGCTCGATCCACTGTTCTATTTCGGTACGAAAAGTATAAATAGTTCCGCTTAAGCAAACGACAAAGAGGACTAAAGCACTAGCCACACCCAGCCAGAGATGCATGTCGTTCATCAATCGTCTAAATCCATATTTCTTGGGCTTTTTCATTTGCAAATAGTATTTTTAAATTAAGTTTATAGCACAGTACCTAAGCTATCGTTGTTTGGCAACAAAAAGGGATTATAACGATTTTACAGCCCATAATAATCCATTCCTATTCCATCATTTCTTCTTAGCTTGCAAAGCCTCTCGAATAATTAGACTGAATAAAAACAGTGCAAATATAAAACGGTTTTACTTCTGCTGCAAATCAAATTTAAAAATGGAAGAAAGCATCCTCTAGGTGCTCAATACTTGGAGCCGGAGCTTGATTTACAATGGCGATGATGTCAAATCGAATCTCTTCATCTCTCTGGTTGGTAACCGCATAGTTATTAATAGCTTGTAGTAATCGATGAATTTTGGATTTCTTAATAAAATCTTGAGGCAGTCCAAAACCGGAAGAGGTTCTTGTTTTAACCTCGACCACTACAAGTATGTTATCGATTAAGGCAATGATATCGATTTCGGATTTTCTAAAACGCCAATTGCGCTCCAAAATAACATAGCCTTTTTGAGTTAAATAGTCAACGGCCAACTGTTCCCCTAAAATTCCTAAATCGTTATGTTGTGCCATAATTCAATTATAAAAATTCCAGGCATACCTGCTGCTCATTCACAAGCAACGTTACTTGATGCCCTAACTTCAGGGCTAAATTTTCTGCTAGATGTCCCGATGGAAAATCAAAACAGATTGGGAAATCGTATTTTTTGGTAATTTCCAAAATAATTTCATGAGCTTGTAGTCCGAAGGGAATGGCATTGTCTTTCATATCGGTCATTCCACCCACTATTAGTCCTTTGAGGTTTTTCAACAACCCATTTCGATCCAAATTGTACAGCATTCTGTCTAGGTGATATAAATATTCATCTAAATCCTCTACAAACAAAATTTTATCTTTAGTATCAATTGCTGATTCGGATCCGAGTACGCTATAAAGAATCGATAAATTACCTCCAACCAATTCGGCAGTAGCCGCGCCTGTACGGTTACTCTTATTTGCAGCGATTTCATAAGTAATCTTTTCTCCAAACAATTGTTTCTTAAGTGATTCGCTCGACGATTGTGTTGCATTAATCACGCTAAAAGCCATGATTGCATGTAGTGTTTCTACTCCCATATTGTGAATATGGCTGTGAAGTACTGTTACATCGCTAAAACCAATAATCCATTTGGGAGTTTCCAAAAAAGAATTGAAATTGATATGATCTATGATTCGTACCGTACCATATCCTCCCCGAGCACACCAAATAGCCTGAACTTCTGAATCATCTAGCTGTGCTTGGAAATCAGCAATCCGCTCTTGATCACTACCTCCTAATTGAAAGTTATCCAATCCTATAGTAGCTCCCAATTTCACTTGAAGTCCCCAAGCCTCCAACAAGGCTATTGCGGGTGCTGCTTCTATTGCAGAAAACTTTCTTGCAGTACATACTATGGCGACCGTATCACCTTTCTTTAAATATGGAGGTGTTTTCATTTACTTTTTTTACAAATCTAATAATCTTTAGAAGATTAATCCGCTATTATTTTGAAGGTCCCAAACTATTTTGTGGTTCTTTCCATGTGAGTTTCTTTACGCAAGAATCTTCCTATATACAAAAAACCCGCCTCTATCATCGAGGCGAGTTTTTCGACAACAACACCCATGTTCTGCCTTATACTCAGCTGTGGGTTTCTTATAATTCTAAAACTATGAATTCACTTCTTCTATTTTCTTGATGTTCGGTGTCCGTACATTTAATTCCATTTTCACAACCATTAATCAGTTGGGTTTCCCCATAACCTTTTGCAAATATTCGCGCTCCGCTGAGACCTTGCTTGATCAGCCAATTTCTTGTGGATTTCGCCCGTTTATCGGAAAGCTTTAAATTGTAATTGTCGTTTCCTCTACTATCAGTATGTGAGCGAATATCTATCCTCATAGTTGGATATTGCTCTAAAACGCTGGCAATCTTAGCCAGCTCAAAAGCCGCATCTGGACGGATTTCCGACTGATCAAAATCGAAATAAATCGGCTCTAATTTTAAGACTTTAAACAAATCATCTCCTTTTTCGACCTTAATACGACTTTTTTCCAATCTAAAATCAACCCGAGTAATACCTGTTTCCAAAGGCAACTCAATAGCGACTTCAGCGGTATTATATTCTTCCGCACGTGTATTTACTCTATATTTCGCACCGCAGACTAAAGCTGTAAATTCATAATATCCAAAACCATCTGAAGTGGTTTCAGAAAGTAAATTAAACGCACCATCATATAGACTAATCTTAGCATTAGGCAGGCTTAGATGCTTGTTTTCATCGTAAACCATTCCGCTTATTTGTTGCTTACAAGGCAAAACTTTGGGCGGCATTTCCAAAACTGAATAAATATCATCTTTCCCATACCCCATGGCTCTATTGGAGCTCAAAAACCCTCTTTTTGTATGGCTGTTAATCATAAATGCAAAATCATCGGACTCACTATTTGCGGGTGCTCCAAGATTCTTAACCGCTCCAAAGGATCCGTCTTCAAGAATTTTTACAGCAAAAATATCCAGCCCTCCTAAACCGGGATGCCCATCAGAAGAGAAATACAAAATGTTATCTTGGCTGATATACGGAAAATTCTCGCGCCCCCCCGTATTGATAGTCGTTCCCAGGCTTATCGGGTTGCCGAAAATTCCAGAATCCAAAATGGCCACTTTATACAAATCGGATTGCCCTTGTCCCCCTTGCCGATCAGAGGCAAAATACAACCATTTTTCGTCGGGACTTAATGCGGGATGAGCCGTATTAAACTCATTACTATTAAACGGTAATTCTACCCCTTTTGTCCATTTTCCGTTTCGTTTTTCAGAACGATAGATTTTCAGTAACGTTGTTCCGTGTACGTCTTTTGCTCGAATGCCTTTGTTGTAATTGTTTCGAGTAAAATATAGGGTATTACCATCGGCTGTAAAAACCGCAACGGCTTCATTAAACTTGGTGTTTATGGTTGAATTAAATTTCCTCACTTTACCAAAAGTACCGTCTAGGTTTATTTGAGCCTCATACAAACTGGTAAACGGATGATTTGTCCAACTGTGAATCCTCTTAGATACCGTTCCCGTATCACGTGCCGAACTGAATATGAGTTTGTTCTGATAAATGGCACTACCGTAATCCGAGTATTCGGAATTGATATTTAGCAAAGCGATGTCATAGCTCCCGGAGTTTTCCTCTATTTTTTGTAGGTAGTCTAAATTTTCTATCGCTAATTTAGCCCGTTGATCAGTTTGTTGTTTATCTGCAAATGTTTTTAGAAAGCGATCGGCCTCTTCATACGATTTTACCGACTTAAGTGTTTGTGCATAACGGTAATAATATTCTGGTGGAACCTGCTGCGATACTCCAAAAAGGGCGTTATACCATTTACTGGCCTGCTGAAGTTCTCCATTAAAGTAATAAGCATCTCCTAATTTTTGAAATAAATCGGAATTACCATACCCCTTAGCTACCAGGTTTTCATATACTTTAATCGCGTCGATATACGCATAGCGCTCGAATTTTCTATCTCCTTTTTCTTGTCTTTTATCTTGCGAGAACACGGTTAAGGACAGCAAGCAAATACCGATAAAAATGAACCTATATACTATTTTTGTCATTTTAAAATGGATTTAAAAGAATCTCGGTGAATTGATTCGGTTAAAGCGATTAAACAATTCAAATCGCATAAAAATTTCGTGTGAACCAGAATTGAAACGACTCAACCGACTCGTTTCGGAATCATAACTATACCCAATAAATAAACTATCGCTAATTTGGAAACCCACCAATCCGCTTACAGCAGCATCCCAACGGTAAGCTGTTCCAATTGTAAACACATCAGCTATAAGGAAATTTGCGGAAACATCTACTTGAAGGGGAGCTCCCGAAATGGCTTTGGCCAAAACAGCTGGTTTAAATTTGAGTCCCGAACTCAAATCAAATACATGACCCGCAATCAAATAAAAATTCATCCTTTGTTTCATGGTTACCAACACATTATCATCATATCGATCCGTTTCTAAGAAATTCGGAACCGATAAACCTACATAGGTCTGTTCTGAATGCAGGTATAATCCAGCTCCTATATTCGGAGAAAACTGATTGTTTATATTCTGTGCAAAAGCAACGTCGTTAGGGTTATAGATATTTAATTTGGTGTAATCTACATTCAACAAATTGGCCGTTCCCTTTAGACCAAAGGACAATTTAAACTGTTTACTTAAATCGATACTGTAGGAAAGGTCAACGGAAATATTATTTTCATTCATGGCGCCGATATTATCATTGATAAAAGACGTACCCAGTCCTAGTCTGGAGTTGCCCAGTGGCGTGTTTACCGATAGAGCGGTGGTGCTTGGAGCTCCATCTAAACCAATCCATTGCGCTCGATGTAAGCCAAAAACACTCATTACACCACGGGACCCAGCATACGCGGGATTAACATTAATGGTATTATACATATATTGGGTGTACTGAGGATCGGCTTGTGCCCGGACATTATAAATTCCGAACACAACCAAAGCCGTCACTACAACCCCTTTGACCTTATCTAATTTCATATTCTTCTCTTTTTAGTTGGTTTCCAAATGAAGGTAACCCGCTTTTTTTATCATCTGTGCCCCACTCGTACCGTTGTTGTGCTCGTAATTAATTATATAATAATAAGTACCCGATGGCAATTTCTCTGATGCATTCATCGTTCCCTTACCTTCCGAGAACCCCCTAAACACATTACCTTGAGTAGCGTAGTTTGTGGTCTCGTATACTTTGGTTCCCCATCGATTAAAAATCTGTACTCTATTGTTTGGATATTTCTGAATATTCTCAATCCTAAAAAAATCATTACCCGTATTACTGGTTGTAGATACCGCATTATAAATAACAATATCGCTATCCAGTTCTACTTTCTTAATTTTTGCTAAGGTAAAAACCCCATAACCTGCGACAACAGTGGGTGTCGTCACGGTTTTATTTGTTTTATCAACTATTCCTCCTTCATCAATCCACTTTTCTAATTCGGCGTCCCATCGAACAATATGCAAATCCCCCTCTTCGTCAGAAATGAGCGATTCCGGAGTCGTTTGTTCATGCCACGATAAGGTTAGCACTACACTGCTTTTGGTTCCCATTCGCTCTACGGTCCAATACTCTTTATCGTTGACCCATACAATCAACCCGTTTGAAATTTCCTTGGTAGCGTAAATTAGATTGGGGTTTTTAAAATGATATTGGCTTTGGAAAGCACCTTTCAAATGGGCTACAGTAGTAATTTTGGCTGGTCTAAGAAACTTCCCCTCTCCAATAGGAAAAGTAAAGACTTCTTTAGATAACTCCTGTTTCCCGACCTTGCCATTTACATGACTTTTATCTGATGCATTAATATGTTGTGCTCCTTTTTCGAAAGCCAAGGACCCCTTTTCGGAATCTACCTGAACAATACCGCCCATAAAATTAGCCGTACCCGCAATACTCATATCATTTTGCAAATTAAAGTCTTTAGATAGCGACTCATTATTAAACAATACATCATAGAAGCGGCTGGGCGCATCGCCCCATAGCTTTTGATCTTTATAGTCACCGTTATATGCCTGAAAAACAGCATAAGATGTTTTTTTAGCGCTGTCAAAAGTATATAATCCGTCATTCTTAAAATCAGAAAAAAAATAAAATGTACCATCATTAGATACCGTTGCTCCCTGCCTATTTTCAAAATCAAAATGCGTAGAAACCTCTGTGTCGGAAGATATTACTAAGACTCCCTCGTTTATCATGACAGGTATATGTTGGGCAAAGACCCCCCATCCGACAAGAGGTAGTAGATATTTATACATAACTCAATTAAATTTTTCATTAATGAACTCCGTGCCTACTTGCACGCTATTTTGTAAATCATCTTATAGAAAAAAAGAACTGTTACTTATTTTATCATTTAACTGGACCAGGTCTGTCACCTTTACCAACCTACTCGATCCTCATTCAGAGAATAGAGTAGGGATAAAAAACAATAACTTTTCAACACATTCCTCAGTATATTAAGACGTTATTTTAAATTATTCAACATCTGTTTTTCTAACAACAATAATCTACCTTCCAACAAACCAGACATGGCTTTTAGTTGTTTAATCTCCTCTTGTTGTTTCTCAATTACATCTTGTTGTTCAATAGTATGCAAATACAATTCTTCTATTTTTTCCAATTGCTGAATGCTCAAAGCCGTCATATCAAAGGAATAACCATCAACGGTCTTGTTCAAATCGGAGATTTTTGTTACTCCAGGCAAATGATTGTTTTTTGCAATAAAAGACTTCACGTAATCCAAGGATTTAAACTCGTAATTTTTATTTATATCCGAATATCCATTAAAATAATTCTCAAAGACATAATCTGCATACACACTGTTTGTGGTGTAAATTTTTCCCGTTGTACTGATGTTTCCAGCTACGTGAAACTTTACTTCTTGTTGGACTCCACCAATAGTGAGTTGTGGTATTTCCCTAGCTCCCACGGCGACGCTCCCTTGCTGATAAATATCTTGCAGGTGATGACGAGCCTCATCAGAGGTTCCCTGCTTGTTCCATGGTCGCGAAAAGTTAATTTTCGATAGTTCCACTTTTACATAATTACCTTCTGAATCAAAGAGTATCAAATCCCTCCCTTTATCATCAACCGTAAGAAGTACGTTCGTAGTATTGAAATTGCTTAAATCGATATCAACCAACACTCCTGCTGCATTGTAATATTGGAATTTGTTGGTACTAGCATTGTAGACCACATTTCCATATTTTCCCTTAAGGTTTTCAATGATATTATTGATAACATTTTCATTATTAAAAATGGTATTACGATGTGTTTCTGTTATTGCTGTAATGAATTCTGCGTTATCGAAAATTTCTTTTAGTGCTACTGAAACCGTATGTCCTGCTGTATCCTTAATTACTAAATTAGAACCTACTATAGCAAAAGATTCGTTGGTCGTGTTCATATCAGTCCAATCGATTTCAAAACGCTCTCCATCTTCATTAATGTACTCGAACTTTTTAGTAGTTCTGTTGTAATTTACATTCCCAAAATAATTCCTTAGATTATACAAAATCTGCCATTTAACAGTTGGATGAGTAAAAATATCTTTAATATGGGTTTCCGTGATTGCTGTAACGAGTAACCTATGATCAAAAATACTCTGAAGACTTACTTTTACACTACTTCCATCCGAATCGGTAATAACCAAATCCGATCCAACAATCGTAAAAGAGCTGTTGGTCGTATTAAAGTCAGACCAGTCGATATCCGTTAATACTCCCGCGGCATTATAGTATTGGAATTTTTTGGTGGTCGGATTGTAAACGACATTACCATATCTACCCTTAAGTTTATTGACAATTTTATTGATTACGTTTTCGTTATTAAAAATCTCGTTGACGTGGGTCTCCGTTATAGCCATGATAAAATCAGCATGGTCAAAAATACTCTTAAGCGTAACACTTACGGTTCCTCCGTCGGAATCCGTAATCACCAAGTTGGAACCGACAACAGCAAATGAACTGTTGGTCGTGTTAAAGTCGGACCAGTCGATATCCGTTAATACTCCTGCGGTATTATAGTATTGGAATTTTTTGGTGGTCGGATTGTAAACGACATTACCGTATTTACCAGTCAGTTTGTTGATGATTTTATTGATGACGTTGTCGTTATTAAAAATCTCGTTGACGTGGGTTTCCGTGATGGCCGTAATAAAATCAGCATGGTCAAAAATACTTTTTAGCGTAACGCTTACGGTTCCTCCGTCGGAATCCGTAATCACCAAGTTGGAACCGACAACAGCAA
>JBEBUC010000009.1:0-123673 GCA_040393465.1 Flavobacterium sp. | reverse complement strand
GCTCCAGCCTTCCAAGCTGGTTGTCGCGAGTTCGAGCCTCGTCTTCCGCTCTGCAGTATAAAAGCCTCATCATCCCGATGGGGCTTTTTTTGTTATAACTCCAGGGGTTAAATCGTTTTTGGATACATTTAAACAAAGGCCGAAAATCCGGTAATACTCCTTCCTACTATTAGGGAGTTGATTTCTTTAGTTCCTTCATAGGAGTATATCGCTTCTGCATCGGCTAAAAATCGCGCTACATTGTGTTCCAGTAAAATCCCATTACCACCCATTACTTCTCGGGCTTTGGATACAATATCTCGCGTTCGTAAACTGCAAAAAACCTTAGCGAGTGAAGCGTGTTCATCTTTTAAAAGGTTTTGGTCTTGTAATTCTGAAAGGCGAAAAACTAAGGTTTGCATGGCTGTTAAGTTGGATAGCATTTCAACCAAATGATTTTGAATTAACTGAAATGAGGCTATTGGTTTTCCAAATTGTTCTCTTTTTTGTGTATAGTCGAGGGCGTTTTCGTAGGCGCCTCGAGCACAGCCTACTGCCATCCAAGCTACACCTGCTCTTGTTTTCTGTAAAACTTTGGCGGTATCTTTAAAGCTGTTGGCATTTTGTAAACGGTCTTTTTCGTCGATTAGACAGTCTGTTAACGTAATGAGTCCGTTTTGAACAATTCTCAAAGCCATCTTGCCTTTTATCTTTTCTACTTGGTAGCCCGGGTTTTCTTTTTTAACCAGGAATCCCTTGACTTGATTGTCGTCTAGGTCACGAGCCCATACAATGATTACATCTGCAAAAGTGGCATTGCCAATCCATTTTTTTTGGCCGTTTAAAATCCAACCAGCAGCTGTTTTTTTTGCTGTAGTAGTTAGTCCGCCAGCAGCTCCAGATCCCACATCGGGTTCGGTTAATCCAAAGGCGCCAATCGTTTTTAGGGTTTGCATTTTCGGAAGCCACTCTTGTTTCTGTGCATCGGAACCACAATAGTATATAGAGCCCATAGCTAGGCCGCTTTGAACGCCAAAAAAAGTCGCTATAGAGGTGTCGATACGCGCCATTTCACTGGCGATAATTCCTTCCATTAAGGATGATTTTCCGGCGCAACCATAACCTTCGTAGGTAAGTCCGCAGATATTGAGTTCTGCTAATTTGGGGATAATTTCCATTGGAAATTCGTCGTGTAGCCAATAGTCATTAACCAAAGGTTGAATCTCGCGTTCCATAAAGGCGCGAACCTTTAATTGTAGTTCGCGATCTTCCGTAGATAAGTTATTATCCATTTTGTAAAAATCAGCATCGATCGGAGGTAATACACGCGTTTTGTTCTGACTGTGAAGCAACTTCATCAGTCCGTTAATTTGTGTATCATCCATTTGAGATACCGTATGGAGTACTTCAGACAAATCGACTTTTTCAGCTAGAGAATTTAGTTTTTCTAAGTCTATGGAATGAAGTAGTTTTAACGTATTTCGAATTTTCTTAAACATAGTAAATCTATTAAATGGAAATAAGTGTTTAAGGTACTGATTATTTTGTCAATAGCTTTTAAAAATGTAAAATATTTAACAATTGAAATGGTTAAAATCGTTTTTTATGTATAAAAAATAGCGGTTAAAGCAAATAAGTCCTTAGGAGAGTGTGAAATAAACTCTTGTTCACTCGATTATTTTAAATCGGATAAAGAGCTGGCTGTTTCTATTTCTTCAGGAAGTTGTCCTTGTTTAAATAGTCTAGCGCGAAGTTGTCCTCTCAAGGTGATTTGTTTTCCATAGACTTCGAGCCAACTGCCTTCCCTTAATCCTAAAACGGGTTGCGTATTAAATTGATGAAACTCGTTAATACGGGTTTCTCTAGTTTCTCCCATATGAGTAGAGTTAGGGTCCGGGTCTAAATAATGTGGATTGATGTTAAAAGGTACTAATCCTAAAGTTTGGAATGAAGGAGGGTAAACAATAGGCATATCGTTAGTGGTTTCCATGGTTAAGCCACAAATATTGCTGCCCGCACTAGTACCTAAATAAGGAATTCCATTTTTTACGGTTTCTATTAGAGTATGAATCAAACGACGGTCGTAAAGTTGTTTAACCAGCAAAAACGTGTTGCCACCCCCTGTAAAAATAGCTTGTGCTTCAGAAAGTGCTAAGTTTTGATCGTCAAATTGATGTAATCCTTTGACTTGAATACCTATTTTAAAAAAAGCCTGCTGTACTTTTTCGGTATAAGCATCGTGGGAGATGCCACTCGGACGCGCAAATGGAATAAAAACCAAAGTATCAACCCCAGTAAAAAAAAGTTTTAATTCGGGTAATAAATATTCGAGATAAGCTCCGTCGTGTAAGGTAGAAGTACTGGCAATAATTATTTTTTTCATAAATTGATATTGTTTTAAGCAGGAATGTGATATTTTCTATTGGTATTAAGTGGACGCATTTGTTGTTTTATATTGCTGACAAAGCAGGCAATTTAAACCAAAAGTACAATTAAAGGATAGTTTATACAATACCTATTCATTTTGATGAATTGTTTATAAATTCACATTTAACATAAATTTACCCATGCATAAGTTCTAGATGTGGATAATTCGGATAATTTTACCATCAAATTTTAATTGATTAATTAAATGAGAGGCATTCTTTTTTTGTTTTTATTTTTTTCAGTGACGGTATTTTCTCAAGAAAGGGAACTGCTTCAAGGGAAAATTGTTTCTCGTTCAAAATTGTTGAGCGGCATCTATATTGCGAATATTAATACAGGGGAATCGGTATTGAGCCGTAAGGGTGGGTATTTTGAATTGATGGGTACAGTCAACGATACCTTAATGTTTTCGGGTTCCCTTTTTATCGGATATCGCCGGGCATTGGACGAGTTGGATTTAAAAAAGGAAATGCTTTTTATTCCTTTGGAAGAGAATGATTTGTCGTATCAGTTGAGCGAAATTATGATTTATAAAGTTACTGCGGAATCCCTAGGGATTGTTCCAAAGGGCAGAAAAATCTTGACTCCAGGCGAGCGTCGATTGTATACAGCGAATTCCGGAGGGGGTTTAATTCCAATTGATATGATTGTCAACGCAATTACAGGACGAACAAAAATGTTGAAAAAAGCGCTGAAATACGAGCAGGAAGAAATGCGAAAAGAAAAGTTATTGCGAATTTTTGACGAAAAATTTATTCGCGAGAACTTCGGTATTCCAGATGCTTATGTGATGGGGTTTGTTTACAATGCGGTCTCCGACCCAGAAGTTTTGTCGGTACTGAATGCAAAAGGGGTTGCCAAGGCCTCATTACAGTTGCGATTAGGTGATTTGGCATTGGGTTTCTTGGAGATGATTCAAGAAAAGGATAAAAAAGGGAATCCTAAAAATTAGATTTTTAAAATTTAACGAAAGGTTTTCCCTTATAATTACAACATACGTTTATAAATCTTTGTAGCTTTGCATTCTACGAAAAAATAAAATTTTCAATTATGTTTGGAATTGGAGGGGGAGAGATATTCTTTATCATTTTAGTTATTTTGATGTTGTTTGGTTCGGATAAAGTGCCTGAAATGGCTCGAACATTTGCGAAAGCAATGTCTCAATTAAAAAATGCGACGAACGATATTAAAAGCGAAATCAAGAAAAGTGCTGAGGAATCGGGTATTGCAGACGAAATAAAAGAAACCTTAAATTTTGATATCGACCCAACATCGGATATCAAAAATGAAATTAATAAGGCCAAGGAGGATTTGGAAAACATCACCGGGCCAGTAAAAAGACAATTGTAGTTTGGAAACATTAATTCAGTTAGACAAGCAGTTGCTGGTCTTTTTAAATAGTTTTGGTTCAGAGACTTTTGATCCATTTTGGTTGTTTATCACCAAGCAGCTTAATTGGATTCCGTTTTTCTTAATTGTAATGTATTTTTTATACAAGAAACTGGGTTGGAAAAAGTTGGGGATAACCATTTTGTTTTTGGCGTTGCTGATTTTATGCACCGATCAATTTACCAATTTGGTTAAGTATAATGTACAACGCTTGCGTCCGTGCAACGATTTAGAAATCAATGGAATTATTAGAGCGGTGAAATGTAGTGATACCTACAGTTTCTTTTCTGGGCATGCTTCCAATTCTACAGCAACGATGTTGTTTCTGTTTTTAATATTGCGCCGATTTTATAAATATGCTTTTTTGGTGTTTATTTTTCCGTTGGTTTTTGCATACAGTAGAATATACTTGTCTTTGCATTTTCCGGGAGATATTCTTGTTGGCTATACAGCGGGTATCGTTATGGGAACACTGTGTTACAAACTATATCAATACGCGGAAAGAAAATATAATTTTTAGCTTAAAAAAAAACAAAAAGGGCTGGTATCCATTGCGACACCAGCCCTTTTTGTTTTAAGGTCGCTTTACACTTATAAAACACGACTAACGGTGATACCGTCGCGGATAGGCAATAAAACCGTTTCCACACGCGGATCGTTTTTTAGTAATTTATTATAATTGTCGATGATGATGGTGCTCTTATCATTGGATTCGATTTCTTCTAATACTTTTCCAGACCACAGTACGTTATCTGATAAAATAACACCACCAGGATTCATCTTCGGAACAATCAATTCAAAGTAATTACAGTAATTGGGTTTATCTGCGTCAATAAATACCAAATCAAACTTTTTATCCAAGTTAGGGATGATGTCAATAGCGCTGCCTAAATGCTGAATTATTTGAGCAGAAAAAGGAGATAAATCAAAATATTTTCTTTGTAAATCAAGCAATTCTTCATTGATATCAATGGTGTCTAAAGTGCCCTCTTTTAGCAAGCCTTCTGCCAAACAGAGGGTTGAATAACCGGTATAGGTACCGATTTCTAAAATGCGTTTAGGAGCGATTATTTTAGACAACACACTGAGAACACGTCCTTGAAAATGACCGCTTAACATGCGAGGTCTAAGGACTTTTTGATGTGTTTCTCTATTGAGTTGTGCTAGTAATTCGGGTTCGTCTTCCGAATGTTGTAGCACATAATTTTCTAATTGTGGTGATATAAAATGCATGTAAACGGGATTTAGTTTTACGATAAAGTGCAAAGATAAATAAAGTTTCTAGTAAATGGTCTATTCGGTTATTCCTGCATTCGATGATTCGCATATCTGCCAATAGGCGAATCTGCAAATTGGCAAATAATATAAATATTTAAAACGAAAAATCTTTACCTTTGCACCATGCAAGTGGAAAAAAAAGATATCAGATCGCTGACTAAGGAACAACTTCGTGAGTTCTTTGTAGCTCAGGGAGATAAGTCCTTTCGAGGAAATCAAGTATATGAATGGTTGTGGAGTAAAGGGGCTCACGGTTTTGAAGATATGAGCAATCTTTCGAAGGAAAGTCGCCAAATGCTAGAAGCACATTTCGTAATTAACCATATTAACGTCGATCAGCGGCAACAAAGTTCGGATGGAACGGTTAAGAATGCCGTTCGTTTGCACGACGGATTAATCGTGGAGTCGGTATTGATTCCTACAAATACGCGTACTACAGCCTGTGTTTCGAGCCAAGTTGGTTGCAGTTTGGATTGTACTTTCTGTGCCACAGCTCAATTGAAGCGAATGCGAAATCTAAACCCGGATGAAATTTACGATCAGGTGCTTGCAATTGATCAAGAAAGCCGTCAGCTTTTTGGACGACCTCTTTCAAATATTGTTTTTATGGGAATGGGTGAACCGCTGATGAATTATAACAACGTTCAAAAAGCAATCGAGAAAATTACTTCTAGCGAAGGGATGGGCATGTCGCCTAAACGCATCACCGTTTCTACTTCCGGTATTCCCAAAATGATTAAGAAACTGGCCGATGATGAGGTGAAATTTAAATTAGCGGTATCCTTACATTCTGCGATTGATGAAATTCGTGCGGATATTATGCCGTTTGCTAAAAATTTCCCACTTCAAGAACTTCGTGAAAGCTTAGAGTATTGGTACGCAAAAACGCGAAGCCGTGTTACTTATGAATATGTGGTTTGGAAAGGAATTAATGACGATCAGAAATCGATTGATGCCTTGGTCAGATTTTGTAAATATGTGCCTTGTAAAGTAAATCTTATAGAATACAATCCCATTGATGATGGTAAATTTCAACAAGCAGACTCCAGTGCGATAGACAACTACATTCGAACACTCGAACGCAATGATATCGTTGCGAAAGTACGTAGAAGTCGTGGTAAAGATATCGATGCGGCTTGTGGGCAATTGGCTAATAAATCCTAATCTGTATAAATTAGTAGTGGAAGGAGTCATCACTGATTTTTGGAACAGTTGCTTTTAAAATAATTATTCGATTTTAAAGGTATATAAACTCCTTAAAAATTGTATTTTTGACTACGATGAATATAGTTGAGCAAATAAAACAGCCGATTTTAAATGAAATGGAACTTTTCGAGAAAAAGTTTCATAAGTCTATGGCGTCCAAGGTCGCCTTACTCAATAGAATCACCTATTATATTGTTAACCGAAAAGGAAAACAAATGCGCCCAATGTTTGTTTTTCTTACTGCTAAAATGGTGGCCGGGGAGGTCAATGAGCGTACCTATAGAGGTGCTTCCGTTATTGAACTTATTCATACGGCTACATTAGTTCATGACGATGTAGTAGACGATAGTAACAAACGCCGAGGGTTCTTTTCTTTAAATGCCTTGTGGAAAAATAAAATTGCTGTTTTAGTTGGAGATTACTTATTGTCAAAAGGTTTGCTGCTTTCAATAGATAATAATGATTTTGATTTATTAAAAATAATTTCTGTCGCTGTTCGCGAGATGAGCGAAGGCGAATTACTACAAATTGAAAAGGCGAGACGATTAGATATTACAGAAGAAGTGTATTACGAAATCATCCGTCAAAAAACGGCAACACTTATTGCCGCTTGTTGTTCACTCGGGGCTGCTTCAGTACTACCTGAACATTCAGAATGGATTGAAAACATGCGAAAGTTCGGAGAACTAATTGGAATGGCATTTCAGATTAAAGACGACTTGTTTGATTATACCGACGGACCTATAGGTAAACCCACCGGTATTGATATCAAGGAACAGAAAATGACCTTACCCTTGATTTATGCTCTAAATCATTCCGATAAAAAAGAAAAACGCTGGTTGATCAATTCGGTAAAAAACCATAATAAAGACAAAAAACGCGTTCGCGAAGTCATCGATTTTGTTAAACAAAAAGACGGCTTGGTATATGCCGAAAATAAAATGATTGAATTTCAACAAGAAGCCCTTCAACTCTTGAACCCCTTTCCAAGTTCGTCCTATAAAGATGCTTTAATCTTGATGGTTAATTATGTAATTGAAAGAAAAAAATAATTTTTCTAGCATTACGTTGCCAGTTATAATTTTTTAAGAACTAAAAACAAATTGTTTTAACGGTATATTATCCTGCTCTTCCCTATAATTAGTCAATAGGCAGATTATCTGTGTCTTAATGTAATGTTCGGGATTTTTATCCGCAATTTGAGGATGCTTTTTCTTTATTTTTATATAAATAAAGAAAAAAAACAAAATCGACTACAACCTTTTTGTATAGATAGTCGTCTATACCTATAGAACCAAATATATATTTTGAAAGTCATACCAATTTCTAATAATCCCCTTGAATTAATCATTCTTTTAAAAAAGAATGACCGAAAGGCGCAACACGATGTCTATCATCGATATGCGCCAAGGATGTTGAGTGTTTGCAGGCAATATATACGTGATGTTCACAAAGCCGAACACGTAATGGTGGGAGGGTTTGTCAAGGTTTTTCGGCATATCGTTGATTTTGAAAATAAGGGAAATTTTGAAGGTTGGATTCGGCGCATTATGGTGAACGAATCGTTATCCTTTTTAAGGACTGAGAAAAAGGTCTTTTTTCTAGAAGATCAGGTTTATAACGAAGTAGCAGAAGAAGGAAGTTTTGATAGTGATATGGGGGTGGCAGATATACAGCATTTAATAGACCAATTACCCACGGGTGCCAAAATGGTTTTTAATCTTTTTGTAATAGAGGGATATAAGCATATTGAGATTGCAAAATTATTGGGCATTCAAGAGGGAACCTCTAAATCGCAATTGGCCCAAGCACGAAAAATACTACAAAGGCAATTGTTGATTATAAATAATGGAATATGGAGCAGTGGAGTAAAATAGAAGAAGCGATTAAAAACAAGCTGGACCAGCAGACCTTAGAGCCATCGCCGGATTTGTGGTCTAAAATTGAAACCGGTTTAGAGCCGCACAATCCAATGATAAATCGAAAAAAAAGAACGTCGTGGTTGTTGATAGCAGCCAGTGTGTTGGTAGTTATGGGAATGACTACATTCTTTTTATTTTCAAGCCCAGAAGCGGGGATTTTAAACGAATCCACTAAAAAGGGCTTTCCTGTGGTAGAGTTAGAAGAACAACGCATTAAACGAGACGAAACAATTGGAATGGATGTAGCTAAGCCACAAACTGCAGTAGAAGAAGTCTTGGTTGTGTCCTTGTCGAATAAGGCTTTTAAAGCGGGTGATTTGAAGCTTCCTGATTTAAAATCCGAAAAACCTAAAACATCGGATTTTAGTAAGGCTTATGTAATTAATGATGAATTTGATTTAGATTCCATCGCCCTATTGGCATTGGAGGCTACAAACACCAACAGTTTTAAAGTTGACCCGAATGCGTTGCTTAAGGAAGTGGAAAACGAACTAAAAGTCGAATACAGAGAAACGGTTTTTGATCAAATAAAACGAAATTTAAAGGACGCAAAATCAAATTTTGCCAATAGAAATTACAAATAAACAAATTATAACATTTTTTAAATAGAACCACTTTATGCAAAAGAGATATTTTTATGCAGCGCTAGGAGTATGCCTGTTTTTTACAGGATTGCGAGCACAAGAAAAGCAATTTGAGGTGCAAGTACAGCGCATTTCAATAAATATAGAAACGATAACTCGAGAAGAAAAAAAAACATTTAAAGATAAAATCGACCAAATTAACGAGTCATTACAAAAGGGCGAAATTACTTTTGACGATGCGGTATCGGCGAAGCAACAACTGGCAAAGTTACATGCTCAGCAGATGGAAGACCGTATCAATCAAGAAAAAAAAGTACTCGATCAGCTTGTTAAGGATAAAGTAAATTTAGGTTTGTTCCAAGGTGAACCTAGTATTTATAAGGATTCTTTAATAAATAATGGAGGGGATAAAGCAATAAAGAAAGACGAAGTGAGACCATGGAAGCGAACAACTTCTCAGTTGGTATTTGCCATGGGACTTAATAATTTAGTCACTAATGGGGCAGTAGCGCATTCGGATTTCAGGTATTTGGGTTCGCATTTTTATGAAATTGGATGGACCTATACCAGCAGATTATTTAAAGAAGATAATCTGTTGCATTTAAAATACGGGCTCTCCATGATGTATAATAATCTAAGGCCAACGGACAACCGTTATTTTGTAAAAAACGACCGCCAAACCAATCTCGAGATTTACGACAAAAATCTTAAGGAGTCGCGACTTAGAAACTTGAATTTGGTTATACCTGTGCATTTGGAGTTTGATTTCTCGCCTACAGTGTTAACTGCGGATGGGGTTAAAAAAATAATCTCTAATAAAAAAGGGTTTCACATGGGTATAGGGGGTTATGCCGGTTTTAATGTCAAAACCAAGCAGATCTTGAAATACAATGAAGATGGAGAAAAGTATAAAATAAAGAATAAGAACGATTTCCGTACCAACGACTTTGTTTATGGTGCAAGTGCTTATGTTGGATACCGTGCTTTTAGTTTATATTCTAAATACGATATCAGTCCACTTTTTAAATCAAATAGTATAGATCAAAATAATATTTCATTGGGTATTCGGGCCGATTTCAATTGATTAGTTGATTCGTGTAAAAAGACAGTACTAGCTGTCTTTTTACTTTTGTATTAACCTCGTATCTTTGTCAACAGCAAATAAAAAAGTAAGATGATTTCAAAAAGTACGATTGATACCGTTTTTGATGTTGCTCGAGTAGAGGAAGTGATTGGGGACTTTGTAAGTTTAAAAAAATCAGGAGCCAACTATAAAGGCTTGAGTCCCTTTGTCAGTGAGAAAACGCCATCATTTATGGTTTCTCCTGTCAAGCAAATCTGGAAGGATTTCAGTTCGGGCAAAGGGGGGAACGCTGTTGCTTTTTTAATGGAGCACGAACATTTTAGTTATCCTGAGGCCATACGTTACTTGGCGAGAAAATATAATATTGAGATTGAGGAAACTCAACAAACCGACGATGAGAAAGAGCAGCTTAACGAGAAGGAAAGTATGTTTTTGGTTTCTGAATACGCCAAGAAATATTTCCATCAAACGCTAACGGAATCTGAGGAAGGGAAATCCATAGGATTGAGTTATTTTAAGGAGCGCGGATTTACTACAGATACCATAGAACGATTTAACTTGGGTTACTCACCAGATGCTTGGGATGCTTTTACCAACGATGCCTTGGCTAAGGGATACCAATTGGAATATTTGGATAAAACCGGACTCACCATAGTTAAGGATGATAAGAAATTTGACCGTTTTAAAGGAAGGGTAATGTTTCCGATTCAAAGTATGTCGGGTCGAGTTTTGGGTTTTGGTGGACGGATATTAACGAACGATAAAAAAGCGGCCAAATACCTCAATTCACCGGAAAGTGATATATACCATAAAAGTAAAGTATTGTATGGTATTTTTCATGCCAAACAAGAAATTGCTAAGCAGGATAACTGTTTTTTGGTTGAGGGATATACCGATGTGATTCAAATGTATCAATCGGGTATTCATAATGTAGTTTCTTCTTCGGGAACTGCTTTGACTGCAGATCAGATTCGACTGATTAACCGATTGACAAAAAACATTACCGTACTTTTTGACGGTGATGCTGCGGGCTTACGCGCTTCCATACGCGGTATCGATTTAATTCTCGAAGCCGGTATGAATGTTCGGGTTTGTTCCTTTCCGGCAGGAGAGGATCCCGATAGCTTTGCGCGTAAAAATTCCTTAGAAGAATTACAGCGTTATTTTGAAGAGAATGCCAAGGATTTTATCCGCTTTAAGGCATCGATGTTAATGAATGAAGCTAAAGATGATCCCATCAAAAAGGCTGAGCTCATCAGAGATATGGTCAATAGTATCTCTAAAATACCCGATGTGATTAAACAAGAGGTTTACGTACAGGAATGTTCGAGAATAATGGATATTTCTGAAGAAGTCTTGTTTAGTACTTTGGCGCAAATTGGAAAAAAAGAACTGGCCGATGCCAATAAGAAATTTGTAGAAGAAAAAAAAGAACTTGAAGTTGTTCGCGATACAGAAGTAGTTGCAGAGAAAGTGGATATACTCCATTTTTTGGAGCGTAAAATCATCGAAATACTTTTGCTCTATGGGCAACATGAAGAAGAGTTTACCGATGTGCTGTTACAAACCAATGATGATGATGAAATAGTTGAAGTTAATCACAAGGAAAAATACAAAGTGTACGAACGTGTATATTTGAGTTTGCAAGAGGATGAGGTTGAATTGACCAATCCTTTATTCCAAAAGATTTACAGCGATATCATGGAGTTCTACCACAGTAACCCAGAATGGAATTTAGAGGGCTACATCATGCGTTTGGAACCGGAGCTGGCACAAGAGGTTACCGGGATTATAATGGAAGAAGAACGAGATGTATTGCACCGTTGGGAAGAGCAAAATATTTTTGTAAAACTAAAAGACCAAAGTGTCGAGCAATATGTTTCTGAAAACATACTTACCCTGCGTTTATTCTTGGTCAACAGTATTATCAATGAATTAAAAGAATCGTTAATTGGGGGTGGAACGATAGATTATTCAGAAACCTTATTGATGGTTATGGACTATTCAAAATTAACCCACAGCTTCTCTGAAAAACTGGGGCAAGTAACTTCAAGATACCGTTAAATAATACCAATAAGAAGTGCTTTCTGAACTAGATCTAAAGTGTTGTTTACTTCTAGTTTGGA
The DNA here is from genome assembly GCA_040393465.1 of Flavobacterium sp. GTDB lineage: Bacteria > Bacteroidota > Bacteroidia > Flavobacteriales > Flavobacteriaceae > Flavobacterium. Next base: position 111,678 of record JBEBUC010000009.1, on the reverse strand, counting down.
AAGCAGTCGTAGTTTATAAGTGCTGATGGTTTTTTCATTGAGATGAAGTTTGGTTCCGATATCCTTGTTTTTCATCCCCTTCGCTAGGAGTTTCAAAACCTCTAATTCTCGTAATGATAAAATTTTTACTTTAGACTCGTAAGGATAATTGGCAGGAGAATCCTGATGTAGGAGTTGTTCCATGTGCGATTCGAGATATTCTAGACTCTCGTCTTTTTCGACAAACAAATCCACGCCGAATTTTAACAATACCTTTTCGAAATAAGCAGATTGTTTTGTTGTGAAAACGACTATTTTGGAGCCGGGTGCTAATTCGCGTAAGCTGTGAATATCTTTTAGATTGGTAAAGCCACTAATATTGATATCTAACAATATGATGTCGTAAGCCCGTACGGCTAGCGTCGATTTCAACATGGAAAAACTACAGACTTCTTCAGTAAAGGTGAAATGAATACTCTTTTCAAAATGCGTTCTTAACCCTAGAATGCATACCGGCTGACTATCAGCTATAATTATTGTTGCCATAACTGAATTATTGAAAGTAATTTATCAAAATTACTAAAAATTAGGCAAATAGTCGTTCGATTTGTTAACTTATTTTTTTAAGTTTAGGGGTATTATACAAACAGGTATCGGATTGATTTTATGTTGATTAATTCGATGGAGTCGGGTGTAAATCTCAAAGACTTCTCGGTCACGTCCACTTAAATCTGCCGCACTTAAACCTTGTTCCTGAGCATACATGGCTTTTTCTAGTTCGTCATAATTAGCACCTAATTGATCTTCATCGCTGCGATCGTCACCAAACAAACCATCAGTGGGTTTGGCAACAAGGATACTCGAGGGTACTTTTAAATACACTCCTAAGGCGCGAACTTCAGACTTTAGTAAGTCTGCAATAGGACTTAAATCGACACCGCCATCACCGTATTTGGTAAAGAATCCCACGCCAAAATCTTCAATTTTATTCCCAGTACCCGCTACTAAGGCGCGTTCCATACCGGCATAATAATAGAGCGTTGTCATGCGTAATCGAGCACGGGTATTGGCTAGGGTGAGTCTTAAGGTATCGGAATCTAGAGCTTCTTGAGGAAGTGCTTTTTGAAAAACATCGAAGGTCTCGGTTAAGTCGGCCTTACTCGTGCGCACATTTGAGAAATGGGCGTGTAGAAAAGCCAAGTGTTCACGGCCTCGAGCTACTTGACTTTCTGCCTGATGTATAGGCATTTCAATACAAGTTGTGGGTAGTCCAGTCCTAGCGCATAACGTAGAAGTGACCGCAGAATCTATCCCGCCCGAAATGCCTATCACGAATCCTTTAACACCCGCTTCTTCAGCATAGTTTTTTAACCAGAGTACAATGTGTTCAGTAACTGCCTTAGCATTAAAAATTGGAGTTTTCATGTGGAAAGAGATCAATAATTAAGATTCTATATTATATTTGTGTGCAAATACTAAAAAGTAACTTCACCAAGAATATGATGTGTTTTTCCAAATTTACTAAAATTAATTATTTATTAGCCGGCTTACTAGGCTTTTTTCTGATCTCTTGTTCTGATAAAAAAGCTTCTGATGCTTCTGTTGCTGGTATCACAACCGATTTTAAAATAGAACGTTTTGATCAGTTGTTTTACGAGACACCACAAGCTGATTTTCCTGCCTTGAAAAAGCAATTTCCGTTCCTGTTTCCATCCCAATTTGATGACCAGTTTTGGATGGATAAAAAAAATGATACTTTGTTTGCCGAATTACACGATGAGGTACAAAAGAAATTTAAGAACTTGGATCAATGGAGTGCAGGGTTAACGAATTTGTTCCAACGAATTAAATTTTATTATCCCGAGGAAAATACTAAACGCGTAATTACTTTGATTTCTGAAGTAGATATCGAATCTAAGGCCATATATGCCGATTCATTGGTGCTGATATCTTTGGATACCTATTTGGGTAAAGACCATCGTTTTTATCAGGGTTTTCCGGAATACTTGCGACTGGAGTTTGAAGCAGACCAAATTTTACCCGACGTTGCAAATGCTTTTGTAACGACTAAAATAGCCCCTCTAACTAGTAAGACGCTGCTTGGAAATATGATTTACCAAGGAAAACTTTTGTATGCTAAGGAAATGTTGTTGCCAGATGTTTCTCCTGCGGTGATTATGATGTATACCGATGAGCAGATGAAGTGGTGTGAATCGAATGAGTCGCAAATGTGGAGTTATTTTGTAAGTGAAAAATTGATATTTAGTACGGATTATAAATTGCAAACCCGTTTTATACAGCCGAGCCCTTTTTCTAAATATTATTTAGACATTGATTCAGAATCTCCAGGAAGAACAGGAGCTTGGTTAGGTTGGCAGATTGTTCGTGCTTATATGAAGAATAATGACGTAACTTTGCAAACTCTTTTGCAAAAAGATACAAAAGAAATTTTTGATGAATCTCGATATAAACCAAAAAAGTAAGATGAGCGCAAAACATACTTCTGAAATTAATATTCAGGTAGAATTAGATGAAAATAAAGTTCCTGAAAAATTGAATTGGTCCGCTAAGGATGGAGGAATTAATAATGCCGTTGCTAAGGCGATGTTGCTGTCTGTTTGGGATAGCAATACCCAAGAAACCTTAAGGATAGATCTTTGGACAAAAGATATGCCTGTGGATGAGATGAAACAGTTCTTTCATCAAACCCTAGTTGCTATGGCGGATACTTTTGAACGAGCGACTGACGAGGATAAAATGGCGGCTACGATGAGGGATTTTTGTGATTACTTCGCGGAAAAGCTTGAATTGACGAAATAAGAAACGACTATGGCAGTACGCACTAGTTGCTTGCTGACAATAGCGTTTTTTGCTGGATAATAATTCAGAACTACTTAGCTTAATCACTATGAATAAAAAAGAGACTCCTTAGGAGTCTCTTTTTTATTAATTACCGTTTTTAAACAGTTCGTGATTTATTTCATCTATATACTGTAGTACATCTTCTTTTCCTAAACCATCAGTGGCAGAGGTAATAAAATATTGTGGCATTTCTGCCCAATTGTTTGCCAATATAGATTTGGTGTAAGCAGCGATATGTTGTTGTACTTTTGTTTTTCCGATTTTATCTGCTTTTGTAAAGATGATAGCAAATGGAATTTCACTTTCTCCGAGGTAGTTGATGAATTCTAAATCAATATTCTGTGCATCGTGACGGATATCGATTAGAACAAAAGCGGCGATTAGTTGTTCTCTCCTTTCAAAGTAATCGGTAATAAAACGTTGGAAAGTCTGCTTAGTCTTTTTAGAAACCTTGGCATAACCATATCCTGGTAAATCGACTAAAAACCAATTGGAATTGATTTTAAAGTGGTTGATCAGCTGTGTTTTTCCAGGCTTACTAGAGGTTTTTGCTAAATGCTTCTGATTGGTAAGCATGTTAATCAATGATGATTTACCGACGTTTGAACGACCGATAAAAGCATATTCCGGTAACATTTCTTTCGGACATTTGGTAACATCTGAATTGCTTATGATGAATTCTGCTGTATTTATTTTCATGCTCCGTTTATATGTTGCGGGTTTTTAACCAGTTTAAGAATATTTCATTGAATTCGTTCGGACACTCCATCATAGCGGCATGGCCACACTTTTCAATCCAAAATAAATCAGAATCCGGCAGTAGTTCGTGAAATTCTATGGCTACTTCTGGCGGAGTTACTTGGTCGTTTCTACCCCAGATTAAACAAGTTGGAATATTGATATTTGGTAAGTCTTTAGACATATTATGACGAATCGCACTTTTGGCAATAGTGAGGGTTTTAATCAATTTAATTCGATCGTTCACCGTTGCAAACACGTCATCTACCAATTCTTTTGTTGCAATCTCTGGGTCGTAAAAAACGTCCTGAGCTTTCTTTTTGATGTATTCGTAATCACCGCGTTTGGGATAACTATCGCCCATAGCGCTTTCATACAGCCCAGAGCTTCCTGTTAAAACTAATGCCTTAACTTTTTCCGGATACATCTTGGCATGATACAATGCAATATGCCCCCCTAATGAATTACCCATTAAGATGACTTCTGTATAACCTTTAAACGTAATAAATTCCTTTACAAATTTCGCAAAGGCTTTTACGTTGGTTTTTAAAATGTTATTTGTATATAAGGGTAGTTCTGGAATGACTACTTTATAACCTGCGCTAGGGAAAAAATTGCTCACTCCGTCGAAGTTACTCAATCCACCCATCAAACCGTGAAGTATAATTATAGGAATACCTTCTCCTACCTCATAATAACGGTATTTACTTTCTACTTTTAAAGTTCGCTCCATGTATAAGTTTATGCGATTTTTAAATCCATACAAATATATAACTTTATAATTTACAATTTTTGATAATTGGTGAAAATGAAAAAAAGAAACACAGTTAAGTTGTAAAAACGTCGCTTTTAATCCGATTTAGAGCAAAAGTAAAACGTTTTTTTTGGCGTATTTCTAGTTTATTTCCATCCGAAAATAGAACGGTATTAGCGTTTTTTTAAGATTTGTAAAAGGAGCTTTTTAGGTTGCTAATGAGTTGGTTAGCTGTATATGGGAGGGAAAAGCGTTAAAGTGGAAAAACTTATCAACAAAGTGGGAGAAAGTGGTAAAAGGTGGTAAAAAAATACCTACATTTGCTATTAAATCAAATCAAATCAACTTTTGACTTCAATCATTGGAACATACGAGTGTAAAATAGACGCCAAAGGACGGGTGTCGGTTCCTGCTTCTCTAAAGAAGCAGCTGCCGGCTATATCCGATGGTTTTGTGCTAAAACGCTCAGTATTTGAACCTTGTTTGGAGCTTTGGCCTATGGGTGAGTGGAATTTGATGATGGTAAAAATCAATGGTCTCAACCGTTTTGTAAAGAAGAATAACGATTTCATCCGCAAGTTTATGGCGGGTGTGAAAATGGTTGAAATTGACGATGCTGGACGGTTATTGGTGTCGAAAGACTTGGTTGAGTTCGGGAAAATAACGAAAGACCTGGTTTTGTCTTCCAAAGTAAATATTATCGAAATATGGGATAAGGATTTATACGAAGCGACATTAAATAATGATGATTTTGATTTTGGAGCCTTGGCAGAAGAAGTAATGGGAAATATGAATTTAGATGAGTAACGAGAACGAATATCACAATCCGGTTTTATTAAAAGAGAGCGTAGATGGTTTGGCAATCAAACCCGACGGTATTTATGTAGATGTAACTTTTGGTGGCGGAGGTCATTCTAAGGAAATTCTAAGTCGATTGGGAGAGAATGGGAAACTATTTGCTTTTGATCAGGATACCGATGCTTTGGAAAATGCCATCGACGACAGCCGATTTACTTTGATTAATCAGAATTTCCGCTTTATAAAAAGGTACTTGCGTTTTTATGGTATTAAAGAGGTGGATGGAATTTTGGGTGATTTGGGGGTTTCTTCTCATCAGTTTGATGTTGCTGAACGCGGGTTTTCAACGCGTTTTGAGGCTGAATTGGATATGCGAATGAATCAATCTGGTGGAATTACAGCTTTTAATGTGGTTAATGAATATACAGAAGCGGAAATTAAAAGGGTTTTGGCAGATTATGGAGAACTCAACAATGCAGGAGCAATGGCAAGTGTCATCGTTGAGGCAAGAAAGGAGAATGAAATTAAAAATTCGGAATTACTCAAAGAGATTTTAGCTCGTTTTTTACCGAATCACAAAAGCCATAAGATATTGGCGCAAATATATCAAGCTATCCGTATAGAGGTCAATCAAGAAATTGATGTACTCAAGGAGATGTTAGAAGAAAGTGAAGAGTTGCTAAAGCCGGGAGGACGTTTGAGTATTATTTCTTACCACTCTTTAGAAGACCGATTGGTTAAACGTTTTATGAAAAACGGCATGTTTGAAGGAGAGCCAGAAAAAGATTTTTATGGACGTTTCGAAGTTCCATTAAGGCAATTGGGGAAATTAATAGTTCCTTCAGCAGACGAAATTAGAACAAATAATAGAGCACGTTCTGCGAAATTAAGAATAGCAGAAAAGAAATAAGGAGGTAGCACATGAAATTAAGTGTATATAATATAATAAGAGCAAAGTATTTGATCGACGAGAGTTCGATGAAAAACTGGCTTTTTATTATTTATCTCATTGTGTTGTCTTTAGTTATGATTGCAAATATTCACTACTATGAAAGTAAAAACTTTCGTATAGCAGAATTAAATCATGAGGTTAAGGAGTTGCGATCAGAATTTGTGGATACGAGATCAGAATTGATGGAGTTGAAGATGGAGTCTACGGTATCTGGTAAAATGGAAGAAAAAGGGATTTTTCCTTCCGAGGTTCCGCCGCAAAAGATCAAAGTAGTTCAAGAAGAAAAAAAAGGAATATTTAAGCTATGGCAGTAGATAATAAAAATATCTATATGAATATATACCTCGTCTCCTTAGTCATGGTGCTAATGGTGATTGGGATTGTGTATAGACTCGTCAATATTCAATATGTGGAGGGGGATGAATTACGTCAGAAAGCGAAAGATAATACCGTTAAAAAAGAAGATATTCCTGCCAATCGCGGGAATATTTATTCTGCGGATGGAAGTTTATTAGCTACTTCAATTCCAAATTATACGATTCGTTTTGATGCTATGGCGTCCAAACAAGAAGATTTTGAAAAATTTGTAAAACCCTTATCGGATTCTTTGTCAGTAATGATGGGGAAACCTTCCAGTTATTTTGAAGTATTGTTGAGAACAGGACGAGCAAATAAAAACCGTTATGTTTTTATTACTCGGGGATTGAGTTATACACAATATATACGTATAAAGTCATTTCCGTTATTCCGTTTGGGTTCTAATAAAGGAGGGATGATAACGGAACAGAAAACGATACGCGAACATCCTATAGGGAAAATTGCGCAGCGTACTATCGGATATGAACGAATCAATGACGATAAAACCATTACGCGTGTGGGAATAGAAGGTGCATTCTCGCAATATCTTAACGGTACAGACGGGCATCGCATGATGCAAAGAATGTCTCGCAGTCACTATAAACCAATTAACGACGAAAACGAAGTAGAACCAAAAGATGGTAAAGATATTGTATCGACCATCGATGTTTATATACAAGATATAGCCCATCACGCTTTGCTAAAGCAGTTGGAGTACTACGAAGCAGATCACGGTTGTGTCATCGTAATGGAAACCGCAACGGGAGCTATTAAGGCTATTTCAAATTTAGGACGATCTGATTCTGGAAATTATTACGAAACAGTCAATTATGCTGTTGTGGAAAAACACGAACCGGGTTCGACTTTTAAATTAGCGAGCTTGTTGGCTTTACTGCAAGATAAAAAAGCAGATACAGCCACGGTATTTGACACTCACGATGGTGTGGTCAGTTTTTATAGAAGAAGAGTTAATGATTCCAAAAGAGGCGGTTATGGGAAAATTTCCTTAGCCCGTGGTATAGAGCTTTCATCCAATACGGTCATTACTCAGGCGGTCAATGAGGCTTATAAAGATAATCCACGTCAGTTTACCAACTATTTACATAAAATAGGTATGGATAGACCTTTGGGAATTGCCTTGAAAGGTGAGGGAGTGCCGTATATACCAAAACCGGGTACTAAAGGATGGAGCGGAATTGCATTGCCTTGGATGGCTTTTGGTTATGGTTTGTCTGTCACTCCATTACAGACGCTTACCTTGTATAATGCTGTAGCTAATAATGGAGAAATGGTAAAGCCCATTTTTGTATCAGAAGTGAGAGAATTTAATAAACCTATAGAGGTTTTTGAAAAACAAGTCATCAATCCGCAAATTGCTTCTCCGGAAGTAATTCAGCAGGTACAAGCCGTTTTGGCCAATGTAGTTAAAAAGGGAACAGGTAGAAAATTGTATTCGCCCAACTTTTCTATGGCCGGAAAAACCGGTACGGCTCAAGTAAATTATGGTGGTGGAAAAGGAAAAGACATGTATTATGCGTCGTCTTTTGCAGGTTATTTTCCTGCGGTAAACCCAAAGTATTCGTGTATCGTAGTTATTCACAAGCCCAATAGAGCTAAAAGTTATTATGGGGCCGATGTGGCAGGACCGGTATTTAAAAGAATTGCTCAAAAAATATTTACTGATGTGCCGTTTACAAAAGAAATAAAAAACATAGATGCGGTAATCAAGAATCAAGTTCAAGATTACAACAGTTATTATACCGAAGCACAAAAAGACCTGACACTGATGCCTAATGTTAAAGGGATGTATGTTATGGATGCCATTCCACTATTGGAAAATATGGGGTTGAAAGTAGTCTCAAAAGGTATAGGAAAAGTAAAAAAGCAGTCCGTTATGGAAGGACAGCTTATAGTGAAAAATCAAATAATTGTATTGGAATTATCGTGAAACAGTTAAAAGACATTTTGTACAAAGTAGCTATCGAATCCGTTTCGGGCACCACTTTTATGGATATCGATCATCTCACTTTTGATTCGAGAGAAGTAACAGCTACCTCCGTTTTTATTGCTATAAAAGGCACCCAAGTAGATGGGCATGATTTTATTTCTAAAGCGATTGAGGGCGGTGCTAGTGCTGTTTTATGTGAGGTAGTTCCTGTTATTTTAGCAACGGGGGTTACTTATATTCAGGTCTTGGACAGTCAATTGGCGGTGGCGCAAATGGCAGATAATTTTTATGATAATCCATCTGCTAAATTAAAATTAGTAGGTGTTACGGGAACCAATGGTAAAACTACGGTTGCCTCTTTGCTATATCATCTTTTTACCAATCTGGGATATCAAGTAGGTTTGTTATCTACGGTGAAAGTAACTGTAGGTAGAGAAGACTTCGCAGCCAGTCATACTACGCCAGATTCCATCGCGATTAACCGTTGGATGCATAAAATGGTGGAAGCGGGTTGTGAATATTGTTTTATGGAAGTGAGTTCGCACGGCATCGTTCAAAAGAGAACCAGTGCTTTGCGATTTGAAGGAGGGGTTTTTACGAACCTATCACACGATCATTTAGACTACCACAAAACCTTTGCAGAATACCGCGATGCAAAAAAGATATTTTTTGACCAATTGCCCAAAACGGCATTTGCCATAACCAATCAAGACGATAAAAACGGACCGATTATGGTTCAAAATACGCTTGCCAAGGTAAAAACCTATGCGTTGAAGTCCATGGCAGATTATAGAGCGGCGATCTTGGAAAGCCAATTTTCGGGTATGCTGATGCGAATCAATGCTAAGGAAATATGGGTACAATTAATAGGCGATTTTAATGCATATAACCTCTTGGCGGTTTATGCGGCGGCAACAGAATTAGGCGTGTCGGAAGATGAGGTTTTGGTAGAAATTAGTAAGCTTCAAAGTGTAGCAGGTCGTTTTCAATATATTGTTGTCAATCAAATTACAGCTATAGTGGACTATGCACACACACCAGATGCTTTAGGCAATGTGATTAAAACCATTAATTCGATACGTACTTACAATGAAACTTTAATTTCGGTAGTAGGTTGTGGTGGAAATAGAGATAAAACAAAAAGACCGCTGATGGCCCATATAGCCACAGAAGAGAGCAATAAAGTGATTTTAACTTCTGATAACCCACGTTTCGAAAATCCCTATGAGATTCTTAGAGAAATGGAAGCAGGAGTAGAACCACAAAATCAAAAGAAAGTCATGGTTATTGAAGACCGTAAACAAGCGATTAAAACCGCCTGTCAATTGGCTCAGACTGGAGATATTATTTTGATTGCGGGTAAAGGGCATGAAACCTATCAAGAGATTGAAGGCGTACGTACAGACTTCAACGACCTTTTGATTGTTAAGGAATATCTAGAACAACTAAGTAAATAATAAAGTATGCTGTATTATCTGTTTCAATATTTAGACCATTTTTTCAAGATTCCAGGAACAGGAGTTTTTCAATACATCACCTTTCGTTCTGGAATGGCGATTATCTTCTCGTTGTTGATTTCTATCATCTATGGAAAACGAATCATCAATTTTTTACATAAACAACAAATCGGTGAAACGGTAAGAGAATTGGGGTTGGAAGGGCAAAAAGAGAAATCAGGTACACCGACCATGGGAGGGGTAATTATTATTATTTCAACATTAATTCCGGTATTGTTGTTCGCGCGATTGGATAATATTTATGTCTTATTGCTAATTGTAACCACACTTTGGATGGGGGCAATCGGTTTCTTGGACGATTATATAAAGGTATTTAAAAAAGATAAAGAAGGTTTAAAGGGACGTTTTAAAGTCATCGGTCAAATTGGACTGGGATTATTGGTGGGGTCGGTATTGTATTTCCATCCGAGTGTAACCGTTCGTGAAACACCTACCAATGTGGCTGTACATGCTGAAGTGAGTAAATACGACGTAAAATCGACAGCTACCACGATTCCTTTTTTAAAAAATAACGAGTTCGATTACGGTAAAGTTTTGGCGTGGTTGGGAGATGGATATGAAAAATTGGCTTGGCTGATATTTATTCCTATTGTAATTTTTATAGTTACAGCAGTTTCCAACGGGGCCAACTTAACTGATGGTATCGACGGATTGGCTGCTGGAACTTCGGCCATTTCCGTACTGGTATTGGGGATTTTTGCTTTTATTTCAGGTAACGTGATTTTTTCAAACTACCTCAATATTATGTATATCCCCAACTCCGGAGAAATGACGGTGTTTATAGCTGCATTTGTCGGTGCACTGGTCGGATTTCTGTGGTACAATACTTTTCCTGCCCAAGTATTTATGGGAGATACGGGAAGTTTAACTATAGGTGGAATTATAGCTGTTTTGGCTATAGCGGTTAGAAAAGAATTGTTAATTCCCGTTTTATGCGGTGTTTTTCTAGCAGAGAATCTATCTGTAGTAGTGCAAGTGGCTTATTTTAAATATACCAAACGGAAATTTGGTGAGGGCAGGCGGATTTTTTTAATGGCTCCTTTGCATCATCATTTTCAAAAGAAAGGCTATCACGAAAGTAAAATTGTGACGCGTTTTTGGATTATAGCCATTTTATTAGGCATATTTTGTTTGGTTTCACTAAAACTGAGATAAGATGAAAAGGTTAGTCATTTTAGGAGGTGGAGAGAGTGGTGTTGGAGCAGCCATATTGGCGATTCAGCAAGGTTTTGACGTGTTTGTATCTGATTTTGGTAAAATGGCAGACAAATACAAAGACGTGCTCGAACAACATCAGATTGCTTGGGAAGAGCAACAACATACTGTAGACCTGATTTTGTCCGCTGATGTGGTAGTTAAGAGCCCAGGTATTCCTGACAAAGCGCCGATTATTGTTAAAATAAAGGAAAGTGGAATCAAAGTAATATCTGAAATAGAATTTGCTTATCCATTTTGTAAACAACCTACTATTGCCATTACGGGTAGTAATGGTAAAACAACAACGACTATGTTGACCGCACATCTTTTAAAAAGAGGGGGTTTAAATGCGGTTGTTGCTGGAAACATTGGGGACAGTTTCGCCAAACAAGTGGCTGAGGACCCGAATAAAACATACGTTTTGGAGTTGAGTAGCTTTCAACTGGATGGAATTGAGGAATACCGACCGCATATTGCAGTCATTACCAATTTAAGTCCCGATCATTTAGATCGTTACCATTACGACTATCAAGAGTATATCGACGCTAAATTTCGAATCACAAGGAATCAGACTGTAGATGATTATTTGATTTATGATGCGGATGATGTGGAGATTGCAAAGTGGTTGGACAACCATAAGATAAAAGCAAAGAAAATACCGTTTTCTTTGATAAATAAACAGACAATAGGCGCTTATGTAAGCGATGAAAATATAATAGCGAATAGCAACAACGAACAAATCATTATGGCAATTAACGATATTTCTTTAGAGGGTAAACACAACGTAAAGAATGCTATGGCAGCAACTACAGTAGCGCAATTGATGCGAATTAGAAAACAAACAATTAGAGAGAGTTTATCTGATTTTCAAGCGGTAGAACATCGTTTAGAAAAAGTGCTAAAGATTAAAAATGTACAGTATATCAACGACTCTAAAGCAACCAATATAAATGCTACTTTTTATGCTTTGGAAAGCATGAAAACGCCGACGGTTTGGATAGTTGGTGGTGTTGACAAAGGAAATGATTACGATGAGTTGATGTCTTTGGTTCGTGAAAAAGTAAAAAGTATCGTTTGTTTGGGAGTAGACAACGAAAAAATAAAAGCGGCATACAAAAATGTAGTAGATGTTTTTGTTGAGACTACCAGTATGGACGAAGCAGTGAAAATTGCGGCTAAACTTTCAGAAGATGGAGATACGGTTCTATTATCTCCTGCTTGTGCGAGTTTTGATTTGTTTAGCAGTTATGAAGATCGTGGAAATCAATTCAAGCAAGCCGTACAAAATTTGTAATTATAATAAAGCACGATGAAGGAAATTCTCTCACATTTAAAAGGCGATAAAATCATCTGGGCATTAGTTTTTCTATTGGCCATGTTTTCGTTTATGCCTGTATTTAGTGCGAGTACCAATCTTGTCTATACGGTTGGTGCCGGGACGACGACAGCGGGTTATTTGTTCAAACACTTAGTCCATTTGTCTATCGGAATGTGCGCCTTGTATTTTGTACATAAAATGCCTTACCATCGCTTTCGGGCTATTTCATTTTTTGCCATGATTTTTGTAATTATCTTATTGATGCTTACGGCTTTTCAAGGTAAAACGATTGGAGGTGCCAATGCGAATAGATGGGTCAATATTCCCTTTGTAAACGTAAGTATCCAAACCTCGTCTGTGGCGTCGGTGGTATTGATGGTTTATGTGGCTCAGTACTTGGCAAATTTTGAAAATAAAGTAGTCACATTTAAATCATCACTGATGTGGCTTTGGGCTCCTGTCTTTGTTGTGGTAGGGTTGATTTTACCTTCCAATTTATCTACAGCAGCGCTTATTTTTGTGATGGTTTGTATGTTGGTATATGTTGGTAGATATCCGATTAAATATTTGGCTATAATTTGCGTTACGGGCTTGGCGGCATTGATGATGTTTTTTTTGGTAGCCAAAGCTTTTCCATCGGTGATGCCCAATAGGGTTGATACTTGGTTGAGTCGTATCGATCGATTTACGGCAGCGGATCACGAGAATGTAGATGTTTATCAGATTGAGAATGCTAAAATAGCTATTGCTACAGGAGGAATAAGTGGTTTAGGTCCGGGTAAAAGTGTGCAGAAAAACTTTTTACCACAATCTTCTTCGGATTTTATTTATGCGATTATCGTAGAAGAATATGGTATGATAGGTGGATTTGCTATTTTGTTTGCCTACCTGTGTTTGTTCTTTCGCTTTTTGCGTGCCTCTCATAAAGCCCCAACCATGTTTGGGAAGTTGTTGGTTGTTGGATTGGGTTTTTATATCATATTCCAGGCGCTAATTAATATGGGTGTGGCAGTAGAATTATTACCGACCACAGGTCAAACTTTACCCTTGGTAAGTAGTGGTGGAACTTCCATCTGGATGACCTGTATTTCTTTGGGAATTATACTCAGTGTTACTAAGAAAGAAGAGGAAATTAAATTGGAAGAATTAGAAAAAGAAGAAAAAGAAAAAGCATTACAAGAGCTTTTGTTAAAACACATGAAAGAGCAGCAACTGGCTTTGGCCGAATTGGATGCAGCAGGTGAAGGGGATGGCAATCCGATGAATGCAGTTAGAAATAAATAAAATATAAAAGACAAATGACATCGTCATCTTCTGAGGAGTTCGTTTTCATAGAGCGAAATAAAAGACGATTACATTTGACCTTAGTGTAAAATATAAAAGACAAATGACATCGCCATAAGCAGGATTAGGTTTGCAATGAACTAACTTATCAAAAGGCGATTACATTTGACCTTAGTGTAAAATATAAAAGACAAATGACATCGCCATAAGCAGGATTAGGTTTGCAATGAACTAACTTATCAAAAGGCGATTACATTTGACCTTAGTGTAAAATATAAAAGACAAATGAAAGAGAATCCTAGATTTATTATTAGCGGCGGTGGGACAGGTGGACACATCTATCCCGCCATTGCTATTGCTAACGAATTAAAATCTCGATTCTCGAATGTAGAAATTTTATTTGTTGGAGCTCAAGACAAAATGGAAATGCAAAAAGTGCCAGCAGCGGGGTATCCTATCGAAGGTCTTTGGATTTCCGGAATACAGCGTAGACTAACGGCAAACAATTTGATGTTTCCTATCAAGTTTTTATCGAGTTTACTAAAATCGAGAAAGATAATTAAGGCTTTTAAGCCAGATATGGTTATTGGAACTGGTGGTTTTGCCAGTGGAGCCGTGGTAAAAGTAGCGGCTTCTATGGGAATTCCTACTTTGATTCAAGAGCAAAATTCTTATCCGGGAATTACCAATAAAATGTTGTCACATAAGGCAAAGAAGATCTGTGTGGCTTATGATGGTTTAGAGCGTTTTTTCGATGCGAATAAACTGGTTAAAACGGGAAATCCTGTACGACAAGATTTATTGGAAATAACATCGAAGCGCGACGAGGCCTTGGCTTATTTTAAATTGAATCCGGCAAAGAAAACCATATTGGTGTTAGGAGGAAGTTTGGGGGCTAGACGAATCAATCAACTGGTTGAAGAGCAATTACCTAAACTAAAGCACGAACATTTGCAGGTGATTTGGCAATGTGGTAAATTCTATAAAGACGAATACCAACGCTTTGAATCTAAAGAAATACGGGTATTGGATTTTATAGACCGTATGGATTTGGTATTCGCAGCAGCTGATATTATTATTTCCAGGGCAGGAGCATCTTCTGTTTCGGAACTAAGTATAGTAGGGAAACCGGTTTTATTTATTCCTTCGCCCAATGTTGCTGAGGATCATCAAACCAAAAATGCCCAAAGTATCGTTTCAAAAAACGGCGCAATAATGATAGCAGAGCGCGACTTAGAAGAAGTGTTTGACAGACAGTTTTACGATTTGTTGCACGATGCGGCTCATCAAGAATTGCTAGCAGAGAATATTAAAAAAGTGGCTTTGCCCAACGCAACAAAAGATATTGTGGATCAAATTGTAAAATACATAAAGTAGTAAAATGGATATCAATAAGATTAAGAGCGTATATTTTATAGGAATCGGAGGAATCGGAATGAGTGCTCTTGCTCGATATTTTAAAAATATAGGTAAGCAAGTGGCTGGATATGACAAAACCCCAACACAGCTTACTGATGAATTGCTTGAGGCGGGAATCGCTATTCATTTCAACGACGATATTGCTCAAATCGACCAAGCATATCGCGATGTAGAAACTACCTTGGTTGTGGTGACGCCTGCGATACCTAAAGAACATACGGAATGGAACTATTTTATTGACAATAAATTTACCATCCAAAAGCGAGCAGAAGTATTGGGTATTATTACCAAAGACACTTATTGCTTTGCCGTTGCGGGGACACATGGTAAAACAACTACTTCGAGCATCTTAGGTCATATATTGTATCAAAGTGGACTAGATGTAACGGCCTTTTTAGGAGGTATTGTAGAAAACTATCAGACCAATCTGATAGGAGAGGGTAAAACGGTAACGGTAGTAGAAGCGGATGAATTTGACCGTTCGTTTTTAAAACTCTATCCAAATATGGCTTGTATCACATCTACAGATGCTGATCACTTGGATATTTTCGGAACCCAAGAAGAAATGTTGATTTCGTTCCAGGATTTTGCTGATAAAATTACCGACAAAAACAACTTTTTTAGAACACCACAGGTGAACTTAGAGGGTAAAACGGTCGCTGTATTGGGAGAGGCTGATTTTCAAGCGCTAAACATTAGAATTGACCACGGCTGGTATGTGTTTGATATTAAAACGCCTACGGAGTTACTTAGTGACGTTCGCTTTGCACTGCCGGGGCACCACAATATTTCCAATGCCTTATTGGCCTTTGCTATGGCATATACCTATGGAGTAGCTTCGGAAAAAATCACAGCGGCCTTAGCGAGTTTCCAAGGCGTTAGACGAAGGTTTTCTTATAAAGTTAGAACGCCAGAGCTGGTGTATATCGATGACTATGCGCATCATCCTACCGAAATTAATGCCGTTTTTCAGGCGGTTTCCGAACTGTATGCTGGGCGTAAAGTTTTGGCTGTCTTTCAACCGCATTTATACAGCAGGACCCGCGATTTTATGGATGGTTTTGCCGCGAGTTTATCTCAATTTGAACAAGTTGCTTTGTTAGATATTTACCCAGCAAGAGAGTTGCCTATGGATGGAATTACATCAGCGGTATTGCTGGATAAAATTACATCCAAAAACAAGTGTTTGGTAGCTAAAGTCGATTTACTAAAATTCATATTAGCGGCTGATGCCGATGTTATTGTAACAATCGGAGCTGGAGATATTGGTGAAGAAGTAACTAAAATTAAAAGTGCCATTGAAGAAAAAATAAAAATTAATTAAATAGTTAAAAAAAAGAGGTTTTGATAAAGTTTTTCAAGAAAATAAAATGGAATGATATCCGCATTTGGCTCGTCTTTTTTGCGATGATTTTCCTGTTTTCGTTTTCGAACAAGCGCAATGAAGCCAGAGAATTGGGGCGAATTGAGGTTAGATTTCTAGAAAATAAAGGCTTTTTTGTGACTTCAGAAGTGGTTAATAACTTGTTGATACAATATTTTCCAAGAACTTCTAATATTCATAAATCTATATTAGATTTGAATAGGTTGGAGCTTGAACTGTTGAAGCATGATATGATTGCCGAGGCTCAAGTTTACACAACAGTTGATGGGGTTTTAATGGCAGATGTGGTCCAGAAAGTAGCCATAGCCCGAGTAAACTCTGATAGGGGAACTCATTATCTTGATAGTAAGGGAAATGATATGCCGATGTCTGAGAGTTTTTCGGCGCGAGTACCGGTGATTGATGGGGTCGTAAACAATGCAAATAGGAAAAATATTACTCGAGTTTTAGCGGCCATAAACGGAGATGATTTTTTAAAAACAAGTATTACTGGGGTTGTTATTCAGCCCGATCAGACGTTGATCATGAAGAATAGAAACCACAATTTTGATATATTGTTTGGACGTTGCGATGAAGTAGCGCGCAAATTTGCCAATTATAAGGCCTTTTTGCACTATGCACAAAACGACACCCTAATCGATAGTTATAAAACAATAAATCTCAGATTTACCCAACAAGTAGTGTGTACCAAATTTTAGAATATGAAAAAAGATAATATAGCGGTAGGATTAGATATTGGAACGACGAAAATCGTTGCCATGATAGGAAAGAAAAACGAGTATGGTAAGCTCGAAATCCTAGGACTTGGAAAAGCGAAAAGTTTAGGGGTAAAGAGAGGTGTGGTTAATAATATCACGCAGACCATTCAATCCATTCAAAATGCCGTTGCAGAAGCAGAAGCTTCTTCGGGTTATAAGATAAAAAATGTGGTTGTTGGTATAGCCGGGCAGCACATTCGTAGCATCCAACACAGCGACTATATCAGTCGTTCCAATCCCGATGAAGTCATCGGTGATAAGGATATTGAAATGTTGATCAGTCAAGTTCAAAAATTAAGCATGCTTCCAGGGGAAGAAATTATTCACGTATTG
Source organism: Flavobacterium sp. (assembly GCA_040393465.1). Classification (GTDB taxonomy): domain Bacteria; phylum Bacteroidota; class Bacteroidia; order Flavobacteriales; family Flavobacteriaceae; genus Flavobacterium. The sequence goes on along the minus strand of JBEBUC010000009.1, from coordinate 94,080 downwards.
CCGCAAGAATTTAAAATTGATGGCGAAGCAGGGATAAAAGAACCTATTGGAATGTATGGAGCACGTTTAGAAGCTACCTTTCATGTGGTAGTGGGTCAGGCAGCTTTGATAAAAAATGCAGGCAGGTGTATTAAGGATGCCGGACTGGAATTGTCGGGTATTACTTTAGAACCGTTAGCCTCTGCAGAAGCCGTCTTAAGTCAAGAAGAAAAAGAGGCTGGTGTGGCCCTGATCGATATCGGTGGAGGTACAACAGACTTGGCTATCTTTAAAGATGGAATTATTAGACATACAGCTGTAGTTCCCTTTGGAGGAAATGTAATAACAGAAGATATAAAAGAAGGCTGTTCGATTATTGAAAAACAAGCAGAGTTGTTAAAAACGAAGTTTGGATCGGCGTGGCCTGGTGAAAATAAAGATAACGAAATCGTGTCTATTCCTGGATTAAGAGGAAAAGAGCCGAAAGAAATATCGTTAAAAAACTTGTCTAAAATCATTCATGCCCGTGTAGAAGAAATTGTACAATTGGTATTTGCAGAAATTAAAACCTATGGATATGAAAATCCTAGAAAAAAATTAATTGCTGGAATAGTTTTAACAGGTGGTGGTTCAGAATTGAAACACATCAAACAGTTAGTAGAATATATTACGGGTATAGATACTCGAATAGGGTATCCAAACGAACATTTGGCAGGAGACTCTGAAAAGGAGATCTCAAGTCCGTTATTTGCAACTGCTGTAGGTTTAGTTATGGAAAGCGAAAAAAATCAAACTCAAGGTGCGATTTCTATGCAAGAATTTAACGATACCAAAAAGCAACACAATCCGATGCAGTATAGAGATACTGAGCGCGTAGAAAGAGTAGTGGATTATCAAGACGACCATTTTGAGCCACCATCAACCGAGCCTGTAACTGTAGAAGAGACAGTGAAGCCTAAAAAAGAAGTAGAAACAGTGTCTACCGCAGACAAATTTAAAAATGGATTTTTGTTTCATTTCTATAACAAGATTAAGGAATTTATTGATAAGTCAGAATAAAAACGATACGTATGGAGAATACAGATTTTGAAAGTATAAAGTTTGATTTACCTAAAAATCAATCAAACGTAATTAAAGTAATTGGAGTAGGTGGAGGCGGAAGCAATGCCATTAATCACATGTTTAAGCAGGGGATTAAAGGAGTTGATTTCGTGGTCTGTAATACCGATTCACAGGCGTTACAAAACAGTACCGTACCCAATAAAATTCAGTTGGGAATTAATCTGACCGAAGGTTTAGGTGCAGGTGCCAATCCAGAAGTTGGTCAGCAATCCGCTTTAGAAAGTATCGAGGAAATTGAAAAAATGTTGGATGTTAATACCAAGATGGTTTTCATTACTGCAGGTATGGGTGGAGGAACTGGTACGGGAGCAGCGCCAGTAATCGCACAGTTGTCTAAAGAAAGAAACATTCTTACGGTAGGTATCGTAACAATTCCGTTTCAATTTGAAGGAAAAGTTCGTCAGGAACAAGCTTTAAAAGGAGTGGAGCGCTTGCGTAAAAATGTCGATTCACTGATTGTTATCAATAATAATAAATTAAGAGAAGTTTACGGAAACCTTGGGTTTAAGGCAGGATTCTCTAAAGCGGATGAAGTTTTGGCAACAGCCTCTAGAGGTATTGCAGAGGTAATTACCCATCACTATACGCAAAACATCGATTTAAAAGATGCAAAAACCGTATTGTCTGATAGCGGTACTGCCATAATGGGATCGGCTATTGCGTCTGGGGAAACTCGTGCAAAAGATGCTATCGTTGAAGCTTTAGATTCTCCCTTATTAAATGACAACAAAATTACAGGTGCTAAAAATGTATTGTTGTTGATTGTTTCTGGAACGAATGAAATCACTATTGACGAAATTGGAGAAATCAATGATCACATTCAAACCGAAGCCGGTCATAATGCCAATATCATTATGGGGGTTGGTGAAGATGAATCTTTAGGCGAATCGGTTGCAGTTACTATCATTGCAACGGGTTTTAATGTGGAGCAGCAAAAGGTAATTGTTAACTCTGCAGAAGAGCGAGTAATCGTTCACGCCTTGGAAGAAGAGCAAAAAGTAGTAAGAGATTTATCTCAAAAAAGCCTGCCTTCTTTTAATTTCTCGACGCCAGAAGAACCTTTGACCAATCAAGTGATGCCAGAAATTTCTGAGGAAAAAGTAGTTTTTGGCTTAGATGACAATCACAACCCGAATGATTCTGATGATCAGGGAGGTTTTGATGTTGAAAAAAAAACAATAGCGGAAGTTAATGTTTCTGAAAATGCACCAGCTGATTTAGATGTCTTTTTTGAAATAGTTACTCCTGCGGCTGTCTCTGAGGCAAATACACAAGAAGATAAAAGTAATAGAGGCGTTCGCGACTTAAGAGATTTGCAGGTAGTTGATCCGGAATTCGTTATCTTTAAGAAATCGGAGCCTGTAATTCGCGATAAATTTGAATTTGATTTTGACTTACCTAAACAGGAAGTTATTGAAGAAGAGTCAGTTTTGTTTCATTTTGCCGAAGAGGTAAATCAAATTAAGGTAAATGAAGCGAAACATATTATTTCTTCGCTTTCATCGGAACAACGTTCGCAGATCATTACTAAAGCTCCAGAAGAAGTAGTTCGTTACTCTTTGGAAGACTATATGGAAATCGAAAATGAACTTTTGAATTCCAAAAGCAAAAAGCCTGCAGTACAAGAAATAGAAGAAACCTTCTCTTTTAGTATTCGTACGGCAGAAGAATTAATTCCTATGGATACCAACGATTACGAGGAGATTTCTCCAGTGGAAATGTCTATTGAGGAAATGTTGAGAAATCGTACGGAAGAACGTAAGAAAAAGATGAAGGATTTTAATTACAAATTCAATAACGCCAACACCCAGTTAAACGATTTGGAAAAAGAACCGGCATATAAGCGTATGGGTGTCGATTTAAGCGCACCTACTAGAGACGGCTCTCAATCGAGAATGTCTTTGGGAACGGATAGCAATAACGATACGCAATTGCGTTCAAACAATTCGTTTTTACATGACAATGTAGATTAGTTTAAAATAAATCATAGTAATAACCCGAAAAAAGGCTTCCTTTCTTCGGGTTATTTTTTTATATTTGTCCAACAAAAAAAGCACTGAATTATGAGTTTACAAGCAAAAATCATGGACGCGATGAAAAGCGCAATGAAAGCAAAAGATACCGTTGCCCTTGAATCATTAAGAGCGATAAAATCAGAATTGTTATTAGCGCAAACTCAGTCGGGAGCTAAAGAGGAATTATCAGCGGATGAAGAAATCAAAATTCTTCAAAAATTGGTAAAACAAAGAAAGGATAGTGCTGCTATTTTTACTGAACAAGGACGAGCTGACTTGGCTGATCCAGAAATCGCTCAGGCAGCTGTAATAGAACAGTTTTTACCAGAGCAATTGTCCGATGAAGAGGTAGCGCAAATCATCAATAAAGTAATTTCAGAAGGGGAATTTGCAGGTATGGCAGCTATGGGGCAAGTCATGGCGCTAGCAACTAAAGAAGTGGCAGGAAGAGCTGATGGAAAAACGATTTCTACTTTGGTAAAACAAATTTTAACCAAATAAAAATAAGAATGACTGCGTAGTTCAATTGGATAGAATATCAGATTTCGGCTCTGAGGGTTGGGGGTTCGAACCCCTCCGCGGTCACAAAATTATTTGCTAAGTGCTTGGTTTTTATTTATTCAAAGGTGTAGGGATGTCTTGTTTGATATCTTATTCATAAATGGATTGCTAATTAAAAACTAAAGGGTATTAAAGTATGGCAATTAGCCTTGTTTATTTTTTAAGCAAGGCTTTTTTAAGCCTTGAATTGGGACCCTCTTTCACTTGTTGTTAATAGTCAATTTACACCAAAATTAAGGGGTAAATTCGACTGTTTTTTTTATGCAATCCGGTTTCCAAATGTTTTTGACTACTGCTTAGTCTTCTTCTGTAAATAAACGAATAACATAGACATATGGGCGGGAATACAATCGTTTGGAAAGTTGTGAAATATAAAGTCAAACAAATCCTAGGCAGCTGGTTTTAAATCTGCAACCAAGGACTGTATATGCCAGAGATACTGCTTTAGGAGTTCATTAACTTACTAGGGAGTCGTACTAGAGTGAATAAATTAAGATAAAAAAAGACTGTCTTTGCGGACAGTCTCTTTTTGATGATTTACGAGTTTTTCTCCGCTGACATTTTGGTGTATTCAGCTATTAGGTAGCTTAAGTGGTCCCATTTAATTGATTTGTATGGGAATTTTTGTAGAAAATCCTGATTGTCCCCAAAAAGGAAATTGTAGTTTTCTTCAAATTCAGATTTTTTAAGCCAGATGACTTCATCTCCTTTTTTTACGTAATACGATTTAGTAACGCCTCCGCCGATTTGAGGTCCTCCAAAGCTAATACCTGTTGTTTCGCTAGCCATAGGGTCCGCATATACTTCAATATGACTGCTGAAGCTTGGATTAATCAATTGCATCAAGTATTCGTTTTCAGTTTTCTTGTTTTTTAAAGAAGCCTTAATGTTTTTTACATAGACTTCATTTGGATTGGTTGATTTAGCTATGCTTTTGTTTCCCCAGTTTTTTGTATTGCCAAAATAGTTAGCTACTTTAGCTGCCTTGCCAGATCCAGAAATAGGTAAATACATCTCTTCGATTTCATCCGCTTTGTATTCTATCTTTTTACCTGAAGCATCCTTCATTTTAATGGATGTAATTTGACCTTTTTTTCTATCTACTCCAGAAACAAGGCCCTCTTTTTTGGTTCCATCTTTAAGGATTAGGGTTGAATTCTTTTTAGAACTAACACCGACGAACATTTCGTCGAATAGTTCGTCATCCATCATTTTTAATTGTTCTTTTGAGAACTTTACTTTTTCTTGTGCATGTGTTGGAGCACTCGTTAATGTTGCAGCTGCTAAAAAGCTAAAAAGTACTAATTTTTTCATAAAATATAAATTTCGGCTAAAATAACAATAATATGTGATTTATTGGTTTTTTATGAAAAATATATCTATTTATTTGTTGATGTGTTGCTGTTAATTTAAAAAATGTATTTTCATTTATATTAGTTCTGTATTAGTTTTTCAGGAATAGGCAAAAATATAAAGTCATATGATACATCGAGACAAGAGCAATATCTCCTTTGTTATGAGGTAAAGAATAATTATATTACTATCACTCTTTCTCTGGCTTAATCTTCTCAACTCTTTTATTAAATAGTTCGATTTTTGTTTAGGTGGGGCATTTAAAGGGATAAAGAATAATTGCTCCTTTGTGTTTTTTTTATGCTATTTTTGTTTTTTTAACCACATTTTACTGAATATTATAAAATGAAAAAAATTACTTATTTCCTAACTAGTTTATTGTTACTGGTTTTGTTTAGTTGTCAATCCGATGATGCGGGTACCGTTGATACGGAAGAGATGACGTATTTAAAAAATGAATGGAATGCAACAGAACGCGGGGTATCGTCAGGTAAATTATCAGATTTGAGTCAGGATGAATTTTTTGTTACTTTTCGACCGCTAGAGGAAAGTCTATTTCTAAAGATCGGTATGAATAAAGACAATATTTTTTATTTTATTAATGGGATTAAAAGGTATTCTGAGTCGGTTTTGGGACCAATTGAAGTAAAATTCGGATGTGTACAAAATAACGGTTCCCTTTTTACGGGGAAATTATATCCATTGGCAGGGGCTGATTTCCAAGAAGAAACTTTTAAAGTTACAATTATCGATGACCATACGATTGTTGTGATTTTTGCAGTTCCTTTAAAACACGATAATAAAGATAAGCAAGATTGTACTTTTTTTCATTACAAATTTGAAAAAACGGGATCTTGGGATGAGCTTACCAATGTGAGATCAATTTTTAAAGACTTAGGGTATGAAGAAGAATGGCTTGATGAGAGGATAGGTTCTAAATACGAAGCAGAAAGATCTAACGGTAGCTGTTTTTCTAAGATTTAGGCGAGTAGAAAATAGAGTGATAAGAGCTTAGTAGGTGATTTTTGTCAATTCATTGACACCTTATAATGATAACTCTTTTTGTTTCTGTGCTTAACATAATGGAATAAGGAATAGTTTGTGTTGTCTATACTGCTTTGATAACGTTTAGTAAGTATAGGTTTGAATTCCCTTTATGTTAAGCTCTTTTGACTGTAGGTGTGTAGGCAGGGGCTGTGATAAGCTAATTGATCCCGACATCTCAATGCCATTTGTGTCCTTCTATAAATTTAAAGGTGATAGCTGTCGTAACGAATGACTAAAATTGGATGGGCATCTTGCTATCCAGGTAGTTTTAGGTATTGTATGCACTGCACCGAGCAGCTGTACCGTTGAAATGCACCTCCAGCTTTAATCAGGTGCTTGTCAATAGATTCCATTGCTTTTCTAAATTTACTTATATGTAGTGGGCTGCTACTAAATTTTTCCCAGCCAAAGTGTTTGGGGCAATTAGGGGGCTTCCATATACCGTGGCATGGAGTATTCTCCTTGTACTAAATGGAATCCCATTCGTACGAGTTAGAAAACGCTTGTTTCGCTCCATCACTTCATTTGCTTTATTTCAGATGTGGTACCTGTGTTTAAGTGGGCTGTTTTTATAAAAATCTTACAAATAATTAGAAAGTTGATAGTAATGTCTGAAGTTGTTGGTCCTTTAGGCAGGGAATCTATAATTTAAGCTAGCTTTTGTTGGTTTTTTACTAGATAAAATAGCCTAAAGTGCTGTTTTTAAGCAACAAATTGATGCGATATAATTTATTTTATGATTTTAAGATTTTTTATCTCCTTATTTTCTTCTTATTTTTTTGGACAGAAACACTCAAAATGTGATTTTTTCTCTTTTTAATTAATGACATATTTAGAATTATTTTAGAATGACGGGGGCTGTGTCGAGTTTGTTGACAAAAAACAACAATAGGCTTTCAGTTTGTGTATTTTATATTTTCCTTGCTTTTTTTGTATTTAAAACAATACTAATAGTAAGAAAAAAGTTGATATGGTTTTTTTTTAATAACTCGCAGCGGAGTCTTTATAGCAAGAGTTTAAAAAAACGCTTTAGCTTTTTTTCACTTAGTGCGAATTAAATTGAAATAAACAAAAGTGCTTTTATGGCTGTAAGTCAGACGCGGCTTTGCGCCGACTTTCAAAAAGATGATTTTTATCATATTTTTAAGTGAATTTCGCGCTTACTTTTGTCCTGTAACTTTGAAACATCATAACAATGAAACAGCGTATCCCGGTATCAACGATAATGACTGCAAATGTTATTAAGTTGAATTTGACAGATAATTTGACTAAAGCGGAAAGCTTATTTAAAGAGTATAAGATACGCCATATTCCTGTGGTTTCGGGAAACACTATTATAGGAATGCTGAGTTATACGGATTTGTTGCGTGTGAGCTTGGCAGATAGCATTGGTGATTTTGAAGAAGAAATTGATGTTACGGTATATAATATGTTCAGTATAGAACAAGTCATGGCTAAAAAGTTAGTGACCATACAGGCCGATGCCAACATAAGAGAGGCTGTTGAAATACTTTCGAAAGAAGAATTTAGAGCTTTGCCAGTGTTGGAAGGAAATCTATTAGTAGGTATTTTAACTACAACGGATTTATTAAAATATTTATTAAAACAATACGATTAAGTCCTTGTTGGATAAGTTATTAGTAAGGATTAAAAATAAAAAACAATATAAAATTTATATGAAAAAGAAAGTTTTGTCTTGTGGTTTGTGAGTTTAGCCATAAGATGTATTTTGTTGTTTTGAAAGAGGACAGTCTGCCAAGACTGTCCTCTGTTTTTTTAGCATATTCAGAAAATAATCAAACCTAAGTGTGTTTATAAAGTAGCTTAATCACGCTGGTATTGACAACATCCGTGTAAAGCATCATACTGTTTTTGATCGGCTTTGTATGCTTCCGTATCGTGTCCAATTTCTGCAATGGCTTTCTGAACTTTTTTAGCGTCAGTTTTGGTTTCATTAACCCATAATTCTAGCTTTTGAGTGTCGCTAGACCATACTGCAGAACGCACACCTTTTACGGAAAAGGCTGCCTTTTCAATTCGTTTTTTACACATCTCGCAATTGCCTTTTACGCTAATGGTTTGTTTGGCGTTTTTATTTGGTTTTTCTTGTGCGAAAGCGGTGATGCTAAAGAAAGTAGCGAATGAAGCTATAAGTATATTTTTCATATTGTTGTTGTTTAGGGTTTAATTCATTTTAAATCGCAATCCTGCGTAATACATTTGTCCGAAAATCGGTGCATATACGATAGTACTATCAAAGTCTGGACCGAAAGGGTCATTAGCGCCTAGAATAACTCGATTCTGTTGGTAATTGCCGATGTTTTCGCCTCCAATGTAGATTTCAAATCGTTCATTAAACACTTTGGTTATTTGAGCATTCATAGTTGAAAACGGATTGGAGTAGTTTGGTAATCGGTTTTGTGGTAAGTTGTCTGCCGTGTTTGGTAATCGTTGTTTTCCCATCCAGTTGTAGGTGAAATCGAATTTCCAATTGCCTTGTTGTTGATTTAAAGGCGTTTCATACTCTAAGTTGGCGAAGAAACGGTGTTTGGCCTGTAGGGCACGCTCTTGTTTGCCAGATTTAAAATCGGTCTGTATGTCGTAATATTTATATGCAGCACGTAGATTGAAGCTTTTTGCCAAGTTGTAATTTAAATCTACCTGCAGACTATTGGCGTAAGATTTTCCATCCAGATTATAAAAATTCACTTGATGGGAACTCTGGTCTATATCAACTACAATTTGATTGTCAAAATCGGTTCTGTAAAAATCGACAGTTACATCTGCTTTTCGGTCAAATAAGTGAAATCCCTGTGAAAGACTTAGTCCGTAATTCCAAGCGATTTCGGGGTCTAGTCCGTAGATATTCCCACCGGCAGGAGTGATGTTGAATGATCGATTACTGGCAAAAAGATTTTGGTTTTCGGCAAAGATATTGGCAATTCGCTTCCCTCTTCCGGCAGAAACCCGAATTACAGCATCCTCCCAAGGGTTGTATCTCAAGTGGAAACGAGGGGTAAAAAAAGCACCCATTCTATTGTGTACATCAAAGCGCATGCCGGTCACAAAACTAAAGTTATCGGTATTGTCGTAGGTGTATTCAAAAAAGGCACCTACGGAATTATCCATTCTATCGTAAGTTGTTTCTACTGGTAAGGCGAGTTGTTCGTCGTATTTGTCCAAGGTAAAACTAAGTCCGGTTGAAAATTTATTCAGCGTATTGTTGATAATCGAACTAAATATTAAATTAGTATACACGCTGTTGTGTTTGATATCGTATTGATTAAGTCCGAAATAGGAATCTTGTTTGTGGTAGTTATACGACATTTGTAAACCGATACTTTGAAAAGGCATTTCGGGAAATACATACCCCAATTTTGAAGAAACGTCAAATTTTTCGGTATTGACTTCGGATCCCCAATAATTTTTGGCAAACTTATCTGTAATACGGGTTATTCTGTGTTTGTCTTTGTCGTAATCGAATTCACCAGATTGTTTATTGTCTTTCATGTACCGCCAAGTGAAGAAGCTGATCCAGCCTTTTTCTAAATCGGTGTACTGCCATCGATTCATCACGTTGATTTGATCACCTAAAGGGTTGTCTAAAAACCCGTCGTGATTCATGTCATTTTTGGTTTTTCTGGCATTTCCATGTAGAAATAAAGAGGTACTCCATTTGTCTGTCACCTTCTTATTAGCGTGAATATTGGCTTCAAATCGACCTTCGGTAGAACCGTAAAGGTTGACAAATAGCGGTATGTCGTTCATCGGTTTAATCAATTCGGTGTTGATTTGGCCCGATATGCTTTCAAAGCCGTTAACCACACTTCCTGCACCTTTGGTTACTTGAATACTTTCAACCCAAGTTCCTGGTGTGAAGGTGAGCCCATAGGCCTGCGATGCTCCTCGAACAGACGGAATATTTTCTTCGGCAATCAGAATATACGGACTACTTAATCCCAACATTTTTATCTGCTTGGTCCCGGTTATGGCATCAGAAAAGTTTACATCAATCGCAGGATTGGTTTCAAAGGCTTCGGATATATTACAACAAGCGGCTTTTAAAAGTTCGCCACTATTCATGGTTATGGTGTTTGACGTTCCTTTTATGGAACGTTGCGTATTCCGTTGTTTGGTGGTTACCACCACTTCGGCCAACGGAGTGTCAGGGATGAGTTGTATACGAAAATCGTCGGTTTTAGTAACGTTAATCGATTGGTCTTTATAACCGACATAACTAATTTTTAGAATTGCATTGTCGGGAATTCGGGCTAACTTAAAGTTGCCCTTTTCGTCGGTAGTAATGCCGATAGATGAGTTTTCCCAATATACAGAAGCACTCCATATAGGTTGATTGTGTTCGTCAACTACGCGCCCACTGAGGTGTTCTTGTGCCCAAACAAAAGGGGCAAAAGCACATAATAATACGGTAATAATGTATTTCATAGATGTCATATTAATGTGAATTTAAATCGCTTTAAGCAACAAAAAAGACATTAATATTAGGCATAGAAAATAAGCTGACAATAGAGTTTAAACAGCGGAGGGGCATGAGAATCGCAATAAAAAAGTACCGTTGTAGAAGAATCCTCTTGAGGAATGTGAGACAAAGAGTCTAAGGGATTCCATGGTTCTGGAACGATAAAGTGATCCAGCTGCGTAGGGAAAGTTTTGACAAAATTCTTGTCTGTAGGTTGTTGGGTAACAACGCTATCTTTACAACAATCGTCTTTCTTCTGTACTTCGGGTTTTTTACAGCATTTTTTTTCGGGTTTTTTATGCATCTCACAGGCTGCGTCTGTGTGATCGTGTGTATAAGCCAAAGAAATCTTTTCAATCTGTCCCTGACAATAATGGATATTAAATGCCAACCCTACATTTGAGAAAAGTAAGGCAAATAGAAACACGAAGGATATCCATTTTTTGTTATACATACCACAAAAATATTAAATATTTCGATTTGTCTATGTTAAAAATAGAATAAAATCAAGATTTGATGCTTTTTATATGGTTTTGGTATAAAAAACCTGCCAAAAATAAAAGTAAAAAAACCGGTTGTAATAAGAGTCTTCTGATGTAAAATATAAACATTTTGTCGGGTTCATTGAAAAGCCAAATTACACAGCAAAAGAGTGCGAGTAGTAGCACGAGTAAAAACAGATACATCCAAGCGCTAAATCGGATGATGGCGCGGTCTTGTAAACACAGATAAATGATTAATAAAGATAAACTGCTGTTGAGTACATAACGAAAAACATAGGAACCCAGTAAACGAATATCATCGATATGGGGTATAGAGGCATTTTGAAATTGGCCTTTAAAAAACGGTAAAAAGGGGTCGTAAAAAAGTGTGGTTTCAAAATAGCGAACTAAGGCTAAAAGAACCACACCTAGTAGAACACCTAAAATACGTTTAGGGGAAATGTGTACAAGAAGATTCATCTCTTAGAAAATTTAAAAATCCAAGCCAGCCAGAGTACGAGTACCATGCCGTAGATAATTAGAGGGAAAACGATATCGTGTAGGAGGCGTTTTTGTTCCGGATAATAGTATACTGCCCAGATAAGCCAATCTATTCGAAGGATATTGAAAAAGTAAATAATAAAACTTCCTAGGATGATATAGGCAGTAGTTCTAATCCAATTGGTGGAAAAGGCGATAACAAAAGCTGCGAAAAGTAAAATGACACTAATGCTGTTGCAGCCCTCGATAATTTTAGCAATCAATTGGTCGTTAAACCATATTTGTGTAGCGGCTTCCTTACTACTTGGGTGTATTTGAACATTAAACTGAAACAATTGAGAACTGCGCTCAACTTGATTAGATACAGTTTGAGTGATACCATCGAGTTCATTAGAGGAGGTATCAAATTGATCGAGGTAGTATTTATAGGCTAGTGTTAGTAAAATATAAGAGCCAAAAAACTTCGCTAGAAATAGTAAAAATGGCAGGTATTGCTTCATATAGAAAGGCGGTTGTTTTTTAACAAAAATAGGTATTTAATGGAATTGATTTCTAATATATTTGTAAATAAAAAGATATGGATTACGCGGCATTGAAATTAAAGGTTGACGATATCGTTAACCAGGGGACTTGGTTATGCGAAGAGAAATTATTGAGGATTTGTCATTTACTGCACGATACTATAGATTATTACGATTGGGTAGGTTATTATTTCGCAAACCACGAACGTCAAGAATTGGTATTGGGACCCTATGCAGGCGAAGCAACCGATCATACGGTTATTCCTTTTGGAAAGGGGATTTGCGGACAAGTTGCGGTTTCTAATCAAACTTTTTTGGTAGAGGACGTTGCGGCTCAGGATAATTATATTTCGTGTAACATTCATGTTAAGGCCGAAATCGTGGTGCCCTTGTTTGTAGGGGGTAAAAACATAGGTCAAATCGATATTGATTCCAATGTAAAAGGCGCTTTTACTGCAGATGATCAAAAGTTCTTAGAAGAGATAAATACCTTGGTTTCGGTATTGTTTCTATAGCTTCATAAAGCTTTTGAGGCTCAGGGAAATACGGTTGTTTGAGGAGTTGATAAAAAAAAGAATAATCTGTTAGTTAAATCTAGAAAATAAATTTACCTTTGCCCATTGAATTGTATCTAATATAATTCACTACATAATAATCATTTAAATAATATTGGCATGTATTTAACAAAAGAAACTAAAGAGGAACTCTTTACAAAACACGGAGGTAATGCAAAAAATACTGGTTCTTCAGAAGGACAGATTGCTTTGTTTACATTCAGAATTTCACATCTAACGGAACACTTGAAAAAAAATCGTCATGATTATAATACAGAGCGTTCTCTAGTTTTATTAGTAGGAAAGAGAAGAAGACTTCTTGATTATTTAAAGAAAACAGAGATCAATAGATATCGTGAGATCATTAAAGAATTGGGTATTAGAAAATAGTCAATATAGAAGAGGTGCCTGCGCGCCTCTTTTTATTTTTTACCTTCCGCGTTAAAAAAAGTTTGGTTTTTCATTGGGTCATTATAACTACACACACAACAACACACACACAACACCCACTCTGTCTTATTTGGAGAAGACGAGAAACCCTTTGTTTAATAAAGAATTAATTATTTATGATTCCTAAGGTTACTAAAGAAATTATCGATCTTGGAGATGGTAGAACCATTTCGATCGAAACAGGAAAATTAGCAAAACAGGCAGATGGATCTGTAGTAGTACAAATGGGTAATGCCATGTTACTGGCTACTGTAGTGTCTGCAAGAAAAGCAAGCCCAGGTATTGATTTCCTACCTTTAACGGTAGATTATCGTGAGAAATTTGCAGCCGCAGGACGTTTTCCTGGTGGATTTTTCAAACGTGAAGCACGTCCAAGTGATAGTGAAGTGCTTACAATGAGATTGGTTGACAGGGTTTTGCGTCCGTTGTTCCCAAGTGATTATCACGCGGAAACACAAGTGATGATTCAATTAATGTCACACGACGAAAGTGTAATGCCGGATGCATTAGCTGGTTTAGCTGCTTCGGCCGCTTTAGCTTTATCAGACATTCCTTTCTCGACATTGATTTCTGAAGTTCGTGTTGCACGTGTAGATGGAAACTTAATCATCAACCCTAGTAGAGAACAATTAGAGCAATCAGACATCGACATGATGATTGGTGCATCTAAAGATTCTATCGCTATGGTAGAAGGAGAGATGAAAGAGATTTCTGAAGCAGAAATGGTAGAAGCCATTAAATTTGCGCATGAGGCTATCAAAATTCAAATTGAGGCTCAAGAACGTGTTGTTGCTGCTTTTGGTAAAAAAGAAGTGAGAACTTACGAAGAAGAAAAACAAGATGAGGCTATTTTTGAAAAAGTAAAAGCCGCTTCTTACGACAAAATTTATGCTGTTGCCAAACAAGGTACAGCCAAACAAGAGCGTACCGCTGCATTTGAGGCAATCAAAGAAGAGGTGAAAGCCTTGTTTACTGAAGAAGAACTAGCTGAAAATGGAGACTTGGTTTCTAAATATTTTCACAAAACAAATAAAGAAGCAGTTCGTAACGTAACCCTAGATTTAGGAACACGTTTGGATGGAAGAAAAACTACCGAAATCAGACCTATCTGGGCTGAAGTAGATTATTTGCCTTCTGTTCACGGATCGGCTTTGTTCACACGTGGAGAAACACAAGCATTGGCTACGGCTACTTTGGGTACCTCTAGAGAAGCAAACCAAATCGATGCACCTTCTCAACAAGGTGAAGAACGTTTTTACTTGCACTACAATTTCCCTCCATTCTCAACTGGTGAAGCAAAACCTTTAAGAGGTACTTCAAGAAGAGAGGTTGGTCATGGAAACTTGGCACAACGCGCTTTGAAAAACATGATTCCATTGGATTGTCCATATACTATCCGTGTCGTTTCAGAAGTATTAGAATCTAACGGTTCTTCTTCTATGGCAACGGTATGTGCTGGTACTTTGGCTTTAATGGATGCCGGTATTCAAATGATTAAGCCAGTTTCTGGTATTGCAATGGGATTGATCACTGACGGTGAGCGTTTCGCTGTATTGTCTGATATTCTTGGTGACGAAGATCACTTGGGAGATATGGACTTTAAAGTAACGGGTACGGCAGACGGTATCACGGCATGTCAAATGGATATTAAAATCAAAGGATTGGCTTATAACATCATGGAGGCAGCTTTAGCTCAAGCTCGTGATGGACGTTTGCATATCCTTGGAAAAATAACAGAAGTTTTAGCTGCTCCCAAAGCAGATGTTAAAGCTTATGCTCCGAAAATTATCACCAGAACAATTCCTGGAAACTTCATTGGAGCCTTAATCGGACCTGGTGGAAAAGTAATCCAAGAATTGCAAAAAGCTACGGGAACTACTATCGTTATCAACGAAGTGGATGAACAAGGTGTAATTGAAATTTTAGGAACTGATCCAGAAGGAATCAAAGCGGTATTGGCAAAAATTCAATCGATTACTTTTAAACCACAATTGGGAGAAAGTTATACGGTTAAGGTAATCAAAATGTTAGATTTTGGTGCTGTAGTTGAGTATGCACAAGCTCCTGGAAATGAAGTGTTACTTCACGTTTCGGAATTGGCTTGGGAAAGAACAGAAAATGTATCCGACGTAGTAAATATGGGAGATGTATTTGAAGTGAAATACCTTGGTGTTGATCCAAAAACAAGAAAAGAAAAAGTATCTAGAAAGGCTTTAATGCCGAGACCTCCAAGAGAGGACAAACCTAGAGAAGAGAAAAAAGATACTCCAACGGACAAGAAAGAGTAATGTTTTATTCTGAAATTTAGATGAAGAATTAATATTGCTAAAATCATTTTTTTAAAGAGGCTGTTTCAAAAATTAAATTTTGGCGGCCTCTTTTCTTTTGTATAAATCGTGAATTTGAGATTTTTAATGAGTATTGTTTTTCATTGGATTTCTGATTTATGAAAAGGAAACCAATTTCTTCTTATCCACCTAGGGCGGTTTTGTATGATGATATAAAAGGGTGTGTTAAACAAAGTATTGCGTGTAAGTGTATTCGGTTTAATACCTTGGTACGGTGGGTCGACTATAAGGAGACAATCAAGCAATTCCACGTTTTTTTGACAACTCGGTACATAATAGAACAGTTGAAGAAATCGATTTGCTGACCTATAGAAATAAGGTTTAAACATCGGTGATGGATCAGAGTAAAGCGGAAGTCCATCATACGCCTTGGATGAAAGAATTAGACGATAGTTTGGAGCGCTATCTCGAAGAAGAAAAGAAAGAAATAAAAAAGATAGTTATTTAAGTGGATGTAATCTTTTGATTTTCAAGCTTTTGATTTTTGATGTTTTAATCTTTTTTGTTAAAAGCTAATAATATACAAAATACTTGTAACATTTAGGGCATATTAACCGTATAATATAAACAGGACAGGTTAATAATAAAAAAAACAGATTATAAACAATGAGACAACTTAAAATTACCAAGCAGGTTACCAATAGAGAGACAGCTTCATTGGATAAATACTTGCAGGAAATTGGTAAAGTAGATTTGATTACTGCTGATGAAGAGGTGGAGTTGGCACAAAAGATTAAAGCAGGGGATCAAAGAGCGCTAGAGAAATTGACGAAAGCGAATCTTCGATTTGTTGTTTCCGTTGCTAAACAATACCAGAATCAAGGTTTGACTCTACCCGATTTGATCAATGAGGGGAACTTGGGTTTGATTAAGGCAGCACAGCGTTTTGATGAAACCAGAGGATTTAAATTTATTTCTTATGCCGTTTGGTGGATCAGACAATCGATTCTTTCTGCTTTGGCAGAGCAATCTAGAATTGTGAGATTGCCTTTGAATAAAATTGGTTCGATTAATAAGATTAACAAGATGTATGCCTTATTGGAGCAATCCAATGAGCGTCCGCCTTCCGCAGAAGAGATTGCAAAGGAGTTGGACATGACGGTTAATGACGTAAAAGAGAGTATGAAAAACTCCGGTCGTCACTTATCGATGGATGCCCCTTTAGTTGAAGGAGAAGATTCTAACCTGTACGACGTTTTGCGTTCTGGTGAGTCTCCAAATCCCGACAGGGAATTGATTCATGAATCACTTCGTACGGAAATTGAGAGAGCATTAGAGACTCTAACACCTAGAGAAGCAGATGTAGTTCGTTTGTATTTTGGACTAGGAGATCAACATCCGATGACCTTAGAAGAAATCGGCGAAACTTTTGACCTGACTCGAGAAAGAGTTCGTCAGATAAAAGAAAAAGCAATACGTAGGCTTAAACATACTTCTAGAAGTAAGATTTTAAAAACCTATTTGGGTTAATACTAAAAAGGCGGTATCGAAAGATACCGCCTTTTTAGTATAGAATATTTTTTTTCATTTTTGTGAAGAAATAGATTTTATAAAACCGAAATTTGACAGAAAGAAAGGAACTGAATAGCATAAGTGTGCGGATTTTATAAAATATAGCGTTGTTATCCGCTTGGAACACTTTAATAAAATCGGTAAACTTTTTTTAATTTAGTTGTATCTTTGTACTACACAACAAGATGATAAAAATAAAGTATCGAGGAGTTTATCAAGCTCTAAGGTACTTTTCAATTTAAAGTACGAACTACTATTATGAAAAAAACTTTGATAGCACCCTCCATTTTGGCGGCTGATTTTGCGAATTTGCAACGCGATATTGAAATGATAAATGAAAGTCAGGCCGATTGGTTTCATATCGATATCATGGACGGTGTTTTCGTTCCTAATATTTCCTTTGGAATGCCGGTTTTAGAGGCTATTGCCCGACATGCAAAAAAAACAATCGATGTGCATTTAATGATTGTGGATCCCGATAGATACATCAGTACGTTTAAAAATTTGGGAGCCGATGTTTTAACGGTACACTACGAGGCTTGTACGCATTTACATAGAACATTGCAAGCGATTAAAGCTGCGGGTATGCAAGCTGGTGTGGCGCTAAACCCACATACGCCCGTATCGGTTTTAGAAGAAGTAATACAAGATATCGATTTGGTGTGCATCATGAGTGTGAATCCCGGATTCGGTGGGCAAAGTTTTATTGAAAATACGTACGATAAAGTACGTCGACTAAAAGCTTTAATTGAAGCAAAAGGAGCTGATACCATGATTGAAATCGATGGAGGAGTAACGAGTAAAAACGCGACACAACTAGTCGAAGCGGGAGCCGATGTTTTAGTAGCGGGAAGTTTTGTATTTGGATCGGAGTCGCCTTTGGATACCATTTCCAATTTAAAATCGCAATTGTCCTAGTTGTTAGGTTAAGAAAATATAGTCAAAAAGATGGCCGTCTCATAATTTGAGACGGCCATTTTGTTTGCCATGTTTTACTTTGAATGTTAGTATTTACACTCAATTTCCAGTCACGGATTACCGATTATAGATTATAAAAAAAGCGGCTTTGAAAAAGCCGCTTTTTTATATAGTGTATGGAGATATTACATCATCCCTGGCATACCGCCACCCATTGGCATACCACCTCCGTTGTCTTCTTTAATCTCTACTAAAGCACATTCTGTAGTTAAGATCATTCCAGAAACAGAAGCTGCATTTTCCAAAGCAACACGAGTTACTTTTTTAGGATCGATAATCCCAGCGGCTAACATATCTACATATTCATTTGTTTTGGCGTTATATCCGAAGTTTCCGGTACCTTCCAATACTTTTGCAACCACTACGGACCCTTCTAATCCAGCGTTTTCAACGATGGTTCTCAAAGGAGACTCTATAGCTCTAGCAACGATTTGAACACCGGTTTCTTCGTCAGCAGAAATAGTTTTTACGTTTGCTAAGACAGATTTTGCTCTTAAAAGGGCAACACCTCCACCAGCAACGATTCCTTCTTCTACAGCAGCTCTAGTGGCGTGTAAGGCGTCATCAACACGGTCTTTCTTCTCTTTCATTTCTACTTCAGATGCCGCTCCAACGTAAAGAACTGCAACACCGCCAGCTAATTTAGCCAAACGTTCTTGTAATTTTTCTTTATCGTAGTCAGAAGTGGTTGTTTCCATCTGAGCTTTGATTTGATTAACTCTATTTTTGATTAAATCAGCTTCTCCAGCACCGCTTACAATCGTAGTGTTGTCTTTGTCTATGTTAACTCTTTTACAAGTTCCCAACATGTCTAAAGTAGTGTTCTCTAAAGTGTAACCTTGCTCTTCTGCAATAACGACTCCTCCTGTTAAAATAGCGATGTCTTCCAACATAGCTTTTCTTCTGTCTCCAAATCCTGGAGCTTTCACAGCAGCAATTTTTAAGGCACCTCTCAATTTATTTACAACCAAAGTTGATAAGGCTTCGCCATCTACATCTTCAGCAATAATTAAAAGGGGTTTTCCCGATTGAGCAACCGGTTCTAATATAGGTAAAAGCTCTTTTAAAGACGAAACTTTTTTGTCGTATAACAAGATATAAGGGTCGTCTAGTTCTACCTCCATTTTTTCGGAATTTGTTACGAAATAAGGTGATAGGTATCCTCTGTCAAATTGCATCCCTTCAACAACGTCAACATAAGTTTCGGTTCCTTTGGCTTCTTCTACCGTGATAACACCTTCTTTTCCAACTTTTTGGAAAGCTTGCGCAATCAATTCACCGATAACGTCGTCGTTATTGGCAGAGATAGAAGCAATTTGTTTTATTTTTTCCATAGAACTGCCAACTTCTTGCGCTTGTACGCTTAATTCAGCAACTATAGCTTCTACAGCTTTGTCGATTCCGCGTTTCAAATCCATTGGATTCGCTCCTGCAGCAACGTTTTTTAAACCTTCTTTTACAATAGCTTGGGCTAAAACAGTAGCAGTAGTAGTACCATCACCTGCCAAATCGTTAGTTTTGGAAGCAACTTCCTTAACCATTTGTGCTCCCATGTTTTCAAGGGTGTCTGCCAATTCGATTTCCTTAGCTACAGATACACCATCTTTAGTTACCGTTGGAGCTCCGAAAGATTTTCCAATAATAACATTTCTTCCCTTAGGACCAAGTGTCACTTTTACTGCATTGGCCAAGGCGTCTACACCGCGCTTTAGTCCATCACGTGCTTCAATCTCAAATTTAATATCTTTTGCCATTTTCTTTAGATTTTTGTTTTTTAATTCTTTTTGATTAACGTTGTGTTATACAATCGCTAAAATGTCGTCTTCACGCATGATTAGGTAATCTTTACCTTCCAATTTTAATTCGGTTCCTGCGTATTTTCCATAAAGAACTGTATCACCTACATTAACTGTCATATCGTGGTCTTTATTACCATTTCCTACTGCTACAACAATACCTCTTTGAGGTTTTTCTTTGGCAGTATCGGGGATAAAAATTCCTGAAGCTGTTTTGGTTTCAGCTGGTAAAGGTTCGATTAGAACACGATCCGAAAGGGGCTTAATGTTTAATGCCATAATTTCTTATTTTTATGAAGTTAATATTATTATATCTCCAAGTCTTGAATTTTCATAAACTGTGCCAAAGCCCAAACCTGACATTATATATACAAAAAATGCCAGCTTGTCAGAGCTGGCATGGTATATTGTACTAAAAGAATTTTTTATTCTTGAGGTGCTTCTTGTTGTGTCGGTGCTGTTGTACTTGCTGCAGGAGTTTCTGTAGCTGTAGCTGCAGGTTGTGTTGCTGCAGGTTGTGTTGCTGCGGGTTGTGTAACTGGCATGGTTGATATAGCGCTTTCATCTAATATTTTGGATTCTCCGCCAAATCCACCTGTAAAGCTTAATCCAGATAACAATATTAAAACGATTAATAAACCTCCAAGTGTCCAAGTACTCTTGTCTAAAAAGTTATTCGTGTTCTTTACACCACCAACAATCGTTGAACCTCCGAAAGAAGAATCCAAACCTCCACCTTTAGGGTTTTGTACCATGATAACTACGATTAGTAATAAACAAACAATTGCGATTAATACTAAAAATATTGTAAATGTGTTCATTGTTTTTTAATTATTATATTGTTGTAAAGACTTTATATCTATTATTTGGTCTGCAAAGAAACTACTTTTTTCTGGATATTTCAAAATTAAAATCTCATAAGCTTGTATCGCTTTTTGATATTTTTTTTGTTCGAGATAAATTTTAGCTAGAGTTTCGGTCATAATATAACTGTTATCTTGGGCGGAAACCTCAATATTTACGGGAGTTATAACGGAATTTTTAGTCGCTACTATCTTCGGATTTGTCTCGATGAATTTGTTAATTAATTCTTGTTTTTTTTGTTTATCAGCATCATTTATTTGCAATTTCGGAGCTTCTTCCCTTGCAATTGGACCTGTTTTTGCCAATTGCAACCACTCTTGAAAGGAATATTTTTCCTCAGTTGCAAAAGATAAGGGCTGTCCGATTTCGAGTTTTTCTTCTAGCTCTTGTATGGAATTGTTTGGTTCGGGAGCAGGGGTGGAAGCAGGGATTTCGCTATCGATTAACTCCGGTTTTGGCTCTGGTATGGTTTTTAAAAGCGAGGCTATTAAAGGCGTATTTTGGACTTGGGCAGCTGTAGAGCTTAACGGCTCTTCAATTGGTTGCGGTAGATCCAAGGCTACATCCAAAGGTTTGTATCCTACAAAATGATCGGATACTATAAAGTCGAAAAGTACATCTCTATCACTAGTATAGGCAGCTGTTTTTTTAAGTTCCGTATTATATCGAAAACTTTTTTGTTGGTAAAGACCTTTTAGAACCAGTACTTTAATCGATTGAAAATAGGGGTATTCTCGAACAATTTGTTCCAATTGTACCGTGTTTTCTGGTGTCATCTTTTCGGGATGATGCAATAAGCTATGTATGTCAATCGTGTTCAAAATACCGTGTTTTAGTTACCACTTTGCCAGTGATGCGTTGAATATATCTTGAGTAATACGCTCGTAGATTTCATCTAAAGCGGTGGTTAGTTTTGATCCGACCAATTGGTCGTTTGCCGGAAAATCATAAAAATGCGAAAAGCGCTTTTCAAAATCATCCTCAGGCGTATTTTTATTGATAAAGCGAACGTTAATCGAAATGTATAATCGGTTTTGAGCGGCCCTTTGATCGGCTGTAGCTGTCATAGGCGAAATTCGAAAATCTACAATTTCTCCTTCATAGGTCAAATCTCCGCCAGTATTGGTCAAACTCAAATTGGTTTGATTTTGAATCAAATCTTGTAAGGCTAAAGTAAAAGTTCTTTCGATACCCGGTTCTACAAATGCCGCAGTATTTTGAAAATAATTTACTTGAAAGGTGTTGGCATCGATTTTTCCAGTACCTGTAAAATTGTAATATTTACAGCTGCTCAATACAGAACAACAGATAAACAGCAGAAGGAAGCTTTTAATTTTCATAAGTACTCTAGGTTTATAAATCGTATTGTTTTATTTTTCTATATAAGGTTCGCTCGGAGATACCCAATTCATCCGCAGCAGCTTTTCGCTTGCCGTGGTTGCGTTCTAATGCTTTTTTTATCAACTGAATTTCCTTTTCATCCAAGCGAAGTGTTTCTTCTTCTTCTACGGTTTCGGCTATTAAATAATGCTCATTTTCGTAGTCATCTTCGTCAAAATCCAGATCGGTACCGTGTTTTTCCATCGGTAACATAGGAACGTTTTGAACATTTTGCTCGGAGGTATAAGTTGTGGGTGTAGTGGGCTTCGTGTCGTCGTGCTGCCCGTATATGCGTTGTATTAGATTTTTATTCGTTTCTTGAACTTTAACTACACTTTCGTTTTTCATCAATTCCAAAGTGAGTTTCTTGAGGTCATTTAGATCGTTTTTCATGTCAAAAAGGACCTTGTAAAGAATTTCACGTTCATTGCTGAATTCGCTATCCGATTTTTTACCTCCAACTACAGAGGGTAATTGATTGCGGTGTGTAGGTAAATAACCTTGTAGTACAGCGAGTGTAATCACTCTTTCCGTTTCTAATACCGAAATCTGCTCGGCTACATTTCGCAACTGACGAATGTTTCCATCCCAGCGAAAGCGAATTAAATATTGTGCTGCTTGTTCGTCTAAGCGAATCGGAGGCATTTTGTATTTGTGTGCAAAATCTGCAGCAAATTTCCGAAACAACAAATGAATATCATCGCCACGCTCTCGAAGTGGAGGTAGTAAGATTTCCACTGTACTTAAACGGTAGTATAAATCTTCCCGGAATTTTCCTTTTTCAATGGCTTCAATCATCTTGACATTGGTGGCAGCGATGATACGTATGTCGGTTTTCTGTACTTTTGAAGAACCCACTTTGATGAATTCACCGTTTTCAAGTACCCGCAATAAGCGGACTTGTGTCGTGAGTGGTAGTTCGCCTACTTCATCTAAAAAAATAGTTCCTCCATCGGCCACTTCAAAATAGCCCTCTCGAGTGCCAATGGCACCAGTAAATGCGCCTTTCTCATGACCGAATAGTTCGCTGTCGATGGTTCCTTCCGGAATCGCACCGCAGTTTACGGCTATGTATTTTCCGTGTTTTCGATGCGATAAAGCATGAATAATTTTGGGAATACTCTCTTTTCCTACACCACTTTCTCCGGTAACCAAAACCGAAATATCAGTTGGGGCAACTTGGATGGCTTTTTCTATAGCGCGATTCAATTTTGGGTCGTTTCCAATAATTTCGAAGCGCTGTTTGATGGCTTGTATGCTTTCCATGAAAGTAGAGAATGTAGAGTTAATATTGGTTTTTAACGGTTATTGCATAAGCGAACTGTATTCAACAGCTTCTCCAATAAGAGTGGCCGATGTACAGTCGTTTATTTTGACCATAACGAAATCGCCTACTTTATAGTGTTCCTTGGGAAAAACGACAGTAGTGTTTTGAGAATTGCGTCCCGACCACTGTTCATCTGACTTTTTAGAGGATTTTTCTATAAGTATTTCAACCGTCTGACCTACAAAACGTGCGGTTCTCGATAGACTGATTTCCTGTTGTAAATCTACAATTTCCTGTAAACGTCTTTTCTTAACTTCCTCGGGTATGTCATCGGTCAATTTACGAGCAGCAAGGGTACCCGGTCTTTCAGAATATGCAAACATATATCCAAAATCATAATTGACATATCTCAAAAGACTTAAAGTGTCTTGATGATCTTCTTCTGTTTCGGTCGGGAAACCCGTAATTAAATCGTGCGAAATAGAACAATCCTCTATGATTTCGTGTATTTTATCAATCAATAACATATATTCTTCACGAGTGTGTTGACGGTTCATCTCTTTTAGAATCCGTGTACTACCCGATTGTACAGGCAAGTGAATGTAGTTACAAACGTTGTGGAATTTGGCAATCACATGGAAAACTTCTTCGTGCATGTCCTGTGGATTCGAAGTGGAAAAACGGAATCGAATCTTTGGATAAGCCACTGCACACATCTCTAAAAGTTGTGCAAAGTCAACCGCAGTAGCTTTTTGCATTTCACTGGCTTTGACGAAATCTTTTTTAAGACCACCACCATACCATAGAAAACTATCCACATTTTGACCTAATAGCGTTACTTCCTTGAATCCTCGAGCAGATAAGTCGGCAATCTCTTCCAAAATACTTTGGGGGTCTCTGCTTCGTTCACGCCCTCTAGTAAAGGGAACCACACAGAAAGTACACATATTGTCACAACCTCTAGTTATCGATACAAAAGCAGTAACTCCGTTGCTCAATAAACGAACCGGAGAAATATCGCCATAAGTTTCGTCTTTGGATAAAATAACGTTAATAGCATCCCTGCCTTCTTCTACTTCTCGTAGCAAATTGGGTAAATCTTTATAGGCATCTGGTCCTACAACCATATCTACTATTTTCTCTTCCTCCAAAAATTGGTTTTTTAGACGCTCTGCCATACAGCCTAAAACGCCTACCTTCATTCCTGGATTAATCTTTTTTACAGCATTGTATTTTTCAAGACGTTTGCGAACGGTTTGTTCGGCTTTGTCTCGTATAGAACAAGTATTCACGAGAACCAAATCGGCCTCTTCTAAAATTTGAGTTGTGTTAAAGCCTTCATTGGCAAGGATTGAAGCTACAATTTCACTGTCCGAAAAATTCATAGCACATCCGTAACTCTCAATAAAAAGTTTCTTCGTATTTCCTGCTTTATGTTCTAAAACAAGGGAAGTTCCTTGTTTTGTTTCCTCAATTACCTTTTCCATATCTTATGCTAAACGGGGTCAAAATCTAGGAGCAAAGATAGTACATAATAATGTATTCTGACAAGTTGACAGCTTTACATTTAACATTTTTATTGGAATCATTTATAGGTATGGCTTTCATTTTTATATAGCGAATTTATTTTTGATAAAGAATTATACATTTGACAAGGAACACGACTGTTTTTTCTTTTTTAGTTAATTTTAAGGGTTTTATGACCCATGTAAACGTAGAATCAAACAAAATGATAGCCCCTGTTCCGGTTGAAATAATTTTTTTAAAATAGGTAAAAACGCAATATTTAAAAAATTCGCATACTTTTGCTCCATAAAACAGTGAAAAATGGCAAAGAATTTAGTGATAGTGGAGTCCCCTGCGAAAGCAAAAACCATCGAAAAGTTTTTGGGAAAAGATTTTCAAGTTGAATCCAGTTACGGACATATTGCTGACCTTCCGTCAAAAGAAATTGGAGTTGACATCGAAAATGGCTTCAAACCCAGATACGAGGTTTCTCCCGATAAAAAGGCTGTAGTAAAGAAACTGAAAGATCTTTCTAAAAAAGCAGAAATGGTTTGGTTGGCTTCCGATGAGGACCGGGAGGGAGAGGCGATTGCTTGGCATTTAGCTGAAGAATTGAATTTGACAGATGACAAGACTAAAAGAATTGTTTTTCATGAAATTACAAAAACAGCCATCCACAAAGCGATTGAAAATCCAAGAAAAATCGATTATAATTTAGTTAATGCCCAACAGGCACGACGCGTTTTGGATCGATTGGTAGGATATGAATTGTCGCCTGTATTGTGGAAAAAAGTTAAAGGTGGGCTTTCAGCTGGACGGGTACAATCGGTTTCAGTGCGATTAATCGTAGAACGAGAAAGAGAAATAAACAACTTTAATTCGGAAGCGTCTTTTAGTATCTCGGCCGAGTTTTCAAATGAAGCAGGAAAAACCCTAAAAGCAAAATTACCAAAGAATTTCCCGACCTTAAAAGAGGCTCAGGAATTTTTAAACAAAAATATAGGAGCCACATATAAAGTTGCAGATTTAGAAACCAAACCGGCCAAAAAGTCGCCAGCAGCACCGTTTACTACCTCTACTTTACAACAAGAAGCTTCCAGAAAACTACATTATACCGTTGGGCAAACCATGATGTTGGCACAACGTCTTTACGAGAGTGGGTTAATCACTTATATGAGAACGGATAGTGTTAATTTATCTCAAGATGCCATGAAGGCAGCTGCTGCTGAAATCACCAAATCTTATGGTGCCGAATACAGCAAACCCCAAACTTACATAACCAAAAGTAAAGGTGCGCAAGAAGCTCACGAGGCCATACGTCCGACGGATATGTCTTTGCATCAAGCAAACATTGATCGAGATCAAGCGCGTCTGTACGACTTGATTTGGAAACGTACTTTAGCTTCGCAGATGAGTGATGCCCGTTTGGAAAGAACCAATGTGAAAATTGAAGCCAATCAATATAAAGAACTCTTTAGTGCAACGGGAGAAGTACTGTTGTTTGAAGGCTTCTTAAAAGTTTATTTAGAGGGACATGACGACGAGGAAGAAGAGGTAGAAGGAATCTTGCCCGCTTTAAAAATCAATGAAGTATTACTCAATAATTATATTACAGCTACACAGCGCTTTTCGAGACCAGCGTCGCGATATACGGAAGCTTCCTTAGTTAAGAAATTAGAGGAATTGGGTATCGGTAGACCGTCAACATATGCGCCGACAATTTCTACGATTATCGCTAGAACTTATGTTGAAAAAGGAATCTCTGAAGGAAAAGAAAGACCCTATCAGATGTTGGTGTTAAAAAAGGGCACCATAACCTCTTCTGATTTAATTGAAAAAGTAGGTTCTGAAAAAGGGAAATTATTGCCTACTGATATCGGAATGATTGTGAATGATTTCTTAGTTAAAAATTTTGGAACTATTTTGGACTACAACTTTACGGCCAAAGTAGAGCAGGATTTTGATGAAATTGCCGCTGGAAATGAAGATTGGGCTAAGATGATGCAAGATTTTTACAATCATTTTCATCCCATCGTACGCGATGTCGAAGAAAATGCAGAAAGAGAGTCTGGTGAGCGCATCCTCGGAACAGACCCTCAATCGGGTAAGCCCGTCTTGGTTCGTTTGGGTAAATTTGGTCCTATTGCTCAAATCGGTGATGCCGATGAAGAAAATAAGCAGTTTGCCAGTTTAAAGCCCGATCAAAATATTGGTACAATCACCTTGGAAGAAGCATTAACCCTGTTTTTATTACCTAAAATGCTCGGTGAGTATAAAGGGGAAGAAGTCGAGGTTAATAACGGTCGTTTTGGACCTTACGTTCGACATGGTGCGGTGTTTATCTCCTTGCCTAGAGGAGAAGATCCTTTGGATGTAAGTTTGGAACGCGCTTTGGAATTAATCAAGGAAAAAGAAGTTGCCGATGCACCTATTGCAACTTTTCAAGATTTACCGGTACAAAAAGGTGTAGGCCGTTTTGGTCCCTATTTAAAATGGAACGGTACGTTTATAAACGTAAATAAAAAATATGATTTTGACAACCTGTCGAAGTCTGATATCGAGGCGTTAATTACCGATAAAATCCAAAAGGATATCGACAAGGTAGTTCACGATTGGAAAGAAGAAGGTATTCGCGTAGAGAAAGCACGATGGGGGCGTTCGGTGATTTTAAAAGGGAAATTAAAAATTGAATTAAGCAAAGAAGTGGATGCTGCTGCATTGACTTTAGAAGAAGTTCAAGAGATGATTGAGAAAAAAACACCTGCAAAGAAAACCGCTGCGAAAAAAGCGCCTGCAAAAAAGGCTGCAGTAAAGAAAACGGCGACTAAAAAGACAACAACTAAAAAATAAGGCTTATGACTTTTGAGTTTTTGAGACCCTTAAACGATGATTTTTTGCAATTTATCGATGGACTATCACGACAAGCCTTGGGAAAAAAAGTAAGCTTCTTTTCTGGAGGTACTTTTGAATCTTTTTCCAACTATCAAATTGGAATTATCGGGGTGTTGGATAACCGGGGACAGCAAGACGGTCGCGATTGGTCTGAAGTTTTGGAAATTAGAAAAGCATTTTATTCGCTTTTCCCCGGTAATTGGACGGCTAAACTGATTGATTTTGGCGATGTACTTCCTGGTGAAAACCTAGAAGACACTTATTTTGTTTTAAAAAACTTAATAGCTGAATTGGTTCGCAATAAAATTGTACCAGTAATTATCGGTGGTTCTCAAGATTTGACTTATCCGATGTATCGAGCTTATGATCAATTGGAGCAGATGGTGAATCTGGTTTGTATCGACAACAAGCTCGATTTAGTGAAAGAAGAGGGGTTTCCAGCAGAATCTTTCTTGTCGCGTATAATTATGGAAGCGCCCAATAATTTGTTCAATTACGCCAATTTAGGCTATCAAACCTATTTCAATTCGCAAGAAGAGATAGATTTGATAGATAAAATGTATTTTGATGCTTATAGAGTGGGTGAAATCTCGAATGATTACACTTTGGCAGAGCCCGTTTTGCGCGATGCCGACATTGTTAGTATTGATATGATGGCTGTTAAGTCGGCAGATTCCGGAAATTTTGATTACTTTAACCCCAACGGATTTGATGGTAGGGAAATTTGTGCCTTATCGCGTTATTCTGGTCTAAGCGATCGTGTGAGTTTATTCGGAGTTTTTAATCATAATAATTCTGTCGGAGAAGCGTTATTAATAGCACAGATTCTTTGGTATTTTGTAGAAGGATTCAATTTTAGAGCTAATGAATATCCATTTGTTAGTAAAGAAAGTTACTTTAAATACATTGTTCCCATCGTTGATGAAGACGATTTGATTTTTTTTAAGAGCGATAAAACCGAACGATGGTGGATTGAGGTCTCTTTTGGAGGAAGTGTTAATGATTCTATAAAAAGAAAGTTGCTCTTACCGTGTAGCCATGAAGATTATCTCTTAGCCACCGCCCAGCAAGTGCCTGAGCGTTGGTGGAAAGCGATAAAAAAGAGTTTTCTGTAACAAAAGAACGCTAAAAGAATTAAATGTTAAATATAAATTAATTTTTTTTCCGATTTTCGTTGTGTAATTAAAAATAAATAAATAGGTTTACGCCTTTGAAATATTAAAATATTATAAACCCAAAAATATATGAAGAAGTTCATTACACTAACAGCAGTTGTATCAATGTTATTCAGTTGTGGTTCTGGCGATAGAGGTGAGCTATTAGGTGGCGTACAAGGAAGACAATGGAAAACAGAGAAGCCTCACGGTATGGCTTTGATTCCTGGAGGTACTTTTACGATGGGAAAATCTAGTGAAGATTTTCTAAACACTCAAGATGCCCCTACGAAATCCGTAACAGTTGGTTCATTTTATATGGATGAGACGGAAATCACGAATAATCAGTATCGAAAATTTGTTGAATGGGTAAAAGATTCTGTAGTTAGAACAAGGTTGGCAATTTTTGCTGACGAAATGGGTATGGCTAAAGGATCAGGAGGTATTGGAGAATTTGCTTTCTTAGAAGAGGGAGATCCAGAAAACCAAACTCCATACGAAAAGTATATGTACGACAATTACTATAGCATGGCTATGGATAATGACTTGTATGCAGGAAGAAAATTGAATAAAAAGGCGAAATTACCTGTTAATTCAAAAAAATATCCAGACGAGTATTTCGTTGAAGTAATGGATTCTTTGTATTTACCTGCTAGCGAATCATTCAACGGATTAAAAACGTTTGATGCTTCTAAACTTTCATTTAAATATTCTTACATGGATATTGAAGCGGCAGTTAGAGACAAAAGCGCTAACGTTAGAGAAAAGAGAAGTAAACACATGAAATCGGAAACGATCATGATTTATCCAGATACAACACGTTGGATAAAAGAGTTTCAGTTTTCTTATAACGAGCCAATGCACAACGATTATTTCTGGCATGAAGCTTATGGAGAATATCCTGTAGTTGGAGTGAACTGGCATCAAGCAAAAGCATTTTGTGCTTGGAGAACCCTTTATAAAAACGCTCATTTAAAAGCGAGAAGAGAATCGTTTCAAGTGAATGCATACCGTTTGCCAATGGAGGCAGAATGGGAATATGCTGCAAGAGGTGGTTTAGAATCAGCGATGTACCCATGGGGTGGTCCGTACACTACGGATGAAAAAGCGTGTTTCTTGGCTAACTTCAAACCGACTAGAACAAACTATGCGGCAGATGGTGCACTATATACAGCAGAAGCGAGATCATATCTTCCGAACGGTTACAATTTATACAATATGTCTGGAAACGTGTCTGAATGGACAAGTTCTTCTTATGATCCGGCATCTTATGATTTTGTAGCTTCATTAAAACCAAAAGAAAGAGGAGCTTCTAATCCTTTAAAAGTGGTTAGAGGTGGTTCATGGAGAGATCCAGCCTATTTCTTACAAGTAAGTACAAGAGATTCTGAATTTGCGGATACAGCTAGAAGTTATATCGGTTTCCGTACCGTTCAAACCTACTCAGGTCCTAATGTGGTAGATGCCCCTAAAGGAGCTAGATAATTTTAAAAAAAACGAAAAACCAAATAAAAAACTAACTAAATTAATTACACAAATTATGGCGATACCTAAAAAAGTGATGAACTTCTGCTACGGGATGGGGGCAGCGGTCGTAATTCTCGGAGCTTTATTCAAAATTACTCATATGGAATTTGGCCCTTTAAATGGAAATATCATGTTGACTATTGGACTTGTTGTAGAAGCATTGATTTTTGCAATCTCGGCTTTTGAACCGGTTGATGATGAGTTGGATTGGTCAAGAGTATATCCAGAGTTAAAAGGTGGTGAAGCTAAAGCGGTACAAGTAGCTGGTTTCGGCGGTACTGGTTTTGGGGGTGTTGCTACTCAAGAAGAAGGGATGCTTTCTCAAAAATTGGATCAACTTTTAAAAGATGCTAAGATTGATGGAGAGTTAATGAATAGTTTAAATAAAAGTATCAGAAACTTTGAATCAGCAGCTAAGGAAATCGCTCCTACTGTAGATACGATGGCTGCTACAAGAAAATATGCTGAAGAAATGTCTTTAGCTTCTTCACAATTAGAATCTTTAAATGGAATGTATAAAATCCAATTAGAGAGCGCAACTAAAAACGCAGAAATTAACAACGAGGTAGCTGAAAACAACATGAAGTTAAAAGAGCAAATGCAATCTTTAACGTCAAATTTAGCATCATTAAATACCGTTTATGGTGGAATGCTTTCTGCTATGGGAGGTGGATCAAGAAATGCTAATTAGTATTTTTATTATTAATTTAAACTAATTAGAGAAAAATGGCAGGAGGTAAACTAACCCCTAGGCAAAAGATGATCAATTTGATGTATTTGGTTTTCATCGCGATGATGGCCCTAAATATGTCTAAAGAGGTTCTTTCTGCTTTTGGGATGATGAACGAAAAATTTGAATTAGCAAATAAATCTGCTGGTGACACTAATGATTTATTGTTACAAGCTTTAGATATAAAAGCTTCAGATGATCCTACGAGATTTTCTGAGCCGAGTAAAAAAGCTAAAGAAATCGATGCGATTTCAAAAGCCTTTTATAATTATATTGAAACTTTGAAAGTCGCTATTACTGAAAAAGTAGATCGATCGGAAACGGGAGGATTACAGTATGAAACGATGGATAAGGGTGATGTTGTAGATTCAGGTTGGTTTAAAGGTGATAAGTATTCTGAAAAAGGAACGGAAATTATCAATAAAATCAACAAGTACAAAGCTGATATGAAAGCAGCAGTTGGAGAAGACGTAAAATATTTACCGATACTTCAAGATTTAGATCGTAAATTTAACATTGCCGATATAAAAGATTCTGAAGGAATTGTTAAGCCTTATTTGAGTTATCATTTTCAAGGATTTCCTGCAATTGCTTCGTTGACTAAATTGACGGCTATGCAAAATGATGTGAAAGTTGTAGAACATGATTTGATCAACGCATTCATGGGAAATACTTTAACACAAGCTGCTTCTATGAAAAATTATAAAGCTATTGTGATTTCAGAAAAAACAGCTTATTTTGCAGGAGAAAGCTTTAAAGGAAAAGTAGTTTTAGGACGTTATGACAAATCTACTGTACCAACTAAAGTGGTTGTAAACGGATCTCAAGTGAACCTGGCTAATGCTTTGGAAGACGGACAAGTTAATTTGTCTTTTGGAACGGGTAACGTAGGAGAACATAAAATCACGGGTACATTCTCATTTATGGAAGACGGAAAAGAAATTCCAATTCCAATTGATGGAAATTATGTAGTAGTTCCTAAACCGAATTCCGCTACCATTTCTGCAGATAAAATGAATGTGGTTTATAGAGGTGTTGCCAATCCAATGACGATTTCGTTTGCTGGTATCTCTTCAGATAAAGTAAGTGCTTCTGCACCGGGATTGAGAAAAGGTGCCAAAGCAGATCAATACATCATGAACCCAGGAGCGGGTAGAGAAGTAGTTATTAACGTTACGGGTACACTTCCTGATGGATCTAAAGTTTCGGATAGAAAAACTTTTAGAATTAAAGGAATCCCTGCACCTAGAGGTACTGTTCGTGGAGAGTACTCTGCTAAAGGACCAAAATCTAACTTAGAAATTGTTAGTATCGGAGCTAAATTAGAAGACTTTGATTTTGATTTAAATTTAACTGTTACAGGATTTGTTCTTCAGGTTCCAGGTCAACCTTCTGTGGTTGTTCAAGGGAATCGTATGAACGACAGAGCTAGATCGGCTATTCAAAAAGCAAGAACTGGTGATGTAGTAGTAATTTCAGATATTAAAGTTCGTCTAGAAGGAGCAGGTGATTATATGTTGCCAAAATCGGCACCTTGTACATTCGAGATTAATTAATTTCGATAATATAAAAAGAAAATAAATACAATATGAACTGGAAAAAATTATCATCATTCGTCGCATTCTGTGTGATTTCTGTAACTGGATACGGACAGGCGAACTTGCTTAATGCAAGAACGGCTGAAGAGATTGGATTGAAATCTTTTGCTGATATTATTGTGGACAGCGAAGGCCCAATTCCTTACGGATATGTCTCTGACCGCGATATTTTATTTGGGAAAAAGGTATGGGAAGTAATCTCTTTAGACGAGAAAATGAATCTACCTTACTATTATCCTGTTGATGATTCTGCAATAGCTGGTCGTAAGGCCCTTTATGAGGTTTTAATTGACGGTATCAAATCTGGTGAAATTACAGAAGTTTATGATGGTAGTGATTTCACGAAAAAACGTACTTTAAAAGATTTGGAAACGTCGTTTACGAAAGTAGACACTATGGACGCAGGTCGTGAATATTATAATGCAGGAGAGAAAATTCCTGACGAATATATCGTAACTGAAGAATTAAAAGCCCGTCACGTTAAGGAATATCACATCGTTGGGATGTGGTACTTTGACAGAACTCAAGGGGAATTGAAATACCGTTTGTTAGGTATTTGCCCTGTAGTTCCGGATATTTATACCATGGGATCGGACAACGAAAACTTTGTTGAATTATTTTGGGTATTCTTCCCAGATGCTAGAGAAGTTTTGCATAGAAATTATGCTTTCAATGAGAAAAATCCAATGCGTTCAATTAATTTTGACCACATGTTAAATTCTCGTAGATTTAGTGCTAGTATTTACAAAGTCGACAATATGTTCGGGGATCGTCGTATAGACGATTATGTAAAGGACAATTCTATGAAACAATTGCTTGAAGCAGAAAGAATCAAAGAATCGATTAGAAATCTTGAAGATGATATGTGGAATTACTAATTTTACATACATTAATTATAAAAAAACTCTTATCTTATAGGTAAGAGTTTTTTGTTGTTAAAAAAAATATGTTATGGTAGATTATATTATAGTTGGATCGGGACTTGCTGGGATTTGTTTTGCAGAAACAGCTTTACAGGCCGGTAAATCAATTTTGGTAGTCGATGGTGAAAAACGTTCTTCCTCGCAAGTTGCTGGCGGTATGTATAATCCCGTAGTGCTAAAGCGCTTTACAGAAGTTTGGAAAGTACGCGAACAACTAGATATTGCGCGGCCTTTTTTTAAAGCATTGGAAGATAAGCTTCAAGTGAAACTCGATTACAAAATGCCTTTGTACAGACGGTTGATGTCTGTGGAAGAGCAAAATAATTGGTTTGAAGCTTCTGATAAACCCAATCTAAGTGCTTATTTGGCGTCTGTATTGGTCAAAAATAATAATGCAGGTGTTGATGCGGCCTTTTCTTTTGGAGAGGTTTTTGAAACGGGCTATGTGGATACCGCCCAGTTGATTACTAGTTACAGAAAGTATTTACGAGAAAAAGAATTGTATGTGCAGGCGGACTTTGATTATGACCAGTTTCAATATGATAGTAATGGTGTGACTTATAAAAACATTCAAGCTAAAAACATTGTTTTTGCCGAGGGATATGGGATGTTGGAAAATCCATTTTTTAAAGACTTGCCGTTGGACGGTACCAAAGGGGAGCTTTTAATAGTGCGAATTCCGCATTTAAATTTTAAGGAAATTCTTAAAGCGGGTGTTTTTTTAATTCCAATTGGAAACGATTTATATAAAGTTGGGGCTACATACGATTGGAACGACAAATCGGATAACATTACTGTTGCGGCTAAAGATGAGTTGCTAGCAGGTCTTAGAAGCGTAGTTAATTTGGAGTTTGAAATTGTAGAACAAATCGCAGGTGTACGCCCTACTGTTAAGGATAGACGTCCTTTAGTGGGACGTTCTAAAGAGAGTGCATGCATTCATGTGTTAAACGGATTGGGTACAAGAGGTGTTCTTCTAGGACCCTTTTTAGCAAAACATTTGTTTCAGAATATTGAAAATGGTGTGGAATTAGATAGTAATATTTCCATAGCAAGATTCGATAAAAAAAAGGGATGAAAAGGAATGTATTGATATTCCCAAATTTAGACTAATTTTGCAGCGCCTAATTTTTTTATAAAAAGGAGTCAAATAATATAAATGCTTACGAGCTAAGCTTCTAATTGAAAATATAATACATGTTAAATATACATAATCTGTCGGTTTCTTTTTCGGGAACTTATTTGTTTGAAAACGTTACCTTCCGCTTGGGGGCTGGAGATAGAGTGGGTTTGGTAGGGAAAAATGGTGCGGGAAAATCAACCATGCTTAAGATTTTATCAAGAGAAATTGAGCCTGATACAGGTAGTATTGCCACAGAGAAAGAACTTTCCATCGGTTTCTTAAAGCAAGATATTGACTTTGTGTTGGGAAGAACCGTATTGGAGGAGGCGTATCAAGCTTTTGTAGATATTAAAATTGTTGAAAATCAATTGGAGTCTGTGAATGAGCAATTGGTTACACGTACCGATTACGAATCGGAGGGCTATTCAGACTTAATTGAGGAATTGAGTGATTTAACACATCGTTTTGAGATTATAGGTGGATACAATTATATAGGAGAAACCGAGAAGGTTTTATTGGGACTTGGATTTAGAAGAGAAGATTTTGATAAATTAACCGATACCTTTTCCGGAGGATGGAGAATGCGTATCGAATTGGCGAAACTATTATTGCAGAACAACGATGTTCTACTACTAGATGAGCCAACGAATCACTTGGATATTGAGAGTATTATATGGTTAGAACAGTTTTTGAGAAGCTATCCTGGAGCTGTAGCTATAGTTTCTCACGATAAGATGTTCTTGGATAACGTTACGAATCGTACTATTGAAATTTCTTTAGGGAAAATATATGATTTTAATAAGCCGTATTCGGAATATCTTGAATTGCGTCAAGAATTGCGTGAAAAACAATTGGCAACGCAAAAAAATCAAGCTAAGAAAATTGAGGAAACAGAGAAGTTAATAGAGAAATTTAGAGCGAAAGCTTCTAAAGCGTCGATGGCGCAGTCGTTGATTAAGAAATTAGACAAAGTAGAGCGTATTGAAGTCGATGAAGACGATAATTCGGTAATGAATATTTCTTTTCCCGTGAGTGTTGTTCCGGGTAGGGTAGTATTGGAGATTGAGGATGTTACCAAGCGTTTTGGTGACAAAACAGTTTTCAAGGATATTTCTTTATTGGTAGAGCGCGGTTCGAAAATTGCCTTTGTAGGTCAAAACGGACAAGGGAAATCTACATTGATTAAAGCTATAGTTGACGAATTTGAATACGATGGGAATATTAAATTGGGACATAATGTTCAGATTGGATATTTTGCTCAAAATCAGGCGGATCATTTAGATGGTGAAATGACCTTGTTAGATACGATGTTGGAGGCAGCAACAGATTCCAATAGAGCAAAAGTTAGAGACATGTTGGGGTCATTCTTGTTTAGAGGAGATGTTGTAGAGAAGAAAGTCAAAGTGCTTTCAGGAGGCGAGCGTAACCGCTTAGCGTTGTGTAAAATGCTTTTGCAGCCCATTAATGTATTGTTGATGGATGAGCCAACGAATCACTTGGACATTAAGTCTAAAAACGTTCTTAAGACGGCTTTAAAGAACTTTGAAGGAACTTTGATACTGGTTTCTCACGACAGGGATTTTCTTCAGGGAATGTCTAATTTGGTATACGAATTCAAAGACCAAGCCATTCGGGAATATTTGGGGGATATCAATTACTTCTTAGAACAACGCAATTTGCAAAATATGCGGGAGGTAGAAAAGAAAGTAGCGCAACCGAAAGCTTCTCGAAAAGTGGAAAAAGTGGTGGAAGTCATTTCTTATGAAGATCAGAAAAAACAAAAAACACTTCAAAACCGTTTGAGTAAAATAGAAAGCCAAGTACAAGAGTTGGAAAAGAAGATTGAAAAAGACGATGCGAAGCTAGCGGCTGATTATGAAAAGTTGATGCAAAACGAGTCCTTTTTTAAAGACTACGAAGCGAAGAAGAAGAATTTAGATACCTTAATGGAAGATTGGGAATTGGTTCAAGAGGAACTCGAAACCTTAAAATAATAAAAAACCACCTTTAAGGTGGTTTTTTTGTAGCAATAGGGTAGCTTTTGTATCCTATGCGATGCTTTTCGCGTGATTTTATAATTGCGGTTTATGATAAGGTGGAATGGTAACACTTTTGGAGTGGTATACTTTAGCCTGGTTGGGTGACTCGAGGTCACTAAGATCCTTAGGGAAGGAATAAAAGAATTAGGGAAACGTCGACTGTTGATCTATAGGCATAAAAAAACCACTCTGAAAAGAGTGGTTGCTTAGTAGCGGGAACAGGACTCGAACCTGTGACCTTCGGGTTATGAGCCCGACGAGCTGCCTACTGCTCTATCCCGCGATGTTTGAGATGCAAATGTATTGCAATTTTTTGAATTATCAAAATTTATTTTCAGATTTTATTCTTAAGAGCGTTTTGATAAAAAATATCCTTTTTTATGAGGAGTAATTTAGTAGCGGGAACAGGACTCGAACCTGTGACCTTCGGGTTATGAGCCCGACGAGCTGCCTACTGCTCTATCCCGCGATTTTGTAGTGCAAATGTACAACGTTTTTTGTATTAAAAAAGAATTTAAAGCTCTTTATTTTTTATTTTCTCTATTTGATTGATATAGCTACCTTTGTCAACGTAAAAAAATAACATATGACACATAAAGCAGGCTTTGTAAATATCATTGGTAATCCGAATGTCGGAAAATCCACTCTAATGAATGCCTTTGTAGGAGAGCGTTTGTCAATTATCACTTCGAAAGCACAAACCACAAGACATAGAATTTTGGGCATTGTCAATGGAGAAGATTTCCAAATCATGTTTTCGGATACTCCAGGAATCATTAAGCCCGCCTATGACTTACAGAAATCGATGATGGATTTTGTGAAGTCGGCCTTCGAAGATGCAGACATCTTATTATATATGGTGGAGATTGGAGAAAAGGAACTTAAAGACGAAGCTTTCTTTAAGAGAATCACCAATTCAACGATTCCGGTTTTACTATTACTTAATAAGATTGACTTATCCAATCAAGAAGAGTTGGTGACTCAAGTGGCACTTTGGCAAGAGAAAGTTCCTAATGCAGAAATATTTCCTATCTCCGCTTTAGAGAAATTCAATGTTACAGAAGTTTTTGAGCGTATTATTCAATTGCTACCCGAATCGCCAGCATACTATCCTAAGGATGCTTTAACAGATAAACCGGAGCGTTTCTTTGTAAACGAAATCATCCGTGAAAAGGTTTTGTTATGTTACGATAAGGAAATACCTTATTCCGTAGAAATTGAAACCGAAGAGTTTCTAGAAGACGAAGAGATTATCCGTATTCGTGCCTTAATCATGGTAGAGCGTGATAGTCAGAAAGGAATCATCATTGGACATAAAGGAGCGGCTATTAAAAAAGTAGGAATCATGGCTAGAGAACAGTTAGAGAAATTCTTTGGAAAACAAGTACACATCGAATTGTTCGTAAAAGTGAATAAAGATTGGAGAAATAGTGCATTTCAATTACGTCGATTTGGATACAATCAAAAATAGGATAAGGGTTCTTTTTACGATTTAGAAGTCTATTATTAGGTTTATTCGCAATTGAAAAATAAAAATAATCGAAATCTCGCATCGAAATAGTACCTTTGCAAAATATTTATAGGAGTTATGAACAATATAGTAGCCATAGTTGGGAGACCAAATGTAGGAAAATCCACCTTTTTTAATCGATTGATTCAAAGAAGAGAAGCCATTGTGGATTCAGTGAGTGGAGTTACACGTGATAGAAATTACGGCAAAAGTGAATGGAACGGAAAAGAATTTTCTGTTATTGATACCGGGGGATATATAAAAGGATCGGACGATGTTTTTGAAGCAGAAATCAGACGCCAAGTAGAATTAGCGATTGATGAAGCCGATGCAATTATCTTTATGGTAGATGTGGAAGAGGGGATTACTCCTATGGATGCGGAAGTAGCAAAGTTGCTTAGAAAGGTGACGAAACCCATTTTTCTAGCAGTAAATAAAGTAGATAATGGTCAAAGAGAAAAAGATGCTTATGAATTCTATAACTTAGGATTGGGTGAGTACTTTACCATTGCGGGAATGACGGGAAGTGGTACAGGAGATTTATTAGATGCTTTGGTGATTGCTTTGCCAGACAGTCCGATTGTTGAAGAAGTATTGTTGCCTAGATTTGCTGTTGTGGGAAGACCAAATGCTGGAAAATCAAGTTTTATTAATGCGTTAATTGGTGAAGATAGATATATCGTAACGGATATTGCTGGAACAACTAGAGATGCCATTGATACGAGATATAATCGTTTCGGATTTGAATTTAACTTGGTTGATACTGCTGGTATCCGACGTAAGGCCAAAGTTAAAGAAGATTTGGAATTTTATTCTGTAATGCGTTCAGTTCGTGCTATCGAACACAGCGATGTTTGTATTTTGATTGTAGATGCCACACGTGGTTTTGAAGGTCAGGATCAGAGCATTTTCTGGTTGGCAGAAAAGAATAGAAAAGGAATTGTAATCCTGATTAATAAGTGGGATTTGGTTGAAAAAGAAACCATGACTACCGTTCAATTTGAAAAAGATATTCGTGAAAAAATAGCGCCATTTACCGATGTGCCTATTATTTTTACCTCTACGATTACAAAACAAAGGTTGTTAAAAGCCTTAGAAACGGCTGTAACCGTTTTTGAAACACGTAAACGCAGAATTGCAACCTCTAAGTTTAACGAAACGATGTTGCCTATTATAGAGCAAACACCGCCGCCAGCACTTAAAGGAAAGTATGTGAAAATTAAATATTGTATGCAGTTGCCAACACCAACACCTCAGTTTGTGTTTTTTGCAAACTTACCGCAATATGTTAAGGATCCATATAAACGATTTATTGAAAATAAACTTCGTGAAATCTATGATTTCAACGGGGTGCCAATAGATTTGTATTTCAGACAAAAATAATTTTTATATAAATAAAAAAATGCGGTTATTGTTTACTCAATTAAACCGCATTTTTTTTTGCTCTAATATGAAAAAAAACATACTTTTTTTTGCCTTGATGCTGTCAGGGTTTATTCACGCGCAAAGTGTTATGGAGTTAAAGGGGAATGTAGTAGATGAGAATAAAAAACCCATCGAATCTGCAACGGTTTTTTTATCGGTCTTAAAAGATTCCACCTTAATAGATTATACCATAACCAGTTTAAAAGGTGATTTTAACCTCAAAGTAAAAAAACAAGCAAAACCCGTTTTTTTAAAGGTTTCTATGCTGGGCTATACTGACTACGTTAAACAATTTGACGACATAAACGCTAATTTCGATTTATCCGAGATTCAGATAAAAACGATCATGACCAATTTAGATGAGTTGGTGATTGTTGCTGATATTCCTCCGATCCGAATCAAAAAAGATACGGTCGAATTTAATGCTGCGTCCTTTAAAGTTCGACCCGATGCCAATGTTGAAGAATTATTAAAGCAGTTACCCGGTGTTGAGATTGATGCAGACAAAAAGATTACCGTTAATGGTAAAGAAGTCAATCAGATTTTAGTCAATGGAAAACCGTTTTTTGATGAAGATGGAAAAATTGCCTTGCAAAATTTACCTGCGGAATTAATCAATAAAATTCAGATTTCAGATACCAAAACCAAAAAAGAGGAATTTACTAAAAAGGCATCCAGTTCCAATAATGCCAGTATTAACTTAACTATAGACGAAGATAAAAATAAAGGTTTTTTCGGTAAGTTTATGGGCGGATATGGTTCTGATAAGCGTTATGAAGGGAGTGTCTTGGCTAATTATTTTAAGGGGAAACAAAAAATAAGTGTATTGGCTTCCTCAAATAATATTAATGCTTCGGGCTTTTCAATGGATGAAGTCTTTGATAATATGGGGGGAGGTAGAGGACGATCCGGTAGTTTCGGTTCGTCGGGTTCCGGTGGTTCCGGAATTACGCAGTCCAATATGGTCGGATTGAATTATTCCGACGAATTTATCAAAGATTTGAATACGACAGGCAGTTATTTTTACAATTCAAGCGATAGTGAAAACAAAAACCGATCAACTCGTATAAATTTATTGCCATCGGGTCAATTTACAACCTTCTCCAATGCAAGCACGAATCAGAATAGTGAAGCACATAACGGTAACTTTTCGGTAGAATATAAAATCGATTCTACAGCCACCTTATTTGTTTCACCTAAAATATCCAAGACGTTCCGAACAGCAAAATCACTATCTGATCAGTATGATGTTGACGAACTGGGAAGTAGGTTAAATGAGAGTGATTCAGAATCCTATAGCAGTTCGAATAGTTTAAATTTTTCCAATCAAATACGGTATTCGAAAAACTTGAAGAATAAAGGACAATATTTTACTATTGCATTGAGCAATCAAAACGCAACCAACGACGGGCAAAACCGCAACGAATCGGCTACTCGATTTTTTAACGAGCCCGACCAAGATGATTTCAGAAAACAGTACAGTAAAACACGTTCGAATTCCGATAATTATAATTTGGAACTCGAATATTCACAACCGATTGTGGACTCTTTAGCCTTAGAGTTTAATTTGGGATACGATTGGACCAATAGTGTACAAGAAGAACGGGTTTTTGATTTTAATGATGTATCGCAATCCTATGATCGGCTTAATGTAGATTTAACCAACTATTACACCACGCAAATAAAAGT
The DNA here is from genome assembly GCA_040393465.1 of Flavobacterium sp. GTDB lineage: Bacteria > Bacteroidota > Bacteroidia > Flavobacteriales > Flavobacteriaceae > Flavobacterium. The sequence goes on along the minus strand of JBEBUC010000009.1, from coordinate 52,754 downwards.
ACTTAGACCCACAACGGCGATTCGGGTTTCCAAATCGAAATTTAATTTGAGCTTGGCTCCGGGTTTAGCGATTACACAATACGATGTTGATGCCGTATATAGAGAAGCTGATATTGGTTTTTCTAAAAAATATATACTTCCGGCGATGAGTGCTTATTTGAATTATCGTTTTAGTAAGTCTCTATCAGTTTGGGGGTCTTATCAATATAGTGCTCAAATGGTAGATGCAAGATCGGTTTTGGATTATGAAGATGTATCCAATCCACTAAATACCGTGATTGGAAATCCAGATTTAGATCCTAATAAATCCCATTCAACCTTTTTGAGTTTTCGTAATTACGACTTCGCGAGCCGTTCTGGATACAGCATTTATGTCGGTGGAAGTTATTACGACAATCAAGTCGTTACTTATTCGATTTATGATGAAAATAGAAAGAGAACGACTACATTTCGGGAACTATCAGGTGCGTATTCCTATATGTTAGGGGGGAATTGGAATAAGTCCTATACCATTGAGGAACACAAAATCCGTTATGGAATAGATATGCGCTATACGTTCTCCAACAGTAGGGGATTTACAGATGGAGCATTATATGAAGCTCAGGCAACAGCCATTTCGCCAAGAGTATATTTGAGTTGGGATTATGGCGACTTAATTTCTATTATGCCGTCCTATAGTTATAGTTCTAATACTACGGACTACAAAAATTATGCGGTAAGTAGCGCTACCAATTTTACGCATCGAATTAATCTACAAGCCACGACCTATTGGCCTGAAAATTGGGTTTTTGGAAATGATTTTGGATATACGTATAACTCCAATATTGCTTCCGGATTTAAAAGAGATTTTTATTTGTGGAACACCAGTTTGTCTTATGCCTTTTTTGATAAAAAATTTATGGCAAAGGTTAAGGTATATGATTTGTTAAATCAGAATATCAGCGCTACGCGAACCATCGATCCTACAACCATTATTGATTCGGAAAATACGGTGCTAAAGCGCTACGTGATGTTTTCCTTAACCTATAAAATCGACCAATTTGGCGGTAAGCAAACAAAGAGTGAGCGACCTAATAGAGGAAATAGGGAGGGAGCTCCTAGAATGCGGGTACGTAGCTTGTAAAGATTTAAATGATATAGTGAGTTCAAAAAAACAAAAAGGCGATTCCATATTGGAATCGCCTTTTGTTTTTTAAGTGAGTGATTATTTTAATAAGGAATGGTTTTACCAACTTCCGCCAGAGCCACCGCCGGAAAATCCACCGCCGCCGAATCCACCACCGAATCCACCGCCGCCAAATCCGCCACCGCCGCTTCCACCGCCGAATCCACCACCGCCACCGCGACCTAAGCTACTTAGGATAATCATTTCTCCTAAACTCGGACCGGCAAATCGACCTCCGCTACCGCCTTTACCACCGCCTTTTCTACTAAATATATAGAGTAAAAAAACCACTGCGATAAAGATGAGAATTAAGGTTCCAATACCATTGCCACCATTTTCTGGATTTGCTTTTCGAGTTCCTTTATATTTCCCTTTTAATATATCGACTATTGCATCGGTGCCCTTATCTAAACCTTGGTAATAATTACCCGTTTTAAATTCGGGAATGATAACATCTCGAATCATTTGACCCACTATTCCAGCGGTCAAACGGTCCTCAACGCCATAGCCGGGAGAAATCCAAATTTTGCGCTCGTCTCTAGCTAATAAGATCAATATACCATTGTCTTCTTTAGCTTGTCCAATACCCCATTGATGTGCCCATTTAGGCGTTAAGATACCAATGTCTTCTCCTTTTAGTGAAGCAATGGTAATCACGACCATTTGAGTTGTGGTTGAGTCGGAATAATGAATTAACTTTTTTTCAAGAGCCTCTTTTTCTGAGGGACTTAAAATTTTAGCATAATCATATACGCTGGTTTGCTCTTGTAAGTTCTTAGGCGCTTCGGGTATGTTAAATTGACTATACCCTAATGTGCTGATAAGCGCAATAACAACAAATAAGCTTTTTTGATATGCTTTTTGAAAATAATCTTTCATCTATCCTTTTGATATTTCATTTGGAAGCTCATTAGTATCGTCTTTTTGATAAGGGAAATAGGTTTTAAGCTTTTCACCAGATCTAAGAATGCCATTAATAAGACCGGTTTTAAAGTCTGCGAGTTTGAAATGCTCGATAACGGTATCTTTTATACAATCCCAAAAGTCGGCTTCCACTTTTTGGTTAATTCCCTCGTCACCGATGATGACGAAGGATTTATCTTCAATAGCCAAGTAGAATAATACACCGTTTCGCTCTGCTGTTTTGTCCATATTTAAGTCAAAGAATACTTCTTTGGCTCGGTCAAAAGCAGGTAAATCGGTATGTCCCTCCAAATGCACGCGAATTTCGCCAGATGTATTTTCTTCTGCCTTAATAATCGCATTAACAATTTCAGCTTCTTCAGCTTCGGAAAAAAAACGTTCTACTAGTCCCATGTTTAATTTAAAATTAAAATTTTACTTCTACTGGTTTTTCTGCACCAGCAACAGCTTCAAAATAAGCTTTCTCGCTAAATCCAAAGATACCTGCAAACAAGCTATTTGGGAAAGTTTTGATGTGGTTGTTATACGGTTTTACGTTTTCGTTAAAACGCGTTCTTGCTGTAAGTATTTGATTTTCTGTACTAGCGAGTTCGTCTTGTAGTTTTAAGAAATTTTGATTTGCTTTTAAGTCAGGATATCTTTCTACACTAACCAATAACCTGGATAAGGCAGAAGAAACACCGCTTTGTGCCTTGTTGAATTCAGCTAATTGCTCTGGCGTAATGTTTGACGGGTCAATAACCGTTTTAGTCGCTTCTGAACGCGCTTGGATAACACTTTCTAAAGTGCTTTTTTCAAAATCAGCAGCACCTTTTACCGTATTGACTAAATTTCCGATTAAGTCGTTTCGGCGTTGGTAGGCAGTTTCTACATTACCCCAACTTTCACGAATGTTTTCATTAAGGGTTACGGCTGTGTTGTTAAAACTTTTAGCCCAGCTGTATAGTCCAATTACGATGACAGCAATAATAATTACGGGGATAAGCCACTTTTTCATAGGAAGTTTGTTTTTTTGTTAAAGTTCGTTTTTAATATGGATCAAAGTTGATTTAATTGCTTCTAATTTACGAATAATTTCGAAATTGTCGAGAGATTCTTTGGGCTTGGCCTTAATGTAGTCTTTAGCACCGTCAAGCGTAAACCCACGTTCCTTAATCAAATGAAAAAGGAGACGTAAATTTTTCACATCCTCGGGGGTAAACATTCTATTGCCCTTAGCATTTTTTTTGGGCTTGAGAATATCAAATTCCTTTTCCCAAAATCGCAACAGAGAGGTGTTTACATCAAAAGCCTTGGCCAATTCGCCTATGCTATAATATCTTTTTTCTGGTAAGTCTATATGCATTAGTCTAAAGATTGATTTTCGTGATTGGCTGCCTGAGAGAGTAATTCAAACTCTTTAGCAGAAATAGAACCGTAATAAAAATTCAACGGGTTCATTACTGCGTTATTGTAATGAACCTCGTAATGTAAATGAGGCGCTTCACTTCTGCCTGTGTTTCCAACAAACCCGATTAAATCGCCGCGTTTTATCTTTTGACCCGGCTTAACATTGTATTTACTCAAATGGGCATATCGAGTTAAGTAACCAAAACCGTGTTTGATTTCGATAAGATTGCCATATCCAGATAATTGGTTGTTAGCTCGGATGACTTCGCCATCTCCAGTGGCGTAAACCGGTGTACCCGGTTTGGAGGAAAAATCCATCCCTTCGTGAAATTTCTTAATCTTGGTAAAGGGGTCGGACCGGTATCCAAAACCGGAAGCCACTCGAGTAAGGTCCTCATTTTTTATCGGTTGAATCGCTGGAATCGCTGCTAAAAGTTTTTCCTTACCTTGGGCTAAGTTAATAATATCATCCAAAGAGCGCGATTGAATGGCGGTTTGTTTTAAAATCCGGTCTACTTTTTTGGTGGTATTTTTCACCAATTCGGAATTATTAAATCCTTCTAAGTCTTTATAACGGTTGTATCCGCCAAAACCCGAACGTCTTTGTTCGCTTGGAATAGGTGTAGTATTAAAATACGCTCGATATATATAGTTGTCTCGAACTTCCAATTCGCTCAAAACCTGATCGATTAATTCTATTTTTCGATTGAGAATCGCGTAATTGGTTTTAAAATTTTCAATCTCGCGCGCTTGCATTTTGTCTTTGGGTGTTTCAAATAAAGAAGTGTTCAATAAAATAATAATACCCAACAAACCAAACATAGCTGAAGAGAATATAAATAGCAAAATAAACCCGATTTGCTTGCGCTTTTTGGGTTGAACTTTTTGATAGGCTAGTTTTTCGGAATCGTAATAATATTTTACCTTAGACATATATTAAAAAATGCTATTTTTGCATGTTAAAATACATTGTATTTTATGCTTGCGAATCGATTAGATAACAAATGTAGAAAATGTTTCGTTGATACCATTTTCATTTATACATTTTAATACGAGTTTAATATCTAATTCAGTCAAAAGTATTTAAAAAAGCCAATAAATCTCAATTTGATTAGGGCTAAATTATTTAAATGTAAAAAATTATTGGTTTTCAAAAGATGAAATCATTCCAGAAGCATTATTTGTCCCTGGGGCAGCAAACAGGATAAGATATCAGAGAAACCTAAACAAACCATATAAAACGACATATGAAATCACAAGAAATTCGTCAAAAGTTTTTAAGTTTTTTTGAAGAACGCGGGCATCTTATAGTTCCATCGGCACCGATTGTCTTAAAAGATGATCCGACCTTAATGTTCAATAATTCGGGTATGGCCCAGTTTAAAGAATATTTTCTAGGGAATGCCGTACCAAAAAGCAAAAGAATTGCCGATACTCAAAAATGTCTTCGTGTTTCAGGAAAACATAATGATTTAGAGGAAGTGGGTATTGATACCTACCACCATACCATGTTCGAAATGCTGGGAAACTGGAGTTTTGGAGATTATTTTAAAAAAGAAGCCATTCATTGGGCTTGGGAATTATTGACGGAGGTTTATAAGATTCCTAAAGACATTTTATATGTTACTGTATTTGAAGGTAGCGTAGAAGAGAATGTGCCGTTTGACCAAGAAGCTTATGATATTTGGAAATCGCTTATAGCGGAAGATCGTATTTTGTTGGGAAACAAAAAGGATAATTTCTGGGAAATGGGAGAGCAAGGGCCTTGCGGACCGTGTTCTGAAATACATGTTGATATACGTTCTAAAGAAGAGAAAGCCCTTGTTTCTGGTAAAGAATTAGTCAATGCCGATCACCCACAAGTGGTCGAAATTTGGAATAATGTATTTATGGAGTTTAACCGTAAAGCAGATGGGTCTTTGGAAAAATTACCGGCGCAACATGTTGATACCGGTATGGGATTCGAACGTTTGTGTATGGTTTTGCAAGGTGTTCAATCGAATTACGACACCGATGTGTTTAGTCCGCTAATTGAGAAGATTTCTCAACTAACTCAAGGCAAATACACCATTAAGGCTAAGGACGATGAAGAAGAAAAAATAAACATTGCCATTAGAGTTATAGCTGATCACGTACGAGCGGTTGCTTTTGCTATTGCCGATGGCCAATTGCCGTCTAATAATGGAGCGGGTTATGTAATTCGTCGAATTTTACGTCGTGCTATTCGTTATGCATTTACTTTTTTAAATAAAAAGGAACCCTTTATCTATCAATTAGTAGATGTTTTGAGTGCACAGATGGGAAGCGTTTTTGCAGAAATAACGGCTCAAAAAGGTTTGGTGATGAATGTAATTAAGGAAGAAGAAGCTTCTTTTTTAAGAACCTTAGATCAGGGATTGCATTTGTTGGATCAGGTAATTGCTCAGTCGGATTCTAAAGTGATTTCAGGAGCTAAAGCATTTGAATTATACGATACGTTTGGTTTTCCAATAGACTTGACTGCGTTGATTTTAAGAGAGCGCGGATTGGAATTGGACGAAGCTGGTTTTGAACAGGCCATGAGTCAACAAAAGAGTCGTTCTAGGGCTGCTTCAGAAGTAACTACCGATGACTGGACGGTTTTGATTCCGGGTAATGTTGAAAGTTTTGTAGGTTACGACTTATTGAATAACGAAGTGAAAATTACGCGTTTTAGAAAAGTAGATAGTAAAAAAGACGGAAAACTATTTCAATTGGTATTGGATAAAACGCCATTCTATCCAGAAGGTGGAGGACAGGTAGGAGATAAGGGATTCTTGATTTCTGCCAATGAAACCATTGAAATTATAGATACTAAAAAAGAAAATAATCTAATTCTTCATTTTGCGAAACAGCTACCTGAGAATTTGGAGGGAAGTTTTACAGCACAAGTAAACGAAGATACGAGAAAACAAAGTGCGAGTAACCACTCGGCAACCCATTTGTTGCATCAAGCATTAAGAACCATCTTGGGAACGCATGTAGAGCAAAAGGGTTCGTTGGTGTCGCCAAACTATTTGCGTTTTGACTTTTCACATTTTGCAAAATTGACTGAAGAAGAATTAAAAGCGGTAGAAGACTTTGTAAATGATCGCATTCAAGAACAATTACCTTTGGTGGAGCGCAGAAGTATTCCTTTTGCACAAGCTATTGAAGAAGGCGCAATGGCATTGTTTGGTGAGAAATATGGCGATGAAGTGAGAGCGATTCGTTTTGGAACGAGTATGGAGCTTTGTGGCGGAATTCACGTTCAAAATACAGCAGACATTTGGCAGTTTAAAATTGTAAGTGAAGGTGCTGTAGCTGCGGGTATTCGTCGTATTGAAGCCATTACGAACCAAGCGGTAAGAACCTTTTACAAAGAACAAGAGGATACTTTGAAAGAAGTGAAAAACGCACTTAAAAATCCGCAAGACACTTTAAAAGCGGTGGTTTCTTTGCAAGACGACAATGCCAAATTGAAAAAACAATTGGAGCAATTGTTGCGTGAAAAGGCAAAGGGACTAAAAGGAGCATTGCTTTCGGAAATTCAAACGATAAATGAGGTGCAATTCTTGGCAAAAGAAGTTGATTTAGATGCCAATGGTGCTAAAGACTTGGCTTATGAATTAGGAGCAGACAAAACCAATTTGTTTTTGGTATTAGCTACGGTTACCGATGGTAAGCCGATGTTGACCTGTTATATATCTAAAGAATTGGCTACAGATAAAGGACTGAATGCTGGGCAAGTTGTTCGGGAGTTGGGTAAATACATTCAAGGAGGCGGAGGCGGACAAGCTTTCTTCGCAACAGCAGGAGGTAAAAATCCAGATGGAATTGCAGAAGCCTTGTCAAAAGCTTCGGAATATATTAAATAATGAAAGGAAAAGATTCTCGAAAGAGAATCTTTTTTTATTAAAGAAGTCGTTCTGATTAACCTAAAGCCATTATGAATATGGAGTTTCTAACAAAAGTACCGCTAACTACCTATCAAGCTAAAATCAATTACCATTCTAAGATCGTTTCTTTGGGCTCTTGTTTTGCCGTTAATATGGCTGAGAAATTTAAGGAGTTGCAATTTCAGGTTAACACGAATCCTTTTGGTATTTTATTTCATCCAAAGGCGATTGAACGAATTTTGGAATATGCTGTGTCGGACTATGTTTTTACAGAACAAGATGTTTTTTGTGTGGATGGTGTTTGGAGCTGTTTTGACGCGCATTCCGATTTAAATCAATTGGAACAGTCCGACTGTATTGATCATTTAAATGCAGCACTGGCAAATTTAAGGTTCGATATACGAGAAGCCTCACATTTTATTTTGACATTCGGTACCGCTTGGGTATATCAATCGAAGCAAACCCAAGCTTTAGTGGCTAATTGTCATAAACTACCGCAACAGCAATTTGATAAAAAACTTTTAACTTACGAAGCGGTTCTGGATAGTTATCAGCGAATTGCGATGTTGCTGAGAGAATTAAATCCGAAAGTGGAAATCATTTATACCCTTTCACCAGTTCGACACCTCAAAGATGGCTTTGTCGAAAATCAACGCAGTAAATCGATTTTAATTGCTGCCTTACATCAATTTTTAGAAGAGCATCCAAAACAAAATTTTTATTTTCCTTCCTATGAAATTCTAATGGATGAATTGAGAGATTATCGTTTTTATGCCTCCGATATGCTGCATCCAAACTCGATTGCAATACAGTATATTTGGGAAAAGTGGATGCAAACGATGATAGCGGAAACAGCTTATCCGATTATGAAAAAAGTGGATGAGGTTCAAAAAGGGCTTAATCATCGGTCATTTAATCCCGCTTCTGAAAAACACGGCATATTTCTTGACAAGTTGGTAAGTAAGATAGACGATTTATTAGATCAATATCCCTTTATGAATTTTAGGTAGTAAAGTGAAGTACGACTTGATTTTAAACAATAACTAGATATGAAAAGTATTTTTAGGATAATTACAACCTTCTTTTTTGTGCTGTTGATGATGTTAACCGGTGCAATGATTTATCGTTATTTCGATAACAAAGCTGATGAAGCTAAAATGGAGTACAACTCCGATTTGATTCAGAATCAGTTTAAAAACGTAAGTAAATTAATTGTAACGGAAGCTAAGTTTTCTCAAGTAATGACTTATGAGGATCAGCAAAAATACTTGATGGATTTGGTGTCCTTTAAAAAGAAAGCAGTAGTTATTATTAATGCGGACGCAACGGTTTCTTATGATATGAGTCAGATTGAATACGACATCGATGAAATAAACAAAGTGGTGCGGATTACCAAATTACCAAAACAGGAAATAAAGCTTTATCCGGAAATAAAATTGTACGACGTAGAACAGAGTAAGTTTAATCCGTTTCAAGGAGCAGACTACAATAAAATCAATGCTAAGGTAAAAGAAGACCTACTTCGTAAAATAACAGGCTCAACGTTAAAAACCAATGCTCAAAATCGACTAATAACAGAATTGTCTAAAATTTTAATCGTAACACAGTCTTTGGGATGGAAATTAGAATATCAAGATAGCATAATTGACTCCGAATTGGATTTTAATACTAAATTGGCGTTGTAGTTTATAAGATGTTAGTGGGAACTGTTCGATCGGTATGCGTAACTTAGTGATAATTAATAATAAGCATTAAATAGCAAAGGCTGTTTCATAATATGAAACAGCCTTTGCTATTTAATATTCGCTATTCACTGCTCAATAATTCGATTCCATTGCTTATCAAGTGAGCTATTTCAGGTCTCTGTGTTGCTAAAACGGCTAAACGTTGTTTTGTTTTTTCAATTATTTCGCTATTCTTTTGCAGTGTACTTAATTCTAAAAGTTCTAAGGTTAATAACCAATCGGATGGATGGTTTTGATTTAAATCGTTAAGAATGGCTTGGAAATCGATTGCCTTATTAGATTCTCTAGTATCGCGAACTTGTTGATACAATTGTTCCAATGCTATTTTGATAGGTGTCCTATCGGATTTTATGGTTTTAGACGAAGGAACATGAGTGATTAAATCAAAACTGTTATAATCGGCTGGGCCGGAATAAGCCGAAACGATTTGTGTACCTATGGCCATATCGTAAATACCCCATTCCGGTTGAAACAAGATAGTGTCATGATGAGTAACCGTACAATTTTTAAAACTGATCAAAATTATTTTGCCGTGTAGGTTTCTCATACCGGTGATGATCTCACCAGAAACGCGAATGCCACCTTCAAATTCCAAAGTAACGTTTTCTCCTTCAGAAATCGAATAGGCGTTTAAGTCTTTGGGACTCATGTTTTCAATGGCCAAATTCACTCCTTTTAAGTTTCCTATAGCGGTTCCATATCCAGCAGCATGATAATCTTTTCCGTGTCCTACTAATTCTTTTTCTCTGTAAGCAAGAACGGTTGGGCCTTCTGATTGTACATATACGGGTTTGCCTTCAAATGCGATTACGTTGGTAAATTTTCCCGATATTTGAATTCCAGTGGTTAACTCCATAGTTCCGATAGCATTGGACTCAATTAATTTTTCGGCACCTTCTATACCGCCTTTTCGAATTCCCATATTATTGGCAAACTCTTCCAATACCATACTAAGGTATGCAAAATCGGGAGTTACGAATAACTGCGGTTGTGGTTTAGTGATATCGAAGTTCTGCTGGGCTGCTTCTATATTGTAAGGGAATTTTTTTACGGCATCGGTCATGCACCAGGCACTTTCTCCAATGGAAGACAGTAGTCCAGCTCCGTAAATTTTCGGATTCTCTAAAGTTCCTATTAATCCGTATTCTACGGTCCACCAATGTAAATTTCTGATTTGAGCCATTTCGGAAAGCTTGCCCATATTGGACTGTAAATCATCAACCCTTTTTTCTACCGCTGCTATAGCGATAGGGTCGGCATCTTCTGCCTCCTTTAAAATAGAAAGGAGTCGAATAGCTTCATACATTTCATAATCTCGTGCAGAGGAGATGGCTTTACATCCAATTTCTCCAAAGCGTCTGAGGTACTCAGCATATTCTGGATTGGCAATAATAGGGGCGTGTCCAGCACCTTCATGGATGATGTCTGGTGCGGGAGTATATTCAATATGTTCAAGTTGACGAATGTCGGATGCGATAACCAATACTTTATATGCTTGAAACTCCATAAAGGCATTAGGAGGAATAAATCCATCGACTGCAACGGCAGCCCATCCGATTTCTTTTAATATACGGTTCATGCCGTACATATTGGGGATGTCATTAATAGAAATACCGGTCTGTTTTAATCCTTCCAAATACGAAGAATGAGCAACTTTACTTAGATAACTAACATTTTTCCGCATCACATAGCGCCATACCGCTTGGTTTATGGCAGTATAGTCGTCGTAGTGTTGTGGTTTTATGAATTGTTTAAGATGTTCGGGAAGCCTGTTAATTAATGGATTGCTTTCGTATTCTTGCGTTTTCATCCTGTACTGAGGTTTATAAGTGTATTAATGGTAAATATAATAAAATTTATTTACACATCATTTAGTGTGTGGTTATTGTTTTCTAAACAGATTTGCAAAGGAGAATTAACTTAATCTTGAAAAAAAATTAACGTTAATATTTTTTTACTTTGAATTTATTTATATCTTGCGCCAGATTAACTATTTTAAAATTAACAATTATGAAAAAATTATTTATGTTTTTGGCAGTAGCAGGATTGGCTACTTTCGGGACGTCATGTAGCTCAAGCGATGACAGTAATCCTCCTGTTGCAGAAAAACAATTAACTTTAACCGCAACTCCAGCAACTGTTAGAGTAGGTGAGTCTGTTGTGTTTGCAGTAACAGTTGATGGAAAAACTGAAGCAGATGCAAAACTATCTATTGATGGAAAAGAAGTTTCTGGTTTAACTCAGAAATTTGACAAAGTTGGAACTTATAAAGTTCAAGCGAAAAAAGCAGGTTTTATTGATAGTACTGTTGCTACAGTTACTGTTGTAGCTGCGAATGTTGATATTTTAAATATGACAGGTAGTAAAGCTGCTGGTGAGGTATTAGTAGGAGATAATTTATCTTTCACTTATACTTTTAATGGTACTGCAACTACAGACGGAGTTCAACTATTGTTGAATGGAACTGCAATAACTGGAAACAGCTATGTTGCTAAAGCAGAAGATGCTGGGAAAACATTGAAATTCACTTCTAAAAAAGGAGCTACTGTTAGTAATGAATTGGTTTATACAGTTAAAGCTGCACCAGTTAATGTTACTTCAATTGTTTTAAGTATTGTAGGTGATGTAAATAATCTTGAGGCTGGAACTGCAATTGTTTTCAATCTTAAAGACCAAAATGGTGGTTTCGTAAATGGAAAATTACAAATTAGTGGACAAGAATTTGATTTCACTGACGGTGTTCTTAGATTGAACGCTCCAGCTGGAACGTATACAACTAAAGCTGTATTCAATACTTTAACTAGTAACGAAATTTCTTTTACAGTTAAACCAGTTGCACCAGCTGTTGGTGCAGGAACTGTTGTTTACAACAGTACAACTTATACAGTAAGTAAAGAATTTTTAGGTGTTATAGATGCTGATCCAGATGCTGGTATGATTGTTTGGTTGTCACAAACTGTAACAAATGATATCATCATTCAACAAACATTTATTACTCCAGGAACTTTTAATGAGGCAGGTGAAATCACAGGAGGTTTACCTACAACTGCAAATGTTACTCCTTTTAGTATAGCTATCTATAGTAACGCAGGTTCTTTAATTGAAAGTACAGCTAATGATCCAACTACTGGAGAACCACTTCCATCTGCTAATTTGTTAATTAACTACAATATTAGAGGTATGCACGGAAGATATTTTGATGGAGTAGTTGCTAGTTCTGCTACTTTACCAAGTGCTAAAACTATTCGTGTGAACTTCACAGGAGATATCACTGAAGCTCAGTGGGAACAAGGAAGAACAGCTGGTAGAGGTGTTAAAACGTCTGCTAACAAAGCTATGAAAGTTCAAAAAGGAATCGTTAAAGTTAAAACTGCTTTCGCAAAAAAATAATTAGTGAGAATACTTTCTCTTAATTAGGAATAGATATAAATTGTTAGGAGCTGTCTGTATAGACAGCTCCTTTTTTGTTTTAGAACTGTGTAAGGGTATAGTGATGTTGTTTCGGTAAAAAGAATAATTTGGTTTTTTAGACAGTGTGAAATATGGTAATTCTGTTATTAATAAAGCTAGAGGTAGTTTGTTTCCTTTTATCTCGTTTCCTTCGTGAGTTTTACTAGATATTTGATAGACTGGCACATGTTACTCTATGGCATAAAATCTTATTACGCATTGTTTGCGTTGTTTTTAGCTTGTTTTTTGTTTATATACGCTTCTGGTGTCACTTCAGAAGTGTCTCAAGGACCTTTTGTGCCTTGTCTTTGTGATCTGTATTAATTAATCTTCCGTTGTAGGTTTAGGGGTGTATTACTTGTAGTTCAATTGACGGTGGTGATAAACTTATTAATGGGGCTACTCTTAATTATTCATTAAGTATTGAAGTGGATTACAAAGGGAAATTCGAAGGATATTACAATCAAAGTGCTGCAACAGCAACTCCTGCTGTAACTATTAATTCTAGGAAAGCGCTTGAAAATAATGCAAAAGCATATAGGGTTTCGCGTAGATAACCATCTAAATCAGCGAAATAATCTTTTGAAACGTAAAAGAGGCTATCCCAATTTTGTTATGGGGTAGCCTCTTTTGTGTAATTTAGTTTTATAAAAGGAATATATATTTGTTATTTTGTAGGAGGAAAGTCCTTTAAAATTTTGGCAACAAATTCCGTAATACGTGCTTCTTTCTTTTCTCTGTTTTTGGTCAAATACCCTGTTCCAACACCTTGCCAAACCAATTCTTTTCGTTTGGCATCTAATACGTCAATATATAGATTTCCTTCTACAGAAGTAGAAACTGTATTATAACTAGATCCCCAATATGGATTCCAGCCCCAGCCGTATCCCCATGGGGAATAATAAGCATTTTGACTTATATCGACACGTTGTTGCGCCTTGGTGAAAATGTTGATTAAAAAGTCCGGATTGGCACTCTTTGTCATTCCTTTTTTTGCTAATTCCGTATCGATTGCGGTAAGTATACGCTTTTTATCCAAATCGGAAATCTCTGTTTTGTCTATACCTTCTTTGAAAAAAGCATAGGTTTTGTAATTGTTAAAATCCGTTTTGTTATCATAGTCTGTAGCTACTTGAACGGAACTACATCCGGTGATAAAGGCTAACGCAACTAATGGAATAAATTTTAAAAGTTTCATGATTGACAAGAATTTGGTTAATAGTGAGTTTATTTCAATAAATTTTCGTCTACCAAATTAGGTAGTGTAACCCTTAATAGGGGTTCCGCTTCCATAGCTCTTTGAATAGCAAAAATAGCTTCTTCATTTCTGGCCCAACTCCTTCTAGCTATTCCGTTATTAACATCCCAGAATAACATCGATTTTAAGCGGTCAGAAGCTTCTTTAGTACCATCAAGAAGCATACCAAAACCTCCATTGATTACTTCGCCCCATCCAACACCACCGCCATTGTGTATCGAAACCCAAGTTGCGCCTCTAAAGCTATCACCTATAACGTTTTGAATCGCCATATCGGCAGTGAATTTAGAACCGTCATAGATGTTGGAAGTTTCTCTATAAGGAGAGTCTGTACCGGAAACATCGTGATGGTCGCGCCCCAACACTACAGGGCCAATTTGGCCAGCGGCAATGGCTCGATTAAATGCTTCAGCTATGTTGATGCGTCCCTCTGCATCGGCATATAAAATACGCGCTTGAGAACCAACGACTAAATTATTGGCTTGTGCTCCCTTAATCCAACGGATGTTGTCATCCATTTGTTGTTGAATTTCTTTTGGTGAACTTTTTTTCATTTCTTCCAATACAGCACAGGCTATTTGGTCTGTTTTTAATAAATCTTCTGGTTTTCCCGAAGCACAAACCCAGCGGAAAGGTCCAAAACCATAATCAAAACACATCGGGCCCATAATGTCTTGTACATAACTTGGGTATTTAAAATCAATGCCGTTAGCTGCCATGACGGCTGCTCCAGCTCTAGATGCTTCTAATAAAAAAGCGTTGCCGTAATCAAAGAAATAAGTGCCTTTAGCGGTGTGTTTATTGATAGCATTAGCTTGACGTCGAAGTGATTCATGAACCTTTTCTTTAAAAGCTTCGGGTTCATTGGCCATCATAATATTGGCTTGTTCAAAACTCAGTCCTACAGGATAATATCCGCCAGCCCATGGATTGTGTAAGGATGTTTGGTCAGACCCCAAATCGATATAGACATTTTCTGTATCAAATTTCTCCCATACATCGACTATATTACCGTGATAGGCAATGGATACTACCTCTTTGTTTTCCTTCGCTTTCTTAACCCGTGCCACCAAAGCGTCTAGGTCACTAGCAACTTCGTCTACCCACGCCTGTGAATGACGAACGGCTACTGCTTTTTCATTGACTTCAGCACATACGGTAATACAACCCGCTATATTTCCCGCTTTGGGTTGAGCACCGCTCATTCCCCCAAGTCCAGAAGTTACAAAGAGTTTGCCTGCTAGGCCTTCACCCTCTTTAGAAATTTTACGACCGCCGTTTAAAACAGTGATGGTTGTGCCGTGTACAATGCCTTGTGGACCGATATACATATAGCTTCCCGCTGTCATTTGTCCGTATTGAGATACACCTAATGCATTGAATTTCTCCCAATCGTCCGGTTTAGAATAATTGGGTATCATCATACCGTTGGTGACCACCACACGCGGGGCATTTTTATGAGAAGGAAAAAGTCCCATAGGGTGTCCAGAATACATGGCAAGCGTTTGCTCGTCGGTCATTTCAGACAAATATTTCATGGTCAACAGATATTGTGCCCAGTTTTGAAAAACAGCGCCATTTCCACCATAAGTAATCAATTCATGTGGATGTTGTGCTACGGCATAATCCAAGTTATTTTGAATCATCAACATAATGGAGCGTGCTTGCAACGATTTTCCCGGATATTCGTCTATGGGTCGGGCGTACATTTTATAGTCCGGACGGAAACGATACATATAGATACGACCGTATTTTTCGAGTTCCGTTTTAAACTCTTCTAAAAGCTCGGCATGTTGTTCCGGTTTAAAGTAGCGCAATGCGTTTTTTAAGGCGAGTTTCTGTTCGTCTGCACTGAGTATTTCTTTTCTTTTAGGAGCGTGATTAATTGAATAATCATAAGATTTAGGACTCGGCAGTACGGTTGGAATGCCTATTTGAACCTGTTCTTTAAAATTCATGTCTAAAAATTTAGGATAAATGGATATTTATAGATCTTATAAATGGTTTACAAGATTTTTTTTGCTTATTTTTATTAGAGTATAAGTTGTTGGTTATGATGAATATAGCTGTTTGGGTAAAAATACAAAAACAAGATCTATGAAAGCATACAAACAACGCTTAATTAATATGATAATAAAAGTTTAAAATTATTGAATTTTACAGAAAAATGCTGTCAATTTGTATAAAATGTATTACAAGATATTAATAAACCAAAACTGGGTTCCAAAAGGCTTTGTCGGAGTCACAATATACCCTTTTATTATCTTTAAAAAAAGGGATAGCCTTAAAGATGAGATTCTGATTGCCCATGAAAAAATCCACATCAAACAACAATTAGAATTGTTGGTGGTGTTTTTTTATATCTGGTATATCTTGGAATTTTTAATAAAATTAGTACAATTGAAAGATAAAAAAAAGGCATATAAAGCAATTTCATTTGAACGCGAGGCATACGGGCATGAAACGGAATTAAATTATTTGCAGAAAAGGAAGTTTGCTGCTTTTTTAAAATATATATGATGTTTGAAGAACAACGGATTGAAAATCAAAAGGTGGACCTTTTATTTAAAAATGATATAGTACTTTATCTTAAAAGAGAAGATTTATTGCATCCGGAAATTTCCGGAAATAAATTTCGGAAATTAAAATATAATTTTTTAAAAGCGAAGGAACTGGGTGTAAAAACCATGTTGACATTTGGGGGGGCGTTTTCAAATCATATCGCAGCCACAGCGGCAGCGGGTAAAGAATTTGGTTTTCAAACCATAGGCGTAATTAGAGGGGATGAATTAAAATATAAGTATTTAGATAATCCTACCTTAAAAAAAGCACAAGAGAACGGTATGCTTCTAAAGTTTATTACACGTGAAGCGTATAGGGAAAAAACAGAACCCTATTTTATAGCAGATTTAAAAAAGGAGTTTGCGGAGTTTTACTTGATACCAGAAGGAGGTACTAATGCGCTAGCGGTGAAAGGATGTGAGGAAATTTTAAAAGAACAAGATCTAGAGTTTGATTATATTTGTAGTGCCGTTGGAACGGGAGGTACTATAGCGGGATTGATCAATTCGGTCCAAAGCAGCCAAAGTGTATTAGGTTTTCCTGCACTTAAGGGAAGTTTTTTGACCGCAGAAATTGATAATTTGGTAGTTCGTAGAAATTGGAAATTGATTCACGACTATCATTTTGGAGGTTATGCAAAAACAACTTCGGAACTGATGCACTTTTTGAACTATTTTCGTCAAAAAACGGGCATCTTATTAGATCCTGTGTATACTGGGAAGATGATGTTTGGTATTATCGATTTAATCGAAAAAGACTATTTTCCTCAAGGAACTAAAATATTAGCCATTCATACCGGTGGCTTACAAGGATGGAATTCAAAATTTGATTTAGAATTAGTTAAAAGATAGATTATGCTAAAGAAAGTATTTTTATTTGTGTTTCTTGCCTTTTTAGTGAGTTGTGGCTCAACTAATAGCAAGAGTAGCCTTACAAAGAAAAAGAAGAAAAGGACGGAATTAATCAATAAGGCCTCGTACAGGGCTCAGCTAAATAAGAAACCGATTAAGTCGAAGGATAGGGGTACTATAGAAACTTTAGAGGCGACTTCCAAATTGAGTGTAACCAATGATATGATTCGAGAATATATTATGCGGTATAAAGACATTGCAAAAAACAACATGTCCGACCATGGCGTTCCGGCGAGTATCACTCTAGCTCAAGGGGTTTTAGAATCCGGTTCTGGGCAAGGAACGCTGAGTCAAAAAGCCAATAATCATTTTGGAATTAAATGCCATCAAGGTTGGGACGGGGACTCCGTTCGTCATGACGATGATGCTCCAGACGAATGTTTTAGAAAGTACGAAACCGCAGAGGAATCCTATAGAGATCATTCGATGT
The DNA here is from genome assembly GCA_040393465.1 of Flavobacterium sp. Lineage (GTDB taxonomy): Bacteria > Bacteroidota > Bacteroidia > Flavobacteriales > Flavobacteriaceae > Flavobacterium. The sequence continues at coordinate 35,024 of JBEBUC010000009.1, read as the reverse complement.
TTTTAACCAAAAGGGGAAGGTATTCTAAATTGTTTGAATTGGATAAGGGCGATTATGTCGGATGGGCGCGAGGTTTACGTGCCGCCGGTTACGCTACGGACCCTAAATATCCCGAAAAACTAATCAGTTTAATTGAACGTTATCAACTGTTCAATTTTGATGCTGAAGTGTTGGGGAATAAGTATGTAGCAGTTGTCAAGACGGTTTCCGTATCTACTGCTGCTGCAACGCTAACAACAAATTACAGTAGCTATAAAGTGTCGGGAGGAGATACGTTGTTTTCCATATCGAAGCGATACAACCTCACCGTAGCCGAATTGCAAAAATTAAATAATTTACCCGATAATACCATTTCAATCGGACAAATCTTAAAAATAAAATAATGTTATATCAAAGAAGCAGCCAGCTTTTTGCAGCGGCAGAAAAAGTAATTCCGGGTGGTGTTAATTCACCTGTAAGAGCATTTAAATCCGTTGGGGGAACCCCCATTTTTGTAAAAAAAGCTTTAGGCGCATATTTATATGATGAGGACGGAAATAAGTTAATTGATTATATCAATTCTTGGGGACCGATGATTTTGGGTCATGCCTATGAACCCGTTGTTCAGGCTATTATTGAAAAAGCAAAGTTGGGTACTTCCTTTGGAATGCCAACAGAGATAGAAACTCAAATTGCTGCATTGGCTGTATCTATGGTACCTAATATAGATAAAATTCGCTTTGTCAATTCGGGAACAGAAGCTTGTATGAGCGCTGTTCGTTTGGCAAGGGGATTTACAAATAGAGAAAAGATCATCAAGTTTAAAGGTTGTTACCACGGACACTCGGATTCTTTCTTAATCCAAGCAGGTAGTGGAGCTGTCACTTTTGGGTCGCCCAATAGTCCAGGAGTTACTCAAGGAACTGCAAAAGATACCTTATTGGCAAATTATAACGATCTAGAAAGTGTAAAAATGCTTTTTGAAGCCAATCCAAGCGAAATAGCCGCTTTAATTATAGAACCAGTTGCTGGAAATATGGGGTGTATTCCTCCCAATAAAGGTTTTCTTGAAGGTTTGAGGAGCTTATGTACTCAACACGGTGCTCTATTGATTTTTGATGAAGTAATGACTGGATTTCGCTTGGCTCGTGGAGGGGCACAAGAATTGTTTGGGATAGCAGCAGATATCGTAACTTTTGGAAAAGTAATTGGTGGTGGACTACCGGTTGGCGCTTTTGCCGCTCGTACCGAAATTATGGATTATTTAGCGCCCGTTGGGCCGGTTTATCAGGCTGGAACCCTGTCTGGAAATCCTTTGGCTATGGCAGCAGGTTTAACCATGCTTCAAGAGATAGAAAAAGATTTGCATTTATATACCCGTTTAGAAGAAAAAACAGCCTATTTGGAAAAGGGGCTGCGTCAGGTGTTAACTCAAAATAATATCGACTATACGATCAATAGAGTAGGATCCATGATTTCAGTGTTTTTTGATAGCAAACCCGTTTTTGATTTTACAACTGCAGGTTATGGCGATAACGATACGTTTAAGGAATTTTTTCACGGCTTATTGAAACAAGGCGTATATATTGCTCCTTCAGCATACGAAACTTGGTTTATAACCGACGCTTTGACTTATGAAGATTTGGACTTTACAATAGATGCAGTGAATACGGTTTTTCAAAATGTTGGTTAGTCTAAAAAAAATAAAATGATTAAAAAAGCTACTAGAAGTAATGCCTTCTAGTAGCTTTTTTAATTAGGGCAACCTTCCGGTAAATTCTTCATCGCTTAACGTTATCATAAAAGCGATTAAATCGGCCTTCTCTTGTTCTGTCAGTGGTATCCTATTGCCGTTGTTCTTGAAAACCGGATCGAGATTGTCGGCATACAACACACCCTTGTCAAAATAATCTAAAACCGCTTTTAAGGTAGCGAACTGCCCGAAACTTCCGTAAGGTGCCGTATAGGCTACATTGCGCAAAGAAGGTACTCGAAAGCTCATATAATCGGTTGCAATGCCTGTAACTCTGGCACGTCCTGCTTCATTGGTATCTGTGTTGACGGGGAACCCGATGTTCCTAAAACTCTGGTCGGTAAAGAGCGCTGTACTATGGCAGCTGGCGCACTTTTGTTGAAAGGTCTGAAAACCCCTGTTTTCCGTTTCTGTAAAGCGATCTCCTAGATTGTTTTTAACCCGGTCGTATTTGCTGTTGGCAGATATTAGAGTGTATTGATATTGTGCGATACTGCGATAGATTCTTTCTGCACTAATGTTTTTATCCCCGAATGCTTTATAAAACAATTCGTTATAGTCTGAATCTCCTTGGAGTTTATCAATTACTTCCACTATGGAAGAATTCATCTCTTCATGGGTTATAATGGGTACTAAAACTTGATTTTCCAACTGCAGTTTGCTACCGTCCCAGTTGTAAAAATGGAGAAAGGCTAGATTTTGTAATGGAGGAACATTCCGGAGGCCAATTCGTCCAAAGATTCCAACAGCCTGTGCTTGATTATCGGCAAAGGCATTTGTTTTAAGGTGGCAACTGGCGCAGGAAATACTGTTGTCGGAACTAAATCTTTTTTCTGCAAAGAGTTTTTGACCCAATTCAACACCGTATTGGGTAGGTCTATTTTCCAGTACCGCGTTGTTTAGTACGGGAAAATCCACGGGAATTTGTAAAGTAAGTTCGGGGTTGTCAAATAAAACGGTCTCATAGTCATCGTGCGCACACGAAGCTAATAACAGTGCCGTCAAGAATAGACCTAATTTTTTTTTCATTCCAGATAAGTTCTTTCAACTAGATTTTAATAGTGCGCCGCCTAAAAGCTAAAAATCAGGCGACGCTATTGTGTTTTTAATTTTCTACCTTCAGTATCGAAAACATACCCGTTACATCATTTGAACCGTTTCCTCCTAAATTATCCACAAACGGAACCATTTGATTGGCGGTATGAATGTTTGGGGTGGCGTTATCATCCATCCCAGTCCCAGTACTTAAAGTAATCGTATGGGTTTTTCCAGTCAATAATTTGTCAAAGTCCGCTTTGATTAGTATGGTAGGGGCCTTATGACCAACTACTGCTTGTATCGGAAGATTTAGAACGACGTCTCTATACGAGTCGACTCCTTGAGTATAACTGCCTTCTTTTCCTTCTATGGTGCTTCCGGTATGTATCGATAGCGTTTTTTTATCGGTGTCATAAAAACCCTCGATTTTGGTAAAGCGGTACCCTGTTCCCCATTCCCACATCATTTTGGTATCGTTTGCCCCTGCTGTAGCATAGAAAAAAGGGAATTTTACCTGATTTAAAACATTTAAATCCCGTTTTACTCCTAGTCCAAATTTTAGTTGCTTATAATCGCCAGTGGGGATGTTACTTAAAGTGTAGTTGAGCGTTTCCGGTTTAGACTGATCGATAACTGTTGCTCCCTGGTCCAAATCATTAATGTTGTAGGGGATTTCCGTTCCGTCTGCCTTAATCAGACGAATATGACTGATGACATACTTTAGTTCTGAGAATTGGTGTACTTGTCCCGCTGCGGAAGTATTTGTAGTAGCCTGTGTAGAAGTCGCGTCACCGAGTACAATACGGGTGTCTTTAAAGGTATTGGAGAACGTCAAGGTTAGGTTGTTGGCTGCAGGGGTGCTGTCATCGCTTTGACAAGAGGCAAATAGTAATGAAATTGCCGTCAATAAAAAATATGTTTGTAGATTTTTCATGCTGTTTAGATTTTTAAAAGTTTAGAAATTAAATTTTAATGAGGTAAAAATGTTGCGTCCGACTCTCGGAATATTTCCCCAGTCTGCATAGGTACTATAGTATTTGTTAAAGATATTTTCAATGCCGATTTGAACCGTTATACCCTTGTTTTGGGCTTTAAAGTGGTAGTCGGTAGAAAAATTCCAGATGGCATAAGACGGTGTTTGGTCTTCTCCGTATTCAGGACTGTAGTTAAGCTGTTCAAAATCGCCGTGTACCGATGTTTGAAACCCGAAATTCCGATATCCAAAATGGAGGGAAGTCTGATAGCTTAATGGGCGGATAAACGGTAAATTACCTTTTTTGTCGTCTTGACCTCGAGCATACGTTAACGTTCCGTTCCAGTGTAAATCGTCAAGAATGTGGTAACTAGAGTTTAGCGAGAAATTAAATAATTTCGCATAATCTAAGGAGGTGTATCCCTTTACACCAACGGATTGATAATTCATCGGACTACCCAAACTCAGCACCCTGCCGATAACGTAATTTTGGATATAGAAATAGTTTACTTTGGCCTGAATATTCCATTTTCCACTGTTAAAACCGGCACTTGCATTGGTCTCGTAAGAGATTTCATTTTTTAAATTGGGATTCCCAATATAATCGTAGCGGTCAAAACTGTTGTAGATGTAATAACCATAAGCTTCAGACACCGAGGGCGCTCTGTGTCCATAACCGGTTCCGAACGAAAAACGAAATTGGCTGAGGTTAAATTTGTAACTGGCATACAGACTAGGCAAAAAGCGCGTCTTTTCTTGAGGTGCTCCTGGATAAAAAATCCAGTTAAATTCAACGTATTTGGAATGGTTGTAATTAATTCCTAAGGAACCGCCGAAGTTTAGTTCGCTTTCGTCTGATATTTCCCAAGTATTGGTTGTTGAAAGACTGGCATGAGCTGTGGTAACCCACGGCCAACTATAGGCAAACATGGTTCGCTTGCTGCGGTCTTGCGGGTACATTCGCATTTCGGCTATGGATAAATTGTGATAAGCATTGAGTTGTACTTCCGAACGATAGCGATTGCTTTTTAAATCCAATCTGGACACCAAACCGTAAGTGGTATTCCAACCCGGCATATCCATGTGCACCAAATTCTCTGGGCGAGTGGTATCATCCATATAATGTTCGATTGCATTGAAATAGATTTTGGTATCCCATGCTTTTACGGCTCCGTCCTCAAATAACTGCTTGTAAGAAGCAGAAGTAATAATGGCGCGAGAAAGCCATAAATCCATCGGTAAAGCAGGATAACCAACATCTTTAGCAACATCGAATATAGCGTCGATTCTCACAGACGATAACGAATTGGTTTTATATGCCAAGCCCAACGAAGTATTCAACTTTTTATATTGAGAATGTGGTACCTCATTGTTATTTCCGTCTTTGTAGTTATCGGCCTTCCGATAGGAAATGCTTCCATCTGCAACAAATTTCTCACTGGAGTACGACAGATTTGCCAAGTTTAAAAACTGTTTGTTGTTGAATTCGAAACCCGTTTCATAGGCTCCGTTCCATTTCGTCTCGCGACCAAAAGGGGTGCTGTTTCTTTTGAGGTCAATGCTTCCGGCAATGGTTGCGCCTTGTAAGCTTCCTTCTTGTCCGGATTTGATGTCAATTCCAGACAAATTATTGCGCTCGACATAGGAAGTAATCGGGTCCATTTTATCGGTACACGCTCCAAAAATATGCATCCCATCAATTGTAATTGTCGATCGCTCTGTGCCCATATTGTTAAGCAAAGGCTCCCAGGCAAAAGCACCTCTTTTTATAAAACTTATTTGATCAGAAGATGCCAAAAATTCATCTACCGATACCGCCATTTTTATTTCGGTTTCGATTTTCTTTTTTGCCATAACAACCAAATCAATGCTTTCTAAAGCAGTTACGGTGTCGTTTGAAATGGGGTTGCTTTGTGCATGCGCTGTTATTCCCCAAAAAAGTAAGGCTATGGTTACTTGTCTCATAGTTACTAAAATAAAATATCAATATGAAGTTCACTCTTCGCCCCTTCAACACCCGGGGTGAAATCTGTCGAAACAGGCGTACCCTTGATGATTTTACCGTTTTGATCGCGTAGGATGAAATTCAAGGTCCAGTTACCGGTCATCGTATAATTGACAACTCCGTAGTAGAAGCCATCGGCAGCTTGTTTCAAATCTTGATTGTTAGGCGAAGTATGATTGCCCATCGACGGTTCTGGCATTCTGGGGTCCAACAGCAAGCTGTGATTTTGAACTTCTGAATAGGAACCCAAAATAGAATCTGGAAAAGCACCATCATTATGGTTTAGAGAATCGGACCGATAGATTCCTGCGATGAGGTGATTTTCGGATACTGTTGGCTTTTGAGGGGCTTTTAAGGCAATGATATATTGCCTGCCATCCTTGCCCGTAAAAGCGGTCATATTCAGGTTTTTGTTCGTTTGTTTGTTCACAGTAACAGTTTGAATAACCGAAACGGTTTGATCAGCATCGGCAAAATGAATATGTATTTTCCAGTTGTCATCCGCACTCTCGCTTGGAAATACTGTATATCCGGAATAATATTTTTCGGTAGCATTATACACCCAATGGTAACTGTGAGGACACGAAACTTTGTCGCCATTTGTTTTGTTCAAAACAGCTAAAAAAGCGACTGCAGCATTGCTCAATACTTCGTTTTTTTCTGTATTGAGAATCTTTATCCTAATTTCATTGTAACCTTTATACAAAGTTCCGTTTAAGGCCTGAATATCGATTTTATAAATACCTATAGTGGTAGAAACCACCTCTTTAAAATCATAATATTCGGGAACTATAGTGTTTATTTCATCTTCGTAATCCGTTTTATCTACGGTGCAGGAGGTAAGGGCAACTAACAGGGCGATTGCAAAATAAATAGAGTATTTCATGTCTTGCAGTGTGTTTAAATGGACGTGGAGTACAGCGTACTAAATGATTTTTGATCGTTTTGCCAATTCGGAACTTTGAGAAATACGCCTACAACAAATGGGATAGTACACTTTATGTACAATCGCAAGGGCAATGATACCGCATGGACTCTTTTACAATAGTAATACAGTCTGTGGCTGGTGCCGAATTAAGGGGCTGCGAATTTCTGTAGTGTCCAATTGGACAAAATCGAAAATACTTGGGTAGCTCAATACAACTAAATAGCAAAGAAAATGCTTTAGCCGATGCCTATATAAATAATATAACGAACTAACCCTGTAAATTAGCCGTGTAATGGGGGTCTGAAAACAAAGGTAGCATAAGAGAAATGATACAGGCTGTTGCGTGAAAACAGCGGTCTAAAGATGCTTTTTACCTCAAAATCTCGAGGTAACTCCCATAAAATTTCGGCGTAGTAGGTCAGGTTTTTTTCTAGTGAAAAAGTATGCTGCTTAGCTTTATTATTATCGGATTCAGCGGTTTTTGCTAGTTCTTTCTTTAGGTGACATTTACCGTTGCACTCCATTTTTGGCTTGTCTTTATTGACACAGAGTTCATTTTTGATATAATCATAAAATACCACATATTCCAGAGCCGGTAGTACCGGTCTGAACAAGATAAATAGAGATAATATGAGGGTAGCTGTTTTCACAATGCAAAGGTCAATCGTTTTGAATCAATCACCAAGTTTAAGATTGTTTGTATTAAATAATGGATTGATTAAATAAGTCTCCATCTTTTTAAAATACAAAACCGAGGTGTATTTACGGTTTGTAATTTTGAATTTGTTGTTGATGATTTTTAGTGTCTTGCTGTATAATGAGCTTGACATTAGGTATTCAATTAAGTAAAAAAAGCAGTAGTATAATAGGTCTGCCTACTGCTTTTTTACTGGAAAAGACTATGGTTTATTAGCCATATACTTACATTTTCGGAAAACGCACTTATTCGTCATTTCTGGTTTTCCGATATTTTTCAGGAGTTTGGTTGGTTCCTTTTTTAAAAAAAGTGATAAAGTAGGAAGCGTGCTCGAATCCCAATTCGTAAGCAATTTCACTAATGGATAAGTTGGTATAGTGCAGTAATCGCTGTGCTTCCAGTACCAGTTGTTTTCGAATCAGGTCACCGGAGGTTTGTCCCAAGGTTTTTTTGCATATTTTATTTAAGTAATTGGTGCTCAGATTAAGCATTTCGGCATATTCCGAGGGCATTTTGTTGGTCTTAAAGTTTTTGGCAATCAATTTTTGAAAATGCTGTACTTTTTCGCGGGCTGGATTACTGGTATGAACCGTTTTTAAGGGTACGTGAATGCGTTCTAGTTCAATCAAAAGAATATTTAAATAGGACCGAAGGGCATTAGTAGAAACTTTTCGTGTATTATTATATTCGGTACACATAAAAGATAATAGCGCGTTTATATAGCTCAAATTATCTGCTAGTACTTTGATTGTTGTATGCGCTTCTCCATTAAAAAAAGAGAACTGATTGAGGATATTATTGTTATATCTCAAAGAAAAAAAATTTTCTGTAAAACAAATGATTTTCCCTTCAGCTTTGCGATCTATATTTAGTTCGGTAATACAATGGGGTTTTATTATGATTACTTGCGCATCATCAATGTCTTTTCTGTTATTATCAATAACCACATCGCCTTTTCCTTTCTCAATAATCAAGAGGGTGTAAAAGGTGCTTTCATGAGGCAATTCCAAAGTGGGATATCTTTCTAATAATCCCGTAATGGAGCTAATAAAGAAATTACGCGCATCATCAAATAAACCAATATGGCATACCGGCAAGCGGTTTGAATGCATAATATTTAGTTTTTAATTTATACTCGACTAATTCTAAAAATAATTAAGCGAGTTCAGGAGGCTGAAATAAAGAAAAAACTAAGGTAGAAATAATGAATTTCGAATAATATTTGGGATAAACTACTGGTGTAACAAAAGCTGTGGTAAAAGCCGTTTTGTACTGGATAGTTTCATGAAAAAAGGGCTGTACCTCTTTTATTTTTATGATGGGAAGATCGGGTTTTTTGTCGGAATCGGCAGACAGCTCTTTTTGAAGGTAACAATTTCCGTTGCACACCGGAATGGAATCAAACCTGTTGATGCATACATTTTGAGCAATGTAGTCACGATTGATATAGAATGCAGAAATGATCCAAAAACTCGAAGTGTTTTGGTAAATAAAAGAGAGTAGTAATAGTATTAAAATACTTTTCTTCACTTACTTGGATTTTTCATTAAGCAAAATTACAATTTCTTTTATTAATCGATCAACATCTGCGGAATTAGTTCCATCATAGACTCCTCTAAGATGACGGTTTTTGTCGACTAGAATAAAACCACCACTATGAGCATATCCACCGGGAGCTTGTGAATCTTCATAAGCTTGTGAAAAATATCCTTTTTCTGCCAGTTTATAAATATCCTTTTTTTCTCCATGTAAAAAATGCCATTTTTTGGAATCTATACCTAATTGTTCGGAGTACGCTTTGAGTACGGGAATCGAATCGTTTTGCGGATCGATGGTGTGGGAAACAAATAACACATCCTCGTTGTTTTTAAAAACATCATAAACCCTTTTGAGTTGTTGGTTCATGATTGGACAGATGGTTGGGCATTTTAAAAAAATAAAATCTGCAATGTAGATTTTGTTTTTAAAAGACTCATTAGTAATGGTTATGCGGTCCTGATTGGTTAAAGTGAAATCGGGTACTTTAAAGTACTGTAATGTTTTCGTTTGGCTGCTGGAGATCACCTCCTTGTGGTTACCCAAATACGGAAGCTTTTCCGAATTAGTAGAACAGGAAATAAAAACAACTAAAAAAGAAAATAATACTATAGCTTTCATCGAGTGCAAATATAATCAATGGTTTAATAAGTGCGAGAAGGATTTCTTTGGCTCAAAATAACTTAACCAACGGTAGGATTTATCAGTTTATAAACCATGTTGGTTGGGGTTTTATTAAAAACAAACAGCCTGTTTTGGTTTTTCAAAACAGGCTGTTTCTATAGGGTTTAGGCTTGATAAACAACCTTTTTTACGTCATCTTCTGTAATAACCGTAGTCAAATGATGTTGGGCTAAGGATTTCATGGCTTTATCCCATTTTTTACCGCTTAAGCCGGATTGGTCTTTTAAATCGTTTAAGGCCAACTTGTTTTCATTTTTTGTAAGTATAGCGACAATTTCCTTTTCCTCGTCACTTAATTCAATAGTGGGAGTTGTTTTTTCCAAACGCATTTGTGGGAAGAAAAGAACTTCTTGTATGGATGGGTTATTGGTTAAAAACATAATCAAACGGTCCATCCCAATTCCCAAACCAGAAGTTGGTGGCATACCGTATTCCAACGCTCTGAGGAAGTCTTGGTCAATAAACATGGCTTCGTCGTCCCCACGCTCAGATAAGGCCATTTGAGACTCAAATCGCTCTCTTTGATCAATAGGGTCATTTAGCTCTGAATAGGCATTGGCTACTTCTTTTCCGCAAACCATTAACTCAAAACGTTCGGTTAATTCTGGATTGTCGCGATGCACTTTTGTCAAGGGCGACATTTCAATTGGGTAGTCTGTGATAAACGTAGGTTGTATATAATTACCTTCACATTTTTCACCAAAAATCTCATCGATTAATTTTCCTTTACCCATGGTCTCGTTTACGGGAATTCCCATACCTAAAGCCGCGGTTCTGATTTCGTCTTCTGATTTTCCATTGATATCAAATCCTGTAAACTCCAGAATCGATGCCGCCATAGTAACGCGTTTGAATGGCGCCTTAAAGTTAATCGCATGCTCGCCAAAAACGGCTTCTGTATTTCCATTGACCGCTTTGGCGCAGTGTTCTAATAGATTTTCGGTAAAGTCCATCATCCAGTTGTAGTCTTTATAGGCTACATAGATTTCCATTACCGTAAACTCTGGGTTATGGGTTCTGTCCATTCCTTCATTTCTGAAGTTTTTAGAAAACTCATAAACACCGTCAAAACCACCTACTATCAAACGTTTTAAATACAGTTCATTGGCGATTCTCATATATAAAGGCATATCCAAAGAATTGTGATGCGTGATAAATGGACGTGCAGCTGCACCTCCAGGAATCGGTTGTAAAACAGGTGTTTCGACCTCCATATAACCTGCTTCATTGAAATATTCGCGCATGGCGTTGAACAATTTCGTTCTTTTAATAAAGGTTTCCTTAATTATAGGATTGACCACTAAATCCACGTAACGCATTCTATAGCGCAATTCAGGATCGGTAAAAGCATCAAATATTTGACCGTCCGCATCTGTCTTTGGCAACGGTAGCGGACGAAGCGATTTACTCAATAAAGTTAAGCTTTTTGCACGTAGGGTTTTTTCACCAACTTGGGTAACAAATAATTCCCCTTCAATACCCACTATATCTCCTAAGTCTATCAGTTTTTTGAACACCTCATTATATAGGGTTTTGTCTTCTCCTGGACAAATTTCATCTCTATTGATGTAAACTTGAATACGTCCTTCACTATCTTGAATCTCGGCAAAAGAAGCTTTTCCTTGAATGCGTGAAGACATTAATCGACCGGCTACAACAACCTTCTTTCCTTCTACGAAATCAGCCTTTATCTGCTTCGATGTATGGTCTACGGCAAATTGGTTAGCGGGATAAGGATTGATACCGAGCTCTTTTAATTTGCTCAGCTTGTCTCTTCGAATGATTTCTTGTTCTGAAAGTTGCATAATAGTCTATTTATATAAAGGCGACAAATATAGTTATAATTTGAGTTGGAGGCAATTGTAAATCTATAAATGAACCGATTATCGGTAAAAAATACGCTTATTATAACCTCGTTTTAGAAAGATTTTTCTAAGGGGTTTCATTTTAAATGGCCTTTATGGTATTAATGTGAGATTGAAGGGAAAATATTTTGGGTTAGTGGTCGGAATTCCTCTGAAAAAATACCGTACTTTGTAAAAGTATAAATGGAGTTGTTTTAGAATAGAATTAATTTTTGAAAAGGAGGTTTTTATGGGATTTTGGCGCGTGATATTAGCAATTTTTTTGCCACCCTTAGCCGTCTTGGATAAGGGATGTGGTTCTGTGATTATCGTAGGAATTTTGACTTTGTTTGGTTGGGTTCCCGGAGTGATTGCTGCATTAATTATTTTAAATAATCCAAATAGATAAGGCTACAAAATGAATAAAAAAGTTCAGTTAATCGATCTGGGAAATAAAGATTATAAAGATACTTGGGCTTACCAAGAAGAATTGTTTCAAAGTGTTATAGATACCAAGATTTCGAATAGAAGAGAGGAAAAACAAGACGAGACCAAAAATTACTTTTTGATGGTAGAACATCCGCATGTGTATACTTTGGGGAAAAGTGGTGATTTCGAAAATTTGCTTCTCAGTGAACAGCAATTGGCAGAAAAAGGGGCTACTTTTTATAAAATAAACAGAGGAGGTGATATTACCTATCACGGACCGGGTCAAATTGTAGGTTATCCCATTTTGGATTTGGAAAACTTCTTTAGTGATATACATAAATATCTTAGGCTTTTGGAGGAGGCAATGATTTTGACCTTAAAGGATTATGGTATTGAATCGGGTAGAAGTGAAGGGGAAACGGGAGTTTGGCTCGATGTAGGTACTCCTTTTGCGAGGAAAATTTGTGCTCTTGGTGTTCGTGCATCGCGATGGGTAACCATGCACGGTTTTGCTTTGAACGTTAACTCAGACTTGGGCTACTTCGATAATATTATTCCCTGTGGAATACGTGGGAAGGGAGTCACTTCTTTAAATGTAGAATTGGGTGTAGACAAGGTAGATGAAACTGAAGTGAAACAAAAGATTATTTATTATTTTGCTCAGTTGTTCGAAGCCGAGATGGTTTCGTAAAGATTTAGAATGATTTCTTTTGATAAAAAGATTCGCAAGGGTACCGTTGGTATGATTGCGAATCTTTTTGTTTTCAGCTTGTTTCAAATGCGGAGACCGATTTATTCCACGAGGATTTAGTAAGCCGTAAGAAAGGATTAGATTTTGAGACGAAGCTGTTCGGGCAATAATCGAAAAGTAGTTCGATGGTATTTACAAGGACCGAAAGTCCTGATGGCATCGCGGTGTTCTTTGGTGGGATAACCTTTGTTTTTTTTCCAATTATACATCGGAAACTCTTCGTGTAGCTGATTCATATAATCGTCCCTATAGGTTTTGGCTAAAATAGAAGCTGCTGCAATGCTTAAATATTTCATATCGCCTTTTACGATACACTGAAAGGGAATTTCGTTGGCGGGATAAAACCGATTGCCATCGACTATAATATATTCTGGTGTTGGGTTTAATTCTTGTAAGGACATTTGCATAGCCTGTATGGAGGCATTTAAAATGTTGATTTCGTCAATAACGGCTTCGTTTAAATGAGTGACTTTAAAGGACAGTGCTTCTTGCTCAATCAGTTCGCGTAGGGAATAACGTGTTTTTTCAGTAATTTTCTTAGAGTCGTTAAGTATTTCATGTTGAAATTCAAAGGGTAAAATAACGGCTGCTGCAGTGACAGGCCCCGCAATGCAGCCTCGGCCCGCTTCGTCGGTACCCGCTTCGATCAGTTTTCCAGAAAAGTTTGATAGTAACATTTTGAATCTAATTTAGACTTGATTACATTTAGGGGGTAAAAATAACAAAACTAATATACATATAAGCAATGAACCAACGGTCGTTTTTTAAAATAGTCACTTTGGGTGTACTCCTTTTTGTAGGCAATATTGCTCTTGGACAAAACAATTCATTGCGGAAAAAAATAAGCGAAGGCTATAAACCCGATAAGATTGAAGCGTTAATTAAGGAGTATAAAAGAGCCCCAATAAGCCTAAAGTCCAGAGATACAGTTTCTGGACGAGACAATCGACAATGGATAGATATTGATGCTTTAGGGAATAACTTATATTATAAATCATACAATCAGATTGCTGCTGTTACCGCTGGTGTTGATGAAATTAATTCCGGAGGAATAAAAGGATTGGACTTAAATGGAGAGGGAATGATTATAGGCGCTTGGGATTCTGGGATTCCAAAGTATAATCATTCGGACCTTCTGGGGAAAATAATTATTAAAGACGGTAGTACTGACAGTGATATCACAAAGCATGCAACACACGTAAGTGGAACTATGGTCTCGGAAGGTCAGAAATCTCCTTTAAGTAGAGGTCGTGGATTAGCTCCTCATGCTAAGTTGTGGGTAAATAATTGGACCGACGATTTGGAAGAAATGATCCGGTTGAGTGCGCAAGGTTTATTGGTGTCTAATCATTCCTACGGATTAGATCCGGAGAAGTTACCAGTTTATTATTATGGAGCCTATACAAAAACAGCAAAGGCACTAGATGCGATGACTTATAGTATGAAATACTATCAACCCGTGGTAGCTGCTGGTAATGATAGAAGAGAGTCTGATAAGTTAAATCCATCAAAGAATGGAAGTGATTTATTGACTGCGATGGCGGTATCTAAAAACGCAGTAGTAGTCGCGGCTGTTCATCCAGTGACTAGCTATCGAATTCCCCGCGATGTTCGCATGACGGATTTTAGCAATTGGGGTCCAACGGATGATTTTAGGATTAAACCGGACATTGCAGCTCAGGGGGTCAGTCTGCTGTCAACTATAGATGAAGGAGAAGACGGTTACGGTTTGTTATCGGGCACTTCGATGGCTACTCCAGTTGTGTCTTCGGTCTTTGCGCTTTGGCAACAATATTATGGAATATTAAATGAGCATACTAAAGCGTTGACTTCGGCTAGTATTCGTGGACTAATGGCACATACGGCTAGGGAAGCAGGATTGACTGATGGGCCGGATAACCAATTCGGTTGGGGGTTGATCAATGCGAGTAAAGGGATTGATTTTTTAAAAGCAGCGACGGAGCAGCAAGACGCTTTTTTTGAGGAAACCGCTTTGGGACAGGGCGAAGAGAATACGTATAAAATTCAAGTTAATAAACCTACAGAAAAATTACAAATCACCCTTTCTTGGACCGATAAAGAAGGTGTAGATAAACTCGGTAAAACCGATGATGCTACACCAGATTTGGTTGTGGATTTAAACGTTTTGGTACAAAAGGGCAGTATATTATATTATCCATGGCGATTAAAAAAAGATAGCGCAAATCCGATTGCTGAAAAGGGAATTAACGACGTAGATAATATTGAAAAGATTGAAATTGTTAACCCAGAGTTAGGAGAATATACTATAAAGGTGTCGCATTCCAAGAAATTATTTTTAGGAGAACAAGATTATTCCATTTTGATTTCTGGAATAGATAAAATCGGCAAAAATGAGATGAAATTTGACACGGGGGCTAAAATTTGGCCCAATCCTGCTTCGGACTATATAAGTATGACTATGGGGGGGGTGGATATGAATGGTGGAAGTGTCGAAATTTACGACACAAATGGAAAAAATGTACTCCAAATGGATGCTGTCGAGACAAATCGAAAGGATATGTGTAAAATTGATATATCTATGTTAAAATCGGGAGTCTATTTCATAATATTTAAAAAAAATGGAGTTAAGGAAGTTTTTACTGTGATTAAATTATAAAAAACCGAATTTTTATACACTATATATAGCGTAAATGCTTGGATATTGAGGGAATTAGAATGTTAAAAATATATTATCTAACAAAATTTTAGTAAGTTTGTTAGACTAACTAATTCAATTCAATAATGAAATCGAAGTTTAAATGGATTTTAACGCTACTAGTATTGGCGTTTTCTGTGCAATTGTCGATTGCGCAGGAAAAAACTCTTTCGGGAGTTGTTTCTGAGTCTGGGTTTCCTTTACCCGGGGTTTCAGTAGTGATCAAAGGAACAACAACAGGTACCCAAACCGACCTTGATGGAAAGTATTCCTTAAAGGTAAAACAAGGGGCTGTTTTGGTGTTTTCTTTTATCGGACAAAAAGATGTAACCCAGACAGTTGGGGCTTCAAATGTACTTAACGTTAATATGGTGCCGAATGACGCCATGTTGGAAGAAGTAGTCGTATTGGCTTACGGACAAGTAAAAAAGAAAAATGAGATTACGGGTAACGTAGTTTCCTTAAAAGGAGATGTGATTTCTAAAGTCCCTTTAGTTTCTGCAGATCAAGCACTTCAAGGAAGGGTAGCGGGTTTACAAATGTCAACTACTTCAGGGGCTCCTGGAGCACAACAAAACATTCGTATTCGTGGGCGTAACTCGTTTTCGGCGGGTACTGAACCATTAATCGTTATCGATGGGGTTCCTATGATGACGGCGCCTAAAATTGGAGACAATATTAGTGATGCGTCTGGAAACCAATCTGGTAGAAAAGAAATTACTTCACTTTCTGCTTTAGCAGGTATTAACAGTGCAGATATTGAGTCGATGACTGTACTGAAAGATGCAGGATCTACGGCAGTGTATGGTGCTAGAGGTGCCAATGGAGTAATTTTGATTACCACTAAAAGAGGAAAAAGCGGAGCTACCAAGTTTGCAGTTAACACGACTTTAGGGTTTCAAAACAATGCGGTAAAAGGACCGCAGATGTTAAACGGTGCTCAGAGAAAAGAACTTTATCTTGAGGCGGTTTACAATACGTATGGAAACATCAAAGGAAAAGAATTTGGTAGAGACCAGGCTTATGCTTATGCAACAAATCCTGATAATAGAGTAAGCGGCGGAGCACAACTATTGAAATGGGTAAATGATGGAGAGGTATCTACTGATTGGGGAGAACTTGTTCGTAGAAAAGATGCTCCCGTTTCAAGTGTAAATGTATCGGCTTCTGGAGGTGATGAAAAATCTAATTTTTATGCTTCCTTAGGGCATGATAAATCTGAAGGTACGGTTATTGGTGCAGATTTCAGAAGAATCTCTGCTTCCTTAACCATGATGAGAAAATTGTCAGACAGAGTAGAATTCAATACAAGTATCAATGTTTCCAATGTTAAGCAAAATGCGTTATTGGAAAATGGGGCTTATTTCTCAAATCCCAACTTGACCAAATTGTTTATGAGTCCATATACGCCGGCATATAACAAGGATGGTTCTTATAACTTGCCAAGTGGTGGTTTGGCAAACGTACTTTACATCAAGGAAAATAATTATGATATCAATGATTATACCAAAGTGATGAATACCAACAGTTTGTCTTATAAAATTACGGACAACTTAAAATTCACTACCAATCTGTCGTTGGATTATGGTTTGACTGACTATCTTGGTTACCAAAACCCTATTCATGGAGATGGTACAGGTGTAGGAGGAAGTTCTTCCAATTATATAACTAGAACTTTTTCTTATTTGGTGCAAAATGGTTTAGATTATCGTTTTTATATTGCTGACGATCATAGATTTGATGTGAAGTTTGTTTATGAATACCAAAAGTTTAAAAGCAAATTGTTACAAGGATATGGAGAAGTTATTCCACTTGGTTTTACTCATTTGGGTACTGCAGCAACTAACTTTAGTGCAACTGGTAAAGACTATGATGCAGCTAATCAAGGTTATGTAGGAATCTTAAATTATAGCTATTTAAATAAATACTTAATTGATGTGACCGCAAGAAGAGAGGCTAACACTCGTTTTAGTGATGACATTCGTTGGGGTAATTTCTGGTCTGTAGGTGCAGCTTGGAATGCGCATGAAGAGGAGTTTTTAAAAGGATCGGCATTTAGTACTTTAAGATTAAGAGGTTCGATTGGTAGCAATGGTAATGCTGATTTTGACGTAAATCAATTTCAAGCATTAGCTAATACGGTTTCTTATGATGGAGAAGGTGGAATCGCACCTTTGCAATTAGGTGGACCGATTGGGTGGGAAAAACAAGATAAACTTGACGTTGGTATTCAATTTGGTCTTTTTGACAATAGAATTACAGCATCTGCAGCTTATTTTAAAACCAAATCATCAGACATGTTGATGGCTAATCCACTTTCTAAAATGAGTGGATATGATTCTCAAATTCAAAATATTGGGGCAGTTGAAAACAAAGGTTTTGAATTTGAATTGAATGTAGATGTTATCCGTTCACAAGACTTCAACTGGTCTATTGGTGGTAACTTGGGAACTGTAAAAAGTGAAATGACGAAGATGCCTATTGAAAATGGAGAATATACAGTTCTTAAGAATTCTTATAAAAGAGATGCTGTAGGTCAACCTATTTACGCATGGCACATGCCAACCTATGCAGGAGTAAATCCAGAAGACGGTTTGGCACAATGGTATAAAGCTGATGGAACTAAAACGTCGACTTATGGCGAGGCAGAGGCAGTATATCAAGGAGGAAGTCCATTACCGACTTATTCTGGGGGTGTTTTTACACATTTAGATTATAAAGGATTTTTCGTTGATGCTTTGTTCTCCTTTGCTGGTGGACATAAAGTATATGAAGATTGGGCTGCTCAAACACATAGTGTAAGTACAAGTTCTTTAGTGACATACAATGGGGTGGATAATTTGATGGACAGATGGCAAAATCCGGGTGACATCACTGATGTACCGCGAGTGGATGTTTTAAGTGCTCCTAACGCTGCGTCAACATCACCTTCTTCAAGATTTTTATATGATGGAGATTATATCCGTCTAAGAAATGTAGCCTTTGGTTATAATTTCAGTTCTGAAGCATTGAGATTTATCAAATTAGATGGAATCACCTTGTCTGTAGTTGGAACAAACCTAGCTACTTGGGTTAAAGATAGTAGATTGAAATACGATCCAGAAATTGATGCTAGTGGATTTACGAGCTTAACAGCTCCTCCTATTAAATCGGTAGTATTTTCGATTAATGTTAAATTCTAAGAAACCATGAAAAAAATATTTTATACTGTTTTCTCACTATTAGTATTAGGTGGTGGTTTGGTGTCTTGTTCGAAAGATGCTTTAGACCCGTCGCTATCTGTAGATAGAGATTTAAATGTAAAACCAATCGAGACCGAGTCGGACTTGAGAGCGGTGCTTACTGGTGCTTACGAAACGATGACTCACTTTACTTATTACGGTAGAGAAATCTTGATGTTTGACGAAGTACGTACGGATAATGCTTATTCGGTTGGGTATTCAAACCGTTTTATTAACGTAAGCCAATTTGCAGTTACCGCTAACCATGTGTATCCAGCGGATACTTGGAAACAAATTTACAAAGTAATTAACTCATCCAATTTGGCTATTGGTGCTGATGTTACTAAAGGTGATAAAGAAGCTATAGGTCATTATAAAGGACAAGCTTATGCGATTCGTGCCTTAGCACATTTTGATTTGGTGAAATTGTATGGACAACAGCATGTCGATCAAAATGCAGATGCTTTAGGAGTGCCATACATCACTAAATTTTCCGAATTAGATACAAAGAGTTATGTTCGTCTGACTGTTAAAGAAAATAGAGCGTTAATCTATGCCGATATCGACAAAGCTATTTCTTTGATGACAGACGATACTAGTGAATTTACTAGAATAAACAAACAATCGGCCTTAGGTCTAAAGTCTAGAATGGCTTTGTATTTCGCTGCTTTTTTTCCAGAAGACTATGCTGTAGCTAAAGATGCAGCTGGAAAGGCTATGGAGATGGGTGGAAGCATAATATCTAAATCAGCATTTGATGCTTCATTTGGAGCAGAAAGCAAACAGGCAAATTCCATTTTTGAATTGGCACAATCGGGTGTTTTCAATCAAGGAACAAACTCGATGTTTTATGTGTTTAGCTATGATGGGTATGGAGATGTTTTAGTGCATCCGGATGTGTTGGATTTATTCACTAACCCTGACGATGTTAGAGGTGGTGAAAAAATGATAGCAGAAGACGTTGACGGAGACCTTAGAAACATCGGGAAATATCCAAAGATGAGTTCCAATCTTAAAGTAATGCGTTTTGAAGAACTTTTATTGAACTATGCTGAAGCAGCTTTTATTTTAAATAATGGAGATGCTCAGGCGTTGGATTTAATAAACCAATTGGTGGCTCAAAGAGGAGAGGAGGCATATACCGTTTTAACACTTGATGACATTCGTACTGAGCGTAGAAAAGAGTTGATTTTTGAAGGATTCCGTTTTGACGATATGATGCGTTATAAAATGGAGATACCAAAAAGTCCAGTAACGACTAAAGTGGTTCCTTACGGAGATACCAAATTGGCTTTTCCAATTCCGCAGAATGAAATTAACGTTACTAAAATCAAACAAAATAAAGGTTACTAGAATTTTGATTTCTATAGTTTATCTAAACTTTATAACTAAAAAGCCATCTTCGGATGGCTTTTTTTATTTTATTCAAAAATAAAATTACCTTTGTCCAAACTAATCTTTTTTATGCAAAAGTATCTTTCCGTTTTATTGGTTTTAGTCTCTTTGAGTGTATCGGCTCAAATCACTAAAAAAGCCGTTCGTGTAGACAGTGGAAAACAATTTTCAACGGATCAAAAATCTTTAAATAAAAGCAATAATAATAACAATCTTGACAACAGTGACGTAAATCGCAAAGACAAAGACGTTATCGTCAAAGATTCCGTTGCCCCTATAGCCGATTATAAAATTATTACCTTAAGAAACGATACCATTTCTGTAGACACTGCTTTAAGTTTAAAAAAGTATTACGCCATGAATTATTTGCGTAAAGATGATTTTGGATTATTGCCTTTTGCAAATGAGGGACAAACCTATACTGTTTTAAATTACGGTGCACAAAAAAACACCGTTTTACCCGCTATGGGTTTTAATGCCAAACAATTTAATTACCTGCAAATAGAGGACATCAATTATTTTTCTGCGCCCACGCCTTATACCGATTTATTTTACCGCTCTGTTATGAAACAAGGGCAGATTTTAGATGCCTTTGTGACCTTAAATACCAGTAAAAACTTAAACTTTTTTGTAGGTTATAAAGGAATGCGCTCTTTGGGTAAATACATTAACCAATTGGCATCTACAGGTAATTTTAAATTGGGAGCCAGTTACATATCTGACAACAAACGATATTTTTTACGTACGCACATAACAGCTCAGGACATCATGAATCAGGAGAATGGCGGAATCACCGATTTGGCTAACTTTGAGAGCAGTGAGGTGCCTTATGATAAGCGAGATCAGCTCAATGTCTATTTCCGTGATGTGGAAACCATTTTAAAGGGAAAGCGCTTGTATGTCAACCATCAATATCAATTGAATAGCTCTTTGGAAAACGGTATTTTATTGACACACGAGTTTACCTATGAAGACAAATTTTTTAATTATTCTCAACCCAATGCAGCAGCCGGTGGCATTGTAGGGGATCCATTGAGGTTTGGAAATTTCTTCCAGTCCGAAATCAGCAACAAAACCCGTTACTATCAACTGCATAACAAAGTCGGTGCTGCCTACCAATCGAGCTTATTTGGTCGGTTTGAATTTTTTACCGAATTCCTACAATACGATTACCGTTATAAAAGTATAGCGGTTATTTCGGACCAAGTTATTCCGAGTGGAATTAACAAAAACATTACTTTAGTTGGAGGAAAATATATTTATCACAAAAATAAATGGAAGGGAAGTTTATTGATTTCAAACTCTTTGGGCGATGATGATACCAGTAATATTGAAGCGGATTTAAGATACCATCTTAATTCAGAAATTCAAATTGATTTTGGATTCCAAAAACGAAATAAAACCCCAGACTTAAATTACCAATTATACCAAAGTGATTATGTGAATTACAATTGGTATAACCAGTTTAACAATGAAAAAATCACGCAGTTCACCGCTGCGGCTACTACCCCTTGGTTGAATATCTCGGCTAAATACGAAGTCATCAACGATAAAATATATTTTGCCAATACGGCTACAGCGGTTAACGACGAAGGAATGCCGGTGCAGCTGTTGGTAAAGCCAACTCAATACGACGGAACCATAAACTATTTATCGCTACAAGCCAATAAGGATTTACGCGTGGGCAAATGGGGGTTAGACAATACGGTATTGTATCAAAAAGTTGATCAATCCCAAGCTGTTCTAAATGTGCCCGAAGTTGTCTTGAGAAGCACCTTGTATTTTACCGATGCCTTTTTTGACAAGGCTTTAAAATTCCAAACCGGCGTGACCTTGAGTTACTTTAGTAGTTATTATGCCAACGACTACAATCCGTTAATTGGCGACTTCTATGTACAAGATCAACGCAAAATAGGCGATTTCCCCGTGTTGGACTTTTTTATCAATTTAAAAGTTCGTACGGCTAGAATTTATCTAAAGGCCGAACATTTTAATTCGTCAATGACGGGTTATAACTTTTATTCAGCACCCAATTATCCTTACCGCGATTTTGCAATTCGTTTTGGATTGGTGTGGAATTTCTTTACATAAGATATAGGGGGCGTGCCCTCCGGACCAGGCTGTTCGCTTTATCTTTTGATTTTTAGAATAAAATCAAAAGGATGTCGCTACCATCCTTCACGCAAATCGCACTAAATTTAAAATAATAGATAGGTATAAAAAGCAGGGCAATCAATATCTTTGTTCCACTTTAGTATAGTATAAAATTACGCACGATGAAATACGCAAAAAACATATTAGAAACCATTGGGAATACACCTTTGGTTCAATTGAATAAAGTTACAGAAGACATTACTGCTCTGGTTTTGGCAAAGGTAGAAACCTTTAATCCCGGTAATTCAATTAAGGACCGGATGGCGGTGAAAATGATTGCCGATGCAGAGGCTGATGGCCGATTAAAACCGGGTGGAACTATCATAGAAGGTACTTCGGGAAATACGGGTATGGGATTGGCCTTGGCCGCTATCGTAAAAGGATATAAATTAATTTGTGTCATTTCGGACAAACAATCCAAAGAAAAGATGGATATCCTTCGTGCAGTGGGTGCCGAAGTAGTCGTTTGTCCAACCGATGTAGAACCATCAGACCCGCGTTCGTATTATTCCGTATCCAAAAGATTGGCAGAAGAAACGCCCCATGCTTGGTATGTAAATCAATACGACAATCCGTCAAATGCCTTGGCACATTACGAGCAAACTGGGCCTGAGATTTGGGAACAAACCGACGGGAAAATTACCCATTTCATCTCAGGTGTAGGTACCGGTGGTACGATTTCTGGAACGGCAAAATACCTCAAAGAGAAAAACCCCAACATCAAAATCTGGGGAATTGACACGTATGGATCCGTATTTAAAAAATACCATGAAACGGGAATCTTCGACGAAAACGAAGTATACTCGTATGTGACGGAGGGAATCGGTGAAGACATATTGCCTAAAAACGTTGACTTTTCGCTCATCGATGGGTTTACTAAAGTTACCGATAAAGATGCTGCGGTATATACGCGTAAAATAGCTTTGGAAGAAGGTATTTTTGTTGGTAATTCTGCCGGAGCTGCTATTAAAGGCATGTTGCAATTGAAGGAACATTTTGGTCCCGATGACGTAGTCGTTGTTTTATTTCACGATAGCGGTAGTCGATACGTAGGTAAAATGTTCAACGACGATTGGATGCGTTCACAAGGGTACCTAGAAGAAAAAGTAGTATTGGCCAAAGATTTGGTAGAATCGCATAAAGACAAACCATTGGTAATCGTACGTACGGAAGAATTGGTATCTCATGCCATTTTGAGAATGCATAAATTTAATATCTCTCAAATACCGGTAGTCGATATTACGGGATTTGTGGGGTCGTTAGACGAAACCGATTTATTTCAAAGTTATTTAATCAATAAAGATATTTCCGATAAACCAATTCGCGAAGTGATGGGCAAACCCTATCCCATAGTAGATGAAGATACACCAGTTGAAAAAGTATCGCCTTTATTCCAAGAACATGCGGCGGTTTTACTTAAAACAAAAGACGGTAAATACAACATCATTACCAAACACGATATTATCAGTTCAATTCAATAATACGGTAGCGTTTCAATAAAAAAAGCCCTTTAGATAAAATCTAAAGGGCTTTTTTTATTGATTAATGAATGCGAATTAGTTTCCAATTAAAATCCCAGAGACATTCCAAGAGCTAAAACTGCTGCCTTGAGCATCGCCTTGATTGATTCGAATTTGAATTTTGTGTTTACCGGCCGCTAAATTCCCCAATCCGATGGTCATCGGATACGTCACTGTTCCGGGGCACCAATTGGATCGACTCAAATCGGAAGACGACAAACCGTTCTTAAAATTGCCCGATGCGGGATTCATCAAACGATACGACCCACAATCTTCGCGCCAAGGAATTACGGTATGTATTTGCTTACCATCGAGTATAATCTTATTTTCCTTCGGATTAAACTCATCTCCTGCTTCCCAGCCACCGTGTCCGGTTGTGATATAGCGCAATTGAGCGTTGTTTACAGCCTTTTCCAGCTCAAACTCCACAAAAAGACCCTTCTCTGTGCTGAATAGGGTTGGGTACTCCTGACCGTCCATTTCGAGCACG
Source organism: Flavobacterium sp. (assembly GCA_040393465.1). Classification (GTDB taxonomy): domain Bacteria; phylum Bacteroidota; class Bacteroidia; order Flavobacteriales; family Flavobacteriaceae; genus Flavobacterium. The sequence continues at coordinate 10,950 of JBEBUC010000009.1, read as the reverse complement.
TTAACCGTATTGAATAACGGCATGATTACAGTGGCTTCTTCCGTGCTTAATTCACTGGGGTGTATGCTGATATGGGCATTTACTTGATGACCGGCACCATCGTAATTGCTAATATACATACCAATATAGACCTCACGGTCTTTTAAGAGCGGAGCAAACACGGTGATTTCTTGTCGGAAATGAGCAGCTGGGTTCCATATTTTATCTTTGATTTGAATGTGGTTAAATTGACCGATGCCAAAAGGCGTAAAAAAACGCATCAGTTCAATAAGCGGATTAAAAGTAGGAGTAGCCACAAAGCCTTGGTATTTTTTGCCATTCCCTCCGGTGTAAACCGGAAGCAGTTCCTTGCCGTTTTGTAAGGCGTCTAAAAACGAGCTCGTATAATAAGTGGGGATTATAAAAACGCTAGCGGTACGATCGTATGCATCGCCTAGTGAGGTCTGAGTAACGTCTAAAAAAAGCTGACTCCCCTTTTTATACTTGGGAATTTTTATTTTCCGAACGATAACGCTCCCTTTTGCAAAACGAAAAATACTATCGTTTGAACGCGCGTTCGAACTGTAGTTAATCGTTTCATCCTTAAAAATGGGAATGGTGATAAAACGGCTTTTCCATATTTTTTGTTGGTAAATCAATGCGTCATAAAGGGGGGTGCTGGCCAATTTAATATGTGCGTCGATATCAAAAGGAATGTTTTTATTGATTTTTGATGCTGTAATGCGGTACTCTTTATTTCGAGTCATTTCCAAGACCAGACCCAAAGAACTACCCAATAGGTTTGGAGCTCCCTTAACCGGGATTTCAGTAGTAAACCAAAGTTCAATGGCATTAGAATTTACCGTTGCGGTTGCTTTTTTGCAAAGATATCCTTGAATTCGTTTGGTTTGGCCGGTTAGGGTGTATTTTTTTGGGTCATCCAATAGGTTATCCAGGCTTCCAATCCGTTCTTTTAAATTTAATTGAGAAAGCTTGTAACGTTGTTTTTTGGGCATATCGATATAATACTCCTCTAGGGGGAATGTTTCTTGTCTTTTTTCAAACTCCTTTAAAGTACTCACTAAGGTTTGTTGGGCATTGGCAATTAATAAAATGGGGTTTTCTGCATCAACAAGACGACCGTGATCAAAAGTTTGGTATTCTACGGTGAAATTTAATGGTGTTTTTTGGGCTCTGCTCGGTTGTGAAAGAACTGCGGTTAAGAGTAAAGTGATTAAGTAATACTGTTTCATAAAAGGGGCAAATTTGTAAAAGCTTCTAAAAAAGCATAAAAATATCATTTTTTTTTCAATATCTTAGATTCAGTTGATAATTAAGGAGTTATGAAGGAGGCCTTTTTACATTATATATGGCAATTTAAATTGTTTAGTTTCACGGAATTACTAACAGAACAAGGCGAATCATTACAGATTATTCGGTCGGGTGACTATACGCAACAGGCCGGTCCAGATTTCTTTAACAGCCTCATTATTTTAGGTAATCAGAAATGGGCAGGAAACATAGAAATTCATTCTAAGGCATCGGATTGGTATGTGCACCATCACGAACGCGATAAGAATTACGATAACGTTATCTTACATGTTGTCTGGGAGTATGATGTACCTGTAATGCGGAGCAATCAAACCGAAATTCCCGTATTGTTACTTTCTAAATATGTGGGTCAAGAAATTCTTAAACGCTATACGCAGTTGAATCAACAAAAGAAGTGGATTTACTGTGAAGATTTTATTGGAACTATGGACGTTTTTAAGCGAAACAAATGGTTGGAAACCCTTTTCTTTGAACGAATGCAACGCAAAGTAGATCCGATCGAGCAATTGCTAACACAGCGTAATTTAGATTGGGAATCGGTATTCTTTTGTCAAATTGCTCAAGGATTTGGTTTAAATATCAACGGCACTGCTTTTTTAAATATGGCAAAATCCTTACCGATACAATTGATCAATAAAGAAAGGTCGTCTGTTGCCAATTTAGAAGCCTTATTTTTTGGAAAAACCAACCTACTTCATGCCGAATTTGAGGAACAGTACGGTAAAAATCTTTGGGAGAAGTGGTGTTTTTTGTCTCATAAATACCAAGTGGATAACTTAGACGCTTTACAAGTAAGTTATTTTAAATTGCGTCCCGATAATTTTCCGAGTATACGTTTGTCGCAATTGGCAAATTTGATGCATCGACACTTCAGCTTGTTTGATGCCATACTTCAGGCAACAACAAAGGAGGACTACTATAAAATATTTGATGTAAGTACCAGTGAATATTGGAAAACGCACTACGTCATGGATAAAACCAGTCCATCAAAAAATAAAAAAACAACCCAAGCCTTTATCGACTTATTACTTATAAATACCGTTATTCCCCTGAAATACGCCTATTATCAGAACAAAGGGATGGATTATTCCGATAAATTAATGGATTTGCTCAACAGTCTAAAACCGGAAAAAAACAGTATAATTAATCATTTTTCTGTACTAGGGGTAGTGGTAAACAGTAGTTTTGATACCCAGTCGCTATTGCATCTAAAAAAGCACTATTGCGATGCAAAACAATGCTTAAGCTGCGGTGTAGGAATGGCATATCTAGACAAAGACAAAAGGGAATAAGCGCAGTTAATTTGGAGTGTTCATCAAAATAGAAAATAAAGTGGTGGATAGCTACCGGTTTGTTTGCTTTAAAAACCAGAGTAGTTCATTGAAATTGGAGCCGCTTTAAAGTGGTTTTTTCTTTGAGAAGTATACTTATTAATTCCTTATATTTGTATTCCAATCAAAGAATAATGATTAATAATATTAGATACTTTTTTGAAAAACACGGTTTCCGAGTATCGGCGCGTTTAGCAGATCGTATTGGTATGCGTACCAGTAGTGTGCGTTTCTTCTTTATTTACTTATCCTTTTTTACCTTGGGATTGGCTTTTGCCTTTTACCTTACTTTGGCTTTTATAGTGCGTATTAAGGACTTGGTTTACACCAAACGCAGTTCTGTTTTTGATTTATAGCGGTTAGGTTCGATTCTTTTTTTTTATATTTAAGCTCTTAAGTTTAAAAAATGGAATAGCATTAACAGTGAAAAAACGATGGCTAAATAACATTCCTTATGTCACCCGTTCGCAACGGGTTGGAATACTATTACTCGCTTTATTAATTGTCGTATTTCAAATAATTTATTTTTTGTATATCAATTGGGGGAAGACAAAAGTAGTCGATGAGCCCTTTGACGCGGAATGGAGTGCCCAGCAACTCATCCTAGACTCCGTGGCTTTAGCCACTAAATCACGGGTAGAACTAAAGCCTTTTAACCCCAATTTTATTTCCGACTATAAGGGGTATTCGTTGGGTATGACCATAGAAGAAATAGATAAACTACACGCTTATCGCGAAAAAAACCAATATGTGTCTTCGGCAGCAGAATTTCAGAAAATAACAGGAGTGTCTCAACAATGGTTGGATAGTATTTCTATCTATTTTAAATTTCCACAATGGACTTTGAGTTCCAAACGACCACAGTTAACCCCAAGTCCAACCCTTGTAACAGCAGTAACAGAAATCAAAGACATCAATGTGGTTTCTCGAGAAGAGCTGATGCAAGTTAGAGGAATCGGACCGGTTTTTTCGGATCGAATTATTAACGAAAGAAACCGTCTAAAAGGCTTTGTTCACATGAAACAACTTAATTTTATTTGGGGACTTAGCCCAGAGAGTGTCGATAATTTAAATAAATATTTTGGTATTTTAGATTCGGTTGTAGTTAGGAAGACTAATGTGAATACAGCAACACTTGATGAAATAAGTAAAATACCGTATATTAACTATCATATTGCTAGGGAGATAGTAATTTATAGAAGTAATAATGGAGATTTGAAACATTTAAAGGAATTTGAAAATATTGTGAATTTCCCACTTGACAAATTGGAGATAATTAGCTTATATTTGGCTTTTTAAGAAATATAAAAACCAGTACAATGAACTTCGACTATAATGAAACCCAAGCGATGATTGCACAGTCAATCAGAGACTTCGCTGAACAAAATATCCGCCCACACATTATGGAGTGGGATGAAGCACAATTTTTCCCTGTTGATTTATTTAAAAAATTAGGTGAAATGGGATTTATGGGTGTTTTAGTACCAGAAGAATTAGGAGGTTCTGGATTGGGATACCACGAGTACATCACCATTGTTGAAGAAATATCCAAAGTAGATTCGTCTATTGGACTTTCTGTTGCAGCACATAACTCTTTGTGTACCAATCATATTTTAACTTTTGGTAATGATGAACAAAAGAAAAGATGGATTCCGAAATTAGCTACGGCAGAGTGGATTGGAGCTTGGGGATTAACGGAGCACAATACCGGTTCAGACGCAGGAGGTATGAATACTACTGCAGTTAAGGACGGTGATTATTGGGTAATTAATGGTGCGAAGAACTTTATTACACACGCCATCTCAGGAGATGTAGCGGTAGTAATTGTAAGAACGGGAGAAAAAGGAGATTCAAGAGGCATGACTGCTTTTGTAATTGAAAAGGGAACCCCCGGTTTTTCAAGTGGTAGAAAAGAAAATAAATTGGGAATGAGAGCTTCGGAGACGGCAGAGTTGATTTTTGACAATTGCCGCATTTCAGACGATAATCGTCTAGGTGAAGTAGGAGAAGGATTTATCCAAGCTATGAAAATATTAGACGGAGGACGTATTTCTATTGGAGCTTTATCTTTAGGTATTGCTAAAGGAGCTTATGAAGCGGCTTTAAAATATTCAAAAGAAAGACATCAATTTGGAAAACCGATCAGTTCTTTCCAAGCTATTGCTTTTAAATTGGCAGATATGGCTACGGAAATCGAAGCATCAGAATTGTTGTTGCACAAAGCAGCGTATTTAAAAAACAACCATAAACCGATGACTAAGTTAGGGGCTATGGCTAAAATGTATGCGTCGGAAGTTTGTGTAAAGGTTTCTTCGGAGGCTATTCAAATCCACGGAGGATACGGATATACCAAAGATTTTCCAGTTGAAAAATTCTATAGAGACTCTAAATTATGTACTATTGGAGAGGGAACTACGGAAATTCAAAAATTAGTCATTTCAAGAAATGTCTTAAAAGACTAAGTATTCGCTAATTATTGACGACTAGTCACTAAGATACAATAGGTGGATTTAAAAATAATTCGGATGAGTTTGTTCTGAACAGTGGTTTATAGACCTAATTAACCCATTCGATTTTAAGTATAGTGTCGCACACCGATGTGCCCATAACTTTATAATACAGCACAAAGACGGTCTCGAAAAGACCGTCTTTGTTTGTTTAAGCTAGATTCACTTACAGCGCGTTGTCAAAACCCTGACTTTTTTATGCTATGGAAGCGCATAAATAAATCCACAAGGCTCTTCTTTTATGAATACACGTATCCGCATATCTGCTTTCCCTATATATAGTAATTTCAAAAGTATCACACTCCAAAGCGAATTTACTTATCTGCCTATTTGCCGATCCGCTATAAAAAAAAATTACATTAAAAGTTGAAATTATCTAATTCTTTTTTAAGTTTACCTACTTTAGTAGAATAAACAGTTATTAAACCTCAATACTATAAAATATGAAAAAAATACTTATTTTCTTATGCTTATTAATATCGGTGGGTGCTTGGGCACAAAGAAAGACGCCACCAGTAAAAAAACAGCGTCCTCCAGTACAGAGAAAAGCACCACCATTGGGGAAGCCGTCTATGGAAAAAGCTATAGAACTCTGGAGTAAAGGAGATCTTAAAAATGCGACCATGTTTTTTGATAAGCTGGCCGAAGACAATAAAGAAAACTGGATTCCTGCTTATTATTTGGCCCTATTGGAAACGACCAATTCGTTTGACGTAACCAATCATAGAGATAAGATGAATCAAATTGACAAAGCGCGAAATAGTATTGAAAGTTATTTAGCTAGCTCGAATCAGGCGGAGTGGTTAATACTATTAGCATTAAACTACAGTTCAGAAGTGAGTATAGATCCTTTGGGTAAAAAAGCCTTGTCACAGAAAGTGATGGATTTGTATGATGAAGCTTTGGAATTGGAACCGAACAATCCTAGAGCGTTATATGGTAAGGCTGCCTATTTTATAAAAGAAGCCGATTATTTTGGTAAAGATAAATCGGTATATTGCCCCGATCTTAAAAAAGCTTTAGCTGCATTTGACAAACAAAAATCAGACATCCCTTTTTATCCAAAATGGGGTGAAGATCAGGCTCGAAAACTAGATAAAACTACGTGTTCCAATTAAAAAGAACAAAAGGTGTTTGAATGAATAGAAAAACATTTTACTACAACATGGCGGGTCACACCTACTGATAGATGTTTTGCAAAACAAAAAAGTAGCCAGGGAAATTTTATTTTTCTGGCTACTTTTTTTATAATTTCTAAGTGTGCCTACTAAACCAATCGTCCAAGCGAACAATTCAAACCTTAATTTTTACAGATCAAACCGATGTTTTTTTTCTTATGGAGTTCTCCGGATATATTTGTCACAGTATATTTTAATCTTTAAAAAAATAGAGCGATATGAGAAAACTAATTATTTTTATTTTAACCTTTAGTGCGATAATAGTACATGCGCAAAGTGACTATGATGTGCAGATGCAACGTGCGATGATAACTGTCGAAAACGGCAATTTTACTCAGGCGATAACGCAATTGGAAAAGCTAGTGACTACGGATAATACCAATTGGATTCCGAAATATTATTTAGCCCTAACCGAGCTTAAGCAAGCATTTAGAACAAACAATTCTGAAGAGAAAATTCGCTTGTTTTCAAAGGCAAGAGAAGTTGTGGAAGCACAATTAACAAAGGAAGAAAATGCAGAATGGTTGCTGTTATTAGCCTTTAGCTATACCGCTGAATTAACAACAGATCCAATTAATAAAGGGGTGTATCTAACTGAAGTCATATTGAATTTGTATGATCGAGCTTTGAAATTGGATCCAGGGAACCCGCGTGTGGCGCTTGAAAAAATGGCTTTTCAAATGGAGGTGGCCCGCTTTTATAGTCAAGACCTAAAACCGTTTTGCGTGCAGTTGAGGGAAATTAAATTAAAGCTAGAAAATTCGAATACTACTGAAAGGGCATATTATCCGAATTGGGAAAAGAAACGTTTCGCAGAATTACTTAAAACATGTGATAATGAATAGTATGAATCAGGTAAAAAAACAAGTGTTTGGAGCTGTTTTCGTAGGAGGGTTTGTCGTGTTGCTTTTGCTTTGCTTTAAGTACGCTGCTACAGGAGTTTTGGAATGGACGCCTTATTTGTTCAAGGAGGTATTCGTTGATTTTGGATTCAGTTTTTGTATCTATATCTTTAATGTTTTGTTGTCGTTGCTCATCATCAGGACAATAAAGAACGATGCGGAATATAAAAAACGAATCTTGGTTTTTATTCCGTGTAGTCTGTTGATTACGGTTTTTTTTGTAATAATTACGGAAGTTATTTTTAATGGGGTTTCAAGTTTTTCGGAGCTTGCGGATTTTCTTAAAAATTTTTCATTCCATAACTTGGTACTGCCTTTGATTATTACGATTATAGTCTTAACGGCAGTATTTGGCTGGATGTTCTATAAGGCCTATTTACAGCAGCAACAGCGCGAGCAAAATAGGAAAGCAGAGAGCCAATTGGCTCAATTACAGAGTTTGAAAAACCAGTTGGACCCTCATTTTCTTTTCAACAGTCTTAATGTATTGACAGGACTAATACAAGAAAACCCAACACAAGCAGAAGTGTTTACGCGATCGCTTTCCAAAATATATCGTTATGTTTTGGAACAAAAAAACAAAGACTTGGTGCCGCTAGTGGCGGAATTGAATTTTGCGCGTCGGTATATGCAATTGTTGGAATTGCGATTTGAAAGTGGACTGGAATTTACTATAGAAGCCTTTGATGAAAGTGAAGAAGACTTCCAATTGGTTTCCCTGAGCTTGCAGATTTTATTAGAGAATGCTTTAAAGCACAATCAGACCGATTTGGCAAACCCTTTGAGAGTGGTTGTTTCTAAAGAAAGGGATTATTTGGTGGTAACCAATACTCTTAATCCAAAACAAAGCTGGTCTAAGGAATCTAAAGTAGGGCTAAGTAATGTTGTACAAAGGTATAAAATGTTGACAGCACGTCCCGTTTGTATCGACTGTAAAAACGGTCTTTTTGTGGTTAAATTGCCTTTGATAGCTTGTAAAAAATAGAAAAATGAGAATTGTAGTCATAGAAGATGAGAGGCCAGCAGCCAGACTTTTGGTTAGAGAGATTGAACGTTGCGGTTTTCAAGTAACCCGAGTCTTGCACAGCGTACAGGAGGCGATTGCTTGGTTTAGTAGCGAAGCAGAGCCCGATTTAATCTTTGCCGACATTCAATTGGCAGACGGACTCTCCTTTGATATTTTTGATACCGTGAGTTTGCGTTCTTCGATTATCTTTACTACTGCTTATGATGAATACGCGCTTAGAGCTTTTAAGTTTAACAGTGTTGACTATTTATTAAAACCCATCGACCAACCAGAGTTGATGTCGGCTTTGGATAAATACCGAACCTTTAGTAAAACCCTTCTGAATTTGGAGGATGTTCGGCAGCGGTTTTATGAAATAGCGTATAAAAAACGATTTTTAGTACGGCTAGGGGCTCAAATAAAGATGGTGGAGATTCTGGAAGTAGAATGTGTTTTTATAAGGCATAGAGGTGTTTTTATACACACCAATTCGAATAGGAATTACTTGTTGGACGAACAAACTTTGGAAGAGGTTTTAGGAGCATTAAATCCCAGTCAGTTTTTCAGAGTCAATCGAAAACAGATTATAGCGCTAGCAGCGATTCGAGAAATCAGTGTGCATATAAATTCTAGATTAAAAATTAGTCTTACAACCTATAGTGAGGATGAAATTATTGTAAGTAGAGAGCGGGTAAATGATTTTAAGGATTGGTTAAATCAAAAGAAAGCGTAATGAATTTACATGTTTGATGTAGGCTGGTGAAAAGTAAATTAACAACAGTACGACGCTTTTTTTTAAAATTACTATGTTGGTTAAATAAAAAGCAATACCTTTGCACCCACATAAATGAAAGGAGGTGTATATACTATGTTAATCATTCCAATTAAAGACGGAGAAAATATCGATAGAGCGCTAAAGCGTTACAAACGTAAATTTGACAAGACTAAAACCTTGCGTCAATTGAGATCTCGTCAGGCGTTTTCGAAACCTTCGATCACCAAAAGAGCAAAAATGCAGAAAGCTGCTTACGTTCAAGGATTAAGAGATGCTGTAGAAATCTAGCATTTTAATCATTGAATTAAATATAAACCGTTATGATAAAGTGTTTAACTTTGTTGTAACGGTTTTTTTGTGCACTAAAATGATAACATCAAAGGGATTCATAAAAACCCTATATAGGTTTGATAGCGGGGGGTATTAGAAACCTTTAAAAGACGATAAAAGCAACTTGATGAATACAGATGTTTTAAAATATGTGGATTACCTCGTTAAAGAGAAAAATTTTTCTCCAAAAACCGTGTTGGCGTATTCGGGTGATGTAGAGGCGTTTTTGTTGTTTTTAGCTGCTGCTACCGAAGTGGAGTATCTCGATGTGGATTATGACCACATACGGTCGTGGGTGGTGGCGCTTTCAGAAGAGGGCTTGTCGAACAACACAATCAATCGCAAAATGAGTGCTTTAAAATCGTTTTATTCATTTCTTTTGCGATTACAATTGGTGGCGCAGCATCCTCTAAAAACGCATATTTCCTTGCGGGTAGAAAAAAAAATTCAGGTTCCCTTTTCGATTACAGAAGTTCGAGCGGTTTTGGGGCAATTTAATCCCACGGATTCATTTGAGTTGGTTCGCGATCGTGTTGTTGTGGAGTTGCTGTATGTTTTGGGTTTGCGTCGTGCGGAATTACTGACTTTGGAAGTGGGTGATTTGGATTTTTATAGCGATGTAGTCCGCGTGTATGGAAAACGCAATAAAGTTCGATTATTGCCTATGATTAAGCCTTTAAAGCAGCTATTACAGCATTATTTGTTACTGAGGGCGTCTTTGGTTGCTGATGCCGATTTTAAAGTGTTAATAATTTCGAAACACGCTAATAAAGTAAGCGAAACATTTGTATATCGATTAATAAATAAGTACTTTAGTCATGTGTCCTCGAAGGAAAAGAAAAGTCCGCATATGTTACGACATACGTTTGCGACTCATTTGTTAAACAATGGAGCAGATATCAATGCGATTAAGGAATTAATGGGGCACGCGAGTTTATCGTCAACTCAGATTTATGCTCATTCGAGTTTGGATCAGCTAAAATTGGTTTATCAAAATGCGCATCCTCGGATCAAGAAAGACAAATAGATTTTTAATTGAAAAAACAAGTAATTATGAAAGTAAACATTCAAGCAGTTAATTTTAACGTCGATAGAAAGTTAGTAGATTTTATAAATGAACGTCTGACTAAGTTAGAAAAGTACTATGATAAGATAGTTACTTTTGATGTGTTTTTAAAGTTGGATAACGGCAGTGATAAAGAAAACAAATGTGTTGATGTTAAGATTTTGGTTCCTGGAGATGAGTTGATTGTAAAGAAGGTGGCTAAAACTTTTGAAGAAGCGGTAGATTTGTGTGGTGATTCTTTAGAGCGATTGTTGCTTAAACGTAAAGAAAGAATAAAATCTCATCTATAAAGGGCAAAAAAAATTAAAAAAAGTTTTGTTTAACAAATAAAATATATACATTTGCAGTCCGTTAGAAATAGCGGGCTTTTTTTATTGAAGCCGCCGGTGTAGCTCAGCTGGCTAGAGCAGCTGATTTGTAATCAGCAGGTCGTGGGTTCGAGTCCCTCTATCGGCTCAAAGAAAAGAAACAAACACAAGGTTTGAGGGGAGATACTCAAGCGGCCAACGAGGACGGACTGTAAATCCGTTGGGAAACCTTCGCA
>JBEBUC010000008.1:0-140557 GCA_040393465.1 Flavobacterium sp. | reverse complement strand
CCTATGTTGATCAAGCGGGAGACACGCATGTAATTAATTTAGGAGACATTGTTAAGGAAAATGAAACCTTGACTATTCTAAAATATACAGCAGGTACGGGTATCTTGACCTATCAAGATGAGGAGGGTTCTATTACAACCTTAGACATCAAAGGAGCGATCGATAATTTTGAAACGATCACGACTTTAGAGGCAGATTATACCGCAGGTACAATTACTTATGTAAACGAAGCGGGTACACCAGTAACAGTTGATATCAAATCGATGGTAGCAGCAGGAGCGGAAACTATCACTACTTTGGTAAAAGGACCAAAAGGTACTTATGTTTATACCTCTGAAAACGGTACTGAAACCACGATCGATGTACCGGCCGATGTTATCAATAATTTCAAGGAAATCATTACTAACACGACGGTATTAGAAGAGTTGATTACCAACTTAACCAATACGTACGTAGGCGGTAACGTTTATTACGACGGAACTCAGTTTACCTATGTTGATCAAGCGGGAGACACGCATGTAATTAATTTAGGAGACATTGTTAAGGAAAATGAAACCTTGACTATTCTAAAATATACAGCAGGTACGGGTATCTTGACCTATCAAGATGAGGAGGGTTCTATTACAACCTTAGACATCAAAGGGGCGATCGACAATTTTGAAACGATCACGACTTTAGAGGCAGATTATACAGCAGGTACAATTACTTATGTAAACGAAGCGGGTACACCAGTAACAGTTGATATCAAATCGATGGTAGCAGCAGGAGCGGAAACTATCACTACTTTGGTAAAAGGACCAAAAGGTACTTATGTTTATACCTCTGAAAACGGTACTGAAACCACGATCGATGTACCGGCCGATGTTATCAATAATTTCAAGGAAATCATTACTAACACGACGGTATTAGAAGAGTTGATTACCAACTTAACCAATACGTATGTAGGCGGTAACGTTTATTACGACGGAACGGAGTTTACCTATGTTGATCAAGCGGGAGACACGCATGTAATTAATTTAGGAGACATTGTTAAGGAAAATGAAACCTTGACTATTCTAAAATATACAGCAGGTACGGGTATCTTGACCTATCAAGATGAGGAGGGTTCTATTACAACCTTAGACATCAAAGGAGCGATCGATAATTTTGAAACGATCACGACTTTAGAGGCAGATTATACCGCAGGTACAATTACTTATGTAAACGAAGCGGGTACACCAGTAACCGTTGATATCAAATCGATGGTAGTAGCAGGAGCGGAAACCATCACTACTTTGGTAAAAGGACCAAAAGGTACTTATGTTTATACCTCTGAAAACGGTACTGAAACCACGATCGATGTACCGGCCGATGTTATCAATAATTTCAAGGAAATCATTACTAACACGACGGTATTAGAAGAGTTGATTACCAACTTAACCAATACGTACGTAGGCGGTAACGTTTATTACGACGGAACTCAGTTTACCTATGTTGATCAAGCGGGAGACACGCATGTAATTAATTTAGGAGACATTGTTAAAGACAATGAAACCTTAACTATATTAGGTTATACTGCAGCTACGGGTATCTTGACCTATCAAGATGAAAAGGGCGATGTGAAAACCGTTGACATTAAAGGAGCGGTTAAATCTTTTGAAACCTTGACTAGTTTAGTTGCAGATACTGTAAACGGAACAATTACGTTTAAAGATGAAGCAGGAGCCTCTAACATAATCAACATCAAAGATTTGGTAGGAATGAGTGAAAAGACGACTACTTTAACTAAAAACGCTAACGGTACCTATACCTATAAAAATGAAGTTGATGCAGAAGTTACTTTTGACCCAAGTATGGTTAATGTTACTTATGCTAACGGAATCTATACTTTTAAGGATAATTTGGGAAACAATTTAACCGAAATTAATACCAATGCCAGTCATATAATTTATAACAATACGACTTCGGGACTAACAGCAATAGATGTTCAAGGTGCCATTGATGAATTGGTAAATAAATTTAATAATATTGAAATACCGAAAGGAAATCTTACGGGAACGGGTATTTCAGTGACCAACGGTACAGATGCAACTTTGAAAAATACTCAAATTGCAATAACACCAGGGGGAGCTGGGCAGATTATGGCTACTAATTCAGCAGGTAATGCAACGGAATGGATAGATAAATCAGCTGTACTTCCAACAACGACCAATACATTAACCAAACAAGGAGCGAATACTATAGTTTCTACGGTTAATGGGATCGAAGCTAAAGCGAATCTTGTTGAAAGTGTTGTGAATTCCATAACAGGAAGTTCGTTAATGACTTCGGTAAACGGAGTAGCCTCTACAGCCATTGATTTGACCAATGCTATTCAAGCCGGACAAAAAACAGTAACCGTTGTTGATGGCGAAAATACTACGGTAACCGCAACACCAAGTAACAATAATACCGAATACAAAGTAAATGTTTCTAAAGCAGCTATTCAAGGCGCTCAAAAAACAACTGTTGTTACAGCAGGTGCGGGTATTGTTGTTACAGCGAGTCCATCGGGTGATGAAACTACTTATACAGTTGCTACAGACGGTTCAGGTGGTGCAGTTAATCTAGCAGGTGATGTTACAGGACCAAACAGCAATACTGTTGTGCAAGGTATTCAAACTACACCGGTGAGTGCAGTGAAACCTAATGATGGACAAGTATTAACATTCGATGGAACCAATTGGAAGCCAGCGACACCAACTCAAGTGACCAAAGGAAATCTTACGGGAACTGGGATTACAGTAACGGATGGTAATGATGCTACTTTAAGAAATGTTCAAATAGCCATTACACCAGGTAGTGCCGGACAAATGTTAGTAACTAATCCAGGTGGAAACGGTACGATATGGGTAGATACATCGTCAATTATTCCAGTGATTACAAATGTTTTAACCAAAGAAGGAACGAATACTTTAGTTTCAACGGTAAACGGGGTAGTATCCAAAGCGAATCTTGTTGAAAGTGTAGTGAATTCTATAACGGGAAGTTCGTTAATGACTTCTGTAAACGGAGTAGCTTCTACAGCCATTGATTTGACCAATGCTATTCAAGCGGGACAAAAAACGGTAACCGTTGTTGATGGGGAGAATACTACGGTAACCGCAACACCAAGTAACAATAATACTGAATACAAAGTAAATGTTTCTAAAGCAGCTATTCAAGGCGCTCAAAAAACAACTGTTGTTACAGCAGGTGCGGGTATTGTTGTTACAGCGAGTCCATCGGGTGATGAAACTACTTATACAGTTGCTACAGACGGTGCAGGTTTAGGGGTTACTTTAGCAGGAGATGTTACTGGACCAAATACCAATACAGTAGTAGGACGTATTCAAACGACGCCAGTGAGTACAGTGTCTCCAAGAGATAATGAAGTGTTGACTTTTAATGGAACCCATTGGACACCAGTAACACCATCAGTAGATGCTGCAAACATTAAAAATGGTAAAGCATTTACATCGACGGATTTAGAATTACTAGGTGATTCACAAACTTCTTTACTAAAAGCGGTATCAGCCAATATTAAAACAGGAGCTGTGACTTCAGATAAGATTCTTGATGGAACCATTAAACCGATTGATATGAATTCAGAAGGAAATAACTTAGTATTGACAACTAATGCTGCAGGTACACCGGTTTGGATTAATAAATCAGAACTAAGCCAAGGACAAAAGACGACTACGGTAGTTGGGGCAAATACAGATGTAATTGTAACACCAACAGTATCAGTTGATAAAACAGAATACTCCGTTGCGGTCAAAGCAGCTATGCCAAAATTCTTCTATATGCCGGCAGTGGTATTTGATACTAGTACTCCTGGAACATTTACTAAAAATTTGCATGCAGAGTATTTAGCGCAATTCAAAGGAACCGGTAATCCGAATTTGGTTAAGAATACTAACGCAACTACTTCTATACCAACTTTGGGGGCAGATCAATTAGATTTTTTCATTACCTATTATGATAGCAATGTTTTTTCTAATTTGAGTATTACTGATTCGGGTATACTTAGCTATACCATCACCGGTAAAGCAACAAGAGCGTCATATATGAATATTGTATTTGTTGTGAAATAGTTTCTATATAAGCTGCATAGCACTGGAATAGTAAGGATAGTGCTATGCAGTTTTAAATGAAGTAAAATATTTAGTAATAGAAACCAGACCTTTGAATTGGAAAGGGACTATAAATCAAAATGAAAGTAATTAGGTTAGCAGGTGATTTATAAAACAAGGTGTAAGGAAATAAGGTCTGTTTATAAAACAAACAAATATGATGAAAAAATACAACCAAAAGGAATTTCTTTCCCAAGTTAACTTAGGTGTAGAAATAAAAAATAATTCCAACAATCCAGTTCTTGAAAAGATGAAAAAGAAGTTTTTTCTTTTTATAGCACTGTTTTTGGTCTTTGGATGGTTGGGGAATCAAACTGCTCAAGCTCAAGGACTTGATTTATGTGATAATGAGAGTGATCCCTTAGTGAGTTCTCATTTCAGTAATATTGTGAAGACAGAAAATGGATTTGTAGTATTCGGGATGTCGGCAGAACCTGCAGGTACTGTTAATTCGGTTAACGCCACACCAGTAGCTGTAACGCCGGAAAATGGATATAATTATACAGGAACACCACGTTTAGCTACTTTGTCATCGTCATCATCTAATATGACACAGTTTTTACTGGTTACTACAACGGGTTTATATGCGTGGGGAGATCCTTACGCTGGTTTTCCACCCTTTATGAAAAGCACATCGGCTTTTGCGCCAGTAGCTTTACCAGCCGGAGTGGTGGCAAATGATATCAGATATATTACCGCAGCTTATAAGGTAGTAGTATTGTTAACTCATACTGGTGAGGTATATGTCGCTTCGAGAAATGCTTCAAATTCGGGTATATTCGGAGTTACGACTCCCGATCCTCTTGGATGGAATAAAGTTAGAGGTCTTGGGGGAGGTTATTTAACGGATGTTAAGTTGGTAAAAGCAACGACACATGCCATTTTTGCTGTAACCAATTCTGGGGATTTTTACACCTGGGGAGATAAAGCGGCATTAGGTGCAGGACTTGGACAGAGTGTAATAAAAACTCCTGTAAAAATGTCCTTACCGTTTCCAGCGGATGAACTAAAGTCTATTGCGATGACAGCAAATAGTGCCGATGGAAATACGGGATCTACTTATTATGCTTTAAATAAAGTGTCTAAAAAAATATACGCGTTTGGTGATAATATTAGAGGGCAATTAGGAATAGGTAACCAAATTAACAACAACACTTGGACAACAGTAAAAAAGGAATTAGGAGTAGAATTAACTAATGTTGAGTTTCTGAATGCTCAAGATCACGATGCTTTATACCCTTCAGCTGGAGCGATTACTAGCGATGGAACTATTTATTTATGGGGACAAAACCATTCCAGTAAATTAGGTATGGGTAATTATCAGAGTTCGATTGTATATCCAAGAGTTCCAAATGGTTTTACACCAGGTCACCATGGAACCTATGTGTCATTAGGAGGTTCTTTTACCATTTATACCACGGAGGAAAATGATCGTTTTTGTTTTGCAGGAGCAAAAAACTATGGAGTGATGGGAAATGGAACCAGCAGTACAACGCAAATCAATATTTTTGACTGTGACGATACGCCAATTATTGATGACATGTGTTTGATTCGACCTAAGAAAGCTTTATTTACACTTGTAAAACACGGGGTGTTTGAGAATCCTCGAGGTGATGGCTTTGCCGAAGTAGGAGATCGCATACATTATACTTTTGAAGTTACGAATACAGGTAATGTTCCTATAACTAATATTTCCATTACTGACCCATTAATTACCGTGAATGGTGGCCCTATTACCTTAAATGCAGGCGAAATTAATAGTACTACGTTTAGTGGAACTTATATAATTACCGACGACGATTTAATTTTGGGTAAAGTATATAACCAAGCAACAGTTAGCGGAAAAGATCATACTGGAAGTACAATTACTGAAAATTCTACAGCAAAAAATCCGTTAAATCCTACAGATCCTCATTATCCAGTATGTCCAGATTGTACGATGACAGAAGTTCCGGAAAGAAGTTTGTTAATTACAAATCCGATGATTTACCAAAAAGTAAAATAAAACAAGTATGAAAATTTTAAAAAATAAATATCTGTTGTGTTTGTCTTTGAGTTCTGTATTAGGATTTGGGCAAACGGTCAATGAAGGACTTTTTATTATCCTACCAGAGACCAATGTATCGACTGTTTTTTCCTTTATAAATGAAAATGGAGCAACGGTTCAAAACGATGGAGGATTCTATTTCTATTCTCATTTTACCAACGAGGGGCTATATACTTTTGACGGTATTAAAAAAAGTTCCTATGCGGTTTTTCAACCCTATGAAGGCGGCATAGGGACACAAAATTTACTGGGCTCAGCGCCTAGTGGATTTTATGATGTGTTGTTTAATAATCCGACGACTGTTCGTGCTTTTGAATTGCAGAACGACATGAGTATTTCAGGTACTGCAAATTTTAAAGATGGTATTGTTCAAATAGATTCCCTAAAGGGAGCTATGGTCTTTGAACGCGGAGCTAAAGCAATAAATGTTTCCGATAACAGTCATGCTGATGGAGAAGTGGAAAAAAACGGTGATGAAGGATTTACTTATCCTATAGGTGATGAAGGGTTTTATCGTTTTGCACGTATTTCTGCACCTAAGGACTTACAAGGAAGTTTTTCGGGCAAATACTACTTAAAAAACTCCAATCCAAAACAACCTCATGATAACAAAGCAGCAGGCATAGAGCTGATTGATAATAAGGAGTATTGGACCATCGAAAAAGATGCGGGAAAAACAGATGTAATCTTGACCCTAAGTTGGGACAAACGAACCACTCCAGACGATGTGATTAAAGATGCGGAAAAGAATTTGCGTATTGTTCGTTGGGATACCAATAAGAATATATGGGTAGATCAAGGTGGTATTGTGGATATGGGCGCTAAAACGGTTACCAGTATTGCAGAAGTGGACGGTTACGGCGTTTTCACTCTCGCGGCTCTTAAAGGCGATTGGATTGACGATGATGAAGTGGTTATATACAATGCGGTAAGTCCTAATGGCGATGGTGAAAATGATTACTTTATCATTAAAAACATAGAGAAATTTCCAAACAATACAGTTCAGGTTTACAACCGTTGGGGGGTTAAGGTTTTTGATACGGATAATTACAACACTTACGACAATGTGTTTAGAGGATATTCTGATGGAAGAGTTACTGTTAAGAAAAAGGATAAACTACCAACTGGAACGTATTTCTATATCGTTAATTACGAATTTACAGATAAGAATGGAAGTCGTATGATTAAGAAATCAGGATATCTACATTTAGAAAACAACTAAAACGAGACAGATGAAAATAGAGAATAAAATCAAAGGTTTGGCTTTAGGGATTCTTTTTTTAGGAGTAGCATCCCCCGTTCAAGCTCAACAAGATCCTCAATATACGCAATACATGTATAACACCATAAATGTGAATCCAGCTTACGCGGGCTCCAGGGGGGTGATGAGTATTTTTGGAATGTATCGTACCCAGTGGGTCGGTATGGATGGAGCGCCAAAAACAGCCAATATTTCGGTACATACACCACTTGGCGAATCGCGATTGGGATTGGGAGTATCTTTTACAAACGACCGCATTGGAGCCATGGAAGAAAATAACATTTCAGCCGATTTATCATACACCATCGATCTAAACAGAACTTATAAATTGTCGTTTGGGGTAAAGGCAACGGCCAATTTACTCGATGTGGATTATTCTAAATTAAATATTTATGATCCCAACGACGTGATGTTTAATGAAAATATCAGTAATCAGTTTAGTCCAAATATTGGAGCCGGTTTGTACCTGCATTCCGATAAGACTTATGTAGGACTTTCTGTTCCCAATTTCTTAGAGACCGATCGGTATGACGACAACGACATCACTACTATGAAACAAAAAATGAACTTTTATTTGATAGGAGGTCATGTGTTTGATTTGAGTCCGAGCTTAAAATTAAAACCCGCATTCTTGATGAAAGCGATTCAGGGCGCACCACTGCAAGTCGATGTATCTGCGAATTTTATGATTCAAGAAAGGTTTGTTGTAGGAGCGGCTTACCGTTGGGATGCTGCCTTTAGTGGATTAGTAGGATTTCAGGTTACCGACGGTTTGTTTGTCGGATATGCTTATGATGCGGAAACGTCCAAATTGTCTCATTACAATTCGGGGTCTCACGAAATATTTTTGCGATTTGAATTATTCAATCGCTTTAACCGAATCACAACACCAAGATTCTTTTAATTGGACCGAATATGATGAAAAATATACATAAAATAGTTATTGTTGGATTTTTGCTGATGAGTTTTATTGTTAAAGCACAAGTCAATCAAGAAAAATTAGGCGATAAAAATGTAGAGCGATACGCCTATATTGAAGCGATAAAAATTTACGAACGCATTACAAAGGCAGGTTATGAATCTGTAGGATTATCACGTAATTTGGCCGATTCCTACTATTTTAATGGAAAACTGGCGGAAGCCAACGAGTGGTATGCAAAAATGTTTAGTCAGTTGGGAAACAACCCAACTACAGCTGAGTATTATTACCGTTATGCACAAACACTTAAAGCAGTGGGTGACTACACAGAGTCAGATGCATACTTAGAGAAATTTAAAATGCAAGAAGTAGCTGATAGTCGTGGTGCTTTGTTTGAAGAACACAAAAATTATCTGGAAGAAATCAAAGCCAATTCCGGCAGATTTAACATGAATAATTTAAATATAAACAGTCGTTATTCCGATTATGGAGCAACGGTTTATAACAACCAGCTTATTTTTAGTTCTGCGCGTGATACCGGTTCTGTATCTAAAAAGATACATTCGTGGACCGGCGAATCATTTAGTAGTTTATATGCTGCTGAAATGGAATCTGATGGTAGTGTTGGTAAACTGAAACCTTTCGCCAAAGAAATTCGAAGTAAGTTTAATGAATCGACTCCAGTGTTTAGTGCAGATGGACAAACCGTTTATTTTACCCGAAATAATTTTTTAAACGGCAAACGCGGTAGAGATTTAAAACAGACCACGCTTTTGAAAATTTATAAAGCGACTTTAAAAGAGGGTAAGTGGACCAATATCGAGGCATTACCATTTAATTCGGATCAGTTTAGTACCGCGCATCCTGCCTTGACGGCGGATGGAAAATGGATGTATTTTGCTTCCGATCGCGAAGGTGGGTTTGGACAATCGGACTTGTATAAAGTTGAAATTTTAAGTACAGGGGGGTTTGGTAATCCAATTAATTTAGATAAAATCATCAATACGGAAGGAAGGGAAAGCTTTCCTTTTATCACACCAGACAACGAACTCTACTTTTCAACCGATGGTCGTCCAGGACTGGGAGGTCTGGATATTTATGTGGCCAAAATTGACGACGACGGAGGTTTTTCCGAAGTTCAAAATATTGGTGCTCCTGCAAACAGCGCTTTAGATGATTTTGCTTATTATATTGATTATGAATCGCGCAAAGGATTTTTAAGCTCTAACCGGGCAGAAGGTGTCGGAAAAGACGATATTTATTCGTTTTTAGAAACCCGCCGCTTAGCTTTGGAGTGCATACAGGGAATTTATGGTTTGGTATATGATAAAAGTACTAAACTACCGCTGGAAAATGCAGACTTGATTTTGTACGATGCTAATTTTGAAAAAATTGCCAATCTAAAATCGGCAGCAGACGGAACGTTTGCTTTTAAAGACTTAAAATGTGGCGCTCGTTACCGCATCAATTCGAGCTTAGAAGAATATACCACGGCTGAAGTCACGGTAAATTTACCTGCTGAAAATGGAATGACTCAAGTCGATTTCGGTTTGGAGAAAAATCGAATTGAAGTGAAAAAAGGGGACGACTTGTTTAAAGTTTTAAAATTAGAACCGATATACTTTGATTTTGATAAGTCGAATATCCGACCCGATGCTGCTATAGAATTAGCAAAAGTGGTTGAAGTACTTAGAGAATA
Source organism: Flavobacterium sp. (assembly GCA_040393465.1). Lineage (GTDB taxonomy): Bacteria > Bacteroidota > Bacteroidia > Flavobacteriales > Flavobacteriaceae > Flavobacterium. The sequence continues at coordinate 130,498 of JBEBUC010000008.1, read as the reverse complement.
TCCACAGATGAAAATTGATGTGCGTTCACATACCGATAGCCGAGGAAAAGACGCTTACAACATGGCTTTGTCTGATCGAAGAGCCAAATCAACCATTCAATGGATTGTTGATCAAGGAATCTCGAGAAGTCGTGTGAGTGGTAAAGGTTATGGAGAATCACAATTAATCAACAGATGTAAAAACGGAGTTAAATGTTCTGATTTAGAACATGAAGAAAACCGACGAAGTGAATTCATCGTTTTAGATTTATAATCCTAAAATTCAAAAACCCACAATTTAATTGTGGGTTTTTGTTAATTAATGTATAATTATGTATTAAATAGAGGTTCATATATTTAATACGTTAAATAGCATGTGATAATATTGTTTTTGACTTGTATTGTTGAAGATGTGAGCTAAAGTATAACCCGAAAGGTTATACTTTTTTTATTTTTGTAATGGAAGAGGAAAGTAAGTTTGGTTTTTGGTACATAATTGAATAAAAATCTATTAAATAGTTTATTTGTTGCGAAATTATCTAATATGATATTATTATTTAAAACATAATTTTTATTTTTAATATATATTTAAGTTGAAATATTTTTGTATTATTTTTATTAATGTTATTTTTAGATATTAAATTTTTTATAAAAACTTAAAAGGCATTCATTTTGAAAATAGTTCGACATACATATGACCCTGCAAAAAAAATTATTGATATGGTAGCCGACGCTATGGGAGGTACTATAGAAGGAAATTTTATTAAAGGCGACACTCCTGTGTATAAAGGGACGCAATATGTGATGGAAGGAGATCCGCATATAGCAGCTTTATTGATAGATAATTATTTTAAAGAAGAAACTTTGGTTAGCTATCGAAGTCCCGATATCGGATTTGTAGACATCACTTTTATGATTACGGATAAAAAAGTTGAATTTTCACTAAATAATCAAGTGCGAAGTTTGAGTAAATGGAGTAATGATATTTGTATTTACGATGTTGTCTTACCCAACGATTATCTGATAAAAAAGAACAGCAACCTTTTTACTATTGGTATTTTTATCGAAAAAGAAGCATTAAAACAGGCTTTGGAAAGCAAAGGAATGTTGAGTTATCATACGGAAGTAATATTTGATGATACCAAGAATACCATTGTTCGAATGGATAGGATGAGTTTTGATTGTTTAAACCTGATTAATGAGTTTAGAAAAATACCCTATGACAATCCTTTTTTTGATATTCACTTTAGAAGCGTTGTACACGCTTTATTATATAAATATCTGGAAGAATTTTCAAACGATAAGATGTTGATTTGTAAAGTAACACCTGAAGATTTTAAAAATATTCTAACCTCCAAAAATCAGTTGTTAGATTCGATAGAGAAGCGCTTTCCAGGAATTGACTTTTTAGCCACAGAAGTGGCCATGTCTGCTTCCAAGTTCAAAAATTTATTTGTTAAGATTACAGGAGTAACTCCTGCTAGTTTTTTTAACCAAAATAAATTGCTTAGAGCAAAAGAATTATTAGAGTCAAAAAACCTAACAATCAATGAAGTTGTGAGCCAGCTGAATTACTGCAGTACGTCCTATTTTGCCAAATGTTTTAAAGAAACATTTGGGCTATTTCCAAAGGAATATCAAAAACAATTGTAATGAATTCAAAGTCACTTATAAAGTTTAAGCATTTTTATTCATTGACTTCAGAATGGATGCTTCATTTTTTTACTGAATTGGGCTGTATTACTGTAAACGATAGTATCATGCGTTTTCCGGAAGATTTAGCTGTGGGATCGAGTTATTTTTTAAACATACATCCAGACATGTCTGTTTTTGTTTTTGATGTAGTGTATAAAGTACCTATCAGTTTTTCGCGTATGCCAGTAGAGGAAGATTTTTGGATTTTGTGCTATGATTTATCTGATGACAATAACGAGCACATTGTTAAAAATGTCAAACACACGGTTGGAGAAAATTCAAAATTGAGTTTTGCGATTATGGATAGTAGAACGGAAAGTACTTATATTTCTAAAGCAGGTGTTAGAGAATTTTCTTTGCGTATATTAATTCGTAAATCTTTTATTAATGAACTGTTACTCAGTAAGCAATTATCCAATAATATCAGTCAAATGCTTAATGATAATTTGTTTTTTTATGGTTTAATCGACAGCAAAAGCAAATCGATTTTATACGATTTAAAAAAGAAGAATCTAGAAAGTCCGTACTACAACTTATTAATGAATAGTGTGACGTATAGTTTGTTAGGTTTGTTTTTAGAAAAACAGAGTCTTTACAACAAAGAGGATGAAAGCGTTATATTCGAACGAGATAGGGATGCAATTATTAAAAGTCATGAATATCTTATTTCAGATTTTACTGTTCCTTTTCCGGGGATAGAAACCTTAGTGCAAATTGCAAATATGTCTATTTCTAAATACAGACGTTTGTATAAAAGTATCTATAAAACAACTCCTGTTATCTTTTTTAGAAAAGAAAAACTTTTGTACGCAAAACAACTAATGGAAACCGGTAATTTTAAATCGATAAGTGAAATTGCATTTTATTTAGGATATCATAACGTTAATCACTTTGTGAGTATCTATAAAAAAGAGTTTGGAACGAGCCCTTTAGACAAGATGTAGTATGTAGCAGTGCGTTATTTTAAAAAAGAACTAGGTGCTTATAGTCTCCTACGCCTGCTTGCAAGTAGGGTGTACTTATTATTTAGTTGAAAGAAGGTATTCGAAAAAACTAAGAATTATAAATTAGGAACACAATACGACCCGATTCGACGTCTTTTTGGAAGTATCTCGGAATTAATTTTATTTTATTTTCAAAAACGGACTCATTTTTATAGTATTAGATAAATTTTAATCGTTTCATATCGATTCTAAACTATTGATAGAATTGTTGTTAGCCTTGTGTTTTTTTTACAGGCAATAAGTCTGAAAATAAATAAATAAAATTGCTTAATAAACGGGTAAAACCAATTAGTTTACGTAATATTGCACTGTTGGTTAAGTTTGTTATTTGACTAACGTTACTCCCTATGTCAGGCTTCCAATTCTGCTTAGGGAGATTTTTTTTTGTCCCATTTCAACTCCCAATTTCTCTCCCGTAAAACACCTTGTAAATATATTCCAAAAGAATAACGATTGTATTTAGTCAGTATGGAGGCCATCGATTAACAAAAGAATTCCCTGATTTATTGGAGTTCTAAAAGTAGGTATGTAAATAAAATACGTGACCTATAGTGACTCAATATCTTATTTCATCTCCTGTATAGCTTTAAAAAAAACCTACCAAAACTAAGGGAATAGGATACCCCGTTTTTTCGTGCTAGTTTATACTTCATTTAATTTGTTTGCGTTGGAAGCTTTTTTTTGGTTAGTTTTTAAAAAACAATTATATTTGCGTAATTAATTACGTAATTGATATATGGATTATTTTAAAAATACTGGAAAGATGGCTATTGGAAGTCGTTTAAGGCTATTGACAGACAAAATAACAGCAGATGCTGATAGTATCTATAAGATGTATGAGGTGGACCTACAACCCAAGTGGTTTCCTGTTTTCTATGTGCTGTCGCTTTCAGAAAGAACGATTACTGCCATAGCGGATGAAATTGGACATTCCCATCCGTCTGTTAGTAAAATAGTCGGAGAGATGCTGGAGGAGGGCTTGGTGCTGGAGCGTAAAGATGAAAGCGACAAACGTAGAAATTTGATTCGGTTGTCCAAAAAGGGTTGGGACATCAACGAAAAAATTCAAGTGCAATATCAAGATGTTAATGCCGCTATAGAGGCTATTTCGAAAGTTACCGAAAACGATTTGTGGAAGGCAATTGATGAATGGGAATACCTGCTAAAACAACAGTCACTTATCAGACGGGTGGGTATAGAACGAAAAAACAGAGAACAACTAAATGTACAAATTGTAGATTTTAAACCGGAATATGGAACTGCTTTTAAGGCATTAAACGAAGAGTGGATCGGGACCTATTTTACGATGGAAGAGTCGGATTATAAAGCCTTAGATCATGTAGATGACTATATCTTAAAGCCTGGGGGGCATATATTTGTAGCACTATATAAAGGCGAAGTAGTGGGGGTTTGTGCCTTGATAAAAATGCAAAATGCTCCTTATGATTTTGAATTGGCTAAAATGGCGGTATCGCCAAGTGCTCAAGGGATAAACATAGGGAGGTTACTTGGTGAAGCTATCATTCAAAAAGCAAAAGAATTGGGGGCTAATTCCCTTTATTTGGAGAGTAATACAGTACTTAAGGCGGCTATTTCGCTGTATCAAAAATTAGGTTTTGAAAAAATCATGGGTTTTCCTAGTCCTTACGAACGTTGCAATATTCAGATGGAATTGCGTTTTAATAAATGATACAGCGGCAAATGTGGTTTTATTATGCAGCTATATATACCCCTTAATGCCTTAGCGATTTGAAGTTATTTCGAAGCTCAAGGTATTTTTGTATTAAAAATAACTACTTTAGATTTTTATTTTCAAATAGTAACCTACGATGAACAAGATTTTAAATTATATAGCAATCAATAAAGAAGCTTGGAATACCAGAACGGCATACCATTTAAAATCTGACTTCTATGATTTACCTGGTTTTCTAAGTGGTAATACCTCGCTAAACGCTATCGAGCTCGACTTACTTGGCGATGTGAAGGGAAAATCCATCTTGCATCTTCAATGTCATTTTGGACAAGATAGTTTGTCTTTAAGTCGATTGGGAGCCGAAGTAACAGCTGTTGATTTTTCAGATGTAGCCATTCGAAACGCTCGAAATTTAGCCGAGCAGTTAGAATTAGATGCTACTTTTATTTGTTGTGATATTTATGACTTGCCCAATCACTTGACAGAGCAATTCGACATCGTTTACACCAGTTATGGCGTTGTAGGCTGGTTGCCCGATATGAATCTTTGGGCGAGTTTGATTTCGCAATTTTTAAAACCAAAGGGCAAACTGGTCTTCGTAGAGTTTCATCCGGTGGTATGGATGTTTAATAGTGATTTTAATCAAATTGACTACAGCTATTTTAACGACACACCTATAGTGGAAGTAGAAGAAGGGACTTATGGTGATACTTCAGCGCCAATACAAACCGAAATGATTACTTGGAACCACGGCATTGCAGAAATAGTAACTGCATTAATCTCAAATAATTTGAATATTTCCACCTTGCAAGAATTCAATTATTCACCTTATGATTGCTTTAGACATACCGTTGAATGGGAGCCCAAAAAATTCAGAATTAAACACCTGGATAATAAAATCCCAATGGTTTATGCACTTGTAGCTCAAAATACTAATTATTAAGTTACTACGGAACCCAACAACAGTTCAGTTCCGTTTTGTTTCAACGATAGGGTATATGTTACAAACTTTAAAAAAAACAAAAGGGAACTGTGAATTCTAAAAATAAGGACTTGGTTATAAAAATTAACTTTTTACTTGGCACTTGGAAAATAGAAATAAACTATTTTTGAACTGATGCAAATAAAAGATTCACATATAGCCAGATTATTTTTTATAATATTTACGGTGTATTTTATACAACCGTTTTCGTTGGCATCTGGAAAAGTTTGCTCGGGAAATGGGTCTATTTGTATTCAAAAGGTTTGCCAACTATCAAGTCTTAACCCTACTAAGAGAGACGGTCTAAAAAAAATGTCTTCATCCAAAGGAGTACAGGTTATTACAATTTCTTGTGAAACCTTAATGAATACGCTGCCCTTTGAATTGGAGTTTCCAAAAGCTTTTTTTGGGGCTATTAAGAGCTTTTTGTTTAAATTAGTCATCCATTCACCTCCATATATTCAACTGATAACACCACCTCCAAACCCTATTTTGTTTTAATAGTTTACCATTATCTAGGCCATTTACTATCGGCCAATAGTGATATCATAACATATCATATTAATTCGAAATAAATATTCTTATGAAACAATTCTTATTGGTTTTGTTTTTTGCCGTTTTGGGAGTGAGTACTCAAGCGCAAAAAATAAATTGGATTTCTTTTAACGATGCCCTAGCTGCTCAAAAAAAGGATCCCAAACCCATTTTTATAGATGTATATACCAATTGGTGTCCGCCGTGTAAATTGCTGGATAAAAACACCTTTGGTGACGCACAAGTGGCCGATTATATCAATGCCAACTATTATGCAGTAAAGTTTAATGCAGAAGGAAACGAAAGTATTTCATTTTCAGGAAAAACATTTGCCAATCCAAATTATGATCCGGCTAGAGCGAATAGTAGAAACGGTATGCATGAATTTGCCAACTACTTAAAAGTTCAGGCCTATCCTTCCATGATTGTCATCGGAGCAAATGCTAAAATAGCTAAAAACATTTTAGGATATCGAACAGCAGAACAACTGTTGACAGCATTAAAATAAAACCACATATGGCTATTTAAAAGGCTGTCTCTAATTCTGAGGCAGCCTTTTTTTATGAAAAAGCGTCAATTTAGCGCTGCTAAACAGTAATTTTTGGTGTAGGTTACGTTAAATGATTCACCAACTGTAGTATCTATTTACGTAAAGAAAGTCCGTTGCGATAATTTTGCATAATAGATTTAAATAATTCTCCGTTTGATGGAGGAGTTAGTACTATGGCTTGAGCACCAATATCGATCGCAGCACTAATGTTGGTTAATGTCTTTCCACCTGTTGCCATTACGGGATAGTCGGGATAGTTTTGGTTGAGATAATCAACGATACGACAAGTATCACTGCCGCCGGTTATATGAAATAAATCTACGCCAGATTCGATGCGTTTTTTAAAATCATAATCTAAAATAGAAATACTTGAAATAATGGGGATACCGATGGCTTTTTTTATTTTCTCGATGTCTTTATTTCTAAACGGTTGGTTTACAATTACGGCTGCTGCTCCCAGTTGTTCGGCTTGTTGGGCCATAGTTAAGGCCATTGAGCCTTGAGTAAGTCCTCCACCAATACCACATATTACGGGTTTCTCCGAAAAATCTATTAGGGTTTTCATAATCTTAGCAGAAGGGGGAAAGGGATATACAGCCAATACAGCATCACAATCACTATGGTCAATTAAGGCAATATCCGTCGAAAATAGTATCGATTTCGTCGGTTGGTTTCCCAATATAATTCCACTGCATTTTTGAGTAATACAGTCAGGAGTCCGTAAACCTAATTGACGCTTAGTATTTCTGTAAAACAACCTTTTCCAAAAAGGTAATATCACTTTGTCTTCATTCCAAAAGCTAGTGGGGTTTTTGAGGCTAGTCATCGGCTATAGGATTATATAGCAACAAAAATCAACAAAAAGATTAGGAATAAAAATCAAGTTGCAGGCAAATACCGTTATTGTGTTGTAAAGAAGTAAAAAAATGACATAAAACAAAAATGTCAGCGGGTCTTCGACGAGCGAAAAAAACAACCGCTAAAACCGTTTTGAGAAAAAGCGTTTAGCGGTTGTTAAGTACTTATTTTATATAATTACTTACGGCAATTAAATTTAAGTCGGGATCTCTAAAATAAATAGAATTTAACTGCCCTGTTGCTCCAAGACGTTCCGTTATACCACCTTCCAACACAGGGATATTTTTTTCGGCTAGCTCTTGTAAAACCTCATTTATTGGAGTAGACGTAATCAGACAAATATCTGCAGAACCTGGAGTAGCGTTTCGCGCTTTAGGGAACGTTTCATGTTTAAATAATTGCAAATTGATTTTTTGATTGCCAAATAACAATGCTTTTTTATTTTTTTCAAAAGTGATGATTTCCATACCCAGAATTTCACTGTAAAACTCACAAGTTTTTTCAATACTGACAACAGTTAAAACCAAATGATCTAAATGACTAATTTTCATATTAAATAAAGAATTATAATGGTGATTAAAGCAGGTAGTGCTTGCTTAAAAAAAATTGATTTCGATGCGGTAATGCCGCCGTAAATTCCAGCTGTGCTAACGCACAATAAAAAGAATAAGGCTATGTTTTTCGACCAGATGGAATCGGATATCGCTAAGGACCAAAGTAAACCGACAGCTAAAAAACCGTTGTACAAACCCTGATTAGCTGCCAGAGCTTTAGTGGGTTCAAATAATTCATTTGGCAGCGATTTAAATGTTTTTTTACCCACAGTTGTCCACGCAAACATCTCCATCCATAAGATATAAAGATGTTCTAAAGCAATCAATCCAATCAGAATTTTGGATAATAAAATCATAGTAAAATGAAATTTAGTAATAACATATAATATTAAATTTTAGTTTTATTTTAAAATTTCCTTATTCATAGCTAAGTAATAAAAAATTATAATCATATCAAAATTAATCTTTTGGTGATTTATATTTCTATTTTAAGATAAATTTTTAGTTTAATTATAAAAAAGAAAAACACTACTCTAATACGCAGTACTAGAGCAATGTTTTTGATGTCTTGGTTTGAATAAGTATTTAGCTGTATTTAACTAAATATTGAAGTCATTTTTTGTTGCTTTATGTGGATTTGATTGTTTATTGTGAATTATTCTTTCAAGACTTTTTTGGCTAATTTACCTACAGTTAGACCTTGAACTACTATAGAGAATAAAACAACAATATAAGTAATCTCTAAAAATAAATCTTTCCACTCTCCAGCGGGCATCGACATCACTAAAGCAATCGATACACCACCTCGAATTCCTCCCCAAACCATCACAATCAATGATCCTCTAGAATAAGTATTGGTTCTCAAAATTGATTTTACTGGAATTAAAATGGATAACATCCTTGAAAATAAGACGATAAAAATCGCTACAACTCCCAAAACCAATTGTTCGGAAATGTTCGGCAATAACAACAGTTCAAAGCCTATAAACAAAAAGAGTATGGCATTCATAATCTCATCAATCAATTCCCAGAATTTACCTAAATAGTCGCGGGTTTGTTCACTCATGTCGGCAGACTTACCAAAATTACCGATAATTAATCCAGCTATAACCATAGCTAGCGGACTGGAAACATGTAATCCTTTCGCAATTAAAAAACCTCCCATGACAATGGATAAGGTAATCAGTACCGACACTTTATAATCGTCGATTTGTTTCATTACTTTGGATGCGGTAAATCCTAGAAGTCCTCCTAAAACAACACCTCCTACAGCTTCTTTTAGAAAGAGTACTGATACAGAGCCGAAGGTGGCGTCAAAACTAGTATCTGTTGCAAGCTTAAGTACTACGGCAAACATAACTACCGCAACTCCATCATTAAACAGGGATTCTCCTGTGATTTTAGTTTCAATATGCTTGGGTACCTTGGCTTGTTTTAAAATTCCCAAAACCACAATAGGATCGGTTGGAGAAATCAAAGTCCCAAACAACAAACAAAAGATATACGGAATAGCAATACCAAAGAGTGGTGCTACATAATAGAGTAGGGCAGATATGATGAGGGCAGATAAAACAACACTGATGGTCGAATAGGTAGCTATAGGCCATTTTTGATCTTTTAAATCAGAAATATTGACGTGTAAAGCCCCAGCGAATAAAAGGAAATTTAACATGGCACCCATCAAAATTTCATTGAAATCGAATTCTTGTATTAATGCAAAAAAGTGTTTGGTAGTGTCGGGAAAAATGCTCGATCCCAAAAAGCGAATACCCAACGACACGAACATAGCAATAAGCATGATACCTATGGTGCCGGGTAATTTTAAAAATCGCAAGTTTAAATAAGCAAAAAAAGAAGCTAGCACAATTAATACCGAAAACGTATAATATAATTCCATAAAAAAACACTTTTTGCAAAAGTACAATTTTGAAATTATCTGACAGAAATTAACTTAGATTATAAATGCAAATTTATGTTTTGTACAACCTTTTATTAAGCGATTCCACAATGAAATACGATAAACATTAGGGGAATCCAGAGGGAAGACTTGAATGTAAATGAGAAATGGTTTTATGGCGACATTTTTTAAAAAGAACCTTAAACTAAAAACGCAACTTCTACTCGAAGTTGCGTTTTTAGTTATGTATGGTAAGCGTTTAAAACAATTTTACTAGGGTATAAATTATGGCGGCTATCGCTGCGGATACGGGAATGGTTAATACCCAAGCCCACAATAGGCTAATCGTTATTCCCCAACGTACTGCCGAAACTCTTTTAGTTAAACCTACACCGATAATAGAACCGGTAATAGTATGCGTAGTGGAAACTGGAATTCCGAAAAATTCAGAGATATAAAGCGTTAGGGCCCCTGCTGTTTCAGCACTCACTCCTTCTAGAGAATTTACTTTAGTTATCTTAGTTCCCATGGTTTTAACGATTTTCCAACCGCCGCTCATGGTTCCTAAACCGATGATGATAAAGGATAATAGAGGTACCCAGCCCCATTGGTCAACAAAGTAGTTAAAACGATCTGGAGAGTTAATCCAATCTTGGTGTCCGGCATCTACGTGATAGAAAATTACGGCTGCACCGATAATTCCCATGACTTTCTGTGCATCATTTCCACCGTGCCCCAAACTGAACATGGCAGAAGAAACCAACTGCATCTTCTTAAACCATTTTTCGGCTTTCTTCGGATTGGCATGTTTAAAAATATTCAAGATACTCAGTGTGATAATGGAAGCTAAGAGCATTCCTATCAACGGAGCAAAAAAGATAAATAACACGATTGGAATTACTTTGGCATACACAATAACGTGTTCACCAGTTATCCCAGTAAAACCACCAGCATGCATCATCGCAGCACCGATGAAACCACCGATAAGCGTATGAGATGATGAAGACGGGATTCCGAATTTCCAAGTCAATAAGTTCCATATAATAGCAGCGATTAGTCCAGCAAATATCACTTCCAAAGTAATGAAGTCTTCATTGACAGATTTTGCAATGGTATTACCAATTTTAAACTCTTGAAACCAATATTTAGAAATAAAATAGGCTACAAAATTAAAAAAGGCAGCCCATAATACGGCTTGAAAAGGGGTTAGTACCTTGGTGGCTACTATCGTAGCAATTGAATTGGCAGCATCGTGAAAACCATTGATGTAATCAAAGATAAACGCCAATACAATGACAATAATTAGTAATGTAAATGGATCCATGGCCTTTTATGAATGTTTAACGGCTATAGCCTCTAAAACGTAAGCAACACTTTTACATTTGTCTGCTGCAGATTCCAAAGTAGACAATACTTCCTTGTATTTAATAATGTTTTTAGCATCCATTTCATTTTCAAAAATCTCCTGAACGGCTTTATCAAAAATCTTATCCGATTTGGCTTCCAATTTGTTTATTTTCTCACAAATGACATTGATATTCCCCAGATTGCGCATTTCGTTTAACTCTTCAATAGCTTCGCCAATCAATTTACAAGCATCCAAGTTTACTTCGGTTAGTTTACGAATGGATTTTGAAATTTTTGCCACCTGATAGATTTTCATTCTGTTGGCCGCTCCATTTAAATAATCAGCAACATAATCTATCGCTTTTATCAAAGCAAAAATGTCTTCACGATCAAACGGCGTAATAAAGTTTTGCCCCAATTCAATATTGATGCGTTGCTTTAAAGCTTCTATTTTCGCTTCTAACTTCGCAATTTCAAGAAAATAGGCTTCACGTTGATCTTTTGGTGCGTTAACACACTCATGCAATAATTCGGCTAATTGGATTAAACTAGAGGAAGCCTCTTTTAATAAAGGAAAGAAAACCTTGTCCTTTGGTGTAAACATTTTGAAAAACGAATTTATAGACATTTCATGTTATTTAGATGGTGCGAAGTAAGGACTGTAATATTAACTTAAGGTTAAACTAACTTTAGTAAATTGATAAATACGGTCTTTTTCGTCTTAAATCTTCCATTTTGTTAATTTATTTACTACTCGCATTTTATACGTAAGGTCTCTTGCAATAAATATACGAAATATTTTAATTGCAATTACATACTTAAAATGGGGATGGGACGGTCATTTCCATGCCGTAACAAATGTCCAAAATAACTTATAAGCATGATATTTATCAGTTTACGTAAGCAAGTTTTTTGTTAGTATTGTGCTTCTCATAAAAACAACGAAATCATGTTAACGAAACCCTTACATACCTTTCACATCCCCGTGATGGGATTGGCCTACACTATTGATAGCCCTATTCGGGTAGCTAAATATGGAATATCATCGGTAATTTCTGTTATGGACGACGAATTAATGGAAAAAATGAACCATTTTTATAGCGAGAAGTTCGGTTTTCCCTATCAAGAAATCTCCAAAAAAGTCGAAGACTTCCGTTGCAAGCGCATTACGTCTTATCTCAATCTAGTCGATAAGATTGTCAAACAAAAGTTTTCACAGTGGAAAACGGAGTTATTGGAAAGTAAAAAATCCTTGGAGAACTTTATTGAAATGTTACCGAGTACTTCTGAAATCCGTCAAGAACTTCAAAATTATTTGAACGAAACACCGTTTAAGCAAAACTTTAAAAACTTTATCGAGCAAAATTTAATGCCCGGTGCTATTGATGTCAACATCATGACCAAAGTAGATAAAGAAAATTTTGACAAAAACGCTCCTTTGGAAACCATATATAACGATGCACATGCTGCGTTGCGTGGCTTTGCACAGAGTAGTTTGTGTTCATCGGTGGTATTGTCTGCCGGAATGAATCCGAGATTGTTTAGCTACTTTGAAACGTTCGAAGATTTTTACCCCAATGCCAATACGGTATTGAAAAAAAAAATTATTCTAAAAGTAAGTGATTATCGTTCGGCCTTAATACAAGGAAGCTTTTTAGCTAAAAAAGGGTTATGGGTGTCGGAGTACCGTATTGAGTCTGGACTAAATTGTGGCGGACATGCATTTGCTACAGAAGGTTATTTGTTAGGACCTATCTTGGAGGAATTTAAGCAAAAGAGAGGCGAGTTAATGCAAACCACGCATGAACTGATGTGCAAAGCCTTGGCTCAAAAAGACAAATGGATTCCAGAATCTCCTTTACCACTAAGCATTACGGCACAAGGCGGAGTAGGTACGGCAGAAGAACACGAATTTCTCTTACAGCAATATCAGTTGAGTTCGGTGGGTTGGGGCTCTCCATTTTTATTGGTTCCAGAAGCCACATCCGTGGACAAGGAAACCAGACAATTGTTGCAAAAGGCTACGGAAAAAGACTTGTATCTCAGTGATCTATCCCCTTTGGGAATTCCGTTTAATACCGTTAAGGGAATGACCAACGACTTTTTTAGATCACAACGAATTTCAAAAGATAAAGCCGGTAGTTCCTGTCCGCGTAAATACTTGGCGTTAAACAAAGACTACTCCAATCAAGGTCTGTGTACCGCGTCTAAAAAATACCAAGACATCAAAATTAAGGAACTGAAAGGGCTAAGACCTAATATAACAGCAACGTCTTATAACGACCAATATCATAGTATAACCGACAAGGCTTGCTTGTGTATTGGTTTGGCCAATGCTTCCCTTATGGAACATGAATTGCCCATTAAGGGAGAAGCTCAGGGAATTGTGATTTGTCCGGGCCCCAATATGGCTTATTTCGATAAAGAGGTCTCGTTAAAAACGATGATTCAGCACATTTATAATCGGAATCAAAGTGTTATTGATGGTCCTCGTCCGCATTTTTTTATTAAGGAATTGCGCATGTACCGAGATCATTTTAAAGCAGAAAAACGGGACTTAATGAACGACTTTACTGCTATGAAAGAAAAGAAATTATTGAAGTTTAAACAGAACTTAATCGAGGGTATTTTATACTATAGAGAGTTGTTTGATAGCGATACGGTATACTTTACAAATAAAAAACAAGAAGCATTGATGGAACTGAATCACATACAAATTGAAATAGATCAATTATAAAAAGTAGGGTGCAGCAGTCGTTGCGACTTTTAAAGTGAATTAATTTGTTTTGATTAAATAATTAGTTTTGTTATTGGTAAATAAGGATAGATTGCTTCGTGATTTATCCTTATTTTTTTAAAACAAAAAACTCAAGAAATTCACAGGGAACGACTTGAGTTTTATAAAGTAATGTACGATTAATGGTGTATATAGAATCCAGGTCCTCTGGTGCTTTCAATAGATTCCGGGATTATTCCGTATTGAGTGCGTAAATCCACTGTACCTAAAGTAGCACCGGATTGAAGATCAATAATGGAGATAGTTCCAGAATTAATCCCCGGTATATCCAAAAGATTATTCTGTACCGCTACAACCGATTTTCCCGATTTGGTTTTAAAGAAACTCATATGATGCGCTCCTTTATCCGCATCGAATGTGTTAACTAGATTCAGCTGGGGTAAATTGGAAATATCAAAGACCAATACTTTACCAGGATCTGCAAAACTCACATAGAGCTTTTTGCTATTATCGATATACATTTCGAGAGTCCATCCCAAGCCGTGTGATGCACCATCAAATATTTTGGTAAATTCGTCGTATTGATGGTTACTTTCGTTATACGGTGCAATCCAGATATCGCCCCCCAACATCGTTGTAGCTAAAGCGTATTGTGGAAATTCCCCTCTAAGTAACAATACTTCTACAGGTGCAGACATATCAGTTGGACTATCGGCTACGGTATAGGTTTTAATCAGGTTGTAAGTGGTTAAATCTATCAAAGTGGTGGTATTACCTACACCAGAGGTTAAGTCGGGATGTATGGTTGATGTAACCATCATCAGATTTTTGGATTCGTTTATAGAAATACCGTGCGGATACATGATGTATTTTGTAGGATTATCCTCGATGGAACCTGATATCGTATGCAATAATTGATTGGTAGTTGCATTAAAAACACCGACGCTACCGCCGGTTAAACTGCCATCACCTCCCATAAAAGTTACAAAATAACGATTGTCAGTAGTAAAGAAAATGTTTTCACCTACCGTGTTCGTTCCCGTATTAATTGGAGTAGCACTAACCAACAGCGGATACCCATCATCGTCCACAGCCGTAGTGATTTGATACAAATAATTCCCACCCAAAGCTGTGGTGTACAGTTTTTTCGCAGTATTGTCATAATATATATGGTGGGGCAGTACACCTACACCCATTTCCAGCTTGTTTTTGATTTTTCCAAATTCCAATGATTCTGGATCAAGTTCAATTACAGCCATACCGTCTGGTTTGCCGTCAATACTCCTGTAATCGATAAAGAAAACCGATTCTCTTGACGGAGTAGAAGGGTGATTGTCGCTATCGCAATTCGCGAATAATAAGGGAAGAAGTAGAAGTACTCCCCATGTTAGTAGTTTGTTGTTCATAAGATCTATTTTTTTGGTTTATTTTGTGATTTTAATGTGTTAAAATTAGTAAAAAAACGCATATTCAATACAAAATAATGGGAGTAATTTCTAGTTTTTTAAAAATAAATTAGTACATAACGCGATTGTGTTGGGTTCTGAATGGTGTATTGTGTGTTTAATAAGGTTTTTTGATATTGCACTGAATTTTGCGGGTTTAAAAACTAAAAAGCTAGTGAAGTGGAAATAAATTAAACTTATTTACTGACGGTCAATTGGGTTTTAACTGAACTTATGGGTGTTTTTTGGCTGTGAATTCGACGTTAAAAAGAATAAAAAACGCATATTTGCAAAAACAGATTTGTAATACACAATTCACCTAAATACGGATGGGTTGTGGATCGACATCAAGGTTTGATATAAAAAGGAATAACAAGTGATTTAATTATGAAAAAGTTTTGGCTAGGTTTGGTTTTTGGTGCTACTTTATGGAGTGCTTCGGCTCAAAACTATGTTCCCATAGATACTTTAGATGCTTTAGTTCGAAAGCAATACGTGGTAGAATATGAAAAAATTCACAAAGATTTTAAGACAGAATTAGAGCAAAAATACAGCAATCCGTTACGCAGAGTATTGCTAACGACTTTCGATAAGGTACAGACCGACTTTATCAAGAGTATTGAAGCAGGCGATTTTTCCTATGATTCGCGTTTTTTAGCGAAATTGGAGGAGATTTCCCATAACATTCAAAAAGATAATCCGAGTTTACCAAAGAACCTGAAGATGATGTTGTCCAAGCAAGGAGAACTCAATGCGTATAATTTGGGGGAGGGAACTATAGTGGTAAACATGGGGGTTTTTCAATACTTGGATAATGAAGATCAGTTAGCGGGCATCATCGGGCATGAAATGGCACATCAAGCATTAAATCACGTGCTGCAAACGCAAATACGTCGATTTGAAATGGATAAAACCAAGTCTAAAATCGCGATTAAGGAAGTGAATAAGCAGCGTTACAATCGCGGAGCAAAAGCACTGGGTTATTATAAAGAGGTCTTATATGCTGAGGGGGAAGACCACCGCAAACAAGAAATGGAAGCCGATCAAATGGGGTATAAACTCCTTGAAAATACGAAGTATCAACCGCAAGAAATTCTAACTGCTTTTCAGTTGATTAAGCAATATGATACCCTACGATTTCGGGGTGTACATCCCGATATTTACAAACAGTTGTTTGATTTCCCAGAACAACCCTTTCAGGAAAAGTGGTTGCTGAAAGAAGATTTTTCAACCTATCAAGACTATAGCTATATCGATAAATTGGATGAAAAAGCAATCTTATCTCATCCGGAATTGGACGATAGAATCCTTAATTTAGCGGCTAAACATGAAAATTCCATAAAAGTAACCGCTTCGGCAGCATTTGCAAATCTAAAAAGTATTGCCCAGCGCGAACAAGTGCCCAATATGTATTTTAACAAAGAATATGGAGCTGCTGTTTATATGAGTTTGTTATATATACAGCAAAAAAAAGACGTGGCTTATTATAAAGAGTGGCTAGGTAAGGTCTTTGCTAAGATTTATGAGGCGCGAAAAAGTTATAAACTCAATCGCTATCTCGATACGGTTACACCAAAAACGCAATCGGAAAGCTATCAGCAATTTCTTAGTTTTATGTGGAATTTAAATATACAAGAGGTAAAGAACATTGCCGACTATTATACCGTCGAAAATGTACCTACAGAAAACAGAGGAAATTAATGATTTCGAGTTATTAATTAGGTGTGCTTATCTTTGTAAAGATACTTAAAGAGGCGATTTTCCTATTGGAAAATCGCCTCTTTAAGTATCTAATAATTCAGCTTTTCTAAGCGGAGTTGGTTGTACTTATCGTCTTTGTTGTACTCCCGTAAGAGTAAATAGCCCTCTTTTGCGGGCATAGGAGCGATAAAGAACTCCTCTGATGACATCGGCACAATTTCTTGAGTAAACACACCATCAATCAAAGTGTTGATTCCTAAAACCCAATTCTTCTCTTTGGTTTCTTCGTCTTTTTTATGATTCTTAAAAAAGAAAATCACACCGCTTTTATCTTTGATATACTGCGAGAATAAATAATTGTTTAAGTAGTCTTTATTTTTGTCTTTTTCAATGATTTTGTTGTTGGTAAAATTTCCCTTATCGTCAAAGTTAAAAAGGATAAAATCCGCTACTTTTTCATTTTTGTATTTCTCAGATAGTAATGAAAAACTTCCATTTTTAAAGATAAAAAAACTATTGGGAACCAGTTGATACCCATCCAATTTTCCGTAATTAGTAATTGGAATAGCACCTTTTATTTTGTCCCAATGGTGATACTGACGACGGATTTCTTTACCAGTCTCATCCAATACAATTTGGTGTATGCCTACGTTTTGTTCCCAATCGTAAATCAGGGATGAATGGAAAGGAGCGAAATTACCAACGATATAATATTTTCCCTCGTAGCTTTCTACTCTATACGTGTGGATAAAACTGGAGTGTTCGTTTTCAAGTAAATATTCAAATTTTTTACGGCCCGTTTTTAAATCTAGTACCACGAGCTTTTTAGCGGTAATATTTTCTTTCGAATTGGTAAACTCTAATAGAATTAAATCTTTTTCTGTAGTTTTTAAAATTTCTACATCGGTCCATTTCTTTTTCGTACCCCCAACATTATATTGATATTGCCATAAAAGGGAACGTTCGGTATCAAAGACGCGTAAGGTACCGTTTTGGTAATTATACTCTTTTTTCTTTCCCGCTTCAAATACAATATAATGGCTTTTATTGTTGATATTAATTCCTTGAATTAAAAAAAAGGCTTTATTTTTTTTGTACACTTCTCTAATAAACTGAGGCATCAAATTAAAATCAGCAATCGTCCCCTCATCATATATAAAAGGTGCAGACACGGTAGCAGCCTTTAATGAAATGGTCCGATTAAAAAAAACGGGAACAATCGTATCACTAAAAAAAGCTTTGCTTTTATATACCTTGGTCAACAATACTTGATCGGATCCCATGGCGGTACAACTGGCAAAAGATGTGGTAACTAATGGGGCTCGAACTTCGGTGAATTTACCGTTGGCTACCTTGTTGAGATTTTTGTCTAGATAGACATATTCATATTGATAATTACCTAGATATATTTCCCCTTGATTAAAAAAAAAGATATATCCAAGCAAATCTTTATTGGTGTCGTATAGTATAGAACTGTATTCCATATTTCCTTCTGCTAAGGTCGCTAAATTTTGAATTTGGGCGGATAGCGGTCCAATAGATAATAAGAAAAATAAGGGAATTAAGGTTTTTTTAAAAACGTTGTAAAAGTTTTTCATGTTTTATTTAAAAGTAAATTTTCGCCAAAAGTACTATTAAAACAAGAACTTCTTCGCGTTTCGTTTACGATTGTTAGTTGATTGCTAAATAATACTGTAAAAATACAAGTCAACATGCATTTTTACAGTATTACAAAATTTAAGTATCAGTTAAATTAATGCCTCTCACTAATAAGCGGTTCTTCAATGATGTTATCAGGCACAGAGTTTAGCGTTTTTCTCTTAATCAAACGATCCACACGACTCATCATGACGATGCTAATGCAAGAAATAGCTACTACCACATATCCAACAATATCGTAATTGATAAGGGGACTGGTTTTGTGTTCTTGATAAACAATAACGCCGGCGACTGCAGCACCGATTCCTCCTGAAATCTGTTGTAAGGATGCATTGATACTCATATACGCACCGCGATCTTTCATTTCAGGTACTGCACTACTCATAGCAGACGACGGTACCATACGGCCCATGATTCCAATCATCATTAAAATATTGGTTATAATTACAAGCCAAAAAGGAGTAACAGATAAATTGGTATAGACCACACAAACCAACATCAACCAGATACACGCAATAGCAAAAAGTTTAAACTTACTCATTCGGTCACTTAGTTTACCGATAAAAGGCATCATGGCTAATGAACTTAAACCAGATACCATAAATAGCATAGGCAATTGGGCTTCACTTACACCCAGATTGTTAACAGCAAATACCGTCCCAAACGGCATCATCATAAAACCACCTACAGATAAGATACCTGTAGCCATAAAACCTATGCGGTAATCCTTGTCTTTCAAAGTGTGCCATAAATGCAACAAAGCTTTTTTATCCTGTTGGATAGCCAAATGGGCACTAACGGGTTTTAACCAAAGTGCAATACTGATGGCGATAAAAATAGATAAGGCAACAATCATAAAAAAGGGTGCTTCCCAAGCCCATTTATGAGCGATATACAAACCGATCGGAATCCCTAAAACTTGACTCGCGCCAAAACCCATCTGAACAAAACCCATAACGCGCCCACGTTGTTGTAAGCTAAATATGTCCGTGATAATAGCCATCGATATAGAGCCGATAACCCCCCCGAATAAGCCGGTAAAGATTCGTGCAGCAACCAAAGTCGGATAAGAATTGGCTAAACCACAGAATAAAGTTCCCACTATAAAACCGATATAGAAAAAGAGTAATAATTTTTTTCGGTCAAACTTATCTGCAAACCCAGCAGTGAGCAAACCGGAGATACCCGCACTAAATGCGTAAGCCGAAACGGCGATACCAAAATCTTGCGTATCCATATCTAAAGATTTTAATAATAAGTCACCCAGTGGTGACATGACCATAAAATCCAAGATTACCGTAAATTGAGTAATTGCCAAAATTAGAATGACAAATTTTTCATAACCGGTAAACGGAACTGTTTTTTTCTTTTCCATAATGTAGTGGGGGGACAAAATTAAGCTTTAAGTGCTTTTAATATAAGGTTAGAGGGCCGGCTTTCTCACAAAGCTTTAGGCGGGTTTTTTCTTTAAGGCGTGAACAACCAAATCAAAGGTTTGCCACAACACTTCTTCCGTTAATTGATAGGGTTTACCTTCTAATCCAGTACCCTCATAATGGAATTTAATCAAAGAATACAGCGGGGCATGCGCTATAGACCAATACACCTCTAGGGGAATACGATCAATTTCGCCGCGTGCAAAGGCATTTTCTAAAAACAAATGCAACTCTTGTTTGATACGGCCCATTAAAACAGCTAGAAAACCCCTGTAGTATGAAGAACTCTTAACTTGGACCATAAACAAAACAACATCTCTGCGAAACATCATTTGATGATAACGGTTAATCCACTGCTGCCGCAAACCCTGCTCAAAAGACATTTCGGGATTAAAGTCGCGTAAAATTAATTCCGCTAAATCTTCCCCTTGTTCCGTGGCTAATTGAAATATTAAATCGTCTTTATCCTTGTAGTAAATATAAATTGTAGCGACAGATACTTTCGAAAGCTTAGCTAATTTGTTGATACTGAAATTCTCCAAACCACCTTGACCAATCATGGCAATAGCATTGTCTTTTACCGTTTTTTGCTTATCGAGGTCTCTCGCTCTCATCAGTTCTTAAATTAAAATGCAAATATAAATGAATATTCATTCTCTTAAGAAAATATATAAGATTATTTAGTCGGCTTTGTCCTTTTTTACCGATTCGAATTCTCACAATTTGACACGATTTTTTATTCATAATAGTGGCTAAAAAGTTATTTTTGTCCTGATAAAATTTAAATTATGGGAGTAGCAGAACTATTGTTAAAACGCAAACAGGAATGGGCTCTGCGTAACCAAATTGAAGGCGATGCCTATCGATTTGCCTATGCAGAGCAAGAGCAAACGAGCATACTTCCAAACGGCATCATTTACGAAATAATGAGTTTAGGAACTGGTGATAAACCCGAGTTGTCGGACCGTATTCGATGTCATTACCACGGCACTAATGTTAGCGGAGAAGTTTTTGATAGTTCTGTGTTACGTGGTTTGCCCCATACCTTTACCTTAACAAAACTGATTAAAGCATGGCAAGAAATGTTGCCCTTAATGCCTACGGGAACTAAATTCCGCATGGTTGTTCCGCCTGAATTAGCTTATAGGGAACAACAACTGAGCAAACAAATAGGACCTAACAGCACCCTGATTTTCGAAATTGAGTTACTCGAAATTGTTAGGGAGTAAAGACGCTAGTATAAAAGGCATAAAATGGACTGATTTAACTATAAAACCGAAGCAATTCGACACATATCTAAAATCATATCGACTAATGAGTTTGTTTATTTCATAAAAATTCTTTATATTGTAAGTGTAAACCTTTAAAAATGAGAAAGATGAAAATAAATTATTTTTTACTTTTAGTAGGACTTATAGTTGCAGCCACCTTAAAACATAAAAAGCAGCCGATTTGCAATAGACAGGAATAGGAGGGTAATTGGATTGTTTTTCCGTTTAATTATATTGACTATACACAGATTAAGGACGAAATACTGATGAATAAGGAGGTCTGTATAAAAAAGCTTATATTTGGAAATAACCCTTTTTTAATATGATTATGAGGAGAAACTTTATTTTGACGGTACTAATTTGTACAGCTACACTGGCTTTTGGCCAAAACAAGAATACTCAAGAAGAATTTTGGAATCAACTGCAAGCGCATTGCGGAAAGGCTTATATGGGGAAGTTAGACAGCCAACCTGTTCCTGCAGATTTTGCTAATAAAGAGTTGTCTATGTATGTAATGAGTTGTTCCGATTCAGAAATTAAAATTCCCTTTTATGTCGGCGACAACCATTCTCGCACCTGGGTATTTACCAAAACGGCTCAGGGAATTCAGTTAAAACACGACCATCGCCATCAAGATGGTTCGGAAGATACAATTACCCAATATGGTGGAACCACTACCAATACAGGATTTAGTCAAAGTCAGTATTTTCCTGCCGATCAGCAAACGACCGACTTAATACCGGCAGCGGCAGCAAACGTATGGTGGGTTACTATTGATGACAAGGAATATACCTACAATTTGAGAAGAGCCGATTCGCCCAATCACTTTCAAGTTCGATTTGATGTAACTAAAGAAATACCGGTACCTGCAAGACCGTGGGGACATTAATTATAAACCATTATTTTGATTTACAAACAGCTCCATTTTGAGCTGTTTTTTTGTTTCTATACCAAATGGATTGCTTATTTATTAAGATAACATTAGAAGTTTTTGAAATTATAAAGACTAAATTTATAGAATCAGACCGGAATTATTGATTTCCGTAATTAGTCTATGGAAGTATAAATATAAAGAACAGTAAGAACTAACCAAAAAACAAAACCTATGAAATTTACTAGAAAAGCAGCAGCCGTTTGGCACAAAGACCTTAAATCAGGTAGAGGTACTATTAGTACAGAAAGCACCGTATTGAATAAAGCACCCTATGCTTTTAAAACGCGTTTTGAAAATGGAAATCCGGGAACCAATCCAGAGGAATTACTCGGTGCAGCACATGCTGGGTGTTTTACGATGCAGTTGAGTGCTTTATTGAGTGAGCAAGGATTCATTCCCGATGAATTGGCTACTCAAGCTTTGGTTACTTTTGAAGATGGAGCTATTTCGCTTATCGAGTTGATTGTCGATGCCAAAGTACCGAATATTAGTAAGGAGGTTTTTTTAACCACGGCTCAAAAAGCGAAAGAAGTTTGTCCGTTGTCAAAAGCGTTACATGCGGTCAATATTCAATTGCAGGCCAACATGATTTAATATAAAAATAACTATGGAAATAGGGATTAGTATGTTTGGGGATTTATCTTTTGATAAAGCTACTCAAAAATTTCAATCGCCACAGTTGCGATTGCAAGAAATGATGGAAGAAATCAAACTGGCCGATGAGGTGGGTTTGGATGTATTCGGTATAGGGGAGCACCACAGACCTGATTTTTCAGTTTCTGCTCCAGAGATTATTTTGGCAGCGGCGGCAACCATCACTAAAAACATCAAATTGACCAGTTCGGTAACCGTATTGAGTTCGGTAGATCCCGTTCGCACCTATCAAAACTTCGCTACCGTCGACCTACTATCGAAGGGGCGCGCAGAAATCACGGTGGGTAGAGGGAGTTTTACCGAATCATTTCCGCTTTTTGGTTATGATTTGGACAATTATTCCGAATTGTTTGTTGAAAAACTCGATTTATTGTTGAAAATAAATGCCAACGAAGAATCCTTTAGCTGGCAGGGTGACTTTCGCGCTCCGCTGCACGAGCAGCAAGTATTGCCTCGGCCTACCAAACCATTGGATATTTGGATTGCCGTTGGAGGAACACCAGAATCCGTTGTTCGAGCAGCTCGATTGGGATTGCCCTTAATCATTGCCATTATTGGAGGTATGCCGCGTCAATTTAAGCCGTTTTTCGACTTATATAGACAAGAATACCTCGCAGCAGGACACGATATATCCAAAATGCAATTGGCTACCCATTCTCACGGTATAATCGGACAGAACTCGGAGCAAACGGCCACTACCTATTTTGACAACTACGCCGAACAAATGAATAGAATTGGTCGTAGTAGAGGTTGGTCTCCCTATACCAAAGAGCAATATGAAGGCGGTAGAAGCAAAGAGGGAGCGCTGTTTATTGGAGATGCCAATCAGCTCATCGACAAAATGCTTTACCATCAAGAAATGTTTGGCTTAACTCGATTTTTATTACATGCTGATATCGGTGCACCTACTCATAAAGACTTGATGAAGTCCATTGAATTACTGGGAACTCAAGTAGCGCCAGCGGTCAGAAAAGCATTAAGAACACCTGTAAAGTAATCGTTAGTACACATAAATTACATTAGGATTTTATAAAATACCATTCGTTTTTGGACAATCTAAAAGCGAGTGGTTTTTTTATTGACACTATTTTTGATAATCCCGACGGCATGAAATGTTCCTGTTTGAACAAGGATGTATTTGTAGATGGCACCACATTTAAATTCGTATAAATGATCGTATTATACCTGAGTATTATTGCGTATTTTCGATGTTTTATCAACGAAACTTGTAATTATGTCGAAAACGTATTGTTTTATGCTGTTTTTTTTAATGGGAATCAGTTGTTTGGCGCAACAAAAAAAAGGCGTAGAACCCAGGAATACCAGCAATCGAATTCCTTTTGAGCTTACGGCATACAATAACATCGTGATACCAGTACTGATAAATAACAGGGACACGGTAAAACTGATGTTTCACACGGCTGCTGATGCGGTTAATTTAACGGAAGAAGCAACAAAACGGGTTAAATTAAATTTTGAGCGTATCGACAACGTCAAAAGTTGGGGTGGTGATCAAAATACCTCGCGATTTAGTGCGGATAATACCATACAAATCGGTGGAATGACTTTCGAAAACCTTCCGATTTGGGAAGACAAAAACTCGGGACAGGGTAGTGATGGGAAATTCGGAATCAATTTATTTGAAGGAAAAACCATTCAAATCGATTTTGAACACAAAGAATTGGTATTGCGAGATAACTTACCTTCGGATATAGAAACATATTCCAAACAACGGTTAATCCAGGAGAACGGTTATTTATTTATCCAAGCTTTAGCTACGATTGATTCAGAAATATTGATTCAGAAATACTTGATTCACTCGGGTTATGCGGGAGCGGTATTATTTGATGATGTATTTGTCGAAAAATTTGGTATAGCTGATAAGCTGACCATTATCGATCAAAAAGAGCTCAGTGACTCCTTTGGAAATGTATTAAAAACCCAAAGGGCTTTAGTGCCCCAATTCCGCATCGGAAATATTGTTTTAGAGGAGGTTCCCGTTGGTTTTTTTAGCGGTGCTTTGAGTCGTCAAAAGATGAGTGTTGTTGGCGGCGATATTTTAAAGCGCTTTCATATGGTCATGGATGCGAAACGGGAGTTTATTTATTTAAAAACGAATGCGTTGACTAAAACAGTATATTCGGGAGTTTGATTGAGATTTGAGGATACAAGTTTAGCAGACACGACAGCCCATTAATTTTTCTTTAGTGCTATTTAAAGCAAATGAAAATCACCTACTTGCAATAATCCTTTATTAAGGTTTAGAAATGCTGGTTTCATACTGCGATAAGGCTTGCCATATCTCCTTAATTTCGGGCCATACTTCGGGCGTAAAATCCGTATCGGTGTTGACCAACAGCACTTTTCCTATATGTGTGATCGGGTTAAAATACAGGGCAGTAAATACTCCAGGGTCTGAACCATTATGACCAATCGATTCCTTTTTATCGTTTAAAAATCCGTCTCGAAATTCGATAAAAGCGCCATAGTATGCCGTTTCTCCGTCTGTGATAAAGGGTTGTTTTTCAAATAGTTTATCATAACTCTCTTGCCTCAGTAAGCGGCCGTTTCCGTTATATCCCTTAATCAATTCTGACAAATACAAACCCAAATCGTGACTTGAGGTAAGGAAACCGCCATCGGCATAAGTAATAAGATCATAGTCGGCGATCATCATGTCCTTATGGGCAAATAATCTGGAACGTTGCTTCGCATCAATATCGTTTGACGACCAACCCGAGTTCGTCATTTTAAGCGGTTTTGTGATGTATTCTTTGGTAAAACTGCGGTAGTCTTGTCCGGTGGCAGATTCGATAACCAAGGCACAAAGTGCGGCGGCTATATTGGAGTATTCGCGCATTTCGCCCGGTTGCACAGCTAAAAAACTTTCTTTTTTATACCATTTTCCTTCTTTTGTTAGGCTGTTTTGAATAAAATCCAATAGGGATATTTTGGTTTCGGGTGCGTTAAAATAATCGAAGACTCCTTCGTTTTCGGCATGTTCGCTTCTAGTGAGCACATACGACTTGGCATATATTTCATCCAAATCGGTTATAGAAGAAGTATGATACGCCAAATGTTTGATTAAAATAGGGGTTTCTGGCGCGTTTGGATTAACTATTTCGAAGGGTAAGTAGCGGTTAATCGGGTCGTTGATGTGTAACTTGCCCATTTCTTGTGCTTTAAACAAAGACAATCCGATAAGCGTTTTAGATATCGACGCAATATTTTGAATACTATGGGAATTATAAGCATTCGTTTGTTCTATATCCCTATACCCGAAGCCGTTTTCGTAAATCAATCGATCGTTATGGACTACGGCAACTGAGAACCCCATAATACTCCCTTTTTGATAAGCCTGTTGCAATTTCAGTGTAAGCGAATCTTCTAATACGGTTTGGGTTTTCTCGGGTAGTGTACTACTTTTTGCCATTTGAGAAAATGAAATGGTTAGGAGACCAATTAGGCCGTGGAACAGTATGTTTTTCATTAGAAGTAAATTTATATAGGATAGGTGCTTTTTTATTTTAGCGGCTATTCGATTCGCAGAAGCCGTGATTTTTCAAATTGGAATTAAAAATAGCAATTCTATTGTCCATATTTTACAATTATTTTTATTAATTGCGAACAGAACGTGGCTTAGTTAATCGGGTAGTTAAAATGTTGGTGGTAATTTGGCGATTTTTTTAAGATATAAAGGGGTTGAATCGGAATCTGATGTTTTTAAAACCAATACATTTAAAATTTTAGAGTCAACAGCACATTGTAGGTAGACAACAAATACACAAATACAGTAAGCAGTATTACGAGAGACCGGATGTGGCTACACATTTCTTTATCGACGCTCTAAAAAAGGGAATCTATGTGTGAGAATATGAACTCAGAGCCAATACAGCTGGGGTGTTTTCAAACGGGATAGCCACTTTACAAAACAGGTATGCACCGGAAATGAGTGCGCATACGGAAGGCGTCGTATTAGAAATTAAATAATTAGGGTGTAAAAATATGGCTAAAGAAGTCCTTGAACTTCTTTAGCCGTATAGATGATTTCTAGATGCTTTGTTTTGCGATTTAATAAGTTTAAAAAAATGGAAATGTATCAGGCTGTGTTGACAAAAGGAGAAAATTTGATTTTTTCCTTTAAATTGTCATTATGCTAATAGGATATTAATAGCAGTTTTAATTTAATTTGATTAATTCCTCATCAGGCATTTCACTTTCTCTAACGACTGGGATTTTTAATTTTGCGCAAAATGTATTATAAGATTTTGTATTTGGAATTTTAATTAGTTTTCCTTTTATATCGTTTGAGATTACTGTAATAATATGAATGTTGATATTCTTGTTAAGACTAATAATTTCTTTAATTAAATCAGTAATAGTTTTGCCAGAAGAAATTAAATCAATGAAAATCACTATGTTTTTAATTGAAGACCATTCACTTTTTGTATAATATGAAAATTCAAATTCCGAATAATAGTCTTTTTTAGTTCTAACAGGTATTATGGAATTATTAATATTAAATCTTACAGAAAGTTGAGATGCTAGAATTCCTCCAATTATTTCTAAACCTAAAAATAATGATTCTGAATTTTGAATATGAAAAGATGTTATTAGTTCATAACATTTGTCGGTTATTCTATTTAAAAGCTCTTTATCTGTAAGTAGTTTGCTAATATCTATCCAACCTAATGATATTTCATCTTTATTAACTTTAAATCTTCCAAACTGATATAATTCTTTCTCTTTAATTTTTCGAATAATAGAATCTTCAACCTCCTTATTTATTGATTGTAAATTTTCATCCTCTGATTTTTCTTCAACTTTTTTAATTTCTGTAATTTTTCGCACTTCATGTTTTTTAGATAAAATCCAATCACCTAAATGTAAGTTCTGATTATGAGTCGGAAATTCATAATTACATGTAATTCTCGAGATTGAGTCCTCTTCTAAAAAGAGTAAATTCGCTTGTCTTTTTTGTTCAGAATAATCCGTTTTGCAACCAAATTTTGAAGTTAGAATAAATGTTTCATTATCTATATTACGGGCATCTCCAGCATGGACATCTCCATGAAACCAAATAATATTTTTTGCTTTTAATCTTCTTATTCTATCGTGTAATGAGTTTGCTTTAATCCAAACATGATTTCCATGCCAATTACTTTCTTCTCCTGCAAGAAAATTATCATGTAATGATATTATTGGGAAATGGCAACCGATTAAAAAAGTTATTTCAGGATTTAATAGGGGACGCATTGAATTTATAATTTTATCGATTTGATAATTAGTAAATTCTCCTGGTGTTCCTTCTATTGAATTCCATGTCGAGTCTAATGAAATGAAATAAGTAAAATTATTTATTTTACTTATTGAAAAATAATCTTCAATAATCTCTATGTTTTTGTTGTATTTTTTACAAAATCTTTTATAATCCTTTTTGTACTCAATTTCTTTTATTAATCTTTTATCATTAAGTTGTTTGAATCTTTCTATTTGTGAGGAATCGGTTATTTTAATCTGATTTTTTAGTTTTATAAATTCATCATTTCCATCTAGATCTCCAAGTGATTTCCATTTGTAATCGTGATTACCAATAGATGTATAGACTAATTCTGAATCTATTTTGAAAACATTAGTGATATATTCAATAATTAATTCTATAAATTCAAAGTTTTCGGTTTTGCCTTTATCTATGAAATCACCAGTAATAATTATGCAATCCAATTGAAAATCTTGAATTTCTTGAATTATAGAACTATGTAATCTGTCAATATATTCTTTAAAAAAGCCTTCTCTTAAGAATTCTGTTTCACCTTTAAAATTATCTAGATGTAAATCTGTAATGTGTAATATTTTCATTTATCAAATAATTTAAAATCAGCTTCTTGAGATATTTCTTTTAAGCGGTTAAGTTCATACAATTTAAAATCTTTGAATACTTCAGATTCAAACAAACTTCCTAAAACTAACGCATGATTTAAATTAGAATCATTGAAACTTACATAAACTTTAGTTAATTTTATTTCAGTACCTCCAAATACAAAATCTCCAATATAAATATAATTACTTCTAGACTCCATTTGAATTGTTTTATTTGAGTTGCTTAATCTATGAATTGGGCCAATATGATCAATGTTTATATATTCTAAATCATTTAAAATACCTAAAATTGAAACAAAAGATGCTCCTCTTAAACTAGCACTAACTAGCACTATATTCTCAATTTTTTCAGATTCAATAATTTCATTTAATTTGTCTGACAAATAAAAAGATATCCACATGAAATTTTTTGGTGATTCGATTATTCTTTTTGAATCAAATTCTCCGTTGGCATAAAAGGGTGTAGAGCATAACCTTTTAAAATCATCAAATTTTTGAAAAGTATTTCTAAGAGTATTTGTGATATACTTTTTTTTATATTCTTCTCTTTCTCTTGTTTGATCTCTAAAATTATGTAATTCACTTGAACCTAATATTATAATACCATATTCAGTGTTATGTGTAATATTTACATTTTTACCTTTTTTAAGTTTAAGTAAATCTTCTTGTAGAGTTTCACCATTAAATAGTATTACTTGTTTTTTATTTCCATCAAGTTGGTTAAATACATCATCAAGGCTATGATCATCAAATCTGATAACCCCTTTAAAATTTATTAAAATACTTTTTTCTTCTGGACATAAGTTAATTATATCTGCGAATAATTTTCCTGAACTTTTTTCGAAAACATCTAGAAATGATAAGCCATTTGCAACCCATATTAATGCTTGAGCTCTTGTAAATATTGTACTAGTAGTTTCAAAGTATAAATTACTAATCATTGTTAAATGGAATTTCAAATGTTATTCTACTGCCCATTAAAAAATGGTCATATTTTTTTAAATAGCCTCTATTTAATATTTCGCTATCAACAAAACTATTTATATAGTATTCCGAATTTTCAATTTTGGTATTTAATATTTCATTTAAAATATTTTCTTTATCATAATTTGACCAAATAACGGGTTTCCATAATATTTCTGAATCGAATGAAGACATGTTTATATATCCACCTGATTTTATTACGTCACTAATTGCTCTATATAATCCAATTTTATTTTTACTATGAAATGAAGAGTACAATAGAGCTTTTAAACTTGAATTATCTAATTGCTGAGTAATTTCAGGCTTATATTTTTTAATAGAATTTAAAAATCCAACCCCACTATCGCATATACATGTCGTGATACCTTTTCTTGTTTTTTGGACTCCAACGAAAGCAATGCTTCGTCCATGAATCAAAGAGTTAACTACTAACTCCGAAATTGTTGTGGTAAAAATCGCTTCAAGTTCTTTATTCCAATTTACTGCAAAATAATTGTTATCAAATATTGGTTCTAATCTGAATGCAATAGATCTTTTTATTTCTTCACGTTTAATATCTTTCCAATGAATTAGTTTTTCAATATTAGAATATTCGAAATTAGGAGTATCGCTATAGAAGAATATTCTTGTATTTGGACTTGTTTTGTTATTGGTAAAACCTCCTAGAATTCCTTTCCAATCATATAAATCAAATTCTGAAGCGATTTTCAAAAAATCGATATCAGATAAGAAACCTTGAAATTCAGGATGCCATAAAACTTTTATTTCTATAGGTTTACCTATGAAATCTCTAATTGTTTTCGATATAGAAATGAAAGCTGTTAAAGCGGCAAAACTTACTTTTTTTGGTGTGATATTGGTTAAATCCCAAATAGGTATATTACCATTTCCTTTTAAATAACTTTCTCTAAGAATTTTCAATTCTTTAGTTAAATGAAAATTTAAATTGCTTAGAGAAGAAAGGGAACCAACATTAATAATTTGTTCCATAAATTATTTTTAAATACGATGAGATGATCTTCATTTTTTAGATTTATTTTTATTTACCATCTAGCGCTTGGCGAAGTTGGAGATTTCGAAGCACAAACTTTCAATTTTATCATAGACTATTTACCTAACTAAGAAAAAGGGAATTATAAATGGTCTATACAACGATTGAATTATTGACTTTGAGTTTGCTTTTAACTGGCTATTTTTCAAGAAACTTGTTAGCAATTGGCTTTACATATTATCAATAAATTTGTCTGGCACCTCTTCCCAAACGTTGCATTTTCTGTAAACTTGTCTTTTAAATGTTCTAAATACTTCGCGACTATCAAAGTCTTTATTTTGAAAATGCTCCTTAATAGTTTCCTCTAAAGCTTTTCTAAATTCTGAGCTTAAATGATCAACTACCTCTTCGATTTTTATTTTTGCCATTTTTATAATAATTTATTAATACATTTTAATTTAAGTGAGGCCAATTCTATTTTTGGAACAGATCGGATATCTGGAAATTAACTATTGATTGAATAGGTGTTATTTGAGAAAACGGATAATTATTAGCTATATTTAAGAATGTTATATTCTTTCACTGTCTCTGAAAAAGCCATTTGTAAAATACCTATATCTCAACAGCTTTTAATGTTGAGATAGATAATTTTATTCCTTAAAAGACATTATTTAGCTGTCTTCTCAAATCTACTAGTATTTAGTATGTTTTTTGCAGAATTTTAGTAACATTATCTACACTGTTTCTTTTTTACAAAATACTCTATTAATTTAGTCAACGTAAGTTAAATAAAATTCCTGTAAACATAGTCCATATCTTGTTAACAGATGTACGGAAAACCGTAAAATAAATTAAAAAACAATAAAATAGCTTGTCTTTTTAATTAAAAAAGAGTATATTTAAGAGGATAGAGTACCTTAAAGTAGCAGGGGAGATAGGGGTAAATAAAAAAAGCCTAACCCAAGGTTAAGCTTTATATACGGTTGATGGAGGTTTTATTTGTTTTGTAGTAGCTGTTCTAAGCGCAGCATCATCTCGTCTTTTTCTTGAAGCATTCGCTCATAGAGAGCAATTTTTTCGTTATGTATTTGAAGGATGGTTTCAACCGGATTGAATGTAGGATAGTTGTTATAAACAAATCCTGTAGCATGGTCACTATTTGTAAAAGTATTTGCAATAATGTTTACAGCCTGTTCCTCATCAAAATTTTCAATGGCTTCTGCGGGTATTTTTAGTATTTGCGCCACTTGTTGCAGTAAACTGCTTTCTATGGCTTCTTTTTGCTCGAGTAGAGATATTTTTTGCTGATTCCAGTCTTCTCCCAATTCAAAAGCCAAGGCGTCTTGTTTGATACCTAGCATTTCTCGAAAACGTTTGATGTTTCTGCCTTGGTGGATTTTGCGGTTGCTGCTGTTTTGTGTCATGGCGTCAAAATTAAAATAAACTCTGAGTTAAAGATAATTAAATTGCTGTAAAAAACGGCTATCCGTTTGTAATTTACAGTTTGAGACTGTTTTTTACCGCGTTTAAAATACTTTTTTTTATCACTCACTTTTAAATGTCGTGATGATGAAAAACAAGAAAAAAAATGAAATAAAGACAAGACAGTTAACCATTTGCGGAAAATACACTCCTAAAAAATACGGTAGAGGCAGCACTTTTCCGATGGTAGTACTCAGTGGAAAATGGTTTGAAGAGATTGGTTTTAAACCCGGTCATGTGATTGATGTTATTTATAGCAATACCGGTTCTGTGGTGCTTACTTTGGCTAAGGAACAGCGCTTTGAGCATTTAAAGTAAAACGGTTTTTTTCATAGTACACTTTTGCTACCGCATAAAGCTGTGAACGGCAAGGCGTGATTGCTTTTGGGAGCTGGAATTTACTTGCATTATTTTTTAGTTGGTAGTTTTGCAGTATGGCGGCAATGCTACGTATTATTTACTTAAAATATTTGTTGGATCAATCACTGGTAAATAAAACAAATCTTTGTTGCTTTTAATTTCTTTTGACTCGTTTAATCTATTGATAACATTCGCTGTATCTTCAAGGTGAAATACAGGGTATTTTCCAATTTTAATAGAGATTTCAACAATTTTTTCAATGCTGAAATTAATTTGTCCGTCATTTAGAATCTGTGATACGCGGCCTTTGCTGATTCCCAATACTTGTGCTAGTTGCGTTCTATTGAAATTATTCTTTTCCATAAATTCAACAACGGCATGGTATAAAACCCCGTTAATACCCTCAATCCAATAGGAAGGCTGATTCAGTATTTTTTCTAGGTTATTTTTCATGATGATATGCTTTGATAATTAGTTCAACTTTTTTAATGTCTTCATCTTGGCTGTCTTTATTTCCTCCCATTATTATAACGCGGCCCGTTTTTTCTTCATGAAATAAATACACACGTATTCTGCCTGATTTTGCTTCAAAAACCTTATAATTAACCGGAAGCCCTTGAAGCATTCGAAACTGTTTTTGCGGTCTCATTTTTAGATTGGCTGTATCCTCAATAATTCTAATAGTCGCCGCTAGGTTCGATAGTAAATTCCCGTCCTTCTCAATTTCCTTAAAAAAAGCTTCAAAGAGACTCTTGCCGTTTTTGCACAATTCATATACATCAATTTTGGTATTGCTGGGTACATGCGAAGACAAAGTTAGGGAATATTTTTTCAAAATGTTTAGCTATATCTAAATTATAAGTAATTTTAATTGTATCGTAACTGCAAAATTTCGCTGAAAGTGTCGCGTATTGGCTATAGTGGGGGATACGAAACGATTAATTTCGCACTAGTCTAAACAACAGTGTTTTATAATTTACTAAAATATAAAAAAGGAAATAATATTAGCTTATTGCGACAAAAAAAAGTAAAAATTAACAATTTCTTCCTATTGATTGGTTTTGTTGGTAAATCATAAAGAAAACGACTAATTGATTAGAAATGGTTTCTTTGTGTTCCCAATCTAGTCCCTATTTGTAAGCGTATTTACAATATCTTGCTTAATACCTAACATTGCTCTAAAACTTGGGCTGCTGTCACTAGACTAAGTACTAGATTTCTATATTTAGAATAAATGCGCATGTATTGTTTTTTAATAGCAAAATATGCGATAAAAAGTTGTTAGATTTGAAGATATATTAAAAAACATGAAATTTATACTTTCTTTTTTTATCGATTGGTGGATTGAACTAACGGGTACTAAACGCAATCTAAGCCAGGTTCCTTGGTTAAGAGGACCCTATGGAAAAAAAGCACAAATAGGAAACGATTTTTATAAGGAATATGCCACAGAGCAAGGTTTGGGTTTAAATGACAGCCCTACCAACGGTTTGTTAGACGATTTTACAAAAGCTTTAAATAAAGAGGATAGCGCTAAATTGGATCCGGCTATTGCGCATTTTTACGAACATACCGCTGCGTATAAACTAGAAGTTTGGTCGGAGTGGTACCATCCGGTAAAGTGGTTTGCCCATGTGTTGATCAAATGGGTTAGTTCGGATATCGAACAATTAAATATCCCCTTAAGTCCGTTGGAAACCAGCAGGGGAATGAGCAATCAGGTTATTGCGTTAACGGATGGAAGTCAAAAGCAAATGGTTGCTTGTTGGTTGCGTAAATCTATTTATACTGGTAAAATCGTTTATGCCGGTTTTTATTCTGTAATCGAGATTGGTGATAAGCCGTTTATTCGAGTAGTTTTTCCGCTCCCAAAGGGAAGTGCCACCGTTTTATTGCGCGTTGATGTGCAAACAGACGGTTCTGTCAAATTGATTTCTGACGGGAAAAAATCTGGTGGAGCAGGCTATTATCGCGTGAAATACGGTAAAAACGATACGGTTAAGTTTAAGTATATCCCCCTTAAAGAACAGATTCATGTTTTTGTCGATGAATTTGGGGTATTGCGGACCGATCATGAATTTTGGTTTTGGAAATTGAAGTTTTTACACCTGCATTATAAAATGGAACTTCTGCCAACAAAGGCATCGGTTTTTAGCACAACAACTGCACAAGCATAGTAAACAACTCGTATATTTGCGGTACTATAAAACAAAGGGGGTGCCTGTTTTGCAATTGAAAAACAGCGCTGAGATCATACCCTATAGTGCTGAGAGCACTATACACTTGCCAGATAATGCTGGTTAAGGATTTCTACATTCGCCAAAAGGCGAGCCCCGTTGTTTTTTATTGATGGAACCATTTATAAAACAAAAAATGACGAATTACTTATCCGAAGCAACAGCCCTTTTATTAAGAGAGGAAGCGGTTTTAGCTGAACAATTGGGATGTCTAACGCCCAAACAACTCGATATAATCTATCAATACAAATGGTTTAACCTATTTGTTCCCACAGCATTTGGCGGATTGGAATTGGATTTGGTTGAAGGACTTCAAATACAAGAACAATTGGCTGCACTGGATGGCAGTTTAGGATGGACAGTGACCTTGGTCAGTGGTGCCAATGCTTTTTTTGGCTTTTTTGAGCCCGAGCAACGGGCTTTAATTTACAACCATGAGCGTGTTTGTTGTGCCGGTAGCGGTGCTATTAAAGGAGTAGCACGAGAAATTGAAGGCGGATATCTGATAAACGGACAGTGGAACTATGTTACCGGAGCTGCTCACGCCACGATTTTTACAGCCAATTGCCATATAGAAAGAGAGGGACAACTCGTGGTCGATCAAAGTGGAACTCCGATTTACAAGAGTTTTTTCTTTACTGCAGCCGAAGTAAATCCAATTCGCGATTGGAATGGCATGGGGATGAAAGCGACATCAAGTCACAGTTTTAGCGTTACCGATTTAAAAGTAAGTTTGCAAAAGGCGTTTTCAATTGCTGCTAACGCAACTTACAGCAATCTATTGATTTACCAATACCCGTTTGCAGCTTCGGCAATTTTGACCATAACCGCCAATCATCTCGGGATGCACAGACACTTTTTGGAATTGGCAAAACCAATTTTATACCGCGATAAAAATACTGATATGCTTGCTTTAAGACAACAACTATGGGTTGATGCCCATACGGAATTTCAACGGTATCGCACCGAATTTTATAGATTAGCGAACAGCTCTTGGTTGGAACTTCAAGAATCTGATGAATTATCCGAACAGTGCATACAACAGATTCAGCTGCACTGCAAAACGTTGGTAAAAGAAGGGAGAGAAGCGCTCTTGAAAATATACCCGCATCTCGGTATGATGGCTGCCAATAAAGAAACCGAACTCAATCGCGTGTTAAGAGATTTGCTTACGGCTAGTCAGCACAGTATCTTATTGTAAAGCTTTCTTCATTTTGTAATGCCTTTATATAGGCTTGGTAACGATGTAGCTTCAACAGTCAAATAATTGCTATTATCTAGAGAAGTACTTTGTAAGTTTATTGTATGTAGTTTGTCTTTTGGTTGTCTTTTGGTTGTCTTGTTGCGAAGCCAAGGGCGATTAGTGTATTTTTAATAAATCAATAACCCGACCTGGAGTCGGGTTATTGGATTTACTAAAAACAAAATTAACTAAAAAATAGATTATTGCCATCCCCCTCCTAAGGAGCGGTATAATTCGACACGCGCTGTGAGTAGATCTCGTTTATTGGAAGCCAATTCCAGTTCACTTGCTAAGAGATTTCCTTGAGAAAGGATGACTTCCAAATAGGACGCTAGTCCGCTTTCAAAAAGCAAGTGGGCTTTTCCGATAGATTGCTGCAAAACCAGAGTTCTGTTTTCAAGTACCAGCTGCTGGCTGTGTAATTTTTCGAGGGAAACTAGGGCATTAGATACTTCAGCGACGGCTACTAGAACGGATTCCCTAAAATTCACAACCGCTTTTTCGCGCTGTACCAAAGCGATATCATATTGGTTTTTAACGCGTTTTCTCTGTAAAAGCGGTTGTGTTATGCCTCCAGCTAGGGTTCCAAATAACGAAGCGGGTATCGTAAACCAATTGCTGGTTTCAAAACTGTTGAGTCCTGAGCTGGCTGCAATTTTTAAGCTCGGATAAAAATCGGCTTTAGCCATTCCCACCTGCGCATTGGCTATATTCAAAGCCAGTTCAACCTGTTTGACATCGGGTCTGTTGGCTAGCAAAGCAGCTGGTATTCCCGTTTGTAAGTTTTCGTTATACGGCAATTGAGGAATCTCAGAACCCCTTTCTATGGACGTAGGAAAAGTACCGGTTAATACACTTAAAGCATTTTCTTGTAGGGCAATTTGTTGTTCAAAAAGCGGAATCAATTTTTCAGCGTTTAAACGTTGTGCTTCCGCTTGAGATACCGCAAGTGAACTTACTTGCCCGGCTTCGAATTGCCATTGTATTATGGATTGTGTACGGTCGTTTAGGGCCGCGTTCTTCTGGGCAGTTGCCAATTGATAATCGAGCATTAACAGATTGTAATACGCCTTAGCGACTTCAGCAATTAAGGTGGTTTGTACCGCTTTCTTTACTTCTTCGGATTGTAGGTAAGTGGCTAAGGCGCCCTTTTTTTGATTTTTGATTTTGCCCCAGATATCTGCTTCCCAAGACAAGCCCAAATTAACGGTATAATCTTCGATATGGCTTTGGTCCAAAGCCATGTTTAAATTCGTTCCGGTCAAACTGTTTTCCGACGGTTTACTGCTGCTGCCTTGAAGGCTCAATTGAAGCTCTGGTATTTGGGTCCATTTGGATTGACGCCATTGTAAACGGGCAATCTCGATATTTTTAAATGCCAATTGCATTTGATTGTTTTTAGCTAAAGCACTTTCAATTAAGGGCCTTAACGGAGCCTCGATAAAAAAGTCTTGCCAAGGCAATGCGGCTATAACCTCCTCGTCATTCGGAACAAATAAAACGGGGTTTCGGTAATTTTCAGGTACAGCATCTTGCGGTGCTTCTAAATCCTTGGAAACGGAACAGGACGTAAGCGTTGCGACCATAATTAGGGTCGCAACGAAGGGAATATTATTTTTTTTCATGATAGCATTCATAAAGAATAAAATTAAATTTCAGTTTCCTTTTCTTCGATAATAGAGCCGGAAAGTTTTTCGTGTAAGCGTTGGAAAACGATAAATAGAACTGGAATAATCAACAGTCCTAAAATTACTCCAGATAACATTCCGCCAGCAGCACCTATACTGATCGAGTGGTTACCCATAGCAGATGGTCCCTTGACCATCGTCATCGGTAGTAAACCGGCAATAAAAGCCACTGAAGTCATGATGATGGGTCTTAATCGCAATTTAGAGGCTTCCATAACTGAAAAGACCAAACTGTTACCTGCTCGACGTCGTTGCAGTGCGAATTCGATGATTAGGATGGCGTTTTTCGCGAGCAGCCCTATCAACATCACCAGTGCAACTTGCACATAGATGTTGTTTTCAATACCCGCAAGTCCAATAGCGATAAATACACCCACTATCCCCGTTGGAATCGATAGAATAACGGCAAACGGTACGATATAGCTCTCGTATTGTGCGGCTAATAAGAAATAGATAAACAACAGCGACAAGGAGAAAATAAAGATCGACTGTCCTCCAGAAGCCAATTCTTCCTTAGTCATACCCGAGAATTGGTAGCTATATCCAGATGGCAACTGTTGCGCTGCTACTTCTTCGACGGCTTTGATTGCATCGCCAGAACTAAACCCCGGTTTGGCAATGGCATTGATGCTGATGGAATTGAATAAGTTGTATCGCGAGGCGGTTTCCGGACCATATACCCGTTTCAAGGTCACCAAAGTATTGATTGGTACCGGTTCGTTAAATTTGTTTTTAACAAAAATTCCTTCCATTGAATTCAGGTTGGCGCGATCGTCTTGTTGCGCTTGCATCATCACGCGATAATACTTTCCAAAACGGTTGAAATCAGATACTTGAGACGATCCAAAATACGTTTGCATAGTCTGTAGGATTTCCCTGATTTCTACTTGAAGTTGCGCTGCTTTAACTTCATCGACCTCCAAATCGTATTGCGGATAATTGGCTTTAAAAGTCGTAAAGGCCACCGCAATTTCGGGACGTTGCATCAACGCAGCTATAAATTGATTGCCGATTTCGCTAAACTTGTTTAAACTGCCTCCGGTTTTGTCTTGTAGCACGATGTCCAAAGCATCTACGTTACTAAAACCGGGTACGGTAGGGAAGGTAAATACAAAAAATTTGGCTCCCTTAATAACGGCTAGTTCCTGATAGACTTGACCCATAATCTGATTGATATCTCTAACGGCTCCGCGTTCTTTTGCCGGTTTTAACAACATAAAGATGACACCA
The DNA here is from genome assembly GCA_040393465.1 of Flavobacterium sp. Classification (GTDB taxonomy): domain Bacteria; phylum Bacteroidota; class Bacteroidia; order Flavobacteriales; family Flavobacteriaceae; genus Flavobacterium. Next base: position 91,473 of record JBEBUC010000008.1, on the reverse strand, counting down.
GTTGACGGGTTGGTCGACGACGTCATCAGGTTAAAACCCGAGAGGGCATTGACAACGTTAGCCGAAGGTATTTGCTCAATAATAGTGGCGGCTTCGTCAATGGTTTTTTTCGTACGTTCCAAAGAAGTCCCCGCTGGCATGGATACGGAAACTACCATAAAACCTTGATCTTCCGACGGTATAAATCCGGTTTTGGTTTTGTTTACCATGGCGATGGTCAACAATATTACCAAGGCTAAACCACCTAAACTAAACCATTTATAACGGATTAAGATTCGGATGCTGCCTAAATATTTGTTGGATAAATTGTCGAAACCGCGGTTAAATCCAATAAAGAATTTTTCCTTAAAAGTCTTTTTTCTTGCGGGTTCCCCTTCGGTATGATGATGATTTACCTTGAGGAATAAGGCGGCTAAGGCCGGGCTCAAAGTCAAGGCGTTGATGGCAGATATGATAATAGCTGTGGCTAGTGTAAAGGCAAATTGTCGGTAAAAAACTCCCGTAGAACCTTCCATAAAACCCACTGGTACAAATACGGCAGCCATCACCAAAGTAATCGAGATAATCGCACCGGTAATTTCCCGCATAGCCGATTTTGTTGCTGCTTTAGCTGGCAAGTGGGACAGCTCCATTTTGGAGTGGACCGCCTCGACAACGACAATGGCATCATCTACAACAATACCAATCGCTAAAATCAACGCAAATAGGGTCAATAAATTGATAGAAAAACCAAACAACATCATAAAGAAGAAGGTTCCCAAAATAGCTACCGGTACTGCTATGGCCGGAATTAAAGTCGAACGGATATCCTGAAGGAAAACAAACACCACCAGAAATACCAAAATAAAAGCTTCGATTAAAGTGGTGATTACCTGATTGATCGACTGATCTAAGGCATCTTTGGTGTTGTATAGGATAACGTGTTTAACAGCAGGAGGGAAATCCTTGGAGGCTTTTTGCAACAATTCGGCTATGGCGACTTGGATTTCATTGGCATTAGATCCGGCTAATTGCATGGTACCTATACTGATACCCGGTTTGCCATTAACTTTGGTCGAACTACCGTAAGTATAAGAGCCCAATTCTACTTTGGCGATGTCTTTTAATCGCAACACAGAACCGTCGGCATTCGCGCGGATGATGATGTTTTCGTAATCGGGAGCTTGGTTGAGTTTTCCCTTGTATTTAATCACATATTCGAAGGATTCCGTACTGCTTTCTCCAAACTTTCCAGGTGCCGCTTCTAAGTTTTTATCTTGAATGGCTGCGGTCACCTCGTTCGTCGTTAAGTTATACGTAGCCATCTGCGAAGGATCTAACCAAATTCGCATGGCGTAATCCCTATTTCCTCCAAAAACTATAGATTGTCCCACTCCGGGTATTCTTTTGATTTCAGGTATAATATTGATTTGGGCGTAATTGGCTAAAAAGGTTTGATCAAAGGTTTTACCGTCTTCGGAATATAGGGAAACCACCATCAACAAACTGTTTTGTTGTTTGTTGGTTGTGATTCCTGCTTGAATGACTTCTGCGGGTAATTGATTGGTGGCTTGAGCAACGCGGTTCTGTACATTAACCGCTGCTTGATCGGGATCGGTTCCCAATTTAAAGTACACCATGATGGAGAGCGACCCGTCGTTACTGGCGGTAGAAGTCATATAAGTCATGTTTTCGACACCGTTTATCGACTCCTCTAAAGAAGGAGCAACGGCTCGCAATACCGTTTCGGCATTGGCGCCAGGATATAAAGCCGCAACACGTACTGAGGGTGGGGCGATATCTGGAAATTGCTGTAAGGGTAATTTGTATAAACCCAATACTCCTAAAACAACAAGTATAATGGAGATTACCGTTGCCAATACAGGTCTTTTTATAAATTTTTTAAACATAAGTCCTAGATTTATATTTTTACATCAGGTTTAGCTGATTGCGAACTAGTTGTTTGTGGGCGGATTACCGTACCTTCTTGGAGGGTTTCAAAACCTTTGAGTATAATTTGATCCCCATTTCTCAAACCATCTTTAACCAAATAGTGGTTGCCACTACGGCCGCTAGTGGTAATTGGTTTTTTAAAAACCTGATTTAAAGTGTCCACATAAAACACAAATACCTTGTCTTGAATCTCTACAGTAGCTTCTTGTGGTATGAGCAGCGCATCAGTATGATTCATCTTCATCTGAATTTTACCGGTATTACCCGATCGTAAAATATTTTGAGGATTTGGAAAAGTAGCGCGTAGCATAATGGCTCCAGTGTTCTTGTCAAATTGACCATCGATTACATCGATCGTACCGGATTCTTCGTAAACCGTTTTATCGGCGAGTTTCAATGAAACAGGGGCGATATTTTTGATTTTTTCGTTGAGCGTAGCTCCGATATATTGATTTTTGAATTGTATAAAATCCACTTCGCCTAAAGAGAAATAGACGTATACCTTTTGTATATCAGACAAGGTAGTTAATGACTCCACATCGGTTGGTGCTAACAAGCTTCCTTGGCGTTTGGGTAACCGACCAATATAGCCATTTACGGGGGCGTGTATATTGGTGTAGCCAAGATTTATTTTTGCATTTTCAACCATGGCTTTTGCTTGCTCTAAATTGGAAAGTGCTATTTTATGAGCGGCATGTGCGCTTTTTAATTGATAATCGGAAACCACTTTATTCTGAACTAATGGACTCAACTTATCGATTTCGAGTTGGGTAGTAATTACGGCGGCGTCGGCTGCATTTAAATTACCTAATGCCATGTGGAGCTGTTCTCTAAACGGGCGTTCATTAATCTTAAATAACAGCTGTCCTTGCGAGACAAAGGCACCTTCATCTACAAATACTTTGTCTAGGATGCCACCAACTTGCGGACGGATTTCGATATCGACCAAACCGCGTATAGAAGCGGGATATTCGGAGATGGTTGTTGTTTCACTATTTTGTATAGTATAAACAGCTAATTCGGGTATGGGAGCCTCACTGGCTGGTTTTTTTTTTGAACAAGCCAGTATAAAAAAGGAAAGGACGATACTGGTAAAAAGGATTTTTTTCATTGTTAAAATGTGTTTAATTAAAATTCAAAGCCGACATCATTTTAATCGAGTTAAATTATTTAACTCGATTAAGAATCTATCCATAAAGGCTTATAAGGATTTGTATTAACAATTTTAAAAATGGGGGGAAATGTTTCGGTACTTAAGAAATAGAAAGCGCTTTAAACATCAAAATAAATTGGTAATAATAAGCTATGTTTGTGTTGTTTAGTATTTTAAAGTTAGTTATTTAAATTAAAAATTAGCACAATTAAATAGGGTGATTATAACAATGGTAGTTTTAATTGGTTCTAAATTAGTTAATTTGTTTTTAATTATTTAATGTCGTTAAATAGTTTAACAATACTACGAAATTGGTTAAAAAAATTTCTTGTATTTTGTCGTTGTACAAAGAGACTTTATGGAAGCCGTTCCATTTTTGACAACAAACTTGTACTTGAAAAGACAGCAAATAAAAATAAAAAATATTTTTTATTTAATTATATAAATTAATGATTTTTTTTTAAAAAAATATTCACAACAGCTTGTTGATGAGTGTTTTAGTATGAGTATTTGTTGTTTTTGTGTTTTTTAAGTAAATTTTATTGAATTTATTTATGAGGAAGGTAAAATAAAATTATATATTGATTTTTATAACATTTAAGTAGGGGGTATAAAGCTTACCAAAAAAAGCCGCCCCAACATAATATTGGAACGGCTCTTAATTGGATCTAAAAATCCTGAAAAAACAATTAACTAAATAAAAAAAGTATTATTGCCATCCACCTCCTAAGGAGCGGTATAATTCGACACGCGCTGTAAGTAAATCCCTTTTATTGGTAGCCAACTCCAATTCACTTGCTAAGAGATTTCCTTGAGAAACGATAACTTCCAAATAGGTCGCTAGTCCGCTTTGAAAAAGTAAATTTGCTTTTCCGATGGACTGTTGTATGGTTTGTGTTCTGTTTTCAAGTACCGTTTGTTGGTTGTATAATTTTTCAAGGGAAACCATCGCATTTGAAACTTCCGCCACAGCTACTAAAACGGACTCTCTAAAGTTGATAACCGCTTTTTCGCGTTGTATCAGAGCGATATCATAGTTGGTTTTAATTCGTTTTCCCTGTAAAAGGGGTTGTGTAATACCTCCGGCTAGGGTTCCAAATAACGAAGCGGGTATCGTAAACCAATTGCTGGTTTCAAAACTGTTGAGCCCCGAGCTCGCCGAAATTTTTAAGCTCGGATAAAAATCGGCTTTGGTCATTCCCACCTGAGCATTGGCTATACTCAAAGCCAGTTCTGCTTGCTTGACATCCGGTCTGTTTGCAACAAGATCTGCTGGTAATCCCGTTTGTAAATTTTCGCTATACGGCAATTGGGGAATCTCAGAACCTCTTTCTATGGACGTAGGAAAAGTACCGGTTAATAGGCTTAAAGCATTTTCTTGCAGGGCAATTTGTTGTTCAAATAAAGGTATCAATTTTTCGGCGTTTAAACGTTGCGCTTCCGCTTGAGACACGGCTAAAGAGGTCACCTGCCCGGCATCGAATTGCCATTGAATCAACGATTGGGTACTGTCGTTTAGGGCCGCGTTTTTCTGGGCAGTTGCCAATTGATAATCGAGCATTAACAAGTTGTAATAAGCCTTGGCGACTTCTGCAATTAAGGTGGTTTGTACTGCTTTTTTTACTTCTTCGGACTGAAGGTAACCCGCTAAGGCGCCCTTTTTTTGATTTTTGATTTTGCTCCAGATATCTGCTTCCCAAGACAAGCCCATATTAACGGTATAATCTTCGATATGGCTTCGTTCCAAAGCCATGTTTAAATTCGTTCCGGTCAAACTGTTTTCAGACGGTTTGTTGCTGCTTCCTTGAATGCTCAACTGAAGTTCGGGTACCTGACCCCATTTGGATTGACGCCATTGTAATTGCGCAATCTCAAGGTTTTTAAATGCCAATTGCAATTGATTGTTCTTAACTAAGGCTCTTTCGATTAACGGTTTTAATTGCGCTTCGACAAAAAACTCTTGCCAGGGCAATGCCGCTAAAACCGCTTGGTCTGTCGGCTCTGGTGAAAGGATATTTCGGTAATTTTCGGGTATAGCATCTCGCGGGGCTTCCAAGTCTTTGGAAACAGCGCAAGAGGATAGCGTTGCGACCATAATTAGGGTCGCAACGAAGGGAATATTATTTTTTCTCATGATAGTATTCATAAAGTATAAAATTAAATTTCAGTTTCCTCTTCCGCAGAAATAGGACCGGAAATCTTTTCGTGTAAAAGTTGAAAGACAAGGAATAGAACCGGTATGATAAATAGTCCCAATACAACACCGGACAACATACCTCCGGCAGCGCCTATACTGATCGAATGGTTACCCATGGCTGATGGCCCTTTGACATTCATCATCGGAATCAAACCGGCAATAAAAGCTACAGAAGTCATGATAATTGGTCTCAAACGCAATTTAGAGGCTTCCATAACCGAGAAAATCAAACTCTTTCCTGCGCGACGGCGTTGTAGTGCAAATTCGATAATCAAAATGGCATTTTTGGCCAGCAAACCGATTAGCATCACCAGCGCAACTTGCACGTAGATGTTGTTTTCAATACCCGCAAGTCCAATGGCGATAAATACCCCAATAATTCCCGTTGGAATTGATAGAATAACAGCAAATGGCAAGATATAACTCTCGTATTGTGCGGCTAATAAGAAGTAAATAAACAACAGTGATAAGGTAAAGATGATGAGCGACTGTCCTCCAGATGATAACTCTTCCTTGGTCATACCCGAGAATTGGTAGCTGTATCCAGAAGGCAATTGCTGCGCTGCTACTTCTTCGACGGCTTTGATTGCATCACCAGAGCTAAACCCCGGATTGGCAATGGCATTGATGCTGATGGAATTGAATAAGTTGTAACGAGAAGCGGTTTCCGGACCGTATACGCGTTTTAAAGTGACCAATGTGTTGATGGGAACCGGTTCGTTAAATTTGTTTTTAACAAAAACCCCCTCCATCGCATTCAAGTTCGAACGGTCGTCTTTTTGCGCTTGTATCATCACGCGATAGTATTTTCCAAAACGGTTGAAATCCGACGCTTGAGACGAACCGAAATAGGCTTGCATGGTCTGTAATATTTCCTTGACTTCTACTTGAAGTTGTGCCGCTTTGATTTCATCGACTTCCAAGTCGTATTGCGGATAATCGGCTTTAAAGGTTGTAAAAGCTACGGCGATTTCTGGACGTTGCATCAACGCACCTATAAATTCATTGCCGATTTCGCTAAACTTGTTTAAACTACCACCTGTTTTGTCTTGCAATACCATATCCAGTCCATCGACGTTGCTAAATCCAGGAACAGTAGGGAAGGTGAAGACAAAGAAATTGGCTCCTTTAATTACGGCTAATTCTTGATTAACCTGTCCCATGATTTGATTGATATCTCCAACATCCCCACGTTCTTTTGCCGGTTTTAGCAGCATAAAGATAACCCCAGTTGACGGGTTAGTCGATTGCGTCATCACGTTAAAACCAGACATTGCGTTAACGATTTTAGCCGAAGGCAATTTCGCTATTATAGCTTCTGCCTGATCCATCACCTTTTTCGTACGTTCCAAAGAAGTACCCGCCGGCATGGATACCGAGATAGCCATAAAACCTTGGTCTTCCGACGGGATAAATCCGGTTTTGGTTTTGTTTACTAATAACACAGTAACTAACATAACTAGGGCCAATCCGCCTAAACTAAACCATTTATAACGAATCAATATACGGATACTGCCCAAGTATTTATTAGCCAAATTGTCGAAACCACGGTTAAATCCGATAAAGAATTTCTCTTTAAAAGTTTTTTTCCTAGCGGGTTCCCCTTCAGTATGATGGTGATTTCCCTTGAGGAATAAAGCGGCTAAAGCCGGACTCAAAGTCAAGGCATTGACGGCAGATATGATAATAGCAATAGCCAGGGTTAAAGCAAATTGTCGGTAAAAAACTCCCGTAGAACCTTCCATAAAACCAACCGGTAAAAATACCGCTGCCATTACTAAGGTTATCGAGATGATCGCACCGGTAATCTCACTCATAGCCGATTTTGTAGCTGCTTTGGGTGATAAGTGAGACAATTCCATTTTGGAATGCACTGCCTCGACCACAACAATGGCATCATCGACTACGATACCAATCGCTAGAATCAAAGCGAATAGCGTCAATAAATTGATAGAGAAACCAAACAACATCATAAAGAAGAAGGTTCCCAAAATAGCTACCGGTACTGCTATGGCCGGAATCAAAGTCGAACGGATATCTTGAAGGAAGATAAACACGACTAAAAACACCAAGATAAAAGCCTCGATTAAGGTAGTAATCACTTGATTAATTGATTGATCTAAAGCATCTTTTGTATTGTATAAAATCAGGTATTTTACACCTTTTGGAAAATCTTTTGAAACCTTTTGCATCAATTCGTCTATGGCTACTTGAATTTCACTGGCGTTGGAACCTGCCAATTGCATGGTACCGATATTGATACCCGGTTTGCCGTTAACTTTGGTCGAACTACCGTAAGTATAAGAACCCAATTCTACTTTGGCGACGTCTTTTAATCGTAACACAGAACCGTCGGCATTCGCGCGGATGATGATGTTTTCGTAATCGGGAGCTTTGTTAAGTTTTCCCTTATATTTGATTACATATTCAAAGGATTCCGTACTGCTTTCTCCGAATTTTCCAGGCGCCGCTTCTAAGTTTTTGTCTTGAATGGCTGCGGTAACTTCGGCGGGTGTCAGATTATAAGTAGCCATTTGGGTCGGGTTTAGCCAGATACGCATGGCATAATCCTTATTTCCACCAAATATAGACGATTGTCCTACACCGGAAATCCTTTTGATTTCGGGTATGATGTTGATCTGTGCGTAATTGGCTAAAAAGGTTTCATCGAAGGTTTTATCGTCTTCAGCATACAAAGAAACCACCATCAACAAACTGTTTTGTTGTTTGTTGGTCGTTATTCCGGCTTTGATAACCTCTGCAGGCATTTGATTGGTCGCTTGTGCCACACGATTCTGTACGTTAACGGCGGCTTGATCGGGATCGGTTCCCAATTTAAAGTACACCATAATAGAAAGCGACCCGTCGTTACTGGCGGTAGAGGTCATATAGCTCATGTTTTCGACACCATTGATCGATTCCTCTAAGGAAGGAGCAACGGCTCGCAATACCGTTTCGGCATTCGCACCCGGATATAGAGCCGTGACGAGTACTGAAGGTGGCGCAATGTCGGGGAATTGCTGTAGGGGCAATTTATATAATCCCAACACGCCTAGAATAACGAGGATGATAGAGATTACCGTAGCCAGTACGGGTCTATTTATAAATTTTGTAAACATGGGGAAATACTTATATTTTAGAATTAGTTATAGCTGCTGTGGTTGTATTGGCTTCAGGCTTAATGGTCATGCCGTCTTGTAGTTTGTCAAATCCTTTAAGTACAATGCGGTCTCCTGTTTTTAATTCTTCGCCAATTAAATATTGATTGCCGCTGCGGCCAATAATTTCAATAGGTCTTTTAGATACTTTGTTAGCAGCATCAATAAAAAAGACAAATACCTTGTCTTGAATTTCGACAGTAGCCTCTTGTGGAATAAGTAACGCATCGGCGTGATGCATCTTCATCTGAATTTTTCCGGTATTACCTGATCTTAAAATTCCTTGTGGATTTGGAAAAGTTGCGCGTAGCATGATAGCTCCGGTGTTTTTGTCAAATTGACCATCTATTACATCGATTTTACCGGATTCTTCATAAACTGTTTTATCGGCAAGTTGCAACGAAACAGGAGCTAGATTTTTTATTTTTTCAATTAGCGTAGTTCCGCTATTTTGATTTTTGAATTGTATAAAGTCTAATTCGCCTAAAGAGAAATAGGCATATACCTGTTGTACGTTCGACAAGGTGGTCAGTGGCTCGGCATCTGTTGGAGCTAGTAAGCTCCCTTGGCGTTTTGGTAAACGACCAATGTAGCCACTTATGGGCGCATGTATATTGGTATAACTCAAATCTATTTTGGCATTCTCTACCAAAGCTTTAGCTTGTTCTAGACTAGAAAGTGCTATTTTATGAGCTGCTTGTGCCGTTTTTAATTGATAATCGGAAACGACTTTGTTTTGTACTAGCGGACTCAATTTATCTATTTCAAGTTGCGTATTTATCAGCGTTGCTTTGGCTGCATTTAGGTTTCCCAAGGCGATGTTGAGTTGTTCTCTAAATGGGCGTTCATTGATTTTAAATAATAATTGTCCTTGTGTAACTAAGGCACCCTCGTCCACATAGACTTTATCTAAGGCACCACCAACCTGCGGTCGGATTTCGATATCTACCACACCGCGTATAGCGGCAGGATATTCGGATAGGGTAGTCGTTTCACTTTTTTGCAAAGTGTAAACAGGTAATTCGGGTATACTGGCTTCACTTGCCGGTGCTTTTTCTGAACAGGCCTGTAGAAAAAATGCAAGGAGGATACTGGTAAAAAGGATTTTTTTCATTTTTAATGGTATAATTAAAATTCGAATTTATTTAATGTAGTTATATTATCTAACAACGTTAAGTACAAGGAAATAGATTGGCTAAAAATGGACGGAACAAACATTTTGTATAAACAGGCAAGCGTTACTGACTTTTATGAGAAAAAGGAAACGGTGACGTTACAAATTTACTGCAAATCCAAGGTGTTTAACTGTATTAAATACTATAACAGTGTTAAGTGAAAGGCAGAAAGAAAAAGTAAATCAGTACTAATTTAAGGGCGTAGTGCATATATTTCTAATGGATAGGTGTAAGGGTATAGTTATCTTAATTTGGTTATATTTTCTAACAGCGTTAAGTAATTAAGTTACAAAAGTTTAAGTTTCATGTTGACATAGATTTACGACGTAGTTTCTTCCTTGTATAAGGATTTGATTATGGCACTTACGGCATCTTTAAAAATCAGGTCATTTGTATTTGCAGGCAGTCCATTCCCAATCATGTTTACACAAATTAATCCGTGTATCACAGAGAAAAACGTAAAGTACTTGAGTTTAATATCTGCAGCAGTTGGATCTTGTGGTTCCATTACGGCGGCTATGCTATTAAAAAAAAGTTCAAAGGTGGTTTCTGTATCTGGAACGATGGGTTGTGTACAACACTTCATTTCCACGCCATACATCACCTGATACAATTCCTTGTTTTCAAAGGCAAAATTCCAAAAAGCAATCCACATCTGTTCCAATTGCAAAGCGGGATCCGATTGAGATAACTGAGCTTCCTTAACGCTCTTCATCAACCTAAGAAAACCCTTACAAGTCAGTTCTTCTAAAATAGCTTGCTTGTTGGAAAAATATTCATAAATAATCGGCGCGGTATACTCGATGCGATCGGCAATCTTACGCATGTTTAAACCTTCCCAACCTTCTTCCTTAACAATCGCGTATGCGGCATCGAGAATGCTATTTCTAGTTTCTTCTTTTTGTCTCAATATTCGATCTTTACTTGCCATATTAAATTATCTAACAACGTTAGACAAAAGTACTATTAATTTTTATACGGTGTATAATTAATCTATTTTATTTAAATTATTTTAACCTTTATAATTTAAATAGATGATTACCAGTTTGTTTTGCCTGTATTAAAATCATTTAGTGATTAGATCATAGGCGAATTGGGTTTGTATGATGATGGAAATAAGCAAGAGTAGAAAAGTGTGACTACCCAATTATAATTTGTTTTAACTTTACTATGATAATTGTAACGAAGCGAGATTGCGGTTGAAATATATAGAACTAGAAAATAGAATTAGAGGTGTGTCGTGTATTTAAAAATAGCGTATGAAGGAAAAAGTAGAAACACATTATATCACGCGTAGCGGCTGGCTTCGTGCGGCTGTATTGGGTGCAAATGACGGTATTATATCGACAACGAGTTTGGTCATCGGTATTGCAGCGGCCAGTGACACTCGTGATCCGATCGTTTTGGCGGCTGTTGCTGGAATTGTAGCCGGTGCGCTTTCGATGGCTGCTGGCGAATACGTTTCCGTCAGTTCGCAGAGTGATATAGAAAAAGCGGATTTAAAAAGAGAGCAAAGGGAGTTAAATGAATGGCCAGAAGCGGAATTGGACGAATTAACTCAAATCTATAAAGAAAAGGGGTTGACATCGGAATTGGCTAGAGAGGTGGCCATTCAATTGACTGAGCACAACGCGTTAAAAGCACATGCACACGATGAGTTGGGAATAAGTGAATTAACAAAAGCGCGGCCTTTTCAAGCAGCTATCGCATCGGCTTTGGCTTTTGTGGCTGGAGGCATCTTACCATTAGTGGTTGCTTTAGTAGCATCTATGCCGTATATGCTTTATTATCAATATGCCTTTGCCATCCTCTTCTTAGCACTTTCGGGTAGCTTGGCAGCGAAAGTAGGTGGGTTTGCTAAGGGGAAATCGATCTTGCGTATTTGTTTATGGGGTACAGCAGCCATGTGTATTTCAGCCTTAGTGGGTTATCTTTTTGGGGTTCAAGTGAATTGATTTTTTTAGCCCATCCGCGTATCCGCGTATCCGCAAATAAAAACAGCTGCCTTTTTGGGACAGCTGTTTTTATAAAAAATTATTTTTTCTCGGAGTCTATATTATGTGCTCCGTGATTGCCGGTTCTATGATCTTGAACTTCTAATGCTGCATTAACGAAATAAGCACTACCAAATCCGTTGACATAGGCTCCCTTAATAGGTTTTAAGTCAAACATGATAAAGTCGTCCATTTCAGAAATAACGTCAACTACTTTTCCGTGTCTTGTTTTTAGTGCCTCCAAGGCTCTATTCCACAAATCACTTCCCTTCTCTACTAAAACAGCTTCACTATCGATCGTTAGGCGGTTACGGGCATATATTTGACGTGAAGCGGACTCATCATCAATAAACATAAAAGAAACTTTTTTACCATCTCTTAAGTTTTTGGTATGGCGAGCCATATAAGAAACTAAAATTTGGAAGCTACCGTCCAAATTTACAAATGGAGCATAGCTGGAATTTGGAATTCCTTCGGTATCAACCGATGCTAAAATTAATGACTTGGAACTGTCAATCAATTCTTGAACTTTAGGTGCTTTTGGTTGTACTTTTGTGTGGTCTAATTCGGCAGGATTACCATGATTATTACTCATAATACTTTTTTTTTAAAATAAACTTCTCCGTTTCTGTACCTTTTTTCGATAGAATAAGGTAAAGGTAACAATGCGCTAATTTAAACTAAATAAGAATAGCTTCCTATAGTTACCCAAAAAATTATAAAACCAATTGCTGTGCCTTTAATCAATACAACGGCATCCCTGAGTTGGCCCGAATACCGACCTATTTACAAATGCATAGTAGGCGAAAACGTTTAGTTTAAATCGCGAAACGATTAGAGATTGTTTGATTGATGATCCACTCGCATAATGACATCAGTATTACAAAAACGTTTAGTTTAAATCGCGAAACGATTAGAGATTGTTTGATTGATGATCCACTCGCATAATGACATCAGTATTACAAAAACGTTTAGTTTAAATCTCGAATGGATGAAATGATTATGATTATTTTCAATTGAAAAGCTTGTATTAAATTGTAAATTTGTTGGAGTTAGGTTTTTACCCCCTTATATTAAAACGTCAATCGAAAAGACATGAGTTCAGAATCATTGGTTAATGCAACGACCCAAAAATATTTGCCTTGGTTGGGAGCTATGGCAATTTTTATGCAAGCCTTAGATGCAACTATATTAAATACTGCCTTGCCATCAATTGCAAAAAATCTTAACGAGTCGCCTTTAAACCTACAGTCGGTTATTGTAGCTTATACTTTAACAGTTGCTTTATTGATTCCCTTAAGTGGGTGGTTGGCCGATAAATATGGAACGAAGAAAATATTTATGACAGCCGTGGCAATTTTTGCTTTGGGCTCGTTGTGTTGTAGCTTGTCTGTTACTTTAGATCAGTTGGTCTTGTCTCGTGTTGTACAAGCTGTTGGGGGGTCGATGATGGTGCCCGTAGCGCGATTGACATTAATTTATGCCTACCCAAAAGATCAGTTGTTGAAAGTGATTAATTTCATTACGATACCGGCTTTAATTGGTCCGATGTTGGGACCCGCCGTCGGTGGTTTTTTGGTTGAAAGTCTTTCCTGGCATTGGATTTTTCTAGTTAATATTCCCTTTGGAATTTTTGCTATTTGGATGGCGAGTTTCGCGATTCCCGATTTTAAGAATACCGTGAAGCGATTCGATTTATGGGGTTGGATTTATTTTAGCGGTGGTTTAACCACTTTGACATTAATCATCGAACGCTGGAATTCTGATGCTGTTGAGGGTTGGCATTTAGCTCTTTTGCTATTGACATCCGTAATTTTAATTCGTCTATACATCTACCATGCTAAGCGGGTAGCTAATCCATTGATTACGTTGAGTATTTTTAAAATACGTACGTTACGTGTAGGTTTAATAGGTAATTTAGTTACCCGATTTGGAATTGGGGGTATGCCGTTGATGATTCCATTAATGCTACAGGTGGGCTATGGATATTCCGCTTTTTATGCCGGTATGATGATGATTCCGTCGGCATTGTCGAATTTAACTGCGCGTTCTTTTGTAGTTCCCATCGTAAAAAAGTACGGTTATAAAATTACGTTGCTGTGCAATACGGCTATTTTAGGAATCCTTATTGCGGTATTTTTCTTTTTACGACAAGATACGCCACTTTATATATTGATTCCGATGTTGATGGCACATGGTAGTATTAGCGCGATACAATTTACTTCTCTCAATACGATTTCATTAGCAGATTTGGATAAAGAAACCTCGAGTGAAGGAAACAGTTTGTTGTCGGTTACCCAACAATTGTCGTTGAGTCTTGGTATTTCTATAGCTTCAATGATTCTAATTTTATTTAAAAACAGTGACTTCATTGATCATAGTCAAGATATTACCGTATTTCGATACACCTTCTTAGTAATGGGAATCATGACTATTATATCGTCTTTGATATTTTTAAATCTCAAACGTGAAGATGGAAATACACTTTCAGGTAAACGCGTTTATAAGGGGAAAAAGTTCAAAAAACAACCCTAGATAATAGCGGTTTATTTGTGTTAGAAGTTTGGTTTAAAGTAGTTTTATGACTCCCTCTTCCTTAAGTAAGTATCGGGTATCTGTAGGCTTTATATCCAAAGCACGAAAATCGAGTGCTGTTATTTTTAAACCATCTTTAAGTTTTGTTTTTTTATTGTGGATTCGATACAGGTCGTAGTTAGGCGAATCTGTCCATTCCAAAGTGTATTGATAACCATCTTGTATAAGCTGTGTTTTAGGGTCTACTTCGAGAACCATATAATCATGAAAAGTTTTAGTGGTGCCATCAAAAGAGGCTCCTGGGTAGGTTGCGATAAGGAAATATACTTCGTTTTTACCTTTTAAAGATTTGCTAAAAGCAGCTTCAATTTGTCCCCTTTGATGCAATTGATCGGCACTTAATTTTTTAAAACTCCCTTGATTAATTTTAGAATGAGATATATGCTGCTGTAATTGGTATTCTTTTTCTTGTGCTGAAATAGAATACAAGGTACTTGATAAAAAGCATAGTATCATAAGTAGTTTTTTCATAGCACGAACTTTGACTTAAAAATAATACTATTTTTGGAAATATGCAACCGCGATAAAAGTGTCTTTTAAAATGGAATAGGTTCGATAATTGAAAGCCGATTGAAAAATAAAATTTATTTTTGAACCTTAAAAAAAAGTTATGGATTCCAATTGGAGTATCTCTAAAATAAGCGATTTATCGAGTGTTGCGTGGATAAATTTACTAAAGGAAAGCGAGGAAGAAGGTTTTCGTTTTTTAAGGCGATTACAATCAGAATATGACAGCGGACTTAATCGATTTGATAAATTTGGTGAAGCCTTATATGTAGTGCAAAACAGCAATAACGAGGTAGTTGCCTTAGGTGGTATCAATAGCACACCGAATGATCAAGCTATTGCTAAGGGGCGTTTGCGTAGATTTTATGTTAGTCAATCCTTTCGTAGAAAAGGAGTAGGACAATATTTACTAGAACATATACTAGCTGAGGCAAAATATTTTTTTGTTGAGATAGAATTGTTTACCGATACCGATGCGGCATCTTTATTTTATTGTGCCAACGGTTTCGAGCTGATCCACAATTTGCGCGAGGTTACGCATCGATTACCGCTTAAATAATTTTTTTTGATGTAAGTGGTAATCGGGGCATGTGTTCCCGCTTTTTAATCGATTTATAAAAAAAAACTGGAACTTAAATAGTTCCAGTTTTTTTGATATTTCAAAATTTATTTGACTTTAATGGTGCAGCCAATCGCTACAGTCGTGGTGGTTTTAATTGGCGTACCGGCTAATAAAGCATTTACAGCATCTTCTACATAACGTTCGCTAACATCTTTTTCATTTTCATAATTGTTGTCGATGGCTCCAATATACTTGACGATGTTTTTACCGTTTTCTTTATTTAATAGGTAAACATGTGGTGTTTTAGTAGCTCCGTAAACCGGATAAACCTCTTGACCTTCATCTAATAGATAGGGGAAATTAAATCCTTTTTCCTTAGCGCGTTCCTGCATTTTTTCAAAACTGTCTTCGGGCTGAACTGAAGGGTCATTTGGATTAATAGCAATAACGGGATAGCCTTTAGAAGCATATTTATTATTTAAAGCAATAATTCGGCTTTCATAAGCTTTGGCGTACGGACAATGGTTACACGTAAAAATGACAATAAATCCTTTTGCATCGGGATAGTCGGCCAAAGCCACCATTTTGTCGTCGATGTTTTTTAACGAAAAATCCATCGCTTCAGCGCCTATGCTATAACCACTAGTAGCTGTTTCTTCAGTTGCAGAAACGGTATTTTCAGTAGTTGTCAGTTCAGTCGGAGTTTCCACAGTGTTTTCTGTTTTTTTACACGCGGTGAAACCGAGTATAGCAAATAGTAATAAGGCAATTTGTTTCATAGATTGAGTTTTTATAATGATTAATTGGTGTTGTTGTTAGTTCGTTTTCGTCAGAATCTATTTGTGAAAAACGAATTTTATATCTATTTCGTACAAGTTCTTATTTTTTAACACATCGAGTAATTTAGTGTTTTCATTAAAATTTACAAATGTTTTTGTACCAGTTGTTCTAATTCCTCTTGTGATACCGATTGTTCTTTAAACGCTATTTTTTTACCGTTTTTGTATAAAAAAGTAGCGGGTATGGCTCCTGACCAACCGTTGTCAAAAGCGGGTATCCAGGTATTCATTCTTTTGTTATCGTCTAATAAATAAACGTCTGTAGTAATTTTATTTTTTAATAAAAAGGGTTTCATCACTGTTTCAAAATCCTTAGCTCTATCAAGACTAACCAAAATCATTTTAAAGTTCCCTTGGTTTTTATATTTCTCGTTTACAATCATAAAGTCCGGTAGTTCCTCTATGCAGGGTTTACACCAAGTGGCCCAAAAGTTAACAACATACAACTGGTTGTCTTGTTGATTAATAATTTTTTCCAGTTCTTCATATTTTACAACTTGAACTATAGGCTCAGCACTTTTGGAAGGCTGACAACTAAACAAAAGCAGACACAATAGATTGATATATATAAACTTCATTAGTTCCTTTTTTAGAGTTGTAATTTATGTTTTTTTAATTTCATAATAAACTGTAATTTGTTTTTTAACACCTTTCTGTGGGAAATCATGCTTTAGTTCTTATTGGAATCGAATGCCCATTTCCCAGATCTATAGACCTAAATTATGAAGTGCAATCGGGTAAAAGTTATATAAAACAGTAAAGTGCTAAATTTTTTTCTTTCATTTTGTGATGATGTAATGGTGCGATTCCAATAGGGATAGCGACTAAGGTCATTTGTGATCACTACCAAGTCTAAAGGAATCGTCTAGAGTTGCTTTGAAAAACGAAGTACCGTCGAGTGCAATAATTGTTCTAAATATCCCGATTAACTCTAAACAACTGTGGCGAGTCCGACGACGTATTCCAAAATCAAATCCCAATCGATAATCGAATCGATCTACGCTACCACGCCAGTATCAGTATAGGTTTATACACGACCTGCTATGGGAACATAGCAATAAATTTAAAGTAACACATACCGGCAAACAAGTACCCTATACCAGCTACTATAAAAGAAAGTATTAATCTGGGGCCCCGTGATTTCTTGCGGTTATCTCAGTGAAATAGAAGAAGCCCGCACCGATGATGACTCCGATTTCCAAGGCAATCAAACTTCAAGCGGTTTTTTTTTTAGATTAGTGTACCTGCCTTTTGCGATTCTTTAAGTATAACTTTTATCTGTTTATAGCTAGAAATATTTATAATATAAAATTTGAGTTTAAAGTATGTGTTTTTATAGGTTAATTGGTAATTAAGTTGATGTTTGTTGGTTTTTTTCATAAGTGTTAAGGAATGATAAATAAAATTTAATCTCAAATAATGTAAAATGTTTAACAATTTTATTATTTTTGAACATTGAATGTTATTAAATCTAATTTTTTTACTTAAAAGGCGGAAAAGAAAATTTATTTTTAAATATATAAGTAGCATGTTTTCAAGGTAATACGGAATAGATATTCATAAAAAATTATAAATGGGAGAGTTTAAGCTGTTAAATGTTGGTGTAATTGAAGGAGATAATTTAGAAAAATACTACCAAGTGATGTTGGACTTAGATGGTCATTCCTATAGTTTAGAGCTCAACTTTCGAAAAAAGACTATTGAAGAATCTAAACGCGGAATACTCAAGAACTTTGTCTATAACTTAGAAAAATATGAAGCGGAAAATAAACGAATACTAAATGATGATTTTGCCAACAATGGACAAGTTCATTCGTATATAGATTTTAATTGTGATCGTTTTGGATTGGAGAGCTTGGCTCAGCAATTTGGATTGGATTCCACGGCAGATGATTTTAAAACTCAGTTGCTAAAGCATCTTAAATTAATTCGAATTGGTATCTATCCCGATGGTCAATATCACACACCGTATTACGCTACTTTTGACTATGTCTTGAATGGTGAATTGTCTTATCAAATTATTGCAATTAAAACAAACGAGTCAGGAAATTTTGAATCTTTGTTTTGGGAACGATAGTTGTTTTAAAGTTTAATAAATCCGTATATGATAAATTCTAATGCTGTAGTGTATTTTGAAATCCCTGTTACGGATGTCAAACGAGCCATTTCTTTTTATCAAGGTGTTTTTGATTTGGAATTTGAAATAGACTATATAGACCATAATGAAATGGCCATTTTTCCGTTTTCTGAAAAACAACGAGGCATTTCTGGTGCCTTGGTTAAGGGGGAAATATACGTACCATCACTCAAAGGAACACTGATTTATTTTAATACGACAGAAATTGATATTACTTTGAGTAAAGCTGTCGAAAGAGGAGCTAAAATTTTATATCCAAAAACTTCTAACGGAATCTGGGGATATGTAGCCGAATTCCAGGATTCTGAGGGAAACAGAATTGGTTTACACATGAAAGTTTTGGAAGCTCCGCTTTAAACCGAATCGCGGTATTTTTAAAGGGATTCCGATACGAATTCCGTAGTGCAGTTCGCGCAATAACCCGATATAAAACCATTAAAGTTTTGTGCTGTATATCCCGTAGGCAGCTGCACTTTAATTTCTTGTTTTAAACATTCTACTGTTTCACAGCGCAAACAACGAAAATGAAAGTGTTGGTGCGCGTGTTTTTTTTCTGAGCAATTGACGCAGTAAGCGAAGTATTGTTTGCCATCGTCTCCAATGATTTTATGTACAATCCCATCTTCTGAAAATCGATTTAATACGCGATATATTGTTGCACGATCGACTGTCTGCTGCAGTTTTTCTTGTAAAAAATCTTGACTAACAGCCGTATTACTGGCTTTAATTGAATCTAGTATCAAAGTTTGTGCTTTGGTAGTCCTAGTGTTTTTCTGCATTTTAAAAAAATTATAATGCGACATTGTCGCATTAGTGTAATAAATAGTATCTTTGACAAAAATAGGTAATCCTGTTTAGAAGAAAACAATTTATGCTCAAAAGTAAGGTGCTTTTGCCTTTTTAAAATTTTAATTTTTCAAATAACACTTTTATTATGCAAGAAAATAATTTATATGAAGCCATCGTTATTGGAGGGAGTTATTCCGGTTTGTCCGCAGGTTTAGCCCTAGCTCGAGCAGCTAGAAAAGTACTGATCATCGATAACAATACACCTTGTAATCGACAAACGCCTCATTCGCATAACTTTTTGACACAAGATGGAAGTACGCCATCGGCAATTGCAGCTATAGCCAAAGAACAGTTGTTGAAATACCATACAGTTTCGTTTTTAGATGGAGAGGTCGTATCGGCTAATAGACATGTTGGCGGCTTTGAAGTTAAAATTAAAAAGGGTCCCATGCTGCTATGCCAAAAGTTGATTATGGCAACGGGTTTACGTGATAAACTACCAAGTATTCCTGGTTTGAAAGCGTGTTGGGGAATTTCTGTTATTCATTGTCCTTATTGTCATGGCTATGGATTTAAGGATGAAGTAACGGGAATTATAGGTAATGGAACGCCAGTAGTAGGATTTGTTAAAATGATTTCCAATTGGTCTAAAAACAGCCTCTTATTTACTAACGGTCCAAGTATTTTATCCGTAGAAGAAAAGGAATTGTTAGCGCGTAACCAAGTACAAATAGTAGAAACGGAGATTAGCGAAATACAGCATGAAAAGGGTTACGTTAACCGGGTGGTTTTAAAAGACGGAAGTAGCGTAATTGTAAAAGTTATTTATTTGAGAGCTGCTGTTGAGCAGCATTCCGATATACCCTTTGCTTTAGGTGCAGAATTGAACGAGCAAGGGCTTTTAAAAGTCAGCGACAACAGGCAAACTACCGTACCAAATCTATTTGCTTGTGGTGATAATTCTGCTGTTCGATCGGTATCTGCAGCGGTGCTTACCGGGTCATTGGCGGGGGTAGCTGTAAATGCTGAATTGATAGGAGAAAGCTTTGTTTAGACTACAAAAACCCAGCTTATCAGAGTATGGATAGGCTGGGTTTTTCTTTTTTGACACCAGTTGGTCGGTCGTAATTTAAAAGCAGAAAGTTTATGGAAATTTGCTGTTTACGATGAAAGAGTTGCGATTAATTCTTCAATCGCAACACGGTTCATATAGTTGGGGTCGATAAAAGAATAGGTGATAGTAGCTTGTTGGTTAACAACAAATACTGCTGGTATAGGAATTTCTAAATGGTCACTTCCATTAAAAACGTCTAAGTCGATATTCAGACTCTTATAAGTTGCTTTTGCATATTCAGGTAAGGTCAAGCAAATGCCGAGTTTTTTTGCATAGGCGTTGTTACTATCGTACAGAATTTCAAAATTTAATTGGTTTTCTGTTTTAAGCTGTTGGCTGTATTGTGGTAGTTGCGGACTGATGGCGAATATTCCAACATTTGACATTTTTTTTTGCATCATTTTTTCCTGAATAGCACGAAGTTCTAAATTGCAATAGGGACACCAACTTCCGCGGAAAAAGAATAAAACTATTTTATCGTACTTTTTTAATAGCAGTTCCGAATCTATTTTTTGCATGGCGCTATTTACCAAAGTAAAAGGCGGTAATTGCATTCCGGTTTTACAGTGTTTTGTCGTTTGGTGTATCGCTGTAAAATCGGTGATGCATTGCGTAAATACTTCCAAAACGTCTTTTGGTAATTGATTTGTCATTTCTCTGTTGAGAGTTTCTATTTGTTTGGCTAAATTTGGCATGAATTAAAGCGGTGTTAAACGTTATTTTCAACAAACATAATTCTATATTTAATTCCTTACAATACCGCATAATTAAAGCCCTATGGGATAAAAAAGTCACTATTTATGAACGACAAGAGCCACCACGTTATCGAAAAAGAATGCCCTTTGGAATTGGCGGTAAAAGCAATTAGCGGCAAATGGAAAATTCCAATTATTTGGCAAATGCATAAAGGGGAAAAACGACCTAGTGAATTGTTGAGAGGAATCGTAAAGGTGGATCGGCGTGTACTGAATCAGCAACTAAAGGAAATGGTTGAAGCGGGCCTCATAACGAAGGAGTCGTTTAATGAACTACCACCACGAGTAGAATACCGTTTGACGGAATTGGGAGAAGGCTTAGTGAAAGTACTTTGGGATCTAAACGATTGGGGAACACAGTTGTTGAAATCGGAGGGTGCAAATAAATAAATACGTACTCTTTTTAAGTGTTAGTCGATATAAAAATGCGATACCGTTTTTGGGTATAGCATTTACTATTTTAGACCGGTATATCATCTTTGTCATCAGTAGGAATCGCTTGAAGACGCATTTCTTCACGAATTTGCTTCACGGTTTTGCTGCTACCGTCATGACTCCATCCCGGAGGCCCAAAGACATACATAAATTTATCTTTTAGTTTTGGAGACTTCTTGGTGTCGTTCCATATATTGACATACTCATGAGTTAAGATATTCCATACATTGTACGAATCGGGGGGTGTCGTAACTCCGAATTCAATTTCGATATCGTCATCGAGCTCTTTCCAAGTACCAAATATTTTATCAAAACAGTTTAAAAAACCACCGTGATTTTTATCCATGTATTCCAAGTTTTTGGAATGATGTACCTGATGCATGGTATGAGTATTGAAAATTTTCTCCAAGAAACCGAGTTTGGGAACGTATTTGGTGTGCAGTTGAAATTGCCATAACGATTCAATTCCCAAACAAACCATCAGCATTTCTGGTGCAAATCCAATGGCAGGTATCCACAAATAAAATAGCGGTTTGTAAAATAAGGTAAACCAACCGTTGCGTACTGCAGTTCCTAAGTTAAAGTTGTCCGACGAGTGATGTACGATATGTGCTGCCCAAAAGAAACGCACCATATGATTTTGTCGGTGGAACCAATAATAGCTGAAATCGTCTGCAAGTTGGCAAAGCAACCAAACATACCACGCATAACTAAAGGATTCCCATCCCATAATATTTGTACGAACCCCATCTACAACCGGATTGAAAATTTCGTAAACGGCTGTAAATACTAAGATGGCTGTTACCGTCTTAAGTAAAGCTGCTAAAACGGCAGACCCTAAGCCTATTGATAAACTGGAAAACAAATCCTTCCAATGGTACAAATCGTTTTTTTCAGTGTGTTTGCTGTAACTAAGTTCAAGTAAAATCAATGCTAAAAAACATGGGGTACCGTAAACTAAAGGGTTAGTAAAATCCATATTATTATTTTAAATTTTTTTTAAAACTACTATAATATGGGGTAGAAATCCAATTAATTAGTTGTTTTTTTTCCTAATAAGATTCTTTAGAAAGAAAAACTTTATGAATTACCTGCTGTTTGAGATTATTGACTTACTTTTATCGGCATCGATTTTTTAAATAAAAAAACACCACGTACATGAAACCCTTTTTGAAATTATTGCTGCTTTTTGTGGTTTCTAATTTGTTACTTTTTGCTATATTTTATGGAGACCAATTAGGACACTCAGCGAGTAATATAGGAGGAGGGGGATATTCCTTAACATATTTGTATTACTTGCTAGCTGTGATTTTCTTTTTGTTTTTCTTTAATTTGTTTTTGATTGTAAGCTCTTTTTATTTAAAATCAAAAGCAAGAAACGACAAAGGTCCAAAATCTTTTTTATGGATAAGTGTGCCGGCTTTATTAGTAGCCATCAGTATGTTTATAAGACAATTTTAGGACGAATTCGCTCAACACAACAGCGACGATATTTTATCTAATACATTTTTTACAGCGCATTGACTTTTAAAACGAGGCACTGACAAATACAAAGACGAATACATATGGTTCAAGACGAAAATTCACAAGGATTAAAAAGAGTTTTAAAAGCACGACACCTGTCGATGATTGCTATTGGCGGATCGATTGGGACAGGGCTATTTGTAGCTTCAGGGGCTACAATTGCGCAAGCAGGTCCTGGGGGTGCTTTATTATCCTATCTTTTTATCGGAATTATGGTTTATTTTTTGATGACGAGTTTGGGGGAATTGGCCGCTTATATGCCTACTTCAGGATCCTTTTCGACTTATGGAGCAAAATATGTCGAAGAGGGATTCGGTTTTGCTCTGGGATGGAACTATTGGTATAATTGGGCCATCACTATTGCTGTCGATTTGGTAGCAGCCCAATTGGTAATGAGTTATTGGTTACCCGATGTGGATCCGTGGATATGGAGCGCTATTTTCTTAGCATTGCTTTTTGCTATTAATGTTATCTCAACAAAAAACTTTGGAGAAATGGAGTTTTGGTTTTCACTGATAAAGGTGGTTACCGTAATCCTGTTTATTGGTATAGGATTAATGATGATAGTTGGAATATTAGAAGGAGCTGGACATGTTAAGGAAAACTGGACTTCAAATGGTGCGCCTTTTTCGGGAGGTTTTGCTTCCTTAATAGGAGTTGCAATGATTGTTGGATTTTCCTTTCAAGGTACCGAGTTGATTGGTATAGCAGCAGGAGAGTCGGAAAATCCAGAGAAAAACATACCTAAAGCGACTAAACAAATATTTTGGCGTATTTTATTGTTCTATGTGTTCTCCATCATCATCATTGGTAGTATCATTCCTTTTACGGATGCGCGTTTATTAAACGAAGACATCCGAAATATTAGTATTAGTCCGTTTACTTTAATATTTGAAAATGCCGGACTGTTGGCAGTAGCTTCTGTTATGAATGCCGTGATTTTGACCTCGGTTTTGTCTGCGGGTAATTCAGGGATGTACGCGTCGACGAGAATGCTGTTTTCGTTAGCAAGAGAAGGAAAAGCACCAAAAATATTTTCTAAAATCACCGCTGGTGGCGTACCTAGAAACGCCTTAATTGCTACGACTTTAATGGCTGCGTTGTGTTTCTTAACTTCCTTATTTCCCAATCAACAAATCTATTTGTGGTTATTAAACACCTCGGGTATGACGGGTTTTATTGCTTGGTTGGGTATTGCAATCAGTCATTACCGATTTAGAAGAGGGTATGTTTCTCAAGGAAGAGACGTAGCCGATTTACCCTACAGAGCCAAGTTGTTTCCATTTGGTCCTTTCTTTGCCTTTTTTGTTTGTTTGGTCATTACCTTAGGACAAAATTATCAAGCATTTTTAAACGACCGTATCGACTGGGTAGGCGTGGTGGCTACCTATGTGGGATTACCGATTTTCTTAATCATTTGGTTTGGATATAAATGGACTAAGAAAACCAAATTTGTAGCTTATAAAAACATGGAATTACCTCCAGTGGCTGTGAAAAAATAAAAAAGTTACTTGGATTCCAGCTGTATAAATTTTAGCTGTTTTTATGAAAGGAAACCTTTATTGTTGCAAAGAAAGACGACTTTTAGTTTATAATACCCTGATCGATGAATTAAAATGATACAAGGAACAAGTCTGGAAAGTATTAAAACAGTGTTGTCCTGATGGGTACCAAAGGTAGCATCACCGCATCTGAATATTGTAAATCCAATGTCTGGAACGATTTGTTACGACACAGTAAAAAAACTCGTATGCATCTATAACGGAGCTGAATGGACGTTTTGGAAGTAAGAAAAAAATGGAATCTGCATGTTTTGTTAATAAAATGAATGTGATTTATAAAAAAGCCTCAACTTCATTGTTGAGGCTTTTTTATTTAAGTTGTTACGAGTTACTAAAAACACCTATCTAGTTAGGAAAGTTTTAACAGTCTCGAAACATGATTTTAAAATTTTTTTGTTTTTTATTCATTAAATTGTTATGGTATTAGATGCTGTAAAAAAATTAAATTGTACTATAGAGTACGACAAGATTGGCTGGAGCCCTTCATGTGATTTCATAACCTATGGAATGCATCTCTTCCCGATTGATACTATAGTTTATAGACTGGGAAAATAGTATGAGTACATCAAAATCTCAGTGGTACATTGGGTATTATGGTATCGTTATATGCACGATAGGAAAAGTAGTTTTTCCAAACAATTAAATTAACGTGTATATTTAAGGATGCTGGATACATAGTTACAGCAAAGGGTATTGTTGTGGAACAGTTGATAATCAAGTAAACCATATTTAAAAAAAACAGGTTAAACAGACTCAAAGCAGGTCTGTATAAAAGACTTTATCAAAAACAAAGATTTTTATTTATATGAGAAATTTTAAAGAGTTGATTTATGATCAATCCTATGTAGACGGACAATGGACTTCTGGTGGAAACACAAAGTTTCAAGTTTTGAACCCAGCCGACGGTAATTTGGTATCGACAGTTTATGACGGGGATACCGTTTTGGTAGAACAAGCTATTGATGCTGCGCATAAGGCATTTGGTAATTGGAAAGCAAAATCGGCAAAGGAACGGTCCGAATTGATGTACCGCTGGTATCAATTGATGATTAAACACAAAGATGCTTTAGCGATAATTATGACCTTGGAATCGGGAAAACCCTTAGCAGAAAGTAAAGGAGAAGTCGAATATGCAGCTTCGTTTATTCAGTGGTTTGCCGAAGAGGCCAAACGGGTGTATGGCGACGTTATTCCAGGATTCACCTCCGATCGTCGCGTGATGGTGGTTAAGCAGCCGATAGGTGTTGTTGGTGTGATTACACCATGGAATTTTCCATTGGCCATGATTACGCGTAAGTTAGGACCGGCTTTGGCCGTAGGCTGTACCGTTGTTGTGCGTCCGAGCGAGGAAACTCCACTTTCGGCCTTGGCAATGGTTGCTTTAGCAGAAGAAGCCGGTTTCCCAGCAGGTGTTATCAATGTCGTAGTAGGTACACATGCCGCAGAAACTGGTAAGATTTTGTGTGAAAGCCCATTGGTCTCCAAAATTTCCTTTACGGGTTCGACTCGGGTTGGACAAATTTTGAGTAGTCAAAGTGTTTCGACTCTGAAAAAATTGAGTTTGGAATTGGGAGGGAATGCTCCTTTTATCGTATTTGAAGATGCCAATATCGATGCTGCTGTAGCAGGTGCTGTTGCAGCGAAATTTAGATTTTCTGGGCAAACCTGTGTCTGTGTGAATAGAATACTGGTACACGAAAAAATATACGATACTTTTGTCTCGCGATTTGTACAAGCGGTGTCGGAATTAAAAGTAGGTAACGGTATGGATACCGGTGTAAATTTTGGACCATTAATCAATAAAAAAGCCATTCAACGCAACGAAGACTTAGTGGCAGATGCCATTTCAAAAGGAGGGGAGATTTTGCTTGGCGGTAAAAAACTTAACGACTATTTTTTCTTACCAACCGTTATTGGTAAAGCACAAGTCGATATGGAATTTTCTAAAGAGGAAATATTTGGACCGATTGCTCCATTGTTTAAGTTTAAAACCGATGAAGAAGCCATACAGATGGCCAACGATACCATTTATGGATTGGCTTCCTATTTATATACAGCAGATCTAACGCGCAGTTGGAAAGTAAGTGAAGCCTTAGAATATGGTATAGTCGGTATTAACGAAGGTCTTATTTCGTCAGAAAGTGTTCCCTTTGGTGGGGTTAAATTTTCGGGATCCGGTAGAGAAGGATCTAAATACGGTATAGATGATTATGTAGAAATGAAATATATTTGTATCGGTAATATCAAATAACCAGGACCGATATAAAAAACTATGCGTGATTTTGTAATTTCAAAAGAAGAAGCCAAAAAGTATTTATTGTATAAACACGGCTTGTTTGGAGCGTATCAATATCATGGAAAACAAGGAATATTGGATTTTATCAATAAAACGGGGTGTATTCAATTTGACCCGGTAGATGTCGTTGGACGTAATGCGGACTTAACTTTACAGGCTCGTATTAAAAATTACGACAAAAAACACTTATACGAATTATTATATCACGATCGCTTATTGATTGACGGGCACGACAAAATGATGTCGATTTACCACATCAACGATTGGCATTATTTGCAAAGCTTGCGATCGGGATATATAGACAGCAACAAGTATTTGGAATTGTTGCCCTTAGCGCAGGAAGTTTTGTCCTTTATAGAAACACAAGAATATGTGTCGTCTATTGAATTGGAGGATGATGAACACATCAAATGGGGGTATGGTTCGGCTAAAAAATCAAGGGCAATTTTGGATTTGCTGTTCTATCAAGGAAAAATCATCGTGCATCACAAAGAGCGTTCCAGGCGTTTTTATGTGGCTAGTTCGCGGTACGTAGATGCCGATAAAAAAGTATTTGAAAATGAGGAACAACAGTTGGATTGGCATATTTTAAGGCGAATTAGCGCGGTAGGTTTGCTGTGGAACCGCAATTCAGATGCCTTATTGGGGATTGCAAATTTAAATGCGAAAAGTAGAGCAGCTTCGTTTATGCGACTTTTGGCTACAAATCAAATTCAAAAAATAAATATTGAGGGTATAAATACGGATTTTTATATCAAAACCGACGATCTAGTAACCTTGAATAACTCTAAAAATTGTTTAGATACAGCGCGTATCGAATTTTTAGCTCCTTTAGATCCGTTGTTGTGGGACCGTAAACTTATTGCCTTGTTGTTTGATTTTGATTATAAATGGGAAATATATACACCAAAGGAAAAGCGGATTTACGGACATTATGTATTGCCCATCATTCATCGTTGCGATTTTATAGGTAGAGTAGAATTTGCCAAAGAGGCCGATTACTTGATTGTCAAACAACTTTGGTCTGAGGATAAAAAGCTGGTACAACAAAGCGAATTTGTTCAAAGTGTTATTGAATTTGCCCAATTTAATTCACTGGTCTATAAAAAATAATAAACAGCCCAGAGGTGACTGTTTATTATAATCTAAAAGTTAATTTGAAATTCGCCAGGGTCAATCTTGACCGTTTTTCGTTGTCTCTCTTCATTTTTTCTATATAGCAAACCAGCAAAGACGCCTTTTGCTTGTTTTTCGTTGAAAACACTGAGTTCAGCGATAAAGTTTTCATCTGATAAATAAATCTACTGGTAAATACCGCATTTTTAAGTAAGTTCCAAATTAGCAGTCACTTACCGAATCGTTTTTGGAACGCATGGCTAACACGGTAATCGACTGGTTTTTTCGAATATCAATCGGTGCTGGTACCCTGTCAAAGTGAATCGCTATAAAAAGCGCAGTGAAGGTAACCATCAACTGTGCTAAAATCTGATCCTAAAAAAAATAGAAAAAAAGCAGCATGGTATTCAAGAGGCTATCCTTTCAAAGGTATGGAATAGCTCGTTTAAATATTTAAAATTGCAGTAAAAAAAGAGGCTGTCCTTTTGAGACAGCCCGTGGTGCTTTGAATATTATAAACTGTTGAAAATTAAAATTGGATGTTAAATTCCCCTTGCTCTATAGTGATGAATTCTGATTCTTTGTCTTTAGAGTTTTTTATGTACATCTTTCCTGCAAAATAGCCCTTAATATACTCCTTTTTGCTTTCCGTTATTTCGATGGTGAAGTTTAAGGGGTCAACGATTCCCATGGTCTCGTACGTAATCCCTTCAAGAGTAATAGAAAACTCTGAAATATACTCGTTATTGCTAACTTGGGCATAGCCAAAGGTTGCTTGATTTAAGGCATTTGATTGTTCGCTGGCTTTAATATCATAGTGAACCGCCCCAGATCCGTTGGGATTGGAATCATCAATGACTGTGGACTGCACGTGGTTGAAGGCTTTTGAATTGCCATTAACTTTAAATTTCACATAAGAATTTGAAGAATCGCCAGAGTCGTCTTTAGAACAAGCCGTAGATAACATGACAATAAGAGTAAAAAAAGATAATAATTTTTTCATAATTTTGTGTTTAAGTAATTTTTGTAAATGTATTATTTTAAATTTTTTGTGCAATATATCAAAATATATTACTTTTTTGAGTTGTTTTAAAACTTATTTCTTTTATTGGCGTTTTGAGACTTAATTATATGCTGTCTAAAATAGTAATAGTTGTTTTTATGATTATAGCTTTATTTTACTAAATTAGATGGTACGAACAGTTATAAAAATTTTCATAGAAAATCATCTTAGAAATATCGAAATTAAAAAAGACTGTAGCATAAAATTTTTAGTCGCGCTTTAACAAAATATAGACAATTAAACAATTTAATAAGCGTAAATTTGCATACTTTTTTTACAATACAATTCCTATCCGATGATATTATCTAAATTTAAGAGATTAAAGCCTTATTATAAAAGCACTTTTTTGTTGGCCGGACCCGTTGTTATTTCTCAATTGGGATACACACTGGTACACATGGCTGATAGTGTCGTCGTAGGGCATTTTTTAGGAACCATTCCCTTGGCGGCAGTGTCCTTAGTACACTCGGTTTTTATGGTGGTATTGGTTATTGGATTGGGAATTGCATACGGTATTACACCCTTAATCGCTCAGGCCAACGGCCGAGGTGATAAACAAGAGTGTGCCACCTTGTTGGCGAATAGTTTATGGCTTAATATAGCGACCAGTATCTTGTTGTTTTTACTTGTTTACTACGGGTCGGTATTTGCGGTAGAACACCTCGACCAAGATCCACAGGTGGTAGAAGTAGCCAAGCCGTATTTATTCATTTTGAGTTTGTCGATTATTCCGTTAATGATTTTTAATGCGTTTAAGCAGTTTGCCGAAGGATTGGGCTTTACCAAACAAGCTATGAATATTTCGATTTGGGGAAATGTATTGAATATTATATTGGCAATTATCTTTGTTAAGGGCATGTTCGGTATCGAATCTATGGGAATTAGCGGCGTTGGATACAGTACTTTGATCGATCGCGTTATGATGATGTTGGCAATGGGAATCTACGTTTTTAAAGGCAAGGTTTTTAGTGTTTACATACAGTATTTTCAATTGTTTAAAGTAGAATGGGATAAATGTGTACGCATATTAAAAATCGGTGCACCAGTAGCGATGCAATATGTTTTTGAAATTGGAGCCTTTGCGGGAGCTGCATTAATAGCCGGAACCATTGGTGCAACAGAACAAGCGTCACATCAAGTAGGTATTCAAATGGCTTCATTGACCTATATGATGGCTAGTGGTATTGCAACGGCAGCAACGATCAAGACGGGGAATAGTTTTGGGAATGGAAATTTTCTCAGATTGCAGCGATATGCGGTATCATCTTATCATTTGGTGATTTTATTTATGACTTGTACGGCTATCTTATTTGCTGTTTTTAATCAGATATTGCCTTACATCTTTACACAAGATGTAGCCGTAGTTACTATCGCAGCACAACTGTTAATTATCGCAGGAGTTTTTCAATTATTCGATGGTGTTCAGGTAGTAGGATTGGGGATTTTACGAGGAATTGGCGATGTTAATATACCTACTTTTATTACGTTTTTCGCTTATTGGATCATCGGTATGCCGGCCGCATACGTCATGGGTATTGTATTCAAATGGGGGGTAGTTGGAATTTGGTACGGACTAAGTCTCGGATTACTGACTTCTTCCGTCATGCTATATGGGAGATACCGATTTAAAATCCGCGTTTTTTTATCGCGCAACAGCCATTGGGTAAAACCCAAGTTAAAAGTATAGCCCGTGCTAAGTAAACTTTTGGAAGTCGAAATGGTTTGTAAAAACAAGTATTTATAATGATTGATGCGGTTACACTTGTAAATTCGGGAGCGGAGTATAGAGACTATCCCAAAGGCACGGTCATTTTTGAGGCTGGAACATATCCTAGATTCTACTATCAGATTTTTAGTGGTGTAGTTAAAATGAATAATTATTCGGAAACGGGAAAAGAATTTATACAGAATATCTTTAATCCGGGCGAAAGTTTTGGCGAACCGCCATTATTTATAGAGGAACCTTATCCGGCAAACGCAATTGCCCTATCGGATATTGTTTTATTGCAAATAACGATGGATTCGTTTTACAACATGCTAAAAAAGCATCCTGAAGTTTCGATAGCCTTAAATAAAAGCTTGGCGCGACGCTTGTATTTTAAAGCCATCATGGCGCCAGAAATCTCGGCTAAGGAACCTGAAAAACGGTTGTTGGCCTTAATGGATTACACCAAAAGCCAAAGGGAAAATACCAAACCCGAAATACCTTATTTAATTCCCCTGACTCGACAGCAATTAGCCGATTTAACTGGGCTGCGTGTTGAAACGGTCATCAGAACAATTAAACAACTCGAAAAAGAGGGGAAATTAAAAATTATCAATCGCAAAATTTACAAATAGCTTTTATGATTGTAATCATAAGTAATTTGATATTTTGAAGGTATATTTGTTGAAAATATTCTCAAAATGAACCCAATACAACAACAACTGCCGGATGTTACCGACAGGAGTCAATTGTTCTTTATAGTAACCACCTTTTACGATGCTGTTCGTGTTGATCCGGAAATCGGACCCATATTTAATGCTGCAATTCCCGATTGGGAACCTCATTTGCAGAAAATTACCGATTTTTGGGCTACCCACCTTTTCGGCGATAAAAACTATAATGGCAATCCTGTTCTGGTGCATCAACAACTGGATCAACAGCTAGAAGAAAGCATCACGCCTCATCATTTCGGTACCTGGATGTTTCATTGGTTACATGCGATTAACTCACATTTTGCCGGACCCAATGCGGAAATACTTAAAGACAAAGCTCGAAAAATACAAACGATACTTTATATGAAGATTTTTCAATATAGGGCAACAAAAAAGGCATAGCTCTTTTACTGGGCGTTCCCTATCGGGCGGGCTTTTTACTCTATTTTTCTGGAGCCAAAAGCAAGCTCCAGAAAAGATGTCGTGTCAATCCCTAACGCACTATCCTATCCTAATTTCTTTTATCAGTACGTGAAATGATCACAAAAAATAAATACTATTCAACCAAATGGGCAACCATTTTGTTTACTTCTGCCTTGCTTGGTTTTTTATCGGGCTTCACCGGCTTAATCTTAAAACACTTGACCGAAAATTACGAAGAGCGTTTTTTTCTTAAATCTCAAACGAATCCTTACCTGATTGCTCTTTTTCCTATTTTAGGGTTAAGTGTTATTTTTATATTGCGAAAATATTTGTTTAAAAACAAAGAAAACAAAGGAATACGCGAGGTATTGGATGCTACTTCTTCGACTAAAAAATTACCTTTATACAAAATTCCTTCTCATTTTATCAACGGATTTATAACGGTCATTTTTGGTGGATCAACTGGAATCGAGGTCTCTACCGTCGTGAGTACTGCTGCTCTTGGTGGGGTTGTTGCTCGCAAAAAGCACTTTCTTAAAAAGTATAAAAACGAATGGATGGGAGCGGCGATTGCCGCTGGAGTAACCGTGTTGTTTCACAGTCCATTGGCAGGATTATTCTTCTCGTATGAGAATATTTTAAAACGCCGTTCTAAAATAATCATCGTTACTCATTTGGTTTCAGTAACGGTGGCATGGGTGATGCTGCTGGTGGCTGATGAACCTCCTTTATTTCAAACCCAATTACAGAATTGGAAATACGAGGCCATTCCATATTTCCTCTTATTAGCTGTAGTAGCGTCTATATATGGCGTGTATTTAACTCGATCGGTATTACTGATTAAAACCCGTTTTCCGATTAAGAAAAACCCCTACTTAAATGTGGTTTTGTGTGCGGCATTGCTCAGTCTGTCCATTTGGTTTTTTCCGGAATTGTATGGCGATGGTTACCACGCCATTAAAAATCAATTAACTTCTAGTAATCCGCTTACGGGTTGGGTACTCGTAAACATGGTTTTGCTGTTGTTTCTAAAACCGATTATGGCGGCAATTACCTTAAGAGGAGGGGGAGATGGTGGTGTTTTTGCACCCAGTATATTTGCTGGAGCATTTCTTGGATTGCTAATTGCGACAATGGCAAACGGCTTTGCCGGAGCAGATTTAATTCCCGTAAATTTTATGGTATTGGGTATCGCCTTGGTTTTAAGTGCCAGTTTGCATGCCCCCTGGACGGCTATGTTTCTGGTTTGTGGACTATTTGGTGATTATACCTTATTGCTTCCCTTGGTGGTTTTAGCGCCGTTAACCAAGTGGGTTTCGGCAAAGATATATCCGTATACCGTTTATAATATTCACTTAAAAACCTAAAAGAGGGGTGGTATCAAAAGTTAAAATACGCTTCATTTACGATTGGTATTTACTGGTTAATTTTGTGAAACGCATTGTTTTTTACTTTACTTTTGAACAAAAAAGCAATGAAAAACTACGGGTCATTATTGGGCGTTTTGATGATTTTTTTCGGTCTATGTTTAGGGACCTTTTCGATGAACGCAACTCCAGGAATAGGAGAAAACAAGTTTAAGTTTAAGATTTTCCAAAATGGAAAAGAAGTGGTGGTTAAAAATCATACCGTTGAGTTAGAACCGACTACTTTCCAGCTTAAATTTTTATTTGATGATCCTATGGGGATACTGGTTCATGCTTCCTTTAAAGACAAAACCTATAAAGATATAGTTACGGGAAAACCACTTTCTCAAATTGCAGCTATGGAAACGGGTATGGCTGAGGAATTGTATAATCCTTCGGAGAGTATTATCATAGAAGAGTCAGCCCCGAGTTATTGGTTTTTTGACAATACCGAAGAACATCGATTTGACGATTGTGTGCTAAAAGGCGATATATGGGAGTGTACCCGTACAATTGACAACTTTAATTATGTTTTTAAAGATAAATTAGTCCCTGTTTCCAAGGCAAAAAACCCTTTATATCTCGTATTGGTTTCTACTGATTTTGATGAACAAACCGACAAGCAAACGGAATATCAACGGGGCTATGTAGTGATTAATTGGAAAAAAAAATAACGCACAGTTTTTCAATTTATAAGCGCAATCATCAAGCCAATACCGACTAAGTTATTGTCTTAGTGATCCGCAGATACATTTAATATCAATCGGATTATGAATCCAATTTTAATTATTGATGACGAGGTAAAACTCCGAAGTTTATTAGCTCGTATTTTGGAATTGGAAGGCTTTGAAATCGTTCAGGCATCCGATTTAAAAACGGGTTTTAAAAAATTAGAACAGCATGCTTTTGACGTCGTTTTATGTGATGTCAAATTGCCTGATGGCAGCGGTGTGGACTTCTGTAAAAAAGTAAAAGAGCGTTTTCCTTTGGTCGAATTGATTTTGATGACGGCTTACGGCAATATTCCTGATGGGGTACAAGCTATTAAAAACGGGGCTTACGACTATATCACTAAAGGAGAAGATAATAATAAAATTATTCCACTGACGTATAGAGCCTTGGAAAAAGTCAAACTCAATAAAAGAGTAGAGAAATTAGAAAGTCAATTGGAACAAAAGTATTCCTTTGACAGTACCGTTGGTAAATCAGCGTCCCTATTGCAGGCTATACAATTGGCAAAACGCGTAGCAACAACAACAACAACTGTTTTACTAACAGGGGAAACCGGTACGGGTAAAGAAGTTTTTGCGCAGTCAATTCACCAAGAGAGTTCCCGTAAAAAACAAGCTTTTGTAGCGATAAACTGTGCCGCTTTTAGCAAAGATTTATTGGAAAGTGAAATGTTTGGACACAAAGCGGGGTCGTTTACCAATGCTATAAAAGATCAAAAGGGACTTTTCGAAGAAGCGCATCTCGGAACCATTTTTTTAGATGAAATAGGAGAATTGCCTTTGGACTTGCAAGCCAAATTATTGCGCGTTTTAGAAACGGGTACCTTTTTGAAAATTGGAGATTCCAAATCAACTACCGTAGATATTCGCATTATTGCAGCTACGAATCGCGATTTGACCAAAGAAATTGAACTCGGTACCTTCCGGGAAGATTTGTATTACCGCTTGTCTGTTTTTCCTATAGAATTACCGGCTTTGCGCAATCGAATTACCGATATACCTGATTTGGTCGATCATTTTCTGCAAACCATGGCGCCGCGATCGGGAAAAAGAGCTTTGAGGCCATCAAAAGAAGTCTTAGATGCCCTTAAAGCGCATTCATGGCCCGGAAATATTCGCGAACTAAAAAATGCCTTAGAGCGCGCGATTATCATGAACAATGGAGGCGTTTTAGAATTGATTGATTTGCCGAATGAACTTCAAAAAAACACCACTGTAGCAACTAAGGGAATGAATTCTTTTGAATTGGCATACGCGGAAAAAAACCATATTTTGTTTGTATTAAAATACACCAACGGCAACAAAACCAAAACAGCCGAATTACTCGGTATTGCCTTAACTACCTTATATCGAAAGATAGAAGAATACCGCTTGGGATAAGTGTTCCTATCGTTATGCTAGTATAAACCCTTTCATTTTGAAAGGGTTTTTTGTTTTACAGCTATATAGGTTTTTAGTCAATTAGTAGTCAGTCAGTTTGTTAGTTGCCTTTTGTTTGCAGTGGTATGGGATTTGGCTATAAGTTAAGTATCAAACTAAAAAAACAATTAAAATGCACAACCTAACTTGGGTACCGCTTAGCTATTTTTCGACAAAACTAAGGTTGAAAAAGCAATTTGCCAATAACAGCTCGTTATTGACAGTAGAGGAATTTGTAATTCCGCTTCAACAGACTTCACGTAGAAGCAACCTAAAATACGATACTGTCAACCCATGTTAGCGCTGTTGTTAGTAGCAGTTGGTCTGCTTGGTTTTGTATTGTGTTATAAGGCTATTGAATATTTCGCCAACCTATAAATCTTAAATCCTTTTACTATGATGTTTTTATTGTTATTGGCTGTGGCCGTTTTCGGATATATGTGTTATGTACTGATATATCCAGAGAAATTCTAATATAATTTAGAAAATATAAATTTTGTAAATAACATGTATATAGCATTTTAAATAGTTATATATAAATAATTAATTTAATATAAATGAATACAGAAATACTAGGAGTTATTGCGATGTTTTTATTGGCTATCGCACTAGCAATTCCGTTGGGTAAGTATATTGCCAAGATGTATGCTGGTGAACGCACTTTTTTGGATGTGTTGTTAAATCCGATAGAAAAACGCCTTTATAAAATCAGTCGAATAAATTCGACGGATCCGATGAATTGGAGACAGCATTTACAAGCTTTATTGACGATCAATCTAGTGTGGTTTGTGATGGTCTTTGTTTTACTGATGACCCAGCACTATTTACCCTTAAATCCGGATAACAATCCGAATATGTCAGCAGATTTGGCATTTAATACGGTGATTTCTTTTGTGGTTAACTGCAATTTACAGCATTATTCAGGAGAAACAGGAGTGAGTTATTTGTCGCAAATGGTCTTGATGTTCTTGCAGTTTGTCAGTGCTGCAAGTGGGATGGCGGCAGCAGTAGTCGTTTTTGAAGCCTTTAAGCATAAAACGGCTCAGCATTTGGGTAATTTTTATGTGTTTTTTATCAAATCGATAACGCGTATCCTATTGCCACTTAGTGTGGTTGTAGCACTTATTTTGGTTTTTAACGGTACGCCAATGACCTTTGAGGGTAAGGATACGATGACCAATTTAGAAGGGCAAACCGTTGAAGTGTCTCGCGGACCTGCCGCTGCGTTTATTGCAATCAAGCATTTGGGAACTAACGGAGGTGGTTTTTTTGGAACCAATTCGGCGCATCCTTTTGAAAATCCGAATTACACGACCAATATGGTGGAAATGATCGCGCAGTTAATCATTCCTTTTGCGATGATTTTTGCCTTTGGTATTTACATCAACAGAAAACGTTTTTCATATATGATTTTTGGAGTCATGACGGTGGGTTTCCTAGCTCTTGTAATTCCGAATATTGTCATGGAAAGTGCGGGTAATCCGGCTATTGAACGTATGGGGATTAATATGGATAGTGGAGCTATGGAAGGGAAAGAGACGCGTATTGGTGCAGCGGCATCAGGTTTTTGGAGTATTGCAACCACGGTTATTTCTACGGGTTCCGTCAATTCGATGCACGACAGTTCCATGCCGCTTTCGGGAATGAATGAATTGTTGGCGATGATGATTAACAGCTTTTACGGTGGAGTTGGAGTAGGGATCTTAAACTTCTTTGTTTTTATCATCTTGGCTGTATTTATCAGCGGTTTAATGGTAGGTAGAACCCCGGAATTTTTTGGAAAGAAAATTGAAGCTCGAGAAATGAAAATCGCTTTGATTATTGCTTTGGTGCATCCGTTGTTAATCTTAGTGGGAACGGCATGGGCTGTTTCTGTACCGGAATGGACACTAGAGACGCTCCATAATCCGTCATTTCATGGGTTCTCAGAAATACTCTATGAGTTTACCTCATCGTCCGCTAATAATGGAAGCGGGTTTGAGGGACTTGGCGATAATACTCCTTTTTGGAATATAAGTACGGGAATAGTATTGCTTATAGCTCGGTTTATCCCGATAATTGGTCCTGTGGCCATTGCGGGCTTATTGGCTGAGAAATCTTATATACCAGAGAGTTCCGGAACCTTAAAAACGGATACAGCCACTTTTGGAGTATTGATATTGACCATCATTTTGATTATAGCTGCTTTAGCCTTTTTTCCGGCATTAACACTGGGACCTATTGCGGAATATTTCACCCTACATCCATAACTAATTTTGACTTCACGCTACTATCTCAGGGGGACTAATTAAATAGCTAGAGGAATAGCAGGAGTCCTTTATTTAAAAATACGATCATATATGAATACAAATAATAAATCTCTTTTTGATAAAAGAGTATTCTATGAAGCGATAAAACAATCCTTTATAAAGCTTGATCCGAGAACGTCAATTAAAAATCCCGTGATGTTTACGGTAGAAATTGGCGCTTTTGTACTGTTTTTGGTTTGTGTTTGGATTTTGCTAGGCGAAAAAAGTCAAGGTAGTTTAGGGTATAACTTAATCCTATTTATAATGCTTTTATTCACCTTGCTGTTTGCCAATTTTGCCGAAGCCATAGCCGAGGCTAGGGGTAAAGCACAAGCAGATAGTTTGCGAAAAACCAGGGAGGAGACCCCAGCAACCCTAGAAGACGGTACCCTAGTATCCTCATCCAAATTGCAGAAAGGAAGTGTCTTTATCTGTAAAGCGGGCGATATTATTCCCGCCGATGGCGAAATTATAGAAGGACTTGCCACTATAGATGAAAGTGCTATTACGGGCGAAAGTGCACCCGTAATTCGAGAAGCGGGTGGAGATAAGAGTTCGGTAACTGGCGGAACAAAAGTATTGTCCGACCGCATTAAAGTCATGGTTACCACACAGCCTGGAGATAGTTTTTTAGATAAAATGATTGCTTTAGTAGAAGGGGCTAGTAGGCAAAAAACACCCAATGAAATGGCATTAACCATCTTGTTAGCTGGGTTTACTTTGGTTTTTATCATCGTGACAGTTACCCTTAAACCCTTTGCTGATTATGCAGGTGTACCAATTACCATTGCGGCATTTATATCCTTGTTTGTATGTTTGATTCCAACGACTATTGGGGGTTTATTATCGGCGATTGGAATTGCAGGTATGGACAGAGCATTACGTGCTAATGTAATCACCAAAAGTGGTAAGGCAGTGGAAGTAGCGGGTGATATTGATGTATTGCTACTCGATAAAACGGGAACCATTACTATTGGAAATCGGAAGGCCACCCAGTTTTATACTGCGGAAGGAGTTGACCCAGCACATTTTCAAAAATCTGTGGTTTTAAGCTCGATGAGCGATGAAACGCCAGAGGGGAAATCGATTATAGAACTAGCGGGTAAAGACCCAAAGAGTTATGGAATCTCCAATCCGGTTTTTATTTCATTTACCGCCGAAACTCGTAGCTCCGGAATTGATTTTGCTGGAGTCAGAATCCGAAAAGGAGCTGCCGATGCTATTCGAAAACTATGTGAGGACAAAGGAAACATATATCCTTTTGAAATTCAGGAAATAGTAGAGCGAATTGCCAACAACGGAGGAACCCCCTTAGTCGTAGCTGAAAATGAGAAGATAATTGGCGTAGTCGAATTACAAGACATCATTAAGACGGGTATTTACGAGCGATTTGCGCGACTTAGAAAGATGGGCATAAAGACAGTGATGGTAACGGGAGATAATCCGTTAACGGCGCGATTTATAGCCGAAAAAGCAGGTGTGGACGACTATATAGCAGAAGCCAAGCCCGAAGACAAGATGAATTACATCAAAAAAGAGCAAAGCCAAGGTCGCTTGGTTGCCATGATGGGTGATGGAACCAATGATGCTCCAGCTTTGGCACAGGCCAATGTCGGAGTGGCCATGAATAGCGGTACTCAAGCCGCTAAGGAAGCGGGTAATATGGTCGATTTAGATAACGATCCAACCAAATTAATCGAAATCGTTGAAATTGGAAAACAGTTACTAATGACCCGTGGCACCCTAACAACGTTTAGTATTGCCAATGATGTCGCTAAATATTTTGCTTTGATTCCTGCGCTTTTTATTACCGCTATACCTGCATTAAGTGCGTTGAATATCATGCAACTACACAGTCCAGAAAGCGCCATACTATCCGCCGTTATATTTAATGCAATTATTATTCCAATTTTAATTCCGATGGCGCTAAAAGGTGTGGCCTATAAACCCATTGGGGCTACTGCTTTATTGAGGAGGAATCTTTTGATTTATGGTTTGGGCGG
The DNA here is from genome assembly GCA_040393465.1 of Flavobacterium sp. Classification (GTDB taxonomy): domain Bacteria; phylum Bacteroidota; class Bacteroidia; order Flavobacteriales; family Flavobacteriaceae; genus Flavobacterium. The sequence goes on along the minus strand of JBEBUC010000008.1, from coordinate 51,882 downwards.
TATATTAGTTCCGTTTGTCGGAATCAAATTAATTGACTTGATAGTATCCTTGTTTCTTTAATTATTTGATATAAATGTATAATTGATATAACATGTTTGAATGATTTAACAAACAGTACTTAATACTTAATAAAAATGAAAAAAAATATCATATCATCCTTAGTTTTGACTTTGGGAATGCTACTGTTGTTAGCTGTAGTTTATCCAGTAGTAGTTTGGGGATTCGCTCAATTCTCGCCTAATGCGGGAAAAGGGGAATTGGTTCGAAATAATGGAAAAGCGTATTACGTCAATATTGCTCAGGCCTTTGTATCTGACAAGTATTTTATATCCCGCCCTTCTGCTGTAGATTACAATGCAGCAGGTTCTGGTGCTAGTAACAAAGGGGCTACTAATCCAGAATATTTAGTTCAGGTGGAACAGCGTATTGCAGCATTTATGACTGAGAACCCCACTGTAAAAAAAGAAGATATTCCTATCGATTTAGTAACTGCGAGCGGTAGTGGGCTGGATCCTAATTATTCGGTGCAAGCCGCTTTAGTACAAGTAAAACGAATAGCCGCAATTAGAAATATAGCTGAAAACACAATAACGCAGTTAATTCAAGACCATATTGAAAACCCGTTACTAGGTATTTTTGGACCCGAGAAAGTAAATGTATTGCGATTGAATATCGCGTTAGACCAACTTAAGTAGCAAGATGAAAAATATATATACTATAGCGCTACTTTTCGCAGGAGTAACGACTGCTTTTGCACAAGAAGAAACCAAATCCAGACCGGCATTTGCTATCGATGGTTATGCCGAGGTCTATTATAATTATAGTGTTAATCAGCCTAAAAACAATCAATTACCAGGCTATTTATATTCGTTTAATCGCCATAATGAAATAAGCTTAAATTTCGGAATGATTCGAGCAACTTATGAAAAAGATCGAGTAAGGGGGCAATTGGCTTTAATGGCGGGCAGTTATGTCAAGTCTAACTTGGCGGCAGAACCCGAAGGCTTAAAAAACATTTATGAAGCCACTGTGGGACTAAAACTATCTGAAACCAAAGATTGGTGGTTGGATGCCGGTATTTTTAGTTCGCATATCGGCTATGAAAGCGCAGTTGGGGCCGATGTCTGGACTTTGACTCGCAGTATAGCAGCCGAAAACTCGCCTTACTTTTCAGCAGGAGTTAAGGTTTCCTATAAATCGCCAAATCAAAAATGGTTTTTAAGCGGATTGGTGTTAAATGGCTGGCAGCGTATGCAACGTGTGGATGGAAATCAAACCCTCGCGTTCGGTCATCAAGTCACCTATCAACCCACTGAAAATGTGCGAATCAATAGCAGTTCGTTTATCGGCAGCGATACACCAGACAGCTTAAGACAAAGGAGGTATTTTCACGACTTATATGCTGAAATTAAGATTAATCCCCAGTTAAGAGTTATTGCAGGGTTTGATGTAGGTGCTCAACAGCAATACAAACACAGTAAATCATATAATCTGTGGTACAGTCCCACTTTGGTCGGTAAATACAGCATTAATGATCAATGGAGTATAAGTGTGCGAGGAGAGTATTATGCAGATAAGAAACAAGTAATCATCGTAACCGATACCGAAAACGGATTTCAAACCTGGGGGTATTCTGTCAATTTGGATTATGTGGTTACTAAAGGGGTATTGTGGCGTATGGAAATCCGAAATTTTAATAGTAAAGATCCTATCTTTACTAGAGATGACTTGGCCGTGCAAAGTAATGCACTTGTTAGTAGTAGTTTATCTATTAAATTTTAAAAAACAACGATGCAAGAAGAACGCCAATCGGCAGAGGATTTTTTAAAACTGATTCGTCGCTCCAAACGCGGTAAATTCAAGGTTTATATCGGTATGAGTGCCGGTGTGGGTAAAACCTATCGAATGTTGCAGGAGGCCCATAGTTTGATGAAAAATGGAGTGGATGTTCAAATTGGTTTTGTAGAAACACATTTGCGTGAGGAAACACTTGCTTTAGTAGCTGGATTAACGGTAATTCCTAGAAAACAGTTTTTCTATAAAGGCAAGCAAGTGGAGGATATGGATTTGGAAGCTATTTTAGCATTGCATCCCGTAGTTGTTGTCGTAGATGAATTGGCGCATTCGAATATTTCGGGTAGTAAAAACGACAAACGATGGCAAGATGTTATGGATATATTAGACGCTGGAATCAATGTGATTTCGGCGGTTAATATCCAGCATATCGAAAGTTTGAACGCCGAAGTCAAGGAAATCACGGGAATTGATATTCAAGAACGCATTCCCGATCAAGTATTAGCCCAAGCTGATGAAGTAGTCCATATAGATTTGACGGTTTCCGATTTAATAGAACGACTAACTAAGGGCAAAATATATAAAAATGATAAAATTGCAGCAGCTCTAAAAAATTTTTTCACCACCTCCAATATTTTACAATTGAGGGAATTGGCCCTAAAAGAGGTGGCTTCACATGTAGAGAAAAAGGTAGAAACCGAGATAAGTTCGTCTATTCACGCTCGTCCAACCCGTTTTTTGGCTTGTATCAGCAGTAACGATAAAACCGCTAAGGCGGTGATTAGAAAATCGGCTCGATTGGCTAATTATTTTCATTCCAGATGGTATGTTTTGTATGTACAAATACCCAAAGAGAATCCCAATAAAATAGCACTAGCCAAACAACGACATTTAATCAATAATTTAAAATTGGCTACAGAATTAGGTGCGGAAATTATCAAAGTAGAACATCATAGTGTTGCGCAAGCGATTTTGCAACAAGTAGAAGAGCGTAAAATTACGACGATTTGTATCGGTAAACCCCGGCTGCATTTATTTCAGATTATTTTGGCGACTAATGTGTTTAATCAATTGTTAAAAAAGTTATCTTCATCGGCTGTTGACGTCATGATTATGTCGTGATAAAAGCGTCATTTAGAACAAAGAACATTTCTGAATTTTCGGTGTTTTTTGTAGGATATAATTGTAAAATAATACGTGCACATGAGAATTAAAACCAAATTAACCCTTGGAGTGGGACTGCTTTTTGTCTTGATTATCTTGTTGGGGTTAGTCGGAGCTATTTATATACATTTTTTAAAAAACGATACCGAAAACATTTTGTTAGATAACTACAATTCAGTTATTTATGCCAAACAAATGTTGGAGGAAACCGAACGAGAGGGACAGCCAAATGCGCTTCAATTCGAAGAAGAATTACGATTACAAGAACGCAATGCTACAGAAGCAGGTGAAAAGCGGATCAATCGAGAATTACGGGAATATTTTGAACACTATAAAAATTACGACTATTCTTCTGCGGATTTGAGTGCTATTAGAAAATCGCTTTTGGAACTGATGACCATGAACATGCAAGCTATTGAACAGAAAAGTCAGTATGCCCAGGAAACGGCCAATCGAGCAACAGTGTGGATTGCAGTAACCGGGACAGCTTGTTTTATCATAGCTTTTACACTATTGATTAATTTACCGTCTAATATTTCTAATCCACTGAGCGAATTAACGCAGAGTATCCAGAAAATTGCAGCTACTAAATATGACGAGCGGGTACATTTTGAAGACCACAATGAATTTGGAGACTTGGCGAAGTCTTTTAATACCATGGCACAGAAGTTAGAGGAATACAACAGCAGTAATCTCGCGCAACTGATGCATCAAAAAACGAGAATAGAAGCTTTGATTAATAATATGAAAGACCCCGTCATCGGATTGGATGAAAACTGGCGCGTGATTTTTGCCAATGAGGAAGCTTGTAAAGTAACGGGGCTAAACGAGGTTCAAATGATCGGTTTTAGCAGTAAGGATTTAGCGGAGGAAAACGATTTGATTCGGCTGTTGCTACGCAATCTGGAGCGACCCGAAGACCAATCTGAAGAGGTCTTGAAAATCATGGCCAACGGCAAAGAAGGTTATTATTCTCAAGAAGTAATTCACATTGAAGTAATACCTACAGGAGAAGAGCATAAAGAGTTGGTTGGACACGTTTTAATTTTGAGAAATATTACGGAGTATAAAGAATTAGATCTCGCTAAAACCCGATTTATAGCCACCGTCTCACATGAATTTAAAACACCCATAGCCTCGATGAAATGGAGCTTACAGCTATTGGAAAATGAGCGCATCGGTGTCTTAAATACCGAACAACAAAACTTGGTGTCCGGGATTCAAGACGATGCCGATCGATTGTTGAAGATTACCGCAGAATTATTGAATATGACTCAGGTCGAAAGCGGAAAAATACAATTGAATATTCAAAACACCCCTATAGAAAAGATAGTTGACTATGCGATGATGGCCAACCAAACACAGGCCGATTTAAAAGAGATAAAATTGGTGAAAACAGTTGATATCGCTATAGCTATGGTTCAAGCCGATGCCGAGAAAACGGCGTGGGTGATGACTAATCTTTTGACAAACGCAATTAACTATTCACACGAACAGTCAGAAATAAATATACATGTCTTTAAACAAGGTGATTCGGTCGTATTTAGTGTAAAGGATTTGGGTATTGGTATTCCACCAGAGTTTTTGTCAAAGGTTTTTGATCGCTATTTTCGCGTTCCAGGAACACATAGAGAAGGCACTGGACTTGGCTTGGCGATTAGTAAAGAATTTATTGAAGCGCAAGGCGGCAGCATCACAGTTCACAGCGAATACGGTGTAGGTAGCGAGTTTGTGGTTGTGCTTAAAGCAGCGGTTTAGAAGCCGGATCGGTCTTTTAATCATTAAAAGGCCGAGTGCGAGTAAAAGATACTATAAACCCCCAAGAAGCTTAGTTGTTTTTGGGGGTTTTAGTTTGAGATTTAATCCCATTTGTTTTTGGTCGATAAGGCTATCTTGCCAGCTCCGGTAAAGAATAACCCGAGACTAACTATCAGATAAATAGCTACGAGTTCGATCGCCAGACCACCGTTTTCATTAAGACTAAATATTTTATCCATTTGGGTGAGTAGAATAATAGTTAGGCAATTGATGACTAAAATCAAACTTGCCAAGCGCGTACGAAAGCCGACCATGATAAGAAGAGGAACGAGTATCTCACCTATATAAACGCCATAACTTAAAAAGGAAGGAAGGCCTTGCTTGACCAGTACTTCTTGAATAAATCCAAGCCCGTGAGCTATTTTGTTAATTCCGTGTAATAACATTGTAAGCGCAATGATGTTGCGAATTAAGAAAAGCCCTAAGTCTCCGTTTCTTTTCATATTATATGGTTTTTAAATGTGGATAAATATTTTAAATGTAAGTCTTGGTTGCGTTTAATTACTATGGAAAACAAACAAAAAGGAAAGGTAGTGATTCTGTTTTATATAAAGAAAGTAGGGAGGGATTTAATGTGTTTGGCTAATCCAAATTGCTGGCGATAGTAACACAACAAGGGCGGTATGATTAAAATTTATGAAAGGGAAGTAGCATAAGAAACATCTCGGCATTGGTAGTAAAAACAGAAAGACGCTGAAGAGCGTCTTTCTGTTTCTTAATAAACGGGTTGATTAATCCCATTGATTTTTTGTTGAGAGGGACATTTTTCCACCACCAGTAAAAAATAATCCAAGGCTGGTAAAGAGATAAATGGCCACCAATTCAATTGCTAATCCACCATGAGCATTTAGAGAAAATACTTCTTGAGCATGTCCAAATAAAATAATGCAGATGCAAGTTATAACCAGTGCTAAACTAGCCAGACGCGTTCGAAATCCGATGAGAATAAGAATTGGAGCAATAACCTCCCCAATATAAATACCATAACTAATAAAAATAGGCAAGCCGTGCCCACTCACTAGTCCCTTAATGTATTCAATCCCATGAATGATTTTGTTAATTCCATGGAGTAACATGGTAAGTCCGATAACTATTCGAATTAATAGAAGACCTAAATCGATGTTTGCTTTCATCTTTTTCAATTTTAAAAAGTTAATAAAGAGTATTTACGAGTTGCAACCCGTAGTATTTTGTTTTTAATTAAAAAAACGCTCTAAATATAGTTATTTCTTTTAATTACGTATTATATTTTGATAATTTAATTGTTTTAGCTCCTGAAGTATTGCGTAATATTTAAAAAAGTTATTTGCTTTTGTTCTAAAAAATAATTTATCATTAAAATGCTGTTAATTCAATGGTAAATTCATTTTTTATAGCCGTAATGGTATATTAAAATCTTAATGTGTTCTAAATTTATAAAAAATATATAGTTATTTGTTGTGTTTTATATTGTAGAATTAATTTTTATAGCAAAATAACATAAGTACTTTGGAATGTGCAGCGAGACTAGTTTTTCTTTCCTTCATAAAATGGACAAAATGTATTTTCGGTTGTGTTGTCGGTAGTCCCAATTTAGTCTGAAAGTAGTGTTTTCATAAGTTTGGAAGAATCTTTACTTAAGATAAAAAACAAGTTAATGGTTCTGATTTTTCCAATAAATTGAGAACGATGATGCTTATTAATACATAATTGCTAGTAAAAAGAATTTTTTGTTGTTGATTTATTGGATTATTAATGTAAATATTGTTTGTTTGTAACTGCTACTAAATTTTTATTAAGTTATTGATGCTTTTTAGTAAGTAATTACTTTATTGATTTTTCAAAAACAAGTATATATATTTAAAATTATGAAAATTAAGAAATTTATAGGAATAGTTAGCGTAATTCTGGTAATGAAGAGCGTAAATGCTCAAGAGATGGCAAGGACTGTTGATTTGGAAGCAACAGCTGTATCGATGTCTGATTCTGTAGCTTCTATAAAGATATATCCGACTATTTTTGTAGAAGGATTTATAGGAATAGTAGATGAAAGCTTTGATGAAAAGAGTTATGGCTTATCGTTAAATTACCAGCTAAAGAATTATTTATTCTCTTATCAGTATATCCGAAACACCAACGACACGGATATTTTTGCATTAATCCCCATAAAAAGACGAAATACCAACCATCACGCTTTATTGGTCGGACCGCGCTTTGTATTCAGCAGTGTTTCATTAAGCGTTTCGGCAGGAGTTTCTTACGCATCAATACAAAGAAAGATTCATGATGTTTACAGCTATGATGCGCCTTATGTACACGGCGAGTCGTATTGGGGTATTCCGTTCGAATTAAATTTCAAACTATTTAAAAACAAAAGAAAACCTTTTACACCAGCAAGACTTATTGGTGAAAAAACCCCCACTGGTTTTGGTTCCAGTATAGGTGTTAAAGTGTATGGTTCTATTTCTAAACATAATTATTTCGGTGCTGGATTGGTTTTTGGGTTAGGTTGGCACAAACCTTACTAAAGCGATGACAGTATTTAGAGGTAACTAAGAGGTAACAAAAGAAACGGTATAATGCAAAAGAAGCATCAATTCAAAAAGCAGGTGTTTTCGTTTAAAAAACAAGGATTCGGTATGAAAAAAATAATAGGGTTGTTTCTAGTAAGTTTGTTCTTTATGTGTTTTACCTGTCAAGATGATTTGGTATTACCACCTGCTACTTCAGAAGGAAAAGATATTTTCGGATGTGTTATCAATGGCGAGTTGTTTGTAAAAAATCACGAATACGACAATCGCAGTTTCTATGCGAATGACTCTGCCATGGTCTATAGAAAAGTAAACGAATATGATAATATGGTCGGTCAATTCGAGGGAGGTATTAATTTGATTGCGAAAAACCTAACCTTAGAGCAAGGAAAAACATACCCCTTAGTAGGGCCAAAAGCCGGTCATGCTTATGCGGAAATTGTTGAGAAATCGGGTCAAAAATATACAACAACCGATCAAAATGTAGGAGAATGGACTATAACTAAAATTGATAAAACAAACCGAATTATTTCCGGTTATTTCTGGTTTGATATTGCGGCAGCTAAAGATAAAGTATATCAAGTAAGGAGGGGTAGATTTGATATCAAGTATTTTGATGTTTCAATCTTAGACAATAGCGACAAACAATAAAAAAAGGCGTATAAAAGACCTTATAAGGATTTAAATGCTTTGTTTTTTATTGTGATGATGCTATCTTAATAGGCGAAAACCCATAATACATTTTAAATGCGTGACTAAAACTAGAGTGATTGGAATAGCCCACGAGAAAAGCAACTTCACTTACAGCATGTCCTTGTTGTAGTAAATCGCGCGCGAATTTCATACGGCATTTTTGGAGGTGTCCAAATACCGTAGTTCCAAATAATATTTTAAAACCGGTTTTTAGCAGCTGTTGATTGGTTCCGCATAAGCGCGCCAACTCATCGATTGTTTTTGGTTGGCTTAAATTGTTTTCAATATAACTTCTTGCAAAATGCAGTTGTTCTACATCCTTTTGACGCAACTGTAGCACTGCAACATCCTTTTTAGTTGAGGCTATTTGAAGCGCAAATAATTCTTGAATTTTGCTTTCTAAATAAATTTTTCTAGTAAAACCCGTAAAAGGACATTGAAGAATTTGACTGATAATGTCTTGCATATCCGGTGTTATATACTTCGATTCTGGATATAATAGAGCCGGACGATTTTGTTCAAAATCTTCTATAAATCGATCGAGTAATACACTCTGTCCCGCCCATTTTTTTAGGTATTCAAAATCCAAGTGGATATCAAAAGTTTTAAATTTTTTTCCACCATTAAAATCGACCAACCCCCTAATATCTCGTAAGCCAAATAGATTATGCGTCATTGGACCAATTTCCAATCTAACGCCATGGTGTTTTTTAAGCCCAATAGCGGTGTCGAGATTAAAATGCATTTCAATTAAGCTCTGTTCCAGCGTGTTTTCAAGTAATAAACCATCTTTTAATTGGTAATTACTTAGAAGTATGCTGGAATGCTCTAATTGAATTTCCCGGAAATTGAATTTTCCAAACCGTTTGGTAATTTCAACCGTGGTCTCTAACACCATATCGGTTGAAATAATTTTTGCCGATTGCTGATTGTAATTGATTTCTTCATCAAAATCGATGGTATTCAGTCTAAATTTCATACAGTTACTTTTCGTCGCATCACCTCTTTTTAAATTCTTAAGGTATCATAATATAGCTTGTTTTTACTGAATATTGGGACTATTTATAATCGATAATAGTTATCGAGGAGATTTTTGTTATCGTTAATCTAAAATAAAATATTTTTTTCACTATACCTAAAAGGCCTCCTTGTTTTTAATTTACGATTTAGTAGTTGTATACAAAATTTCCGATTTAGTAAATTCCTGTTCCAAATTCGTAAGAAACTTTTTAGTAGCCTGTATAAATTTGAAAATATTTAGAACGATTCTAAATAAGATAATCATAGATGAACTATAAATAATAAACAATGAAAAAATACGGATTCTTTATTTTGTTGGTAACGAGTATATTCCTGTGGCAATGTAAAAAGGACGATGATATTCCAGAGCTTCCACCAGAAGTAGTCAATTCGGTTGTTGAAGATGCTTTTACGGTTAAGTTGATATTTAACAAGGAGATGGAAAGTACAGTTGCCAGTAATGTTCAAAATTATGCTTTGGAGAATGAAAGTATAAACCCTATTAAAGCGGTATCAAATCGTAAAGAGGTGATGCTAACTTTCGAACAGAAATTGCAGTCGGGAGCCTATTATACTTTAAAATTAAAAAATTTAAAATCGACAACAGGGGGACAAATTCTAGAAGGCTATAGCATCTATTTTAGCGTAGATTTTAAAGAAGAAGTTCGATTATGGCGTAAAGAAATAGAATTCTATGTACCAGCAGTTACTGAAGAAGAACGAGAGGACCCGAATAATTGGACTTTATACAGTTTACGCGAGAATAAGCAGATTCCCAGTTCCGAATTTGCGACCGATAAGTGGGATGTACTATTTGTGCTAGATGATATGGATATGTTGATTGGCGCGAATGATCAATTTTGTGGTTTTAATGGATTGGGTAAAATTGGATTAATGATGCGTGATATTGAAACGGTTACAGCACCAGGTGAATCTACTTTTTTGGAAAAATGTCAGAGCGTACCTGTTGAATACGGTAAAATACCTGGGCGAGATCCTATTGTTCCGGGATGGTGTCAAAAAATTGACGAAGAACAAGAGGGAGGACCTTTTGAACTTGTACCCAATCGGACGTTACTGCTTAAACTCGCCGATGGAAAAAGATATGCTAAAATGCAAATGCTTGGACTCTATAAAGGAAATCCTACAAATCCCACAGCCGATCAGGAGCGGTATCATATAAGTTTTAGATATGTTATTCAAGATGACGGGACGCCAAATTTAAATATTCCGATAGACCTCGATTAATTGTATTTATTAAGGAATACGAGCTTAGTGTACGATAAGATAAATAAAAAACAGTCCTTCTTTTATTATTAAATATTTTCTAAAATATATAGGACTTAAAAACTTAAAGTTTTGAAAAGAGTAAGATATAAAATGCCCAGACTACTTATAATGTGCTTGTTGATCTTGTGTTTAACATATAGTAATAGTAGGGCTCAGATTACCAAAAAAGACAGCTTGTCTTTAGACGAGAAAGCACAGCTTCTACAAGAAGTTCTCATTGAAAAGAAGACAGAAAAGAGACTGATCTTGGAAACGCCCCTTCCAGTAGAATTATTAGATCTCAAACCCATCTTAGGGCAAAGTGGAAATCTGGAGAATACCTTACGGCGTGTACCGGGTGTACATATTCGAAGTGATGGAGGTATTGGCGATCCGATTAATATTACCCTTAATGGATTAGATAAAAAAGCCATTGTACTCTTTAAAGATGGCATACCGATGAGTTTTTATGGGCATTCCTTTGAACCGGGCAATATCTCTACGAATATGTTTGATCGCATTGAAATCTATAAAGGGGTATTGCCATTATCATTGGCCGCTGATGCTCTGGGAGGAGGCATTAATTTTATAACTAAAAAGCACAACAGAAAGGCCTTAGATGTGTCTTTCGAAACGGCTTCTTTTAATACCCAACGGATGGGATTGAATTTTTATATACCCGATACCCTACGCGGTTGGTATGTAGGGGGTAATATCAATTATACTTTGTCCGATAACAATTGGAAGATTGATGTAGGGAAAGACATCCCAGAAGGAGTTGATCAATCCGAAATTCCTAATGCCTTTAATGGATACATCTTTGACGGTAGTGAAAAAGTTCGTCAAAAGAATAACGGTGTAAATGCTTATACGGGAGAATACTATGTCGGTATTAAAAACAAAACTTGGACCGATGATTTGCGCTTAACCATGGTCAACAGTTGGTATTACCGCAGAATGAACAGATTGCCTAGTTTTATGCCTATGGGCACCGCAGCCTGGAGTGTTTTTTCCTTTGCGGAAGACAAGACAATCAGTAGCTTATTGTCGTATAAAAAGAAATTGTTTGACGAGCGTTTAAAGCTCGATTTGGTAGGCGGTTATAGTTATACCAATGCCGTATTTGTTGATACGTCGAGTTATAGTGTAAACCGATTTGGAGTGATTGTCGGTCGGAATGTGGGTGGTAAAGGCGAAATTTCACCCAATGGAGCCGATATGAATTTGGATTATAAGTTTTATACGGTACGTTTTAATGCGGCTTATGATGTGTTGTCCAGGCATCAGCTACAATTCAATTATTTCTTTACCAATAGCAATCGAACAGGGCGAGATACCTTAGGAGGTATGGTTCATTCCGTACGCCCTGAAAACTTTGGACAGCGAGTCGATTTGTATCAATATCCTGCTCTACACGAAAAACATATTTCGGCATTGGGCTTTCGAAGTTTGTTTTTTGATGGCAAATTAGAAAATCTCTTAGCGGGAAAGTACTACAGGCGTAGTGCCAACGGATATTCAACTTATGGCAGGCCCGGTAGCGAAAAAACAGTAAGCGAAAATTCGTCGCATTGGGGCTGGGTAGAAGGAATTAGTTTTCATCCCAACGACCGTTGGCTAATAAAAGCATCCTATGAATTTGCTACACGTTTACCAGATGATTTTGAGGTATTTGGTGATTCTAGATCGGTTAAAAGTAGTTTTGGTCTAAAACCGGAACGCAGTAGAAATGCCAATCTACAATTACAATACAACAGTACTCATACCGGAATTGGTAAATGGTTAGTCGGTTCCAACTTCTTTTATAGAAAAACGAGTGATTTGATTCTCTTGATGCCTGATATTCCTTTTAGTTATCATGAAAATGCTGTTTTTGGAATCGAGGTGAAAGGAGTAGAACTGGATTTGTACTACCAACCCTTTTCGTTTTTCAGTTTAGGTGGTAATGCAACCTATATGGATCGTCAATTTTATATAGATAAAGGACCGGCTGCAGAAAGAGGGAAAGGGAGAGCTTGGGAAAAACCGCCGATTTTAGCTAATCTTCAAGCCCGATTGCTTCAAGCCGATTGGTTCCAAAAAGGCAGCCGTATAGAGCTGTATTGGTATTGGACTTATACCCACCGTTATGCCGCTTTTCCCTTTGTTGGAACTGATTTAGGCTTGTTTGATAAAATGGATAAGGAAAACACCACTTTAGACTTGTGGATTCCTCCGTATAGCGGTAAACTGGGGCAAGCAGTACATACAGTCGGACTGATTTATCATTTTTCGAAACCGCTGGCTAGTATAGCGATAGAAAGTTACAATGTAACCGATAGGGTATTGTATGACAACTTCCTTACCGAGAGACCAGGACGTTCTCTTTCTGTAAAATTACGGTGGCAACTCGATTAATTAAGATTAAAAAATAGAACTATGGAACACATATAAAATTTTATTAACCAATTAAATTTTAAAATCATGAAATATTTTAAAAAAATGGCTTTGTTTACCGCAGTATTTGCGGTCTTAGCCTCTTGTAACCAAGACGATTTTAAAGAGACGTCTGAAGAGCTTGCGTTGAAAACACAGAGTGTGGGAGATATTCCAGGCACTAAACCACTAACAGGACCGTGGGTAATATCTGGACAAAACAATTCTTGGGGTGGCGGTTACCAACGGTTGAATAGTTTACCAACCAATTTATCTTTATCCGGCGGGCATGGCGTTTTATATGCTGTAGGTGGGAGAGGTGCAAATGGTAATTATTTTACCTTAAATAATACCAACAACGGTACTCGAGGTATTAGGAAATTCACGGTTGGTACAGGAAATCCCAGTCATTCCGCACAAATTGATCTCGCTGGTGGAATTATGACTTTTCAAACTTTTGAAACCAATTTTCATATTTTCAATTACAATACGGGCTATTACACAGATGTACAACAAAATGCGGGTAAAATCTATTTGTTTAATCCCGACAACATGACTACAACAGGCGATTGGGATTTAAACTCTGAAGTAGGTAATGCAGTTCCAGGTTTTAGTGGTGCGACCTACAAACATATAGGTGGAAAAATGCTGATCCGAAGAGACAATACCATTTATGCCGATGTCACCTTTGGCAATAGTCTTAATGCCATTAAACAAGTGAATCAATTAACCAATTTTGTATATGTTGCTGCGATTGATGCCACGACTGGAGCATTGATTTCTGTAAGTCAAAGCCCGGTTGAGGCTACTAATATCGGTTTGTTTAATGACCATCCGATGGTCAATGAAGATCCGGTTTCACACGCCATTTATTTTGCAACGGTTAGTGATATGGGAGCCAACATTCAAAATGTACCGTCGCATATTTTTAAAATTCCCAACGGCAGCAATACCATAGAACACGTGGTCGCCTATTCAAGTGTTTCTAACGGTAGAATTGGAGAGTTTAACGGTATGTATGCCTATAACAATCATATATATACCAAGTTCAGCGAAGATGATGTACGTTATTTGGCTGGTGGTGAACACGGTATAAAGTATAGAAATCCAATTTGGCAATGGACGGTCGTGACACCATCGGGCCAGGCGCGGGATTTAGATATGCCGAAAGACAACTTTTATTCCTATCAACAACCGCGCTTGATCAATGGGGAACTTTACTTTATTTTTAATACGGGGAGTCTAAGTGGCATCCGTAAAATAGCACCCGTTACTGGAGGCAATGGCATAGTATCTACCACTGTGGTCAGCTCATTCACAACTCCGTATTGGATTTGGCCAACGACCAGAGTCCGCATTACGGGTATAGATCGCTTATAGTTTAATTTTTTTCAGAACACTGGTCAGGATGGTCGATCAGTGTTCTTTTAATCAAAATCACAAAAAAATGTATACACAAAAAATTAAAACAGTCCTTTTGATATTTACTGTATTAGTGCTAAACTCATGTAGTAAAGACGAGGACAACAACCCAGATCTTCCAGAAGTTGATGGTGTAATCGTAGTAAATAATTTAAGAATCCCCGATGAATTAATTAATCACAAAGGAGATTATTGGGAGCAGTTATTTCTTTTCAGTTTGGAAGAAAACCGACCCATTCCCACACTGACAGAATTTTATACGGAAAATTGGGATATAGGATTTAAAATTTCAAGTTCTCATCTTTATGTCAATAATGCTACCACAAAAGCGAATCTTACTCAGTGGAAGCCCATGGTTGGTCAAGTATTAGGAGCCTTGTTTGATAAATCTTTTGAAGAGGTGGTTTTAGCACCGGATCCATCAGAAAATTTCTACAATAAAGCGATGTCACCAGAAGGTGTACTCAATCCCGATAAAGAGTGGTACGGTTGGAATGGTAACCTAAGTAATATTGGCTTTTTAGAATTTTATTCCGGGGCAGGAGCAAACAGACATCTGATTCCCAACCGCACCTTTGTTTTCCGCACCAACAAAGGCCATTATGTCAAGCTGCAAATGCTGGGTATTTTTAAAGATAGTCCGCCTTTTCCAACGAAAGAAAGTATACCATACTATTTGAGTTTTCGCTATTTTATTCAAAAAGACGGCAGCCGAAATTTAAATACGAATAAATAAACAACCACCTAAAAGGATTTATTTAAAACAGAAATTTAAATGATGAAAACAAATTTTATTAAAACAACTATACTAGCGCTCACTGTATTAATCGGAAGCGCTTGTACTAAAGATGACGATAACCATCCAATTGATTTAGAAGGTGATGGTGTAATCGTAGTAAATAATTTAAGAATCCCCGATGAAGTAATTAATCACAAAGGAGATTATTGGGAGCGGTTATTTCTTTTCAGTTTGGAAGAAAACCGAATTATACCCACTCAGACAGAATTTTATACCGAAAATTGGGATATTGGATTTAGAACATTTAGTAGTATTCTTCACGTCAATAATGCTCATGACACCTTATCAGATATTGTTTACCAAGGGCCGATGGTTGGTCAAGTATTAGGAGCTCTGTTTGACAAATCCTTTGAAGAGGTGGTTTTAGCACCGGATCCATCAGAAAATTTCTACAATAAAGCAATGTCACCAGAAGGGATACTCAATCCTAATAAAGAATGGTATAGTTGGAATGGTAATTTGAGTAATCTCGGTTATTTAGAACTATATTCTGGAGCGGGAGCAAACCAACATTTGATTCCCAACCGCACCTTTGTTTTCCGCACCAACAAAGGCCATTATGTCAAGCTGCAAATGCTGGGTATTTTTAAAGATAGTCCGCCTTTTCCAACGAAAGAAAGTATACCATACTATTTGAGTTTTCGCTATTTTATTCAAAAAGACGGCAGCCGAAATTTAGATACTTCCAAGAAAAGTAGTGCCAAAAATCAATCAGATTCTTTCTAAAATCAATATGCGATGAAAAAGTTCAAAATGCAGCGTATCCTCATGTACCTTTTTAGAGCCTTTCTGGCCTATGTTTATATTCCACATGGATGGGAAAAACTAACAAGTAAAATCGATCCTCAAGAATATATAGATTTCGGACTGGAAGGAGATTTTCTCGATTTTTATTTGATTTGGGAGCGTACCGGGTTTATCTGGGTTATTGGTATAGCCCAATTAATAGGTGGTTTATTACTAATTCCCAAACGAACTTACTTATTCGGTACTATTTGGTTGTTACCCGTGTCAATTGGGATGTTTTTTTGCCATGTATTTATTAGCCACGCACAAGATTTTTTGATTTTTGATGCCCTTATAGTAGTGTTAAACATGTATTTATTAATTAGTCGTACAGCCGATTTAAAGACTGTTTTTAATAAACCCCAAACCACTTGGATTTAAAAAACGGTTGTAGGCGCAATTATTATTAAAAAACACAAAAAATGATGAGTCGCATTCAAATCATAGACAGCCCCTCCAATTTATTGCTTAATTTGCTTTTGAGGGAAACAAACAATTGGTATTATCTGAATATTGTTCCACAATACGATGAGGCATTGGCAGCCTATATGCAGGTGGAACCCGAAGCAGGTTTTATTCGATTTGACTTAAAACAGGCGGATACGATAATTTACTTTCCGTTGGTATATTATTCACTAACGGGTATGCATGTTTTTGGAAATCGACCGGGATATCGCAAGGCCGAATGGGATGAGGTAACTGTTTTAGACGTGTTGCCTAGTTTGGAATTATTGCTAAGCGATAATTACCGTCCTTTCAATTCCGACGATCTGCCTGTGTTACTTAATAAAATAGAAAGGGAGTATGCCGGATTTGTAGTAAATAAACGGGTGCTGTTAGCAAAGGAAAGTGGGGGGATAGCAGTTGAAAATCCGGCTGAAGGCACTCCTATTACCGTTAATGTTGGATTATGTACCCTGCCAACACGTGACTATTTACAGGAGTACAACAGCGGTCTACAAACGGAATTGTCTCAGCTGATTATAAAATTTGCAAAACACAAAGAATTACCCTTGGCAGATGCAGCGGCTATATGGGTTAAGCGATACAGCTATGAATTGATGTTGCCCGTTTTTGAAAATTATTTTGATAAAGGTATCGTTTTGTCTTCGGATTTATATGCTACAGTATTTTTAACAGACACGGTGGGAACACCCATAAAATTTTTATATGAGGGTCTTGCTATAGGGCAAATGGTAAAACCGCTAGTTGACCACATTGGAAATGTGGAAGATTATTGGTTGGTGCAATTATTCCATCACCACCTTTATCCGTTAATACGCAATATTGCGAGATTCGGTTGGACAGATGAAAATAATTTACTGTTGTGTTTGTCAGATACTGTTGTGAAACTCCAATCTAAGTGGAGTAAATCGCTTCATTTTTTTGACAATATACATACCAAAATGGAAGTCTTTTTAGCGGATTTGATTGGATTAAGTGAGGAATGGGATTTCCAATCCAAAAAAATACACTGCCACAATCACTTGATCAATACTTCCTTTTTTTCCAAAGAATTACTACAACCAAGCTCGGGTACGGTTGTATACAAACGTTACTTTAATGAAGGTACCACTGAAATTAGCTTACGAAGTTTTGATGTTCAGTGCGATGTAGAAACAGTGCACCATTGGGTCAATCAAGAATATTCTAAGAAATTTTGGGAGATGGACGGGCCGATTCGAGATTTAGAACGAGCCTATATCAAACATTTGGGAGTCCATTATTCGCACCCCTATATTGGAATGCTCAATGGAGAACCTCTATTTACCATAGAACTTTATTGGGCTATCAAAGATGAAGTAGGTAAATATTACCCATTTGATCCAGGTGATTACGGTTTTCACTTGTTAATGGCTCCAGCAAAACAACGTATTCCTAGATTTTCATTCCATGCGCTTAGTATGTGTATAGCCTATTTTTTTTCTTTTCCACAAGTGCATCGAATAATTGGAGAGGCCTCAGTGGAGCATTTGGGAACACATAATCTCATTACCAAAGTAGGCTGTGAGTTTAATAGCGCCTTGGTATTGCCGTACAAAACATCCAATTTAACTTTTTTGAACAGAGCATTGTTTCAAGCTACATGGGATGAGTTGGAAGATGTCTCACGAACGGAAATTAGTGTCAATTTATAAGTGTAATAAAACAAACAGCAAATAGCTATGAATACCAAAATATACGATATGGTAGGTATTGGCATCGGTCCTTTTAATTTAGGATTAGCTGCGCTTTCTGATAGGTTGCCGATAAAAACACTCTTTTTTGAACAATTACCTGCTTTTGATTGGCATCGGGGATTATTGATTGAAGGCAGTACCTTACAAGTTCCTTTTTTAGCGGATTTAGTCACTGCTGTAGCGCCAACCAATCCTTATAGTTATATTAATTATACAGTAAAAAAAGGAATGCTTTTTAAATTTTGCATTAAGGAATCCTTTTATATAACGCGAACCGAATATAACGATTATTGCCGTTGGGTTGCAGCACAGCTGCCTCAATTGCTGTTTAGTCATCGCGTTACTGGGATTACCTATAACGAAACCGATAAAATTTATAGCATCAGCGTACACGATTTGATAAACCGATGCACGAAAAAGTATGTTACTAGAAAATTGGTTTTGGGAACGGGGATGATTCCCTCAGTGCCTGAATGCGCAGTTAATTGCAGTCGGGAGCGCGTTTTTCACGCCTCTCAGTATACCTATAGAAAACCTTATATAAAGCCCGCTAGTATTATTACAGTGGTGGGATCTGGTCAAAGTGCTGCTGAAATATTTCAGGATTTGCTGTCGGAATCTAAGCAAAGGGGATATCAGCTCAATTGGATTACTCGGGCAGAACGATTTTTCCCTATGGAAAACTCTAAATTCACTTTTGAACACACTTCACCAGATTACCTTACGGCATTCTTTAAACTCTCTGAAAGTAAACGAAATCGACTTGTAAAAAATCAAGATGTTCTGTACAAGGGAATCAATCCTTCTTTAATGGATGCCATTTATGACGAACTCTATAAAATGCAATTATATCAGGATCCGCCAAAATTACGGATTTTGCCTTCTACAAAATTAATAGCAGCTGAAGGGACACTAAAAGACGGTTATGATTTGTCTCTCTTTCATGAACTTCAAGAGGAAATATTTAAGATGCATTCAGACTATATCATCTTAGCAACGGGATATCGGTACGAGGAACCAACGTGGTTAAGTGACATTAATAATCGTATTAAACGCAATAAAAAAGGAACTTTTTCCGTGGCAGCTAATTTTAGTGTAGACATCAATGAAAATGAAATTTATGTCTTAAATGCCGAGTTGACTTCACACGGCATCTTAACCTCCGACTTGGGAATGGGACCCTATAGAAATGCAGTTATTTTAAACGATATCTTGGAAGTAACTTATTTTACCCTCGAGAAAAAGATTGCCTTTCAGCAATTTGATATTCCCGACGATCTAAAATCAAACGAGGGATACTAATTGTAAAATTCAATTGCGGATGAAAATTTACTGGAATGCAGACGAAAATCAAAGATTTATTGCGCTTGATATGATAAAAACAGTAGCTCTTTTTTTTATGATATTGGCTCATGTCGTTCTTATGTATGGAACCCAAGAAGCGATTTATTCCAATTTCAGCAAATGGCTTGCTTTTACAGCGGAAGGGATAGGCGCTCCAGCTTTTATTTTTGCTATGGGAGCTTCGATAGCACTTAAGCCGAAAAAAACATGGGCTAAAGTTTGGATAAGGGGAGTGGTTTTGTTTTGCTTGGGTTATTTTTTAAATGTATTAAAATTCTATCCGACCATAGTATGGTTACATACCTTCCCGAATAGTTTGTTTTTAGAAACAGGTCGTTCTAATGATGTAGAGGGATTACTCAGTTTTATACTCCTAGCGGACATTTTGCAATTTGCTGCAGTAGCCTATATAATTTGTGTCTGTATCAACCGATTCGTACCGCATATAATCGTTGTTGGTGTTTTTATGACGCTGGTAATATTTCTTTTAAGTCCTTTTGGTTACCTAGAGTCCATTTCTCCTAACAGTTATGTGTTAAAATGGATATACGGTAAAAGTAATATGGTTTATTTTCCACTATTCCCGTGGTTGGGCTTTGCTTTATTCGGTTTAGCTATTGGAAATGGAATAATAAAAAATAATAATCGATTTAAAATTACGGTATGCTTCACCCTCTTTGTGGGATTCGTTTTGGTTTTTATCGGAATCGTTTTAAGTCAATTTAATCAAGCCTTTTATTTCGGTTCGGACTATTACCACCGCGGATTTGGTGGATTAATTATGTACTGTGGTCAAATACTAATTAGTTTGGGATCATACCATTTTCTGTCTCGATTTTTACCTAAAATACTTATTCATGGAGTTGTTTACTGCAGTAAAAAAGTAACAAAACTCTATCTGGTACAATGGCTATTGATTTATGGGGGATGGTGTTTTATTCCTTACCATTCACAACCATGGAGTACGTTGTGGATTTATTTTTTAGTATTTAGTCTGCTAAGTGTATGGTTTGTACGCGGTAGTGATTATCTCCTACCATTTATGCGAAGAAATAAAAGATGATTTTATCATATATATTATATGTTTATAATGTTAAAATGATAGGGAATTTTCGACGAGAGATCGATAAAAATCAAATAAAATGTAATCCGAACCAAAACAGCCTATTACGCAGCGTAACTTAAGTATGGTCGGTTTACATGATGGCAAATGGGCCGGGCATAGACGCTCTACTCTATACATTTATCTGGACTAACAGTCATTTTTTCATTACTATACGCATTCTTGTGTTTTATTAAATAGCAATAACAGAGAGAACTTAGTGTAACTTTTTAACGTAAATAGTATAAATGAGGTAGTGAAACAGCATTTGCCTCAAAATTTATTTTTTTTGTGAATTTTTTGTTAATGTTAAAACAAAAATTTATATATTTAGAATATGATTTTGATTTTACAAGTAGGGTCCGGAATATATTTTTGTAAAATAGAATGATTGTACTGTTAATAGTCATAATAATATTATGATTGTTTATTTTATTATTAACCAACAAATTTAAATTTATGAAAAAAGTTATTTTTATGTTGATGACTGTGTCATTGATGTTTGTATCCTGCGAATCAGATTCTACATCGGCAACCGCTGATCAGGCAGGAACAAAAGTATCCACTGAAGTTAGTAAAGAATTTCAAGCCTTAAGAGAACAAGCGTTAGAAGACATTACGCAAAGAAGCACGGTCTATTATAGTTCAGAAAGCGGGGTGAGTTTTGAAACGAATTCAAAAACGCATATTATTATTCCAGCCCACGCGATACGCTCACATCATGGAGAAAGTATATATGGGGAAATTGAAATTGTTTACATAGAGATTTTTAATAAATCAAAAATGTTAGTTACCAATAAGCCTACCATGGGTCTAGTCAATGGAGAAAGACGCCTTTTGGAAACTGGGGGTGAGTTTTTTCTAGATATTACCTTTGAGGGACAGCAAGTTGAAATTGTAAGACCTATAAAAGTAAATATTAATACTACGAGTTCCAATTCGGAACCAAATGGAATGGTTTTGTGGAATGGTGATATTAATAGCAATGAAAATTTAACTTGGATTCCCGCATTAGTAGAGGAAATGAGATTTGAAAACTCGGGACCTGTTTTTGAAGGAGAGCGAGGAGATTTTTACGATGTAACCCTAAACCGCTCTAGTAATTTTGGTTGGTGTAATATTGATAGATTTGTAAACTTCGACGGTCCTTTGGCATTTATAACTGTAGAGCCACCAGCCGGTTTTGACAATCATAATTCTTCCGTTTATTTAGCTGTAGAGGGGGAAGATAATATGCTTGCGCAATTTGATGAATTCAATACTACAACCAATACATTTGAAGAACATGGTGGTTTAGTATCAGAGGGACTAAAATGTCATATCATTTTTGTTTCAGGACAAGGAAGTAATTTTATCTACAGCATTCAATCCGTAACAGTGGGTCCAAATGCTTCGTATTCATTTTCTAACAGTAGTTTAATTACAACTAGTAATTATTCACAATTAGAAGCAGCTATAGATGCATTACCGTAATGGGATGAGCTGGTTTTTTTAAAAGCTGTCTTTTTAAGACAGCTTTTTTATATACTGTCATTCTCGACTAAAGCGAGAACTAATGCGATTGATTTTTTTTGAATGGTGAAAAATGTTTAGCAAAGCATCAATTCTAAACGATTTCGTAATTTCTTACCATGTTCTATGTTTTATTTCTTTAAAATTATTTGTTAATATTTAATTAAAATTATATATATTTATAAAGTAATTTTGATTTTATAAGTTTAGTCCGGAATATATTTTTATAAAATCAATTATTTATGTTGATAATAGTCATAATAACCATGTGATTATTAAATTTATTAATAACCAACAAATTTAAATTTATGAAAAAAGTTATTTTAATGTTAATGACCGTGTCATTGATGTTTGTATCCTGCGAGTCGGATTCTAAATCAGAATCAACAAATGAATTAGGAAAGCCCGTTTCTTCTGCAGTGACAGAAGAATTTAGAGCACTTAGAAATAATGCTTTAAATGATATTACACAACGGAAACGTGTTTTCTACGGTGGAGATAAAGCTGTGGTTTTTCAGACAGCATCCAAAAGTAGCATTGTAATTCCAGCAAATTCAATTCGAACGCGTGATGGACAAAGTATCTCTGGAGAAATCGACATTGTGTATATTGAGATTTTCAATAAATCAAAAATGGTGGTTACCAATAAACCAACAATGGGTTTAGTACAAGGTAATCGCGCTTTATTAGAAACAGGCGGAGAGTTTTTCTTGGATATTACATTCCGTGGGGAACAAGTCGAAATCGTACGTCCAATAACGGTAAGTATCAACAATACAAATTCTAATGCTGAAGCTAGAGGAATGGTATTGTGGAATGGAGATATAAATAATAATGAGAATTTGACTTGGTTGCCGGCATCGCGTGAAAATTTGAGTTTCGAAAATTCGGGCAGTGTTTACGAAGGAGAGCGTGGCGATTTTTATAATGTAAGTCTAAGTAACTCACGAAATTTTGGCTGGTGTAACATTGATAAATTGGTGCGATTTAACGGACAACCGGTATTTATTACGGTGCAACCTCCTGCAGGATTTAATGATAGTAATTCATCGGTTTATTTAGCCGTTAAAGGTCAAGATAATATGTTAGCACAATTTGACGTATTTAATTCTGCAACCAATACATTTGAAGAACATGCTGGTTTAGTACCTGTTGGTCTACAGTGTTATATCATTTTTGTTTCTGGACAGGCAGGAAATTTTATCTATAGTATTCAATCGGTTACGGTTGGTGCTAATGCTACATATTCTGTATCTAGTAGTAGTTTAGTTACGACTAACAATTATGCTCAATTAGAAGCAGCTATTGAAGCATTGCCATAAAAGGTTTTTAAAATTATTTTTTACAATAAAGGCTGTCTTTTTAAGACAGCCTTTTCTTATTTGCGGCAGTGTAATTTATAAGACAGTTAAGGAATAACGAATGGTCTTAAAAGAAAAAAAAGTTTGCAAATGATTAGTTCCGGATAGTTGAGGTTTTAAAGTGTTTCTAGGATTTTGTTTTTTGGCTTTTTTTGTGTGAATATATTGGCTTTTGTCGTTATATGTCAATAATCAAATAGCGATTTAACACTACTAAAGTGGTCGGTAAAATTTAACATTTTATACAAAAAAAAAAGGGGTTTTGATGTATTGTTTTTTTTTACTAAAAACTATATTTGTGTAGGTTTTTTATACATATATATGGTAGGATTTGATTTAAATCCAGTTTACGAGTTAATAATTGACGATTTAGTCAATCATAAATACGCGATATCCGATCAGTTTTTTTCGGACGAAGAAGTACGAATACTTCGCAACCACCTCCTCTTAAAACAAGAACAAGAAAATTTTAAAAAAGCCGCTATTGGTAAACTCTTTAACGAACAAATCGTCAAAGAAGTTCGAGGTGATTTTATATTGTGGATGGAGGAAGAGAAGGCAGATGAAGTGGAAAAAATGTTCTTTGATAAAATCAACGATTTGATTGCTTATTTAAATCGTACTTGTTATTTGGGAATTTGCGAAAGCGAGTTTCACTATGCCGTTTATCCGGAAGGAACTTTTTATCAACGGCATTTAGACGTTTTCCAAAATGATAGCAGAAGAACACTGTCTTTAGTGTTTTATTTGAACGATGAAAATTGGCAAGCCGATTATGGTGGTGAATTAACCTTATATTTAGAAGGGGAGAATAAAATAATCGAAGAATTGAAGATACAGCCTTTAGCAGGACGTATGGCTCTTTTTGATAGCAAAACCATGGAACACGAAGTAAAAAAGGTGAAACAGCAGCGTTACAGTATAACGGGGTGGTTAAAAACGAGATAAGCGATAGATTTCTAAGTAAAAACCCCGACTAATACTAGTCGGGGTTTTTACTTAGAAATCTATTTTAAATTGTTTTTTTGAGCCTTTTTAAGCTCATAAGTATATATTTTAATAAACAAATTTTCCACTTCTGTACGTGCCCAAGGCATTTTACGCAAAAATTTTAAAGAAGAATTAACGCTGGCATCTTTCTTAAAACAATTGATATTGACTTCTTTGCTAAGTCCTTCAAATCCTTCGTAATAATTAACCAAGTATTCGATGATAAAAACCAGTGTTTTTCCGTGTAATGGATTTTTCAATTCTTCGTTCATAAAGCTTGTTTAAAGTACAAAGTTACTCATTTAAAAATGGCTAGACGATATTTTAAAGGCTACAGCTAATTTTTGTTAATTGGTTTATTAGCTTAGTCTAAGGACTTACGCGGGACATGTTTTTGTTGGAGACATTATTAAACCTCTTATGAGTTGCTA
Organism: Flavobacterium sp.; assembly: GCA_040393465.1. Taxonomy (GTDB): domain Bacteria; phylum Bacteroidota; class Bacteroidia; order Flavobacteriales; family Flavobacteriaceae; genus Flavobacterium. Next base: position 27,271 of record JBEBUC010000008.1, on the reverse strand, counting down.
ATTCCTTGCGGTGTAGTTTTTTATGAAACTCTTTTATCACGCAGACGCATCCACAATAGAATAACTAAAAACAGTAAAACAGACATGGATAAATAGCGCCACGCTATATCGTTTTGCGTTTTTAAAGAGCCTGTTGACGATACGACATAACTCAGTATAGAAGTGAGCACATATATTAGACCTCCCAATAATCCACCTGCAATACCCGCATTATTAGGGAAGGCAATCATACTACGGGTGAAATAAACATTAAATATAAATCCGGAGCATATATGTATGATAAAAGCAAAGAACATTAATAGTGGTAGATTTTGATAGTACTGACCTATACCTATCATAACTCCAATTAAAAATAACTGAAAGAGGGCAAATCCAATGACCTTAGCTCGAAAATTCCAATGAATGGATTTTTTTCCCAACAAACCTCCAATCATCCAGGATACACCTAAGAGTAGGGCACAATAGCCGATAGTAACGGCATTAAAATTAAAGGTGTGTTCGATGATAAATGGACCGGCCATACTGAACACCATAACTACAGAGTAGCTTAATCCCAGGATTAATATACCCAAAACAAAGTTACCAGAACTCAACATCATTTTATATATTTGAAGTACCTCCAGGCCTTTAAATGGTTTTTTAACTGCTAAGGTTTCGCCACTATACATCAGTTCTAAGACAAACAAGAGTAAGGCGTAAAAAGCTAAAAAGTAAAAATTAGATTGCCAACCGAAAGCTTTTTCTAAATAGCCCCCTAAAAACGGAGCCACAATAGGACCGCACGACCAAGCAATAGTGAAGTAACTCAAATAATGCTTAAGTTTATCACCACTATATAAATCTACAAAAAAGGCGCGTTTCGCAACAACAATGGTTGCAATGGAGAATCCTTGTATGACTCTTAAAAAACAAATGATAAATAAATCCCTAGAGATTCCTATTAGAACACTTGATATGACCAAAATAATCAAAGCGATTAAACTCGGTTTATAGCGTCCAATACTGTCTAATAGACTACCGATGAATAACTGTCCAATTCCATAACTGAGTAGAAAACACGACAGGGTTAATTGGATGTTTTTTTCTAATAGGCCCAAATCTCTAGCCATAGCTGGAAAAGAGGGTAAATAGATATCGGTAACCAGACCGGAAAGCGGAATCAGCATAAAAGCTAATAACGTAGCCGTTTTTTTTCGTTGGGGAGAAGCAAGTGTGAGCATATTAGAAAATAGAACCATTAATTACAATCGGCAAAAATACTACTTGTCTTCCTGTTTCAATTGATAAAATCAAACAATTAACTTTTTCTATTAAATGGGGTTACTTGCATGATTGCTGAAGATAAAATCTCACTTTGTTTTTACTATTCTATGACTAATGTCATTTTTAATAGCTACTAATAGTGATAATTTTATGGAATCTCAAGATTTGATTTCCCAATAGGAAATCGATAGATTATATACTTTTTAAAATGTTATACCTATGAAAATAGAACAAATTTATACCGGCTGTATGGCACACGCAGCCTATTATATTGAAAGTAACGGGGAGAGCGCTGTATTCGACCCTTTACGAGATGTACAAGTTTATCTAGACAGAGCAAATAAAGACCAATCTTCAATAAAATATGTGTTTGAAACTCATTTTCACGCCGATTTTGTTAGTGGACATTTGGATTTAATGGAAAAAACAGGGGCTAAAATTGTATTTGGGCCTACAGCTACACCTAATTATACTGCGACTATTGCCCAAGACGGACAATTTTTTTCTTTAGGAAAAATTCGCATTCAGGTTTTGCACACTCCGGGACACACTATGGAAAGTACTACTTATCTTATTTGGGATGAAGAAGATAAGGAAGTTGCAATTATTACTGGAGATACCTTATTTATTGGAGACGTTGGACGACCAGACCTAGTACAATACGTGAATTCTGATATTACAGAAGCATTTTTGGCAAAAAAACTCTTTCATTCGCTGCGCGATAAAATCATGACTTTACCTGACGATATAACCGTTTATCCCAATCATGGTGCGGGTAGTGCTTGTGGCAAAAATATGAGTAAAGAAACCACAGATACTTTAGGTAATCAAAAGCGTACCAATTATGCTTTGCGTGCAGACATGACGGAGGATGAGTTTGTAAGAGAAGTTTTAACAGGATTAACGACACCACCGCAGTATTTTCCTAAAAATGTTTTGATGAATATTCAGGGTTCTGAACTGTTAGACGCTGTTTTAATTAAGGCTAAACAGCCGTTTACAGTGTTTGACTTTATAAAAGCCACAGCTAGTTCCGAAGTTTTGATTTTGGATACTCGCGACGCTGAATTATTTGCGAAGGGCTATATCCCGAATAGTATAAATATTGGATTGAATGGTAGTTTTGCTGTTTGGGTCGGGGAAATGATAAGCGATATCAATCAGAAAATAATTTTGGTTACTGAACCTGGCAAAGAAGAAGAATCGCTGATTCGCCTCTCGAGAGTCGGGTACGACAAGGCTATTGGTTTTTTGGAAAATGGATACGAAGCATGGACAGCAGCCGGTCTAAAAAGCGAAACTATCGAACGGATAAAAACCAATGTATTTGATGAAACCGTTGTTTATTCGGATACGATTTTATTAGATGTACGAAAAAATAGCGAATATGAGTCGGAGCATTTGCTGGTGTCTACCAGTATTCCTCTTAATGAACTTGAGGGACAACTTCAAGAATTATCTAAAGAAGTTTGTTATCTCATTTATTGTGTTGGTGGGTATCGCAGTATGATTGCAGCTTCTCTTTTAAAGAAACACGGATATACGAGAGTAGCAGACGTGGTCGGAGGATACAATGCTATTAAAAAAGTAACCCAGTTAGAGAAGTCTAACTATGTATGTCCGACTTCCCTATTATAAGCTGAAAAAAGCAGGTCTCGAGGTAAAATAGACCTCGAGACCCTAAATATTTCTGTTTTAAGTCGATTGCGAAGAGGTTCTGCACCGATTCCTAGTAGTTGCTTGCCTAAACACTAGTTCCGAAAGGAAGCATTCGGTACTCCTAAATTGGTATAAAAAATGGTCTTGCGCTATTCCCTTACGATAAAATATAATTTTTTTAAAACACTTCGGTTATACCGTTTTTTTTCGTCCAACAAATCGAATAACAGAACCCGTTCCGTTGTGAAAATGCCCCTCGCTCAGCTCAATCTCTCTTTGTTCTAATAATAAGATTTCATAATTAGAGAAATCGGATTTGATTTCTTCTAACGAAAATAAGTCATCTATATCTTTAGGCCCCCCGACTTTTGGGTTTTGAATATTATACTGCAAGTGCGCTTTACTAAAAGCTTCGAAAATCACTATTCCTCCAGCAGCTAGATAGGTATTTAAAAGTTGGTGGTAGACAGATTTTACCGCTGCGGGGAAATGGGCATATATTAGTGCAATAACATTAAATTGCTCTGGTTGGTAGTCGAGTTTTTCCAAATAACCTAAGCTATAGCCGATGGTAACACCATTTTGATTAGCTAAGTTTAAAGCTTTTTTCTGACCTTCTATACTGATGTCAAAAGCGGACACCTCCCAACCTTTTGTTGCAGCGTAAACAGCATTACGTCCTTCTCCTTCCGCAGCAAAGAGAATTTTAGCAGGGGGTAAATCGTCTAATTGGTTCCTTAAAAAGTGATTAGGTTCTTTTCCATATGCAAATTCTTCGTTTTTATATCTTTCGTTCCATCGATTAAGCCAGTCGTCTTCCATGGTCATGGGTTTTAATTAAGGTACTATGTATTTGTTTTACAAAGGATAATTGCATTTATGTACGAACTATAAACCTGCAAATCCCTACGTAAAAATAGGATTATAAAATGATAAAATTAAGGTTATTTTGGTGTTTTTTAGTCGAAACAGCATGGTTCATGAGATACGACCAAATAGGGGTATTGAATCGGTATTTTTTTGAGGAAGGAGGGGCGTGCGGTTGTTTACAATCAAAAAAAACATTCGCTTTTATTCGTTTATACTAATTTCAGCATTGTTGACGATTTTGATTTTAGGAGCAAAGCAATATTCAAATGGTATGATGACTTGCAAGATTGTAATGATTAGAGGGGAACTGCCATAGATAGCGATTACCAACAAAAAAAAGGACGAAGATCATTCGCCCTTTTTGGATGGTTTCACTTTAGTTTTATTATTCTATTTTTAACTACCGCTTTAGTGTTTTTGCCCGATTATATTCGTAGTTCATTTGTGCAATGTTAAGTACCGAAATGCTTTGAGGACATTCTACTTCACAAGCCTCCGTATTAGAACAATGCCCAAAGGCTTCTTGGTCCATTTGATAAACCATGTTGAGGACCCGTTGGTCGCGTTCTTCTTTACCTTGTGGTAGCTTGACTAAGTGTACGATTTTAGCTGCAGTAAATAGGGCAGCACTACCGTTTTTACAAGTAGCAACACAGGCTCCGCAGCCTATGCAAGCAGCAGAATCGAAAGCGGATTCGGCAATAATATGGTTAACAGGTATGCTGTTGGCTTCGGGTGATTGCCCTGTATTTACAGACACATAACCTCCAGAGGATATAATTCGGTCAAAAGCACCTCGATCGACTTTTAAATCCCGTTTTATAGGAAATGCACCAGATCGAAAAGGTTCAATGACAACGGTTTCCCCATCTTTAAACTCCCTTAAATGCAGTTGACAAGTAGTGGTGTTTTTTAAGGGGCCGTGAGCTAATCCGTTGATCATCATACCGCATTGTCCACAAATTCCTTCTCGGCAGTCGTGATCAAATTCAACGGGTGCTTCATTGGATAAAATCAATTTTTCATTTAGGGTATCCAACATTTCTAAAAAGGACATATGTGGATTGATATCTTCTAATGGGTAGTCGACAAGCTTACCGGTTGACTCTTGATTTTTTTGTCTCCAGATTTTTAGATTTAGTTTCATATGTAAATATTTTTAAAAGGAATCAAATGATTGTATCCTTAGTTTATCCAAGAAAATTACGGTTGTAGATTCCTATTTATTAAATTATTTATAACTTCTAACGATGGGTTGTACGTATTCAAAAACCAAAGGCTCTTTGTTGAGTTCGGGTACTGTGTTTTTTCCAGTCCAGCCCCAGGCAGAGATAAATTGAAAATCGGTATCGTTTCTCATGGCTTCTCCGTCTGGAGTTTGATACTCTTCTCTAAAATGTGCTCCACAGGATTCGTTCCGGGTTAAGGCATCATAACACATCAGTTCTCCAATTTCTAAATAATCGGCTACGCGACCGGCTTTTTCCAATTCGTTGTTCATAGAGGTAACTTCTCCTGGAATATGTACGTTTTGATAAAATGCTACACGGAGTTTTTGAATGAGTTCAATGGCCGATTTTAAACCGGTTTCATTTCGGGATAGCCCACAATAATCATACAATATTTTGCCTAAATGCTTGTGATAATAATCGACTGTTTTAGTCCCTTTACAGTTAATAAATTGATTCAATTGTTGCATAACAGCTTGTTCTGCCTCTACAAAAGCAGGGTGGTCTGTGGAAATTTTTCCCGTGTGAATTTCTGTAGATAAATAATTAGCCATAGTATATGGTGCAATAAAGTATCCATCAACACAGGCTTGCAAAAGGGAGTTAGCCCCCAATCGATTGGCCCCATGATCAGCAAAATTAGCCTCACCTAAAGCGAATAGTCCCGGAATCGTAGTCATCAATTCGTAGTCCACCCAAAGTCCGCCCATAGAAAAATGCGCTGCAGGCGAAATCATCATGGGTTCTTTATAGGCATCAATTCCGGTAATTTTATGATACATATCAAATAAATTCCCATATTTCTCTTTGATTTTGCCAACTCCTTGTTCTTTTATAGCTTTAGAAAAATCGAGGTAAACGGCATTCTTTAAAGCCCCTATACCAAACCCTGCATCTATACGCTCTTTCGCTGCTCGGGACGAAATATCTCGAGGAGCCAGGTTTCCAAAAGCGGGATATCTGCGCTCCAAATAATAATCGCGTTCGTCTTCGGGTATCACATTGGCTAAGCGTTGTTCGTTTTCCTTTAAAGGAACCCAAATGCGACCGTCGTTTCGCAACGATTCCGACATCAGGGTCAGTTTGGACTGGTAATCACCAGATTGAGGTAAGGAAGTAGGGTGGATTTGCGTCCAACTCGGACAAGCCATCAAAGCACCTTTTTTATGGGCTCGCCAAATAGCCGATCCATTACAGCCCATTGCTAAGGTGGAGAGATAATAAATTTTACCAAATCCTCCAGTCGCCAATACTACAGCATGTGCAGCATGTCTTTCAATTTGACCGGTATCGAGATTTCGTACGATAACACCGCGAGCTTTACCGTCTATAACCACCAAATCCAACATTTCATGGCGGGTATAGAGTTGTACAGTTTTTTTGTTGACCTGACGCATCAGCGCTTGATAGGCACCAATCAATAATTGCTGGCCGGTTTGACCTCTGGAATAAAAGGTTCTACTTACTTGTACACCTCCAAAAGAACGATTGTTTAGGTAACCCCCATACTCCCTTCCAAAAGGAACCCCTTGAGCAACCGCTTGATCGATTAGATTTAACGAACATTCAGCCATGCGATATACATTGGCTTCTCTAGATCTAAAATCACCTCCTTTTAAAGTATCTACAAACATACGGTAAACACTATCACCATCGTTTTTGTAATTTTTGGCGGCATTAACACCACCTTGAGCAGCCACAGAATGTGCTCTTCGCGCACTATCTTGAAAGCAAAAGGATTTTACATTATAGCCCATTTCTCCGAGTGAAGCCGCTATGGAACTTCCTGCTAAGCCGGTTCCGACAACGATGACGTCTATTTTTTTACGATTAGCGGGATTAACTAATTTGGCGTTTTTTTTATAATTAGACCACTTTTCCTCTAAAGGACCTGTGGGAATTTTTGCATCTAATATCATAAGCTTGTATTTTTTAAACCACCCTTTTTAAAAAGGTCGGTTTTAGGATTTAGTAAAATAGATATATATAGGAATGATGGCAAATCCCAGACTGATTGCCAAGGAGTAAAAAATGCCAAAGTATCGAATGCCTTTTACAAACTTGGGATGAAAGACACCTAGTGTTCTGATGGCACTAAAAAAACCGTGTAACAAATGATAACCTAACGCAATCATCGCAATAACATATATAATCACATACCACCATATTTGATAGACTTCTATTACGAGTTGGTATAAATCTCGATTCCCATTTGCATCAAGAGGAAGGCTTCCGAACTTATATTCGTACCAAAAATTTTTAAAATGAATAATTAAAAAAACGAGAATAATTGTCCCTAAAATACCCATATTTCGACTATACCATTTACTCGAACGACCTCTTTGGTCTTTCTGGTAGGTTCCGCCTGATTTTTTATTTTGTAAAGTGATGACTAAAGCATAAACTACATGCGCTATAATAGAGGCATACAGACCATACGATACCAACTTAATTAAGGGATTTCCAGACAAAAAATGAGAATAGGTATTGAATTGCAAATGCGCTTCTTCTGGGGGTAGAAACAATTGTAAGTTGCCTAAGAGGTGAATCACCAAAAAGAAACACAGAAATAGACCTGTACAGCATAAAATGATTTTTCTAGTTAAGGTTTGCATAGAAGGTGGTTTTGTAAATTAATAATAAGCGATACATTTTGCTGAAATTAGAGGCTATTCTAATTCGAGCTCTAGAAAGATTTAAGTGAATGGGAATGTAATTGTTTTTTTTCATCGTTGTTTTTTAGCTTGATTTATATCTTCTTATAGACGACTTTGAACTTGTAGTACTAATAGGTTGTTATCGTGTGTTTTACTGTTTATGATATGGTGTTTATAGATGTCGATTTGTAGACCCAATTGGATTCTTGCACCATAATCCTTTAAGAATTCCAAGCCAAACATCGGAAGTATGGTTTGTCTAGGATTGGAATTAAGTTTGTAATCGGTGTCTATATATTCATAGCGACAAGAGAATTCTATGGCACTCAGTTTTTTGTACTTTATCTCGTATCTCAAATTGGGCAATACATGAAATCCACGTAGTTGATAATCGCTTAAGGAATTTTTTCTTTCAATTTCGGGAATTTCGAAATAGCTATTGTGATTGATGGCTTGTTTGGCAACAAATTGGGTTTCTAGTATGAGGCGTTCCGAGAATTTGTAATCCGCTGTGAGGTCGAATCCGTAAGCGTGTACCTGTTGGTTGTTCACTTCCCCAATTCCACCATTAATACCGAAATTGATATTATACTTTTTTGAAAGTCCCAATACGATTCTAGAAGAATAATGTTTGCCGTTGTCGCTATCCATAACTTGATTTCGACCGTTTCCGTTCATTACGGACACGGCATAACTTATGGGTATCGATTCAGCTTCAAAAGTTCCGGTCATCGAAATTCCCGTTTGGAAACTGGTCCATCCGAGTTTTCCAAACTCATAGTATTGATTGGAGAAATCCATGGATCGAATGATATCAACGGGATACGTTTCTTCGATACCAAACCACGGACGAAATTGACCTAGGGTAAAACTGACTGCTTTGCTAAAACTATACTTAATATACGCATTCTCTAAAACTTTGTTCTTGGGGTCCGATTTAAACTCGGCTAAGTTCACCAAGGCAACAACCTCAGTGCGGTCGCCAATAATCGTTTTGACTTGGACCCGCATTCTTTTTACTTCAAATGAATTTCGCGTGACTTCACCTTCTGAATGATGCAAACCATTTAAATCTACGCCTTTGGTAAGACCGGAGGAATAACGAGCTTGAAAAAGTCCTTTAAATTGAAATTGAGGAAAGTTTTTTTTTGTGGGAACAATAGAGTCCGTTGGCTCTTGAGCAAATAGGGCAAACGGAAATAAAAAAAACAAAGCAATCGTTCTAAATGTAGTCATACTAACTGTCATAAACTTGTTTTTTTAAAATGGAGTCTTCGAAAATTAATATCAAGATTCCCTATAGTTGACAGGAATAAAGTTAATATTTTTTTAGTTAAAATTTACGCGTCAATATTTTTTATGTATAATTTATTTTTTTTGCTAAATATTGAAATTTATACTTTATAGTTGCCTGTATGTAGTAGTAATTTGTTTTATATTGTTAAATTATGGTTGTTTGTTTTTTATGGTAAGTTGATTTTTGTTCAGATTTTTATATAATATATAAAGTTTCAAGTGGTTTTTTATTTAAAATTTTCAAATATTTATATCAGTTTTTTTAAGGAATTCATGGGGATATTCCTGAAGTAATTTTTGAGGAAATGGGGGGTACTATAGTTGTAGATTTTATCAAGTGGGTTTTTAGTTGGGATTGCTAGGTAGTTATTAGTCCGACATATACGGGTTTACTGTCGAAAGAAGCTAGTATAGAAATAAAACTCTGATTGTGAAATAAGTAAGTTATAGAAAACTTTAACTTTTTTTTGTTTTTATTTCACATTTATTTAGTGTTATTGCGGAACCAAACATCATTTATAAGTGTAATTTTATTATATTAAAAACATCATTTATGCAAAATGGCTGTTAAGTGTATTTTTTAATTAAAATATATTAGAATAATTGCAATTTAAAAGAAAGTTTTTTTAATAATTACTTAATAAAAATATAAAATACTAAATACCAGAATTGGTCCTAATCATGAAAAAAAAGTACTTGTCGCTCAATAATGTTGGAGCTTTTTTATACATATCATTTTTGTTTTTCGCTAATCCTGCTCAATCTCATGCAGGTGAACGATTGGAAACAGGGAACCACACCACCATTACGTCAACAGTAAAGTTGCAAAAACCGCTAAGACTTAACGGATTTGGGTCGTTTTCAATGAGTATAATGGGGCAAAAACTAACCGTGAATCAAGTGAGTGGTTCTTTTAAGGAAATGTTTGACTTAGGCGATGAACATACTTTTGTTCAAATTAAAGAAAGCACAGACGAATTAAAACATACCCGTACACAATTTCAACATTATTATAAAGGAATAGCTGTTGAAGGCGATGTAATTTTAGTACATTCAAAAGCGAATGTTGTTCAGAGTATTAATGGTCAAGTTATTGACATAAACGAGGTAGATGCTACTTCTAAATTGAGTTCAGAACGCGCATTAACTATTGCAAAAGCGGCTTTTAAAGTAACGGAGATTCAAGGAGATTATCCGATTACCACCGTTTTTACCAAAATACAGAATACTAAGGGATTAGTAGAAACTAAATTGGTTAAAAAATTAAGAATCGATTCATTTGAGCCATTGGTAATGATGGAAGTATATGTTGACGATGCTACAGGTCATGTTATAAAAGAAGTGAATTTAATACACGATGCGGATGTTAATGGTACCGGTAATACCTTCTATAAAGGAGTTCAGAATATTGTAGTCGATAGTTTTGATGGTGGATTTAGATTACGAGATAACGGTCGAAAGATTGAAACCTATGATGCTGCTACTGCACGATATAGTCCTGGTCGTTTATTGACTGGAGCACAAGATATCGTTAGTGCAACTAGTAATTTTGATACGAATGCAGCAGTTGATGCTCATTGGGGGATGGAACATACTTATGATTATTACAAAGAAATGTTTAATAGATTAAGTTACGACGGTGAGGAGAGTGTTATTCGAAATTATTTTAACCCTGTGGTATTGGAAGGTTCAAATTTTGATAGCGGTTTCCCCAATAACGCAGCGGCTTTTCCACATCCATATAATCTGATGGTTTATGGACGCGGATCAACAAATTATATGAATCCAGTAGTTGGTTTGGATGTTGCTGGACATGAGTTTACGCACATGGTTGTGGAAAACAACGGCACTGGTGGATTGGCTTATCTGGGAGAATCAGGTGCTTTAAATGAATCGTTTGCAGATATATTTGGAACGGCTATTGAGTTCTACGTTAATCTTAATCCCAATTGGACTATAGGGGAAAATATTATGCTTAGAGATGGAGCAATGCGAAGCATGTCAAGTCCTAAACTTTTCCGTAATCCGAATACGTATCAAGGGCAATACTGGATAGACCCTTCCAATTTTGACAATGATAATGGAGGCGTTCATTACAACAGTGGTGTTCAGAATCATTGGTTTTATTTATTAACCGAAGGTGGAAGTGGACGTAATGATTTAAATAAAAATTATACAGTCAACGGTATTGGAATAGAAAAAGCAGCGAGAATCGCATACCGAAATCTAACAACGTATTTAACCACTGAGGCTACTTATTTGGATGCCTATAATGGCGCTTTATTAGCAGCTAAGGATTTGTATGGAGAGGGTTCAGCCGAATATATTGCTGTAGAAGATGCTTGGTATGCTGTAGGTATAGGGGAGCGAATGAGTGTTGGTACTAATGAAATTAAAAGCGACTTAAGAGTATATCCAAATCCGGCAAATAACGGAACGGTATATATTAATGCAGACTTTGAGGGTAGTTCCACAGTAGAAATATACGATTTGCTCGGAAAACGAGTTTTGAAAACTATCGAAATTAATAAAGGAGAAAATACGATAAATGTTCAAACATTAGCCAATGGTGTTTATTTCTTAAAATTTGATGTTAATGGAAAAACGCATTCCGAAAAATTAATGATTAATAATTAGTTAGTTAGCAAAAAGTTATAAAAAACTAGGTTATAATTTTTTAAACAGCAAAATCAGTATTGGTTTTGCTGTTTTTTTTTGTCCGATTAGAAATAATGAAGATTATTTTCTGTTTTTTGAATGGGGAATTACTAGTAGCAAAAACAAGGCAAACAGATTTATATAGGGTATTAGAAATAAGACACAGTAATACCAGCTCCATTGTAGTGCGTTTAATCTTTTGATACTTTGAATGGTACCTAAAACAAAGGTTATGCTAATCAATATGGCTAAGGGGATACTGGAATAGCCAAATGGTATAACGACTACAGGACTTATTAATAGCGCTATGAAAATAATGGAAAACATTCTCTTGAAATAGGAAAACCGCCCGAGTTTTCCTTCTGTAGAAAATAATTCTTTACGTAAAGAGTACTTATCGTCAAATAGTGGGTTTTCGTTTTTAACTTTATTTTTAGATTGGGGGTGATCGATGTTTTCTAGTACTATTTTGCTTGTAAAATAACGTTTAGAAATGTTGTTTAGAGCAACGATGTCAATTTCTAAGAAGAGATGAGACTGATTGATTTTTATTTTTTTAACCCCTTGAGTACTTACAAAGCCAAAAGGACGAAGTTCTATAGAATCGGCATGTGTTGTACTCCAAGTTATGGTAACTACATCTCCGGGTCTAAAGTAAATTTTATCAACAAAAAACTGTGTAATTATAGGTTGGATATAAGATTGTTCTTGTTGGTACGAACGAGAGCTCGACTGGTTTAGATTCTCTTTATTATTCCATAAACGGTCGTAGCTAATTCGTTGCTCTTCCTTATATAAGGTTTGATAAGCCTCATTGATTTCGATAAACAAGCTATTGAATTTATCTTCTCCATTATTGCGATCGGGATGGTAGACCATCGAGAGCTTTCTGTAGGCGTTTTTTATTTCTGAGCTTGTGGCAGTACGCGAAACTCCTAGCGTTTTGTAGTAATCCTTCATGGGGTATCAGTAAAAGCGATAAGGAGGTGAAAAACTTACCAAAAGCTAAAATAAGGATATTGTTTCTAGAATAGCATTTTATTAAATAAAAAAAATCAAATTATAAAGAAGTTTTTGTACGAGAATAGGAATAGTATTTTGGCGATTTTCCAAATATGGTTTTAAAAGTTTTGCTAAATGTAGGTACGCTGTTGTAGCCCACTTGAAAGGCAACTTCACTAATATTTTCCTGTCCGTCAGTTAGTAATTCCATCGCTTTAACCATCCGAATCATTTGAAGGTAACTCGTAGGAGTAAGACCGAGTTCCTCTTGAAAGTTTCGTTCTAGTGTTCGCAGTGAAAAGCCGTACTGAAGAGCAAGTTCTTTAAAATTAATAGATTGGTCTATATTTTCAAATAGAAAAGAGATGAGTTCGCTTAACTTTATGTCTTGTGTGATCGGAATAGAAAGCGGTATGGTGTTTTGTACCATCTCCGGAAGACTCATATAAATGCCTTTTAAAAAGGCACTTTCTACTTCATTGGTTGATTCGATACGCGAATAACGTTCTGTAAACAAAATCATTTCTTTTAAAACGGCAGGTGCAGGGAAAATTTGTAGTTTTCTATAAAAATCTTGATTATCAGTTACGGTGAAGTAAATGGTTCTTAAAAAAACGTTCTCTTTGGGTGATGTACTGTGGTGATAGCAGTTGGAGGGAATCCAAGCACAGTGATTTTGCGGTATGAGATAACTGCGTTCTTTGGTATATAAATATTGAAAGCCATGCTGCACATAGATTAATTGGCCTTTCTTATGTTGATGTGGTTCTGGACTAAATTTCCAATTAGAATCGTGCCAAACTAAGGCATCTTTGGTGCTTTTATCAACAGAGATATGGCAAAAATCAGGGTTTACTTGCAAGGGATGCGTTTAAGAAGTTAAGAATGTAGTTTTTATGAATTGGATTTTTATTTAGTAAAAAACGCGTTGCAGCGATTACATATCTTCTTCAATTTCTTCCCATTTGAAATAGGTTTCTAAAAACGACCAGGCATCGTTTAAATTTTCTTTTTGATCAATACCAACCATAGCACAATTGTTTTGTATATATACGCCAATCCAGTTTTCTTTATAACCATCGGTATCTTTGTAAACAAAAGTAGTCTGTGTACCAACGTATGCTCGCTCAGGAAAATCATCTTGAAGGATAAACTCAATCAGCGAGAATGTTTTGCTGCAATAAACCCATATACGATCATCGTTGATAGTGTTATTCTTTATTGGGATTTCAGCTAATAAAAAATCGGGCTGTTCAAAATCGTTTGCGGATATATTATTACTGATAACGTGCATCTTTCTAAATTTTATAATACATTCAAATATACTAAAAATAGTATTTCATTAGGGAGTTTTTAGCAGGCTATATACAGTTGTTTTTCTTTAGAGACTGTTTGCTATAACCAAGTGCATTTAATAAAAAACCAGAAGTTTTATACAGTTGTTGTCGTATTGAGATAAAACTATGACGTAATTATATAGTATTTACTAAGATATATTGTAGAAATTTGTACTTCTAATACGGGCACTGCTTACTATTTGAATTAAGAAGTAATAGACAGGACACCAAACACGGTAATTTTATGAAAAAAGGATTTAAAATTTTGATAACGGCGTTAGTTATCTTCAGTTTCACAACGGTTATGGCACAGGAAAAAAAGGAGATTCTAGTACTTTTTCATTCGGAAAAGGGAACCACTTATAAATTAGCGCAAGCCCTGGCGGAGGGAATCAATACAAATCCCAAGGCACATGCGGTATTAAAACGCCTGGTAACAGCGACAAATAAAAATATAAATACCGAAGTTTCCGAGGCACATATAGACGATTTGACAAAGTATGATGGAGTTGCTTTTGGATCTCCAGTACACTTTGGCAATATGAGTGGCGCTATGCGTTCTTTTTTGGATCAATCTGTAGAGATATGGACGGCTCGGAAATTAGAGGGAGTTCCTGCAACGGTATTTATGGGTGCGGGTAGTGGCGCAGGTCGCGAAGCAGCTGTAATGTCGTTTTGGAGTACGCTAGCGGTACACGGAATGATCTTAGTTCCTACGGGAATAATGGGTATGGACACAATGGATAAAAACACCGCCCAAGGCAATACGGTTTTTGGAACCACGAGCTTGGCTTCTATGCCAGCATCCGAAAGACCGACTAGTAGCGAATTAAATTTTGCGCGTTTGCAAGGGAAAGCTTTGGCACGTGTTGCTGTTGCTTTGACGAAGGAGTCGCCTAAAATGCAAGCAGCAGTTTCAAGTGTAAATACACCACAAGTTACGGTTGAAAGTCGCTTAAAGGACCTCAAGATCACCTTGCCAGCAACGCCAGCCCCTGCGGGGAGTTATGTGCCTTATGTTCGTACGGGAAATTTGATTTATATCAATCAAGTAGCGCTACAGGACGGAAAAATACTTCATCCCGGAATTATTGAAAAAGATTTAACGGAAGAACAGGCTAAGGAAGCCACCAGACAAACGATGCTCAATGTTATTGCAGTACTAAAGGATGCTACGGGTGGGGATTTAAACCGCGTTAAGCAATGTGTGCAATTGACAGGATTCTTTAATACTTCAGCGGGGTATACCCAACACGCAAGCTTGATGAATAGCGCTTCGGATTTGGTTATTGGGGTTTTTGGAGAACGCGGTAAACATACCCGAGCTACTGTTGGTGCTTCTTCAATTCCGGTTAACTCATCAGTGGAAATTCAAGCGATTTTTGAAGTGGAATAGAAAAATAAAGATTTGGTAAACAATTTCTAGTTGATGTGCTTCATTAATTCTGATTAGTTTTTAAAATGCAATTTTTATATAAATCGAATTGTCAATTAGATATTCATTCAATACTATTTAAAAGTAAGGATATATAAAAAAATAAAATTAAAAAAAATCAATTATTTTGAACTTAAGTGGAACTAAGTAGCTTATTGGATGTTTAAGACGTTCGGTCTATTAAATCAATAAAGGGAACATAAAAACCTTTAAAATCAAAAGCGGTCGTTTTTTAAACGGCCGCTTTTGATTTTTATAATATTTAAACACTTTTATTAAAACCCAATCAATTTACTATTGTAAATAGAGTCTTTCTGTGCAGGCGTCCAATCTCTTTTATAATCGAATATGGCCGACTCCCAATCTCCATAATTAACATTGGGTAATACAATGAATTTTTTACCAAATTCTTTGGCGTTATTTCTAACGGCTTCCGAACGTTGTTCCTCGGTTTTTTTATCAAAAGCTTTGGAGAAATCAGATAAATTATCCCCTAAAAGCATGACGATTTCATGTGTTTCACTAACTTTTAAACGACGGGTTTCCTTACTGGAGTCCGATTGGCGTACAATCACGTGTTCTTCGTCTGCCATCGGGTAATTGTATTTTTTTAAATTGGCAATTGTTCCGGCTTTATCGTTTTGATTTCTATTGGTAATATAAAAGATGGTTACTCCTTTTGAAGCGGCATAATTAAAGAAATCTTGACTTCCCATTAGTGGTTTGGCATCGCCTTTTGAAGTCCATTCTAACCAACTTGCTTCATCGAAAACCTGTCCTCTTTTAGCCATTTCTACAGCATAAGGAGAATTGTCTAAAAAGGTTTCATCTATGTCGGTTACTATTGCAACGGGTTTGGAATGTTGTTGTTGTAGCACCCCGTCTAAATGGGTAGTTGCTACATTAAAAGCCTGTACACATAAGGCTTGATACTCGGCAGCACGTTGGTGAAATACGGCAGAATAGACCTTGCCGGTTAATTCAATATCGTTTACTACGCGTTTATGGCTGCTTTTTGTAGATTGGATTTGTGAAACTTGGCAACTGCTTAAAAAAGCTAGCGATAAGGCTGCTAAATAGATTTTAGATTGAAACATGAATGTAATTTTAAATATAAAATAAGATAGGGCAAATTTAAGATTTTAAATATTAAAAGGACGGACTAAACAGCTAGGCTATCCTTGTTTTATGATAAATATAAGATTTATCACACGCTTAATTGACAGGTACAATCCAGTTAAATATCCAACTTACCTACCAAGACCTTTAAGATAACTTCGGATAGTTTTGCTTGATATTGTGCATTATTATTACGAACAACAGCATTGATATAATTTAACTGAGCTGTTCTAAATTCCATAGTTGTAATGGTACCTATTTCAAATTTGTCCATAGTGATTTCGAGATTTTGCTTAGCAATTTCTTCATTTTTACCTTCTAAATTCACCAATTCCAGATTCGTAGAATAGGTTTGAAAAGCCATCATCAGTTCGGTTTCTATGAATTGACGTTGGCGTTCTACTAAAATTTGTGCATTATCTATGTCGATACGTGCTATCTTTTCTCTTTGCGATTGGCGTTGTCCATCAAACAGATTTAAACGAGCGCTAAATCCGTAGTTCCAACCGCGTCCGGATGATTTACTGACAAAACCCAAGCTCGACTCTGATTCTGAAAAGGTGTAGCCGGAATTGAGTTGTAAGGTCGGGTATCGATCAGCCCGTAGTTGTTTGTACTGCAACTGAGCAATATCTGCATTAATTATTGCCAACTGCAATTCTGGGTTTTGTGCATCTAATTGCAAAAGCAAATCGACAAGTTGCAAATCCCAGTTGATGCCTACATTCGATTCTACTATAAAATTGAGGTCAAAAGCATCTCTCGAAATAGCACGGTTTAGTCGCACTTTTGCATTATAATAATACTCCTTTTGCTTGGTAAGTGTGGTAATGTCTGTATTTAAATCTACTTTGGCGTTGAGCACTTCTAATTTGGAAGCCTTGCCTATTTGATATCGGTTTTCGGCTATATCTAAACGTTGCTTTGAAATAACTACGGCAGTGTCTAAAGCGGTAAAAAGTTTTTGCTGTTGCACTAAATCGTAATATACGGTATAGACTTCATTTACTTTTTCTAAGATTTTAATTTGAAGTTGCTTTTCGCTTTGAATTTGCGTTTGTTTTAATTCATCGTATCTCGCAAACATTTTAAAACCGTCGAAAAGGGTCCAATTTAACGCTGCACCATAACTCATAGAATTGTTCTTGGAATTGTCTAATTCTCTCGTTGATCCGTCGCTTTGGGTTTGAGTGGTATTGGTAAAGTTGTCGTTGGTCGTCGCTACTAATGCCAGATTAGGCAACATACCCGCATTACCTCTATATACATTTGTTTCGGAAATTTTTAAATCGTTTGCCGCCAATTGTATGTCGAAATTGCTTTTTAGTGTTTGACCTAATGCCTCTTCTAAAGTCAATAGAACAGGAGGTTCTTGTGCAAATAGAGCGCTAGATCCAAGGAAAAACAAGGATATTAAGGCTAATAAATGTTTCATTTTATTAATAATTATCAAATTCGGGACGGTGTTTTTTAGCTTTAGACCACATCAAATAAATGGCTGGAATTACGAAAAGTGTTAGAGCTAGAGCAAATAGGGTTCCGCCTACAATAACAACACCCATACCAACCCTGCTTTGTGAGGCTGCTCCTAAAGATAAAGCAATAGGTAGTGCTCCAAATGCAATGGCTAAACTGGTCATTAAAATAGGACGTAGTCGCGATACGGATGCTTCTATTATCGCTTGGTGTTTTTCGATGCCTCGTTCGCGTAACTGATTGGCAAATTCGACGATTAAAATACCGTTTTTCGTAACCAAACCGATCAGCATAATGGTTCCGATTTGACTAAATATATTCCATGTTTGATCGAATAACCAAAGGGAAAATAAAGCTCCTGCAACTGCCATTGGCACGGTTAGTATGATGATAAAGGGATCAAGGAAGCTTTCAAACTGAGCGGCTAAAATTAAATAAATCAATAATAAGGCCAATACAAAAGCAAAAGCCGTATTGGAATTACTTTCAGCAAAATCTCTTGATTCGCCCGATAAATCGGTCGTAAAAGTACTGTCTAACACTTTGACCTTAGCACGGTCCATCGCTTCAATACCGTCGCTGATACTTTTTCCTGGTGCCAAGCCAGCAGAAACTGTGGCAGACATATATCGATTATTGTGGTAGAGTTGGGGAGGGCTGCTGCGCTCTTCTAGAGTAACTAAGTTATCAAGCTGTATCAATTGACCTGTATTGTTTTTGACATAAGTAGAAACCAAATCCAATGGTTTGCTGCGGTCGTAGTCGTCAAATTGTCCAATTATTTGATATTGCTTCCCATTCATCATAAAATAACCAAAGCGCTGACCCGATAAAGATGACTGTAGGGTTTCTGCGATATCGCGTATAGATACACCAAGTGATTGTGCTTTTTCTCGGTCTATATTGACATAAATCTCGGGTTTGTTAAACTTTAAATTAACATCTACTACAGAAAAAGTGGGGTCCTGGCTAACCTCATTCATGAATTCCGGGATTTTTTCCTCCAGTTTTTCAAAATTAGGAGCTTGAATAATATATTGTATAGGAAGTCCACCGCGTCTATTGACAGAGATGGTCGGTTGTTGGTTAATTAAAACCTTGGCTTCGGGATATGCTTTTACATATTGTCCTAATTGTTTTGCTATTTCATCTTGCGAACGCTCGCGTTCTCCTGGTTCTACTAAAGCCAAACGGATTCGCCCGGAATTAACCGCAGATGATCCAAATCCGGGTGACGAAATCACCAAGGCAATTTTCTTTTCAGGTATCGAGTCATTAATTAACTGAGACAGTTCTTGCATCAGTCTGTCCGTATATTCGTAGGTGGCACCTTCTGGAGTAGTTACTCCTATCGAAACCATACTGCGGTCGTCATAAGGGGCTGTTTCTTTTTGGATGGTTGAATAAAAAACACCAATCAGGACAAAACATAAAATCAATATAGGAAAACTCACCCATTTCCACTTCATAAAGGAGGATAAGGCATTTTGATACGTCAGATTTAACTGTACAAAAAAGGGTTCGGTAAAATTGTAGAAACGCGATTTCTTACTGACGTCTTTTTTCATCAAATAAGCGTTTAACATCGGGGTTAGTGTAAGGGAAACAAAGGCAGAAATCAATACTGCCGAAGCGATGACTACACCGAACTCTCGAAACAACCGCCCGACAAATCCTTCTAAGAAAATAACTGGCAAAAATACGGCTGCTAAGGTCACCGAAATCGAAATAACGGCAAAAAATATCTCATTAGACCCTTTAATTGCCGCTTCTATGGGACTCATGCCTTCTTCTACTTTTTTGTAAATATTCTCGGTGACTACGATACCGTCATCAACAACCAGACCGGTAGCCAATACGATAGCCAATAGCGTTAGTACATTAATCGAAAACCCAAACAAAAACATAATGAAGAATGTCGCCACCAGCGATATAGGAATATCAATCAAAGGACGAAAAGCAATGCCCCAGTCTCTAAAAAAGAAATATATAATCAAAACCACCAAACTGATTGAAATCAAAATAGTTTCGGCAACTTCGGTAACTGAGTTTTTAATAAAAAGAGTATTGTCCATAGCGATATTTAAACTAATATCTGCCGGTAGTTCTTTCTTTAATTGTTCCAATTCTTTATAAAAAGAATCGGATATTTCAATATAGTTAGTTCCAGGTTGTGGAATTATGGCCATTCCGACCATCGGTTTTCCCGCATCGGTCATTTGTGTTTCCGTATTCTCCGGACCTAGCTCTGCATAACCTACATCGGATAATTTTACTACCTGACCAGAGTCCGATCGAATAATGATGTTGTTGAATTCCTCTGGTGTTGAAAGATTCCCCTTTGTTTTTACGGTCAATTCCGTATTATCTCCTACGAGTTTTCCCGTTGGTAATTCAATGTTTTGACCGCCTAAAGCGGCTCTTACATCCAAGATGGTTACGCCGTAGGAGGCCAGCTTCTCAGGATTGATCCACAAGCGCATGGCATACTTTTTCTGCCCCCAAATTTGGACACTACTGACTCCCGAAATGGTTTGTATTCGTTGGGCGATAACATTCTCTGCATAATCACTAAGTTCTAAAGCATTTCTAGTTTCGCTTTGAATAGTCATCGTTATTATGGGTTCTCCGTCGGAGTCGGCTTTGGAAACAACAGGAGGTGCATCAATATCTTGAGGAAGACTTCGCATGGCTTGCGAAACTTTGTCACGCACATCATTTGCTGCTTCTTCTAAGTTTTTTTCTAAATTAAATTCTATAGTGATATTACTAGATCCTTGAGTACTGGACGATGTAATATTTCGAATACCGTCTATACTGTTGATGGCTTTTTCAAGAGGTTCCGTAATCTGAGACTCAATAATGTCTGGATTGGCTCCGGCATAATTGGTTCGCACTGAAACTTGTGCAGCATCTATCGAAGGAAATTCTCGAACGCCTAAAAAATGGTAGCCAATTAATCCAAATAGCAATAGAATAATATTCATTACTATGGTTAAAACAGGCCGTTTAATACTTAAGGTAGATATACTCAAAGTTCTATTTTTTAGTAGTTAAAGTAATTTTTACTGGCGAATTGTCTTTAAGTGACAGGACACCGGAAGTCAATAAAGTATCACCTACTTTGATACCATCTAAGATCAAAATTTCATCCTTTGTTCTTGTACCCGTGGTTACGGATACACTCGTGGCCTTACCGTTTTTAGCTATAAAGACTTTTTTTCCATTTTGTATAGGAATAATTGCCTCTGTAGGAACCAATAGTGCTTTTTCTACTACATCCAATATCAATTCTATATTGGCAAACGACCCCGGAATTAATTCTCCGTCACTGTTATCGGCTATAGCGCGAGCCTGTAAGGTTCTATTGGTTATTTCAATTTGAGTTTCAATGGCATAGATGGCTGCCTTATATATTTTTGGATTTCCAGAAACGCTAAAGCTGATTTTACCCCCATTTTTTATTTGCGGCGCGTACTTTTCCGGAACTGCAAAGGTTATTTTAACCTTTTGACTATTAACCAATTTAGCTATGGGAGTTGAAGGTGTAATATAGGTTCCTGGTGAGATGTAGCGCAATCCTATTTTTCCTGAAAAAGGCGCTTTTATACTGGTTTTTTGTATTTGTGCAGCAACTAATTGTACTTGAGCCTGAGCTGATCGCAGTTCGGCAAAAGCGACATCGTATTCCTCTCTACTAATAGCTTCTTTGGCGATGAGTAATTTTGCTCTTCTTTCGTTTTCTGAGGTAAGCGATACCTTGGTTTTAGCTTGTATTAGTTGAGCCTGCAACTCCGCGTCATTTACCTTGAGTAAGGTTTGACCTGCAGTAACCAGGGTTCCTTCTTGAAAATAGATTTTCTCAGCAACTCCGGATACTTCACTTTTAAGGTCAACTTGTTCGTTGGGCTCAATCGATCCAGATAATTGAATTGAATTATTGAAATCGGAATTATGGACTACCATTCCTTGTACATTTAAGACAGCAGGAGCGCCATTATTAGGGCCTTTCTCTTGTTTCTTATTGTTTTGAATCAGGCGATAGCCAATCAGGCCTCCTATAGTAAATAGGAGTAAGGCTAAAATGATTACTCGTTTCATATAGTGTTTTTTATTGAAAAATAAGTGCTAATTGCAGTTTTTCAAAAGTAGGGTTATTTTATATAAAAAGGAAGGTTAAAACGGTATTATCCTGCTTGTTTATTTGATTAGTCGGATTAATGATTGCGATTTCTGTTAATAAAATATAAAATATAAAGCTTTGATTCAACCGATTCTAAACAGGTTTTTGATAAGAGCATTATATTTAGTTAAATAAATTATTTTGCAGTGTTAAAATATCAATTTATTAGATGTAAATTAAATATTTCATTCGGCTATAACAAAGTGGTAAATAGTTATGCGTTTTTTTTAAATGGTTTTTAGAGATAAAGATTCCCTGTTGCTGTTATCAGCAATTACTCATAATTTAAAAGGATAGCAGCGTAGATTTAGAGTCTTTTTTTAGACTGTAGCCCTTTTGGTGAAAAAAGAGGTCGTCTCCTCATTTGAAACGACCTCTTTTTAAAAGCAGTTGTTTAAAAATCGGTTATAGTATTGATTTATAAAGCCATCGAAGTTATTATCTTTTAAATGAATTTATAAAACGAACTGTTTACCCCGACGCGACCGCTTCTTTTTTTGGATTTACTATTTGGTTAATTTTTTAATTTCAGATTTAAGTTTTTTAAATCGAAAGGAAATAACGACTCTGGAAAATCCGTAGATGATAAAGGCCATTGCGGTCCAAAAAACGATGGTTATTCCAGCGACAATAGGATTCCATATTAAGATAAAGGAAAACAACATTCCCAAAGCTCCCAAGGCCAATAACCAACCCCATTGTTTAGAACCGTACGATTGGAGTTCAAATGAAAAACCAATGGCCGTAACCGAGCGAAATAACAACATCAAGCCTAAGTAAATAGGCAATACGGCTACAGATAGTTCTGGAGAAGTCATCAGCCATAGACCAAATAAAAAATCAATAATTCCCGTAGTTAAAAACCATCCCCAGCTTGAAAGTTCTTTTCGATTACTGATAGAAAAGATGATTTCAATAATACCGTTAACAAAAAAACTAATACTAAATAAGATAGCTAAGGTGATATAAGCTTCAAGGGGTGTTCGAAATATCCAAAAACCCAATAAAATAAAAAGAACACCTATAATAAGTGATAAATACCAATACTTGATGGACCCTTTTAATGGTTTAATTTCTTGATTTTCCATATTCTATTTTTTAGCGTGTTTATAATCTATTAAAAGTACGTTTTTATTGTTTAATATGCTAATATTTGTTAATTGAAATACGTGATTTTGTTTCTTTAGGATAAATTTTATTTTTTTAGTTGATATTTTATAGTTTAGGTTCATGGCTATCTTTAAAATAGGATAGACCTAGTCGTTTCGGCTATATAAAGAATAAAAAATACGTTTATAATAAAGTTATATATCTAAAGCCTTGATTTTAAATTAGGCAGGTTTTACGTGGTTAAAATAATTGAGATTTAGACCATTTTAACCCTAATTTTTAGATTTGTTTGGGAGGATTCTATTTATAATTCACTAAATTTGGTTTTTTCCAACTTGAAATTACAAGTCGTCAGCTTTTTTAACAATTAAAAGCGTTCTTAGTCAGGTAATACCCTTTTCAGGACGGCATCAATTTTACCTTTTTAACTTTTATGTTAAAGGTGAAATAAATTAACCAAAAACTTTAAAATTCTTTTCTAACTATATGAGTGCAGAATTAAATACTATTGCAGAGAAAACAGCCGATTTGTCACATCATTTATATCCTTTAATCAGTGATTTGGGATTAATATTAATGACAGCTGGAGTAGCGGTCTTGTTGTTTAAGAAAATAAAACAGCCTTTGGTATTGGGGTATTTGATTGCTGGATTTTTAGCAGGACCCCATTTTACTCTTTTTCCTACGGTACAGGAAATTAAAAACGTGGAGGTTTGGGCTGAAATTGGAGTTATTATCCTGCTGTTTAGTTTAGGACTCGAATTCAGTTTCAAGAAATTGATGAAAGTTGGGGGTACTGCCTCCATTACTGCCGGAGTACAAATTGTCTCGATGATAGTCATTGGGTATCTAGTGGGAATGCTGTTGGGGTGGAGTCAGATTGACAGTATCTTTTTAGGAGCCATGTTGTCGATGTCTTCTACAACAATTATTTTGCGTGCCTTCGATGAATTGGGGGTAAAGTCTCAAAAATTCGCGGGTGTCGTATTTGGGACTTTAATTATTGAAGATATCGTAGCGATTTTATTAATGGTTTTATTGGCTACAATCTCTGTTTCTCAGAATTTTTCTGGAGTAGCTTTACTGGAATCTGGACTAAAGTTGGTTTTCTTTCTGATTTTATGGTTTTTGGGTGGTATTTTCTTAATTCCTACATTGTTAAAGAAAGTCAAGCCACTGCTAAACGATGAAACCTTGTTGATTGTTTCGTTGGCTTTGTGTTTGATGATGGTAATGTTGGCAACAGGTGCCGGTTTTTCGCCAGCATTGGGGGCGTTTATAATGGGTTCAATTATAGCAGAGACAACCAAAGCAGAGCAAATAGAGCATATTATTAAGCCGGTTAAGGATTTGTTTGGAGCGGTATTTTTTGTATCCGTTGGTATGTTAATCAATATAGATACCCTTAAAGAATATGCTATTCCTGTAGTTATTATTACCTTGGTTACTATTTTTGGTAAAGCGCTATCTACAACTTTAGGAGCTTTGATTTCAGGGCAACCGCTAAAACAATCGGTTCAAGCCGGTATGAGTTTGGCGCAAATTGGGGAGTTTTCTTTTATTATTGCAACTTTAGGAATGACCTTGGGGGTGATTTCTGAGTTTTTATACCCTATTATAGTTGCAGTATCGGCTATTACTACCTTTACAACACCCTTTTTGATTAAAAAATCGGTTCCTGCTTATTTGGCTTTACAGAAAATTATTCCTCAAAATATTCAAGATAGAATTGAGCAATATAGTTCTAATACACAGGGTATAAAAACAACCAGTAATTGGAAATTATATACACAAGCAAACATACTTCATATTGTCTTGCATTCGGTAATTGTGATTGGAATCGCTATTATGGCCTTAAGATTTTTAAGACCTATGGCCGATACGGTTTGGGAAAAAATATTCTTTTGTTTGTTATCTATAGTAATAGCTGGACCTTTTTTATGGGCTTTGGGCTTGCAGAAAGTTGGCAAAAAGCCATTGGATGAAATTAAAAAAGATAGAAAGTATAAAACACCGGTAATTATTATGTTGGTGTTTAGGATATTGTTGGCGGCTTTCTTTATTGGGTTTATCATCAATTTGTTTTTTGCGCCTTTGGTTACTTTCATTATGTTGGTGGTCTTGTTGATCATCATGTTTTTGTTTCCCAAGAAACTACAAGCACTTTATTTAAAGATAGCCAGTCGTTTTATTGAGAATTTAAATAGTCGTGAGCTTTCGGAAGCGGTGCGTAATAAGAGTAGCTTAACGCCATGGGATGGACACATGACTACTTTTGAAATACCTCAGGAATCGGCTTTGGCTGGAAAAACCTTGTTTGAGTTAAAACTAAGAGAAACCATAGGTATTAATATTGCGATTATTAAACGTGGAGAACTGTCGTTAAATGTGCCTACTAGATTTGACCGTTTGTTTCCAAAAGATATCGTTTATGTTATTGGTACCGATGAGCAGATTGAAATGTTTGAAAAGTATTTGAATGCCAATAATCTGAGTTCGATTGAAAATAATGATATTATTTTGCAAAAAATTGAATTGAACAATGAGTATTTTATCGGTAAAACAATTAGAGAAACGGAGATGAGAGATAAAATCCGAAGTATAGTTGCGGGTATCGAACGGGATGGAAAACGAATCATTAATCCGGAGTCGGATTTTGTTTTAGAACAGGGGGATATTCTTTGGTTAATTGGTGATAAAAAACAGATTGAAGCACTTATTAAATAATCCCATTTTAAAACGTATATGATTAGTGTAATTTATAGAGACGCTTTACGTGTGGATTTGGCAGAAATCATTTCGATTTATAATGCTACTATTGCTTCAAGAATGGTTACTGCAGATACGAGTCCGGTTACCGAGCAAAGCCGTGAAGTTTGGTTTGGGGATCACGATCCTTACCACCGTCCATTGTGGATTGTAGAAAATATCGAGGGGCAAATTGTAGCCTGGGTAAGTTTTCAATCTTTTTATGGTAGGCCGGCCTACGATGCTACTGCAGAGATTAGTATTTATATCTCCGAGTCACACAGGGGTAAAGGCTTGGGTAAGCAAATATTAGAATATAGTTTACGGAAGGCACTGTCTTTCCGTATTAAAACCGTTTTGGGATTTGTGTTTGCTCATAACGAGCCTAGTTTACAGCTTTTTTTATCTCAAGGTTTTACTATTTGGGGAAATTTACCGAGAATTGCAATGATGGATTGCAAGGAATATGATTTGCTGATTTTAGGTAAAAGACTCGTGGATTAATAAAATGGTTATCATATAAAAACTAAAGGCCTTAACCGTAATGGTTAAGGCCTTATTTGTTGATAAAGGATGTGGATTTAATCTTGTCCTCTTTTATTTTTTTTGTCTCTTTTTTCTGCTTTCTTTTCAGCAGGTGTTTTTAAAGCTACTTTTTTTTCGCTTTTACGGGGGCTTTGTTCTTTTGCCATAGGTGATAAATTTGTTGTAAGATACTTGTTTTTAAGGAATTTATTGTTAAATACTTTGTTTTTTTGTTTATGACTTCGGGTATTGGGATTGGGTAGTATGATAAATATTTGCCCATTCGCCCATTCGCCCATCTGCGTATCCGCGTATCCGCCTTCATTATATATAGGTATGTTTAGTTTGCTTATTCGTCCATTTGCTCATTTGCGAATAAATTATAAAAAAGAGCTATTTTACGCCCACAGCCCTCTAAAGCGAATTCGCCCATCTGCGTATCTGCGTATCCGCCTTTTCGCTTTCTCTCTATTATATAAAGTAATCTCAAAAGCACCACACTCCAAAGCGTATTCGCCCATCTGCCTATCCGCGTATCCGCATTCAAGAATAAATTACAAAAAAGAGCCATTTTACACCCACATCACTCCAAAGCGCATAAACGTATCCGCCCATCCGCGTATCCGCATTCAAGAAAAGTTAAGCAAACACAGCCATTTTACACCCACAGCACTCCAAAGCGCATAAACGTATCCGCCCATCCG
>JBEBUC010000007.1:0-141326 GCA_040393465.1 Flavobacterium sp. | reverse complement strand
TTTTTATGAACCGCTCTCCCCTACAGGGAACACCGTAGCGTAGCGGAGGTAATCCCCCCCTTTCGTAAACACAAAAAGTGGAAAACGAAAAGCAACGTTACACAGTAACGGTGTCGTTTTTATGAACCGCTCTCCCCTACAGGGAACACCGTAGCGTAGCGGAGGTAATCCTCCCCTTTCGTTAGTACAAAAAGTGGAAAACGAAAAAACAGTGTTACGAAGTAACCATGTCTTTTTTATGAACCGCTCTCCCCTACAGGGAAAACCGTAGCGTAGCGGAGGTAATCTTTCTCCGCCAAAAAAACCTTGCACAGTAACGATTTCATTTTTATATCCTCCTCCCTACAAAGGATCACCGTAGTACATAAGAGATGGCCCTATCACTAATATCGTTCTCATAAAAATATAAATCACTGCGATAGAAAAGAACTACTCTCCTGCTTAGAATCACCCTAACTACACAGAAGTAATTCCACTCTTTTTTTCAATAAACATAAACCCTTTCTATTACTACAACCTATAGATTATTGCTAATTAACAATTTTTATTTATTTCAATATAGAAAACGTAGAAGCAATAAAACTTAGATTAAAACTAATACTTCTGATACGATCAGAAATAAAATAATTAATCCTATAATTACGATAACAGATTTTGCATTTGCAAAATTAATAGTCCATCCTAATTTGGTTCTTTTAGGAACAAAAACTCTCGTATCCTTTGGATTATAGTAAAAAACAAACCATTTCCAATTAGATGGATCATTATTCCATTCCTCATACCTGTCTTTCTTATTCTTTCCCATTTCTCTTAAATTTAAAAACAAAAAAATTACAAATGATATTCTCTTCGTCTAAATAAAGTATCAACGCACCTGCCATAGAGAAAAAGAAACTTAACAAACCATGATTTATAGCAATTAAAAAGTGTAGAGTTAAGCCAATAAATAAAAAACACTTTTTAATTTTTTTTTCTGTTACTACAATTGCGGCAAATAAACCTAATTCTACAATAATCACGAACCAGGTAACAACAGGAACAAAATTACTAAGCATAACAATATTATAAATATTTTGCATCCAGATTGGTGGGCCAAATACATTGTGACTTAACCAAAAATACAGACTCGTTCCTTGCCTCCATTCTTCGCTATATAATTTGCCAATTGCAGCATGGAGGTAAATAACGGCAACTTGCAACGAAATTAAAATATAGTAAATACAACAAAAGACGTTAATAATTTCTCTCCTTAGATTAACAATTGGCCTCCCAATTTTCCATTGATTAATTCTACTATCTAAAAGGCATATCGGTATTAGTAATAAAGATAAATTTGATGCGATCTGATCACCGCCATCAACTACCAAAAAAGAATTACAAACACTTAAATGAATCCATGATTGTAGAATACAAGATATCTGCGGAAAAAACCCAGTAAATACAAACAACAATATTACTATCGATATTACCTTAGAATACAGAGGCTCGAACAGTTCAAACACACTATATTTTTGAAAATACACTGTTGTCTTAAAACTACTCTTTTCCATAACCAACAAATCAAAGTTTATCATCTCATTAATATCATTAAATAATAAAGTTATTAATGTACCCGTCGCCAATAAGGATCTTGCAAATACCAATCTATTATTAAAAACAGACCTTTTTGTTAATATTTCAACAATACTTATCATTTATGAATTATGTGTATTGGATAGACATTATAATGAATAGGGTAATCTGGTTTTTTACTTAATAGAGACCACGGCAAAGTCAATTGTTCTACAAAAAAATAATCCCCTTGTAAATTTGGTGATTGTTTTTGTTCTATAATTATTTTGACGAAATTCCATTGACTACAATACTTTTTCTGTGAATTATCTTCAAAAAAAATATTCAAATCCGAGCATTCTAACCCTTGTATAGAATCTAAAAATATTTTTTCAAACACATTGTTAATTTCAATATTCAATATCCTATTGTGCCTTGATGCTCCATAATAATTTTCAAATGAAAAACTTCTTAATTCTAGCACTTCCATATTTTCGCTATATACTAAATATCTTGAATTTTTCGAACTACCTGTGAAAAAAGCCCAACCTTGAGGAAACACCGAGACAGATCTCGGGTATATTGTAACACTTTTATTTAATGGATTATTTCCAAAATAAATAGACAGAACTAAAAAAAAGAAAAATGCAACAAAAAGTATCGATCCATAAAAAGTTATCCATAGTACACTCAAACGATAATACTTCATGAGTAATTTATTTTTTATTCCTCTACTATTATATATTTAAGAACTTTAAAGTTACTGTAGATTGATATTCATCTATTAAATAATTATTTATTCTAGTATTTTCCTCGATTGGTACCTGTACCGCAAATGCAACAATTACAATTACAGCAACTGCTGCAACCGCAAACCAAACTGCCGCATATTTCCAGACGTAGTCGGGTACTTTATATGTAAGCTTCATACTTTCAAATGCTTTCTTTACTTCCTCTTTTGACATGTCTTCATTAATATTAAACTCATTTCGAAGTGAAGAAGAGAAACGTTCTGCTATCGAGAGGGCTTCCTCATTTGAAGTAAACTTTGATAAAACTAAAGCCTGATTTGTTATCTCAATCGCTGCATCTTGAATAGCTGATTTCACATGATAATAATTACCAGAACTAACACTAGTTCGGAATTCTTTAAAATACTCTGACTTATTAAATTTTATATTTTGAATAATTTTATTTTGAAAATCATAAATCTCTTCTAGTAGCGATTCATCTGTAATCAAAGAACGGAGATTAAAATCTTTAAAATCTATGAGGTTTTCTGAGGCTTTCCCTTCTAAAAACATTACAGCCCTAAAGATTTCATCATCAGAGAATTTTAAATTATTATTAACTTTTTTCAAATCTTCTATAATTGGCTCAGTGCTAATTAATGCGTCCTTTGAACAACTAAAAAATAAAATTGAAAGTGCTATCAAAATACAAATCGATTTTTTTCTTGTAATATTTTTACTACTTTTCATATCTATTGATTTTAAATTAAAACTAATTCTTCTAAATCACAAAATTGAATATTAGATTCATTCTAAGGTCTTTAGATTAATCCTCATTCACTCTAAGTTAGATAGCAAATTAAATAAACCAAAATTATTAAACCAAAAAAAAACAAATATTTTTACATTTAATTTATAAAAACAAACCAAATTAAACTTTATAAATATAAATTTTAACAAAAATAACGATATATTTATATTTTATAATCGAGTTTTATTCAAAACTTGAAATCGTTTTATATTAATCTTTAGTGATTTTTTTATAAGGTTAAAATTTTATCGAATAGTTTATTTCCATTATTATAACTAGATTAAATTCACATAAATACGTAGCTAAAACTTCCGTAAGGATTGTTTTTAATTTATAAAATATAAACTATTGATTATCAACACAAAAACCAACACTTTTAGTAGGGAGAATTTACATAGAGATAAAAAAATCAATTCGACAGATATTTTTAGTTTATGAAATATTTTACACTGAAATAGTATTGCAATTTGAGGATGTACGATACATCAAATACAGTATTTTAAACTGAACATCGAAGCAAATAAGATACTTGAGATTACTCTTTTAGATCATTTAATTATAACTACAGAGGGTTACTATTCTTTTGCAGATGAAGGCACCTTATAGGTGCCTTTGTTTTTTTAAGATGTAAAACTGTAAATGTGCTTTTACAGTTTTACTTCTTTGATTTTATATTGTAAAAGTCTTTTTCTTTATTTATCAGAAAAATAACCATCCCAAAAATCTTTAACTTTATCTATTTCTTTTTCAAAACTTAATTTGTCCCCATTTTTTAGTTCTATTTCCAGATAGGTTATATCAAAATCAGAACTAAAATCCCTCGAAAATGAACCATTATGTTTCTTTGTGTTTTGTAAGTTTGCTTTAGATCTGTCCAAAATTTTATGTTTTTGGGCATTCGCTAAATCGTGCATAATTTTTAAAGAGGGACAATTTGGATAAAGTGTTTCTCTGAATTCTCCAATATTAGTAAGATTATGAATTAATTTATATTCTTTAAAAGTCCAATCAACAAGATGCCATGCAGAAATTGATAAATTACTTGCTTTTTTTATTGAAGTTTCATCATTTTTATATTCTGCATATTCTTCCAAAAATTCTTGATACTTATCTTTCGCAGTATCTGTACCGAATGTTAGTGAACACATATTTTTTGAGGATTAAGAAAGTTCATTATGATTACAAAAAATATAATCTATTTGACCTTTTCTTTCTACTTGAGCGAAATAGTCAAAATTTCCGTTATAATTAGGTTCATCAATTACTCCATTTATATAGTCAATTTTCCTTTTAATAATAGTTACTTCTTCTTTATTTCCATTTAGTGAAGTGAAAGTTAGCTTTTGTCCTATGTTATACATCATATTATCTATTTTAAAATTAGTTTTTAGATTGTTTATAGCATTTTAAGGTTTAATGTACTAGCAAAATTTAAAACTAAACTTAAAAGCTAATAAACCCTATTTTTAATTAAAATTATATATTATTTTAAGCTTAGATTATAAGTTTTATTTTCCAATTTTTAGAAAGTTATTAAAAGTAAGTACATCAGTTTCAAAATAACAATACTTAAACAATTCATCTGTAAGATATATCTTTTTAGTATCCCATGAATATTTTCCATTTGGATCAGTAACTTTATATTCAGAAAAAACCCCGTTTATTAAATCATTTGAACCATAGCTTGAATAAATTTGAAACTGAACAATATTTTTCTTTCTATAAGGTGCAATATGAAAAATAAGTGAATTTTCTGCGTTATATTTAGATTTCGTCTCCTCAACCTGTTTTAATATTTCTTTTTGAATATCAGAAATGTAAGTTGCATTATTAATCCATTCAATACTCTTAGAATAAAGCACATTGATCCTTACTAAATTTATCGTATCATTTCTGATACTATCTAACTTACTCAACTCTTTCTTATCAAATACATAATAATCTACACTATTATAAGCTGTCCATCCTTCTTTAATAGAAGAATATTTAAAATATCCATCCTTATATTTTTTAATAAGAATAGCATAAGTAGAGTCTTGGATTTTAACGTCTCTTAATTGATATGATATAAAGTTATCTATTCCTAACCCATTAAATTCAAAATCAATCAATATTTTATATTGATTTTCGATAAATGAAGGGATTTTATTTGTTCGTGAAATCCATTGTCCTTCGGGATTTAGTAACCAACCTGTAGCTTTGGTTAATTGACTATTTATTTTTGTTCCAATGATAGGTATAGATTTATTCACACGCTCCTGTGAAAAGAATGTCTGAGTGAATAATAAAGATAGAATAATTAGAATTAAATCTCGTTTTTTCATAATAGTTTTGTTTAAATCAAGTTTTTTTATAACGTTTTGAGGTTCGACAAAGTTGAGAATAAACTACTATGGACTTTCAGTCCATAGTTTATTAAAGCAGACTTAAGTTCGCTTATATGGACATGTAAAAATTAATATTATTTACAATAAGAAAAATTTATATCGCTATTTCGTAAAATAAATAGTCTAAAATAATTATATTTTTACTAAGAAGCTAGTTGAGGATAATAATTTATTAAGTAGCGAAATATTGTTATGGATCTAGATTTTTTATTAAATACTAAAAATATAAACAACAACTTTATATTTCTATATATAAAGTTGTTGTTTTATATTAGGACTAAATAACTATCAGTTTTTGTTTTGAATAATAAGATGCTATAGTTGATTTAGGACTCATTTTCTCAGCGCTTTTAAAAGCAGATGCTACAGCATTTTTGATAGTACATAATCATATGTCAGGAAAATTAGCTCCAAGTGATAACTGATAGGCAAATTAAAAGAAAGATTAAAGAATCGATTAAACTACTTGATATTATTCCTTTGCAGACGAAGGCATCTTATAAGGTGCCTTTATTTTTTTTATGAAATACTTAAAAGATAGGTTTGTTCTTTTCATTAAAGCTTGTGGTTATCTCTTGTTTGAATTCGTTAAAATGATGCTCTAATAGATTATTTAGATAAGTATAGACAGATACCTTATTTTCGCCTATTACTTGAACTATACGGTTTAACTTCTTATGGAACTCAGGTCGAATATAAACCGTTTTACCATCTTTTGCTTTAGTAGATACTTCTTTTAAAAAAGTATCTACATAATTCTCTATACTCTTAGTTGTTTGTACTTGAGCTGATTCTCTTAATTGATTAAGTTTTTCCATTATAAAATAGGTTTGAATTTGTCATTAAAATACTGGGTAATCTCAGAGCTATACTGTTGTAGATGTTGCTTTAAGATATTGTCTAAATAAGAGTAAAGCGTAGTTTTTTCTTCTTTAGCCAGTTGGGTTATACGAAGTAATACTTCGTGATACTCAGGTCGGATATAAACAACCTTTCCTGCTCTGGATGAAGGAAATTCATTAATTAGAAAAAGCTCTTGGTATTTAGTAGTTGCTACTTCTTTCTTTGGCTTCGTCTCTTTGACCTTTGTTGTTTTTTCTTGAATTAGAGGCTCTTCTTTTTCTTCTACGATTAGCTTAGCTTGTTCTACAGACTTATCTTCTATATCACCACTCATGATATTCATTAAGTAGTCTTCATCGACTAACTCCTTTTGACTGTCTTTTTTTGATGGTTGGTTTACTGTTCCCATATTGTACTTTTTTAAAGGTTTACATTTTACATTATGGATAGTTGTAAGCTTTAGCTTGTTAGATACATTATACTAATACGTTTTTACATCAAGACTATCTTAAAACAGCTTTAAGAAGCTATTTCAAAGACAATTGCAAAACTTACTTAACTATCTTACAGCAAAGAAAGTACATATACAGTTTGAAAAATTTAAATGGAGTTTTAAGGTTGCGCTTGGCACTTTAGTGTCAAATAGTGAGTGATTTATTAATATAAAATCACTATGGATTTTACTTTGTAAAATTGGTAAATTTAGTTACCGAAAAGGTAACAGCAAGTTATGTTTTGAGGCACTCGAAATTGAGATTCGAGCTTCCAAAACTACTTGCTCTTGCAGAGGGCTGGAAAACCACTCCGAAGTCGTGAGTTTTATACTGTAAGGTTGAAAGTTATTTTGTATTTTTGCAATTCTTATACTAAGAATATAAATTCCTATTTTTAATTGAAATTAAATAAATGTTATCACAAGAAATAAAAAATAAGGTTCAATTACTTTGGGACAGACTCTGGGCAGGAGGATTGTCTAATCCTATCACGGCGATTGATAATATATCATATTTGATATTTATGAAGCGTTTAGAGAAATTTCATCCCAAAGTTAAAGAAGACTATAAGTGGAGCAGTTATAACAGTTTAGAGGGATCGGAACTAAAATCTAAAGTGGATGATGTATTTAGATTTATTCAAAACGATTTATCCAAAGAGAATGAACCTTTTGCGATTGAAATGAAAAATGCTCGATTTGGCATAAATACTCCCTCTCTACTAGAAGAAGCGGTAAGGATAATTGACGATATTTTTTCTTTAGTTGAAGTAGAAGAAAAGAAGCATCAACATTTTCAAGATTTATTAGGGGATGTATATGAATATCTATTACGTGCAACAAATGAAGCAGGTAAGAACGGGCAGTTCAGAACTCCCAGACATATTATTCAAATGATGAGTGAATTAGTTGCTCCGAATATTGATAATGAAGACACTAAAATCTGTGATGTGACCAGTGGTAGTTCCGGGTTCCTAGTTGGTGCATATCAATATATTTTGAAACAAAATAGCAAAGTAGTAACTCTTGATGAGGAGAACCAACTTGAGAAAGGACTTGATGGTAAAAAACTGACAGCAAAGAAGAAAAAGCAATTAAAAGAGAATACTTTTTATGGATTTGATATTGACGCTACCATGGTTCGCATCGGTATGATGAATATGATGATGCATGGTATTGAAAAGCCACACATCATTAATTTGAATACCATCTCTGATGAATACGAGGAGAGTTACTACAAGTTTAAGAAAAAAGACTTTACACCTGAACAAATTTTAAAAGGAGATGAAGCAAAATACCGTGAAAAAATATTTCCGACATTAGGTAAAGAAGAATTTTCATACATTCTCGCAAACCCACCTTTTGCAGCTAAGGTTAATAGTAAATCGATAAGCAAAAACCTGAATCGTATTTATGACATAAAGGAAGGGAAAACAAAATCGTTACAAACGGAACTTTTATTCTTGGAACGTATTATGTATATGCTTAAGAAAAACGGAAGAGCTGCTGTAATTATTCCTGAAGGAGTGCTGTTTAATTCTGGAAAAGCGTATAAAACTGTCCGAGAAATATTATTAAAAGACTGCGATTTAGAAGCCGTAATCTCATTACCGAGTGGTGTATTTTATCCATATACAGGAGTTAAAACTTCCATACTTTTATTTACTAAAAAGCAATTTTATTCTGATAAATATCACACAAAAAAAGTATGGTTCTACGGTATGGATTCAGATGGTTACACTTTAGACAACAGTAGAAAAAAAGTAAGAAATGATTTTCCACTGCCAGAAGTAATAAACCAGTTTGAAACCCGAAATTATAAAAATAATCCTCAAAAAGATCGTTCACAAAAGCATTTTTATGTTAATCTAGATGTAATTATTGAAAATAAATTTGACCTTACTTATAATAGATATCTTGAAATAAAATATGTCCTGAAAAACTATGATCCCCCTAAGGATATTTTGGGGAAAATAATTGAATTAGAAGAAATTATTTTTAAAAACCTTAGCGATTTAAATAAAATTATTAAATGAAAGAAATAGCTCTAGGTGACTTGTGTAATGTATTTGGGGGAAAACCCAATCCGAAAACTGAAAATGCATTTTCAGAAAGTAAGGGATTACCATTTGTTAAAATGAAAGACTTAGGATCTTATCATTTAACCACAAATCTTATTAAGACAGAAAAGAAATTAGACATTGAATATGCAAAATTTAATGGCTTTAGAATAATAAAAAAAGGTTCAATTCTACTTCCTAGAAGTGGCTCAGTAAGTTTAAATCACAGAGCGATTATTGGTACAGAGGTATTTATCGTGAGTCATATTTTTGCATTGGAAATTATTGATGAAAACATAATTAATAACTTTTATTTATATTACTATCTACTCAATATAGATTTAGGTCTAATAGCAAATAAAACAACAGGATTAGATTCGATTACGAAGGAAAGGTTGGAGCAAATAAAAATTCCAGTACCTGAAATTGAGGAACAAATCAAAATTGTGACTCTTTTAAATTCAATTCAGGATATTGAAATCAAAAGAAATAGAAATGAGAAGTCGTTGACAAAATTACTTTATTCGGCATTCTACGACCTTTTTGGAGATCCCATTAATAACTCTTATGAATGGAAAACAATTAAGAAACTTTCAGAATTAGGAGTTTGGAATACGGGAGGTACACCTCCTACTAAGACAGAAGAATATTATCTCGGAAAAATTCCTTGGTTTACTTCAGGAGAGCTGAACGAAACTTATATAGAAGAAAGCAAAAAATATATTACAGAAGATGCAATAACGAATTCTAATGCTAAACTTATTCCAGCAGATAGTATTATGATAGGTATGTATGATACTGCTGCATTTAAGATGAGTATAAATAAGATTGAGTGTAGTTGCAATCAAGCCATAATATACGCAAAACTGAATGACAAAAGATATACATTATACGTTTTCTATGCTCTAAAACTTTCAAGGGAGTGTTTTTTACAAAAACGAAGGGGAGCAAGACAGAAAAATTTGAGTTCAACGTACATAAAAGATATTTCTATTCCTATTCCTAATGATTTTCTAACTGTTGAAAAATTTGAAAAAATTCATACTATTATTGATAATCAAATAGAAAAAAGCCACAAAATAAAAGAACTATTGGGGTTGTTATTTAATTCATATTTAGAGCATCTTTTTATTGGTGAAAATATTGGTTCTGATTCTATATTATTTGATATTAATGCATTAAAAAGCTTAATTAAAGACTTTAATGAAGGCAATTTTGTCAACAAAACAGATTACGATTCAAAGCGAGATTTATTATTCGATTTGTTAGAACAATCTGAAAAGCAAGCTCGAGGGTTAAAGCAATACCTAAATATCGATAATGATAAAATTGAATTACTGGTAAAATGAAATTAGTCCGATTAACCATATTAGAAAAATTCCGAAGTCTTGATGAAATAAAAACAGATCAAGGTAAGGAGAATTTTACCGTTATTTTTAGAGATGATAATCCTAACGAAGAATGGGTTAATTTTCATCCTTATTGTTTTGCAGGACTAAACGGAAGTGGGAAATCCAATGTATTGGAAGCATTGTCAAACATTTTTTATCATTTGGAATGTTGTACACTTGATCCTGATACATCGGAATTTCTGAAAAATGATTTTAAAAAGGAAGTATCCGCTCCTGTTGCTTATGAATTAGAGTACTTCATTATTCCTCGTGAAGCAGAGAAAGAAGTAGAAAATTATCATAATATAATTATCAGGAAAGAGAAAGGTAAAATTCCCCAAATAAAGATAAAAGCTTTAGATCAATCTGACAAGCCTGAATTTATAGATATTTCAGGTTCTATCCGAAGTTATTTACCGGAGTTAGTTATCGGGTATTCCTCTGGGGAAAATGAAATATTAAGCTTGCCATTTATAAAATCCAGGCTATTACAGTTGGATGAATATATTTATCACTTACGTAATAGAACAAAGCTTGTCTTGGATTATAAAATTGAAGAAAAGCCAGAGAGTAGTTTAGTTTATATGGATTATCATATGAGTCAGGCGATTCTTTTGGCTAATTTTCTTCTCCAAAATGATGATACAATTGAACCTATCAAGGAGCAGTTGAGTATCGATAAACTACATAGTTTCCGTCTAGTAATTAATAATCACAAACTGTATTATAAAGATGAAGATCCTGAATTGGGATATTTATTGCCATTAGTTGAAGAAACATTGGAGAAATTGCGTAAATGTGCTACTGTAAAATTTACTCAACCTGCTGATGGGTACAGAGGATATGAACACGAAGTATTAGATTTTTACTTTGATGAAAACAAGCAAACAAAAGAAAGTGCTTTAAAATCTGCATTCAAGAAACATTTTGAATCACCATTACAGCTGTTCAAAGCTTTTCAAGTTCTTACTTTACTCAATTTGAGAGTAGTTGATAAAGAGCTTAAAAAAGAGGTATACAGTTCTGATAGCTTGTATGCAATGTATAAAATACCTGCTTTCAAAGAACAGGAACATATTTTTCATTTCAATCTGTTTCGGTTGAAAAAGAAAAACTCAGAAGATAAAATGCTTTTAAAAGCATTTTCTGATGGAGAGCATCAGTTTTTACATACTATGGGAATATGTTTGTTATTGGGAGACAAAAGTACATTGATGTTGTTAGATGAACCTGAGACACACTTTAATCCGGAGTGGCGTTCAGAATTTATAAGTCTATTGAAGGATTGCCTAAACAAAAGTGGGACAAATCATTTAATGCGTGACATCCTCATCACTTCGCACTCACCGTTTATTATTTCGGATTGTTTTCCCGATAAGGTGATTGTATTTGATAAAGGAAATCAACCTCAAAACGCTCAAGATTTAGATATAGATACTTTCGGAACATCTGTTAATATCTTGACGAACAAAATCTTTAAGCGAAAGAATACGATTGGAGAATATTCACTTAAAAAATTGAATGCCTATAGAGAAAGGTTTTTACAGACTGATAACGTAGAAGGATTAATTGAAGAATTAAATTCTGAGTTGGGAGATTCAATAGAGAAAGTTCTATTAATAAAGGAAATGACGGATATAATTAAGAAAAGATGATAAGACCATATAAACATATCAATTCTAATTTTCACAAGGTTCAATCTTTTGTGAACCATTTATTTTTAGATGTTATATTTCGTGCTCCTTACATTGCCCAAGCTGTATTTGACACATCATTAGTTCTTCCAAAATACAAGCCATTAATAGATGAAGTTAATGATGAATATTTACTAAATCCAATTACTGAATGTTTCACAATTTGTAAAACACTTTCTAAAAAACATTTAAAAGTATTAAAACGAGGAGTACATCAAAATAATAAAATCAGGCTATTGTGCAATGGTGATTTGACTCCATTAGAATATACTGATATTGACTTAATAAGTGAGGATTTAAGTAAACAAATCAAAATATTTTTTGACAAATTATATGATGAAGCTGTGAATAAAGCAGTATTTTATCATAGATACGGAAAGATTGAAGACTATTATAAAAATCTTGTTGGTAAATCAAGGACTTGCAGATGCTGTGGAATAAATAAAGTTTTAATTAAGTACCACTCTAAAAGAAGTGCATTAGATCATTATTTACCACGAAATCATTTTCCTTTTACGTCTATAAATACAAACAATCTATTACCGATTTGTGATACCTGTAATAGTAAATACAAATTAGCAGAGAATACCATTTTTGAAATAATAAAACGTAGTAATAGGATTGTTTCTAAAACTAGAAAACAAGCTTTTTTCCCATTTAGTAAAATTACTCCATATCCAAGAATTGATGTAGAAATCACACTCCACAAAGCTCTTTCTGAAGATATGGAACCTAGCGATATGAACGTTAATTTCGTAAGTGCAGGATATGAAGAACACTTAGAGACCTGGAATAGACTTTTTGGAATAAAGGAAAATTATCTTGCAGAATGTTGCTCAGAAGAAATGTATATGTATTATGAGGAGCAGTATGTGGCAGATTTGAATTTTGGAAAAACTCACAATGAATATATAGAAGCTTTGGAGCGTAATAGATTAGGAGATATGAATTTCTTAAAGTCAGCATTTTTAAATGGAATTAATAATTATGCCTAATGGATTTACATTTCCGAAATGACGAATATGTCACGCCTCCTGGCTCATTGAGTCAGTTGCTTTCTCATCCATACTATGGAGACGGGAAAAGTATTGAGATTTCTATTTTTAATGACCATAGATATGCTTTTTTCTTCTGGAATAAATGGACACAAAAGCTATTGAATGAAGGTAGTATAAACTATCCTCCAAGTTTGGTTACATTAGATTGGCATCAGGATTTAGTTTATCCTACGGAAATGGAAAAAGAATGGTTAAAAGAATTGGATTTGAGTAACAATAAGGATGTTGCTTTATATTCTTGGGCTAATTTGAGAAGTCTGAATGACACACATATATTAGCAGCAGCTTATTTAAACATCATTAGTGATATATATGTACACTGCCGTCAAGCCTCTTTTGAAAGTGATTGGGAGGATGAATATATTACAGATAGATATGGTAATGTTCACACAATAAAAAAATTTAAAGAATATCAAGATTTAGAGAATCATCTTCTATCAAATGAACAAAATAATGTTTACTTCGATATAGATTTAGATTTTTTCACTTTGAATAATCCCTTACAGATTGGAGGAGGAAGTGGTAACTATACGTATTTGTCTGACAAAAATATCAAAGAAATGCTCAATTTTGACAACCCTTTAATGCAATGGATATTTCAAAGATTACAAGGAATAACAATTGCAACTGAGCCAGAGCATACTGGTGGATTGTTGAAATCAAATAAGTTATTGAATTTAATCAATAATATTTGGTTCAAACCATCACTTTTCACTTCACGCCCTGGAAATTGGGATAAAGAAACACAATGGAAGCATCTGAGATAATTTAAAGTGTCAAAATTTTTATTGATGCTAATCGTTCAAAATCTTCAACAAAATATTTCGATATATTGGCTAAACAGGACAAATTAATTTAATTATTTTATCTTTACATCAGAATCAAAGGTAATTCCAAATCATAGTTAAAAACTTTCGTAATAAGGTGCGCACGACAAATTCAAAAAGTAAACATCTCTATTTATAAAGCATACGGCATAAAAGAGGCTAACCCTCTTTCTCCGCAAAGAAAAACCGATAGTTTTACTATCGGTTTTTTTGTTTTAAGGAAGCGTTGAAAATTTTACTTTCAAAAGCGTACTGAAAACAAAAAAAAACAAGGGCAAAGACCGTGGTTTTTCTTTGAACTCACTCCCCCTCCAGGGTTCAAGAATTAATCCCTCTTTCTCCGCCATAAAAATGAAACCCGACCTTGGTCGGGTTTTTTCGTTTTAAGAAAATGTTGTCGAGCTCGCTCGAAACAACATTTTTGAAAAACGAAAAGCAACGTTACGCAGTAACGGTGTCGTTTTGAGAGAACACTCCCCTTCTACAAAGGGCATCGCAGCGAAGCGGAGGTAATACAGATTTTACAATCAAAACGCATCAAAAGGTAGTGGGCTCATTTTCACAAAGCAACCCTCCCCATAAGGAATCATCGTGCTCTCAACCGTACTATTGCTTATAATTAAGTTCAAGTTAGAAACTCATCCACAAAAGACATACAACTTCTCTAAAAAAGTCCTTCACTGCAATAAACACATGTAGTTTTATAAACACCCTATTATTCCAAATTTATTTTATAAGTTTGAAAGAATAGATTTTTAGTAAATTATAACAGAAAGTATTAAACATGAATCTTATGATTCCAAAAACTAATATTCGAGAACATCTGACTCTAAGAATTAAAACTGTCTATTTAATATAAATGAAATTGATCCATAAGATAATAAAACTTGTATTTTCACTTTGTGTGATATTCCTAGGGCAAAGTGTTTTTGGACAAAGAGAAATACAACCCTATGAAGATTCTTTTACTTATGAATACGCGCTAAAATACTATAGTAATTTACCTGTAAGAGAATTTTTCCCTGAATATTTCTTTTTAGAAAATTTTAAAGCTCCAAAAGGGGTGAAAATCATAGAGGATTCTTTTAACATAAAATTAGACAACTACTATATGAGATCAACTCCTATGGGAGCAAAAGACATTCATATATTTAATAGTGAGAATGGATTTATGCAAAAAACATTAAGATATTATACTAGGGATATTAAAAATAATGAAGCTCCAAATCCAGAACTTTTAAAAGAATTTACATACATATTTGATAGTAATACTATAAAAATTAATGTCGTAATGTCATACGATAAAAGCTCTACTGAATATATTTTTGATAATAAGACTGAACATCTGACCCATATTATTAAAAATTATAAGGACACTGTATTTTTCACATATTCAAAAGTAGATGCTTTTGAGCTAGAAACATATCGAGATAACGATTCTATTCACTTTCACAAGAGCTCAATATCTCACGGAAGAACAACTAATCTTAATTTCTTTGCTAATAAACTTATAAAAAAAGAGACAAATAAGCATGAATTATATATTAAATCGGAATTTGAAAATGGTTACTACGATAAAATGCATTTTAAGATCTACTTATTATTTTCCTCAGATAAAAGATTACAGTATTTCGGCAGTATTATGCATAGAAGACTCTCAAGCGACTTAATGACTCACGATACCAAAGATTTTTGGAGAAAGCGCGGTTTTTTCGATGGAAAAGACTCAAATATGAGTCTAAAAAGGAAGAAAAACAAAAGCTTTTCACTAATCTATAATTTTGAAAAAAACGATAATTTCAAACCCTTTCAACGAGGGATCATACGTTTTAAGCAAAACAACATATATTATAAAGACTACAGAAAGAAGTTCAAACCTGCTACACCAGAGATTATCTATAAGCAT
This sequence comes from Flavobacterium sp., assembly GCA_040393465.1. Taxonomy (GTDB): domain Bacteria; phylum Bacteroidota; class Bacteroidia; order Flavobacteriales; family Flavobacteriaceae; genus Flavobacterium. The sequence continues at coordinate 125,574 of JBEBUC010000007.1, read as the reverse complement.
AATTAAATATTTAAATGCCATGGGACTTTTCAACACATCAATAGACTATCAAGGACAAGATTTACACATGCTACGCAACAAAGTATCCTTTCCTTTACATAAATTTTTTATTTCTGATAATAGATTAAATTATCAATATAAATTTAGATTAACTGGTAACGAGAATAAAGTAGCATATGAAAAAATCGTAATAAATGAAAGAGTAGAAAATGGTTTACAAGTAGTTTATATTGAGGCTGATAAATATGTAGATGGCGGAAGTGATAGAAAGATTAATAATTTTTTTATTACTGTTACAATTAATAATCAAAGCACCGTAATTTTAATACATCTGCATGATGAATTGGACAAAGTATGGACCTCGCCAGGTAAAATTAGCTTTCGAAAAGGAATGGCTATCAAATTCGGTGTACTGGCTAGCTTTAAAGATGGTCTTTATGCCGATTTAACTTTTTATCCAGATATACAAATATCAAAAATTGGAAATGATAGAGTGTTAAACTTGGTAAATTCTAGATTAGAATGGGATTCCGATATAGCATATCCTGAAGTATTTCCGCATTTAATAATCGACAAAGTCGAAATTACACTTCCTAGATATCTAAGAAATACAACAGAAGAAATTGTTGTAAAAGGTTCTGTCGAATTACTAGAAGAATGGGGTAATCTAAAGTTGCACAGAGGAAATATTAATCAAATAGATGAGAAAGTAAATATATTATTTCTTTCTGATGCATTTAACGGTACCACTGGAGCTAGAGAAGTTGATTTTTTAAACATTGTTAACCAATTCAGCTCTAATTTAACTATAAAAACACATAAAGCATAAGCGTTATGTGTTTTTTAAATTACAAGATCAAAAATGCGTTAGCTGTTTTTCAATTTTTTATATTCACGAATTAATTCTTTGAGCTGTCGATTTGACGTAACGTCCACATCCTTATCTGATAAGAAATGTTTAAACCTGAAATTACTTTTGTAATTTTTTAGCATAATTTCTTGATCAATAATTAAAAGTTCATTTCTTAAATGTTGTTTTTCAGCTTCTAGTACACCCAGTAATTCGAATTTATCGCCAAAATCTCTCCTAAAAGTATTGGTTTTAAAGGGAATCGAGTTTAAAATTTGCATTTGTTTTTTTGATTTTAGGTCTAAACCTCCAATGATTCTAATAGCAATTTCTTCAACCTCAGTTTTTGATAAAAGACCTAAATCTTCAGACGAAAACGATTCAAATGGCTGTTTTTTCTTCCCGTTTTTGTTGTCTGCAGATTTAATAGCAGATTTAGTAGAAACAAATCCACTTCCAAAACATTTTTTACAATTACTATTTAAGCCTTGGCAAGTACAAATTTCAGATTTCATTTATTTTATTGTTATAGTACCTATTTATAAAAAGTACATAATTCATTTGCAAAAATAATCAAATTCTAATTCATAATAGTTTAAAATGTTTTTGTATTATGCTGTGCTGTAAGACAAGTTTCTAATCAAGACTCTCAGATATGTGGTGACTCCCACAAAGCTCGATAATTGTCTTGTACTAAACATGCCATACACAAAAAAATAATCGATATAACAAACACTTATTTCTAAAAAAATTCATGAAATCGTTTATCAACTTCAATAAAATTGTTCAAAACTGATGATTTGGAATTGGAAAACGGCGCATATTATTTTGATATAACAAATGCAGAATACGAAAAAGCACTCGTATTGCCGTAATTGATAAATTCGAATTAATTTGGATTGAAAGAGACATCAAATTCTTGGAAGAGAAGAACGCACGCAATCTACTTATACTTAAGAAAAAAGATTTTTAAGCTAGAATAAACTTTTCAAAATAAGTAGTTCGTTCATTAATAACATATTTGGCTAAGATAAAAATACGCTTGACTGAATTTTTTTATATTTTCGTCAATAAAAAACACTTTGAATAAAATCAAAAGGGCTGAAAGAATGGTACTTCAATTTCCTTCAGCAATTTCTAGTCACTAAAATAATCACTAATGAAACTCATAACAACCACTATTCTATTACTTTTTTCTATAATTTGCGTTAACGCTCAGGACATAGAACTTGATAAACTAAAAAAACTCACTGAATCTAATAATTACGATATCATTGTAGCTGAATACGCTAGTAACTACGATAAACTTTCAGCCAAATCCTTATACTACATAGGGCAAGCTTTTTTTATGTTAGAAAATGATACTGATTGTTTAAAATTTATGGATTTATCGATCCAGCTTGACAATCAAGATCCGGCACCTTATTTTATAAAAGCATCTACATTAAACTATTTAAGTAACTATGAGGAAGCTATAATTAATTTTGAAAAGGCAATTCTATTAAACCCAAATGATGAAAAATTCTATACCGGTCTTGGTGATTCTTATACAATGCAAAAAAACTATTTAAAAGCCGCAGAATCATACACCAAAGCCACTAAAATCCTCAATTGTCCTGAACGCTCTTATTATATGTTGGGCCAAGCTTATTCAAGTTTAAAAGATGATGTAAATGCCTTAAAAGCCTTTTATCAGGCGAAAGAAAAAATGACATCCGAATCAGAGTATTATGTAGACACATTGTATAATATTGGTTTACTAGAATCATTACAGAAGAACTTAGATAAAGCAGAACCAACTTTCAAAGAAATCATTGAAATTTCACCAAGTGACTATCACTCGTATGCCAAGCTAATCCAGATCTATTATCATAATAAAACCTACGATAAGGCAGTTCCTTTGAAAAAGGTCTTGTATGGGGCACATCAAAAGGGAGAATTAAAAGGAACAAACCTAGAGGACATGTTTTGTATTGATCAATTCGAATGGAAAGGCCATAAAGTATTGGTTTTTGAACGTTATGAAAACGAAAATAAAGGTAAGATTTACAACAAACACTTATTTTATGTAAACGACAATAACGAAAAAACAATGTTACGAGTTCAAACTGAATTTTCTCCAATTTCGGTGGAATTGGGAAGCTCAAAATATTTACTCTGTGCTAATCAAGGTGCTACTCATATTAATTCTGGTTTAGGTTTTAATGAAGATTACAAATACGAAGCAGTTAAAACGGAAGCAATCAATCTATTTGCCCAATATTTAAAATAACGCGGTACAAACAACTTTAACAAACGGTGAACTATATACTCCTTTTGGCTACAAAGAAGCATAATCCGAGTGAAGAAACAAATACGCTTACTGCTGATTTTTTAATTAAAAATCCTATATTTGAACATACAATACATAGCGTTATGGCAAACAACAAAATACATCAAGGTCGCAACATCAAACGTTTCCGTGAAATGTTAAGCATCAAACAAGATGCCTTGGCCTTTGAATTGGGCGACGATTGGAACCAACAAAAAATATCTCTACTTGAACAAAAAGAAACCATCGATAACACCATAGTCGAACAAGTAGCCCTAATACTAAAAATACCCGTTGAAGCCATTGAAAATTTTGATGAAGAACAAGCTGTAAATATAATTGCAAACACTATAAATAATCATGATAATGCGAGTGGGAATTCCCTCTTCAGCTATTACCCTACCGTAAATCAAATTGATAAATTTATCGAACTTCACAATGAAAAAATCGCCCTATACGAGCGCATGCTTAAAGAAAAAGACGAAATGATGTTACGCTTAGAAAAACTGATTCGAAACAAATAAGAATCTTTATGACTTTATAAAAAAGCTTAATCTTCGGATAGGCTTTTTTTGCGCTAAAATTACACAGTTATGAAAATTCACAACCCAAAAAAATAATTATTAGGGAAATTATTTGCTTTTTTATATCTCTTACTAGTTTTCATATCCAAGGTGACTAATTATTGAATATGTTTGAAACAATTTTATAGCGTTTTTATTGATCGACTTTTGTTATAAAACTATTTCCTAAGTTTGAAGTTGGTGCTTTGTGATTAGAATCGCTACTTTCCCCGAGCTCCTTACCGTTATAATGCCTTTAAAAGAACTAGACCACGAATGATAATTAGAGTCGGAAATTATTAATCTCATCACATAAGCTCAGGACATGATCCAATCCATATAGAAGAGCACTTTCATCAATATCCATCCATCTAAACAATTCAATAATTAGATTATAATGCTCTACACTATTTTTAGTACAAATGATAGGTAAAAAAGGCTTAAAACAGATTGGTTCATGATGTGCAATTCTATTGCGCAAATCGTTTATCGATTTTAACTTATTGAATATAAAACTCTGATTAAATTGTATAGTTGCACTACTCCTAGGCTTGAGCGGAAAAACCTTTAGCAAGCATTGTCCCCCTGCGTAAAACTGAGGTTGTGCAAAAAGATATCTCCAAAACCCAAAATCTAGTGATGCTAAAAGCTTGGTATGCGAATTTATATCTCTACTATTTAAAAGTTTTACAACTATAGATTTCGTTCTCTTACATTTTTCAGTATTGAAAAAACCATTAAGAGAAACACTGTCTTGGATCCAATCGTTACCGTGTTGCTCCATATATTGATCATTTATTTTATTGCGCAATGCAATTTCAAAACAGTTAATAAGGGTAAACATTTCTTGCGACAATTTTAAATTCTTTCGATACAAAGTCATTGCTCTTCTTGTATCAAACCCAGTAGCTTGTAGGTATCGACTCATTCTAGCCGGCGACATAATATTTTCAAAATCAATATATTTCATTTAAAACTAGACTTTTATAAAAAAATTATTACATTTGTATTATACTATTCCCGATAGCCCCTGATTTTATCAAGCTATCGTGTTTTTGTTATTTATAGAGTTTGCCATATTCTTGCTTTGCCTAATATAAAAAACTTTCAAAAGTATAAATTCTATTTTTCGCCAAAAAGAATCCAAATCCAAAGACTTCACTTTCTGTTGTAACTCCAAGAAAGGTATTTGGGGATTAGAAAAAGGCAGTTAATACTAATCCACTTCTTCTAAAACAGTGGTATAATAGTAATAAAATACGGCAGCTAAATACACCATGCCCAAAAGGGCTAAAGCAACAAATATCGCGATCAAAAAACGCACTTTAAATACAAATAACAATATATAAGAAGGAATCGTTACGGTTAAAAACCCCAGATAATTACCAATACTCATTAGTCCCTTTGTTTTTAATAAAACTTGACAATGAAAACAGCGCCAGACCGAAAATTTAGACATAAAACAGGCTTTTTTCAAAGGTTGTTTACAACCACAATTTGGACAATGAAACTTTTTCATAACAGTAAATAAAATACTAAAATTGGGGAAAACGATAAAATAAAACTGTCTAAAAACTTATACTATTTAGTGAAATAAAAAAAATCAAAATACTACTAAATTTTCTCATCAAATCTTTATTTAAAAATATAAGGAAAAAAATTATGGAATAAAACTTTAACACACACAAAACAAACATATTAAAACCATTTAATAAACATCTATAGTGCGTTAATAAGTGAGAAAACATGAAAAAGACCCAAATTGTAGAGAATCAGTTAATAAAAATTTGGAGAATTAACGAGAAAAAAACAAGAGCAACCAAAAGGTAGCTCTTGGACTCCTTAAAATGGTTTCCACTTACTCCGACCAAGGGGAATGCAATATACAGTCGCAGAAATTTTTTGTTTTAAAATTGGGAATCATAAAAGCGCATACATCGGCTTTTATATTACCGAAAGTGGTTTCGGTTTTGTGTTCAAATCCACCAAAAAATGTTGGGATAATTTTCTTTTTAAAATCATTTCTAGGAAATGCTTTTAAGATTTCTTCTCGGTGTTGTACCGTCAAATTTTCATACCCCTCACCCATAACATCCAAACCAACACCTGAATACATCAAGGCTACTTCGTTCTCTTTATGCTCTGCTATGCCAATGGTGGTATGCAGGGCAATCGTATCCCATACTAGTTGTAGTTTTTCTTGTGGCAGGCCATGACTTTTTAAAAAATCCCGCGCAGCGTTAGCCCCGTCCACCTCAAAGCGTAAATCGGGACTGCTGAAATGCGGAACTAGACCCAAGTCGTGAAAAACGGAAGCAACATACAGTAGTTCCGTATCGTGAATCAGGTTTTTGCGTTGTGCATTTAGCGAGGAAAACACAAAAACACGCAAGGAATGATTGTAGATAAACTCAGTACCGTGTTCTACTAAAAGCGCGGTGGCTTGTGTGGCAATTTTACTATCCGGTATTGTTATTCCGGCTACTTTTTTAAAACGATTTGCATACATAATAAAAATGATTTTTGGGTAAAATTACTCTTGGTAACAGTCTAAAAGAATAGCAATTTATGCCTTTGGAATGTCAAAATTTATTTAGTTTTTTCTTCTATATGAATAAATTGATTTCGATAAGCCGCGGGACCATTTTTAGTGTTTTTCTTAAAAAAATGACTAAATTGTTCCGGGCTATTAAAATTAAGTTCATAAGCGATTTCTTTCACAGTACTAGCACTAAATTGTAGGAGCCGTTTGGCCTCAGCTGTAAGTTGTCCATTGATGAGTTCTTTTGCACCCAGACCACTACATCTTTTACAAATAGCGCTAAGTTGTCGGGCTGTGATGTTCAGCATTTCCGCGTAACTATCCACACGGTGGTTATTGCGGTATGCTTCACTAAGTATTTCCATAAATTTGCGGTAAAGAATATAATCTTGACTATCAAATGTGGTTTCTTCCGTTATCTTCACATTGGCCAACTTAATCATTATAATTTTGAGATAAGCTGCCAATACGTCCATTTGATTGATGTATAGCCCTGTACGGTATTCGTTTAATAGCGAAAGGAATAAGAATAATAAGTCACTCATTTCAGAATCATTCAGTTGCAGTCGCTGATTAGCAGTTGTGTTATTAAATAAAACCGCCTTACAATTACTGGCACTCTTTGGGGTCTTTTCCCAAAAACAATCCCCAAATGACATCATATAACCCGAAATATTGGAGTAATCTTCAAACCTATAAACCTGTCCTTTAGACATCAGAAAAACGGCGTTACTCTTTATTTCATAGAAGATGTTGTCTATGTTTACGATTCCCGATCCGTTTTTTACTACGAGAATCCGATGATAAGTAAGCCTATTGGAACAGTTTGTATCCATACGGGATTCATCCAATCGACTGATTGAAAAAGAATTGGGAATCACCGCTTCTGTGTTAATCTCGCGCACTGATTTCATGAAATGCCGTTTTAGTAAAGATAAAAAAAGCCTCTAAGTTTCGCCGCTTTTTAATTGATAATAGTAGCTGTAAACAACAAAAAACAGCAGACTTAACACCGCTCCTACTCCAATTATAACAACGAGAAAAGCAAACACTTACAGCAGACCGATGTCCATTAAATCTCCCCATTTTACACCATTCAACACATCAAGCGCAAATTCACGCTACTTTACATGCTATAAGCTATTTTTACGGCCTATTAATTACCATAAAAACTAAAAAATCACTATTTTTAACACCATCACACGGCGCAACTACCATACGGAAATGCTTTTGACCAAAAGTAGTAAGACCCTTGCACAACTATTGTGATTTTATAAGTAATTAACCTGAACAAAATGGAAGCATTATTTAAGGCGTGGAAAACAAGTCGAAAACTATATCTAAATTTTTTTGATACTTATTCGTTAGAGCAATTGAATAAAATTCCAAATGGTTTTAATAATAACCTTATTTGGAATATAGGACACATCATTGTTGCCCAGCAAATACTAATTTACAAAGGTTCAAACTTGCCCATGTGTATTTCGGACGACATTATAAATTTATATAAAAACGAAAGCAAGCCAACCGGAAAAACTTCACAAGCCGAAATCGAACAACTGAAAGCGCTTTTAATTTCGCTTATAGCAACAACCAAAACCGATTTTCAAAAAGGCATATTTACCACCTATAACGAACGTACAACAGCAACCGGGTTTCATCTAGCTACTATTAAGGATGCTTTTGAGTTCAATAATTATCACGAAGGAATGCATTTAGGATATATGATGAGTATTAAAAAATTTGTGTAATAGCGATAAGCATAATAACCAATTACAAACGTACTTAGTGACTATAAAATGACAACGTAATAAGATAAAATATGTCAAAACAAGTAATAACAATAGTTCTTATGACACTTTGTTCCTTACTATTGGGATGTAAAAAAAACAACAAATCAAATAAAGATAATTCTGAAAATATGAGGCTTGAAGATATTACTTCGCGAATAGACCCAACGGAAGGTTGGTGCGACATTTTTCTAAAAATCACCGAAGAAACTAAAACGGAGACTTCACATATTTATATTGTGAAAGGACTTTACAAAGGCAAAACGGTTGGATTGCAAATTGCAGTCAGTTCAAAAATTGGTGCAGGTATAGTTAACGGCAAACCAAATAGTAAAGGTGGTTTTGTAGCGAACGCAGTTCAACTTACATCTACAGGACAAGAAAGCGATGAATTCATAAAAGCTTTAGCAGAGCTATACAAACAGCAGCTCGACAAGGGCTTTTCAAAACAGCCCATTTCAGCAACAGCGTTTTCATTGAATGAAAAAACCGTTAATCTTGACAAAAGTGACTATTATAAATTAAAACTATTTTTTGAAGAAGATAACGTAAATCTATATTCGGAAGTTTACTTAAACATAAACACAGAAAGACAAGAAATTGAAATACACGAAAAAGACGAAGATTATAGAGAACCTATAATAAAAGTATGGACAAATTAATGCGATAAACACGAGAGTTTAGGGCTAACAGAAGACACTGTACAAAAAACTATGTAAGTAGTTAAAAATGACTTGGTTTTTATTAACCCAAGTCATTTTTTTATATTTCATACCGTTATAAAAACAATCGATTCCATTCCAGACGCATTTTTCAAACAATTTAAGACAGGATAAGAACGCAATAGCTTTTTTAGAGAGCTACAAAAACGAGCCGTCGAGAAACTACTAGAAGGTGAGCTAGATGCTCATTTAGATTACAAAAAGCACGATACTCGCGAAGAAACTAATATTCGTAAAGGTTATTTCTCTAAGACCATTGAAACCCGTTATGGCGAGGGTCAAATCCAAGCTCTTAGAGACCGAGATACAAGTTGCAACCTTTACTATTAGTTTATCCCTTATAACTTCTTAATATATTAATTCAGCTCTACTATAGACATTAGGATGATATGAGGGAGTATATTTTTCATAGCCCTATTCCTGGTGCTCTCTTACATATTTATGATAAGTGGGTAGCGTGGTAAAGTGTACCTATTTTATCAGTTTACGACTGCTAATTCGGATTATTCCATATTGCTTCTCGATAAAAGCATGGTGAATAATTCCAAGCTGTATTGCAAAGTGCCAAACATTAAGTCTTTCATCATCATAAAGCTTAACAACAAATCGGAGTAATTTATTTGATACACCTCTAAAAAAACTTTACAACATTAATACTTTTAGAAAAAAATACGTAACTTTGAAGTTACATTTAAATTCATGCATTATAAATAACTTAAATATGAAAAGAGAAATTATACATCAGTGGATGTACGAGCAATCGCCAAACGAAGTTTGGAAATACCTCACACAGTCAGAATTAATTGCTTTATGGCTAATGCCTAACAATTTTAAAGCAGTAGTAGGACATGAATTTGAATTTCGGACAAATCCAATTCCCAGCCTGGAACTAAGCGGAATATTTTATTGCCAGGTACTAGAAATCGTACCGCTCAAAAAACTTACCTACAGTTGGAAAGGTGGTTCTGCTCCAGGAATTACAACACTAGACACTATAGTTGAATGGACATTGGAATCATCTCAGAATGGAACCCTATTGAATCTAAAACACTCTGGTTTCAAAGATGAAAACTATAGTATCCTAACAGCGATGACCGATGGTTGGCTAAACAACCTTCAAAAAATGCTTAACCTCCTTAAAAACAATAACAGTGGCAATACCAACTCTTGATTCTTTTCAGGTAATAGCTGATCCAAGTCGCAGACAAATATTACACTTACTTACCAAAGACAGTTACAATATAAGTCGGTTAGCTGAAAACTTTGAAATGAGTCGACCGGCGGTTTCTAAACATATTGGTATTTTACAGTTAGCAGGTTTTATAACCATCCAAGAAATAGGCAGAGAACGTTATTGTACCCTAAATCAAGTTGGTTTTATAGAGCTTCGCAATTGGATAAATCACTTTGACAAATTTTGGGACATCAAATTAAAAAACTTAGAAACCCTTTTAAAAAATAAAAAAAATTAAAATATAGCATCATGCAAAAAGAAATCTTATTACAACTATTACAACAGAACAAAATGGACTGTTCTCATTTCTGTAAAAAAATAAATACAGAAAATACTGACTTTCGATTAACAAAGCAAACGGCAACAGTTGGATTTATTTACAGACATATCGGCGAAACAATAAATTTAATTGGTGAATTTTTCGGCTATGAGACCAATGTTGTGGCAACCACAATTGGTCAAAAAGATACTGGAGTTCAATATGACCTTGACGTAAGCAAAGCGTATTTTGAAGATGGTTACACTACTTTTAAAAAATTAGTGCTCCATACTACGGATCACGAATGGCTTGAAGAAATAGAAACACCTTGGTTTGGTAACATAACAAGAATAAGACTCTTTTCCATTGCACTATTTCATAATTCACACCATTGTGGGCAAATATCGTCAGCTATATTGAAAGGGAAAAAATAGAGAACTGCTAATACCTAAGTTTTTATTTTGCCTATTTGTTAATAATAAGAGCTCATTGAATTGAACTATTTAATTGCTATAGTATTAAGTCGATGCTACGAATGACAAAAACTATCACTAAATCGCGCCACTATGGTATTGAAATACTTGGTTGCACAAGGAATTGACACAGATAAGTTAACTACAGAAGCCTAAGGAACCACGTATCCCTTACTGACTACGAATTCGCAACAAAACTAAGCCAAAAACAGCAGTGTACACTTGGACAAAACCATTCATAAAAAAGCTCTTTTTATTTCAATAACAATCTCTTGGAGCTAATAGAACATTTTGAAATATGAAAACCAATACAGAAATAAGTTACAAATTCCTAAAAAAACAGCATTTTTAAACTCGTTTTTCTTTCCTATATAAAGACGTACAAGATGCTTTATGGTCAAAAGAGCAGGTGATTTAAAAATTATTAAAGAGAGATTCTAGTGGCAGAAAAAGTCCCCTTAACCTCCCAATATTCTCCTATACGATCGGTTTTAATAATTTTATCTCTAAATGACGAATTATCATTTGTAAATGCCAATTCATATTCATTGACTGCAGCTTTAAATCGCATTATAAAAATACCTTTTTTATTCTTAACCAATACGTAAATCCTACCCTCAACTAACTGTTCCAGAGCTACTCTTTGACAAATCACAAAAGTACTCACTCCTATCGTCGGAGTCATGTTTTCAGTAATGACTTGAAAGGCTATCTCACATTGTTCTAAAAATGGAAAATAATAGGGAGTCATATTTGGCATAAGGGTCTTCGCTTCTAGCAAATATTGAAACTGCAAATCCGAAGTAATCATCTTAACCCCTGTTTTCTCCTCAACATCGTCATTGTTTTGTACAGTTTTCAATCTATTTATTCCATAGAAGAGTTCGTTTAAATCGATTTCATTGATTTCACAAATATCAATGATAGATTCAAACTGTAAACTATTTCTCTTCTTCCAAGAAGTTATAGTATTGGGTTTTACCTTCAAGAGGGTAGACAACTGTAAGTCAGTTTTAACGTTTAAGTATAATTTAAGTCTATTTAAAACAATAGTGGCATCTAGCATAAAACATTCGGATTATATTCATTAAATTCACCAGAAACAACAACCTTATACAGTTTCAATTTGCAAACGTTGACAACCTGAATTACAACATCTTCAAATGAATAAAAAGATGAAAATGTGGCTTGTTTATAGTAATGTATTTTTGGAAATTTACGAACCAAATAAGTATAATACAGAGAATAAGTAGTCCATTATCAAGTTTAAACTTTTAAAAAAACCTTAATAAATACTTTAAACTACTTGTTTAAAACAATTTTTTTAATGAATCCGAAAAAAATGCTTTCAATTCTTAAGAAGTATTGTTTATAAAAACTGCTATTCTATACAAAATCACTTAAGTGGATATTGATATCAATTTACGTTACAAAAATAGCGAACATTTACAAGGAATATATACCTATAAAACGTAAAAAAACACCTCTAAAAGTTTTTTTAAAGATAATTATCAAAAATACGGAAGGTATTTTGATTTATTCGTTATAATTTAGAAGTACACCTAAATTATAAAAGATAATTAATTCAAAAAAAAACAGCAATAAACCTTGGGTCTATTGCTGTTTGATGTACTAAAAAAAACGACATGATTAACTCAAAACATTATAATACCAACAGGGGCGCAATGAATCCAATACCTAGAAAACCGGTAGTATAATCCTTTACACCATAAGTGGTTTCAGCATATTTTGTATAATCATACTTTCTTGCCGTATATGCAATAAAGAATCTGATATTTAGATCATTAAAAGGCATGTACTCAATCATTGGAATAAGTCCATAACTCGTTGATAATTTTGAGCTTCCATTGGGATCAGGATTATCTTTCCAAGAATGCGTTGTGTTCATCGCTGTTAATAGAATATTGACCTTTGGACTTACCAAATACTCTGCTCTAACCCAATTGGCAATATATTGTGTTTTTTCTGCTGCATACTGGTATTCGCTATTAACGATATCAGATACAATTCCCAAACGATCAAGTCCTTCATCACGGTACTGAAAATCGTAATACAAAACAAAATTCTTTGCTTTATATTTATTTCCCAATGCAAAGTAATTCATATGTGTTTCTTTGGCTTCATTGAAAAAACTATAACTATAAGTAGTTTCAAATTTGCCATCGAAAAAACTTCCTCTCCAATTAACTACGGCAGCTAAAGGAAATTTAGAAGCCTCAATTGCGGGCGGTGCACTAGCTCCGTATTGTTCATCATAGGATTTTGTGCGTGAATTCAATACTTGAAATGAAAAGGAGTTATTTCCATCTGCTAAAGTATGTGAAATTCCAGCCCCAACTAAAAAATTATCGGCATATTCTATGATATCATTATACGTTATGATATCAATAGGATTTAGGTCGAACTCATAGCCTCCCCAATCTGCGCATAATTTACCAAACGACACATTGGTTCTTTTCGATAAATCAACCTTTAGGAAAGCTAAATCGATGGACCTGCTGATGTTATCAAGATTTCCTGGAACCGGTTGTCGGGTATATCTATTTCTAAATCTAAAATATACTTTATCATGTATTTTTCCCTTAATCTCTAATCGAAACTGATCCACATTAAAATTAGAGAAATTGTGATCTCCGTCGGTAAAATAGCTATTAAAGCCCATTTGGGAATTAAAAATAACATCGACATCTCTTAATAAGGATTGTTTAGATGTGGGAATCAGAGATTTTGTAGTATCTACAAAAATCCTATTTCCTTCATCCGTTTGTCTTTCCATCTGATCGACTTGGCCGAATGCAACGATTGGAATAAAACCAATAAGTGCAAATAAATAAAATTTTTTCATATCTAGTGGTTAGTTTAAATTATGGTCTTATGTAATCGCTTTACCGTCGTTAATTTTACTTACAACAAGCGAAAAAATAAAGTTGACTTCAAAATTTGTATACTAATGATTTATAATATAAAAGATCCCAATAAAAAACCAATTGCGATGGCTACACCTATAGCTACCACACCGGGGACAAAAAAGCTGTGATTGATTACGAATTTCCCGATTTTAGTACTTCCCGTTCTATCAAAATTGATAGCGGCCAATAAAGTCGGATAACCCGGTAAAACAAAATCACTGTTCACGGCAGGGAAAATAGCAATTAACGCCGATGGCGGTAAACCTAAAGCAATACCTAAAGGCATCATGGTTTTGGTTGTCGCTGCCTGACTAAACATTAAGGCCCCCATTATAAATACGGCAATAGCAAAGGTCCAAGGATAATCGGAAACTATACCTCCCAATGCTTTTTGTATGATATCGTTGTTGGACTGCATAAACGTAGAGCTCATCCATACTACACCAAATACGGAAACCACGGCAGAAGCCATAGACACAAACAAACTGGCTTTAGTAACCTCGGTAGTACTCGTTTTAGTGATTAGCATCATCGCTGCAGAAGCAGTTAAGGTGATGACACTAATGATGGTGACCATAGTTAATGAACCGTCGGCAGTAACAGCAAGGGATTTCATTCCCGGTTCAAAGCTGGGCACTAAATTTGGGAACGCCCCAGCTACTACAATTAACAATATAGCAACAGCAAATATGAGAACCGAGGTTTTAGCTCCTGGTTTTAATACTACTTCTTTACCTTGGGAATTGGTATCCATGCTTTTTGCAAATTCTGGATCTTTCATTTTTTCAATAAAAACCGGGTCATCATTGAGTTCGACACCTTTTTTCATCACAGAAAAACAGCCGATTAATAAACCGATAATACTGGCAGGAATACAAATCATCATGATATCCACTAAAGCGCCTTGATATGCTAAAATAACTACTAAAGCAGCTGTAGCAGCACTCATTGGACTACCTGTTAAGGCTAAATGCGAAGCGATAACTGAAATACTTAATGGACGTTCAGGACGAATCCTTTTCTTTGCGGAAACCTCAGAAATGATTGGTAATAACGAATAAACAATATGGGCGGTACCTGCAAACAGGCATAAAAAATATACAGTAAAAGGTGCAATAAAGGTGATATTAGACGGATTGCTACGAATAATTCTTTCTGCCAAACTTACCAAATAATCCAATCCCCCACTGGCTTGTAAAGTAGCTGCTGTAGTAACAATAGCCATAATAATAAGCATAACATCTAGGGGAGGATCTGTTGGCTTCATTTTGAAGACAAAAAGAAAGATAAATAAACCTACCATTCCCATAACACCCAAGCCAATTCCCTTCATTTGTGATCCAATAAGGATCATCCCAATGAGGACAGCAAATTCGATCCAGATCATAATTTGAATTTTAAGTTAGTTATTATATTGCTGATAAAAAAGGGAATCCATAAAGCCTACAGACCCCCTTTTAGAGCGATTAATAATCGAAGAAGTTTTGTTGGATTTTAGATCGGTCAGCTGTTTCCGTTAACGATAACATCAATAAAACTCTTGCTTTCTGAGGGTTTAAATCATCCGAAACTACAAAACCAAGTTCTGCATCTTTTACTTCGTTATCCAAAGTTATTCTACCAGCACCTGCTCTACCAGAGCGGCAAACAATAATTCCTTTTTTAGCCGCTTCTGCAAGCGCTTTTCCAACAGGTGCATTAAAGTTACCATTTCCCATACCTGCATAAACAACTCCTTTTGGTCCAGAATTGGTTACACAATAAACGCTGTTAGGATTGGCATCGGCATAACCGTAAATAATTTCTACCTGCGGTAAAGAAGTCAATTTAGTTACGTCGAATTTTTTTATAGGACTTCTAAGAGACTCATAGTAATATCTTACCTTGCCATCATAGATTAAACCAATGGGGCCAAAGTTTTTGGATTGAAAAGTCTCCAAATTAGTTGAACTGGTTTTGGTAACATCTCTAGCGTCAAAAACCTTTTCATTCATCGCAACAACAACCCCTTTCCCCACACTAGCAGGATCAGCAGCAACGACAATGGCATCTAATAAATTTCTATTTCCATCTTGACTCATAGCAGTTGATGGGCGCATAGCACCAACAATAACTACCGGTTTATCAGACATGGTGGTTAAATCTAAAAAATAAGCCGTTTCTTCCTGTGTATCGGTTCCGTGTGTTATTACAACAGCATCAGCTTCGTCATTTTTAAAAATGTCATTGATCCTTTTAGTCAATTTTAACCAAGTCACAATATTCATATCTTGACTTCCGATTGAAGCGATTTGCTCACCGGTGATTTTCCCATAATTATGAATTTGGGGTACGGCGTTTAATAAATCGTCAATAGGCACCTTACCTGCGGTATAGGCCGCCTTTGTTGATGATTCTCCAGAACCAGCAATAGTTCCTCCAGTTGCTAAAATAATAATCCTCGGACTAACTTTAGACTGCGACTGCACTTGAAGTGTTACTGCTAAAAGCAGCAATAATAAAATGTTTTTTTTCATAATTTTATTTTTTCTTAGCTATTAATTAAAAAATTTAAATTCGTTTATTAAGGGTTAAGAGGTTATGAATTTTGGATTTATCAAGTTTTCTAAAGAATAAATTTCATCCCATTTTGCTTGGGTAATCAGCTTGCGCTCCATTACTGCAATTTGATGGACGCTTTTATTTGTTTTTAAGGCTTCACCAGCAATACTAGCACTTTCCTCATAGCCAAGTATCGGATTTAACTGAGTAACAATTCCGATACTGTTCATTACCATATTATAGCAATGGGTTTCATTTGCCGTAATACCGTTTATACATTTATCTATTAAAACGTCTATCGCTTTTGCTAAATAATCCAAAGAAGTAAACATAGCAAAGGCAATCACCGGTTCCATAACATTTAATTGCAACTGCCCTGCTTCGGCAGCCATCGTTACAGTTAAATCCTGACCAATTACATAGA
Source organism: Flavobacterium sp. (assembly GCA_040393465.1). GTDB lineage: Bacteria > Bacteroidota > Bacteroidia > Flavobacteriales > Flavobacteriaceae > Flavobacterium. The sequence goes on along the minus strand of JBEBUC010000007.1, from coordinate 108,935 downwards.
AACAAGTTTGATTTACGACTTCCGGTATTACAGGATTTACTTTTCCTGGCATAATGGAAGAGCCCGGTTGACGCGCCGGTAAATTAATTTCATTAAAACCAGTTCTAGGACCTGAACTTAACAGTCGCAAATCGTTACAGATTTTAGAAACCTTAACCGCTGTTCTTTTCATCGTACCCATAATTTGTACGTATGCTCCAGTGTCAACTGTAGCTTCGATTAAATCCGGTGCTAATGTCAAGGGAATTCCAACTTCTTTAGCCAAGTATTTAACACATATTTCAGGGTATCCTTCTGGGGCATTTACTTTTGTTCCTATCGCAGTAGCTCCCATATTTATTTCTAACAATAAACTCTGAGCATCTCTTAATCGTTTTACATCTTCGCCAATGGTCGTTGCATAAGAATTAAATTCTTGTCCCAAAGTCATGGGTACCGCATCCTGAAGCTGGGTTCTACCCATTTTCAACACTCTTTTAAATTCATTCCCCTTAGCTCTAAATGCGATCTCTAAGTTTTCTAGAGTTTTGATGAAGTGGTCCATTTTAAGATAAAGCGCTATTCTAAATGCGGAAGGGTACGCATCGTTGGTAGATTGTGAACAGTTTACGTGGTTGTTTGGATGTAAGAAGTTGTATTCTCCTTTTTTATGTCCCAAAAATTCCAAACCTATATTGGCAATCACTTCATTGGCGTTCATGTTTACAGAGGTACCTGCACCACCTTGAATAAGGTCGGAAACAAATTCATGATTAAACTTACCTGCTATAACTTGATCGCTTCCGTAACAAATCGCTTCTGCAATTTTTGCATCCAATGCACCGCAATCTCTATTGGCCATTGCAGCCCCTTTTTTCACATAGCCTAATGCTTTAATAAATAAAGGTTCTTTAGAAATAGGAATTCCTGTAATATTAAAATTTTCAACGGCTCTAAAGGTTTGGATTCCATAATACAAATGATCTGGAATATCCAATTCTCCTAAAAAATCATGTTCTTTTCTTGTTGCTTTCATAATTTAAGTTTTAATATAGTTTATACTGTTTAATTGTAGATACAAAAACTCGCAATCAGGCTGTCCATCACCAGTCGGGAAACACCTCCCGCTGCTCTCCTATGTGCTTTCTGGAACGCGTCAAATCATAATAAAATTTGACAACTACCTATACATCCAATAGCTGTAAACACAAAATTCGTCAATGGTTAAATATTGCTTAATCCTTTAATAAAGATAAAAAAATTTTAATAAATCTCTTACAAAAAAGTAAATATATTTTACATATATCATACGTATTTTATAAATAATTGTATTTTATTCAAAACAAAGAAACATAATTATATAAACAATTGTGATAAAAAAAACGACTCAACAATAAAAAATAGCTCATCTTTAACATATATGTTAAAGATGAGCCAATACACTTATTTATTTCACAATAGTCATCATTATTTTTATACAGACCCCGTTGTTTGCATCCATCCCCAAGTTGTTTACACCAGGTAAAAACGCTTTTATTATATAGTATGCTCATATTCAATTTCTAAATACTACATTCCCTATAAAATTGAATTTTAGCCCAGGATTTGTTTGTTGATTCCGGTTGGAACCGATCCCAACCAAGAACTGTCATTTAAGATTTTTATAAAGCAAATTTTTAAAGAAAAGAGGCTTTTGAGAAAAACAATCTTATAAAAACCGTGACATTCTGGAGTTTTTACTAATAACTAAGGTATCGTTTCAGTACAAATAGTTTATGAAAAGATAAATAATAGTTTATGAAAAGATAAAAATAGAAAACATTAGGTATGGAAAATTTTCATTCATAGAGACAACTAGAATCTTATCATATAAGAGATGATAGCCTGTCAACAACTTTTAGGAATACGACCCCCATTAAACTTGAGCTTTAGGAACGTCTTTTAAAAGTAGGGATTACTCTTAAATTTACTCTACTGAAATATACTTTTTTTAGTAGGTAAAACTTTTAGTGTAGGTGAAATATGCAACGGATAGACTTAAAAAAATACGGCGCAATTACTTAAACATTACCGATGACATACATATTTTCCATTGTAGGGGACTCTACACCTCCAGCCTTTTCTAAGGTAATAGCAAATGCCTGTGCATTTGGAATCATAGACAGCGGTTTTTCACTGTCCAATTCACTGGAATACATCCCTAAGCTAACGGGTTTACCATCGGCTATTGCCCAAAGTTGGTACTGCATACCCTCTGGTGCTGCTGGTAAATTTTCCGCGTTTAAATAAACTTCTTTCGAGTCTTTATTCCAAAAAACCATAGCCTTTGAATCGGCATGTTTTTCAACACCTTTTAAAGCAATCGTTTGTATACTGCTACTGGAAACCAAGTTCCATTTTTGTTGTATCTTTTGTAAAGCCAAGCTCTGAGTTTCGTTTTCGAATTCCAATTTTGCCAGTTTGTCTTGTTTGATTTTTTGACTCGAAAACCAAAAAAGATTTCCAGCAGTACTCACCAAAAACAACACTGAAGCTGCTACAGCCCATTTTTTCCAATACGCAGATTTTGTTACTTTTAAACTGGCCTTATATATAGGAACTGAATCTGCTTCCAAACTGTGGGTCTGCAACTTATCATTTGATACGGGCTGCCCAAGCTTACTTTCTAGTTTAATTCTGTCCCAAATCTTAGCTTTTAACTCTATAGGGGGAGCCATTGCCTCTGCAGTTGCTAGGTCTTCCATGATTTTCTGAGTCTCCTCAAAAGCAGTTCTTACGTCTGCATTATTTTTCATAACACATTCCAAAATCCCCGCTTCCTCGACAGATGCAAGACCTAGAATATACAATTCTATGATTCCGGATGATATGTATTCTTGACTGTTCAATTTATTGAAATTCTTTTAGTAATACTTTTAATTTTAATAGGGCATTTCTCATTTTTGTTTTTACCGTTCCCAAAGGTATTTTTAACTTTTCAGAAATCTCAATTTGAGTAAATCCTTGGTAATAGGCCAAATCGATCAATTCCTGTTTATCGATTTCCAAACCTTCTAACACCTTGTTGAAGCCAATAAAATCTGTGGTATTTGAAACAGAAAGTTTCGTAGAATTATATACGAAATTGGGAAGTTTTTGGTTTTTTAGTTCGTTCTGAAAACCTTTGGATTTAAGATAATCAATGGCTGTATTTCGAGCAATATTAATCATCCAAGTATAAAACCGACCTTTCGAAACGTCGTATTGGTAAATGGAATTCCAAATTTTCACGAAAACATCTTGAATTACTTCTTCTGTATATTCTTTGGACAAAACAATGCGTAAAACAACACCATACAATGCACTGGAATAGTGATCGTAAAGATAATTAAATGCCGTTTCATTTTTCTCTTTTAATAAAACGACAAGCTCTTCTTCTGAATAGGTTGTTTTGATGGTGCTGATTTTTATCACCAAATGTAAACAAATAAAACAGCTGTGAAACAAAAACCATAAAATCTTTTTTATCGTAAATAATTTAATATAAAAAATAAATTTTAACGATATGAGTACATTATTGAAAATATTCGTCCCTGCCGTCTTCCTTTTACTCAGCAGTAATGGTCTGTCACAATCGGAAAAATTTAAGGTACATAATCCTTATTATTCTCGAACAGACAGCACGATTTTAAATGTGTCAAATTCACAATGGAAGACCATACTAAAACCAGAACTGTTTGAAGTTGCACGAAAATCGGCGACAGAAACTGCTTTTACCGGAAAATATTACCAATTTGATCAGAAAGGAACTTATTACTGTGCGGTTTGCGGAAATCCGCTTTTTATGTCCGATGCAAAATTCGCTACTAGTTGTGGCTGGCCATCCTTTTACCAACCTCTAAGAAAAGGTGCCGTTATTTACAAAAACGACCACACTTACAACATGCAACGTGTAGAAGTGTTATGTGGGCGCTGCAATTCCCATCTCGGTCATCTTTTCAACGACGGACCTCCCCCTACTGGACAACGCTATTGTATGAATGCTGTCTGTTTAGATTTCGTTCCTATTTTATAAAAACAAAAACCACAAGTAAAGACCATGAATATTACCGTATTAATCAATATTATTTCATTTTACATAAACAAACTTAAATATTTTATTAAAATAAAATAAAAATCTTAAAACCAAAACACAACTACTTCTCGTAAGTGATTTTTATATACCAATAATGGAACCCTTTAAAAGATAAACTCATGAACACAAATTCAAAAATCGCAGCCATGTTAATGATTGCATTGACTTTTAGCTGTAGCCAAAATTTGGCCGCACAAACATCTAAAGAAAAAACGGTTATGGTAGGTGGCGCAGCCATGTACCCTTCTAAAAACATCATTGAAAATGCGGTTAATTCGAAAGACCACAAAACACTTGTTGCAGCTGTGACAGCAGCTGGATTGGTTGAAACCTTAGAAAGTAAAGGACCATTCACCGTTTTCGCCCCCACTGATGAGGCTTTCGCAAAATTACCAGCAGGCACTGTAACAAATCTTGTAAAACCCGAAAACAAAGCGATGCTGACCAAAATTTTAACCTACCATGTGCTTTCTGGGAATTACAGTGCAAAAAAAATATGGGATGCAGTAACGGCTGGAAAGGGTAAAACCACCATAAAAACAGTTGAAGGAGAAGAACTGACTTTCTGGACAAAAGGAAAAGATTTATTTGTAAAAGATGCCAAGGGAAATAATGCCAAAGTCACCATTGCAGATGTAAACCAATCTAATGGAGTAATACACGTCATTGATACGGTATTAATGCCCTAAAGAGATTTTAATTTTTAACTACCACAAAAAATTAAACCAAAATTATGAAAAAATCAATTATCAATGTATCTGGTGAACAGGCAACACTGGATAACAGCAGAAGAACTTTTCTAAAATTCAGCGGTATGGGAATTGCTTTAGCAGGACTCGCCTTTGTCGGCTGTGAAGATGACTCAACCACCATTATACAACCCAATACAAAATTTGATTTGGGTAGCGGAGATGTTGGAATTCTGAATTACGCCTATGCTTTAGAACAATTAGAAGCCGATTTTTATAGTAAAGTAGTCAATAATTTCTATTCTGGAATTTCGAGCAAAGAGCGAGAGCTTTTTACAGATTTATACCATCATGAAATCATTCATAGAGATTTCTTTAAAGCAGCCATTAGTGGTGTTACTTCTAATGTTTTACCCACCTTAGAATTTCAATATTCCAACGTCAACTTTAACGATCGAAACTCTGTACTCGCCACAGCAAAAGCTTTAGAGGATACCGGAGTAGCAGCTTATAATGGTGCGGGAAAATACATTTCAAATCCAGATTATCTGGTCATTGCCGGAAAAATTGTTTCTGTAGAAGCAAGACATGCCGCTGCTATCAGAGACTTAATCAATCCGAGATCAACGGATTTTTCTGGTGACGATGTCATTGATGCCAACGGATTAGATTTAGCAAAAGACCCCAAAGATATTGTCATGGTCGCTGCAGGTTTTATAAAAACATCCTTTACGTGGAAAGAACAGGGAATTCAATAATTATTCATCCTTAAATCAACTATTATGAACATTCTTAGATTATTAGAAAAACTTTCGGATGATAATTTCTTCTCCAAAGAAGCTTCCAGATCAGAGGCTATATCGAGTATCGCAAATTTTGGCAAAAACACCGCTTTAGCCGCCGTTCCATTTGGCCTCGGTGCCATGTTATCCACCACCGCAAAAGCGGATAATGCAGGCCAATCCAAAATAGTTGCCCCTGCTTTCTTGGCAACTGCATTGACCGACGCTTTACAACTGGCTTTAACTTTAGAGTATTTGGAAGATGAATATTACAGCATTGGTTTAGGCAAATTGGGGTTGATTCCGTCCGATGATAGAACCGTTTTTATGCAAATATCAAAACACGAAACCGCCCACGTCGCTTTTTTAAAATCGACCTTAACCGCTCTTGGTGAAACACCTACTACCAAGCCCACGTTTGACTTTACGGTAAGCGGAAATTTTAGTCCCTTTACAGACTATAATCAATTTCTTATATTGGCACAAGCTTTTGAAGATACTGGTGTACGCGCTTATAAAGGTCAAGCTGGTAATGTCATGAGCAACAAGCAGGTTTTGCAAGCGGCACTTCAAATACATTCCGTCGAAGCTCGACACGCTTCTCAAGTTAGGCGAATGCGAGCCAACAAAGGTTGGATTGAGTTGGGAAATGGCGGAAACATGCCCGCAGCAACTGATGCTGTATATGCAGGAGAAGAAAACACCAATCAAGCCGGTTTTAATACCGCTAATGCCTTTGGCGCAGCTGCAGGTTCTGCCGCCTACGATGAGGTTTTAAGCGGTAGCGATGCCGCTGCCATTGCCGGATTATTCATAGTTACATAAGTGCTAAAAATAGAATAAACTAACCTGATGTTTTTATTGATCAGCGCCCTATAACATATCACAATTCCAAACGGTAGTAAACGTTAGTTTACTGCCGTTTTTCTATTATTACCTACCCATTCCTTGAAATTCACCCGATAAATTTTTTTTAGCTTTTGTCGCAAATTATTTCCCTCACTAAAAACAATAAAAACATAAAATTGGAATAATCATTCCATTTATATATTTTTGCATCACTTTATACTAAGCTGATGACCAAAAGAGAACAAATTTTAGCAGCCACCTTGAGACTGATTGTTTCTAAGGGCATAGACAATACTCCCATGTCTGAAATTGCCAAAGAGGCAGATACCGGTATGGGTACGATATATAATTATTTTTCGACTAAAGAAATTTTGATTAATGAATTGTACTTCTATCTAAAAGGCAAGGAATCCAAAATTATGATAGAAGGTTATGATTCTAGTCTGTCAGTAAAACAGCGTTTCATACATCTTTGGAAGAAAATGATGACCTATTTCATTAACGAACCCTTAGATTTTATGTTTTTGGAGCAGTTTTATTACTCTCCTAATATCGATCCTAAGGCAAAACACGAAGGTGGATTATATGTTCGGGAATTGGATGCTATCTATCAAGATGGGCAAAAGCAGCAATTGATAAAAGATGGTGACATCAAGGAATGGATCGGATTTACAAGCGGTTCATTGGTATCTCTAGTGAAATTACACCACAGTAAATACATACAGCTAGAGGATAACAACCTTGATAACTACATACAAGCAGCTTGGGACGCTGTAAAATCTTAATCAGTTAATTGGAATAAATATTCCATAATACTCGTATTTATGTTTAAAAACAAAATAGCATACATTGGCTCTTTATGCCTAATTGGTATGATTACCACGGAATTTGGCGTGATTGGTATATTGCCGCAAATTGCCGCACATTACGATATCAGCATTAGTACAGCAGGGTTATTATTAAGCGCCTATGCCATAACGGTTGCCCTAGCCGGTCCGTTTATGACTATGGCTACTTCGGGAATCAACAGAAAAACACTGATGGCAGTGACCCTGTTTATCTTTTTACTTACGGGTTTCATTTCCTCTTTAGCTCCGCCTTTTTGGCTTTTGATGACAGTAAGAGTACTTCCCGCTTTTTTACATCCCGTTTTAGTCTCTAACGCCGTTGCTGCAGCAACCGATACTGCCGACAAAAAAAAAGCTCACCAAATGATGGCCATTGTTATTGCCGGTATCGGAATTGCTACCATCACCACGGTTCCATTTGCTACCTATATTGCTGGTGTTTTTGACCATTGGCAATATTCCTTTATGGTGCAAACTTTAATTAGTTTGATGGTATTTATTGTAATTATGCTTTGTTTACCCTCTTTACCTATAAAAGAACGAAAACCCTATGCTACTCAATTGAAAATCTTGACAAAACCCCGCTTTTTGGCCAGCGCCGTATTTTCTTTTTTACTGATAGGAGCGCTATTTTCGACCTATAGTTATTTTGCTGATTACCTGAGTAAAGTGAACCAAATGGATGCTAAAACCATTAGTATGATGTTATTGCTCTTTGGGGTAACGGGCGTTTTTGGAAATTTTATAGCTGGGAAATGGTTAACTAAAAACATTACCAAAACCACTGCCGCTTTTTTAATAGGCTTGTTATTGATTTCGATTCCCCTTTATTTTTCAGGGCCCCTATCTATAGGAACCGTATTGATTATTGCAATCTGGGGATTTTTGCAAACACCTTGTTTTTTAACATCACAGGCATATATGATCGAATCGGCACCAGAAGCGCCGGAATTTGCCAATAGTATTGCCATTTCATTCGGAAATCTCGGAATTTCCTTTGGTGCCGCTATAGGTGGACTCGCTATTCATAATTATGGTATCGAGAGTACCCCTTGGGTGATGTTTGCCTTTTGTTTTGGAGCCTTAGTAATGATGTTTACTAAGCATTTTATAGAGAAACATGCTCGAAAAAGTCAAACCGAATCCTACGACTTCTCTTGATTTAAGCTTAAGCGACAAACTGTCTCATACAGTAGAATAGTGATTTATGGGTAGAGCCAGTTTACTGCTTTCTCTTCCCGTAAATCTATTTGATTCAAAATACAGTCATTCAAAAAACAGCTGTACCCTACTCGATTCGCACGCCATTTTCAATATAATAACTCTCGATAAGTTTTCCTTTTTCATCAAACTTTTTCCAAAGTCCATCTAGCTGATCACCTTTACGATTACCTTCAACAGCTACGGTTCCATTATCATGATACAACCAAGAGGTACCGCTAAATTCTCCTTTTGTGTAAGTACCTTCAGCCTCCATTTGACCTTTATCGGTCCATTGTTGGTAAGGGCCATTTAAGGTGTCATTTTTAAAATAACGGATAGATTTATGAGTCCCGCTATCAAACCATGTTTCACTTTTTCCGTCTTTGAGGCCTTTTTTCCAATTTATTTTCATTTCCATTTGACCGTTCCCATAAAAAGAAGCACTTTCACCCTCTTCTACATCATCTTTCCAATTTGAATAACTCATCGTAGCCCCATTTTCAAAGTACCAAGTCACTATACCCCTGTTGTTAACCCAATCCTGAATCCATTCGGGTTGACCATTTTTATAATAGCGTACCCAATCGTCTTTAAACTTATTATCCGTAACTGTACCTTTTTGATAAACACTGCCATCTTGGTAATACTCAATAAATGCACCATTGTTCACATAGGTCTCCACAATAGTATCTGGAGTAATGACTTTATATCTAATCAATTCTTCATTAATTCCATATACAAAAACGGTATCTATATGTTTTTTGTCTTTTAATTTTCCTTTTTCATAGATTTTACCGTTATAGTAAAACATATAATACACCCCATCATCAACCGTTGTTTTCCTACCTATGCGTATCCAAGACCCTTCTCCAGTACTGTCATCAATCCAATAAGCCCAATCCTCATTGCGCTTAGAAGCATCATCAAAGTCCGAATTCTTACACGCAAACAAGAATAAGGCAAAAACAGCTAAAAGGTATTTAGTCATTATAATATATTTATTAATAGTTTATTTTATGAATACGCCTCTACGCAGATTCATCGATTGTACATCTAGTGTATATTTTTTCCGTTAACATTTAAAATAGCTTCTATTTCTTGAGGAAGCTGTGTCCCGATAAGCAAGCTGCGGTTGTTGGTCAAAACTATTTTAATCGCCTTATTTCCTTTCACCGTAAATGCTTCTCCATCTTTTCCCTGTCGAATACCCCATCCCCAATAATCTTTTAAAGGAGCATATTCTATGATAGAAATATCTTGGATGTTATTCCAACTGTAGTAATTTTCTGCAAAAAACGGTCGGAAAACAACTCGAATACCGTCCGTTCGTAACTGAGTAACCAATTTAATATTGAAAAAAAAGAGTAAAAAAAGCACATATAAAAAATCAAATACGAACCATTCAACAGTACCAACAGGTTTATTCCCAAATGTTTCATTATAAAAAACTTGCCTATACGTTGCGTAAAGCATCAAACCAAAAGGAGCAACTAAGAGTATTACCAACCACCATGGGTTAAAACGTTGTTTTTCTTCGAACAAAATTGCGCTCATGGATAAAAATATTTTTGACGAATATAAACTATCTACTGCAATTATTTATAGCGCCATCCCGTTTATCCCCTAAATTGTAGGTTGTATTTACTTGCATTTTGAGTATATTTCCCTTAGCTAAAAACCATCCTGAATTCCAAAGATGTCGAAAAAAGAAATTGAAATATTTTATCCTACTAGCACTACAGCTTGGCGAAAATGGTTAGAAGAAAACCATCTCTCCACAGCCTCTGTATGGTTGGTATTCTACCCTAAAAGTTCTGAAAAAAGTTCCATAACTTGGAGTGAAGCGGTAGACATAGCTCTGTGTTTTGGATGGATCGATAGTAAAAAAGTCAAAGTGGATTCCGAGTCCTCCCATCAATACTTCAGCAAACGAAAGGCACAAAGCACTTGGTCCAAAATCAACAAAAAGAAGATAGATCGACTTATAGCCAACGATTTGATGACAGCTGCTGGCTATCAAAGCATCGAAATTGCCAAACAAAACGGGTCGTGGACGATCCTCGATGAAGTAGAAGAATTAGTTATTCCAGCAGACCTAGAAACGGCTTTTAAAGACAATCCCGTTGCGAAAAATTATTTTGACAGCCTGAGTAAATCGACAAAAAAAGTGCTGTTGCAATCGCTTGTTCTTGCCAAAAAAAACGAAACACGACAAAAACGCATTAATGAAATTTTAAAAAAACACCTGTGTACGGATTCGTAGTTTGTAAATAAAATTATGGATTTCTAAACATTTTAGTTGTTTAGGCAAAAATTTTAGCCCATTAAAACCTTGTACTGCCCTAAATTTGAAATAATCATGAAGTGACTTAATCCGTAAAACGGAAAAACATAACTACCATAAAAATAATGAATCCTGCTAAAAAATTCATTATTAACAACTCTTTAAATAGCCTTGTTGATCAGCTGCATTTATATAATCAACATGAAAATTATAGAAATAAATTATACCATGTTAATTGTTGTCTTTATTGCGATTCCTATGACACTTTATTTTAAATTTAGGAACAAACAACTGTGGGCGAAGTCCGAATAGACTTGTAGCGTATTGGAGTGATAAAAATTAAAATAAAACCTTTACAAATTGGTGGTTTTTCATTTTTATAGTTAAATTGCTATATGAAAACGAATCCCAAGGTAATTATTATTGGTGGTGGTCTTGCTGGATTGGTAGCCGCCATACATTTATCTAAAAATGGAATAAGCGTGACGCTGATTGAAAAATCTGCCTATCCGCGCCATAAAGTTTGCGGTGAGTACGTTTCTAATGAAATTCAAGCCTATCTTCAAAAATTGGATGTTGATATACGGCAATTACAACCTACAAACATCAGTAAACTCGAATTTAGCAACCGCAACGGTACGTTGGTTAAAACAATGCTGCCCCTAGGGGGCTATGGAATCAGCCGGTATCTATTTGATGATTTTTTATACCACAAAGCCATCGCAAACGGTTGTACCATTCTTAAGGAAACCGTTACCGCAATTACTTTTTCAAAGGATTTGTTTACAGTTATTACTTCCAATAGTGTTTTAAACAGTAAGATAGTTTTAGGGGCTTATGGCAAACGATCCAATATCGATCAGGTTTTAAAACGTGATTTTATACAAAAACCGTCAGCATGGTTAGCGGTAAAGGCGCATTATTCTGGCGATTTTCCCAACGATATTGTGGGTTTACATAACTTTAAAGGGGGCTATTGTGGTGTTTCTAAAGTGGAGAATAACAGCATGAACATCTGTTATCTAGCCGATTATAAAACTTTTAAAAAATATAAGAATACCGTAGATTATCAGCGGGAGGTACTCTATAAAAACAAATACTTAAAAGATATTTTTGAAGACAGCACGCTCCTATTTGACAAACCGCTGACGATAAGTCAAATATCTTTTGATAAAAAACCGACTGTAGAAAACCATATACTGATGATTGGCGATACGGCTGGACTGATTCACCCGCTGTGTGGAAACGGTATGGCCATGGCGATACATGCCGCTAAAATTGCATCAGAACTCGTAGTGAATTATTACAACGGTAAAATAGCTACGCGCGAGCTACTAGAAAAGAATTACACCCAACAATGGCAAACCCAATTTGGCAAACGCTTGTTTATGGGTAGAATCTTAGCCAAAGTTTTACAAAATGAAAGGATTTCAAATGTATTGTTTCAGTTAGTAACTATGGTACCTTCAGTATTGCCTTGGATGATCAAACAAACTCACGGTAAACCCATACCCACCTCATGAGCATAAACACCAAATACAGAACCGAAGAAACGGAAATCATGGATGATTTTTATCTCGAAGGTGACGAGTTGATCGAGGCCTTGGATAAAATTTCACGTATCAACCAACTTTTAGGAGGTAATAGTCTTACTCTTAATGGTATAAAACAAATATTAAGCCAGACTGATCTTTCCAAGACCCTATGTATTGTTGATATTGGATGTGGCAATGGCGATATGTTGCGCATGTTGGCGGACTACGGCCTGAAAAATCACTTAGATTTTAAACTAATCGGTGTGGATGCCAATGCCTTTACGATTAATTATGCTCGAAGATTATCTGCCAAATTCCCCAATATTACCTACGTTTGTTTGGATGTTTTTAACACAGAGTTTCAAAATTTAAAATACGACATCGCTTTATGCACCCTAACCTTACATCATTTCTCCAATGAAAAAGTAATGGATTTAATCACTATATTTAATTCGAATGCCCGATTGGGAGTCGTGATAAACGATTTGCAACGCAGCAAACTGGCCTACAGGCTTTTTGAAATAATCGGTATTGTGTTTGGGCTAAACCGCATGTCTCGAGAAGATGGGCTTGTATCCATATTACGGGGGTTTCGAAAAGAGGAACTGCAAAAGTTCTCTTCAACATTACAATTAAAAAACTACACCGTTCAGTGGAAATGGGCTTTTCGGTACCAATGGATAATCTCTAAGATATGAGCGTAAAAATAATAACGGTTGCTAAGCAACTACCGCAATATTCCCGTAGCACAGCCGAGATACTACCTCTTTTGGATACTTGGTTACAGGGTCAAGACGAGCGTTTTATTAAAAAAGTAAAGAAAATATTTGAAGGAGCTGCAGTAAACAAACGGTATTCCATTATGGATCCTAAAGAGGTTTTTACAAAAACTTCCTTTGAAGATAAAAATGATATTTACAGCCGTGAAGTCATTGTTTTAGGTGAACAAGTTCTCCAAAAAGCATTGGACAAAGCCGATTGGGATTCGCAATCTCTCGATTATATTATTACGGTTAGTTGTACAGGTATCATGATTCCATCGTTAGATGCCTATCTGATTAACAAAATGAAACTGCGACAAGATATAGTAAGGTTACCCGTTACCGAAATGGGTTGTGCTGCAGGGATTTCGGGTATCTTATATGCGAAAAACTTCCTAAAAGCCAATCCCGGCAAGCGTGCCGCAGTAGTTGCTGTTGAAGCACCGACCGCAACTTTTCAACTCGATGATTTTTCGATGCCGAATATTGTTAGTGCTGCTATTTTCGGCGATGGTGCAGCCTGTTGTCTGTTGTCCTCCTACGAAGAAGACTGCGGACCGACTATTATCGACGAAGAGATGTATCACTTTTATGATGCCGAACACATGATGGGATTTAAGCTAACCAATGGCGGTTTGCAGATGCTATTGGACATTGAGGTTCCCGACGTAATTGCTTCACATTTTGATAAGATTATACACCCTTTCCTAAAAAAGAACCATTTAGAGATTAAAGATATCGACCATATGATCTTTCATCCAGGCGGTAAAAAGATAGTCGCTACCGTCGAAGCGCTATTCTCTGGATTGGGAAAAAATATCGACGATACCAAGGAAGTACTGATGCAGTACGGCAATATGTCAAGTGCGACGGTGCTGTATGTATTAGAACGCATTATGAACAACAAACCCCAACCTGGTGAAAAAGGTCTGATGTTGAGTTTTGGTCCTGGTTTTTCAGCCCAACGGGTTTTATTACAATGGTAATTACACTAAACAACAACATACGATGAACTTAAATGATATTATAGCACAATTGCCTTATAGCAAGCCTTTTTTATTTGTAGACGAATTACTTCATGCCGATGAAAATGGCGTTGTAGGCACCTATACCTTTGATGAAAACCTCGATTTTTATCAAGGCCATTTTAACGATAATCCCGTAACCCCGGGAGTCATATTAACCGAAACCATGGCACAGATTGGTATGGTTTGTCTGGGAATTTTCTTACTTAACAACGAGCTTAAGAAAGATACTGTAATTGCCTTTACTTCGGCCGATGTACAGTTTTTAAAACCGGTATATCCCAATGAGAAAGTTACGGTTAGTTCTCAAAAGACTTTTTTTAGGTTTGGAAAACTCAAATGTGAGGTGGTGATGAAAAATGAAGCTGGACAAGAAGTCTGTAAAGGCATGTTGTCAGGTATGATTACTGCGAGATTATGAAACGGGTAGTTATCACAGGCCTGGGTGTGGTGTCTCCAAATGGGGTTGGCATTCCGGCATTTACACATGCCCTAAAAAATGGTATTTCTGGTATTCGCCACGATATTCAGTTAGAAAAATTACAGTTTTCTTGCCAAATAGCGGGTCAACCTCAAGTCACTGACGAACTCAAATCGGAATATTTTACCGATCTCGAGCTTAGAGGTTTTAACAGTACGGGGATATTATATGGTGTTATGGCAGGAGTTGAAGCATGGAAAAATGCAGGACTCCCCCTAGAAATCAACGAAAACCCCGATTGGGACAGCGGTACTATTTTTGGATCAGGTACCTCGGGTATCGATAAATTTCGCGAAAGCATTTACAAAATTGATGACTTACAAACCCGCAGATTGGGCAGTACTGTAGTTGCACAAACCATGAACAGCGGCATAAGTGCCTATTTGGGTGGGAAATTAGGACTTGGTAATCAAGTAACGACCAATTCGTCGGCTTGTGCTACCGGAACCGAAGCTATTTTAATGGCCTATGAACGCATCAAATTTGGAAAAGCCAAACGCATATTGGCCGGTAGTACTGGAGATAGCGGTCCGTATATTTGGGCTGGTTTTGATGCCTTACGCGTTTGCAGTTCAAAATACAACGACCAACCTGAACTGGGTTCAAGACCGATGAGTGCAACTGCCTCTGGATTTGTACCTGGAAGTGGTGCTGGAGCTCTTGTTATTGAGGATTTAGACAGTGCTTTAGCGCGCGGTGCCCCGATTTATGCAGAAATATTGGGCGGGCATGTAAATTCTGGTGGACAACGTGGAACCGGAAGTATGACCGCTCCAAACAGTACAGCCGTACAACGTTGTATTACCGAAGCACTTATAAGTTCGGGCATCAAAACAACAGATGTTGATGCTATAAACGGACATCTTACTGCCACAACAAAGGATGGTTTGGAAATCGAAAACTGGTCAAAAGCATTGAATCGAAGTGGAGAAGATTTTCCATACATCAATTCCTTAAAAAGTATGACAGGACATTGTCTTAGCGCGGCAGGCAGTATGGAAAGTGTAGCAACCGTATTGCAAATCTATGAAGGTTTTTTGTTTGGAAATACCAACTGCAATGATCTGCATCCAGCCATTGCAGCACGTATTAGTCCTTCCAAAATACCTTTAAAAACGATAAACATCAATCTGAACATCATTGCAAAGGCCAGTTTTGGTTTTGGCGATGTTAATGCATGTATATTATTTAAAAAATATGACAACTAATTTTTAATCCCGAATTACAGGAAGACGGGATTACCTATATAAAACACTTATGACAAAAGAAGAATTAATTGCCCAATTAAAAATCATTGTGAAGCCTTATACCGATAAGCCAGAAGCTCATGAAAACCTTACAGAGAAAACGGATTTCATTAAGGATCTCCATATAAATTCGGCCAACCTAGTTGATATCGTATTAGATATTGAAAGTGCCTTTGATATCATCATTGACAACGAGTCTATGGAACGCATGTTGGACGTGAAAACTGCCGTTGAAATTATACAAACCAAATTGGCAGCCAAATGATCGGTAATGATGTAATTGATTTAAAACAAACTCGTGTTGAAAGCAACTGGCAGCGCAAAGGTTTTCTTCAAAAACTATTTACCCTCGATGAACAATTGCTGATTGCAACGAGTTCGAACTCGGAAATGACAGTATGGTTGTTGTGGAGCATGAAAGAAGCTGCATACAAAATATACAATAGACAAACCTCCCTAAGGAAATACATTCCCAAAAAACTGATTTGCACCATAATATACCACAATAACACTATTGCATCAGGTCATGTTTTCTGTGAAGGTCGTACTTACTACACCAAATCATACTTATCTCCTAATAGCATCCACACGATGGCCACAGCTCTTTTAGTCGATCTCGACCGGGTTGTTGAAATTGAAAAAAAGAACGTTATAAAAGACAGCAACGGTATTCCTTATGTAGTGACTGAACCCGGAAAAAAAAGGCAAGCCGTTTCAATTAGCCATCACGGTCGGTTTGAAAAAGTGGTTGCCATAGAAACCAATAAAACCAATTATTTTATAATGCAATAAAGAGGAATTTTACAGTCTAAATTTAAAAAACCAACTGAAAACGGTAACTACAAACGATAAAAATGCTGCATAAGGAATACGTCAGCTACAATCCGAAGAAAATATCTGAAGCGCTCTAAATGATAAGGCTAAAGTTTATTAACACTTGGGGTAGTCTTTTCCTTAAAGTTTCTTCCTTTTTTTATCTGTTGAAAATTCTCCCACTTTGTCCCTTACTCGATTATCGTAATTTCAAAAGGAATATCGCGAAGTGGGGCATCGCTCTGCCCTGTTTTTAATTGGCTAATCTCCAACAAAACCTCCAAACCTTCATACACTTCTCCGAAAACAGTATAATCGTGATCTAAACGCGGCAAACCACCACTTTTGAGGTAATTCGCCCGTTGGTCGCTGGTAAATTTGATTGCTTTTTTCTGTTCCAGTTCCGTTAATTCATGTGGAAGTACGGGTTTTCCTACCACAAAATAAATTTGATTTAAAAAAGAGGCTTTTTGATTGTTGTCGTCTCTTCCTGCTCCTAACGCGCCCATTTTATGAAAAGCACGGGCATCAAATTCAGGAGCTAATCTTTGGAGTTTGTCTTTCGGTATACCACTTTCACGTGCTGCAATAGCCTCATCGTGTTCGCCGCCTTGAACCACAAAATTTTCAATAACCCTATTAAACAAGGTTTTGTGATAAACACCATTTTTCACGGCTTCAAGTATCAAATCTCGATGTTTAGGAGTAAAATCGTAAAGTAAAACTTTAAAATCCCCATGAGGAGTTATAAACTGTAATCGATGCGACTGTGCCCAAACTTGCAATTGCAAAAAGAGTGCTACTAAAAGAAGTAAATATCGTTTCATATTTTAAAGATATACTATTATTATCAAACTACAATGGAAGTTCAAAAACCTAACACTGCCATTCATCAACTGCGTTATGTTGTAGAATTGTAAGCATAAACATAGAAAGAAGCTTCCTTAAAACTAAAATCGCCCACTTTATGCATTCCCATTTTTTCGTGAGCACGTATAGAGGCTTCATTGTCACTGCGAATAAATAAAATTCCCTCCCGATTTGGTTGTTGTTTCTGAAGTTCATCAAACATCAATTGAGCCAAGCCTTTCCCCCTTTGTGTACTACTAACACAAACCGGCCCGTAAATATAAGCATACTGATTTCCAGCATACGAAGCAAACATGGCATCAACAATGGGAATAGGTCGATTCTTCTGCACAGCTTGAGAAGATGTAAGAAGAAAACCAACCAATTCCTCACCCAAATACGCTACAATTTGTGGCATATCTACCATCATTTCTTCTATTTGATCACGATTCATTGCACCCGACAAACTGCCCCCTTGGGCTATCTGATTTTCAAACTGTAATTCTAGTATTCCTTCGAGGTCGGTTGAGGTAGCTACTTTTATTAGAATGGTTTCTATCATATAAAATCGAGAGTATATAATTATGAGATAAAAAATTTGTTAATCTATTAATTAGCAATCATTTCAAAGGAGTTAATGGTGAAATAGTTTTTAAGTATAAGGTAGAGCGAGATCGAATAATTATAGCTTTTACAAATAAATAAAATGTAATCTAAGAATTCTAAGAGCAGTTTACTTTTACCACATCCCCAGTTTATTATAAAACAAATCCGCTTCGAGCGGTAACAAACACCTTCTAATGTACCCTTAACCATTTGCCCCAATCTCTAACTACCTTTTCCCAATTCTTTATTTGGTAGTTGGGAACGTTGTTTTGATCTACTGGAAAAAAATTGTGTTCCGTTCCGATAACCGGTATAAAACTAAAGTTTTTCTTTCCTTGACGGATGATTTCGACGCGTAAATAATCGTTTGCAGCGGCGCTCCAGTCTTTGGTACCATAAGTGACCAAAACCGGAATTTTCAGCTGTTGCAGGTGGTTTATCGAAGGTTCAGAAAATTCATAAGTTGCGCGATAGGTATCTCCGTGCTCGTCGCTTAGATTCGTTTTGTCGTCAACGACATTTTGCCAATATGCCAGAGCATTTTCTGCATTGGGCTGTTCGACAGTTTCGTTAAATCGATACTCTGTAATAATAGACATAATCCGCCCAAGTGGATTACCTCCGGAGTAGATTAAATGCGTAATTTTATCACAATCGAGGGCCATTTTTGCCGCTACAGTACTGCCTTCTGAATGTCCGGCTACAACAAGTTTTTCATCAGAAACCCAGGGTAGCGTTTGCAAGTATTTGATTAGCTCTATATTGCGATCGGTATAATAACTCAAATAATTACGATCGGTATACTCCTTCGGAACCTTTCCCGCACTGTCGATATAAGTCATGCTCTTTTTATCTAAATCTTCAATAGCTACCATAACAGGTATATAGGGTTTGCCGACAATGACTAAATGGTAATTTAGGGATAGACTATCGGTATTAAAGTGAAAAGTAGGATAACTTCCGTGTTCATTATATCTGATTAACGGTTGCGGCAAACTGCCTTGACAAAAGAAAAATAGTGGCTTTTTTACATTTTCTTCTCCTTTTTTAGATTTCACTAAAATAGCAACAGGATCGCCCTTATAATGATAAACGAGATGTTGTAAACCGAAGTCCACCGGTGTTTTTGTTTGACCCACAACTACATACGAAAGTAGTCCGAAACAAATTAATAATGATATCCGCATGAATTAGCCTATTTGTAAGAGAGCTAAAATATCAATTATTGAAGTTCCTTTCTATAAATAATTGTTAAAATCATAAGTTAAAAGTTTTTGTTAGCTTAGTAGTAATAGCGTTTACCACTGTTTGTCGTCGTACCGAAGTAAATGGCGGTATCAATTCAAAGACTTTGAAGAATCTTTTTGTCAACTTTCACAACGTAAACTATCCTTGAACTAGCTAACAACACAATAAAAAAAACCAATTGCAAGCCTAATTATAAAACTTATCTTTGCGCCCTTGGTCGTTTTGCCAAGATTGAATTGTTTTTTTATGATGACGAAGGATGAAACCAGTGAGAATACAGCGATAAGCACAGCAGAAATTGACCGATGCATCGCTTTATTGACACAACTCAACACAGATACCGATCAGATATTTGACATACCCAAAGAGCAACGTACGGCCTTAATCAAGGCTGCTGGTCAATTTTCAAGGCCAGATCGCGATGAACTGGCGCGTAGAAAAAAAGATGGAAGACTGGTTGCCAAGCGCAAAAAGGAAAACAAGGACAAAACCGCTCGAAAAGTAACGGGGATACGTCATGCTCGAGAAGCGGCTGTTTTCGTTGCACCAAAATTACTGGCTTATAACGACTTAGTTCGTAAAGAACCTTTGGAATTGGAAACACCGAGAAACTGTTATGTCTGCAAAACCCGCTTTACTACCCTACACCATTTTTACGATACCATGTGTACCGATTGTGGTGATTTTAACTATGCGAAACGCTTTCAAACTGCCGATGTCAAAGGACAATTGGCCGTTATAACCGGATCGCGTTTAAAAATTGGGTATCACATTACTTTGATGTTGTTGCGCGGTGGTGCAACCGTAGTTGCTACTACCCGATTCCCCGTTGATTCGGCCATTCGTTTTGCTAAAGAAGCCGATTTTATGGAATGGGGACACCGCTTAAATATCCACGGATTGGACTTAAGACACATACCTAGCGTCGAGATCTTTTGCAACTATATCGAACAAAAATACGGTCGTTTAGATATTTTGATTAATAACGCAGCACAAACCGTTCGCAGACCCTCTGGGTTTTACACCCATTTGATGGAAAACGAACAACGTCCTGTGGATTCACTACCAAAAGCAGTACAAGACTTATTAACCGATCATACCGACTGTTTGCAGGAATTAAAACTGTTGACGAACGGAGCTTCATCTAATCAAAATATGCCCGTGACTTGGCACGGCCCTGAACCGGGAATCGGACTGCGAGCTTCGGCCCAATTATCACAGATTCCGTATTCATTTGACAAGGCTTTAGTTGCCACCGAAGTTTTTCCCGAAGGCGAATTAGACGCCGACTTGCAACAGGTCGATCTGCGAAAAACCAACAGTTGGCGTTTGAAACTCGGTCAAATTGAAACTACCGAAATGATTGAGGTTCAATTGGTCAATTCCGTAGCTCCGTTTGTACTGTGCAACCGCCTTGCTGAAGTGATGAAGAAAGACCAAACCGGTCAAAAACACATCATCAATGTATCGGCTATGGAGGGTAAATTTTACCACGGATATAAAGACGACCGCCATCCACATACCAATATGGCCAAAGCGGCCTTAAACATGCTAACACATACAGCAGCAGGTTCCCTAGCTAAAGAAGGCATCTATATGAATGCCGTAGATACGGGTTGGGTTACTGACGAAGATCCTGCAGAAATGGCCCGAAGAAAACAAGAAGAAGAAGATTTTCAACCGCCTTTAGACATCGTCGATGGTGCCGCAAGAGTTATGGACCCCTTGTTTGACGGTATTAATACAGGAAAACATTGGTGTGGTAAATTTTTAAAAGATTATGTTCCCATAGCCTGGTAATTAGCCTTATGTTTGATTTAAATAAAGGATGCTCGATTAAAATCGGGCATCCTTTATTTTTTAGGAAACCCACTATAAAAAAACTTGCTAGAATTTGGTTTTTAGCACAAAAAATGCTATATTGTATTGATAATTAATGGCCTATGTCCGCTGATAAGTATCCAAGCGTAGAAGAATATATAAGAGCAATACCGCCAAAGTGCTTGGAACGCACTTTAGAGCTGCGCCACATCATTAAATCGGCTTTACCAGAAGCCGAAGAGGTCATTAGTTATAATATGCCTGCTTATAAATATCGGAAAATCTTGGTCTATTTTGCAGTTTATAATTCCCACATCGGTTTTTACCCTACACCTAGCGCTATAGCCGCTTTTAAAGATGATTTAAGCAGTTACAAATGCGCAAAGGGCACTATACAATTCCCTTATGATACCGCCCTTCCTAAGACGCTTATTCAGAAAATATGCCGCTTTAGATTAGAAGAAATACAATTACATACTTAAAGCATGTATTTGTACTTTCCAATCATTTTAACTCCATTACCGATGTAGTTTTAATTCGAGTATTTCTCCAGCTAGCCCATCAAAATCTTCAAAGGACACGGATTCAAATCCGTTATTGATCAAAATTTTTCGAGAGGGACTATTTTTTGGATCAATGATGGCAACTAACTTTTGCAAGTGCTTTTGTAAGTATGCTTTTTCAATTAAGATTTTAGCAACTTGACTACCGATTCCCTTTCCCCAATATACCGGTAAAAGCATATAGCCTAATTCGGCCTTAACACTACCTAGTTCTTCAATCTCCAATTTTGCCAATCCTATAAAATCCCCAGTAGTTCGATCGAGAATCTTAAAACTTCCGAAATGAAAATCAAGTGCATTGTTCTTGATTAACTTTGCAAAATCAGCCTCAGCTTCTTCCAACGGAACAGCCCTTTCCGTAATCATTTCCATCACGTTTTCATTATTAACCAAGCTAAAGTAAAACTTAAAGTCATCTACTTCAAATAGCTCTAAATCAATATCTGTATTCATATATTTTTTATAAAATATTACCTAACACCTATCCAATACTCAATTATCTTATCACAGATTTGTGTCGAATCTAATTCCGGCAAAGATAATTAATATGTGAATTGTTTTACCATTCGACTACCCCACTTGAACCGAAGATTCGGTGACAGATAAGCTAATTCATATTTTTAGCAAGCGTTCCAATCTCTTTTAATTTCAATTTTAAACCGTCATCCCAAGGTAATCCTATACATAGTCTCATGCAATTTTCAAACTGATTCTGAAGGGTAAACACCCGCCCTGGAGCGATGCTTATTCTTTTCTTAATGGCAATATCATACAGTTTTACCGTATCTATGCCTTTTGGTAATTCGACCCAAAGGGCTAATCCACCTTGTGGCCTACTGGTTTTAGTTCCCTCTGGAAAATATTCGATAATCGCTTGTACATAGTTGTGATAATTTTGTTGCAATGTGCGACGCAATTGTTTTAAGTGATTTTCATATCGTCCTGTCTTTAAAAAATTACCAACGGCTTCCTGAATAATTGAAGTAGAAGAAAACGAATGTACCAATTTTAGTTTTAACAATTTTTCTTTGTGTTTACCCGGTGCTATCCACCCTACTCGATATCCAGGTGCTAAAGTTTTTGAAACCGAGCTACAATACAAAACATTACCTGTAGTGTCAAAGGATTTACAGCATTTTGGACGTTGATTGCCAAAGTACAAATCGCCATAAATATCATCTTCAATAAGCGGAATATTTTGCTTGGCTAATAGTTCCACTACTTTTCTTTTATTTTCTTCGGGCATACAACTGCCCAAAGGCGTATTAAAATTGGGAACCAACAAACACATATTAATTTGAGGAATTACCGCTTTTAAGACGTCAATATCGATACCCGTTATCGGATGAGTTGGCAGTTCTATCACTTTATACCCCAAACTGATCGCCAACTGGAAAATACCAGGGTAACAGGGACTTTCCATAGCAACGGTGTCTCCGGGTTTTCCTAAAGCCATCAAACAGAATGACAGCGCATTCATCCCCCCGCTAGTGGTAATTAAATCATTTTCGTGAAAATTACCGCCCCAACTTTGGGATCGTTGAGCGACCATCTTACGCAGTTTTATATTACCTTGTAACAATTCATATTCCGTTCCTCCATCTTTTAGCGTTCGGGTAGCATAAACAATTTCTTTTTTCAACTTACTCAACGGTAACAAATTTCCGGAAGGAATGCCTATCGAGAATAAGGTTAAATCAGCCTTTCCCATATTGGAAAACACCTTAGTAATCAACTCCGAAGGCTCGGTATCGTTGGCCATTAATGAAGGACTACTTGGATGTGGTAGCGGTAAATCAGCTTCTAAATGAGTCGTAACAAAAAAACCAGATTGCGGTTTAGACTCAATCAAAGATTGGGCTTCCAACTCCCAATACACCCTTTTTGCCGTATTGATACTGACAGCGTTATCGCAGCTCAAATCCCTAATCGAAGGAAGTTTGTCCCCCGATTTTAAAATTCCAGTTTCAATTTGACAAGCTATTTTATTCGCAATCTCGCTATACTTATAAAGTCTACCCATAATATAATTTCATCAACTGTGTCCATGTAAATATACAAAACTGTTACTGTACTTAATAATTTGAGTAGCGTAATTTTGCATTAGTAGCGAAGTAAGGCACTGGAGACAATTATTTACAAATTAACAACGACCCCATGAATTTAAGACACACCCTAAATCCCGTGATAGATACTGGTGATATATCCTTAGAAAAACAATCAAGCGGGTGGATAAATGGCTTTATTGCAGTTGTTTTTTTTAGTGGTTCGATGCCTGCGACGAAAATCGCGGTAATGGACTTTAGTCCCATTTTCTTAACAGGAGCCCGCGGTACTATAGCCGGGATACTTGCCTTAATAGCCTTGTTGTACTTTAAGGAAAAACGTCCTTCAAAACCCCAATTAAAATCATTAATGATTACCGCCTTTGGGATTGTTTTGGGGTTTCCCATCCTGTCTGCCTTTGCCTTACAATACATTTCTTCGGCTCATTCCTTGGTATTCCTAGCCATGTTACCCCTTTCTACAGCCATTTTTGGTGTCATTCGCGGTGGCGAACGCCCATCCAAAATATTTTGGTTTTTTTCATTATTAGGAAGCTTATTAGTAATAGGTTATGCCCTCTCACAAGGTATCGAAACTTCACCCATTGGAGATATACTGATGTTATTAGCAATAGTTTTATGCGGACTGGGTTATGCAGAAGGAGCTAAATTATCCAAAAGCTTAGGTGGCTGGCAGGTTATTTCCTGGGTATTGGTGCTTTCGCTCCCCCTTACCCTACCGTTAACCTTTTTCTTTCTGCCGTCAGATTTTGAAACGATACATACTTCCGCCTGGATTGGCTTATTCTATATCGGTTTTTTCAGTATGTTTATCGGCTTTATCTTTTGGTATAGAGGCTTGGCACAAGGCGGTATTGCTAAGGTTGGTCAATTGCAACTCTTACAGCCCTTTTTCGGTTTGGCTTTATCCGCAACCTTATTACAGGAACAAGTCAGTATGGGTATGTTATTTGTTACCGTAGGGGTAATTCTTTGTGTCGTAGGTTCGAAAAAATTTGCCTAATTAAAGACTACATTAGCGAAGTAGAAAAAACACTATAATTAAAAATTATTAACATTTAATCAATCAATTGATTGCAACAATTCTAGTAACTTTATTTTTTATAACAACTGTATATGTTTATACCAAAAATGTTTGAATTCCACGATAAAGCCGAACAAATTGCTTTTATGAAGCAATATTCCTTTGCTACTATAATAACAAATCAAGGAGACAAACCGATTGCAACACAACTTCCTTTTATAATTGAGGAACGGGTAGATACTTTGATTATAAGTGGTCATTTTGCCACGACAAATGAACAAACCAAGTATATAGAACAAAACACCTCATTGATTATATTCTCTGAACCGCACGCCTATATATCGCCCATACATTACGATAATATCCAAAGTGTGCCAACATGGGATTATGTCAGTGTGCACGCCTACGGTAAAGCAAGAATAATTGGAGACACTTCATCCAAAATACAAGCCTTAGAAAAAATGATTTCGTTCTACGAACCGGAGTATTTAGAACAATGGAACCAATTAAGCGACAAATACAAACACGGCATGTTACGCGGCATAGTTGCTTTTGAAATAGAAATCACCGCTATACAAGCTCAAAAAAAATTAAGTCAGAACAAGACTAAAATAGAACGCGACCGCATGGTAACTCATTTTGAAGAAAATGGCACTGCCATAGAACGCGACTTGGCACAATTCATTAAAAATCTTTAGCATACTAGTATTATGGAATCCATAACCATTCAAAAAGTTACTTTAAACGAACTTGAAAAACTTCAAAAAATCGGACAACAAACCTTTTTCGAAACCTTTTCTACAGGAAATAGCGATGACAATATGACTGCTTATTTGGAAGAGAGTTTTGCCAGTGATAAACTAACGCGGGAACTGCAAAATGTAAACTCTTTCTTCTATTTTGCACTTTCAAATGACCAGGTTGTGGGTTATCTAAAGTTAAATATTGGAAACTCCCAAACCGAAAAGCAAAATGACGACGCCCTTGAAATTGAGCGCATTTATGTTTCCCAAAAATTTCACGGTAAAAAAGTAGGCCAATTACTTTATGAAAAGGCAGTCTTAGAAGCTGAAAATCATCGCGTTGAATACATCTGGCTCGGTGTATGGGAAGGAAATGCTCGCGCCATTCGCTTTTACGAAAAAAATGGTTTTTTTGAATTTGGACAACACATTTTTAAATTAGGTGAAGACGAACAAATCGATATCCTGATGAAGAAGCCCTTAAAACACGTTGTATCATTTTTTGACATACAGCCAACCTTAGAAAATGAAAAAGTGTTGCTTTTACCCTTGGAAAAAGGAGATTTTGAAGAACTATACAGCGTCGCTTCTGACGCGAAAATATGGGAGCAACACCCCAATAAAGACCGCTGGCAACGCAAGGAATTTCAAAATTTCTTTGAAGGGGCTATGCTGAGTAAAGGCGCTTTTAAAATTGTCGACAAATCGACTGGTCTCACCGTGGGAAGTTCGCGGTTTTACGACTATAAAGAACTAGACAATAGTCTTTTGATAGGCTATACTTTTTACGCGGTTTCTCATTGGGGAAAAGGCATCAACCAAATGGTGAAACAATTGATGTTGGACTATGCCTTCCAATTTATATCGAAGGTTTACTTTCACATTGGAGCAAATAATATCCGGTCGCAAATTGCTATAAGTCGCCTTGGAGCCGAAAAAATTGCAGAAGAAGAAATTCCTTATTTTGGAGAGGAACCCAAATTGAATTTTATATACTCGATTTCTAAATCAGCCTGGAAAGAACAACTTCAAAACAGAGGGTAAACCTAGAAGCTGTTAAATCTAAACTTTTGTGAATTAATTATTTTTTTAAAATAGTTATAAGCCAGTAAACAGCACTAAATAAAGAAAATAACAATATTTAAGCAAAGTGTTCATTTAAATGTATTACTGAATAAAAAATTGGCTATTCTAATTCTATAACTATAAAAAACCACCAATGAAGACAATTTCGAGTTCGCAATTAGTAAAATATATCGATTATATCTTGCGTTTTTATTTGTCTTTTTCACTGCTCATTTACGCCATAAGTAAAATTGCGAATGTACAGTTTGGAAACAATCGAAATACGTATCTGCAACTAAAGGTTAGTGAATTAAGCAGTCAAGATTTGGTTTGGGTGTTTTATAGTTTTTCAAAAAGTTATGAAATAATCATTGGCATGATACAATTAATAGGTATTGTCTTATTAGCGGTCAATAAAACCAAGGTATTAGGTATACTGTATTTATGGCCTGTTTTTATCAACATACTTTTAATCGATATCTTTTATCAAGTCAATGCATTAGCATCGATTATTTATTATAGCGTACTGTTAACTATACTTACAGTTATCAATTACAAACAAATTAAACGTGCCATTAGAGCGCTACTCTATACTCCTTTCTCGAAAAACAGCTTTCTGCTTAACTTTAAAAATTTAGTTGTCGTCGTTTTAGGAGTCGTGGTATTAGTATTTTTTTCACTCTTATTCTAAATCCTTTAATAGCCATTAATCTACCACGTTTTTTTGACTATTTACGCAAAATCTTATCCATTGATTTGCCTTTTGCAAGTTCATCTATTAGTTTGTCTAAATAGCGGATTTTTTGCATTAATGGTTCTTGGATATCCTCAACCCGATACCCGCAAATGATTCCAGTAATTTTTGAAACATTGGGATGAAGCTGTGGTGCTTGACCAAAGAAGGATTCGAAATCCATTTTATTTTCGATGAGTTGTTGCAGACTTTGTTCGTCATATCCAGTTAACCAGAAAATAATCGTATTCACTTCTTCTTTAGTATGCCCTTTTTTCTCTGCCTTGTGGATGTAATGAGGATAAACACTGGCAAACGACATCTTATAAACTCGTGCATTATCCATTCTCAACTTATTTTATATTAAAAAATCAACTTCTATGGATTACTCCTTGTCAGATTAATCATAACTGATTTTCAAAATTACCGAAAAAAACTATATTTTTAGCTCAAATTACTACGAAAATTGAAGTTAGTGATTCTTTTAAAATTAGCCTATTCAGTCTTTTTTTATACCTTTATATCGGTGTTTATCCCCAAAATGTAACAGCTACATCTAAAGATAAAAAAATCAACGTTATGGAGATAGATCAAATCTTAGATTGCATATATAAATTGCCTGAAAATTCAAAAGCAGCGCTAACAGCACAGGTTGTGGAATTGGAATTTCCAAAAAACCACATCCTGCTAAGAGCCGATAAAATTGAACAACATATTTATTTGATTAAAAACGGTATTGTCAGAGCATTTGCTCCGCAAGAAGACCACGACATTACCTTTTGGTTTGGCCAAGAGGGCGAAACCATACTCTCCATGCGCAGTTATGTAGAAAACAAAAAAAGCTATGAGAGTATTGAGCTAATCGAGGATTGTACATTATATCAAATAAACATTAACCACCTCACTCAATTGTATCAAACTGATATCCATATTGCCAATTGGGGTCGAAAACTAGCTGAAATAGAGCTTTTAAAAATTGAAAGCAGAATGATTTCTAATGACCTACTTTCTGCAAAAGAACGTTATGATTTATTGATGACTGACTCTCCAACATTGATACAAAGGGTTCCTTTAAAATACATCGCTTCCTATTTGGGAATGACACCGGTAAGTTTGAGTCGCATTCGCAAGGAAAAATAGTCTAAAAAAATCTATTAATTATCATAGGATAATTATATACTAGCCTATTCAATCTAATTTTGCTTTGTTTTAATTAACATCTTAACAAAGCAAAATTATGTCTAAGCAGTCCTTAAATAATAAATCACTCTTTTCCAATATAGTTCCAATGAATACCCGTATTCGATTGGTGTTGGTCTGGGCAATCGTTTTGGCATTTCTACTATTTGGAAATTCATTATTAGGTGATTCAATAACACCGGTCACAGCTACCATAGGTTTTCTAGTTTTATTAATTACAATTATTGGAGCCGCGTTTGGCGTTGTCAAAGAAGCCGATGAACTCGCTCACAAACTCGGAGAGCCTTACGGTACATTAATCCTTACCTTATCTATTGTTTCCATAGAAGTGATATTGATTTCAGCGGTCATGTTGGGACCGGGTGAATTTCCAACGATTGGAAAAGACTCTATATTTTCGGTCATGATGATTATCATGAATCTAGTCATTGGACTTTGCATTTTGTTGGGTGGATTGAAATACGGCGAACAAGAGTACAATGCTCAAGGCACGGCATCCTATCTTGGAATGATTATTATGCTTGGCGGAATCTCGATGTTGTTACCCAATTTTATAGAAGGAGCCGGTCAGGGGATTTTTACCCATAACCAAGCGATCATACTATCGTCTTTGGTGGTCGTTTTATATGGTTTTTTTCTGCTTTTACAAATGAAAGGATACCAGCACTTGTATGTTCAACCCAAAGCAAGATCGATGGAAATTCCATTCTCCGAGCGTTATTCATCCACGGGATCTAAAAACGAAGGAATCACAGCAACCACGCCCGCGCCCAAAAGTGATAAAAACGAAATCCTGATCCGATCTCTTATTCTATTGGGAATGATATTACCTATAGTTTTGCTTTCTCATAATATGGCTACGGTCGTTGACTACGGAATCAAAGCCGCTCAATTACCGCCCTTATTAGGCGGGGTATTGATTGCGGTAATCGTATTTACCCCAGAATCGATGACTGCCGTTAAAGCAGCTTTAAACAACGAATTTCAACGGGCTATAAACCTTTGTCACGGCGCCTTTGTTTCTACTGTTGGACTAACAGTGCCATCTGTACTCATCGTAGGCATGCTAACGGGGAAAACGGTACTATTTGGATTGAGTGCTACTGAAACAATCTTGTTTGTCATTACGTTGTTGTTAAGTCTAATTACTTTTTTAGGTAAACGAACGACTCCAATCATGGGAATTATGCACCTTACCTTATTCTTGGTATTCATTATGCTCATTTTTAATCCTTAGAAAACAATCAAACTCCTTATATTAAATTTTTATCATGGAACAAAAAAGAGGTCCTATCTCGCAATTTATCGAGAGAAATTATTTACACTTTAATGCGGCAACGGTGGTCGATGCTGCAAAGGGATATGAACAACACTTACTTGCAGGAGGTAAAATGCTCATTTCATTGGCCGGTGCCATGAGCACAGCAGAATTGGGAATTTCACTCGCAGAAATGATTCGGGAGGGAAAAGTGGACATCATAAGTTGCACTGGTGCCAACTTAGAAGAAGACATTATGAATCTAGTGGCCCATTCCCATTACAAAAGAATTCCGAATTACCGTGATCTTACCCCTCAGGATGAATGGGAACTGCTACAAAATAAATACAATAGAGTAACGGATACTTGTATCCCTGAAGAAGAAGCATTCCGCAAAATACAGCATCACGTCGAAAAGATTTGGAAAGATGCGGAACAAAATGGGGAACGCTATTTTCCGCACGAAAACATGTATAAATTATTGTTGAGTGGCGTTCTGGAAGATGATTATGAGATTGACCCAAGAAACTCTTGGATGCTTGCCGCAGCAGAGCGCAATCTACCGATTGTAGTACCTGGATGGGAAGATTCTACTATGGGAAACATCTTTGCGTCCTATGTGATTAAAGGCGAACTAAAAGCCTCTACCGTAAAAAGCGGTATCGAATATATGGTATGGCTGGCTGAGTTTTACGAAAAAAATGCTATTAATCAAGGAATCGGATTTTTTCAAATTGGCGGCGGTATAGCTGGTGATTTTGCCATGTGTGTTGCGCCGATGTTGGAACAGGATCTCGAAAAGGAAAACGTTTTAAAATGGCGTTATTTCTGTCAGATTACGGATTCAACAACATCATTCGGTTCTTATTCGGGTTGTATTCCCAATGAAAAAATTACTTGGGGCAAACTGGATGTGGACACACCTAGCTATATGATTGAATCTGATGCTACAATTGTAGCACCGTTAATTTTTGCATGGGTATTGGGACAGTAATCGGATTATTTTTATATTAAAAAAGGAGGTCTAAACTGCTCGTTTAGACCTCCTTATATATCGTATTATTTGGCACCCTTCCATTCGTATTCCAAGTCATCGTCTTCCAAGTCGGCTATCTTATTAAAATTTAACCTTTTTAAGAGTTGTATGGCTTTAGGATTGCTTTTAGAGGTAACGGCATAGATTCGATCTAATTTCATAGTATTTTTCCCGTAATCCATTGCTAACTCCATAGCTGCAGTCATAAATCCATTGCCATAAAATTTTGGTAGTAAAACACACCCCAACTCCCCTGCTCCAGCAGTAAATCCACGGTAATAACCACAAGTTCCTACTATCTTGTTCGATACCGTATCAAAAATCCCCCAATGAATGGAGTTTCCATTTACATAGTCTTCGTTTATTTTATACTGCATTTGCTCGGCCTGTAGTACATCTTTCGCCTGAAGCGCATTATAAAAAGAAATTTCAATAATATCCTTTATATCTGTAGCTTCTATTTGACGTAAAGTAACCGTGCTTCCAATTAATCTTGGAAATATCTGATAAGGGGGTAAATTCACGCTTTTTCCTATTTTTGATTAAACCATAACTCCTACATGCCGATACTATCGCCATACAAATATATCATAGTTTATCAATAAGCTCATAAATAGCGTTCGGAAAAAAATTTATTCGAAGGAGACCACCTTTAAGGAACTTAAATATATAATATGAAGAGTTAGTTTTTACTGACTTCATACAATCATTTTTAAACAATCAAAAGGTCAGTAACAACAAATTTGAAAAAGAAAAATATAGTGATCTCCTCGAATAAAACTGTCTTAGTATTATTTTTTAAATGCAATAAACTGGTTTTTGTAACGATAATGATGCAAAAACCAGTTGTGTTTTAATGATTGATAAACAAGAAAACTAATTATTTGGCCAATAAGCTTTCTAATTTGCTTAAGCGTTCCATAAATTCTTGATTATTATTTTCTAATTTATCAATTTGATTATTTTTCTCTTCAATCGTTTTACTTTGTAAACTAAGTTGCAACTCTAAAGCTGATATCTTATCGGACTGTGAGGTATCAACTTGTTCAGTCAATCTCTTTTGGTCGATCAAATGCAAATACAATTCTTCCGTTTTTTCCAATAATTGAATTGACAATTCAGATACATTAAAAGAGAATCCAGCGCTTGTCTGTTCTAAATCTCCAATGGGTGTAATTCCTGGTAAGTGTCTGTTCGTTTTTATAAAATTGGCAATCGTTTCTAAGTCATTAAATTTATAATCACTTTTTAATTCTGAATACCCATCGAAATAATCTTCGAATACGTAATCGGCATAATGGCTATTTACGGTAGTTATAGTACCATTAACGCGTAATTTTTCGTTAGGTACATCTGAAGGTGTTGAAAATCCAATACCTACCCAACCTTGAGTATAGATATTATCATTATTAGATACGGCCCCCACATTAGTAGCTGTACTGTACCAAGGCTCTTGAATTATTAGGGCTAAATCCAAAGTATGCAAAACTTCGTTTTCATCCGTATATTCCAATTTCTTATTGTCAATATCTAACTCTAATTTGGTTAATGTTTGTACATCGCCTACTAAGTCAACTAAATTAAAATCAAAACTTTCTGCTTTTTCGTTTTTATAGCTCAACACATGACTTACGGCATCATATTTCATTTCCGTTATCGTTTCGTTTCCTTTTACCAAAACTTTTAAATCAATTGGATGTGCAATTCCTTTTTCATCGGTATACGTCAAGGTATGTAAATCAGACATCACACCAAATTCATCTTCTTCCTGGGTTACAACATCTCGTAAACTGGTCAAGGTTTCATGGTTTTTAACCATTTCTTCGATGTTGATCGTTTCGGAGTCACCATTTGAATTCGTATAATAGAAGTTCGAACCATCATAAGTTACGTTGCCTTCTATAGTAGTGAAATATTCTTTAAAGATATTTTTAATGCTTTCTTCATTAATTATTTCTTCAAAGTTATTGATTACATCTGTAATTACATTGATGGTAATTCCAGTAGCACCCGGTTTTAATACACCATTATTATCATAAGAAGCCTCGTTGTAATAGGTATATTTCCCTTCGCCAACTTTTACGAGATTTGTTAGCGTTTCATTACCCCTAACCATCTCCGTGATGTTGATTGTTTGTTCAATACCATTTTCATCGTAATAGATAAAGTTATCACCATCAAAAGTCACATTTCCTTTAATGGTTGTGAAAAACTCATTAAAAAGGTTTTTAATCGTTTCCTCATTAAGAATATCTTCAAAATTATTGGTAACATCTGTTATTACATCAATAGTAACTCCTGTAGCACCCGGTACTAAAACACCATTACTATCATAAGAAGCCTCGTTGTAATAGGTATATTTTCCTTCGCCAACTTTTACGAGATTGGTTAAAGTTTCTTTACCTCTAACCATCTCCGTGATATTGATCGTTTGTTCAATACCATTTTCATCGTAATAGATAAAGTTATCCCCGTCATAAGTAATATTACCCTCTAATTTAGTAACATATTCATTAAATATATTTTGAACACTTTGGGTATTGATAATCTCTTCAAAATTCTGAATCACCGAAGCTACAATATCAATGATAACTTCTACACCTCTCTCGTTGATATACGTATAACTACCGTCGGCATTCTTAATGATTTTAGTCTCTGTTTCATTTGAAGTTACCATTTCTTGGCTATCCCAAGGCATTTTAACTACATTTTGATCACTATCCGTTAAAATTAGTTCATCATTCAATATAGTTAGACTCACGTTGACAGTATTTCTTAAATTGTCAACCTCGTTTGAACCAATTAAGCGAATCCATTCGTTAGCAAACCAATAATAATATCCCGTTTTAATAGCCGCATTATCCGTAGTATTAAACACCAATAAACTATTGATGTTTCCATTTTTTATAGTCGTTGTATCGGTTGTAGCAGTTAAGGCTACACGTGGTATTAAAATACCTTTACTGTCCGACACTACTTCTAACTGCGTTGAAGCATTAGGATTTTGAGTACCAATTCCAACTTGTGCATTCGCAACAACACCAAATAAAAATAGTGTGGCCAAAGGAAGTAATTTTCTTTTCATCTTTGTGTTAATTTGTTAATTATAAAAAATATGATTTTGAAATGTGGTATTAATCGAATAAAACTTTCACCTTATAAAAACAGCTAGATTTGGACCAGTGTTTTCTCTGATTATTACAAATCGAGTGCAAATTTTGAGATTATTTTCGGTAAAGGCGTTTCATATGTCAAAAAATAAGTTTTCCTAAAGTTTTGGGGCATTGTTTTAAATTCAATTATATCAACCCTTTAGGTGTAAATGTTGTTATAAAAAAGAGGCCTTCTTAAAACGGCTACTTCATCTGTTTGGTTTTAATAAAAATTTCTTTTTTTGCTAAAATTCAGTTTTCTTTTCTTTCCTAAAAATTTTCCTGACAAATAATCAACAACGAGAATAATCGCAAATAGGCATATAATTTTAAGCATTATGTTCTCAATAAATGACAGATTAAAAAAAAGTTCTTTCATAATATCTCTTAAGTAATTTTATTCATTCTGCATTTTCGAGATTACGACAATACCCTCAAAGTAAACTAAGTAATCTGGCTAGTTCAACTCGTCGAAAAAAACAGAAAATATCATATATATATATCAGCTATAAACTTTCCTATATTAGAAATGCACTATTCTTATTCTATGTATCATACCTTTACACTCCTTACTATTATTACCAAAGTTCTAGAACATTATTATTTGTCTAGGTAAACCTGTCCAGTATCCCTATCGGAAGCTCGTGAGCCGATTCTGGCCTCATCCATACTAGACTTCATCAAAAAGTGCGACTTTTTATAAAGTATATGGGGGTATATTCAAAAATAGTTTGGTAATAAAAAAGGAGATGGTATTGCGTACTATTCTAGTATATGGCTGTAATTCAATTGCAAATTTTAGTATTAAAAACGATAATTTTGTATCATTAAAAAAAAAGTTGTATAAACTAAACTATTGAGACAGTATTTTAATTAAAACGCTTCACTTATTTGTTGCATTTTACTTTTACGCTTAGACACTAGGCAAAAGTTTCTAGAAATGTATTTTTAGTTAACTACTCAAATTACTTTTTTGCCGCGAATACCTAGAAATTTAAATAGTTAAAAAACCTTAAGAGTACCTTTAGAATTCTTGTTTAAGTGACAAGACCATACCTAAATAATTTAGAAGTGCCGTTGCTGCTCTATAATTCTAATGAATCATTTTATTCAAAAAAAAGAGCCCCTAAATCGAATGGATAAAGGGGCTTTTATATTTATATAATCAAGTATGTTATATGGCTAATGTTTTAGTACGCAACCAACTTTTTTCATCTTGGTTTAGTTTCAAAGATAATTTTTCAAATACCCACTGATTGTAATTATTTAGCCAATCGATATGTTCTTGATGTAATAATGATTTTTCGATTAAGTCTGTATCGATATAGCAGATAGTAAGGGTTTCAAACTCCATAAAATCGCCGAATTGATTACTTTCTAGGTCCTTCGAGACAACGAGGTTTTCAATACGAATTCCGTGTTTACCTTCTCGGTATAGCCCCGGCTCAATAGAAGACACCATTCCGTCTAAGATGGGAACATCAACTGCAGCACCATTAAAGGTATGGGGACCTTCGTGAACATTTAGAAAAAATCCAACACCGTGTCCTGTTCCATGGTTATAGTTACGTTTGGTTGCCCAAATAGAACGACGCGTAATCGCATCAATTTGATAACCACGAGTTCCTTTGGTAAAAACAGCCATAGACCCTTCGATTGTACCTTTTAAAACAATGGTATAATCTTCTTTTTCTTCTGCTGTCATGTCACCTAACGAAATAACACGGGTAATATCGGTAGTTCCGGTTAGGTATTGACCTCCCGAATCAACCAACAACAAACCTTTGGTTTCCAACTTATAATTGGAAACTTCGTCTGCATTATAATGAGGTAAAGCACCATGGTCTTTATATCCAGCAATAGTACCGAAGGAAATATCTTTAAAACCCGGTTGTTCAGCTCGTAGTGTTTGTAATTTATCGGCAATAGACATTTCTGATAAATCACCTGAGGCTACATTTTCTTCTACCCATTTAAAAAACTTTGTCATGGCTATACCATCATGGACCATCGTTTGTCGAATAAAATTCAATTCAACCTCGTTTTTTACCGATTTTAATAAAGTTGATGGATTTAGAGCTTCTATAATTCTCACTTGCTTTGGAATAGAATCATAAACCGCATAACAACTGCGTTTAGGATCTAACAAGATACTTGGAACATTTAAAGTGTTTATTACATCATAAACCGATTCATAAGCTTGAACGCCAACTCCTGAATTCTCTAAATCTGAAATTGCTGCTGCAGTAAGTTTTCCTGCTGCAATATATAATTGCGCCTCAGTTTGTGTTAAATAGACAAATGCTAAAACAACTGGATTACAATTTACGTCCGTTCCGCGAATATTTAACAACCAGGCTACATCGTCCAATGATGATATCAAATGTGCTGTTGCATGTTGTTTTTTCATTTCTGCCCGAACTTCAGCCAACTTGTCTATAGTTGATTGTCCCGTGCTTTCAGTTGATAATAAATAAGCGGCATTTGTTGGCAAGCTTGGTCGGTTTTCCCAAATAGACTCCAATAAATCAACATGTCCATTTACCGTTACTCCTAAAGGTTCTAAAAGGCTTTTTACTGAATTTGCCACCATTAACGAAGCTAAATTACCATCAAAAGCAACCGTTTGTCCGGCAGTAAATCGCTCTGCCAACCAAGTTGCAAATTCTGGTGCATGTTGTACTTTTAATTTTACCAACTCAAAACCTGATTCTTCTAACTGTTGATTGGCTTGTACAAAATAACGGGAGTCTGTCCATAAACCAGCAAAGTCTTTTGTAATCATTAAGGTTCCTGCAGACCCAGTAAAACCGGAAATCCATGAAATACAACGGTAATGTTCTGGAAGGTATTCGCTAATATGTGGATCCGATGACGGAACGATATAGGCGTCAATATTATTTTTAGCCATTAGCTCACGTATGGCAGCTAACTTTTCAATATGTTTCATGAATTCAAATTTTAATAGTGCAATTTAAACATTAATTTACTTTTACAGATGAAAAAAGTGCTAAAGAACTTATAAAACGAGTAATCTAGAATACGCCTAAATAGTCATTTAAGCGGATACTTTTTTACTAAATGCCGTAGCTCCTATACTTGCAGAAATCACACAGGCTATAGAAATCCATTGTAAAACTGTAAGATTTTCCGACAAGAAAATTAAACCTGAAAAAGCGGCAAAAGCCGGTTGCAGGCTGGTCAAAATACTAAACGTTTTTGCTGGAAGACTCTTTAAAGCGACCAAGTCCAATGAAAAGGGCAAAGCACTTGACAATACCGCAACCCCCAATCCTTTCAAGAAAAGTATAGGTGTTAAATTAAAAACAGAACCATCCCAAAGTGCGATAGGTATAATAAGGAGGGCTGCAATAAGCATTCCTGTAGTCACGGCATCTTTACCTGGCATTACGGAGGTTACCTTCCCTCCCATAACAATATACAATGCCCAAAAAAGTCCAGCCAAAAAGGCTAGAAACAAACCCAATAAATCCACATCATTACTTTGCCAAGGTACAATAAATAGAATGCCCGCGCAGGCAAGTAAAGCCCATACTACATCCATCCACCTACGCGATAACGACAAGGCCAAAAACAAAGGTCCTATAAATTCTACAGTTACTCCTAATCCCAATGGAATTCGTTGTATAGCCATGTAAAAAATAAGATTCATCGCAGCAATTGCTATACCGTACATCGCACAATACAGCCATTGTTGTTTTGTAAAAGTCAGAAATTTAGGACGATTGATACAAGTCAATATTATGGCCGACAAACCAATTCTTAAAGAACTGGTACCTATAGCTCCCACTGCTGGAAAAAGTTGTTTGGCAATCGATGCCCCGCCCTGAACACAAACCATCGATAATAAGGCTGCAGAAACGGCAGTATTTGTTTTTTTCATAGAGATGTTATTTCTAAAAAAAGCACTTCATCTATCGCTTAAAGAGGTTGTGATTTAGTTGTTATAAATGCCCCCTATCTAACGATTCGTCTATGAAATTCTTAATTCTATAAAACTGGATTCGTGTAATTTTGCATTTAGAAATACTATCTCAGAATTTTAAAGAGTATATTTTTCTTTACAATTTGCAAAGGTCAGTAATATTTCTTGCTTTTTAATTAAAATTCATTAAATTTTTTAGGGGTTTAATTTCAAATCCTTCTTTAAGGAAAAATCGTCAAAGCGTCTGCTCGTAAAACGTAAAACGAAATCAAAGAAATTTACGCGAAATCAAAGCGATTCCTTTGCAAAAATAATAAGCTAAGCGAACATTGAAATATCCCTGTTTCTTAAAAACCGATATCCCATACTTATCTTATACCTGTACGCAATCCTGCGCAAGGTATTTTTCCGGAAATTTTAAAACCGTGAAAATCAATTTTACAATTTGGTAATCTAAGGTTTTTTTAAGCTTATAAATATAACCGGGCAGTAACATCAACTTAACAACACTCCTGTAGTTTAGCACCATTAATAACCACAACTATTTATGATGAAAAAACTACTGTTTCTATTTTTAACGTTTTTGGCGAGTTACTTAGCACAAGCCCAAAAAACGGGTATTATCTCGGGAAAAATCACCGACGCACAAGATAATATATCCTTGCCAGGCGCTACTGTACAGTTACTCCATTCTGGAAACAAATACACCATTTCGAACCAAATTGGGGATTATGAGTTTTTAAATGTTCCATCGGGCACATATCAGCTGCAAGTTTTGTATATCGGCTATCAATCCCATATTCAAGAAGTGGTTGTCGAAGCAGGTAAAAATACGCTTACCCATATTGCACTTGGTGGGGATCCTAAAAGTCTAGAAGAAATTGTCATCGGAGCTTCCTTAAAAGGGCAATCCAGGGCTTTAAACCAACAAAAAAACAACCGAAATATCACTAATATTATTTCTTCCGATCAAGTCGGACGTTTTCCCGATTCCAATATCGGTGATGCCTTAAAACGCGTACCGGGAATTACAATGCAAAACGATCAAGGAGAAGCGCGTAATATCATCATCCGAGGATTGGCCCCATCATT
The DNA here is from genome assembly GCA_040393465.1 of Flavobacterium sp. Classification (GTDB taxonomy): domain Bacteria; phylum Bacteroidota; class Bacteroidia; order Flavobacteriales; family Flavobacteriaceae; genus Flavobacterium. Next base: position 69,923 of record JBEBUC010000007.1, on the reverse strand, counting down.
GAACTCCGTGACTTTAAACGGAGATCGTATTCCATCTGCTGAAGGAGATAACCGAAATGTACAAATGGATTTAATTCCTTCGGATATGATAGCTACCATTGAGGTCAACAAAACCCTTACACCGGATATGGATGCCGATGCCATCGGTGGATCGGTAAATCTGATTACCCGCGCAACTCCAAACGGCGAACGTATCTCCGCAACTTTAGCAGGAGGTTACGGCCCGATACGTGAAAAGGCAAATTACACAGCCGGTTTGGTCTATGGTAACCGTTATTTACAAGACAAATTAGGAATGGTTTTCAGTGCTTCCTACAACAATAACGACTACGGTTCCGATAATATAGAAAATGTATGGACCAAAGATAAAATGGGTAATACTTATCTTGAAAAAGCAGAGATACGTCGATACGATGTACAGCGCATCAGACGTAGTGGAGCATTTGCAATGGATTATAAGTTTAATGACAATAATACCATTTACGCCAATGCTATTTACAATTGGAGAGACGATAGAGAAAATCGTTTTAGAACAACCTACGATAAGATAGAACCCATTTATAAGGGAGAATCCATTGTGGGTTATACCGGTAGAGTAAAACGGGAAACCAAAGGCGGTATCGATAACAGCCGCAATAAAAACAGACGACTCGAAGAACAACGCGTACAAAACTATTCGTTAAAAGGAGAACATCTTATAAATTCCAAATTGGATTTAGATTGGTCGGTTAATTATGCCAAAGCAAGAGAATACCGCCCTAACGAACGGTATATAGGTTTTGAGCAAAAAGGTGTAGACATCGAAGAAAACCTTACGGATCTTCGTAAACCCTTAGTAATTACTTCTGGTGAAAACTCTAAGTCCTTTAAACAATCTGCCTTATCTGAAAACACCAACAATACAGAAGAGAGCGAGTTGGGTGCCAAAATAAACATCCGTTTTCCCTTTTCAGTTATTGAAGGACAAAAAGGCCGTATAAGAACCGGTTTGCGTATTCGATTAAAGGATAAAGAACGCGATAATGATTTTTATAGCTACACCCCTATCAACAAAATAACATTGGCTGATGTACCTACTAATTTTTATGATGGGAACGGCTTTAACCCTGGGAGTAAATATGTTGCCGGACAGTTTGCAACTGCTTCTTATTTAGGTGGACTTGATTTGAATAATCCTGCGCTGTTTAAAGGAGAACAAGATCCTGCTGAATTTCTTGCTGTAAACTATAAAGCAAAAGAAAATATTTATGCTGCATACATTAGATGGGATCAAGATTTAAGCAATGATTTATCGATGATCCTAGGTGCCCGTATTGAAAATACCCATATAGATTACACGGGAAACCGGGTTTTAGATGAAGAGAAATTGGATGGAGAAATCAATACTACCCATTCGTACACAAACATACTTCCAAGTATTTCTTTTAAATATGATGTTACAAAAGATTTTATATTGAGAACGGCCTTTACCACGGCCTTAGCTCGTCCAAATTACTATGCACTAGCGCCTTATGTAAACATCATCGCATCCGACTTGCAAATTCAAGCTGGAAACCCAGAATTAGACGCTACGTATTCCTATAATTTTGATTTTATGGCCGAAAACTATTTTGAGTCCATTGGTTTAGTATCCGGAGGGTTTTTCTATAAAAATTTAAAAGATTTTATTTATACGTATAGCAACAGTCAGTATAGTGCTGTTGATTTTGGGAACGATTTTCCTACGCAAAACAATCCTATTCCGGTCGATGAGAATTGGACTTTTGCACAAGCTAGAAACGGCAAACAAGTTAATGTTTATGGTTTTGAAGTTGCTTTTCAACGCCAACTGGATTTTCTACCAGGAGATTTCCTAAAGAAATTCGGTATTTATGCAAACTACACCTATACCAAATCGAAAGCACAAGGAATTGCTGACGAAGAAGGAAATGAAAGAAGTAATATTACTTTACCAGGAACAGCCCCTCATATGTTTAACGGATCATTATCTTGGGAAAACAGTAAATTTTCAGCTAGAGTTTCTGCTAATTTTGCGTCGAGCTATTTGGATGAATTGGGTGCTGACGAATTCCACGACAGCTACTACGACAAGCAGTTTTTCTTGGATTTCAATGCTTCGTACAAAATCACAAAAAGCTTCCGAATTTTTGCTGAAGCCAATAATCTTACCAACCAAGCGTTGCGTTACTACCAAGGTGTTACTTCAAATACCAAACAATTGGAATATTACCAACCACGCTATAACTTAGGTCTTAAATTTGACTTTTAATCCTAAAATTCTGGTAGTTCATACTGCCAGAATTTTAATCTTTACATCATGACAAAAAATATACTACTACTTTTATTCCTTTTCCATTGCTATAGCTCCTTTTCACAAGGTTACCTCGAAGAAGAAAAATCGGGTTATCGCGAAGGTTTTATACCCGAATTAAAAACAGTACCCAAGAGTTTAAACTTTTTGCTTTTAGGTGATTTCGGAAGATTTGGCCAATACTATCAAAAAGAAGTTGCCGAACAAATGGGTAAAGCTTCCATGACCCTTGATGCTGATTTTACGGTTAGTGTAGGGGATAACTTTTATCCAAACGGTGTTCAAAGTGTGACGGATTATCAGTGGATATCATCGTTTGAAAGCATCTATAAAAATATTAGCCTGCATCACAATTGGTATGTAGTTTTAGGCAATCACGACTATAGAGGTACGATACAGGCACAAATTGACTATTCAAAAGTTAGCAGACGCTGGAAAATGCCCGAGAAATATTATAGTAAGACTTTTGAATTAAAAAACGGCGAAAAAGTATTGATGTTATTTATGGATACCAATCCCTATATCAAGAGTTATTACAAACCGGGAAGCGACATGTATGATAATATCATTGCTCAAGATACTGCTGTACAAACGCTATGGCTTAAAAACAATCTACAAAATGCGGATTCGTCCATAAAATGGAAAATAGTTGTGGGTCATCACCCATTATATAGCGGAGGAAAACGAAAAACCAGTCCAGATACGATGGCCTTCGCGGCCCAATTTGCGGATATCTTTGACAAATATCAAGTGGATGCTTACCTATGTGGGCATGAACACGACTTACAGATTATCAAGCCAGAAGGTCGCTACACTACACAGTTTCTATCGGGAGCCGCAAGCGAAGTTCGACCAACAGGAGATACAGAAGGCACACTATTTTCAAAAGCAGAAGCCGGTTTTATGACTTTTTCGATATCTCCTACAAAAATGTTAATCCAAACTGTAAATGCCTCGGGAAAAATTATAAACACCTCAGAAATTAAAAAATAAAATCATGAAAAAATATCTATACCCTATCCTTTATACCCTATTATCAGCTGGATTATTAGTTTCCTGCAAAAGTGGCAAATTAGCAGCAGTCAGAGCTGATGCCATAAAACCTGTTGTAATTACACAACCCACACCACACGATACGGACGACCCAGCCATATGGATAGATCCGACTGATCCAACTAAAAGTCTAGTAATTGGTACAGATAAGGATAGTGACGGAGCATTATTTCTTTATGACCTAGACGGAAAAATCATAAAAAAGAGCATCCCGTTACAAAGACCTAATAACGTAGATATTGCTTACGGATTAACCCTAGGCGGTAAAAAAGTAGATATAGCGGTAACTACGGAACGAGAAACCAATAAAATAAGAATTTTTTCATTACCCGACTTAGAGCCTATCGACAATGGTGGGATTTCTGTATTCGACGGTGAATCAGAACGCGGACCTATGGGATTGTCCTTATACACCAGACCGAGTGATCAGGCGATATTCGCTGTAGTTGGACGGAAATCTGGTCCGTCGGGGACGTATTTATGGCAATACCTACTATCCGATAAAAACGGTGCTGTTAACGGGCAAGTGGTGCGTAAATTCGGGAGTTTTAGCGGTAAAAAAGAAATCGAAGCCATTGCTGTGGACAACGAATTGGGGTATATTTATTATAGCGATGAGCAAGCAGGAATCAAGAAATATTTAGCCGATCCGGCAGCTAATAACAATAGTGAATTAGCCTTTTTTGGAAAAATGGATTTTGAGTCGGACCATGAAGGTATCGCCATCTATAAAAAGACACCAACAACTGGATATATATTAGTATCCAACCAACAAGCCAATACCTTTATGGTATACCCAAGAGAAGGTGCTAATGGAAATCCAAACAACTATCCCCTACTAGCTGAAATACCTATTTCCACCATAGAATGTGATGGAGCCGATGTGACTCAAGTGAATCTAGGACCTAAATTTCCAAATGGGATGTTTGTGGCCATGAGCAACGGCATGACTTTCCACTTTTACGACTGGAACAACTTCGAAGAACTGATTAAAAAAGCACAGTAACTTTCGACTTATACAGCTCATTAAATCCTAGTGATATTGGAAAGTAAAATTTTCACTTCCTATAAAATCACTGTAGTAAATACAGTGATTTTTTTTTGAACAAACCCATCTTTATTTTTTCTCTATCACAGCAAAAATTGAAGCAGCAACCACATAATACGCACTAAAGGATAAGATACTTTTAAATTAAAACAAAAAAGTTAAATTTATAATAACAAAAATATTTTTATCAGAAATATTACTTACGTTAGCCAAATCAGATGCAACATTATGCAACATATACATACACATTTAACTTATTTACACCAAAAACATGAATTGTCCCCTAATTTCTAAAATCGTAATTATTTTGTGTTTCGTAAACTTAATGCTATTTGTCACTCCCTCAAAAGCACAAGATGTTTACATTCGGATTTCAGAAAATGATTGTTTAAATCTACACGGAAGCTTATTTTCTGCACTAACGAAAAGTCCACATGAAAAGGACTTTAAATTTTTATTTCCCAATAAATTTAAAGGTAAGCGCTTTGAGCAATTCAATAAACTCTATTTTCAGAATAGCGTCACCGCTAATCAAGTGGTCTTTTCAGATTCCTTATACGATTTAACTGGAAAACCACTAAACGGATTTTCTGGTATCGCATGGATACACAACAACCAATTGTTAAGTACCTTAGGAGCAGAAAGTATGGCGAAACAAAAAATTAATATACTTGAATATGTAGCGAATCTCAGCAAGTCAAGTACCTTGGTTAACTTTCAAGAGGAAGGTATGTCTGATCGCTTGAATATAGCAGTCTCTTATAAATCAAACACATTCGCGATATCAGACTATCTATTCAGAAACATTTATTATTGGGATGCTGCTAAAACCAAAACTAATATAGATCTCAAAGATGATGTATTTTCTCAGTTATTAAAAAACAAACTCACAACGGAAGACTATGCAACTCATATCAAATATCTAGACAATCTCATGAAAGTTGGCAAAGGATACCCCGAGCCAATAAGCATTGCTTTAAACGAAAATCAATTGGCACTATATTATGGAATACCATATGCCAAGCTATTTAATCCAGATGATAAAGATAATATTGAAATAGGAATTATGAGTCTACCTTATGTTGCAGTTGTTCCTTTATCCACAAACCAACCAACTGCCTATCAGATTTTGGAAAATAGTTATTTAGAAGAATTTACAGACGAAATACCTGAATACAATTCTACGTTGACTTTAGCCCTCACTAGCAAAGATATTTACAGAATTAACCAATTAAAATATAGTGCTGAAGATTTGGAGAAAAATCGCCGTTTTCCTTTACTTTCTAAATTAAAAATGACTAAAAAAAATCATGTTAAAACGCTAATAGCAGAAAATCAAGATGGAATTGAAAATTTCCCTTTTCAACAAGACACCTTATTGAATAAAACCTATGTGATGGACATACAATTTTCATCTTCAAACGACCATATCTTACTGCTACAACGTCCCTATGTCATCGACGTTAAAACGAAGAAAAAATATACTCTGGATTGGGACAGCAACCTTAATAAGTATTACCATCCTGCTACTATAACATACGAACAAATTCAATTTTGGGAAACTCCAAAAGGATTTAATGTGTTGGTTAAAAAAGACGAAAATTACTTGATGAAAACATATAACAGTGAGTGGGAATTACAATCCGAAAATACCTTGCCGTTCTACGGTAAAGAAGTCAAAGACTTGCGTTTTACTAAAAACCATGTTTATGTTTTTACTGAAGATAATATCTTTACCCTATCCAATACTTTTGAATCATAGATAGTACAGGTCTTATACAAAAAGTTTGCATCTTTTAGAATTTAAAAGATGCAAACTAAATTAAGATTCTTTAGAATTCTCCTCATTTGTTTTTTTGCTTTTATCGGTTCCCATCAACAAGAATATAGCAGCCACTATGGCTATACATACCACAGCAAAAACACCAATCATTATAAAAGCCCCGTTGCTAAACGAATACAATGCAGTTGTAATCATAGTCATAGTTTATATATTTATTTAAGAATAAAAATAACGCTAATAAACTATAATAAAAATGACAATTATCATCTCTATTTAAGATGAAATAAAATAATTATTCGTTTTTTATAGAAATTGAATCAAAAAAAAGCGACAAAACGATTACAAAATAACATTGTAAGGGCTTTGTCGCTAACTTATAAAAGGCGGATAAGTTTACACCAATCCTGGAATTTGCACCATTTCATCAACCTCAACATCGTAATCGACTCCATCAACTTTAAATCCAAACAGATTAAAGAAATCGTGTTGGTATCCAGCTAAATCCCCTAATTCCGGTAGGTTTTCGGTAGTTACTTCTTTCCACAACGCAATAACTTTTTGCTGAACATCCTCGCGCATTTCCCAATCGTCAATGCGGATTCTTCCTTTTTCGTCGGTTGGAATTGCTTTGGAAGTATATAAACGCTCTTGGAAAAGTCGTTGGATTTGTTCGATACAGCCTTCGTGTAAATTTTCTTCCTTCATCACCTTATACAATAAAGACATATATAATGGAATGACTGGGATAGCCGAACTCGCCTGCGTTACTAGGGCTTTATTAACCGAAACATACCCCTTTCCATTGATGGATTTTAGAGAATCTGTAATTTCGAAAGCAGTAGCTTCTAAATGATCTTTTGCTCTTCCTATAGTGCCTTTTCTGTAAATCGCCTCTGTTAATTCTGGCCCTACATAAGAGTATGCCACAGTTACAGCATTTTCCGCTAATAAGTCTGCTTGTTTTAGCGCCTCAATCCACATCGCCCAATCTTCACCGCCCATCACAGCGATAGTATTTTCTATATCGCTTTCAGCAGTTACCGGTTCAATGGTAATATCAGATATATCTCCTGTATGGAAATTCACTGTTTTACTCGAAAATTTTTGACCGATTGGTTTTAATACCGAATTAAAAACTTCTCCAGTATCAGGATGTGTACGTCTAGGCGATGCTAAACTATAAATAACCAAATCAATTTGTCCTAAATCGGCTTTGATCAAGGCCAATACCTTTTCTTTTATTTCGTTGGAAAAAGCATCTCCATTAAAACTTTTTGCATACAAACCTGCTTTTTGAGCTTGTGCTTCAAAGGCAGCCGTATTGTACCATCCTGGTGAAGCGGGTTTACCTTCTGCAGGTGGTTTTTCAAAATAAACACCTATAGTGGCAGCATCCGATCCAAACGCACTAGTGATTCTTGATGCCAAACCAAAACCCGTAGATGATCCAATTACCAACACGCGTTTAGGACCCTCAATGGCTCCTTTAGATTTTACATAATTAATTTGATTAATTACATTTTGCTCACATCCTTTGGGATGTGAAGTAAGACAGATAAAGCCACGTACTTTAGGTTCTATAATCATATTTTTTATCTTTTTTAATGCTCGTAAAGCATTTATTTTATCTTTTATATCTACATGAATACAAAAATAACTAAAGTATATTAGATGTACTACATGTATAGAAAAATAACTAAAACAAAAACAGTAACAAGAAATGCCTCATTACTGTTTTATGCTGTTTTTTATTAATTGTCTATGCTTTTTTTCTTAACTATGTTAACATTCCTCCATCCACATTAATCACCTGTCCAGTTACATAGGCAGATAATTCAGAAGCTAGAAAAACACAAGCATTGGCAACATCTTCCGGAGTACCTCCACGTTTTAACGGAATGGCATCTGTCCACCCCTTTACAACATCTTGCGGCAATTTACCAGTCATTTCGGTTTCAATAAAACCCGGGGCAATTACATTACAACGAATATTTCTCGATCCCAATTCCAAAGCTACTGATTTAGAAAAACCAATTACACCTGCTTTTGATGCGGCATAATTCGTTTGACCAGCATTTCCCTTAACCCCCACAACAGAGCTCATATTAATAATGGACCCTTTTCTGTTTTTCAACATAATGCGTTGTACCGCTTTGGTCATATTAAAAACCGATTTCAAATTGACCTCAATAACACTATCGAAATCACCTTCTGACATACGCATCAATAAATTATCCTTGGTAATACCAGCATTGTTTATCAAAATATCAATATTTCCGAAATCCTCTAAAACCGTATCTACTAATTTTTGAGCCGCTTCAAAATCTGCTGCGTTGGATTGATAACCCTTCGCGCGCACTCCTAATGCGATTAATTCATTTTCTAATACTTGAGCTGCTTCTGCAGATGAACTGTATGTAAAAGCAATATTTGCTCCTTGTTTTGCAAAAACCTCGGCTATTCCTCTACCAATTCCTCTACTGGCTCCTGTGATAATTGCTGTTTTTCCTTCTAGTAATTTCATGTGAATACGTAATTAATATGTTGCAATGAGTGGCAAATATAAACATTTTAGAATACTATAAAATATTCTGGGCCTCTACTCCCTTTTTTTTATAGTTTCCCATAGTGATACTTACTGCCGTTATCGCCAAGAGGAAGTATAAATAGTACGTGTTTTTAACCAAATCCAGATAATCTAACTTCCCTGCTGTAAAACTCAACAAAATCAAAACCTGTGCCCCATAAGGCAATAGTCCTTGTACAAAACAAGCAAAAATATCCAATATAGAGGCTGCTTTGGGTTTTGAAAGGCCATATTTATTCGCAATATCCTTTGCCAAACCACCTGATATTACTATCGCAACGGTATTGTTGGCTACAGCCAAATTAATACTAGCTACTAAAAGACCGATACCCCATTGTGCTGATTTTTGATGGTGTATTATCCCCTGCATCTTCGTAAGTAAATATTGTATACCTCCCTGTTTCTCTACCATTCGAGCCAAACCTCCTGTAAACATCGACAGTAGAAAAATATCAATCATCGACAAAAAACCTTCATATACCAAATTCGAAAAGACAATGACGTCCATCGCCTGAACAACTGCTCCAATAATCCCCGCAACGACTATACTGATTGTCAATACAATAAAAACGTGAAGTCCGATTATCGATAATAAAATAACCAATAAATACGGCAAAAAAACAATCCAATGTGGTGCCACAAATACAGGTTTAGCCAATGCCATATCCACAACAATGTTTTGGCTAACAAAATATAGTAAGATACAACACAATAGGGCTGCTGGAATTGCTAATAAAGAATTGGCTTTAAATTTATCTTTCATTTCACAGCCCAGTGTTTGCGTTGCGGCAATGGTTGTGTCGGAAATCAACGATAAATTATCACCAAACATCGATCCCGCTAACAGCGAACCACAAACCAATCCAAGTGATATACCGCTTTGGTCAGCTAAACCAACAACGATAGGCCCTAATGCTACTATAGCTCCGACAGAAGTTCCAATAGATAGCGACAAAAAACAAGCTACTACAAAAACACCTAACGGTAAATATTCTATGGGTATGTAGGACAATCCCAAATGAACCATCAAATCCACTCCTCCTATAGCTTTGGTTACGGCAGCAAAAGCACCTGCTAATAAATAAATTACGCACATGGTAATGATCTTACTATCGCCACATCCTTCAATGAATTGATTGACCTTTTCACTTAACGGCAAACGATAAATCATAAAGGCAACAAGTATCCCTGCAATAACGGCAATTGGAGCTGGTAATTTATAAAAATCGTCTAGATAAATACCCGCGCCTAAAAAGACCGAAATAAAAACTAAAAATGGAATTAAACTGTAGCTTTTGTTGGATGTATTCATATCAAAAATTCGTTTTTAAAAAATAATTATTAAAAGCATTGATACAAAAACCTGAAGTAGAATCAACCTTTTTTCCAATTGCTTGGCTTATCCATTGCAGCACCTTGCGTGTTGAGGCAGGTTGCTATTTCATCGTGATGAAATTCTTAATAATGCAACAAATATAGAATAATATCTCAAATAAATTTGATATAAAAGAATTATAGCAATTTTTTAACAGCCGTGATTTTACACATAAATCACCTACTTTCACTAATTAAGCAACAGATTGTCAGTAATCGTTAGTAGGATAAAATAGTAATCTTAAGCTTTTTCCCATTAGTTGACAAAACTATAATAAGTTTGAAAAAACCGATAGAAACCCTTACTTTTGAAACAAAATAATTGACTATGAAAAAAATAATTTTAACCACATTTTTAGGTCTTGGAGCTGTGCTTTCAACTCAAGGACAAGAGATTTCAAAAAATGCACTAGGTCTGCGCTTTAGCGACAACGATGGTTTTGGAACGGAGATTTCTTACCAAAGAGCGCTTCAAAAAAACAATCGTTTGGAGTTTGATTTAGGATGGCGTAGTAACCACGATTTCAAGGCGTTCAAAGTAGTAGGTCTTTACGAATGGGTTTGGAACATTGAAGGTGGATTTAATTGGTATGCTGGCGTAGGTGCTGGTATTGGAAGCTGGAAATACAAAGGCAAATATCACAAAAACACAGATAGTGGTTCTTTCGGCTTAGTAACCGGTACTGTTGGTATTGAATATAATTTCGATATCCCATTGCAAATCTCTTTGGATTTTCGCCCAGAAATGTATTTTAATGATGACTATAGAGACGGGATTCAATCCGATTTCGGATTGGCTATCCGTTATAAATTTTAACCGCATAGCACCTCTAGGAACCGCTGAACATAAAATTGTTGCAGCGGTTTTTTTATGCTGTTATTTTAGAACATTACCCATTCTTTTATACCCTCAGGTTGGTATATTAAACTTTTGGACTCCTGAAAGGAATTCATTTTATGATGTATCAATCGATTCGCAAAAGGAGCGTAAATCCGATTATTTGCTTGTCTTATTGTTTTACTACCGAAATCCGAGCGCGTTGTTGGATAATGTTTGTCAAAATACTGCCAACCGTAATTATGTCCAGCTGCTCCTACAGTATTTTTAAAAATCCGATATAAGAAATAATCACTATCACTTGGGTCGGAGTGAATCCTTCTGGCAACTATACCGTTTGCAACCTTATAATTGACGGCATCATTAAAGGCATAATTGTATTCATTAAAATCTCCACTTAAAAAACCCAACGGATTTTCTGTGGTCCATTTTCCAATTTCCGCCCAATAATCCCGTCTGCCAAAACGCACCAAATCCGTTCGATAATCATACCTTCCTCCTGCAAAGCCGAAAGGGGTATAACCCGGATTGATATCTGTCAGTACCATTCCAAAAGCATCGTACGTCAGCGATTGGTCTATGCTCCCATCTATAGCATTTACAACCAAACGCAAAGACCCTCTTATGTCCGTAACCAAATAGTGGTCTTGATTTCCCAAACGCATCAGTAACGGAATATCGTTCTCCGTATAGAAGTAAGTACTTTCAATACGATTGTCGCTATTCAGTTTAGCCAAGGGAAAGTCGTTTATCCCATAAAGCCATTTTTCAATGATTTTCCCGTTGATATAAGTGGCTATTGGGCGTTCCAAAGCGTCGTACTCGTAGCTTAAAACTTGTTCATTATAACGCATCGTATTTAATTTTCCGAATACATCGTAATCAAATTTTTTGTTCGTTATCGTTTCGTTATCCAACAGGGTTTGTACTGAGGTAAGTTGCCCTGCTTTATTATACTGCAATTGACCGCTTTGATTAGTACCTATAACTTCCCAAGCAGTACTTTGATTACGTATATTATGAGCCATAACAATACTAAGGTCTCCCCTTTTAGTAAGACTTCTATTACCAAAATCATCATACTTATAGTATTCATACTCCATACCGTCTTTAAGAAGCTGCTGCAACTGGCCTTTGTTATTGTATATATACTGATACGCAGTAAAAGCGCCATTAAGCTCTTCGTAAACTGCTTTAATCCGTTGCATACCGTCGTACTGGTAGTTAACTGTAAAAAGCTTCTTTCCCAAATACTTTAATTCTTGCTTCGTTAATAAACCCCACCAATTGTAATTTCGCTTTTCTTCGAGATTACCCAATTTTATCGTCTCGATTTCCCCGGAGTAAGCTTTTCGCATTAATTGTAAATTTCCGGCCTTTATCACGCGCCCATAAGCATCATAGATATATTGATTACTACCAACCTTTCCACTGCCGTTACTTACCTCTTTTGAATGCATATTGATGGATAACAATTGCTTTTTGTCTAAAAGTTGTTGGGTGGTATAGTGTACCGTAGCCGATACAGTACCCTGAGATTCTATCGTATATTTATTGAGTCGAGTCAACTGTATATCAAGCTGATTTCCCGTACTTGTACTTGCAAACAGTTTCGAATTATGATGACTAAAATTCATATTAAAATCTACTGTTTCCAATTTACTTAAGTTCTTATTTGCATCGTAATTCCATTCTATTTTTCTGCCTTCGGCATCGGTAAGCGATTTGGGAAATGACCAGTCATTCCAAATGATTTCTAAGTGATTCGGCCGATTTGGCGCATGATAGATCCACTTAGACGCTATTTTGGATGATAGTGGATTGGTCCAAGAATAAGTACCCTGCCCCGCTTCTACGCTATAAACTTTATTGCGGTTATAGGATATTACTGCCTTAAAAATCGGAGTTTCGATTCCAACCCGTTTGTGGTTATCATAGACATAGGAATAACTATAATCCAAGCTATCTGATGATCGAAATCGGGAATTAAGTAAACTTTCACCTTTATTGTATTGGTAATCGATTCTAAACTGACTATCAAAATGGTCCTCTAAACTTGTAATCAAACTATTATCTTGATTATAGGTTAAATTTACCCCCTTAAGGTAAGCGCTATACAAATGCCCCTTTTTTCTAAAATACGGATGGTTTAGCGCAGGAGAAGAACGCGCTACGCGTTGTTTTAAATGCGCATACTCATCTCCTGAGAGAGCAACGGGATGATAAACCAACGGAATGTACCTACTCGATGAATTTAGGTATTCTAACAGATCACCAAAATAATTTTCATCCCTACCTAGGTTCCAAATTTGTTCAAAATTAACGACATATTTATCTACTGTGATTGGAGCAATATTGCGATTAAAAACCAACAAATTTTCCATGCAATTCGTCTCCGAATTGTAAGAATAGTTATAACTACCAACGGCCACTACTTTATCGTCAAAAATGGCGTATTTGTTATGCATCGTTTTGGCAGTGGTATAATGCCATTTATACGAATAAGTCTTAAATCGAACCGCGATGTCTGCAGCACTTAACGCATAACTATACTGAAAATTCTTTTCTAAACAATCGCGCGTTTTGGTAGGCGTGTTTGCTTGAGCTAAACAGGTTTCCCGCTGATTTAATTGATATTCATGACCGTTTTGGCTGATATAGGCATTTTGATCCGTAAATACCCTGATTTCTATTTCGGGATTTTCCTGTTTTTTTGCTATCAAAGCTTCGCAAATGGAACGTGATCGCAAATAATTGGCTGCAATTTTAATTGATTTCTCAGATTGATGGATCAGTTTTACTATTTTATCAGATAAATGCTGCCGATTTTCAAATTTAGAAAAAGTGGGACCATGAGTTGCAGAATTGGAAATCCTATAGTTAGAACTCGTAAACAGAACTTCCACGTCGCTGTGATTGCTTAACACATTTAGTAAGCTATCTGGACTTACCAAACGATATGAATACCCTTTTCCAAACTCTCTAGAATTATTCCACAACAATTCAAAATCGGCTCTATAGCGCAAAACCGTAGCCGCATCACTTATAAAAACGCTACTGTCGTTATAATTCCAATTGGCTTTGGCATTCCAATTCCCACTAGATGTTAGTACATCTTGGTGGTCGCGAATAACAAGTTTATTGTGGTTGGTTTTATTAACATACTTTACATCTACACCAATATCTTCCAAATAATGTGATAGGGTACCGTTGGTTTGATTTCGATCAGTTAGCGCGCCCTCATACAACATCCGTATTTGAACCTGTCGTTTATGGGCTCTTTCTAAAGCCAGTAACACATCTTCATTTTGGATACTATAAATAGAGACTTCTAATGTTTCCTTTGCTTGATCTATAAAATGAATCAATTCTTCTAAATAGCCCGACAATTCTTGTTGTGGGTTAAATATCACGCGGAAAAAGGCATCGAAACGCTCCTCATCCTCCACCTCTCTATAAATCTCGACACTAAAAGTATTGCTGCTCAACCATTCGGTACACGATATACATTTCACCTGATGTACATACCGATAGCTACCGACCTCCTTTTCTTCAGGGATAATATAAATAAAGTCGTTGGCATTTGCAATGACTTGATTGTTTTCCAACCATTGATAAACGATTTGATCACCTTGACTAGCCTGTTCCACTATGGGTATAACATAAGGTAAATCACTTTGTTTGAGCCTAATGTCTTGAGCGTGAATACCCAGATTAATCAGGAGTAAAAAAAACATAGAAACCATTTGTCCAATACCTGTCTTCATCCCCTTATGTTTTAATGATTTTCGTACTAATGCTGTTTTGATTGTCAAGAAGCACCCGAATCAAATACACACCTTTGGTCAATGCTGACAAATCAATTACACGCTGCCTAAAGTAATCCGTGTAGAAAAAACTATGTATTTGATTTCCTTTCAAATCATAGATTGAAACCCCTTTTATAGGGACGGAGGTAGAGACTAAAGTGGTCTTGGCATGAACTGGATTTGGGAATACAAAAAGTTCTTGAACATCGGGATTTTGATTTACTGTAATGGTAACCATATCATAGGCATCGGGGCATCCCTCTAAAAATGACTTTACGGTATAGGCGGTAGTTTCGTTTGGAGTAACCCTAGTGTTTTCAATTCTTTTACCCTTACTATACCAAAGGAGTTCACCGCTGTGTTTTTTAGTATAAAGCAAGATGCTCTCTCCTTTTTTTATTACCACATCATCCATCACAACAACTTTATTGTTATAGGTACTGGTGATTTGTTCCTTTTCTTCCACTCCAATAATGGCAGTCTTAATACAAGGACACTGGGAATGAGTACGCATACTCATCAAAAATAGCAACAACATGATTTTCATGAAATTTAATTTTAAAGTGAATAAATACTTTCTAAGATTCCCTTAGAAATCGAATTTCCTTTAAAAGTCTCATGAGATCAGAAACCCGCGAATAGCGATTCCATGACCGGGGTCAATATTTTTTTGTCCGAATGCTCCTTTGTAGCGACTAATAAAAGGATATAACATCAAAATTCTGTAGTCAAAAGAGATGAATCTTAAATTCATCCCGTGCTGCTGAGCAACACTTTAGACTATTGCTTTATGATAGATATAAATATACAAACCACAACGAATCAATTGATATTCAAACTGTTAAAATATATTTTTTAACAGTGTGTCATTAAAGTATCCTCCCAGCTATTACTTGACGAAAGGCGGTTCCTAAAAAATAAATTTCTCACAACCATCTATTTGAATTTGTTTAGTACACATCGTTTATAGTTAATACCTTTACACCTACCAATTGATTTGGTAAAAATATGTCAGCAAAAAAAACAAAAACTACGATACCCATACAGCATTTGGATCAGGCCGATGGCGGTATTAGGCTTCATAAGATTAATTCTGCTTCAGAAATGAAGCAGGAAGAACTGATGCGCTTAGCGCATCGGGATAGTTATTATGTTTTTTACTTACAACTAAGGGGACATGCAACAGTTTCTGTAGACTTTAAGGAAGTACAAATAAATGGAAATGCCCTATGCTATATACTTCCAGGACAAGTTCACTACAGTATAACTGTACAGGATGTACAAGCTTGGGGTCTTGCTATTGATTCGAGTTTAGTACCGTTACAATACAAAAGCCAACTTCAAGAATGTACACAGCTCAATCTTCCTCAAAACATAAGCCGAGCGCAAAACGAGATATTGGTTAATTATATGCAACTTTTATATAAAAGTTTACAATATCAAGATAGCCAATCCCCTACTTCCTTAATCAATCCGCCTCTTATTGAAGGGTTCCTCCATTTATACCAACTTTTTTATTTTGAGAATTATTTGAATTGCTCCGTTTTAAAAGAAAACAGAACACTAGTACTTACCCGTCAGTTTAAGGGATTGGTACGCAATCAATTCAAAACCATCAAGGAACCTAAAGCATATGCACAATTGCTTTGTGTAAGTTTATCTTATTTAAACGATTCTGTCAAAAGCAACACAGGGTTTCCTCTAACTTATTGGATACAACAAGAAATTATTGTTGAAGCTAAACGGTTGTTGTATTTTACGTCGGCTTCAGTAAAGGAAATTGCACACGATTTGGGATATACTGACTATCCTTATTTTTCACGTGTTTTTCACAAAATCAGTGGGGAATCACCGCGTTCCTTTCGAAAAAAATACCGCGAATAGTCCAATTATTCCCGCTATTTATACCTTGTCTAAACAAGGGAAATTTCCTTTTTTTACATCTTCAATCAGGGTTGAAATTTAGTGCAACTCTAAAAATTATACTGTATGTCAAAAATGCCTAAATGGATGGCTAACGCCATGGAAAGTATGTTGAAAAGCTTCTATTTTGAATGCAAAATCATCGCAATAGCCTATTGGAATGAGGAATTATTAAAAATTACATTTGAAGCTCTAACCCTAATGCCGAACTGCAAACTTGGCGATGCTGTAAGTATTCGAGTTAGTGCTACTGAATTTAGAAATTATACTCCTGTAGCCATCAAAGATCAACCGAACTGTTTTTATATCATATTTCATCTGCATGCGGGTACATTGGGCAACGATTATATCCAAAACATAAAGTTAGATGATGTTCTTAAAATGGTAATTCCTCGAGGAAGATTAGCACTTCAGGGGCAAGCCGATAATCACGTAGTAGTCACCGATGAAACGGGCTTGGGTTTTGCGCTCAATATGGTTGAAGAAAACCATTCATTAGAGCAACCATGCTACGTGATTACAGAAAATCACGCCAAAAATACTCCTATAATAACCAATTTGTTTAAACCAGCTATCACGGTGCGAAAAGGTCAAATTGAACAAGGCCTAAACTTGTTTTTTAAGAATTATTTTCACCGTCCGTTAAATACACATTTTTATCTAATTGGCAATGCAAGAACCATACAACAAACCATGTCACTGTTGAAAAAACAAGGGGTCTTAACGAAAAATATTTATGCTCAACCCTTTTGGGCGCTTGGGAAAAAAGGACTCTAAAAACTAAAAAAAGGGATTTTTAACTGTAAAAGTCGAAAATCCCTGTTATAACACTTACTACAAGCTAGATAATACCATTAAGAAATGCGCTTACTAACTAAACGCTGTGCGCTTTCGGAAGCACAAATCAATCCTCCTACCATCATGATTACATCTTTTAAAACCAATCTTCCAGCTCCGGATAAATAAGGGAATCCAAAATGTGTAGTCGGAAAATCTCCTCCCAAATTAGGAACATATACCTCAGGTGTTGTTATCAAAAAAGATAAAGTCACCAAAGACATTCCAAAAGTTAATAACCCTCCAACTAATCCTATTTTTGGATAACCCACACCTAACAAAATCAACAAACCGATCGAGACAATTACAGTACCTAGAGCATAGGAAAAAACATAAGTGCCGTTGTCTTGATGCCAAGCAATATTTTTAGTCACTTCTTTACCTTCTGGGTTTTTATAATCTTGATACTCTGGAGCGGGTTTATCTAAAAAAAAGCTCATCACTGGACTGTTAGCTACAAACGGTACAATGCCATCTGCTTCATAATGAAAGGCTTTTAACCCTCCAATCCAGAGCATAACCAGAAAAATAGCTATGCGAAGCAGATTGATAAAAGATTTTTGTAAAACAGCCAACTGGGTTATCATTTTTAGTATCATAATAAAATTTTAAGATTTTTTCAACCGTCTTCATCAGCTCTTGTTTTTCTATTAGTCACAAACAACTAAGTTTTACAAAAGCCTTTAAAAAACTATTGAACATTATTCTACAAAATTATAAGATACACCGGCAGCATAACATGGACGAAAATGCTTATTTCTTAGACAAATATGCTATTTCAGAAATCCCTCCTCTATTTCTAAACTCTTGAGGAGAAACCTGAGTGTGTTTTTTAAAAAAACGGCTGAAATAATACTCATCAGAAAACTCCATTTGAAAAGCGATTTCTTTGATACTACTGGTTGTTAAGTGTAATTTCTTTTTAGCTTCGAGAATTAAAAGTTCTTGAATCAACTGCGATGGTGATTTACCAAAATACTTAACGGATTTTTTAGTTAGTAAATTAGCCGAAATACCTAACAAGTCTGCATAATCCATCGGTCTGTGAAGACTTAAAAAATGTTTATTCAACAAGTCTCTAAAACGTTCCATTTTTTCATCCTTTATGCGATGGATTGATACTCCTTGCTCGATTTTTAATTTAATACTGCTCGATTTTGCCAATACCAATTGTAGATACGATCGCAATACCATCTCCGTTTCCTCCAAATCCTTAATCTCCTGCTGCATTTGTACCACTAATTGTTCAAAGACTGTCCAATCACTCAGCGAAACTGGAACAGCGGGATCGATATAAATCGCATTAAATAATAATCCGTTACACGCAACTTCTTCCCGATGCGTTTCTATACAATAAAAATCGGAATGAAATTTTAAGATACTAAACTCCAAATCGTTTTGAAGGCTGATCGACAAATTCTGCATGGGGGTAGCAAATAATAATACAGGACCCGAAAAAGGAAAGGAATTAGTATCCGCATGAAACGTACCTTGACCATTTTTTACTAGAATAACGGTATATTCCGAAAAACGAATGGGTAACAAAAAACTGTCCTTCGTTCCCTCTTCTATTCCCAATAGATAAGTTCCGTCTTTTGAAATAACGTGTTTCATTTTAATTTTTAGCTGTTTATTTTATATGTTAACGCTGCGTCTTATATGTATAATCAACTTAAAAAAGTGTTTTCAGTAAGCACAAGCAAATCTGGTTAAAAATCTTGAATTTTCGAGTAGTAATTAGGCTTAATTTTAGTTCAAAGTATAAAAGTACAGAAATTCTAATATACAAAAAAATGCATCAAGATCGTTGAACTACCTCCCTGATTTCTATACTTCCTCCTACATTAAAGATAGGATTAGTTTTAGCTACTTCCATAGCCTCATCCATATTTTGAGCCTGTATTACTAGATAACCACTAATAAAAAAAGAATTATTATCCGCTACTCGGCCGTCAACTACAACAGTAGAATAAATTGTTTTGGCCGGTATAGGTGCTAAGGTATGGCCTCGATATATCACCGTATTGCTGTTTATCAAAGCAGTCAACCAAGCCAGCCGTTCTGCCAATTGTTCTGCCAATTGTTCCGGACTTGGAACGATATCGTTATTTAATCTAAAAATAAGTGCAAATTCTTTCATCTTTTATAAAATTTAAATATTTCAATAAAGACAAACGAAACCGTAAATTCGGGACAATGTTGGACACTTCTAATTAAGAAAAGGGATTAGCTAATCAATTAACCGCTATAATTAGGGAGCAAACACCTAAAATAAAGGGCTGTGCAACTGCTATAAAGAACAATTAAAAAGTTTCTGTCTTTGCAGATAGTCAATCCAATAAACACCCATAAAACGAAAGCGATACGAATCTACTAAGTGCAGACCTTTAAAATAGCTATTTAGTTCAATAGCCGATTAAAAAACAAGACTTAGCCATCTACAATCGCAAAAAGATGGCAAAGATTCCGTGCGACAAGGCACATGATTGTTTCGTATGTTAAAAATTGTTCGTTAACTTCTTTTTTACTTAGCCGATTTTTTTTTAATTATTTGTAATCGATTTTGACCTTCTTACTGGCAGTTTTAAAATTGCCTCGAAACTTATCAAATGTTCGTATTCAAATTTTTGATCAGATCCAAAACGATAAAGGCTAGGACGATAGACCAAACCAAAACTAAAATATTTATTTAATTGGAATGACGCAGGAAAAACCAGTCCCAAGGCATTGTTTGATTTTTTAATCTCAACATAATCTGGTGAAGTACTATCTATATCTACGCTACCGTTGTTATATTTCCAAATATTATGTGAAAAGGAAAGCCCATAACCAAAATGGAATCGATTCCATTGATGGTTATTTGAAAGACTCCAATAGGCAGACTCTATATAATCATCTCTATCATAAAATAAAAAAGGCGCAGTACTTGTTACATAAGCAACTGAAGTACTTATGTATAGATTGGTTTTATAGTAAAAATCAAAACCTAATGAAATCCCCATTAATCCAGTACTATGATGAATCGGTTCCTCAGTCGGTTTCATTACAAACGAATTTAAAGCTGGAATTGCTATTCTAAAAAAAACATCTCCTTTATTCTTACGAAATTCTTTACCGAAAAAGCGTCGGTATTTTAGAACGAAGGGTCTTTCGTAAGTCCTTATCGTATCTTCCGAATTTAAATGTACCTCATTGCCATAATAAAACCTTTTAGGATTCGTTAAATCTACTATGTAATTTATTGGTGCTGCAAGCTGCCCAACCAGATTAAAATACATAAACTTGGGAGTTAGACGTGATTTTAGTGTATAATCAATATTCAGACTATCTCCGATAAGTATCATATTCAAATCTTTGTTCGATCTCGTGATTTCTACTTCTGCTGGCAAAGAATAAACTTGATCGTAGACTTTGACCTGGGCAGGAGCCAGATTAGTGGTCACTTTCATAGTATATGTTTCTTTGTCTAAAATTGTTGAGCAAGATGCAGACAAAGCAACTCCGATCAATAACAAAACCATTTTTTTCATTGTACTTTGCTCGTAGTTTAAAATATTGTGATTTTTAGAGTTGATCTGCTACAGAGCTCTCAAGCGATTATTTTCTTCTTCTAATAATTTTATCAGGCGTTCCTTATCGATCAAACTTGCTTGTAGCAAAAGGTTCATTTCTCGGAGTGACTTACTCTCATCACCTAACGATACACCTCCTCTATTTACAGTATTATTTGACCATTCCTGATGGATACCTTCAACAAGCATATCTCCTTTTCCTGTCAATAACCATGTGGGATTAATTTCAGGATACTTGGTCAAAATACTCTCTAATTTATCCGACCCTAATGACTTCGTATTATTGATAAGACTGTGAGAAACACCTATTATCTCTGCAAATTTTCTTAGGCTTATTTTCTTAAACTTAATAAAAAATTTAACACGTTCCACTGTATTGTATAGTAAATTATCCAAAATATATAATATCTGTTTATCTTATTAATGCAGTTTTTTTATAGTCGAGAAGAAAACTGTCATTTTCTTCACAAAAACTACTCTTTACGGATGGTTTATTTGTCAATTTTAAATTTTAACACATATGCATGTAATATTTATTATCCAAATATTTGGATAATGTAAAATATATTATACATTTGTTTAAACAAACCCTTAGATCTCTTGTTTTGAGAATCGAAGCAGTTTAAACAATACGCAAATATATAAATAATTTAACAACTAAAATTCATAATAATGAAAGCGATGCGGAGAAAATATAACACATTGGTAATTAATGAACTTTTTATCAAGTATGGTTATACAAAAATGTTTATTAGGCAATGTATAAAGGGGGAACGCACCAGTGCAACGGCTCTGAAAATTGCTGAAGAATACCAACAACTTACCAAAGAAATACAAGGTATCATAATTAAATCAAAGAAAATGAACTGATTAAAACAATACTATGAAATACAAAAAAAACTTTTTATCACTTTTATGCTTATTCTTTAGCATCTCCGTGTTTTGTCAAGAAAAGACTATCAAGGGAATGGTTAGCGAAAATGGGCAACCGCTTCCCGGCGTTTTTATATCGCTTAAGGGCACTGATCAAGGAACGGTTACAGACTTAGATGGTACTTACAACATCAAGGTTCGAGAAGGAGATGTTTTAGAATTTTCCTTTTTGAGTATGCAAACTCAAACTGCCGTTGTTACGAGCAGCAATACCATCAACATCCAGATGAATTACGATACCTCTATTTTAGACGACGTGGTTATCGTTGCCTATAGCACAGCTAAAAAGAGTTCTTATACTGGATCACTGACACAGATTAACGCTGAAAAATTTGAAAAAAGAGCCTTAACACATGTTCTGTCAGCTTTAGAAGGTGCCTCCCCCGGTGTTCAAGTCTCAACAAGTTCAGGACAACCTGGTGATGCACCGAGTTTTAGAATTCGCGGCATTAGTTCAGTCAATGGAACAAATTCACCACTATATGTAGTTGATGGGGTTCCTTTTTCAGGTGCTTTGCAAAGTCTAAGCAGTTTAGATATCGAAAGCATTACTACTCTAAAAGATGCCTCTTCGACGGCCATATATGGCTCGCGTGGAGCCAATGGTGTCGTTATGATTACAACTAAAACCGGAAAAACACCTAAAAATCAGTTTTCCTTAAATGTAAGCCAAGGTGTAATTAGTCGTTCCATTCCCGAATACAAAAGAGTTAATGCTAAACAATATTATCCATTAATGTGGGAAGCGTACCGCAACAGTCTATCTATGTCTGGAACCACAGATGTTGCCATAGCAAACGAAATGGCTTCGCAAAATATTTACGAATTATTGGGGTATAACCCTTTTAATGTTCCCAACGATCAAATTGTCGGCCATGATGGTAAACTAAATCCCAATGCGTCTCTTTTATACGAAAACGATTTAGATTGGGAAGATGCACTATCCCGAACGGGAATACGTCAAAACATTGACTTTTCCTACCAAGGAAAATCAGCACAATCCAATTATTATGCTTCCTTGAGTTACTTAAAAGAAGATGCCTATATACAAAATTCAGATTTCGAGCGAATTACTGCACGAGTGAATCTCAATACCCAGTTTAAAGAATGGTTTAAAACCGGAATAAATTTATCTGGATTCCAGTCCGATTCCAATCAGGCTGTGGACGGGGTAAACAACTCCAATGCGTATGTCAACCCTTTTAACTTCATTCGAAATTTAGGCCCTATTTATCCAATCTATTTGCACAATCCAGAAACGGGGGCCTATATACTGGATGCGAGCGGAGAACGTATTTTCGATCCAGGTAATCTTGATGAAATTCGTCCAGCCGGAGCTTCTAGCGGACGTCATGTTATTCAAGAAACCTTGCTCAATAGAAACAGACAACGGGATTTGGCTTTAAGTGCGCGCACCTATGCCGAATTTAAGTTTCTCAATTACTTTACTTTTACCACGAATTTTGCCTTAGATAAAACACATCGAAACATACAGGGGTACGATAATTTAGTTATTGGTGATGCCATTGGAGCTGGTCGAGCAGAACGCAATACTTCCATATATACTGGAGTCACTTACAATCAATTGTTGAATTATAGCCATCAAATCAATCGACATCAAATCAATGTTTTATTAGGACATGAAAATTTCGATTATAGTTTTGATCGGGTGCTGGGGACAAAAACGGGACAAATTGTTGAAGGCAACTTCGAATTAATCAATTTTGTATCCACAAATCGGTTCTATTCCCGACTGCGCAACTACAGCTCGGAATCGTACTTTTCGAGACTGGAGTACGATTTTGACAACAAGTACTTTTTCTCCTCTTCATATAGACGTGATGGTTCATCGAAATTTTCTAAAGAAAACCGATGGGGAAATTTTTGGTCGCTGGGTGCTTCTTGGAGATTAGATCAAGAAAATTTTATTAAAAATATCGACTGGATCAGTGCCTTAAAACTGCGTTCTTCTTATGGTGAAGTAGGAAATGATTCATTTACCAATCATACGGCTTTGAGTTTCTATGCTTACCAAGCTTTATATGATTTGGGTATCAACAATGGAAATGAAGCGGGAATATTAGCGGAGAGCATCGAAGCTCCTAAGCTAAAATGGGAAGTCAATACTCAAAAAGACATAGCTCTAGAGTTTTCCTTATTTAAGCATCGCATTAAGGCCAGTGTGGAATACTACCATCGACAAACCGATGAATTAATTTTTGAAGTTCCCAACCCATTAACCGTAGGTTTGGATACGAGAATAGAAAACATTGGTTCGATGTATAACAGGGGTTTTGAATTTTCTCTGGATACAGAACTGATCAAAACCCCTAATTTTACTTGGAATTTCACCGTAAATGCGGCGACTATAAAAAACCAATTTACCAAACTACCCCAAGATGAAATTATCTCAGGCACCAAAAAATTTGTCGTTGGCGGCTCTATATACGATTATTGGTTGCGAGATTGGTATGGTGTCGATCCAGCCGATGGGGCCGGACTCTTTGTTGCAAGCGATGAAAGTATTGAAGCAGGAAGTTCAGATTTACGGACAATTAATGGCATTACAGTGACTACGAATCCCAATAATGCTAAATACGATTTTGTAGGTAATGCACTACCTAAACTCTACGGCAGTTTTGGACACAACTTCAAATATAAAGAGATTCAATTGGATTTTCTATTTACGTATCAATTAGGTGGGAAAAATTATGATTCTAACTATTCTAGTTTAATGCATGGAGGAAATTACGGAAATGCTTCTAGTGTTGAAATTGAAAACCGTTGGCAAAAACCGGGCGACAACACCTCTGTTCCACGTTTAGACAGCGCTCAACGAACCTTATATGGTTCGGCCAGCAGTCGTTGGTTAATTGATGGCAGTTATTTATCCTTAAAACAGATGACCTTGTCCTATGATTTCGATACGGCCCTGACCAAAAAACTGGGTCTAGATCAAGCGAGATTATACGCCAATGGAGAAAATTTATATGTAACATCTAAAAGAAAAGGAATGGATGTAGCACAAACTTTTAATGGCACGTCTCAAAACAGATTTTTGCCAGCGAGAATCATATCCCTGGGCTTTAACTTAAAATTTTAAAAGACACTTATTATGAAATACGCTAATTTTATTACTTTAATGCTGGCAGGATTTCTTTTTTCCTGTTCCAGCGACTATTTAGACCATATGCCAACGGAGTTTATAGATGAAAAAGATGCCATATCAACCACAGAAAATTTATATGTTGCCCTCAATGGTATTCACCGTTCCTTATACCTGCGTTATGAAACACAAGGAGAAGGAGGAATTGGTGGTATCCTGATACAAACCGATGCTCTAGGAGAAGATGTTGTAATGACAAGTTCAGGCAACGGCTGGTACAATCGAGAGTACCAATGGCTAGCACATACAGACGCCACTAACTCCGGTAATTTATTCCCTTATAGGCTACACTATCGAATTAATAGAAATGCCAATATTATTATCAATAATGTAGGTACGGCAATTGGATCAGAGGACGATAAAAACATGTTAAAAGGACAAGCCTTAATCTACCGTGCTTACTGTCATTTTCAACTGGTTCAATTGTATGCCAAACGATATCAATTCAATACTACTAACAACCAATTGGGAATTCCCATAGTGCTAACAAAAGAATTAAACACTCCTACTAGGGCTAGTGTAGAAGCGGTTTATACCCAAATAAATAACGACTTAGATGAGGCAATTGTTCTATTAGAGTCATACCGACGCAACAATAAATCACATCTTAACCAACAAGTAGCTCAAGGCTTAAAAGCACGCGTAGCATTGGTTCAAGGCAATTGGGAGGTGGCAGCAAACATGGCAAGAGAAGCGCGACAAGGCTTCCCCTTGATGGGGCGCTCGCTTTATCAATCGGGATTTAACGATTATGAAAATCCGGAATGGATGTGGGGAAGTCATATCGTTATCGATCAATCCATATACTTTGCCAATTTTGGAGCCTATATGTCCAGAAACTATAATTCATCAAATATTAGAAGTAATCCGAAAGCCATCAACAGTACTTTATACAATCAAATAGCCGACACAGATGTGCGGTCTACCTTATTTGATCCCACGGGACAACATCTCAATATGCCTGCCGGATATGTTTTACCGTCGTCATTTAGCAAAAGACCCTATACCAGTCAGAAATTCTTAGCTGTAAGTAGTGCCGACAGTCGCATGGACATACCGTATATGCGTGCAGCAGAAATGTATCTAATAGAAGCTGAAGCCAAAGCTAAATTAAATGCCGCCGATGCCAACCAAATCTTATTTGATTTGATAAGCGTTCGAGATCCAGAATATAAAATCTCAACGAAAACAGGCCAAGAATTAATCGATGAAATACACCTACATAGACGTATCGAATTATGGGGTGAAGGTTTTCGTTTTTTTGATCTGAAAAGAACGGATGCTCCTTTAGACCGAACCAATTCTAATCATTCAAACACCCTTACTAGTGGTTTACTAACCGTGCCATCCGGTGATAATCGCTGGCAATGGTTGATACCACAAACAGAAATAAATGCCAATCCTTTAATAGAACAAAATCCCATTTAAAATAAAAATGTAGTTTCTATAATTGTTTTTGAATTGTTTTTTTAGTTGGTTTTTTTAGTGGTTTCTTCCTTAAACCACTAAAAAGTGTAATTGGATTGTCTCCAGGTGTTTAACAACACTTTCGAGCAATCCAATTACCATTTAAAATAGTCCGTTCATTCAAAAAAAACTTTACTGAAATTCCATCAAAATTTAATATTTCATAACTTTTCGTGTCGTAACTGCTCCATTTTCCCAATAGATATTAACAAGATAAACACCAGAAGCAAAAGCACTAAAATCAATAACACGTCCGGTGGTTTCTCCAATCTGTTTAGCCGTTAAATCCATAATAACAAGCTTCGTAATCTCTCGTTCAGACACGATATTAATCGTATTATTTGTTGGATTGGGATAGAGAGATAAATCGGTATTGTTTAAATTATCTATACTGGCAGTATAGGGTTTCGTATGCGCTTGCAAGTACAGTGAAATGGGTATTTTTCCATCACCTCCAACAAATTGAGCTTGAGGCACATCCAAGGCAAACGTATGTGTTCCTGCCGTTATCGTTCCCAAATCAATTACTCGTATAGGAATAATATTGCCTGGACACCAATTGTTCCATGCAGTCCATGACGCTTCACTTTTTGGCGAATTTCCATAAATACCATTCGCTTGTGTATTATACATTCTAAAAGGTTCACAAGAAATTCCACCCGGTTTGTATTGTAATTTTAAACTTCCGTCAAAATAGGCAAAATGTTCTCTTCGTACATATTCTTCTCCTCCATCACCGGCACCGTGATTGGAGGTAATCAAATACAATTTGGCATTGTATATGGTATTCTCTACGTTAAAACTAATTGTTTTTTTACTTTGTCCCAAAACGTCGCTTGCCCCTTCTTGATAATTGTTTAGGTCGTGTTTAAAGAATAACTGTTGTAAATGTAAATCATCTACAACCTCTGCCGTATCAGAAGGTGCATTTGAAATAATATCAACCGTACCATAAAATACATCTGTTCTTCCCGCACAACCCGCTACTTGCGTCTGTGCAGCATAAGGCACTCCAAACACTTCAAGCTCCATCCAAATATCGTAATTTGCATTGGTTTCAATATCTTTGAAAATTCTGCTGATGTTACTTAAATCATAACTATATGGTACGGTATTAGGCGTTCTATTTTTATTCATAAATGGCGTGATGTACCTCGCTATTTCGATGCGTTTTACACCTGCATCATTTAATTCATACGTAGTTTGTCCTTTAGGTACTAAAGCCAAATTGACATTTCCAATTCTGTCGTAATTATCACAGGCCGCTTTGATCCTAACATCTAAGGTAATCTCCGTTCCAAATGAAGCCAACTGTGCTGTTGATATTTTGGTGGCATACAAATCATTTCGGTGGCGAATAACCCCCTCAGCTACCGGTTCTGTTACGGTAGCCGCATAACCGTCATAAAACAAAACTTCATTGAAAATACGTGTTGTAGTTTGCTGCGAATACCCACTAATGCCCGCTGTTATTAAAAGAAAAAGTGATAGTAATTTTATTTTCATACTGTTGATTTAAGAGTTGATTTTTATTTAACATAAATATACTAACTAGTACACCTCCAAATATATAAAAATAACAACAATAACAAACTTACATCTTATTATATTTAACAAAAACTGTTATTTAAAATATTTTCGCCAAACACCTGCCGTTATTCAACATAAAAATAAGAATATTTTCCTAATAATTTTTTATTTAAAAGCTGCTTCAGAACGCGTTTCAGTCCGTTATTCCCTCGGAAAAACAACCCGGCTTTTGACTTGTTTGCTACTATTTAAAACTGCAATTACTCCCTATTAGGAACTGACTAGTCGAAATACGTTTTTAAATTAAAAATGTATTGCAAATAAAAAAGAGTATATCTACTTTCGATCAGTTTTAAAAAATATAAAAACAGTAAATTTACCCCTTAACTAGCACTCCCCTATATCGAATAACTATGGCTCTAATAAAGGATATCTACAACGAAGTTTTTTTTAAACAACTTGCAACTGTGTTAAATGGGATAATTCCTCAATTTGATGAATCACTGTTTATCGAAAAAATATACGCAAATCAATTTTTAGAAAAAGAATGGAAAGATCGCATGATACAGGTAGCAGCGGTTTTACATGCCTTTATGCCCGTAGCCTTTAGTCGGTCTGCTCCTTTATTAATGAACATAGTTACTGTACTGCAACAACAAAACAATCAAGAAGATAAGCTCGCCTATATATTCTTAGCTGAATACATTTCACAATACGGGATTAACGATATAGAAACGTCCATACCCGTTTTAGAACACACCACTCAATTTATCAGTTGTGAATTTGCGGTAAGACCCTTTATACTAAAATACCCAGAGCAAATGTTATTTCAATTGTATTTGTGGTCTAAACACCCAAATTATAAAGTTCGTCGTTTTGCTAGTGAAGGCTCCCGTCCTAAATTACCTTGGTCTATGGCTTTACCCCTATTACAGAAAGACCCGGCTTTGTCTTTTAAAATATTAGAAAATTTAGTAGATGACGTACATCCATGGGTAAGAAAAAGTGTTGCCAATCACTTGAATGACATCTCCAAAGACAATCCTGAAAAAGCGTTGTTTTTTGCAAAAAAATGGAAAAATAACAGTGTGGAAAGTGCTGCTATTATTAAACATGGTATGCGAACTTTATTAAAAAAAGGTCAGCCCGAAGTGCTGGCTTTATACGGTTTGGATAGGGTTGGTTTAAAAATTAATGATTTCAAAATAAACACTCCAATAGTAACTATTGGAGCTGCTGTACACTTTGAATTTCAAATTGAAAACCAAAATTTATTTGACAAAATAATTCGTTTGGAATATGCCGTTTACTACCAGAAGGCCAATGGGCAATTGAACAAAAAGGTGTTTAAAATTAGTGAAAGGTCTTTTAAACCCTTAGAAAAAAGCGTAATTCGACGCAAACAATCCTTTAAAATTATCACTACTCGAGTATTCCATATTGGTTTACACCAATTAACACTGATTGTCAACGGTCAGGAATCTGACAAACTTGATTTTCAATTGATTTAAGGCCTTTTTACAATTTTAATAGTAACATATCGGCAGGGATTTCGTTATTATCCATTAAAAACGAATGGTTTGATTGGCTTTCTTTTTCAAATCCGTTACTTCTTAATAGGTTTTGCATGGAACTATTTTCGACTTTGGTTATGGCAATAACCGCATCAAAAGATTTGAAGACTTGCAAACATTTGCTTAACAATAATTGCCCGGCAGCGGTATGTTCAAAGTCTTTTAAAATTTCGAAATTCCTTAAATACCCTAGTTTACGTCCCGACAAATGCTCTGGAACCTCTCCTTTTTCCTTTAGTAAAGCGTAACCAGCTGCTTCTTCACCAACATAAACGACTAATAGTTGATTGGTAAAATCATTTAATTCTTCTATGATGTATTCCGAATTGTATTTTTCTACGACAAACTGATTAATAACAGATTGATCAATTTGATGTTGATGCAGTTCTAAAAAGCGTTGATTGGTCAGTTTTTTAAAAAGTTCGATACCCTCCGTCGAAGCGATAGTGAATTTTATTTTTATAGTTGGTTCCATTTTTAATGACTTAAAAAAATAATGTTTCTTATTTATAATTAACAAAAATACACTTTTATAGAAAATCAATTGGAAGTATCTCCAGTTTTTTGAAATGAATTTAAAAACCAATCCAAAAGGGGGAGGAAAGTTTCTTATATCGTTTGTGTTTATATTTTAAAAATGGGTCGTATTTTTATTTTCATAAAAGCTGAACGCTTGATTTACAAAGTTTTCTAAAGCATCTCGGTTTAAGACGACCAAAAATAAAAAAAAATAAATTATAGAAAGAATAAAAAAAAACGAAAAACACTTAAAGATAAATAACATATTATGCATATCTAATCAGACAAATAATAGATAGTCATAATTAATTAAAAAATTTATATAATTTACAAAAGTAAATTATAAAATTTTAATGTTAAAATTGTAATATTTAAATATAAAGCAAGTCTATACTAGTATAGACAGTCTCTTATTCAAACAAATTTAAAGAGCGCTAAAAAATTACTAAACTCAAAAAAATTCAATTGGACACAAAAAAACATCATAAAATTGATTCCTTGGTTGCTTTGTGTAAAGTCGGAGATGTTAAAGCGCAATACGAAATTTACAACCGATTTTACAAAGCCATGTATGTTATTGCTTTTAAAATGGTAAACGACCGAAGCTTGGCGGAAGACCTGTTGCAGGAGTCTTTTTTAAATGCTTTTTTAAGTATGGATCAATTTAAAAATGAAGCCTCTTTTGGAACCTGGTTAAGAAAAATTGTTGTCAATAAGTGCATTGATGCTTTAAATAAAAAACGTAAAATCATATTGCAGGATATTAGCACCGTACTAAATACCTTAATCGACGAAAACAGTAAGGATGAAACACCAGAATACGAACAATTTCGAGCCGATCAAATCGTAGATATTATCTATTCTTTAAAAGGGAAAAGTAAAATTATTATCATACTGTATTATATCAAAGGATATGGTAAACAGGAAATTTGTGATGTTATGAATATTAAGTTGACTAATTTTCATACGATTATGTTTAGAGCCAAAAAAGATTTAAAAAGGAAAATGAGTATAGAACGAAATCAACTGTATTATAGTGATACAGTCCAACAACGAAAATAAGGTATGGTTTAAATAATTAATAGAAACAAACAGATTACGGCATTGAGAACAGTTAATGAGTCATTCGCCTAATATGAACACTGTTTTAACTTTTAGCATTCAATACAATGGATAACAATTGTTTGCTTTTAAAAACCCGTAACATTTAAGTGTTTTATAAACCAAAAGGTGTATAAGACCTTGGTATGAATAGGGTTTTTATGATTGGGCAGTCGGGGGGACTGCCCAATCTCTATAAACACCAATTGTATTGGCTTTTTTATTAGTCGTTATTATGACTGGGTTGTATTACAAACTCATCCGTCGATTTGGACTTGAGAAACACCAATAAAAATCCAACGAGTATAAAAGGAATACTCAGTAATTGCCCTAGGTTAAGCAACATATTATTCTCAAATAACTCCTGATTTTCTTTATAAAACTCAATGATAAATCGAGCAGTAAACATTAAAATTAGAAAATAACCGAATAGTACTCCTTTAACTTTTTTATCACGTCGAGGATATAGAAACCAAAGAATAACAGAAATTAATAAATACGAAAAAGCTTCGTACAACTGGGTCGGGTGACGCGCAATTAAATCGTCTTGAACAAATACCACACCCCATTGGCCGTTGGTCGGTTTGCCATAAATTTCCGAATTCATAAAGTTTCCAAAACGAATAAAAGCCCCGGCTACGGGTACTCCAATAGCCACACGATCCAATAACCACAACATATTCATTTTGCTTTTTCTACAAAATAAATAAATGGCAATCAATACCCCTATCGCTCCACCATGACTCGCTAATCCAGTAAAACCCGTAAAGGTGAATTTACCTGATTCTATTGTAAAAGGCAATAAAATTTCTAAAGGATGCTGTGAAAAATATTCAAAATCATAAAACAAGCAATGCCCCAAACGCGCTCCTAATAAGGTTCCAACAAAGATATAAATCAATAAATGATCCAAATATTGCAACGGAATTCCTTCGCGCTTAAATACAACGCTGACTAACTTATAGCCTAACAATATACCCAAACCAAATAACAACCCATAATAACGAACTGTTAATGCCCCTATATGTATCATTTCGGGATTTACATCCCATACTATCACTCCATCACTCATTTTTTTGCGATTTTTAGTAAGTGTTTCTAAATTTTAGAAACCCTTTTATTTTAAAATATTCCTTTTTTAAACTCAAGGGCTCAAAGCTACTATAAAATATAAGCGTATCACTATTTTCGACAGACTAAAATCTAAGCTAATTTTACGCCTTGCTAACCATTTTCTACCACCTACTCCAATATTATAGTATCGAAACACAAGGTACTCTAGTTAGCGGCATTCTTTCAAAAATAAGCTACCGCGCGCTGTCGTTAAGTTTACTCCCTTGCTGTCGTTTTAAATGCAACAGACTTGCAAAGTCTAAACAAAAAAATCAGATATGGAATATTTTAACCAAAATAGCTTACTTTTGTTTCGATGAGAAAGGCAAGACGCTTACTAATTGTAGCCATATCAGTACTAATGCTAGTACTGGCACTATTGCCGTGCTCTGACCGAAATATTTTGATTACTTCGCATTCCACATCAACTCAATTTTCTACTATACCAGACCAACACAGTACGATAGATATGTGCAGTCCTTTTTGCGTTTGCAACTGCTGTACTTCGCCTATATTAATTAAGAATGTCTTTTTGTTTGAAGCAGTCAACCTGCCCAAAATATCACTGAAGACTTTTGATCATTACCAATCTTTTCTAACCACAGTACTTCATTTTATCTGGAAACCTCCCCGTATCGTATATTTTAATTAAACATATAAAGCCGAAAAGGCTTTACTTCCATTAATTTTAATATACTATTATGTTAGATAGAATCATACATTTTAGTATCCATAATAAATTTATCATTGGACTATTCACGCTGGCTTTAATTCTAGTGGGAAGTTATTCATTGATGCATTTACCCATGGATACACAACCTGATATAACCAACAATCAGGTGCAAATTATAACAAGTTCACCAACTCTTGCTACTCAAGAAGTAGAAAAATTCATTACTTATCCGATTGAACAAGCGGTAAAAAGTATCCCAAATATTGTTGAATTACGCTCCATAAGCCGCTTTGGTTTAAGCGTAGTTACGGTTGTTTTTAAAGAAGAAGTTGATATTTATTGGGCTCGAACTCAAGTTTCGGAGCACTTAAAATCAGCCGAAGAAGTGATTCCGAAAAACGTTGGTAGTCCGGAATTAGCTCCAGTTAGTACAGGACTGGGTGAAATATACCAATACATCGTTTACCCAGAAGCTGGGTACGAACAACAATTTAGTCCTATGGAACTGCGTACCATACAGGACTGGATTATCAAACCGCAATTGATTGGCATTCCCGGTGTTGCCGAAATCAATACTTTAGGTGGCGAACTCAAACAATATGAAATTTCCGTTCAGCCAGACCGCCTAAAGAGTATGAACACCAATATTGCCGAAATATTTGACGCTTTAGAGCGCAATAATGAGAATACAGGTGGTGCTTATATCGATAAAAAACCATACGCCTATTTTATACGCAGTATCGGTATGATCAGTTCTATGGAAGATATAGAAAAGATTGTGGTAAAAACTACGAACGGTATTCCGGTTTTAATCCGCGATGTGGCTACGGTACAAATTGGCAGTGGTATACGTTATGGCGCTGTTACTAAAGACGGCAAAGGCGAAGAAGTTAGCGGCATGGTGATGATGCTCAAAGGAGGAAACAGCAAAGTAGTGGTCAATTTGGTTAAAGAAAGAATGGACCAAATTCGCAAGTCCTTGCCAAAAGGTGTTTTAATTGAACCGTTTATAGACCGAACTACCTTAGTTGACAAAACCATTAACACCATTCAGAATAACTTGATTGAAGGGGCTTTAATCGTTGTTTTCGTATTGGTTATGTTGTTGGGCAATTGGCGTGCAGGTATTGTAGTAGCCTCGGTAATTCCGCTGTCGATGTTATTTGCCATCAGTTTGATGAAGGCTTTTGGCGTTAGCGGTAACTTAATGAGTTTAGGTGCTATTGATTTTGGACTTATAGTCGATGGCGCTGTGATTGTCGTCGAGGCTATTTTGCATCGCTTACAAATTGGTAAAAAAACCAAGCTCACCAAACAACAAATGAATACGATGGTTTACGAAGCATCATCAAAAATTCGAACCAGCGCTTCCTTTGGTGAAATCATCATTCTAATTGTTTACTTACCGATTTTGGCTTTGGTTGGTATAGAAGGTAAAATGTTTGGTCCTATGGCGCAAACGGTATCCTTTGCTATACTCGGAGCCTTTATATTGTCGTTGACCTATGTACCAATGATGACCTCACTAGTACTTAAAAAAGAAAGTGGTAAAGACAAACCCAACTTCAGCGATCGCATTATTCAAGCCATTTACAAGGTTTATGAGCCTATATTGAAAAAAGCCCTGAAGATTAAAAAGACGCTTTTATTATTGGCTTTTTCCACTTTGGCAGCTGCTTTATTACTCTTTAGCCAACTCGGAGGGGAATTTATCCCGACTTTAGATGAGGGCGATTTAGCTACCCACGTTATCATTTCTTCGGGCAGTTCTCTATCTCAAGAAATCGAGACAACAACGAAAGCGGAGAAGATTCTAAAAGATCGTTTCCCCGAAATAAAAATGGTGGTTACCAAAATCGGTAGCGCGGAAATACCAACCGACCCTATGCCTATGGAAGCCGGAGATATGATTATTATTCTGAAGGATAAAAGCGAATGGACCTCGGCCAAAACTAAAGAAGAGCTTATGCATTTAATGGAAGACGCTTTACAGGAAATTCCGGGTATTACTACCGAATTTTCACAGCCTATTCAAATGCGTTTTAACGAATTGATGACGGGTGTACGTAGTGACGTGGCTATTAAAATATTTGGGGAAGATTTGGAAAAACTCGTCAGTAAAGGCGAAGAAATACAAGGCTTAATTCAAAACATACCCGGAGTAACCGACCCTAAACTCGAGCGTGTTGCAGGCTTGCCACAAATCGCCATTCGTTACAACAAAGACAAACTGGCTTTATACGGATTGAATATTGGTGATATTAATAAAATAGTGCGAACGGGATTTGCGGGTGAAATTGCTGGAACAGTCTATGAAGGTGAAAAACGCTTTGATTTAGTGGTGCGTATGGCTGAGAACAACCGTCAAGACATCACCAACATCAAATCGTTATTTATTACCCTTCCGTCTGGCCATCAAATTCCGCTAGAACAGGTTGCCGATATTGATTATGAAGACGGCCCTATGCAAATCAGTAGAGAAGACGGACGCCGCCGTATCGTTTTAGGTTTTAATGTTAGAGGTACTGATGTGCAGACGGTTGTGGAACAAATTCAGAAAAAATTAGATGCACAGTTGGTATTGCCGGAAGGGTATTACTTGACTTATGGTGGGCAATTTGAAAACCTGATACAAGCCAATCAACGCCTGTCTATAGCCATACCGATAGCCTTGTCGCTCATTTTTGTTTTGTTGTTTTTTACCTTTAAGTCTGTAGCACAAAGTTTGATGGTCTTTACAGCCATTCCCCTTTCGGCAATCGGCGGCATTGCTGCATTGTGGTTGCGCGATATGCCGTTTAGTATTTCTGCTGGTGTGGGCTTTATTGCGCTATTTGGCGTTGCCGTATTAAACGGAATTGTTTTAATCGGTCAATTCAATAGCCTTAAGAAAGAAGGAGTTACTTCCATTGAAGAACGCATATTTCAAGGTACTAAAATTCGTTTAAGACCCGTAGTATTAACTGCTGCTGTGGCTTCTTTGGGTTTCTTACCTATGGCATTGAGTACGGGTGCGGGTGCAGAAGTGCAGAAACCGCTGGCAACTGTTGTAATCGGCGGACTACTTACTGCAACATTATTGACTTTAATCATCTTACCGATATTATACTATTATGTTGAACGCGGTTTTTCGTTTAAATTTCCTAAAAAAGCAGCTCTACTCTTATTTTTTCTAGGTTTGCCCTTAGTCCATATCGCTCAAGAGCAACCCAAGAAAAATTTAAATCAACTTCTTGAAATGGCCTTGGAAAACAATTTAAACCTCAAAGCCAATCACCTGGAGACTCAGGTACAAAAGCAATTACAAAAGACGGCTTTTGATCTTCCTAAAACCGAGTTTACATCGAATTTCGGACAATTGAATACCGCCGAAGAACGCGATGTAGATTTTGGTGTTTCGCAAAGCTTTAATCCCTTTGTAATACATAGCCGCAAACAGCTTTTAAAACAAAATTTTGAAGCGAGCGAACTGCAATATACGGCTGCGGAAAGGCAATTGGTCCGCGAAATCAAAGAATCGTGGTACAACCAATGCTTTTATTTGGAAAAAGAAAAACTACTGACGGAACAAAACAACTTGTTAATCGAATTTAGTAAATCGGCAGTCTGGCGTTATAAAACAGGCGAAACCAACGTTATGGAAAGCGAGTTGGCACAACTAAAACAGCAAGAACTCGAAATTCAAATACAACAGAATAAAGCGGTATTGTCCAATTTAAAAAGAACGATGAAAACCCTGCTCAATACCGCCGCTGATTTCGATTTGGATAGCCCTTCTTTAGAAATTGTTCCAGCAAATATGTTGGAGTCAATAGCCATTTCCAACAGTACGTTGATACGCCAAGCCGATAAAAAGATTCAGATGGTAACCGCAGAAAAAAACGCTAACAGAGCCGCCTTAATGCCCGACCTTACTCTTGGATATGGGATAGCGTCCTTGGCCGGTATAGAGCAAAGTAATGGGGTTGCCAAATCTTACGGCAGTCAACCGCGTTTGTCGTCATTTACCGTTGGAGTAAGTATACCTATTTTTTCAGGTAGTCAACGAGCAACCATCAAAGCGGGTACTTACGAGATTGAAAAAGCAAGCTTTGAAAAGCGTTATTTGGAACAGGAAATCACCCAATCCGTTGCACAACAACAAGATTGGATCACCACCCAACAAACCCTGATCGACTACTACCAAAAATCGGCCTTACCACAGTCCGAAACGCTAAGTGGTCATGCTTTAAAGTCGTATCAAAGTGGTGCCATATCGTATGTAGAATACCTACAAGCTGTGGAAACCTCGCTGTCGGTTAAATTGAATTATAAGGAGGCCTTGTTGCAATTACAACTGGCACATACCAATTTAGAGTTTTTACTAAAATAATGGTTTTCTAATAGAGTCGTCAAGAGGTTCAATTGTAATCAAAAAGAACCTCCCACGATTCTAATAGTAGACTAAATAAAATAACACCTATTTAAAAATGAAAAAATATTTTCCCATATCGTTAGTTGCTATCGTCTTATTCTTAACGAGCTGCAACAAAACCGCTGAAAATTCCACTACAGCGCAAGCAGCGGATCACGACCATGCTGAGGAAACTGCTGTAATTAAAGAAGTGACCTTAAATCCAGCCCAATTTGCAGGAGCTGGTATCCAATTGGGTACTACAACACTGAAAAACTTAAACGAGGTGATTAAGGTTAACGGATACACCAAACTCCCACCACAAAATCAAGCCGATGTCAGCACATTTGTACCGGGTATAATTACGCGAATTTTAGTCAATGAAGGGCAATATGTTAAAAAGGGACAAGTTTTAGCGGTTGCTGAAAGTACCGAATTTACCAAATTACAAGAGGAATATGCCATCAGTAAAAGCAATACGGCCTTTTTGCAATTGGAGTTTGATCGTCAATCTAAATTGAGAGCGGAAAATGTCAATTCTGAAAAAACCTTTCAAAAAACGAAATCCGATCTTGAGATTGAAAAGGCCAAGTATCGCTCGCTAAAAAAGCAGTTGGATATGATGCATGTTTCCAACAACAAAGACGTTCAATCCCTGTCGATTATTGCCCCTATCTCGGGTTATATCGCTACGATAAATATCAAAATTGGGTCTCAAACCAATCAGTCAACGCCGTTGTTTAGTTTGATTGATAACTCGAAATTGCATTTGGATTTAATGGTTTATGAAAAGGATTTACCGCAAATCAAAATCGGTCAGAAAGTGGTATTCAATTTAACCAATAGAGACAATACCGAAATCCAAGGGAAAATTTTTAGCATTGGGAAATCGTTTGAAAACGAAACCAAAACCATAGCGGTACATGCAGATATTGAAAATCAGCACGAAAACCTGATACCCGGTATGTACGTCAATGCGCTTATTGAAAGTGGTAAACAACAGTTAGAAGCACTACCCAAAGAAGCCTTTGTACGTGCGGATGGACGCGAATTTGTTTTTGTATTAGAAGCAGCCGAAACCGATGATAAAACCGAGACACCCAAAAAACATCATTTTCAACGCATCGAGGTTAAGACTGGGGTATCTGAACTGGACTATACTCAAGTGAGTTTTTTACAAGAAATACCGAAGAATGCCCAAATTGTAACGGCTGGAGCTTATTATTTGCAGAGTCATTTAATTAAAAACGAAGGCGGAGGCGGACATGATCATTAGGAGTAGATTTGCTCCTTCGCGATTTAGCAGTTAAACCTATAAAAAAGGCCTTCCAAATTTATTTTGGACAGGCCTTTTTTACTATTCTCCCATGTCTAGTTATGACTTAAACGAAGCCATATCGATAACGAATCTGTATTTTACATCGCTTTTTAGCATGCGTTCATAGGCTGCATTTATATTTTGCATTTCGATCAATTCGATATCGGATACTATGTTGTGTTTACCACAGAAATCCAGCATCTCTTGTGTTTCTTCAATGCCTCCGATTAAGGATCCGGCTATGGCTTTTCTCCCTAAAACCAAGGGTACTGTATTTAGTGCAGGAGTTAATTCGCCCAAATATCCAACAAGAACTAAAGTACTGCTCGTTTTTAATGTGGTAACATAAGGATTAACATCATGAACATAAGGAACAGTATCGATTATAAAATCAAAGCTATTCGCTACGGCTTTCATCTGTTCGTTATCCGTAGAAATAACCACATGATCCGCTCCAAGTTTAAATGCGTCTTCTGTTTTTCCTGGAGTTCTAGAAAACAAGGTTACCTCTGCTCCAAGTCCTTTAGCCAATTTGATGGCCATATGTCCTAGTCCTCCTAGCCCTACTACAGCAACTTTACTACCGGCTTTTACATTCCAATGACGCAAAGGCGACCAAGTGGTGATACCGGCACACAATAACGGAGCTACGGCAGCCAAATCCAGATTGGCAGGTATTTTCAATGCAAAACTTTCCTTAACGACTATTTTTTCCGAATATCCGCCAAAAGTTTGTGTACCTAAATGCACATCCTTGCCGTTATAGGTACCTGTATACCCCGTATCACAATATTGTTCTTCTTTACATTTTGGACAACTGCAATCGACCATACAACCAATACCCGCAAAATCTCCAACTTTAAATTTGGTTACGGCCGAACCAACTGCAGTCACTTTCCCTACTATTTCATGACCGGGTACTGCTGGGTACTTAGTCCCCCCCCAATCGTTTCTTGCTGTGTGCAAATCGGAATGACAAACACCGCAATATAGAATATCTATTTCTACATCGTCTGCCAATACTTGACGGCGTTGAATTTCCATCTGTTTTAAATCTGCATCTGCTGCTTCGGTCCCGTAGGCCTTTACTTTAAATGTTTCCATATTGAATTTAATATATTGTGATTAATTACTATTTTTTTTAAACAAAGAACCTTTTCATCAGCGCTTCAAAGTCTAAGAAACACTTATTAATAAGCTAACCTCAAAACGTACTCTATAAATTTACAACTTAATGATCAATTTTTTAATACTTGTACAAATTTCTGAAGATATATTCGCGCTTTGCTTATACTAATTACTGCTTTACATACCACTATTACTGATTGCGATTATTAAATACCAATTACAATATGGTAATGCTTAAATTTGTAAAAGTAAAATCATTCAATCATGAGCGAAATAATAAAAATAGATAGTATTGATGCCTATAATAAAATGCGGGGCATCACAACCTTACATCCTTTGATTTCCGTAATTGATTTATTTACATCGGGACAAATGCCCACGCAAACCTTTAATTTCGGTTTTTATGCTATTTATTTAAAAGAATTGATTTGTGGCGAGATAAAATACGGTCGCAATACATACGATTTTCAAGAAGGTACTTTGGTATTTACAGCTCCGGGTCAGATTATGAGCGTACAACCCTCGACAGAAAGTCCTATTCCTAAAGGTTGGGCAGTAATCTTCCATCCCGATTTAATCAAGGGTACTCCCTTGGGAAAGTGCATAGGCGATTACACCTTCTTTTCCTATGAGGTACACGAAGCGCTGCACCTCTCAGACAAAGAAAAACAATTGGTAGTGGATTGTATACATAAAATTCAGTACGAAATGGAGCAGTCCATAGACAAACACAGTAAAACACTCATTGTTTCTAATATCGAACTCTTGTTGAACTATTGCACCCGATTTTACGACCGCCAATTCATTACTAGAGACAACCAGCACAGCGCTATTTTAGATCGATTTGAACAGCTATTAAACGGCTATTACGCTACTGATAAACCACAGCATGTAGGGTTGCCAACGGTGGCATATTGTGCCGAAAATTTAAACCTATCGGCCAACTATTTTGGAGATCTTATCAAAAAAGAAACGGGCATTTCTCCTCAAGAATACATCCAAACCAATATAATCACTAGAGCTAAAGCAGCTATTCTAAACAAAGAGCAATCCATCAGCGAAATTGCCTATCAGTTGGGCTTTAAGTACCCGCAACATTTTAGTCGTTTATTCAAACTAAAAGTGGGTATGTCTCCTAATGACTATAGAAATGATAATTAAAAAAGTACAACTGTTTTAAGTTATGCTTCGATTGCAGCAAAGATTTTACTTAAACGAAAACCTAAACAAGTCTTTCGATTAAAAAACATACCAAATCCCATCTAATAAATTACAATTCCGCTTCTTTCTGACTGATTAAGAAACGGTGTTCGGCTCCCCATATATCGAGCATATCCCATATCGGGATCAGTTTTACAGCTATTTCCGACAGCTGATAGTCCACTCGTGGTGGCACTTCTGCATATACCGTTCGCTTGACTAACAAATCCTTTTCCAATTCCCTGATTTGCAAGGTTAACATGCGTTCCGTGATATTGGGTATGCATTTTTTTAATTCGCCAAAACGCAATTTTCCACTTTTGAGTTCACACAATATCATCATCTTCCACCGCCCTCCTATCTTAAATATGGAATACATGGTATTGCAATAATTTAATATTATTTCTTCATTGAATTTATTGGTCGAGTTATCTTTTCTAGCTGTCATTACTTACAAAAATGTTAGTACCATACATTGGGTTGTACAGCAAACAAAAATAAGGTTTTTGGAATATTTTTACCCTTTACTAAAAAATAATCACATGAAAAAATTTGCATACATCGGTTGTCTGGGGTTTTTAAGCGTCATCACTACCGAATTTGGCGTCATTGGAATTTTACCACAAATAGCCGAACATTATCATATTACGATAGATATTGCGGGCTATCTCTTAAGTGCTTTTGCTTTAATTATTGCCTTAACTGGCCCGTTTATGACCTTATTGATGTCTGGATACGAAAAGCGTAAAATAATGTTAATAGCTATTTCATTATTTGTTTTTACAGGCGTAGTTTCTTCGTTATCGCCTCCTTTTTGGTTGTTGATGTTGGTTCGAATGATTCCGGCATTCCTACAACCGGTATATCTCGCTACTACCTTAGCTGTAGTCGTAGAAAACGCAGATAAAAAATATGAAAATGAATTGATGGGTATTGTTTTTAGTGGTGTGGCTATTGCTATGGTGACCACTGTCCCCCTAGCAACCTATCTGGCTAGTATCTGGTCATGGGAGGTGTCCTTTCTAATTCAAACTGCCATAAGTATCTTTGCATGGTTGGGAATTTATTTTGTTTTTCCTCCGATGCTGGTAAAAGAAAAGAAAACCTATGGAAGTCAATTGTTAATACTCAAAAAACCCGTATTCTTAGTTAGCACAGCCATGCACTTTTTTATGATTACTGCTTGGTTTTCCACCTATAGTTATTTTGCAGATTATTTAAACAAGGCCAAAAAAATGGATAATACCACAATGAGTATGATGCTATTATTATTTGGAATTGTAGGTATAGTTGCAACATTTTTAGCTGGAAAAATGCTCAACAAAAGTATCCCGCGAACTACTGCTTTTTTTCTATCCGGAACCATTATTGTACCCTTTTTATTATTTATATCCGGTACTAACCTTTGGGCAAATATACTTGTTATAGCTATTTGGGGGTTTCTGTATGCTCCCAGTTTTTTAAACGCTTCCTCCTATCTAATTTCTGCCGCTTCCGGTAATTTGGAATTCGCAAACAGCTTATCTACCTCTTTCGGAAATTTAGGTGTTTTTCTTGGAACCACCTTGGGAGGGTTGATGATTGTTAAACATGGGGTATTCTACACCCCCTTTATAAGCATAGCATTTGGAACTCTTGCACTAGTAATGATGACCATACGCCATTTTCTAGAAAAAAGGACAACAGCAATACCAGATTCTAATGGTACAACCAAAAAATGTTGTTGATAATCCAATTTATATACCCGGTATCTCAACGAACGGGGTCTTTGCTTTACTTTTCCTTCTTTAGTACTAATACTACGGAACCGCTCGACCGGGTGTAAATCGGAAGTCATTATATATCGGCTTTGATATTTTGTTTGATTTAGTCTTTTGACAGTATAGCTCCAAAAAATAAGCAGGATACTTATATATTTTGAACCTGCTTTTTTCTATCTCCTAAAAAAAAGAGTAAAAATAAATCACTTCCTTAATTTATTTTACAATTGACTCTTTGGTACAGATATTTTCAAACAAAAACACCTAAAAGTTATAATTCTCTATAAAAAAATCAATTTTACCACCTATTAAATTAGGAAATTTTAATTTTTTTTTTGATTTCACAATTCATTAATTTGTCTATATTTGTTTTTTAGACTTCGTAAATAATGAAATATATATATTGTAGCTTACTAGCAACAACCCTATTCTTGGCTTCTTGTAATAAAAATAAAGATTTAGCCGAGCGACTTCCGAATAATTCGGAACTCCACAATACGGAGAGCCCTTATGCTGTCCAGTTTAATGAATTAGATCCGGAATACATATTAAAGCAGAATCATATAGTAGAAGAATTTTATCATAAAAACATCAATAAAAACGATTACTCAGGGGGTTTTTT
This sequence comes from Flavobacterium sp., assembly GCA_040393465.1. Lineage (GTDB taxonomy): Bacteria > Bacteroidota > Bacteroidia > Flavobacteriales > Flavobacteriaceae > Flavobacterium. The sequence goes on along the minus strand of JBEBUC010000007.1, from coordinate 26,291 downwards.
AGTGGCTAAAAACGGAAAGATTCTATTTGAAGAGTATTCGGGTTATTCCAATCGTTCTAAAAATGAAAAGATTGGTGAAAACACCCCGATGCACGTGGCCTCCGTAGGTAAAGTGGTCACTTCTATAGCTACTTTGCGTTTGGTTAATCAAGGCCTACTAGACCTAGACCAAAGCGTTGCTAGTGTATTACCAAGTTTTCCCTATGCTGAAACGACCATTCGAATGTTGCTGAATCACCGTAGTGGATTAAAGTATTATGGGTATTTTACCGCCGAAAAGAACCTCTGGAATATGGCCAATACCATTACCAATCAAGATGTTTTAGATATTATAAGTACAGGCAAAGTAGCTTTGGAATTTAGACCCAATACCAAATTCACTTATTCCAATACCAATTATGTCATTCTAGCACTTATAGTTGAAAAAATCAGTGGTAAACCTTATAAAAAGGCCTTAAGAGACTTGGTTTTAGACCCTTTAGAGATGACGCATAGTTTTGTATTTGACGACATATCGAAAAAGGATGAAGTTTGTCAATCTTACGACGGCAACTACCGTTTAATGCGTTTTGATTACTTGGACGGAACTTATGGAGATAAAAACATTTATACTACACCAAGAGATTTACTAAAACTAGACAAAGCGATGTATTCCGATGTTTTTCTAAGCAAAGATTTAAAAGAGCAAATGTACAAGGGCTATAGTTATGAGAAAAAGGGGAAAAACAATTACGGTTTAGGCATGCGCTTAATCGAAATGAATAACGGTAAAAACTATACCTTTCACAACGGGTGGTGGCGCGGAAATACGTCGTCGTATATCCGTTTACAACAAGATACGGTATCGATTATCTTACTTTCTAACAAATACACCAAACTGACTTACAAAACCATCGATTTAGCGCACCATTTTGGCGACTATACCGTTGGAAATTTAGCTAACTAAAAAAAGCCTCTTTTCAGAGGCTTTTTTTATATCGTATTCCCGTTATAAGTCTATTACCCTATTTTCAAAGAGGTCATGGTCAGCGAGCCGGCTACGTACTTATCGTTAAATATCTCCACTTCTTCGTTGGCCAATTGCAGTGCCAAAACATACATCAACGGATAGTAATGATCCGGTGTCGGAATAGCCAGTTGAACGGCTGCTCCCAAATGCTGGTAATTGATTAAATCGTTATGTGACTTTGACAGGATTTTAGTTTTGAATATTTCATTGCTTTCTCTAGCCCAATCGAAGCCATAATTCGGGGTATTCATTTGATTCCAATCCATAATTCTCAAATTATGAACCATATTGCCACTACCGATAATCAAAACCCCTCTACGCCTTAATTCCATCAGTTCTCCAGCTAATTTATAGTGATATGCACTGGGTTTAGCATAATCAATACTCAATTGGACTACGGGAATATGGGCTTCGGGATACATGTGCTTAACCACACTCCAAGTACCGTGATCCAATCCCCAATCGTGATCTAATTCTACAGCTGTACCCTTGATTATTTGCTGTGTTTCCAAGGCCAATTCCGGACTTCCGAGTGCAGGATATTGCACATCAAATAACGCTTGTGGAAAACCGCCAAAATCATGAATCGTCTTGGGTGCCGACATCGCGGTAACCTTAGTCGTTCCACGAGTTAACCAATGGGCAGAAATAACGAGCACAGCCGATGGGGTATCTATACTTCGACCCAATTGATTCCAATAGCTCGTAAATTCATTATTTTCAATCGCATTCATCGGAGAACCGTGTCCAATAAACAATACCGGCAGTCGTTTTTCCCGAATGGGAAAATGCAACATTTCAGCTATAGTTGGGTTCGGCAACGAACCCCGAGTGACGTTTGTTTTCATAATTAAACCCTATATCAATTCGAACTAAATCAAGCATTTCCATGCCCTATCTAAAAAACGGTATTACAATTTACAAAAAAACTCCCAATTAGGGAGTTTAAATTATAGTTACTAGTACTGATTTATTCAAAGGATACATCGCTTTCTTCAATCAAATAGATTCCGTCGTCTTTAATTTCAATTTTCTTTTCCTTGTACAGGGTTCCGATTGCTTTTTTGAAGGTCTTTTTACTCATGTTTAAGACGGTTTTAATATCTTCCGGATGACTGGAGTCACTAAGTCCTAAAAACCCGCTATTCGAGCGCAATTCGTCTAAAATCATATCCGCACTACTCACGACTCCATCAAAACCCAATTTGGTACGAGATACATCAATTTTACCGTCGGGACGAACGTTTTTAATATAACCGATGACGCGGTCACCCGTTCTTAAATCTTCAAACAATTCGTTTTTATAGATCAGCCCTTTAAATTTTTCATTGATGATTACATTGATTCCCAAATCGGTGATATGAGAAACAATTAAATCAACTTCTTCCCCTGTCTCTAACGTAACCTCTTCTAAATCTAAAAATTGATTTAAACGACTCGAACCAACCAAACGATTGGTTTTTTCATCTAAATACATATAAATGATATAGCGATTACCGTCTTGCATAGGACGAGCTTGTTCTTTAAACGGAACAAATAAATCTTTTTCCAAACCTATATCCATATAGGCTCCAAAATCATTCATATAATTAACCTTTAATAAGGCAAACTCATTGAGATATATATAAGGCTCCAAAGTAGTAGCCACCGGTCTTTCTTCATGATCTAAGTACACGAAAACCACGATTTCATCGTCAATTTCGTATTCGTTAGGCACATATTTATTAGGCAATAAAATATCATTCTCTCCATCGGTCAAAAACAAACCAACTTTAGTTGTTCTGGCGATTCTCAACGTATTATCTACACCAATATTTATCATAACTGTCGTTCTTTATGCTACAAAGGTACAAAGTAAAATCTTTACTCCACGAATAATCCTCTGCGGAATCTATAAAATCATTTAACGAGTAGTTAACAGCAATTCTTTAAATTTTTATTGTAAATTTACTTAGAACCCAATAAAAAATACAAATAATTATGGAAAAGATGTATCATTATGCTTCGGCAAGTATCGCTATTGAGGAATTAAAAAAGAAGGGATTTGAAATTGACTACAATATTGAAGAGGATAAAATAATAGCCAATCCCGATCATTTTCAAATCGTTCATCTCTATAGATATGAAGGTTTTAGCAATCCCGATGACGAATCAACGGTTTATGGAATACAAACTAAAGACAACACCCAAAAAGGTGTTTTTGTAGCCGGACAATTAGGTAATGATGAGAACAATGCCGCTAAGGTTTTATTAGACTTGTCAATCCGAGATCAACAAGCAGCAAACGAAAATCGCCGCAACGGTTTCGAAAAACCTTAAGCATGCGTCAATTAATAATTTTTACATTTTAGTGATATCCAATTCAAACGTGCGAACCAACATTTCCAAATTGGGATTGATTTGGTTCAAGTGTTTGTATTTATCTTCTGGTGTAAAAGCTCTTTTAATGGTGATTTGCTCGTTAACTGTGATGTGTATTTCTAAATCGTAATTATTCAATCGCTTGCGCAAAAAATTAACCAATTCATATTTGTTTTCATCAAAACTCAATTTAGAACCTTCATTAGGCAATTCGATAGCTACGGAAACACCGTCTAATTTAGGCTGACACATTCCCATTAAAGAACACATCAACATCAATCCGGATTGGTTCAGTCGATGGGCATAGTAATTCCAATGCTCCATCATTTGATCCATCGTAAAATCGTCCGTGGGTAAATCTTCCAAATTAATGACCTTTTTTTGTAAAGCAGCCTCTAATTCTTTTTTAGAACGGATACTCGACAAAGACATGGCCGATACTTTTTTGGTCAGTGCGGGTTTAACGGTGTTTTCTACTAGAGGTTCGACCCTTTCAGCTACTATAGCCACAGGCGCTTCCACAACGTTTTGATCCGCAACTACAGGTTTTGAACTTTCTACTATCTTAAGTGGAACAGCCTTTTCATCGGTTACAGTCGGAACAACTGTTTCACCTGCTAATGCGGCTTTTAAAAACTGTGGGGGAATTATGTAGTACTTACTTTTTTTTTTTCGCCTTCAAACGTAATCGAAGCCAATTGCATCAAACACAGTTCCACCAACAAGCGTTGATTTTGACTGGTTTTATATTTTAAATCACAACTGTTGGCAATTTCTATACCTTGAAGTAAAAACGCCATGGATGTTTTCTGAGATTGTTCACCAAACAATTGTTTACCGTGCTCCCCTATTTCGAGTAAACTCAGGGTTGCAGGTGTTTTACAAACCATCAAGTCTCTAAAATGAGAAGCCATACCGGCTACAAAATGGTGCCCGTCAAAACCTTTGGCTAAGATATCATCAAAAGCCAATAACAAACTCGGAATGTCGTTTTGCAAAATCATATCGGTAATTCGAATATAATATTCAAAATCCAATACATTTAAGTTTTCTGCAACAGCCTGACGCGTTAAATGATTCCCACAATATGATACTACCCTATCAAAGATTGATAAGGCATCACGCATGGCCCCATCAGCTTTTTGAGCAATAATATGCAAGGCATCGTCTTCAAAAGTAATTTGCTGACTTGTGGCTACTTCTGCCAAATGATTTTTAGCATCGGCAATAGTAATTCTCTTAAAATCAAAAATCTGACAACGCGATAAAATCGTTGGAATAATTTTATGCTTTTCTGTGGTTGCTAATATAAAAATAGCATGACGAGGTGGTTCTTCTAGTGTTTTCAAAAAAGCATTGAAAGCGGCAGAAGACAACATGTGAACCTCATCGATAATATACACTTTATACTTACCGGTTTGTGGCGGTATACGTACTTGGTCGATCAAATTCCGAATATCGTCAACGGAGTTATTCGAAGCGGCATCCAACTCAAAAACATTGAAAGCAAAATCCTCCTCCGGATCGTCATATCCCTCTTGATTGATGTTGCGGGCAAGTATTCGCGCACAAGTCGTTTTTCCTACTCCACGTGGTCCCGTAAAAAGTAAGGCCTGAGCTAAGTGATTGTTTTCTATAGCATTAATCAAGGTATTCGTAATAGCTTGCTGCCCCACAACATCTTTAAAAGTTTGGGGTCTGTATTTACGAGCTGATACGATAAACTGTTCCATAGAAATAATATTACTGCAAATATAATCTATTTTTAAGAAGATAAAAACCCTAAAGTTCTAAAATGGACTATTCTTTTAGCTCAACAGGATAAGCGGCTGTGTTTCCGATTTGAGCCTCCCATTTTTTTCTCAATGCATTAAAATCAATGGGGGGTTTTGCTTGTTGCTGCGTTAATCGATAATTGTAAAAAAGGTAATTTAATTGGGTTTCTATATAAAAATCTTCCAAATCAATATCGGGATGGTATTCTGACTTTAAGTTTAAATCAAATAATTTAGCGGTATTGTTTGACCAAAAGGCAGACCAACCGCTTTTAAACTCCTTAATTAAACTAAAAGTAGTATTTCCGGTTTGTCTGTGGATCAATTTGATTAATATCCGACCATCTTTTCTAGATAATTTTTTTAGACGTTCCTTAAATTCGGTTTCTAAGTATTTTTGAGAACGACTAATATAAGCGTTTTTCTGTCTTCGGGTTTCCATCTTTTCCAAATTGTTATTCATGATGGTCAGATTTTCCGCTGTGGCTTTCGCATAAGGATACACCCTCAAAATACGATTGCGCAAAACATTCATGTCGCGCAGGTATTTTTCCTCCTTTTCATTAACTCCAATAAAAATCTCCGGCATGGTATAAAACTCCGCAATACTGTCGTTTTCACTCTGGCTCAGAGCAGGCGGGTCGGGTATTTGAGGAACGGGCTTTAAGGGCTCTTGCGCCTGTACACCATAGACCAAGAATAAAGAAATCAAAAGAAATAATGTTTTTTTCATGCTTGTTAATTATTCTCAAAAATATACAAATAATTCGATTTGTATCGGCTCTAATCGGTATTTTAGCAAAAAAAATTTGAATGAAAAATAAAACTGTTTTAAATGAAAAATCGCTCGAGTTTTTAGAGCGTTATTTAAATAATGCCTCTCCTACAGGATATGAAACCGAAGGGCAAAAACTGTGGATGGAATATTTAAAACCTTATGTAGATACTTTTATTACAGACACCTATGGAAATGCCGTAGGGGTCATCAATCCAGAAGCTCCTTTTAAAGTAGTTATTGAAGGTCATGCCGACGAAATCTCTTGGTATGTTAATTTTATTTCTGACGATGGTTTTATCTATGTTATTCGCAACGGCGGTAGTGATCATCAAATTGCCCCTTCGAAACGCGTGAACATACACACCAAAAATGGAATGGTTACTGGAGTATTTGGATGGCCGGCTATACACACCCGTAACCGAGCAAAAGAAGAAGCTCCTACTATGGACAATATCTTTATCGATTGCGGCTGCGATACCAAAGCAGAAGTAGAAGCTTTAGGCATTCATGTGGGTTGTGTGATTACGTATCCCGATACTTTCCGTATTTTAAACGGAAATAAATTTATTGGTCGCGCTTTGGATAACCGCGTTGGTGGTTTTATGATTGCCGAAGTGGCCAGATTACTGAAAGAAAATGGCGATACCCTACCCTTTGGATTGTATATAACCAATTCGGTTCAAGAAGAAGTTGGACTGCGCGGCGCTGAAATGATTACAAAAACCATCAAACCGCATATAGCTATAGTAACCGATGTTTGTCATGATTCCACTACACCGATGATTGATAAAAAAATTGAAGGCGACATTAAAATTGGACGTGGTCCGGTAATTACCTACGCTCCTCCCGTACAAAATAAATTGAGAGAACTCATTATCGATACGGCTACCCAAGAGCAGATACCCTTCCAACGTTTAGCTTCTTCAAGAGTTACCGGTACAGATACCGATGCCTTTGCCTATAGCAATGGAGGCGTATCTACCGCACTGATATCCCTTCCTTTACGATATATGCACACTACGGTGGAAATGATACATAGAGAGGATGTTGAAAACGTGATTCAATTGATTTATCAAACCGTATTAAAAATTGAAAACGGCGAAGATTTTTCTTACTTCACATAAAACGAACTAAAAAAAGCTCTTGGTTTAATAAACCAAGAGCCTTTTTGTATCGACTTTCTTATTCTTTGCCATTTTATACTTTAAATATAGCGATTTGTTTTACAATAACCTAGTTAATTCGAATATTTTTTCCCTATTGTCTTCTTTTCCTTCAATTTGATTAGCCAACATTTGTGCTGCTATCATACTAAAGGTTATTCCATTTCCGCCATAACCTAAAGCAAATAACATTTTTTCATTCCCAGGCCATTTTCCTATAAGCGGCAAACCGTCTATGGTACTGCTAAACGTACCGCACCAGGTCATATCGGGAACAAAATCTATATTGGGAAATAAAACCTTAAATTGTTTGATTAACTTGTCCTTTTTAGTTCGAATAAGTTTGTCGCGTTTTATAGGATCCTTAAAAGGAATATCTTCTCCTCCTATAATCATTCTATTATCCTTAGTTGTACGCATATAAAAATAAGGATTTGCCGTATTCCAAATCAAACAACGTTCTTTCCAAATAGTAGACGGATCAACAGGTTGTGATATAACTGCATAGGTAGATTCGAGCTTCATCAAAGGTTTGGGTAAAAAACGCCCTGCTTCAAATCCCGCAGCAATAATGACGTATTTACATCGTATAAAATGACCTTCGCTTGTAATTAAATCATAGCCCGTTTCCCTTTTTTTATAGTCCACAACCTCTGTATGTGTAAACAGTTCTAGTTGTTTCTTTTTTCTGCGGTATTCCAACAGTTGGGTTGCCGCTTTATAGGAATCCATTTGTGCAGAAGTATCATTATACAAAGCTCCTCGACCGACTAAATTAAAATCGCTTTTGAGTTCTTTCTCATCTATAAATCGAACGGGTAAACCGTGTTTCTCACGTGCCTTATATTCGGCCTTAATCAACTGGAACCCCTTTCTAGAATCGGCCAAAAACAATGTTGGAACGCGTTTAAAATCTGGATTAATACCCAGCTTTTCAAAAGTTTGCTCCAAATCCGTAATCGATTGCAAACTTGCCTTATAAGCAGCAACTGCCTTTTCTTCCCCGATATCCTTAATCAATTGACTTAAGGGTACATCAATCTCGTATTGCAACTGAGCAGTACTCGCAATGGTACTACCCGTAGCGGGTGTACGACGATCAATAACCGTACAACTAATTCCACGATCACACAATTCATTTGCAACCAAAGCACCTGTAATTCCAGAACCAATGATAGCAATATGTACTTGTATATCTCTCTGTAACGGATTATAGTAGTCGTACAAAGCATTTTTCGCAATCCAAAAAGGCAAACCCGAATGTAAATCCATACTTTCTAATTCATTTATAGGATGAGCAATACTAGATTGGATTCACTAGTGTTGTTTACTATAAAAATACGTTAAAAAAAACGAGTATTCCCATTTTAAAAGCATTGTTTTAAAATTTTTGAAAAAACAGCCCGCATCAATTCCAGGGGTATGTATAAATTATTGCTGCTTCAAAATTATTCAAGAAACCAACCGTCAGTCCTATGACTGTCGCTAATCAAACGACTGATAATTCCGTAGCAACTACAATAAACAAAAAAAGTGTTGTTCCTAGAGTTTAGCTTATAAAAGCACTTCTATCAAACAACACTAAAATTGAAGGTTTTGGCAATTACCTATTTTTTTCCTCTTTCAAAGATAATCGTTGGAAATTCACCTTGAAGACTCTCCAGGGTAAAAAACTCTATATAACTATTCTCCTCTTTGAATTTAAATAAAACCAAATACGCAGCATTCGATTCTGAGCCCTCCACCTCGGTGATATAATCCAATCCCAGTTCTTCACAATAAAAATTGGATTGTACGTTAAATGCCACCACATGCTTTTCCTCTTCTTGCTTTTTGTTGATAAACGTCAAAGTAGCTTCGACTTTATCCTTATCAATTGCAACTAGAGTTAAAGTAGCTTCTTTCTGACTAACAATCCCTTTATAGCTGGCAGCTACGTGATATGCTGGACTCTCACAAGGATCTTTTGAACCTGCATTATCATCACTACTACTACAAGCGGTTATAAACAGTCCAAATACCGAAACGAGTAGCATTAAAATAAAACTTAATTTCTTCATAGCAAATAATTCGTTATTAAATGTTAAAAATAATAATATAATAACAAATATATTAAAATTTATAAAAACATAAAATCGTATTTTAATGAAAATTGTATTTTAAAACGTATATAAATAACATTAAAGACAGCCGTGCTCTATGGCAACAATGGCGTTTTCATTTATAAAAACATCGCTTATACCGCAAAATAAAACCACAGCCAAAGGGAAACAGTAAAATCGAAAGATTGACAATTATACTTGTAGTAAGCGTTTTTTTGATTTAAATTTGAGGTCTTTATTTAAAAAATAAATCCAAAAGATATTATCCTAAACTCTAAGATTTGAAAAAAACAACTTTATCAAAGATCCTTGAAAAAGCAGGTCATGACGCAAAATATCGAGAAGAATTTTACCTTCGTTTCCTCGAAGAAACGGTTTATGTTTTGACACCAAAAGAATCCAACGGAAAAGAAATCGGTTCTACATCAGACTTAGAAAAATTGCCTGTAGTGGTATTTCCTAACCAGGTCATTCCTGTATTCACCGAAATAGAGCGCGTTTATGATCAAGAGTCTATTAGAAATGAAGTAACTGTTGTTCCTATCAATGGAAGAGCCTTTTTAAAAATGGCACAAAATTCGGCAGCAGTAGTCAATCCCTTTTCTGCTATATATAAAGAATTAATTCCCTTAGAGATTTCTGAAATGCTGAGCGGTTCTATGTTTGATAAAAAATCGAACATTTTAAAAACCAAACAAAACATGGCTGTACAGATTGGTCAACCCAAAATATATCCCGATGAATTAGTTGCTTGTTTAACCGAATTGTTTAAAACACAGCCCGAAGTAAAAGCCGCTCATATCGGATGGATTTACAATCCTGTTATTGGTGACCCTCCTCACTATATATTTGCTTTAGACTGTGCAACAAAAGATATGAAACGCATTACGGATCAAGCTGCATTGGCCTCCAGACCCTTTATGAAAGCCGAACAATTTGTAGATTTTATGCAATTGGACAAAGACGGTGACATTAGCCGTTATTTTTACCAACAAACACAACCGTTTTATATAAGTAATTAGCACTTTATCAAGAGTGCAAACGCTATCTACAGCTGATAAACACAGATTTAAATTCATTTTGGTGTAGGGTGGTTTTATATCAAAATCACCCTACGCCTTCTTGTTTTTCTGACCTTACTATACCTTTGTTAATTCACCAAGTCAAAGCCCCATGTTTTCCCCTTTAGCACGGCAGGAACTCCCGTATCCATCCAGACCGGCATCGGCGCTCCTTTAAGATAATGGTCAAAAAATTGTTGTTCGCGGATTTGGATGTCTTTACGGTTTTGTCTTTTCATCAAATTGTGTTCGTCTCCATTATAATTCAACATCCAAACCGGTTTATCCAATCGTCTCAAGGCGGTAAACATTTCAATTCCCTGATACCAAGGTACAGCACCATCGTTGTCGTTGTGCATAATCACTACAGGAGTTTGCACGCGATTCATATAAAACAAAGGCGAATTTTCTATATATAAATCTTGAGCTTCCCAAAGGGTCGCTCCTATTCTACTTTGGGTTTTTTCATATTGAAATTGTCGATTCATTCCTGTGCCCCAACGTATGCCACCATAGGCAGAAGTCATATTAACAACTGGAGCGCCTGCCCATGCCGCAGCGTACATATCGGTTCTGGTAATTAAATGCGCCACCTGATATCCACCCCAACTTTGGCCTTGAATCCCAATTTTATCCGCATCTACCCAAGAATTACTTTTTAAATAATTAACACCCGAATTGATATAAATCTCTGCAGAACGACCTGGATACCCTTTTTCATAACTGATATCTGGTGTAAAAACCAAATAACCATTACTTACAAAATACGTGATATTTAGTCGAGATGGCGTTGGAGCTGGAGCCTCATATCGATTTAAATTATCCGTTAACTTTTCGTAGAAATAAACAATCATCGGATATTTTTTAGCACTGTCAAAATTCTCAGGTTTATACAAAATACCCGAAGCATCTTTTCCGGTATCGGTTTTCCATTGTATCAAGGAAGCAGTTCCCCAATTGTAATCCGATTGCTGTGGATTGGTATTTAAAACACAGGTTTCGGTTTTGAAGTCTGTCGTAATAAACAAACTGGGAGCCCTGGTAAACGATTCTTGTGCGTACATATAACTATCTGCCTCTTTGGCCTTGATTAGGGCGCTATTTGTAAATACGGCATTCATCTGTAGCTTTTGTGGTTCTTTATTAGAATCTACCGTTGTTCTATAAAAACCTGCCTCTTTTGTCACTTCGTTAAAAGCTGATAACACCAGAGGCGTATTTCTTGAAATACTGCGAATTTCAGAATCGAATTTGTTTATATCAAAACGAGTGTGATGGCTTCTACCAAAATTATTTGTAATGCATTTGGCTGGTTTTGATCCCTTAAGCGAAAATTCCCAAATGTCATATCGATCCTTGATTAATACACTTTCATCCTTGTCGGTCCACTCCGCAATTCCGTAAGCATTAGGCACGTCAGGCATGTCAAACTCCTCATCGGCAAAAGCTACAGCAATATCGCTATTCAACTGCAAATGTTTTTTGGTTTGATGGTTATAGCTGTACCAACTTCCATTGTCGCGGTTAAAGTAAACCACATATTTACCCAAAGGGGAGCTATAGGCATAACCATTTAATCCGGCAACAATTAAATTACTAGTACCGTTACGCGTATCTACCGTATAGTAGTCACGCACGGCAAATCCACTCCATTGTGTTGTCACACGTCCTTTTATATCGGAATATCCCAAAACATAATCAGCATTTCCTTCATTTACCAAAGTTAACTCTGACAGATTAGCATCGGATAACGGAATCAACACCTTGGGTTTATCCAAATGGATAACCGCCATATACGAACGTTTTAATTCTTTGTCTAAGTTTTTAAGTTGTACACTTTGTAAATAATCATCCTTATAATGCCATATATCCAATACCGCACGATCATCCACAACAAAACTAGTGTCCTTAGGTTGCTTTAAAGCAGCAATACCCAAAAATATTTTTTTACCATTTTTACTAAATACCGGTTTACTATTTTCTGAAACTCCCCATTTTTCAGGCATACCCTTAGTTTCATCTTGCACCAATACACCAGCAGCCTCACGCATAAAACTGTTGTATAAACGATAGGTTTTAACCTCTTTTTTCAAATCATCTGTAGTACCGATAAATGCCAAACGATTTGCTGTTTCGTCAAAAACAAACTGACTAAACGTTCCTTTTGCCTCCAATAAAGTTGTTTGTGTATGGGTTGCTGTATCGATTAAGTATACACCATATGAGGTCTTTGCAGCTATAGTATCCTTAAGTACAGCCGACTTATCTTCTTTATTAACCTCCTTTTTCGCTGGTTCTTGAGTCGCTAAAGCCAAGTATTTACCGTTTTTACTAAACTCGTATTCTACTACATTCTCAAAAACCAGTTGCTTCCCTGTAGACAGGTCTAACAAAACCAATTGTAGGGGTTCGGCTTTTTTATCCTTGCTTTTATCAGTTGTTTGAACACTTGGTTTTTCTTTTTTTAAATCGTTTGACCCCAAACTATCAATGCTTTTTAACGACTTATTTTTTTCTAATAAATAAGCTAGTTTAGCCCCGCCTTTCTCTGGAATTTTAAATGATTTAATCAACGGAATCTTTACGATTTCAAAATTCGATAATTTCATTATAGCCAAAGAATCTTTAGGTAACTCATCGTCTTTTTTCTTTTTTATCTTTGCTTCGCGCAAGTCTTTATAAAAAGGTTTAATCAACGCGATTGCATATTTGGAATCGGAAGTAATTACGGGATTTTCACCTCTAGGCAGTTGTATTTCTTGTTTTGAATTCACTTTTCTTATATACAAAAGTTTATCCCCCTCTTGAGGTACTACTTGATATAAAGCGTTTTTTCCATCTGCAGACCATGATTTTACGCCTAAACTTTGCCAACTATCATATACACTGTGATCAACTGGTTTTTTCTGAGCTTGTATATACTGAAAACAACACAGCAAAGTGATTGTTAAAATTGATTTTTTAACTATTTTGATAGCCAACTTAAGCGGTGGTGTAACGTTGCTAAAATTCATTATAGATATATCTTTAGAAAAATGATTCCTCAAATTAAAGCATTATAGACTTTACCCACAAGAAGACGCACTTATATCGATTAATTTTAACATAGAAAAGGAATTAAAAAAGCGTCATTTTATAAACCTTAAGGCAACAAAGTAACATTAAAAACAAGATACTACCCGATCAACAATCACTTTTTACCTTTACATTCTATACTTCTACACCTACAATAAAAAACATAAAATCAATTTAAAAGAACAAAATATTTGGAATTTTCTATTTTTTTATAATTAAAAATCATTATATTGTATTTTACAACACGGCATATAAATAAAATTTCAGCAGTAATCTATTTGTGTCTAAGCAATTTCATCAATAAAAGTCCTATACGATATGAAACAAAAAGCCATACTTATTACCGGAGCAAGTCGAGGAATCGGTTTGGCAATTGCCAAAAAATTAGCCACACAAAACTATTTTCCTGTGGGTATGGCTCGAAACACGGTAGGTATTGATTTTCCAGGCGATTTGTTCTCTTGTGATTTACTCGATTTTGATAAAACAGCTTTAGTTTTAAAGGAAATTGATGCTAAATACGATATTTATGGTATTGTCAACAATGTAGGAGTATCCCTACCCCAAGCACTTGAGGAACTGGACTTTATCAGCTTGCAAAACGTATGGTCTTTAAATGTCAGGTCGTCGATTCAAGTTACGCAATTTTTTATACCCTCGATGAAACAATTGGGGTCTGGTAGAATTGTAAATATATGCAGCAGAGCCATACATGGCAACGTGAATAGAACAGCTTATTCTGCAGCAAAAAGCGCCCTTATAGGGTGCACCAAAACATGGGCTTTGGAATTTGCCAAATACGGTATTACATCGAATGCTGTGGCACCGGGTCCTATAGAAACCCTTTTATTTCGCACATCGCGGCCCGTTGGCAGCATGGCGGAAAAACAAACCATCAATTCGGTACCGATGAAACGAATCGGTCAACCCCATGAAGTAGCGGCAGCCGTTTGTTTTTTCTTATCTGAAGAAGCCAGTTATATAACCGGGCAAGTACTGGGAGTAGATGGAGGTTCCAGTATAGCCGGTAAAGAGATTTGAGCCTCCTTACCAGCCATCTTACAATATTTAATTATATATCTTTTTTAAGAATCTCTGCTACAAACTCGTTTAGATCTGAATCAAAAGTTGGTTGTTGCAAAAGCTCCATTGCTGTGGTTTTTAGTGTAACAAAGTCATCTTGAGTAAAACCTCCTCCAAAATTTTCTGCATAAAAATTACCTACAATTCCAAAAACACCGTTGATTTCCTCCTCTTTAACTTCTTTCACGACCTGATAGCGACCACGTAATACACCGGCCGCAACATGCGCACCTATAGCAATTAGATTTTCTATTTGCAATTCCGATTTATTGGATTGCGCTTTGATTAAACCGTCTAGGTTTTGAATAATCAGGTCTTGAATATGCATGTTTTCAGGTATTTTTTACGCTACAAATTTAAACAATTTATACTACAGCCTCCAGGAAATATTTACAGCGTTGTAGTATTCCTTACAAAGCTTCCAAGGCTTCCTCTATAGCGAGGTAAATAAAATCCAGTTCGGAGTCCGCTATGCAATACGGAGGTAAGATATAGAGTATGTTTCCCAACGGACGCAATAAAATCCCTTTTTCTAAAAAATAATCGTATAGTCTTTCTTTTAAGGAACTGAAATAAGAGCTCGAATCCGTTTTCCATTCCATAGCCAAGATGGTACCCAATTGTCTGATTTCCTTAATTTTGGAGTGTTGAGAAATCGATTGAGCAAATGCACGGTGCTTTTGAACTATACGATGAATGTTTTGTTGTGTACTGGCTAGAAGTAAAAGTTCTAAACTGGCCAAAGCCGCTGCGCAAGCCAATGGATTTGCTGTAAAAGAATGTCCGTGGAAAAGTGCCTGATGGTGATCGTCTGAATAAAAAGCATTAAAAATCGATGCTGTACAAGTGGTAATTCCCATAGGTAAGGTTCCTCCGGTTAAACCTTTTGAGAAACACATCAAATCGGGCACCGCTGTCAGATGGTCCGCAGCAAACAGTTTACCCGTACGTCCAAAGCCCGTAAAAACCTCGTCTTGAATCAGCAATATTTTTAGACTGCGGCAATAGTTCATTAAGTTACTCAGTGATTCCGCATCATACATCAACATGCCGGCAGATCCTTGAACCAGGGGTTCGTATATAAAACAACCCACTTCAGAAGCTATATTGGCTATTTGACTTTTCACATCTTCTAGATTATTGGGTGTGGGTGTTTCGATAAAAACCACATCAAAAAGCAATTCTTCAAACGGGTTTGTCCACACACTCCGTCCGCTAACAGACATGGCTCCAAAAGTATCACCGTGATACGCATTTTTAAAAGCCAGGATTTTTCGCTTGGGTTGTTTTTGGTTATTCCAAAATTGCAGACACATTTTTAAAGCTACTTCTACAGCGGTTGAACCGTTGTCGGAATAAAATACTTTTTGCTGATTATTTGGCAACAGCGCTAATAAATTCTCAGCGAGTTGGATTGCCGGCTCATGGGTAAAACCGGCAAAAATAACTTGTTCTAAGGTGTTTAATTGTTCAGAAACACGTTGGGCTATATACGGATGTGCATGTCCGTGTAGGGTTACCCACCACGACGAAACAGCGTCGATATATTGTTTTCCGTTTTCGTCGTATAAAAAGACTCCTTTACCGCGTACAATAGGAATAGCAGCTGCTGCGGTTTTCATTTGGGTATACGGATGCCAATTGACGGCCTGATCTCGTTCTTGTAAACTTTTCATTACGCCAATACTTTTTCGCTAACCATGGGTGTTAGTCCAAGATTCTCAAACATTCTTTTGTCTTCCGTTATTCCTGGATTGGGTGTTACTAATAACGTTTCTCTGTCTCCAGAAAAGATGGAATTGGCACCAGCCATAAAACACCACCCCTGCTCCTCTTCCGTCATTTCAACTCGGCCTGCACTGAGTCTTACCATGGATTTAGGCATTAAAATTCGCGCAGTGGCAATCATGCGAACCATATCCCAAGTTTGCACTTTTGGTTGATGCTCTAATGGGGTACCCGGTACACGGGCTAAAGCATTAACCGGTACCGATTCCGGATGTTGCGGTAAGGTTGCTAAAGTAATCAACATCGACATACGGTCTTGATGCGTTTCTCCCAAACCGATAATTCCACCTGAACAAACCGTAATTCCAGCCTTACGAACGTGGTTAATCGTATTCAATCGATCGTCAAACTTTCGGGTACTGATGATTTCTTCATAATAATTTTCAGACGAATCCAAATTGTGATTGTAAGCGTGTAGTCCGGCATCTTGTAATCGAATTGCCTGCTCTTCTGTCAACATACCCAAGGTACAACAAACCTCCAAACCTAATTCATTAACTCCTTTAACCATATCGATTATACGGTCAAAATCACGATTATTACGCACTTCCCTCCAGGCTGCAGCCATACAAAAACGAGACGAACCCGAATCTTTCGCTTTTTGCGCATGCGCGATAACTTCGGCCGTAGGCAACAAGGCCTGAACTTTAATATCGGTATGGTACCGTGCCGCTTGACCACAATAGGAACAATCTTCTGGACAACCTCCTGTTTTTACAGACAACAAAGTACATACTTGAATCTCTGTTGCTTTATGCCATTGTCTGTGTACCGTTGCCGCTTGGTAAATCAAGTCCATTAACGGTTGATTGTATATTTCTTGTACTTCTTCTTTACTCCAATCGTTTCTAATCTCTAATGCTTTAGTCATATTCTAGTTTAGTTTACAGTTTTTTATTTGATCTTTATCCATCTTTTTAAATTCTTTGATGCGTATAATTTTAGTACTTACACCAACGTCTTTTAAAATGACCTTTGCTGTGTCAGCATCCATATCTCCGTTTAGGACCAAGTAAGCTATCGGAATTTCTTGTTGTTTTAAAAATTGTACGGTCAACAAAGTATGATTGATACATCCAAGGTAATTGCGTACAACCAATACCACTGCTGCGTTTAATTGATGCATCAAATCAATCATAAAAAAATCATCTGAGATGGGTACCAATACTCCTCCTGCTCCTTCGATAATCAATCGATTCGACGTGTTTGGAAGTTCAAAATCGCTGCTTTTAATTTGGATTTCCTCCTTAGCAGCAGCTTTATGTGGTGATGCAGCGAGTTGCAGTCGATACCGTTCGGGATGAAACTGTTTTCCGTTGTGATCTACTAATTTTTTGACTAAATCGGTATCGCTATTATCTAAATCTCCCGATTGGATCGGCTTCCAGTAATCCGCCTGTAACTGCTGTACAAAAATTGCCGAAACCACGGTTTTTCCAACGCCAGTACCAATTCCGGTTATAAATAAATTCTTTTCTTTATTCATGTTTTTTACTTACTTAAGTGATGTATTAATTGAGCTATTTCATCTTTAGAATTAAAACTGTGCAAACAAATTCTCAAACGTTCTTGACCCACAGTTACTGTAGGACTAACTATTGGATAAACTGTAAAACCATGACTCACCAACTGCTGAGCCTTTTCTTTTACAGCCTGGTTTCCCGGAATGACGACCGATTGTATGGGACTTAATAATTCCGTCACCACTTGCGATTGTTGTTCCTTATAAAAACGCAAGTTATCTTCTAATAGAATGGGTAAATCACGGTGTTTCTCCAAAAAATCATAACCTTTTTCGATGGCAATCCATTGAACCAGACTTGCCGAAGTACTGTATATAAAGGGACTACCAAAATTGATGATGAGCTGCTGTAATAACTCACTTCCCAATACGGCCGCACCGTGGCATCCCATCGCTTTTCCATAGGTGATTATGGTAGCAAAAACTTGCGTTTGCAATTGGAAATGCGCTACGAATCCCCAACCAAAGACGCCAAATGCATGCGCCTCATCCACCAGTAATAAGGCGTTGTATTTTTCGCATAAAGCTGCCATTTCACGTAGAGGTGCAAAAGTACCGTCCATAGAATACAGACTTTCTATCACCACATAACAAGTGCCGTTAACTCTTAGTAACAACTGCTCCAAATCGTCTACATCGTTATGCTTAAACTTCCACTTTTGGGCCTGATTTAATCCACAACCGTCGTGTATAGAGCGGTGAATATATTCATCGATTAAAACCGTTTCTCCACGCTGGGGAATACAAGACAACAGACACAAATTGGCTAAATAACCCGACGGAAACAAGGTGGCCTTTTCTACCAGATGCAGCCTACTGATTTTCTTTTCAATCCATTCTACATAATCTGAATTACCTGTTAGCAAACGCGATCCCGTACTGCCAACCAAGCAGGCCTTGTTGACCTGAACTGCCTCAAAAACCTGATTATGAAATTCACTATTACGAGCCAAACCCAAATAATCATTAGAAGCAAAATCGATACCCGCTGCTGGATTTCCAAAACTGCGAATCAAGCCGTTATCCTTGCGGTCACGCAAACGTTTTTCCATTGCAGAATCAAATCCTCTCCTGTTCATTGATTTCTTTTACCAAAGCGTTAAACCATTCGTTGTGCAATTGCTTTTCCATTTCAATAATAGTGTTGGCAACCGTTTTCCAATCTTTTGAAAACAAGTCTAACTGAGCAATCATCTCTTCTAAGTGCCCTGCCTCTTCTAGTATAATTGATTTAACCATTACCTTACTTTGCAAACGGGTCAAAACTTCTTGGTATATGGGATATAATGCATCTGCACGTACTTCAATGGCATAGGTTACAAACAAATAGGCAGCATGTTTTAATTGAGTGTTAGTTAATTGGTACTGTTTTTTTAGAAAACGACAGGCCTTACTATCCAATTGGTTTAAATATTGTTTGGTAGAGACTGCTGCTAACAACTCTGTAGCTTGGTAAGTCAAACACCAACTGCTGCTTAATTTCTGTATTTGTTTTTTTAAATAATAAGCATGTCGGTGTTCTTCCGCAGCGTGTTTCAATTGCAGTAAACTGACCTCTGTAGGGTGTTCGCAACTCGATATTTTTCGTGCACCTGAATTCTCCATAAACGACAAAGTATTCAAGAATTGAGCATGACTATAATCCTTTTTTACGATATGCTCCAATAAATTATTCCAATCCATAACTGTCCTTTTTAGCAAAAGTAGTACCTTGCCCGGACAAATAAACCTACCAGTTTTCAGATTATGAATAGTCCGGTTGATATTCCCTTTAAAAGTTTTATAGTTGTAGATCGTCAGTCAAGTACTGCGGTTTATCTGCAAATTTCCACCCAAATTATCAATGCCATTCAACGCGGTTATTTGGTGGCAGGTACCGCATTACCAGGCAGTAGAACTTTAGCACAAACCCTTGATGTTCATAGAAATACCATAGTTGCAAGCTTTGATGAACTAAACGCTCAAGGGTGGATTGATATCTTGCCCAATAAAGGCACTTTTGTAACGGGGAAAAAAAGTCAAAAACCTCAAAAAATCAATTCTTTTCTTCAAACCGACCTGGCACATTACCCAACACGTACCGGCTTTGTTTTTAAAAGAAACAACATACTCGACCATCCGGTGGATCAGTCTAAAAGTACTTGGACATTTACCGACGGTATTCCCGATATACGCCTATCTCAAGTAGAACAACTTTCAAAATGGTATAGTGCCAATTTACAACGAAAGAGCAGTCAAAAACACTTGGGATACCATCAACATGAAGGTAATGAATACTTTAAGGAAAATCTTGCCAATTTTCTAAATCTTTCTCGAGGACTGCACATTTCCAAAAACAACATCATGATTACCCGCGGTATTGAAATGGGTATTTTTATCGCAACGGAAATGTTGATAGAACCCTTGGATGTGGTGTTGGTTGGAGAACTCAGTTATTACGCAACTAATATGATTTTTCAGAAAGCAGGCGCTACCCTACTTTCAGTCCCTATGGACGAAGAGGGAATCGATGTAGATGCCGTAAAAAAACTTTGCGAGACCACTAAAATTCGAATGCTTTACTTAACCCCACATCACCATTACCCCACAACAGTGACCTTAAGTGCTGAACGCAGAATAGAACTACTTCGTTTGTCTACCCAATACGGCTTTATTATCCTAGAGGATGATTACGATTACGACTTTCATTACAACAGCAGTCCCATTTTACCCCTAGCAAGTGCAGATAGCCAAGGTATGGTTGTCTATATAGGTTCTTTTTGTAAATCATTGGCTCCTGGGTTTAGAACGGGTTTTATAGTAGCACCGGAAGAACTAATCCGCGAACTACACAAGTTCTTAAATATCATCGATCAACAAGGAGATGTATTGATGGAAGGTGTGCTCGGAGAGATGATTGTTGAGGGTGAAATTAATCGCCATCTTAAAAAGGTTTCAAAAATATACCAACAGCGACGCGATGATTTTGCCAATTTACTTCAAAGTCAATTGAATCCCTATATCGAATTCACCGTACCTACTGGTGGACTCGCTATATGGACTCAATGGGATAGTAGCCTCAATCTAATGCGTATTAGCAAAGAATGTCTAAAACAAGATTTATACCTTCCAACTGCCTTGTTATATCAATCTAAAAACATCACAGCAATGCGATTGGGGTTTGGAAATTTCAATCAAATTGAAATGGAATTAGTTGTAGATAAATTGGGTATTGCTGTTAAAAAATCCATGTAAACACATATATACAGCTAAAATATTTATGATAAGCTGTTGCATCGAACTGCTTTTATCATCTTGTAAAGCTAAGGTACTGCTGTCATTTAAATAATAATTGGTATCTTTGCCGCAAACAAAAATCATTCTAATGAAAAAATTAATTTATATGTCAACTTTAGTGTTGGCTGCTTTGACTATCAATAGCTGCAGCAGTAGTGATGACAATAATGTTCCTAATCCGATTGAACCGGAACCCATAAACAAGTTAATTGGAAAATGGGAAGCAACAAGTTTAACTTATACCTATCCAGCAGGAACCAATACACATCCTTTTGCTATCATTAAAGATGGTTGTGCTGTAGATATTATTGAATTGCTTCCACTAAAAGTGGGTACCGTAAAAGTTGAAAATAAAGTAGGTCAAAATTGTGAAGGCTCAACTGATGTTGCAGCTTGGAACGATGAAGCCATTACCGTAGTTGGAGAAGAAACCAAACGTGAGATTATTTCTGTAAACGATACGGAATTGGTATTAAAATATAAAATGAATTACCCAAAATTTGGAACTACTGATGTAACGGTAAGTTATATTCGTAAATAATCCATATTTTCTAAATATAGGTATAAAACAAACAGTGGTCGAATCATCGACCACTGTTTGTTTTTATATAACGTCGTACTTATAACATCTCGATGTCTTTCGTCTTAGCTTTTGCCGTTTTTAAAGCTATAATGCCATTATTTAAACGATATTCTGTAGGAGTTATTCCAGTTATTTTTTTAAAGAATCGCGTAAAATAAGATGCTGAATGGAAATTTAGAGCATAGGCTATTTCTGCAATATCTTTAGTCGCATCTTGCAATAAAATCTGACTCCTACGTATAAAAATCTCATTAATCCATTGTTTTGTCGACATGCCCATCACTCTTTTTACGCATTTATTCAAATAATTTTCTGATACCGCTAATAAATCGGCATAAAAAGCTACCGGTTGATGCTCCATATAGTGGTCTTTAACCAGTTCTTTAAATTTATATAAAATCTGCACATCTCTTAAATTCCAAGATACATCCTCGGCATGATAAGAAAGACGAGACAGAATTGAAAAGAACAAATTTAAATAAATATCTGCCCGATTCTGAGGTTGCTTTAGCTCTTCATCTAAAATGATAAAACTAGCCAACATCGCTTTCATTTCGTACATATCCAGTGGAAAAAACGGTGCGTAATTATAGTAAAAAGGTTTGGAATTGTGCCATAGAAAATGCGTCAAAACTTCTTCTTCATAAATAGCTATAAAGCCCTCTACATCCTCTGATACTTCAATGGTTTTAGTGCGTATTCCCCTATTTACATTTAAACATTGCCCTTGTAAAACGGGATAGTGCAAATCTTCATACTGTTGAATAACATGACCGTGAGTTACGAAAATTAAAAAATTAAAAGTTGTTTTGTAGACTTCGTTTGAATTTAAAATCCCTTTGAAATAGTCTTGAATACTATACAATTGCAGACTATTTCTATTGAATAAAATATGAGGAGATGCCGCTGGTAGAAAGAGTTTTTTAAACTCCTCATTCGTAATGAATTTAGATGGTATTTCCACGATTTAAAAGAAATTTTACGTATACGTAAAGATACAAAAAAACAAGCATTTTGACAACGATTTAAATGCGTCAGAAAAGTACTAGCATAGTCCTGATTTGTAGTATTGCTAGCGTGATTTTACTCCTACTTTTGTCCTCTAATAAATCGAGATTATGTATTTAACAAAGCAAGAAAATGAAAAGTTATTATTGTTATTTGCCGCAGAAATAGCAGGAAGAAGGAAGCAAAAAGGTTTGGCCTTAAATTATCCCGAAACCATCTCTTATTTTTGTGGACACATTATTGAAGGTGCTCGAGAAGGCAAAACAGTAAATCAATTAATCGAAGAGTGTAATCATTTACTTACAGCAGACCAAGTTATGCCTGGAGTTGCTAATTTACTAGTAGATATGCAAGTTGAGGCTACCTTTCCCGATGGAACCAAATTGGTATCACTTCAACGACCAATTCCAATAAATGAAAACGATATTGCTCCGGGAGCCTACGCGTTTGCCGAAGACGATATCGAACTACTACCAAATCGCGAGCGCATTACTATAAAAGTAACCAACAGCGCCGATCGTCCGGTACAAGTGGGGTCACATTATCATTTTTACGAAACCAATCCCGCACTACTCTTTGACCGTATAGCTACTTTGGGCTACCGTCTTGATATTGCTTCGGGGTTATCTACTCGTTTCTTACCAGGAGAAGAGCAAATTGTTAACCTAGTAAAATATGGTGGAACTCAAGAAATCTACGGATTTACAGGAAAAGTAAACGGTGCTTTATAGTATCTAAATTGCTTATAATATACCCTATTTAGAAACTATAATTAAAGAATTATCCAAAAGTAAACGGAAAACATCGTCCTAAAAGACTTGTTGGTAAGCAACATAACGCAATGAAGATGAAATGATGTTCGACTTCTTTTGGCACATAAACACGAACTACACATGAAAAAAATAAATAGAAAAGAATACGCCAGTTATTACGGCCCTACAACTGGAGACAAAGTTAGACTAGCAGATACTTCGCTATGGATTGAAATTGAAAAAGATTTCACTACTTACGGTGATGAATGTCTTTTTGGCGGCGGAAAAGTTATCCGTGATGGAATGGGACAGCACCCTACAGCAACTCGCGCAGATGGTGTATTGGATACGGTTATTATCAATGCGGTAATCGTTGATCACTGGGGGATTGTTAAAGCAGATATCGGAATTAAGGACGGTATTATTGTAGGAATTGGAAAAGCTGGAAATCCTAATGTTATGGATGGCGTTACCCCAAACATGACCATCGGTGTTGGTACGGAAGTCATCGCTGCAGAAAACTTAATCGTTACTGCAGGAACTATTGATACGCACGTACATTATATATGTCCACAACAATTTGATGTGGCCCTACAAGCCGGAACCACAACGGTAGTCGGTGGAGGTACTGGCCCAGCAGCAGGAAGTTTAGCAACAAACTGTATGTCTGGAGTTTGGAATCTAAGAAAAATGCTTTTGGCGACAGATACTATTCCCATTAATTTCGTATTTCTTGCAAAAGGGAATAGTTCTAGCGCCGAGGCGTTAAACGAAGTAATAACCGCTGGTGCAGGTGGAATGAAAATTCACGAAGATTGGGGAAGTACTCCTTACGTACTAAATAATTGTTTGGAAGTAGCTGACGAGGCAGATATTCAAGTTTGTATCCATACCGATACCTTGAACGAAGCTGGTTTTGTTGAAGATTCATTAAAATCCTTCAACCATCGAACCATACACACGTATCATACAGAAGGTGCTGGAGGTGGACATGCTCCAGATTTATTAAAAGTCGCTTCGTATGCCAATATTCTGCCTTCCTCTACCACTCCAACTAATCCTTTTACAATCAATACGGTAGATGAACATTTGGATATGATGATGATTTGTCATCATCTAGACAAAAATATCCCTGAAGATTTAGCCTTTGCCAAATCGCGTATCCGAGTACAAACGATTGGTGCGGAAGGAGTTCTGCAAGATTTAGGAGCCATTAGCATGATGAGTTCAGACTCACAAGCTATGGGACGTATTGGTGAAGTGGTTAGTAGAACATGGCAAATTGCTGATAAAATGAAAAAAGATAGAGGTTCTTTAGGAATAGACCTGAAAAACGACAATTTCAGAGCCAAACGTTACGTTGCCAAATACACCATTAACCCAGCTATCGCACACGGAATTTCAGAACATGTAGGATCCATTGAAGTAGGAAAAATGGCAGATATCGTTTTTTATAAACCCGCAGCTTTTGGAGTTAAACCTGAAATGGTACTTAAAGGAGGTATTATTGCTTATGCCGGCATGGGAGACCCAAATGCCTCTATATCAACACCACAACCTTATATGTATCGACCGATGTTTGGCTGCCACGGCGACGTTGTCGGACAAATTTCAGCGTTGTTTGTAGCTCAACAAGCTATTGACAACGGTCAGATTAAAGAATTAGGCGTTACCAAAATGCTGAAACTAGTTTCTAATTGTAGAACAGTTAAAAAAACAGATATGATTCACAACGATGCTTTACCAGAAATCACTATGGATCATAGCACTTACGACATCAGAATCGATGGCGAGTTAGTGCAAGCTACTCCATCTAGTAGTTTACCCTTGACACAATTGTACTTTCTAGCATAAAACAACAAGCATACACTTAAAACAAACTCAAATCTGAGAAACGGGGCCAATATATTTACTATATTACGCCCCGTTTTGATTTATAGCAACTTAAAATTTCGCAGCGATAAGTATTCTTTTAAATGCATAAAAGGCAGGACTTTTTGGGAATTTTTGTGCAATTCTTCGTTTAAATTCATTCGTAAATTCTTTCTGAAGCTGTTCATTCAATCGTTCAAAATAAGGTATTAAAGCAGAACCCGAAATAAAATCATAAAGTTCCGAAGATTCACTAACGATAATTGGATATATTTTTTCATAAACCGTCATATCTTTTGCATTTTGTTCAAATAAAATGCGGGCATAGTCGTCTATACCCAATACAGGAGATTCTCTTTTCCAATGATTTAAGGCTTCTGAAAATGGTTTTTCTTGAACCAATTCCAATAGCAATTGATTCAACACATTATCATTCTGTGCAGGCATTTGAATAAGTAATTGCCCTTGTGGTTTTAAACAAGAAATCATCTTCGGTAAAAGACCCTCATGATCGTTTACCCATTGAATAGCCGCGTTGGAAAAAATAAGATCCCAAGATGTTCCCCTATCCAGTTGTTCTTCAATACTGCGCTGTTCAAAAAATAACTGATCCGCAGCAAATGCCTTCGATTTTTCCAACATCTCTACAGAAGTATCCACTCCAAGAATCATAGATTGCGGTAATTTCTCAGCCAAAAAGCTCGTTAATTCTCCAGTTCCACATCCTAAATCGACTACATCTATATTCAACCTCGTATCTACTAAAGCTAGTAAATCATAAAAAGGTGCATAACGTTCTGATTTAAATCTATCGTAAACATTTGGATTCCATGCCATAATAATAATAATAATAATAATAATAATAATATATAAAACTGATTAGATTTTCTGACAACTGTATCCTTAAATATAAGAATTTATACCGATATTGACCGATTATAGTGTCTAAATAACTAAAAAATAGGTTGTTTTTGGTATGGAGATGGGGCTGTACAGCTAAAAATTAGCATCTACTTGATGTAGTTTTGTATTGCGTTTATGCAAAAAAGCTGCTGTTTCGTCTTCGACAAAACAGCAGCTTTT
>JBEBUC010000006.1:0-147900 GCA_040393465.1 Flavobacterium sp. | reverse complement strand
GATACGCAGATACGCAGATACGCAGATACGCAGATACGCAGATACGCTGATACGCAGATACGCTGATACGCTGATACGCGTATAGACGTATAGGCATATAGAAGAATAGGCTGATAGGCCTTATAATAATAAAACAGGGGTTATCTTAAAAAGATAACCCCTGTTTATATTAAAAACTTATTCTTGATTACAAATAAACATACGTATCTCTTCGAAACACCATTTTGCGTTCGTGGTCGACAAACAACTGCAATTCATCATCTTTTAATTTAAATTTATTAGAGTGTTCCAATACACTTAAAAGTTCTCTTTCTTTTAAAAACTCTTCATTTGTCTTTTCAGGAGCCATGATGTTTTTAAATTGAATACTATCTCCCTCACAAGCCAAGTCCCCATAAATAATATGATTACCACCACTGCCAGAAAAGCTCTTAGTACTCACGTCAATATTAATCAATGGAATTTGATCAATATTTAAATCTTCAATTTTTTTATCTTCAAACGACTGTAAAATCCAACTGCCCGAAAGATTGGGGTCAAAGATATAATATCCATATCCCGCGAAATCCGAAGCAACTTCGTTGCTGTGAATATTTCGCTTCAAATGAACAGCAATGGAATGGTCGTATTCATAACCGGTAAAGATATCAGAAGTCAGTTCTTCGTAAATTACGATTTCTATTTCCTCTCTTTTGGTATGTGTTTTATAAACTCTAGTTTCTCCTACTTGTGTAGAATCTACATAAGGGAAGACAATGGTTTCATCTGCTTTGTTTGCGGAATAAATAATTCCTTTTTTACTAATGGATATATTCCAAAAAGGTTCATTTCCCACCGCTTTAAAAAAAGACTCATCTTCATTCTTTTTCTTTGAAACATTATCCTTCGCATTCTTTCTAGAATCCTTAGAGCGTTTTTCATTGTTTGGCTCAATCCCTGAACTCGGAAACAAAGATATCGTTAGTGCTAATATCATATTACTCAATTTTTCTTTTCATAATTATAAGATTCAAAGAATATACCAAAAGAACCAATATTTTGTTTTTTAAGAATTAATTAATATAATTCTGCCAAAAACAGACGAATTAGGCCACATCATCTTTTATGTCATAAACACCATTAACAAGTATTTTTGTGTTATTTCTCAAATCTTTAGCAGAAATTTCTATGTATTTTTCGTTTTTTAGTAAAATTTCTACCTGAATTTTTCGCAATATCATATTATCACCCAGCTCGCGCTCTAAAATAAAAATAAAGCTTTTATCGTCGTCTGTCACCACAGCTTTTGATGGAATTCCCAAAGCTTGCTTTTGGGAAATGGCGATTTTTGCCTCGGCAAACATGCCACAAAATACCCCATTTTGGAATTCTTTAGGAAAATGTGCTACGACCGACACCGTTCTATTGGTCTCGTCTATGGTTTTACCTATGGAAAAAACAGTCGCTAAAAACGGCTTTGACGCAGCTTCTGTAATATGAAATACCACCGACTGATTTAAGTTAATTTTATCAATATCCTTTTCAAAAACTTTTAAATTTAATTGCATCGCACGAGTATCAATTATTTCAATCATGGCTACTTCTGGAGAAACAAACATTCCAATTGCAGCAGTTACCCTATTTACCGTTCCCGAAATCGGAGCAACCAAAGATACTTTTGATGAAAATTGCCCTTTAGCAACAGCTTTTAAATCTACATTTAGCAACGTCAACTTGGCCGCAACACTTTTTAATTTTGCTTGGGCCGTTCTATAGTCACTTTGTGCTTGTAGAAAATTCTTTTGCGAGGCAATACGTTCGTCAAACAACATTTTTTGTCGTTCAAATTCCGACTTTAAATATCCGATCTGCTCGTAGGTTTCCAAATAATCCTTTTGAATATCGATTAAGTCGGGATTTTCCATTTGAACAACCACTTGACCTTGTTTCACTTGTTGTCCTTCTGTTACATATATCGATTTGATATATCCCCCCAACATCGCATTAACCTTAGCCTTAAATTGAGGTGCCACATCAATCTGTCCCGTTGCTCCAACCTCATCGTTAAAGTTGTACATAGCCAAGGTATCAAATTTCATTCCGATAGATTTAAATTGATCCTGGGTAATTAAGCGCTCATCAGCAGCCAGTTTCACTTTGGGTTGCTCTTCTTGAGTCGCGACTTTATTGCAAGAGATAAATAAAGTCAAGAATCCGAATAATAGTATATTTCTGTAGATCATATTAGTAGTTTAAATAGTAAAGATTAAGATTGGCTTGTATATAAAGCAATTGATTTTCCAGATATTCTTGTCGCAATGCTAAAGCATTTTCGATACTGTTTATATATTGAAAGAAATCAATGGCTCCGTTTTGATAACTCATGGCTCCAACCTTAAACAATTCATCTGCCATTTGTTTTCCAAAGGATTTGAAATAATCCATTCCCTCTTTGGCCTTAGCAATTTCCATTTGTTGATTTTTGACAAATTGATTCATACCAATTTGCAGGTTTTCTCGTTCCAATTCCCAGCCTTCTGCTGCGAGTTTTGACGCTTTAACTTGTGCTTTTGTCTCACCATAAAACAGCGGAATTGCCAAGCCTATTTGAAAACCAGACATCGCTTGAGGCAAGTGTTTATTGGTTCCCTGAAAGTATTCCAAAGTGAGGTCGGGCATATATGCCTGTTTGTGCTCCTTAATAACCGCAGACCATTGTGTGGATTTAGCTTCTAGTAATTGTTGGTATTGATGCTGTATCGTTGGCTCTTCTAAATCAAATTCCCACTCCAAACGATCTTTGTCCACCGCCATGGAATCGGGACTTTGAACCCAAGTTTGCAAGCGTTGATTTTCTATTTGTAATTCTTTTTTTAATTGATTCAATTGTACTTTTACCTGTTGGTACTTAGCTTGTGCCGTAATCTTCTCCAAGTAATTGGTTTCTCCCAATTCAAATTTACGTTGACTAGCGTACGAAAAATTCTGATACAAACTGTCTAATTGCTGTAATAAAGCGACTCTGTTTTTTAGATAAATCACTTGATAATAACTGTTAGTTACCTCATAAGAAATCTTTGTTTTATCCCAATTAGATTGTGCGTCTTCTACAGAATAATTCGCTTGAGCCAATTTTTTTTTGGCGTGATATACGGTGGGAAAGCTGATCTTTTGCTCTACTCCAAAAACGCGAAGCGCCTTGTCGTTTTCAGCTTTGTTGTTTTCGTCGAAACTGTAATATACATTCGTTTTTTCGACGGTATATGCTGTTTTTATTTCAGCCTTTGCTCGAGCGGTCTTTTTATCTAAAGCCAAAACCCCTTTGTTGTTTTGCTGCGCTGTAGCGATAAACTGTTGTAATTCTGTGGGTTCTTGGGCCGATACCGTTGTTCCTATTCCCAACATACCAATCAAGATTAAAGTGGGGAGTGCGTGTTTGTTTTGTTTTTTGATTTGTTTTTGTCGCAGCAGTTTATACAATACCGGTAGCACCAACATGGTTAATATGGTGGCCGTAAAAAGTCCACCAATAACCACCGTTGCCAACGGACGTTGTACTTCTGCACCAGCAGAACTCGAAATTGCCATAGGTAAGAACCCTAAAGCTGCTGCAGATGCTGTTAACAATACGGGTCTCAATCTATCGGTAGTACCCTTTATAATTAATTCATCGATATTTTTTATACCTGCCTTGGTTAATTCATTAAAGTGTTCTACCAATACAATCCCATTTAGTACCGCAATACCAAACAAAGCTATAAAGCCCACTCCGGCAGAAATACTAAATGGCAAATCACGCATCCATAAAAACAAGACTCCTCCTACAGCAGAAAGCGGTATAGCGGTATAAACCATGAGGGCCTCTTGGATGGAATGAAAAGCAAAATATAGCAGCAAAAAGATCAATAATAAAGCAATCGGTACCGCAATCATCAAGCGATCTTTCGCGCTTTGCAAATTTTTAAACTGTCCACCATATTCAATGGAATAACCCGCAGGCATTTGTAATTCCGTTCCCAATTTCTGTTGAATATCTTCAATAACACTCTGTAAATCACGATTACGGACATTAACCCCAACTACGATACGCCTTTTTGTGTTTTCTCTAGATATTTGGGCCGGTCCTTCGGTATAGCTAATATCAGCAACTTGTTCTAACGGAATTTGTTGCCCCGACGGAATAGTAATATACAGGTTTTTTAAATCGTCTAATCCCCTTTTGTATTGTTCATCTAAACGCACAACCAAATCAAACTTGCGTTCTCCTTCAAATACATTCCCCACTTGTTTACCGGCAAAAGCCAAGGCGATGGTTTGGTTTACATCGGCAATTTTTAAACCGTATCGAGCAATTTTCTGACGGTCAAAAACCACGCTCATTTGTTTTAATCCCGCTACTTTTTCGACGATAATATCCGCCGCTCCAGGAATTTTTTCTATGGAATTTCGAATTTGATGTGCCATTTTATTCAACACCTCCAAATCTTCCCCAAAAACCTTAATGGCAATATCGGCTCTGGATCCCGATATCAGCTCGTTAAAACGCATCTCAATGGGTTGTGTAAATTCAATTTCCATGTTGGGAATATATTTTTCAATTTCGGTTTTCATCTTATCGGCCAGTTCATCTTTGGTCGTAGCTGAAGTCCACTCCCCTTTTGGATGCAACTTTATAATGACATCGGTTTCTTCCATCGACATCGGATCTGTAGGTACCTCTGCAGCACCGATTCGCGTCACCACTTGATCTACTTCTGGAAAGTTTTTTAAGAGTATATTTTCAATTTTAGTGGTCGTTTCTATGGTTTTACTCAGTGACGTTCCCGTTTTTAAAACCGGCTGGATTACAAAATCCCCTTCATCTAACTTGGGAATAAATTCTCCTCCCATTCTCGTAAATAACACCACGGCTAAGACCAATAGTAGTCCCGAGCTGATTAATACAACTTTGGTGCGTTTTAGCGCCCATTCAATAAGGGGTTGGTACCAAGAAATTAATCGAGCAATCAAGCGTTTGGAAAAAGAGTTTTCCTTTTCTTCAACCGGTTTCAAGACTAAAGAAGAAATCACCGGTACATAGGTCAAGCATAAAATCATCGCTCCAATAAGCGCAAAACTAAAAGTCATGGCCATCGGTTTAAACATTTTTCCCTCTACTCCAGATAGGGATAGAATTGGTATAAAAACAATCAATATAATCAGCTGCCCAAAAAAGGCAGAATTCATCATTTTATTGGTGCTTTTAAAAGTGATTTCATCTATAGCTGTTTGCCGATCGGCTTTGGTCATTGCTCTTAAATCGGCGCCTCCACTAACAATCTTAAAGGCGACAAATTCCACGATGATGACAGCACCATCAATAATAATCCCAAAGTCAATGGCTCCCATACTCATTAAGTTGGCATCGATATCGAATAAGTTCATCATCGAAATGGCAAACAATAAACACAAGGGTATTACCGAGGCAACAACCAGCCCAGAACGTAAATTCCCCAATAACAATACAACGACAAAAATAACAATTAAGCAGCCTAAAATTAGGTTTTCTGCAATGGTAAAGGTCGTTTTTCCCACCAATTCACTGCGTTCTAAAAACGGGTTGATATACACTCCTTCAGGCAATCTACTTTGAACCTCAGCGACACGATCTTTTACAGCATTCAAAACTTTTTTAGAGTTACCGTTTTTTATCATCATGATTTGTCCCAGTACTTTTTCACCTTCTCCATTCCCTGTTATCGCACCAAATCGATTGGCACTGCCCAGGCGAACGACAGCAACATCCTGAACCAAAATAGGTAGGTTGTTTTCGTTTTTGACCACGATAGCCCGGATATCCTCTAAAGAAGTAATCTTTCCTTCTCCTCGTATAAAAAAGCTCTGGTTTTCTTTCTCGATATACGCCCCTCCAGCGATACTATTGTTGCTTTCCAATGCCGTAAACAACTCATTAACCGATATATTCATCGCTTTGAGCTTCGCAGTATTGATTGCCACTTCATATTGCTTAAGATGCCCTCCCCAAGTATTGACCTCAACTACTCCGGGTATTCCAGACAATTGCCTGCGTACAATCCAATCCTGAATCGTTCTCAAATCGGAAGTAGAATATCGGTCTTTAAATTCCGGTTTTACCTCTAAGGTGTACTGATATATTTCTCCTAAACCAGTGGTGATAGGTCCTATTTCTGGACTACCAAATCCCTCCGGAATTTCTTCTGCCGCAATTTTGATTTTTTCAGCTACTAATTGCCGAGGTAAATACGTACCCATACTTTCTTCAAAAACCAAAGTCACTACCGACAACCCGAATTTAGAAATCGAACGTACCTCTTTTATTCCAGGTAAATTGGCCATTTGAATCTCAATGGGATACGTGACGAACTGCTCAATATCTTGAGTAGAAAGCGTACTTGACGTGGTAATTACTTGAAGTTGATTATTGGTAATATCCGGAACTGCTCCAATCGATAATTGAGTTACTGAATAGAGCCCAAAACCGATAAGTCCAAATGTAAAAAGCAGAATTATAAGCTTGTTTTTCAAGCTAAACTTGATCATTCCTTCCAACATGATTGTTTATTTTTTACAAAATTACTTTCGATATCGGATAGTTTCCTTAAGCTAAACTTAAGAATGAATTAGAAATGCATTAGATTCGTTTATTTAGAACAAGTCTTACCTGAGTACCTTGGTTTAAAATACTTGTTATTTCAATTTGAATATCGAGAATTTCACAGAGTTTTTTTACAATCGACAATCCCAATCCCGTACCTTTTACCGAAGTATCTTTTGCATTTTGGGAACGAAAAAACTGATTAAAAACTTCATTTTCATCTCCTTGAGAAAAACCAATACCCGTATCTGAAATAGAAATCTCAACGCGTTGGGCCTTTTCTGCGAAATCAATAAAGACAGAGCCCTTTTGGACATTGTATTTTATTGCATTGGACATTAAATTATTTAAGATGATCAAAAACAAGCGTTTGTCCGTATAGACGTGACTAATTTGATTTGATTTCAATTGTACTTCAATATTTCTTTGTTGAATGGGTACGGCAAATCGCTGGATAACTTCTATAAATAGTTCTTGTAAATTCAACGACTCCATACTGATTTCACTTTGTGTATTTTCGATACGGGCCAACATCAGCAAATCATCGACAAGGGTGTTCATCCGTTTGATTTCTGCGATACAGAAATGAATCTTCTGTTCGTACTCTTCGCGTTCGCGCGGTTTGCGTATCAATACTTCCAAAGTTCCTTGTAAAACCGCCAACGGGGTTCGCAATTCGTGCGAGGCATGGGATGTAAATTCTTTTTCACGTTCCAGCGCTTTCTCAATACGCTCTATCAGATTATTGATTGTCCAAGTCAGTTCATAGAGTTCATCTTTATTTTGAGGTAAGGGCACGCGCTCCGATAAATTGCGCTCGGATATCCGTCTTGATGTAGTAATAATATTCTGAACGGGTTGTATGCTTTTTCCAGCAACAATACGAGCTAAAAAAAACAAAACCACTAATACAAAGGGATAGGCGAGTAACAGAATTCGCTCAAGATTTAAGACAACCATAACCGCATTTTCACGAGACATGGCTACTAATAAATACCCTACTTTAATATCATTTTCGTACAGCGGTACTTGTATTTGTCGTATCAAACGGTGATCTAATGTGGTATCAAACAGATCGCCATCGGTAAAATCTTTGTCGAAGAGCAATTCTTTCTCCTTTAGATTGGGCGATTTTTCAAAGAGTACCCCGTCTGGCGACACAAACTCAACAAAAACCGGATTGACATCAATAGCGTTGTGTTCTCGCTCCATCCACTCGTCTTCGTATAGCAATTCAATTTTACCATGGACATATTCATATTCCGACAAATGTTTATTTACCTCCGTCTGTATATTGTCGTCTATATGTTTATTAAGCGTAATGGATACAATTTGATGTACAGCAATAAAAATAAGCAGTATTAAAAAAGCGGTTCCCAAAATATAATAGAAAGCAATGCGGTTTTTAATGGACAACGAAATCATATAAAGGAATTTTGAACAAAAGTACGTTTTTTTGTAGATACGCAGATTTATTGAGGCCTTTACATACGTAAGGGTGTAAAGGCGAATACACCCATATGCAAATGGGCAAATAGGCTTAGAGAGTTAAGGCCTTTACATACGTAAGGCTGCAAAGGCGAATACGCCCATAAGCAAATGGGCAAATAGGCTGATACAGGATAGACGAATTAACATTTCCTCCAAGGGTTATACCAAATATTTCAATATATTTATAAAACACAGTATCAACCCGTTTATTCAAAAATTGATTATGACCAATTATTTTACACGAATCAGTGAATTGATTGCACTACAAGATTACGATGAATTAAGTCTTGTAGTATTAAAAAAGCCCCAATACTTTAATTGGGTTGCCGAGGTTTTTGAAACGACACATGTAAAAAATCATCCGAATAAAACCGCCTTGTTGTGGACCGATGAAAAGGAAACGCTTTTGTTTTCCTTTAAAGATTTACAGGATCGTTACAACCAATTGTTATGCTTTCTGCGTAAGAAAGGTATTGAACAAGGCGATGTCTTGCTCACACAAATGATGTTTCAACCCATTAATTGGATTGCTATTTTAGCCACTATAAAAGGTGGACTACAACTAGTGCCTGCTGCCAGTATATTAGGTGTACACGATTTGGTGTATCGATTTGAAAAAACCTTTCCAAAAGTGATTGTAGCCGATGTAGACAATGCTGCGAAAATCGATGAAGCAGAACGGCTTAGTGGCAGGAAAATTACGGTAAAAATCCTGGCAGACGGTCAACGCGAGGGTTGGGTATCGCTTGATGAAATTGCCTTAGAACCCATCACTGCAGAAGCTGCCGAAACCCAATCTGACGATAATCTGTTTTTGTTTTTTACCTCGGGAACAACGGGTTTGCCCAAAATAGTTTGTCATACGCATTGGAGCCAGCCCATAGGCCATTTGACTACCGCTTCCTGGATTGGACTTACCGCCAGTGATATTCACTATAATATTTCACAACCGGGTTGGGCTAAATTTGCCTGGAGCAGTGTGTTTGCACCTTGGAACGTAGGTGCTACCGTTTTTGCACATCATACCACCGAACGTTTTAATGCCGCAAAAACCTTAAAACTCATTGAAAAACATCAAATTACCACTTTATGCGCGCCACCAACGGTATTGCGTTTATTTATACAAGAGGACCTGAAGTCTTATGCTTTTAATTTCAGACAATGTGTTGCTGCTGGTGAGCCGCTGAATCCGGAAATCATCGAACAATGGAAAGCGGGTACGGGAATTTTGATTCGCGACGGCTTCGGACAGACGGAAAGTACCTGTATGATTGCAAATTTACCTGGAAAAACCGTTAAGATGGGGTCTATGGGAAAACCTACTTTTTTATACGAAATGCTTATTGCGGATGACGAAGGAAACCCCTTACCCGACAATGAAGAAGGGAACATTTGTGTAAAAACCACAACGGAACGACTAAATGGCTTGTTTAAAGGTTATTTATACGACAAAGAACGCGAGAGACAAGTTTTTCGTAATGGGGTTTATTTTACCGGCGATAAGGCCTATAAAGATGCCGATGGTTATATTTGGTTTATCGGTAGAGACGACGATGTAATCAAGTCTTCCGATTACCGAATTGGTCCCTTTGAAGTAGAAAGTGCGTTACTCGAACACGCTAGCGTTTTGGAATCGGCCGTAATAGGCAGCCCACACGAGGCGAAAGGTTATGAAGTTAAAGCATTTGTAGTGCTCCAAGATTTGAGTTTGGGTTCTAAAGAATTAGCCGACGAGCTCTTTGCTTATTCCAGAGCTCATATTGCACCCTATAAAATGCCCCGACTCATCGAATTTGTTACCGAATTACCCAAAACCATTAGCGGTAAAATTAGAAGAGTAGAATTGCGTGCCTTACAAGCCGAACGAATTTCAAAAAATTTAATAGTAGAACGAGAATATACTTATAGAAGATAAAACAACAACGGCAGTTGAAACAGCAACTGCCGTTTAATCGTTGAGTAAAAATCCAACACCGCGTATCGTTTTTAGACGCACATCGTCTTTTTTAAGTTTTAATTTTTTCCGAATAGCGTTCATAAATACGTCAAGGACACCGGTATCATATTCAAAACTCATTTGCCAGACCGCATCAATAATTTGATTTCTCGTACAAATCTTACCTTTGTTTTCTATTAGGAACTTTAGAAATTCAAACTCTCGTGGCGTAAAAGGAATTTCCTCATCCATTTTAAAAACTTGATACTGATTTAAATTCAAAACCACATCGCTCCACCTTAATAATTCTGGAACATCCGAATCTCTAAAGTGTATTTTTATTCGCTCGAGAAGTTCTTCAAAACTAAACGGCTTTTTAATATAGTCGTTAGCCCCTGCCCGCAAGCCCGCAATGGTTTCGGCTACGGTATCTTTAGCTGTTAGAAAGAGAATGGGTATTCCCGCATTTTGGCTTCGGATATAGGAACACAATTCTAGTCCAGACATTTTGGGCAACATCCAATCCAACAAACACAAATCAAAGGAATTTTGATCGTATAGGTCTTTCCCCATACTACCGTTTGCAGCCACCATAACTGTATAGCCTTCCTCTTCCAGTCCTTGTTTCAAAAAATTGGTAATTCCTATTTCGTCTTCAACTATTAGAATTTTCATCATTTCACGTCCATTAACACAATACTTTTAAAGCACTCGGTAATACTTCAATCTTAAAATTGTTTTCCTTAAACAAATAATACTCCCCATCTAACTGAATCACATTGGTTTCAAAATCAGCAATCCTAACTTCTAATTCGGCTACTTGCATCCATTCTGCCTTAGCAAAATTATCCGTTTTTTTAAGTAACACCAGCAATCCAAAATAAAGTTTTTGGAAGGTATTTATTTGGGGTACCATCAAAACATCTAATAAACCGTCTTGCAAACTCGCTCTGGGTGTTAAAGTCATCGAATAGCCCATTTCATTGGAATTAGAAATAAACAACAGCAACGGTTTGATATTTCTCGCCTGCCCTGCTATCCGCAATTGTATGTTTTTAAATTCAAATTTCTTTGCCGATTGAATAGCTGCCTTTAGATAAGACAATAATTTACGAGATCCTGACTTCTCGTAATTCTCTATAATGGTAGCGTCAATACCAAATCCCATATTACTAAAAAAGTATTTGTGGTTGATTTTTCCGACATCAATGTATTTTATCTGGCCTTTTTTGATATTCTCAATAGCCGCATCTACTGTTTTTGAAATTTCTAAATTAGAGGCTAAACCATTTCCGGAACCCACAGGTATAATTCCTAAAGCTATATCGGTATTGACCAATTGTGTCGCTACTTCATGGATGGTTCCATCACCGCCACAAGCTACGATTACATCAGGTGCTAATTGTATGGCCTGCTGCGTTAGTTCAATTGCATGCTTTTTGTATTTAGAAAAATGGATCACCACTTTATAATCCGTTTTTGGAAAAAATTGCAACAATAACTTTTCACAAATGTCGTGCTTTCCCTTTCCGGAAATCGGATTTACTATAAAATGGATGTTCTTCATAAAGTGGATTTGTATTAGAACTCAATTAAATTGAGAGAGCAAAGATAATATTTTCATATTTGAAACGAACATTTCCATAACAATTGTATTATTGCACTTTATTCTCCATAACTATGATGTTAAATTTATCGTTTTTTAGACCCTTCAAATACCTTTTATTTTGTTATTTGATACTAAATCTAGTACTAAGATTGGTTTTTGTCTTTCACCCGATTACCACTTCCTCCTTTACTTTTATGGAATGGTGTACCATGTTTTCTATAGGAGCGGTAAATGATTTTTTTATTTTCATCCTTAGTTACGCGCTATTTGGACTGTATTACCTATTTATTTCAAACGGAAAATACACTAAACCATGGGGTTATGTCATTTTTGGAATTCTAGTAAGTTTGCTCCTTTATGTTTTCTTTTTTAATACGATACTCAATGAATACGGAGGATCCATACCTGAAATCGCACAAGCTTTTTTATCTATAAAGGTGTTTTGTTTTGGTATCTGCTTATTCTTTCCTAAAAACCGCTTGCAAATTCGACAAGTCATTTACTTTATTACTCTAGCCTTATTTTGCCTACTATTAATCCAAAATACGGTGAGTGAGTTCTTTTTTTGGAATGAATTCGGATTGAGATACAATTTTATAGCAGTAGATTATCTCGTATATACCAATACCGTTATCGGAAACATTCTGGAATCTTACCCGGTTGTTCCCCTATTTATAGGTGTGGGAATCTTGACGTTTACCATGACGATTTTTATCTATAGAAAAACTTATAAAACGTTGCGTAAATTAATGGATCTTCCCAATAAACTACTTTGTAGTATGGGTTATTTAATATTGATTTTTATAGCTATTTATACGTTGCCAAAGCTCAGTAACTTAGAAAATGATTCCAATGTATTCGCCAACGAAATTCAGGCCAATGGAACCTATAAATTCTATCAAGCTTTTAACCATAGTGAATTGGATTATTTTAAATTTTTTCCCGTTTTACCTGAAAGCAAAATGATTTCCATACTGCGCGAAGATTATCCAACTTATCAGGGCAAATCGCTGTTGCGTTCCATTAGCAGCGATTCTCTTGAATTAAAGAAGAATGTGGTCTTAATCACTATCGAGAGCTTAAGCGCCGATTTTATGGCCTATTATGGCAATGAAAAACAACTGACACCCTTTTTAGATTCCTTAGCACAGCAGAGTTTGTTTTTCACCAACACCTATGCCACGGGTAATAGAACCGTTCGAGGTTTAGAAGCCGTTACTTTATCTATACCGCCATCACCAGGAGAGAGTGTTGTAAAGCGTAAAGACAACAAAAATAAATTTTCAACAGCAAACGTATTTAAACAAAAGGGATATCAAGTAAAATACCTTTATGGTGGTGATGCTTATTTTGACAATATGCGGGAATTTTTCTCCCATAATCATTTTGATATCGTAGATGAATCGAGTTTTAGTCCCGAGGAAATTAGTTTTAAAAACATTTGGGGGGTGTGCGATGAAGATATGTATCGCAAAGCGATTCAAGTAATGAATCAAGAACACCAATCGGGAGTGCCGTTTTTTAATCACATCATGACGGTGAGTAATCACCGTCCGTACACCTATCCTGCAAACAAAATAGATATCGACCCACAATCCAAATCAAGGGATGGCGGTGTTAAGTATACCGATTATGCTTTAAAACAATTCTTTAAGCAGGCTCAAAAACAAGCTTGGTTTAGCCATACTGTTTTTGTTATTGTTTCCGACCATTGTGCTTCCAGTGCTGGTAAAACCGAATTGCCTTTGGACAAATATAGAATTCCAGCCATGATATATGCTCCGGGTTTTATCAGTCCTCAACAAAATGGAACTTTGATTTCACAAATTGATTTGATGCCAACGCTTTTGGGATTACTGAATTTCGATTATAGCTCTAAGTTTTATGGGCAAGATGTATTAAAATCTAGCTATTCACCCAGAGCCTTTATCGCGACTTATCAAGATATGGGATTTATAAGCAACAATACTTTAACCATATTATCACCAACAAAAAAAGTGCAGCAATTCCATTTTGAATCAACACGCCCACAAGAGGTAAAAGCGCCCTTAACAGCAGTAAAAACAATCGATCAAACTCAGGTTGATCGAGCAACGGCCTATTACCAATCGATTGCCGAACAACTCAAGAAAAAATACTACCAACAACTGCCATAAAAAAAAAGGTCTCCCAGGAGACCTTTTTTTATGTTTATTCTTTATTTAGCGTTTCTTTTCAATTGCAAAAACGATGCATATAAATAGCTTTATTCTTCAACAACTGGGCCGGTCCACTCTGTAATACCACCCAATAGGTTAAACGTTTTATCAAAACCCAATTGATTCATCAACAAACAGGCTTGATTACTACGTCCACCTGCTTTGCAGTACACATAATAGTTTTTTGTTTTATCTAATTTATTGACTTCATCTAAGAAGTCTTGTCCTTTGTAAATATCTATATTTAGTGAATTTGGAATTGCTATTTCTTCGAATTCATCTACGGTTCTCACATCTAAAATAACTGCATTTTCATCTTGTTGAAAATTTTCCCACCATTGCTCTTGTGATAGATTCATAACTTTTTGTTTTGAAGTTTTTATAAAAGTCAAATATAATTCAATCTTAGCAATTAATTCTCATTTAAAATCAAACTAATCCAGTGGTATTAGAAATTATATAGATTATAAATTTTAAATTTGTCGGTCTAACCCTTAGTTCAAAACCATGTCATCACATCATATTGTACGAGACGACCAAGAGCCCGCCTTAATTATTGCTAATGGCGAAGCCTGTAGTTCGGAATTAATGGGGCAACTCTTAGAATGGTCACCGTTAATTATAGTTTTGGATGCCGCTATGGAGCGGGTTATGAAATTGGGTATTAAAGTCGATGTTTTGCTGGGAGATTTCGATCACGGATATGCCCCTGAAACCTATTTGGACTACCAATATCCGTTGGAAATTCTTCGTATAGAAGATCAAAATTCGACCGATTTAGAAAAAGCTTTCCAATACTTAATTGCTCGGGGTATCCCCAGTGCCAATGTACTTTGGGGAACGGGACGTAGAATGGACCATACCATATCGAATCTAACCAATATGGTTCGGTATAGCGATCAATTGAAGATTGTAATTCTAGACGATTATTCGAAGGTATTTCGCCTACCCAATCACTTTGAAAAATGGTATACTGCAAAAACACCTATATCCTTAATACCGGTTGGAACCGTGACGGGCATTGTTACCGAAAACCTCGATTATCCCTTGAACGATGAAAGTCTTATTTTAGGCTACCGTACCGGAAGTAGTAATAGTGTACAAAAGGACGGTATTGTAAAAATCACTTACGAAACGGGTGATTTATTAATGATGGAGTGTACCGATTAATTTAAAGTTTAGTTATTTTTTATTCTTTTTATAAATACAATCCTGATACTTTCCATTTATCTAGATCTTTTAGATCTCAAAAAAGAAGTTGTTAAGGTCTTGTCCTTTTATAAATTATTAACTAACAATCCAAAGAAGAGCAGTCAACACTGCATATAACGGTCTTTAAAAATAGAGCTGTCTCGTCGAAACAGCTCTAGATCAGTCGGATTGAATACTAATTCGATCGCAGTTTACTTTTTAATTATTTTTTTTGTTATCATACCTTCATTCGTTGACAGCGTTAAGAAATAAATTCCCGGTTGCAAATCCGATACATCGATTCGAGATTCCGATACAGCCTTTATGTGTTCTGATTTTACCAATCGTCCGTTTATGTCACTAATTGTTACTTTATCAACTGTAACATTCTCTGCATTACTAAAATTGATTACATCATGTGCTGGATTTGGAAATATAGAAAATTTAGTTGCCGTTGCTTTGTTAACACCCATTCTTCCTGCAGTTACTTTAATATCATTGATAATAATGACGTATATATCTCGAGAATCGTGGTGTCTAAATATGATTCTAATATCCTGATTTTGATAATCTCCTAACGCTAATGTTTTCACTGTTGCATTATAATCTTCAACCGTAGTCGCAAGCAAAGGGGTTTTTGAATTAATAAATTCCTGTAAGTTAGTAGCATCAGTAAATTCGCTATTTAAAACAACGTAAACACTATATTTCTCATGAAAATCGTTAGTATCAATCGCTCCTACTTTAAATGAAAGGCTTACTTCTTCAGCATCGGGTATTAGTATTACCGGCGAAATCAATAAGTTATCAGGTGTTAAGGGGCCAATCTCGTTAATATAGGAAGATGAAAAAGCAACCGCCCCGTCAAATCCCCGTTCAGAGGTTAAAGCATTTTCATAAGAAAAACCCCAATTATACCCGTCGAGATCTAAATCCGCGATCAACCATCCTTGATCAATCTCAAAATCCGATTCGAACACCACTGTTTGAGCATATAGTCCACTAAAAATCAACATAATAAAGAACAATAGTAATTTTAATTTCATAATAAACATTTTTAAGGTTATACTCAAACTTAAAAATAAAAAATCATAAAAAAAATGAATTTAACACTTAAAAAGCACTTTTATTAACCAAAAAAATATACTATACTCTATAAAACATAAATAATATTAACAAAAACACATTTAAAAAACAATGCATTATTTTAAAGTATTAAAAATGCTTCGATTAGTTATTAAAAACTCTTTTTATAGTAAAATAGTTTAACATTGAAATATACTTCCCTAAAAATAAAGTACATACCATAAAAAAAGTGTTTCTAAAATGTAAAAACATCTAGAAACACTTTTAAACCCAGTCCCATCTAATGGGTATTTAGAATAAATCTCTTATACAATAAAATCGGCTAAAACTACAGCAGCCATAGCCTCTACTATCGGTACAGCTCTGGGCACTACGCAGGCATCGTGACGCCCCTTACCAGAAACCATAACTCGATTATTATGTACATCTATAGATTCTTGATCTTTCATCAAGGTGGCTACCGGTTTAAAGGCCACCCGCAAATAAATATCCATGCCGTTACTGATTCCACCTACTATTCCTCCAGCATGATTGGTACGCGTTTTACCTCCGGGCAAAATTTCATCGTTGTGTTGACTACCACGCCACTGAGCTCCGGTAAATCCACTACCGATTTCCACGCCCTTTACCGCATTAATTGACATCATGGCTTTGGCTAACTCGGCATCCAAGCGATCAAACACG
The DNA here is from genome assembly GCA_040393465.1 of Flavobacterium sp. Classification (GTDB taxonomy): domain Bacteria; phylum Bacteroidota; class Bacteroidia; order Flavobacteriales; family Flavobacteriaceae; genus Flavobacterium. The sequence goes on along the minus strand of JBEBUC010000006.1, from coordinate 131,110 downwards.
GGTTCTCCAAGACCCACCGGTACATTTTGAATAACACAGGTAATAACCCCTCCTATAGTATCGCCCTCTTTTTTAACTGCTTTAATTAAATTTTCCATTTCCAAGGCCATCTCTAAATCGGGACAACGAACGGGATTCTGTTCTATATTTGCAAAATTGATTTCGGTATAAGGAACTGTAAGTTCCAATGTTCCTACCGCCGAAACATAGGCTGTTATTTTAATGTCTTTTAAAAGTTGCTTGGCCACGGCACCCGCTACCACTCTACAAGCGGTTTCCCGAGCAGAACTGCGTCCACCACCGCGGTAATCGCGAATACCGTATTTTTGCTGGTAAACATAATCGGCATGACTCGGACGAAAAACATCCTTGATATGCGTATAATCATCGGATTTAGAATTTTCATTTTTAATGATAAATCCAATCGGTGTTCCCGTGGTTTTTCCCTCAAAAATGCCAGACAAAAACTGAACCTGATCGCTTTCTTTACGCTGGGTTACTATTTTGGACTGCCCCGGCTTTCTGCGGTCTAATTCACTTTGAATAAAATCCATATCCAAGACTATGTTAGGTGGACAACCATCGATGACCCCTCCTATCGATTCACCATGCGACTCACCGAAAGTACTTACTCTAAACCTGTTACCGTATGAATTACCTGCCATAATATTTCTAATTTTAATTCATTTATTCCTTATTCTACTTCCTGCTTCCTTCAAAACCCTAATAATTCCATAACTTTCTAATAACGCTAATTTGAACTAAGAAGCTTTTATTTGTTATCATAAAAACGGATCAATTGAAAAAAAGACTCTTAGAAATGGTCGTTATTTCTGATGTTCACTTGGGAACATACGGTTGTCACGCCAAAGAATTACTCAGTTACTTACAATCCATTAAACCCAAAACTCTTATTCTAAATGGCGATCTGATCGATATCTGGCAATTTCGTAAATCGTATTTCCCCAAATCCCATCTAAAGGTCATCAAAAAAATAATTGATTTGGCCTCTAAAGGAACAAAAGTATATTATATTACGGGAAATCACGACGAAATGCTACGGAAATTCAGTGATTTTCAATTGGGGAACATCGCTTTACTCGATAAGTTGGTACTGGATATAGACGGCAAAAGAGCGTGGATTTTTCATGGAGATGTTTTTGATTCTTCCGTCCAACACGCCAAATGGATTGCCAAATTGGGAAGTACGGGATACGATTACCTGATTTTGCTTAACCGCCTTATTAATTGGTTTTTACTCAAACTACACAAAGAACCCTATTCCCTTTCCAAGCGCATTAAAGCCAGCGTTAAGAAAGCGATTAAATTTATCGGAGATTTCGAAAAAACCGCCACCGATTTAGGTATCGATAACCACTATGATTACGTCATTTGCGGACACATACACGAACCCAAAATAAAAACGGTCCGCAATGCCAAAGGAAGCATTACTTACCTCAATTCCGGAGATTGGATAGAAAATCTAACGGCCTTGGAATACAATAAAAAAAGATGGAAAATATACCAACATACGACCGAACAGCCCTTGTCCGAAGACGAAGAGTATTTTTCTAGAGAAAATGAATTGTCCGATGCCTTGGCTACCTATCTTAGCTATCAAAAGAACGTTCGATGATGCGATAATCTAGTCTTCGAACATTCTTTTACTTTTCTCTATAGAATCTCAAATATACTTCCCTAAATTGAAGCATCTTTAAAACTAAAAAATTCTTATCAACTGAGATAATTTCTTGATATTTCCCCGCACTTAACGGATTAATTGATGCTTCAGAACTGAGTCGCGTAGGGTAATGAATGATATCAACTACTACGTTATATTCAAACGTACTAATGTCTTCTTGCTGTTCGCCATAGGTGCTAGCCTGATACACCGCCGTTCCGTCCTTACGAAATGTCACAGAATTAAGAGTCATATTATCATCATATTGCACTCCGCTAATCCCCATCTGTCCCGGCTCCATCTCTTCAGACCAAGCAAACAAAACCCAACTACCCTCAAGCAAATCTCTGTTTTGTTGACTCAAAGTAATATCATCAGAACTGCAAGCACTAACAAAACTCAATATACCCACTAAAATTATCAGTTTTAAACTATTTCTCATCCTTGCTCCTCTTTAAAAATACGGTCAAAATGGATTTTTTATTTGGTTCCCACCCTGTAGTATAAACTAATTCTTCTGCTGTTATACTTTTTATTTTCACTCCACCTGTATCACTGGTCCACATACAAAATAAACTGTCGTTTTCAATACGGTAATCAGAAGCCCATATCCCATAAGTACTCGAATTCATATGACCGTACGCTCTCCCCACCACTAATCCGTTTTCTCTAAAGTCTAAAATCTTTTTTTCATAATATTTCGCATTAGTAATCTCTCCTTCAGTATTAACTTCATATCTATCAAAAGTCCAAGAACCTAGAATCTTTTCATCCCATATATTAGAATCGCCGTCATCATGACTACAACTCGTACAAATTAAAAATCCCAATAACAACACTGAAAAACACTTCATTATCTTTTTTTCCCAAAAATACATTGAAAATTTAACTTAAAAAAATCAAAATACACTTTAATTCAAACATTACTCTATAATCATGGCCATCCATCAGAAATGCAAAAATTATAAACAAAAAAAGAGTTGTCTCTCGGACAACTCTTTTGAATCTATATGGAAAATAGTTTTATTTTTTTTAATTATATGGATACAAATTTAAAACTTCTGCGGTCTTAAGTCTTAATTCCTTTGCCAATTCGGGATGTTCATTTAAGAGCAATCCAAAAGAAGGCACCATTTCTTTCATTTTGGTTTGCCAAGCATCCGATGCAAATTGGTCTGGAAAACATTTTTCAAGTAAAGTAAACATTATAGATGTAGCTGTTGAAGCTCCAGGAGAGGCTCCTAACAAAGCTGCAATAGAACCATCCGCAGCACTAACCACTTCGGTACCAAATTGCAACACTCCTTTGCCTTCGGCATCTTTCTTAATTACCTGAACGCGTTGACCGGCCACTTCTAAAGTCCAATCTTCTTGGCGCGCAGCAGGCATATATTCTTTTAAAGCTTCTAGTCTGTTGTCGTCGGATTGTAAAACCTGTCCGATTAAGTATTTCGTTAGGGGGATGTTTTTTAATCCCGCTCCCAACATCGGTTTGATGTTATTTAATTTGATAGACTCGAACAAATCCAAATACGACCCGTTTTTTAAAAATTTCGTCGAAAACCCAGCATAAGGACCAAACAACAAGGCTCTTTTACCGTCAATAAAACGCGTATCTATATGAGGAACAGACATCGGTGGTGCCCCTACTGAAGCTTTTCCATATACCTTGGCAAAATGTTGGTCAATCACTTCTTGATTGGTGCATTTCAACCATTGTCCTCCTACTGGAAAACCTCCAAATCCTTTTCCCTCAGGAATATCGGCTTTTTCCAACAACAGAATAGATCCGCCACCCGCTCCTATAAAGACAAATTTGGCTTTAATTCTCGATTTTTCTTTGGTTTCTACTTGTTTTGCAGAAACTCTCCAACGTCCGTCTTCTTGTTTTTTAAGGTTTTGAACTTTGGTATTAAAACGCATATTGACTCCATCCAACGTTTGCAAGTAAGCAAATAATTCTCGAGTTAATACCCCAAAATTAACGTCTGTACCAAACTTCATAGCCGTAGCAGCATAAGAAGTATTTAAGTCGCGTTCGTTCATCAACAAAGGCGCCCATTCTTTTATTTGCTCTATTTTATCACTAAATTCCATGTCTTGAAACAACGGGAACTTTTGCAATTCATCATAGCGTTTTTTTAAGAAATCCACATTATCATCGCCCCAAACAAAACTCATGTGGGGCACGGCATGTATAAAGTTTTTAGGATTTGTCAACACTCCTTTCTGAGTTAAATACATCCAAAACTGCCTGGACAATTCAAAAGATTCTACGATATCAACAGCTTTACTGGCGTCAATGGTACCATCTTCTCTTTGGGGGGTATAATTTAATTCACAAAACGCAGCATGTCCTGTTCCGGCATTATTCCATGCGTCGGAACTCTCTGCCGCAGCTACATCAAGCCTTTCAATAATATCGATTGTAAGATTGGGCTCGAGTTCTTTTAATAAGATACCGAGTGTAGCACTCATGATACCAGCACCTATTAAAACAACATCTGCTTCTGATTTCTGTATAGTTGACATCGAAATAAAATTATTTTTAGCAAAGTTAATCGTTTTTCAATTGATCTGTTTAAACAAAAATGCTTTTATTGTTGTTTGCAGAAAAATTTACTGTTCTATTTTTTTCCAAGATAATCTTGCAGTATAATCGTGGCCGCAATTTCATCTACCAAAGCCTTATTTTGGCGTTGTTTTTTCTTCAAACCACTATCAATCATAGTTTGAAATGCCATTTTTGAGGTAAATCGTTCGTCCATGCGTTCGACTTTCATAGTTGGGAAAGTAAGGCTGAATTTTTCAATAAATTTCTCAATCAAAGGCGCAATTTCCGAAGGTTCGTTGTTCATGCGTTTGGGTTCGCCAAAAATCACAATTTCCACATTTTCCTTAGAAAAATAATCTTTTAAAAAAACTAATAAATCCGCTGTTGCTACCGTAGTTAAACCGGAAGCAATCATACGGAAATCGTCGGTTACGGCAATTCCGGTTCTCTTTTTACCAAAATCGATGGCTAATACGCGAGACACCTTATTCGTAAATAAAGGTTCCGTATTCTGAAGAAATGGTCAATTTCTTAGAATCAGCAATTTCTACTCTACCGATTAACTGTGCATTCACGTTAAATGATTTGGAGATTTCAATAATATCTTGAGCAACTTCTGGACTTACATAGATCTCCATACGGTGCCCGCAATTGAAAACGCGATACATTTCTTGCCAATCAGTTTTGGATTGTTCTTGTATTAATTTAAACAAAGGGGGTACTGGAAATAAGTTGTCCTTAACGATATGAAGGGCATCGATAAAGTGTAGTATTTTGGTTTGAGCACCTCCACTACAATGTACCATTCCATGAATTTGCTCTGCGTTAAACTGACTTAATATGCGTTTGATAATCGGCGCATAAGTACGGGTTGGAGATAATACCAACTTTCCTGCATTTATAGGCGAATTTTCTACGCTATCTTGTAATTTCATTTTACCCGAATACACAAGACTTTCCGGTACAGAAGGATCAAAGCTCTCTGGATATTTTTTAGCCAAATAATGATCAAATACATCATGTCGAGCCGATGTTAATCCGTTACTTCCCATTCCGCCGTTGTATTCGCTTTCGTAACTAGCCTGCCCAAATGATTCTAATCCTACGATGACATCACCGGGTTTGATATTGGCATTGTCTATTACGTCGCTTCGTTTCATACGAGCAGTAACCGTAGAGTCGACGATAATGGTACGTACAATATCACCTACATCAGCCGTTTCTCCTCCCGTGGAATGAATGGTCACGCCAAAGCTTTTTAAATCTTCAATCAAACTTTCCGTTCCATTGATAATAGCCGAAATGACTTCACCCGGCACTAAATTTTTATTTCGTCCTATAGTTGACGATAATAGAATATGATCCGTTGCTCCTACACAGAGTAAGTCGTCTATATTCATAATCAAAGCATCTTGAGCAATTCCTTTCCATACAGACAAATCTCCCGTTTCCTTCCAATAGGTATAAGCTAAAGACGATTTGGTTCCGGCTCCATCTGCGTGCATGATAAGACAGTAGTCCTCATCGCCCGTTAAATGATCGGGAACAATTTTACAAAAAGCTTTTGGAAAAAGTCCTTTATCAATATTTTTAATTGCATTGTGAACGTCTTCTTTATCTGCAGAAACTCCGCGAAGCGCATATCTATTATTAGAATTCATAAAAAGTGTGTTGTTTGTGCAAATTTACTGCTAATATAGAAGTAAAACAATCTCTTTGAAAAAAGATGGTTTTTACCTTGTAGTTATTTTTTTTGACTAGAATCAACAAAAAATCTACTGCTTAAACAGTAGATTTCTATGTTATACTCCTTGTAAAACCTCGATTAATATATCAATATCTTCCTCAGTCGTTTCATGACTAAAAGACACTCTTAAGCTCGGTTTTTTTAATTCGGTCTCACTTAAGAACTCCGACAATACGTGGGATGGTTTTTGACTACCCGATTGGCAAGCACTGCCACGAGAAACCGCAATTCCCTTCATATCCAATTGAAACAACATCATCGCTGCTTTTTCTTCAGAAAGCGGTAAGGATACGTTTACTATATTGTAAAAGCCAACCTGATTGCCATTAAACTTGACCGCGGGAAAAACTTCTTGCAGTTTGGTCTGGCAATATTTTTTTATGTGTTGTATGTGTTGGCGCTCTACCTCTAATTTCTCGTAAGAAATTTCAAAGGCTTTAGCCATACCCACCACTTGATGCACAGCTTCTGTACCGGCACGCATACCTTTTTCTTGCTCGCCACCAAAAATCATCGGTTTTAGAACATTATTCTTACGAATAAAAGCAAATCCAATTCCTTTAGGTCCGTGAAATTTATGCGCACTTGCCACTATAAAATCAACCGGAATACTTTTAAGATCCATTTCGATTTTACCAACAGATTGAACAGTATCGCAGTGAAACAAAGCTTGGTGTTTTTGACATAAATCAGCCACTCGCTGCAAATCCAATTCGGTACCCACTTCATTATTTACGTGCATTAAGCTCACCAAAGTCGGCACTTTATCCGCTAACATTGTTTCGAGCTGCGCATAGTCAATCTCGCTATTAGGCAAGATATTTACAAACTCCAAATCAATATTATATTCCTTCTGCATTTGTTTGGCTGCATACAAGACCGCATGATGTTCCATTTTTGAAGTGATGATTCGCTGCACTTTTAAATCCCGAACAGCCGAACGTATAATCCAGTTATTGGCTTCTGTACCGCAAGAAATAAAAATTATTTCCGAAGACGAAACGTTTAATTGTTTGGCAATACTCTTTCTAGAAGCCTCAATCAACGATTTGGCTCTTCTTCCCACAGCATAAGTTGAGGATGGGTTTCCGTATTCTTCAGAAAGCACTTTGATCATTTCAGCAATTACCTCTGGTCTTAAAGATGTAGTAGCTGCATTATCAAGATATACTTGTTTCATTTTTTATATAGTGGCTGTCTTAATTTGAGGTATGATACCCAAAATCTACTCAACCTTTTTTAGTTACTTTTAATTGTCCGAATATTTCAGCAAACGGATTGACTACAAAATTAATAAACTGCCAAACAATTTGAAAGGTATTCCGCATTTCTTTATTGCAAAAAACAGCACTAATTTCTATTTTCTCAAATTCAGGGCAAAATTAATCTAATTTACAGAATTTTACGCCCTAAGATGGTTTACTTTTCGCAAACAGCTTAATTTTTAGCTATCGATCGCATCGATATCAATTTGTTGTTTCAACAATACTTTTTTAACGACCACAGCAAAGACTAACAAGTACACAAAACACAATAACGGTACCCAATAAGAATTGTGGATTCCAATAATATCGGCCAATTTTCCTTGAATAGGTGGAATGATTCCCCCGCCCAAAATCATCATGATTAAAAAAGAAGAACCCTGAGCTGTATATTTACCCAAACCGATAATCGCTAGATTAAAAATAGCCGGCCACATGATACTGCAAGCCAAACCACCAGCTAAAAACGCATAAATCGCTATGATGCCTTCAGAAAACAATCCGATTGTTATAGCCGAAACACCAAAAACACTAAACAACAATAAGGTTCTTGCAGAGCGGTCTTTACTCAAGAAAGAGAAAACAATTTGAACAATCACACAGATAATATAGTAGTATAAAGGTTCCATATCGTTGCCCGCCAAAACATTGACCCCTATAATCACGAAATAAGCCAAAAGCGGCACCACGATCAAAGCAATCGTTTTCTTATATCCCGTTAGGGCAAAAACACTTACGGCACCAGCCCAACGGCCAATCATCAAACTTCCCCAATACATCGATACATAAGGCGCAATTTCAGATGAATGCAGTCCTCCGAATTCATTTAATTTCAATAACTCACCGAGATTACTTCCAATACCCACTTCCGCTCCGACATAGGCAAACAAAGCAATCATCCCCAAAACCAATTGTGGAAACTGCATGGCACCCCAGCCTTTACTTCGCTTCTGACTTCCTTTATAAGCATAAAACAGTGACCCCAAAATAATTACTAACCCCAGAGCCAACCAAAGCATTCTTTGATGTTCAATAGGTTGTTTGATTTCCTTTATGTTTTGCTGTAATTGAACCAATTCTGACTGACGCTGACTTAGTTCTTGCGGCATCAAATCTAACGTTTTTAATTCCTCCTGTTGGTGTTCTAAAAGCGATTCCATTTTTAGAACCCTTGCATTCGCATCACTTTTATACGTTTGAAAAACGGGTATAAAAACCAAAATCAATAGGAATGTCATGACCAACAAAACCTTTAAAGCTTTATTTGCTTTCTCCATCGGTTCTCCTAAAATACCGTCGGGAACTTTCTTAGAAAAATAAAACATGGCCGCGGCAATCACAAATAAAACCCCTACAGCGGCATATAAAAGACTTGTGGTATCTAAAGTTAAATGTTTTATCTGATCGTCGGTAATAGAAGAAGTACTTCCGAATAAAGCAAATGCGACAATTAACGGTCCAATCGTCGTTCCAAGCGAATTGATTCCTCCACCCAAATTAACCCGACTTGCTCCTGTTTTGGGATTTCCCAATAAAATAGCAAAGGGGTTAGCCGCAATCTGTTGTAAGGAAAAACCCAGAGCAACTATAAATAATCCAACTAATAATCCGACATAGAAATTAGTTTGAACAGCCCAAATCATCACTGCGGCACCGGCGGTTGAAAACAACAAACCATAAACAATACTGCGTTTATAACCCCATTTGGAAACCAAATCTTTGCCCTTAACGGCACTAAACACAAACAAAAATAGTGATCCAAAATAATAAGCCGTATAAAAGGCAAAATCAATTAATTGCGACTGGAATTGATCTAAGGAAAAATAATTCTTACAGAAGGGAATAAAAATACTATTACCCGCAGAGAAAAAACCCCAGAAGAAAAACACCGTTACTAAAGTGTATAAGGCCGGGTAATTCGTTTTAATGACAGCTGTAGTTTCAGTAGTCTCTTTCATTAACATAATTTTTAGATTTCAAATATACCGTTTTCTAAAAAAATCTAAGCCTTTATAGTTGGTATTTCTAGCTAGAAATAACTTATTTTTGTTGCTATATAATTTTACGATAAGAAAATCGTGCGTATTTGTGTTTTTGTTATAAATGAATCGTGATAAAAACAGTAAGGAAGCGATAGCTTTAAAAAATAAATATAATCTACATTATGAAAAGATTGTTGAGTATTGGTATTCTAGCTTTGTTATTTAGTAGTTGTAACGATGGAGACATCGTTTATAAGGAACTCAATTTCGAAAACCAAGCGGTTCAAAAGTGTTACGATAAAGATTTATACTATAAAATCAATGCCAAAGACATGATGATTTTAAAAGTAGACCCCAATTTACTCATAGATTCCAACCTTATATTGGGTGAAGAAAAAACCTTTGAAATAGGCAGTTCGTTAGAACTCATCTATAGAACTTACGACGAAAATGCCGATAGCAAATCGATTTGCGAGAGTTTACCTCCAGCAAAACCAGTAGTGGTATCGGAAATGATGGCCAATCCCGGAGGTACAGCCTTAATTACTAGAGATTTGAGAATTCAAAAAAACGATTTGATTACGGAGCCCACTGTACTTAATTACTTTTATACCATAAACTTTAGAGATATCAGTTTTAAGGATGGAGAAACCAACATTAATCAAACCAAATTATATTTTGGCGAATATAAATACAAAACAAACAACTTGACTTTTAACTTTGACGGCATCATAAAATTCTGTGACGAAATCGAAGCTACGCGTTTGGTTGTCAATAGCGCAACAGAGGCTATGGTGCTAAACATTCCTGAGGATGCTTTAAAAAACGAAGAGAAAACAGTGAGTTTTAATTTAAGCGATACCAACAACCTTACTTATAAAGCCTATACCATTTCTGGTGGAGCCATTGATCAGATTAAAGCTTGTAGTGATGAAACTGTATTTGGAGAAACCATACAAATCGAAAACTGGAATGCCAGCACAGGTACACTTAAGGTCGTTACCAGCAAAGTGATTCAGCCGGAAAACAATCCGGAGCAAAAAGTAGAATACTTACATAAACTGTCGTTAGAGAATGTGGTTTTTACCAAAGAAGGCAAATCCTTTGTAAGAGATGTAGTTCCATTCGGAGAAATCACCATTCAATTATAAAAACAAAAATCCCAACTTAACGGTTGGGATTTTGTTTGATATATACTTGGGTAGCACCCAATCCGTATTTTTGATAATTAGCATCTTCGAAAATCACTTCTGGATACCGGGCAAATAGATAATCCAATTCTAATTTCAATATGCCTTCCCCTATACCGTGAATAAAAACAACACGCGGAATCTTATTGCGAATCGCAAATTCTACTTGTCCCCTAGCCGTATCAACTTGTAGGGTTAAGATATCGTGATTACTCATTCCTCTAAAAGAAGGTACTAATTTCTCGATATGTAAATCTACCTCCAGTATAAACTCGTCCTTCTTGGATTTTTTCTCTTTAACAAAGGAACGCTTTACAGAACCTTGCTTTTCTAATAAGGCAGCTGAAATGGACGAAATCGTTGCAGCCTGTTTTAGTTCTGAAGTATCCCCCATTTTTAATAATTCGTGAAATTGGTATTTGAGTAAAAAACCATCCTCCGTTTCTATAGTAACTTCCTTTTGGTCAATGGCCACTACTATTCCGTTTTGATCTTCGTCTAAAACAGAAACTAAATCACCTTTATTTATCATCTTTATCTATAGTATTAGAAGCTGTGTTTGACGTTGTATTACTCGGAACTTTAGACATCAATCGCATCATTCCGTAAAAAAACAAAACGACTCCAACAATCTGAATCCAAATATTGGGATGCGTTTTGGTTTGCTCTATAAAAGCCCAAGCAATAAAAATTAAAGTCACAATTATGTATATTATTTTCATAGTAATCTCCTAGTTAAAAAATTAGCCTTGGTTATGTACACCCCAAAAAAACCTCCATATCAGGGCATAAAAAACACCGTTTTTCTTCAATCAATATTTTACCAAAAATAAAGAACTTTAAAAAAGTGTACTAATTATTTAATTACATTTTTTTTTTGTAAAATTGCGTTAAATTAAAAAGTTTCCCATGGAAAAATTGATGTTGCCTTGTCTTAATAAATCGATCTTTGGTATTGATTGCTTTGGCTGTGGCACGCAAAGAGCGGTTGTTTTAATTGGACAAGGAGAATTTGTAAAAGCTTTTTATATGTTTCCTGCAATTTACACTTTAGTTTTATTTTTCGGCCTTGTCTTTTTAAATTTTATCGATTTATCGCGGAATTACCATAAAGCCCTGATCATAGTAGCACTTATCAACGCCCTTATCATGGTTAGTTCCTATATTTTAAAAATGTTTATTCTAATTTAACAAATAAAAAAATGGAGAATCAGTTCGTACAAAAGTTACCCAATGCCAATACCGTACTCATTTTGGGTATCGTATCTTTAGTTATGTGTTGTTGTATGGGAGTTGGCTTAATTCCTTCTATTATTGGACTGGTTTTAGCCAATAAAGACAGTAAATTATATCAATCAAACCCAACGGGTTATTCGGGTTATCAAAACTTAAATACCGGTAAAGTTCTCTGTATTATTGCCTTGGTAATTGGTGTAATTAACGTATTGTCCAACTTGTATATTTGGATTTTTGTTGGAATGGACAATTTTCAAGAAGCTATGCAAGAGTTTCAATTGCAAATGCAGCAACAGCAACAGCAGTAAGCTGTTATTATATAGCACTAAAAAAAGCAGCCACAGGCTGCTTTTTTTAGTGCTATTATTTACGGTGCTAAACGTTCAATCTTCCAATCTAAATCGCTTTCTAAAGTATAGCGAATACGATCGTGTAAGCGATTGGGTCTGCCCTGCCAAAATTCTATAGATATTGGTTTAATTAAAAAACCACCCCAATGACTCGGCCTTATTAGTTCTTTATTCTCGCTTTGATTTTCTAATTCCATCAATTGTTGGTGTAAAAAATCGTAAGAGGCTATTACTTCACTTTGAGGCGACACCATCGCTCCCAATCGACTTCCTTCTGGACGACTGTTAAAATAGGTGTCCGATACTGCTGCAGGAACTTTTTCAGCCCTTCCCTTAATAATCACTTGGCGCTCCATAGAAGGCCAAAAAAAAGACAATCCCACTTGAGGGTGCGCCAGTATAGCCCTTCCCTTTTCCGAATGATAATTGGTATAAAATACAAATCCGTTTTCGTCGTATTTTTTTAATAGGACAATCCGCGCTTTAGGAAAACCGTCTAATCCCAAAGTAGAGACCGTCATGGCATTGACTTCCTCAATACCTGCAAGATCTTCTACTTCGTGAAACCATTTCTTAAATTGCATCAGTGGATTGGCATCCACCTCGGTCTCGATTAAAGCACTTTTTTCGTAGGATTTTCTGTAATTGCTTAAATCACTCATAACTACTGCTTTTAAAATTCAAATTCTTTTCCGTCGTCTGCACAACTCACGTTTGGAAAAATCGTCTCGGCTTCTTCCTTAAACATATTGATATCGGTATATCGGGTCGAATAATGTCCTAAAATTAACTGTTTTACCTCGGCTTTTAAAGCAATGGTCGCTGCCTCTTTTGCCGTAGCATGTTTGGTTCTTTCGGTATAATGAGACTCCGATTCTAGAAAAGTACTCTCATGATACAAGACATCCACTCCTTTTATCAAAGGTATTACCTCTTCATTATACATCGTATCAGAACAAAAGGCATAACTCTTAGGAGGAACGGGGTCGTAACTAATATCTTTATTTGCTATTACCGTTCCGTCGTCCAACGTGATATCGCCACCATTTTTTATCTTTTGATAATAACAACTTTCAATACCCAAATCTTCTATGGCTCCGATTTTTAATTTGCGTTCCCCACTTTTCTCTTGAAAGAGAAAACCATTAGTATAGACGCGATGAATTAATGGAATCGTAGATACAACCACTTGACTGTCTTCATACACCACTTCACTCTCGGGATTATCCAATTCGTGGAAAAACAGCTTGTAGCCCGTAAAGGAATTCGACAACCTCAGTTGCAATAAAATAACCTCCTTAACCCCTTTAGGTCCATAAACGTGCAAATCAGCTTGTCGATTTAATAGCATAAAAGTCGAAATGAGCCCGATTAAACCATAAAAATGATCGCCGTGTAAATGAGAGATAAAAATGTGACTAATACGAGAAAATTTAATCTTTTTCTTTCGCAATTGTACCTGAGTACCCTCGCCACAATCGATTAAAAACATGTGGTTTTTAATCTCTAAAACTTGTGATGTCGGGTTGGTCATCGTTCTAGGGGTTGCTGCATAACAACCTAGTATGGTTAATTTCAAGATGAATTTTTTTAAAGAATCAATGTATGAAAGTACGAAATATATTTTAGGAACGGGTCAAAAAAAAAGCTTAATAATTAAGCTTTTCCTTTTTTAAAATCCCAAATCTCTTTCGATTTCGTCCATTTCGATAATATCGTGTGCTTCTTGTACACTTGGCACTATAACTAAGTCTTCGTCAAAGTCATTGTAATTGACAGACGACATGACCAGGACCAGCGATTTCTTGTTTTCTGTTTGCATACTTAGCAATTCTAAGAATTGATTTAGGGATTCCAATTCCAGTTCTGGTTCCTGAAATAAATCAATAATAAGATTGTGCTTTTTTAAAGTATCGTATTGCGATTTAACTTTTGCAATAAAGTCGGTGATCGTGTCCTCGCTTTTCTTTATTACAAGTGTATGCCCCTTTTCTTTAATTTTCATTTTCTATAAATTTTATAAAAAGCTAAGGTATGGTTTATTATTTAATTTTAGATGCCAACAAGTAAATCACCGCCATTCGCACTGCAACTCCATTTTCAACTTGATCCAAAATAATGGATTGTTGCGAATCGGCCACGTCCGAGGTCAGCTCGACGCCCCGATTAATAGGTCCAGGGTGCATGATAACAATTTCTTTGTTTAAGGAATCGAGCAGTGCTTTATCCAAGCCATACTGTTGCGCATACTCTCTAGTAGATGGGAAATAATTAACATCCATGCGTTCATTTTGCACACGCAGTACATTGGCAACATCACACCATTCCAAGGCTTTTCTCAATTGCGGCTCTACCTTAACCCCTAAACTCTCAATATGTTTTGGAATTAATGTTTTTGGACCACAAACCCGTACTTCAGCTCCTTGCATTTGCAGTGCAAAAATATTAGATAGGGCTACTCTGGAATGCAGTACGTCACCGATGATAACCACCTTTTTTCCGGCAACTTCCCCCAACTTCTCGCGAATAGAGTAACTGTCTAATAAGGCTTGCGTAGGGTGCTCGTGAGCTCCATCACCAGCATTGACGATGCTTGCTTTAACGTTTTGAGATAAAAAATGGGCTGCACCTGCGTGGCTGTGACGCATAACAACCATATCTACTTTCATCGCCAAGATATTGTTGACGGTATCCAACAGCGTTTCGCCCTTCTTAACCGAAGATTGTGCTGCGGAAAAACTGATTACATCGGCAGACAATCGTTTTTGAGCCAACTCAAAAGATAATTTGGTACGGGTACTGTTTTCAAAAAAGATATTGGCAATGGTAATATCTCGTAAAGAAGGCACTTTTTTAATAGGTCTATTAATTACTTCTTTAAACTGATCGGCAGTTTCAAAGATTAAATCAATATCATTTTTTGTAATGTATTTAATCCCCAACAAATGGTTTACAGTTAATTCTTTCATCGTGCAATGGATTGCTCTATGTTATTAATTTTCCTTTTTTTAATCGTTTTGTATCAAAAACACGCCGTCTTCTTGGCTGTTAGTATCGCCCCAGCTCACCAAAACTTTTTCGTTGTTGATTGCGTCCACTTGACGTCCACGGTAATCGGGTTGAATGGGTAAATGACGACTAAACCTCCGATCGATTAAAACCAAAAGTTCAATTTCTGCAGGTCGTCCAAAAGACTGTATCGCCGTTAATGCCGAACGAATACTTCTTCCCGTGTACAATACATCGTCTATAAAAATTACTTTTTTGTTTTCAACTAAAAAATCAATTTGCGTTTTATTGGCTTCTAAGGGTTTTTGGTTTCTTCTAAAATCATCTCTAAAAAAAGTAATATCCAAAAAGCCCAAGCTGATATCTTGAACAGCATATTCCCTTTCAATAATTGATTTGATTCTTTCGGCTAAAAATTTACCACGAGGCTGAATTCCAATCAGTATCGTATTCGAAAAATCAAGGTGTTTTTCGACTAACTGACAAGCCAAACGATGCAATATGATATTGACTTCTTTTGAAGTAAGCAATACTTTAGGATCCATAATGAAGTGTTGTGTTTGGGATGTAAAAGTACAATTTTTTCTGCTTTCAAAATAATATTTTCAAATAATCATTGCTTGCCATTCTACTTAAAGTAATATTCTTGTTTTCAATTAATTTCTAAGAAATCTATTTTAAAAATCAAAACACAGTATATTTATACCTTCATTTTAATATAAGCTATATGATAATTACTACAACCCCAACTATTGAAGGTCATCCTATTAAAGAATACAAAGGCATCGTTACTGGCGAAACCATTATCGGAGCGAATGCCATTAAGGATTTTAAAGCGAGTTTTACCGATTTTTTTGGTGGTCGTTCTACCTCTTATGAAAAGGTTGTCATTGAAGCAAAAAATACTGCCTTACAAGAAATGCAAGACCGCGCTAGAAATCTGGGAGCCAACGCTATAGTTGGCATTGATTTGGACTATGAAACCATCGGGCAATCGGGTAGTATGTTAATGGTTACGGCTAGTGGTACTGCGGTAATTATTTAAAATAATAAAATCTTGGCAGGCTATTTGCCTATATTATTCTAAATAAAAAATAGATTATGAGAAAAAGCACACTTATGGTTACTTTGTTCACTATGGTAACCGCAGTAACACTTCAAGCTCAAGTAGTAAAGCGTATTTTTATTAAGGAAAACACTACGCCATGTACAGGAGTAGCTCCTATGGATTGTTTAAATGTACGTTTTGACAACGCTACCAACTGGGAACTGTTCTATAGTTCTATAGAGGGGTTTGATTATAAACCGGGTTTTCAATATGAATTGTTGGTAGAAGAAACGGCATTACCTAAAGATCAGGTTCCGGCTGATGCTTCTTCCATTCGATACCAACTAAAAAAGGTAGTTTCTAAAACAGCTGCGTCAGAAGCCGTTTGGAACATGCAGTGGACCTTAGTAGAATTAAACGGAAAAACGGTTAATACCGATGCTGTAAAAGTAGAGTTTAATGCAGGAGCAAACAGTATATATGGAAAAAGCGGTTGCAACAATTTTAATATGCCCGTAACTACGAATAAAAAGAGAACCAAATTAACAACAAAATATGCTGCGGGAACCATGATGGCTTGCCAACCCGATTTGATGAAGTTGGAAGATGATTTTCTACAAACTTTAGCTGCTAAAAAAATTGATTTAAAAGTAGTCGACGGTCAACTTCATTTGATTCATAAAAAAACCGTTTTAACGAAGTTTGTAAAAACCGTAGAAAACAAGCACACTGCCTTAAAATTCATTTCTAATAAAAAATGGAAACTGATTCAAATGAACGGTAAGATGATCGAGAAAAGCAATCCTGAAATCACTTTTGACGTCGAAAACAAAAAAGTAAACGGAAAAACGGGTTGTAATAACTTCTTTGGCACTTTAGATATCACGGAAACCAAAGTACATTTTGGTGCTATAGGAATGACCCGAATGGCCTGTATGGATGAAGCAGTTGCCAAACAAGAAAAGGAGTTTGTCGGTTTATTAAATGAATCGGATTTAACTTATGATGTAGCCGATCAAACTTTTAATGTTTATAAAAACGACCAATTGATTTTAATGTTTGGACTTACTAGTGAATAGTATCTCTTGTAACAATAAAAAAAGCTGCCCGAAAGGCAGCTTTTTTTATTTACGAATAGCGGAATCAATTCATTTTAGTAACCGTTTCTTGTAATAACTCCCCTTGTTTCTTTAGGTTTGGGTTTTTAACTTTATCTTTTTCATAGGCTGCTTTTTTAAGGTCGGCAGCCGTTTGTGTCATTACTTTTACCATAGAAGCCGCCTGTTCACTTTGTTTCTTCAGATAGGAATAATACCAGGAATACAATTGAGCTGCGGTTTTTGTTGCCTCCTCGGTATCGTTACTCATTACCCAAACAAAGCCTTTTTCCAACTGATTGGCAACAGGGGCATTTTGACTTTGAGCAAACAGATAAAAAGCCGCTGTTTGAATAACTAAATCCGCTTTGGAAAAATCATTATCGGCCACCCAGACCGGCATAAAAGCCATAATTAATTCTTCGCTGTTTCTAATTACTTCTTCATCCAATCCACTTTTAAAATCTGCAAATCGTGTAGGGTCGTTTTTTAAGATACCATCTATAGCAGCCGATTGCACGCGAAATGATTTGCTTTTTGTTGCTGCCTCGAATAAGTTTTGATCGAATTCTCCTGTTTGATTCAAAGCTACCATGGCTTGAGCTTGAACGAGCGTTTTAGCATCGTTTCTAGCTGTATTTTTTAAAACGGGAACAGCCACCTCCAAAACAGAAGTAGAACTCAAATCCAAGTTATTGATTGCCAAACCGCGAATACCGTCATTAGGGTCAGACAAAGCCTCTATCAGCCCCTTTAAAGCTTCTTGATCTGTGGTTTGCTGCTCTGCAAATGCCAATACGGCCTGTTTACGCGCCGCATAATTGCTTAGAGCATATTGGTACTGCAAACGGTATTCTGCAATGGATTTAGAGGTCTCAACAAGGTCGGACAACAATACTTGATCGGCGTTGTAGATGATTACTTCTGGTTTTTTGGAAGCGCTAAATTCAATCACATTGTGCTTTTTTGCCGCTACCCAAAGCTGTTGTCGTTTTACTTTACCTCCTTCAACCAAGTCAATCGCATATGGAAATTCGAAGTATTTTTCGCCCTCTTGCTCAATTTGAATTACCACCTTTTTATTTGTAGTATCAAACTCCGATTTAACCACAAGACTCGGTTGCCCATTACCGAGAAACCATTGGTTAAAAAACCAGTTTAAGTCTCTACCACTCACCGCTTCCAAAGCCATTCTCAATTGGGTATATTCCGCCTTACCGTAAGCATTGTCCGTTAGGTATTTATTCAAACCTTTAAAAAAGGCCTCGTCGCCCAAATAATTGCGTAACATGTGTAGTATAGCACCTCCTTTGTTGTAAGTAACCTGATCAAACATGTCTTCTTGTGAATGATAATGCATCCGAACCAAAGTCTTTTCAAAATTATCGCCGTTTTTATACGATTCTATCTCAGCGTCTAGGTTTTGATCGGCTTTTTCCTTTCCATACTTATGTTCTACCCACAAGTATTCGGAATAATTAGCAAAAGCTTCATTCATCGAAAGATTAGACCAACTCTCTGCGGTAACCAGATCGCCAAACCAATGATGGAAGAGTTCGTGAGCAATAACGGTCTCTGCGGTATTTTCGTCTATAAGTTGTCCAGGCTTTTGTTGTACGCCATTATTGAACAGTGAGGCAGTGGTATTTTCCATTGCCCCACTTACATATTCGCGAGCCGTCATCTGCGCATATTTCTCCCAAGGGTATGGGTAGTCGAGTAAATTGGAGAAAAATTCCATCATTTCTGGCGTGTTTCCAAAAATATCACGAGCATAATCTTTATAAGCGGGTTCTACATAATAATCGACATCGATGGAACGCCATTTGTCTTTTACCACGGCGTAATCTCCAATTCCAACAAAGAATAAATAAGGAGCGTGCTTTTGAGTCATCTTCCAATAGTCTGTTTTACTGCCATCCTTATTGATGGTACTACTCACCAACAAACCATTGGATAAGGAAAGGTACTTTTGAGGATACGTCAAATAAATCTCTTGTGAGGTTTTTTGATTGGTCTTATCAATTGTCGGAAACCAGCAAGACGATGATTCACTTTCACCTTGTGTCCATATTTGCGTAGGCTTACCAGTCTCTGTTCCCCGTGGGTTGATAAAATAAATCCCTTTGGCATCGTTGATTGCTTGGCTTCCCTCTTGTTTTACCTCATTAGGTCGAGCGGTATATTTAAGGTGGATGGTATAGGTTTCCTCCTTTTTATAAATTTTATCTAAATCGATATTGATTTTTAGTCCGTCGTAAGTAAACTTGAGTTTTTTGGTTTGAGTACCTACTATCAAATCCACCTGATGAATCAACATGGCTTTGGCATCCAATTCCAAAACTGCCGTAGGATAAAAATGGGGCTGTAGCGTAATCCACGCGTCCCCTAAAACCTGCTGTTTGTCATAATCAAACTTTAAATCCAATTTGGTATGGACCAAGTTATTAATGCGTTCCGGTTCTGCTCGATACACCTCCAATGGTGCTACCTCATTTCTCATATAACTCGGAGGCAACGTTTGCACTTGGGCATAAGTCATGGCACTACATACCAATGCTATCCACAGCGCAGTTCTTTTCTTCTTCATAGTGATTTATTTGTAATGCGAAACGGACTTCTACAAAAAGAACAGCGATACCCTGATGTTCTTTTAGAATATGCCGTACTTAGCCATTTACGAGAGTCCGCAACTACAGTCTATTTAAAATTTAATTTAAAGGTAATTATCAAATCTTGATAAAGTACTTATTTTAGGAATATTTTAATTTTAGATAGCGGAATTGTAAAAATGAAAAACCAGTAATCGATGAAGATTACTGGTTTTATATGATGCTGTTTTAGTTTATGACTACCCTAAAACTTCTTTAACTTTTTTACCAATTTCAGCAGGAGAATCTACTACATAGATACCACACTCTTTCATGATGCGTTTTTTAGCTTCTGCTGTATCATCAGCACCACCAACAATTGCACCAGCATGTCCCATTGTTCTACCTTTAGGAGCCGTTTCACCAGCAATAAATCCAATTACAGGTTTTCTATTTCCATCTGCTTTGATCCAACGTGCAGCATCTGCTTCTAATTGACCACCGATTTCACCAATCATAATGATTGCTTCTGTTTCTGGGTCATTCATCAACAATTCTACAGCTTCTTTAGTAGTAGTTCCAATAATTGGATCTCCACCAATACCGATAGCCGTTGTGATACCTAAACCTTGTTTTACAACTTGGTCAGCTGCTTCATAAGTTAAGGTTCCCGATTTAGAAACAATACCTACTGTACCTTTTTTGAAAACGAAACCTGGCATAATACCAACTTTTGCTTCTCCTGGAGTAATTACTCCTGGACAGTTAGGTCCGATTAATCTAGAGCTTCTTTCTTTAACGTAATTATTTGCACGAATCATATCAGCAACTGGGATACCTTCAGTAATCGTAATGATTACTTTAATTCCTGCATCAGCAGCTTCCATAATAGCATCAGCAGCAAAAGCTGGTGGTACGAAAATAATTGACGTATCTGCACCTGCTTGTTCAACTGCATCTAAAACTGTATTAAATACGGGACGATCTAAATGAGTTGTTCCTCCTTTTCCTGGAGTTACACCACCAACAACGTTTGTTCCGTATTCAATCATTTGAGACGCGTGAAAAGTTCCTTCACTACCTGTAAATCCTTGAACTATTATTTTTGAATCCTTATTAACTAAAACACTCATGATTTTGTTTTTTTTATTTAAATTTCGTTATACAAAAATAGCCATTTGAAAGCAATCTGAGAAACTTTTATTGCTTTAATAATTTCTACCTATTAAATTATTAAGTGACTCATCTGGTAACCGCGATACAGTTGGTTATCTTTTATTTCCCAAGTTGCAAAGAAAGTCGCTAAAACCAGCTCTTCATCGGGGTTTTCAAAGGTACTAACATAATGAGTGTAGCGAATGCTCACTTCATTTTCTGCACTTATTACTTGATGAATTTCACAACGCAAAGAATAATAATTCAATCGAATTTCCTTCGAAAGTGCTAAGATATCTTGTTTATCCAGTTGAACAAATCCTTTTGAACTGGTCCAATCCAACACTATTTCCTCATGAAGTATCTCTTGAAGATAACTCTTACTCAAAATAGCTACGGATTCATAAAACTTTACAACGATATCGTTTGCGGTCATATATTCTTTACTTTAATTAGAATTTCAGGAAGTTTTTTAATATTGGCCAATTGTTTTAATTTCTCTCTGGATTCTTCGATAGGCGTTCCAAAATAAACTTTACCACCTTCAATGGATTTGGTCACTCCTGTTTGCCCTAAAACTACCGCTTTTTCACCAATGGTAATACCGCTCGTAGTTCCTACTTGTCCCCAAAGGGTAACTTCATCTTCCACAATGACACATCCAGCTATACCGGTTTGTGCTGCAATAAGACATTTTTTGCCAATTACCGTATCGTGTCCGATATGCACTTGGTTATCAATTTTCGAACCTGCTCCAATAGTAGTATCGCCAGTTACCCCGCGATCTATTGTACAAGCCGCTCCTATCGATACTCCATTTTCAATAACCACTCTACCACAAGAAATCAACGGATCATATCCCTCTGGTCTTTTTTTGAAATAAAAGGCGTCTGCTCCTAAAATAGCTCCAGCATGAATGACTACATTATCTCCGATAATGGTTCCATCATAAAGAACTACATTGGGGTGAATCGTACAATGCTGTCCAATAATTACTCCATTCCCAATAAAAACATTGGGTTGAATATGAGTTCCCTCACCTATTTGAGCATCGGCAGCAATTGTCTTAACCGCAGGTTTAAAAGGATTAAAATAGGTCGACAACTTATTAAAATCCCTAAAAGGATCCTCGGATATCAACAAAGCTTTTCCGTCAGGACACGGCACGTCTTTATTAATCAATATGATAGTTGCTTTAGAATTTAAAGCTTTATCATAATATTTAGGATGATCAACAAAAACAATTTCCCCCGTGTTTACTACATGAATTTCATTCATACCATAAACTTCAAACTCGGGATTACCTATAAATTTACAGCCTATAATTTCAGCTATAGTTTGTAATTCTTGAACGTTCTTAAATCTCATGTATCTGAGTTAAATATATTGAAAGTTTCTATTAAAAACTAATTATTCTTTAATACGTTCGATGTATGCACCCGTTGAAGTATCAATTTTAATTTTATCCCCTTCATTGATAAATAAAGGAACGTTTACAGAAGCACCTGTTTCAACTGTAGCTGGTTTGGTAGCATTAGTAGCGGTATTTCCTTTTACTCCTGGCTCTGCATAGGTCACTTCTAAAACAACCGAAGCAGGCATATCAACTGCGATAGGCATATCGGTTTCCGTATTGATTTGCACCATTACATTTTCTCCTTCTTTAAGTAAGTCTGGAGCGTCTAAGATGGTTTTCAATAAAGTAATTTGCTCAAAAGTCTCTACATGCATAAAGTGAAACTGGTCCCCTTCTGGATATAAAAATTGGAATTTATGTGTTTCCACACGAATTGGATCAATTTTATGTCCTGCAGAAAAAGTATTATCCAATACTTTTCCGTTCGTCAAACTCTTCATTTTAGTACGTACAAACGCAGGTCCTTTACCCGGTTTAACATGTAAAAACTCCGTTATTTTGTATATATCGTTATTGAATTTGATGCACAATCCGTTTCTAATATCTGATGTACTTGCCATTTTTTATCTTTTTATAAATTAATAAATTCCCGTATAGCCTTTCATAATCCCTCTTGAGGAATTTCGAATAAACATAATAATCTCATCGCGTTCTGGCGTTGCTTCCAAATCTGCTTCGATTATACTTAATGCTTGAGTGGTATTGTAATTTTTTTGATACAGAATTCTATAAATATCTTGAATTTCACGAATTTTTTCCGTGCTGAATCCACGTCTTCTAAGACCTACAGAGTTGATACCAATAAAAGACAAAGGTTCTTTAGCTGCTTTGGCATAAGGAGGCACGTCTTTTCTAAGCAGCGATCCTCCAGAAATCATGGCATGATCTCCGATATTGATGAATTGATGTACCGCAGAAAGTCCTCCAATAATGGCATAATTTCCGACTGTTACATGTCCCCCAAGCAAAACACCGTTAACAATGATTACATTGTCGCCAATGTGGCAATCGTGTGCGATATGTGCCGTAGCCATAACCAAACAGTTCGAACCTATGGTGGTTTTTCCTGAGGCAACAGTTCCTCTATTGATGGTTACACATTCCCTAATGGTAGTATGGTCGCCAATGATGGCCAAGGAATCTTCTCCTCCAAATTTTAAATCTTGAGGAACGGCTGAAATAACAGCTCCTGGAAAAATATTGCAATTCTTTCCAATTCTAGCTCCCTCCATGATAGTAACGTTGGATCCTATCCAAGTCCCTTCTCCAATCTCAACATTATTATGGATCGTTGTAAAAGGTTCAATCACTACATTTTTAGCTATTTTTGCTCCTGGATGAACATAGGCTAAAGGTTGATTCATACGATCTTTTTTTAGTTTTGTTTTTTCACTATTTGCGCCATTAATTCTGCTTCAGTGACAAGTTTTCCATTGGCATAGGCATTGGCTTGCATATGACAAATTCCTCTGCGGATTGGAGATAACAATTCCAATCTAAAAGTTAAAGTATCTCCTGGTAAAACTTTATGTTTAAATCTAACGTTGTCTATTTTCATAAAATACGTCAAGTAATTTTCTGGGTCTGGAACCGAACTTAAAATGAGAATACCTCCGGTTTGCGCCATGGCTTCTACTATTAAAACTCCCGGCATAACTGGTGCTCCTGGAAAATGCCCTACGAAGAAAGGTTCGTTCATGGTTACATTTTTCAGTCCTACTACATGAGTTTCGGACATTTCCAATATTTTATCCACCAATAAAAATGGTGGACGATGCGGCAACATAGCCATAATTTGCGTACTGTCCATCAAAGGTTCTTTGTGTAAATCATACACCGGAACTTGATTTCGTTTTTCCGCTTTAATAATCTTGGATAATTTCTTGGCAAATTGTGTATTAACAAAGTGACCCGGTTTGTTGGCTATTACTTTACCTCTAATACGGGTACCTACCAACGCCAAGTCACCAATGACATCCAATAACTTATGACGTGCGGCTTCATTTGGATGATGCAAAGTCAAATTATCCAATATTCCGTTGGGTTTTACGTTGATGGTTTCCTTTCCGAAAACCACTTTAAGATTCTTCATGGTCTCTTCGGAAATATCCTTATCAACATAAACGATGGCATTGTTTAAATCCCCTCCCTTAATTAATCCATGAGACAATAAAGTTTCTAACTCGTGTAAAAAGCTAAAAGTTCTCGAATTGGCAATTTCATCTTTAAAATTACTTAGCGATTTTAAAGTAGCATTTTGCGTACCCAATACTTTGGTACCGAAATCTACCATAGCCGTTACTTGATACGTATCTGATGGCATTAAAATAATTTCGCTACCCGAAGCTTCATCGATATAAGATATAACTTCCTTAACTATATACTCTTCTCTTTCTGCGTCTTGTTCAACCACACCAGCTTTTTCAACAGCCTCAACAAAATATTTAGACGAACCATCCATAATTGGAGGCTCTGATGCATTTACTTCAATAATTACATTATCTAAATCACAACCAACTAGAGCAGCCAAGACATGTTCTGTTGTTTGTACTTTAACGCCTCTTTTTTCTAGATTAGTTCCTCTTTGAGTATTTACCACATAAGTAGCATCTGCTTCGATAACAGGGTATCCCTCCAAATCCATTCGTACAAATGAAAATCCGTTGTTAATTGGCGCTGGTTTCAAGGTCATTTTCACTTGCTGTCCAGTATGAAGTCCAACTCCTTCTAGGGAAATTTCATTTTGGATGGTTTTTTGTTTAACCATAGTAGTTTGTTTTATTTTTAAACATTTTCACACTTTATACGTATTATAAAGTATTATTTCTTTTTCAAGTCTTCTATTTCTTGAACGATTTTCGGCAAATTTTTAAAATGTATATACGATTTCAAAAAATCGTGATACGGCAATTGTGGTGATCCCTGAACCGATTCACTATCGCTTAAGCTTCTACTTACCCCCGTTTGGGCCTGAATCTTAACATGATCGCCAATAACGATATGCCCAACGATTCCAACCTGTCCCCCTATCATACAATACTTACCTATTTTGGTTGATCCAGCTACTCCCGTTTGCGAAGCAATGACAGTGTGCTCTCCTATTTCGACGTTGTGAGCAATTTGAATCTGATTATCCAACTTAACTCCTTTTCGAATATAAGTCGAACCCAAGGTTGCTCTATCAATGGTAGTACCCGACCCCACTTCAACATCGTCTTCAATGATTACGTTTCCAATCTGTGGCACCTTAGTATAGCTCCCATCTTCTGAAGGAGCAAAACCAAATCCATCCGATCCAATAATCGCTCCAGAGTGAAATGTACAATTTTTTCCGATTATAGTCTCCGAATAAATTCGAACACCTGCAAATAAAACGGTATTATCACCAATTACGACATTATCTCCAACAAATGTATTGGGATAAATCTTCACATTGTTTCCAATTTGAGTATTTTTTCCTATATAACTAAAACTTCCCAAGTATAAATCGTCACCGTAAACGACTCCCTCTGAAAGTACAGAAGGTTGTTCAATTCCCGACTTCATCAATTTTACTTGATTATAATATTCTAACAATTTAGAAAAGGACTGGTAAGCATCATCTACTTTAATCAAAGTAGCTTCTATTTCATGCTCGGGTTCAAAGGTCTTATTGACAATGACTACCGAGGCTTTGGTACTATAAATATGGCTTAGGTATTTCGGATTGGCAAGAAAAGTCAGTGAACCGGCCGTTCCTTCTTCGATTTTGGCCAATCTATGAACCTCAATCGTAGCATCTCCTACAATTTCTCCATCTAAAACGCCCGCTATTTGTCCTGCTGTTATTTTCATCACCGCAAAAATATAAAATATTATTGAAATTTAGGTTTCTAATAAGGTTTTTGGGTAACAAACAAAATACTTTGTTACTGGTTTTGAAAGCGCTTTTAGATTTAATTGATCGGAAGCGTCCAAAACATCGACAACTTCCTTGTTTTTTTTCAAAATTCTAATGGGTTCTTCCGATTTTTTATAGGCTTGATTTTTTACTTTACCCTTAAAAATAAAATAACTTGCCTCTTCCTTACTCTTATTATTTATTGTCATCCATTGCAAACGCATCGTATCAACCTCTTCTTTGGAAACTTTTTCCGAAATTAATCTAATTTTTAGTAAATCGCGATTAATAATCATCCGACTGAGTTCCGACAGTACATAATCGTCATGGAATTGCCAACTTTTTAAAGCTCCAATAATATCAGAATCATCTAAAAGTGCAAACTGTTCCAAGGCATTTTCACTAAAATCTTCTAAAGAAATTTGATTTTTTAAGAAAAACTGTAAGGCATTACTACACCATAGTTCCGTACCTTTATGCGTCAATTCCTTGGCTCTTTTTAATACGCGCATCAAAATCAATTCGGCACAAACACTGGTTTTGTGTAAATAAGCTTGCCAATACATCAATCGACGAGCAACAATGAATTTTTCTACTGAATAAATTCCTTTTTCCTCAACTACCAAGGTATCCTCCGTCACATTAATCATTTGAATCAATCGTTCGGAATTGATATTTCCCTCAGCAACACCACTATAAAAACTATCTCTTTTTAGGTAGTCCATTCGGTCCATATCCAACTGACTCGAAATCAATTGCAACATAAATTTTCGATGGTATTGCCCTTTAAAAACTTGAATAGCCAAAGATAATTGCCCATCAAACGCTTCGTTTAACCGCTCCATAAACAATAGCGAAATGGCTTCATGAGATACGTTTTCAACGATACTGTGCTCCATTGCATGCGAAAAAGGTCCGTGTCCGATATCGTGCAATAGTATCGCAATATACAATGCTGTTTCTTCTTCAGTTGAGATTTCTATGTTTTTGGAACGCAATACCTGTACCGCTTTCTGCATCATGTGCATACAACCTAAAGCATGATGAAATCGAGTGTGATGTGCTCCTGGATAAACCAAATACGACATCCCCATTTGAGAAATCCTTCTCAGTCGCTGAAAATAAGGATGTTCAATCAAATCATACAACAGTGTATTGGGTATGGCAATAAATCCATATATAGGATCATTTAACAGCTTTAGTTTATTTATAGTAGTCAAAAGGATTTGTTTTTAATCCAAACAAAGATAGGAATATATAAAAAAAAACCACACTTTTTAGAAACAAAAGTGTGGCCTCGTTATACTTTGATACTAAGATACTAATAAAAGACCTCAGAATCTATTTGAAAAGAATTTAAGAAAGCTATCGATTTCTGAATATCATAATGTAAAATACGATCTTCATTAACAAACGGCACATCCAATCTGTAAATACCGATAAAGGACTCTATCAATTCACTAGATTTCAATGGTTTTCTAAATTCTAACGCCTGACTAGCATTCATCAATTCAATGGCTAAAATACGCTCTAAATTCTCGAGTATCCTCAAGGTTTTTGTAGCTCCATTTGCTCCCATACTCACGTGATCTTCTTGTCCGTTACTAGACACTATGCTATCAACACTTGCTGGAGTAGCCAATTGTTTGTTTTGACTTACTATACTCGCTGCAGTATATTGTGGAATCATAAAACCGGAGTTCAATCCTGGATCATTAACCAAGAAAGGTGGCAGCCCTCTCGTACCCGAAATCAACTGATACGTTCTGCGTTCCGAAATATTCCCCAACTCCGCCAAGGCTATCCCTAAGAAATCCAATCCCAAGGCCAAAGGCTGTCCGTGAAAGTTTCCTCCAGAAATGATTAAGTCTTGACCGTAAAATACATTGGGATTGTCTGTAACAGAATTGATTTCTGTTTTAAAAATCTTAGACACATAGTCGATGGTATCTTTAGAAGCACCATGCACTTGAGGTATACATCTAAAAGAATAAGGATCCTGTACGTGTTCTTTATGTTGTGAGATAATTTCACTCCCTTCCAAAACTTCCGTAAAGAACTTAGCCGTTAAAATCTGCCCTTTATGCGGACGCACCAAATGAATCAATTCATTGAATGGCTCTATACGTCCATCAAACGCCTCTAATGAAACAGCTCCAATCAAATCGGACAAATACGATAGTCTTTGGGATTTCATCAAGATATAGCAACCGTAAGCACTCATAAACTGAGTTCCATTCAACAAGGCCAATCCTTCTTTTGACTGCAACTTAATCGGCTCCCATCCCAATTGACTTAATACTTCTTTAGCAGGTTGCTGTACTCCTTTATAATACACTTCTCCTTCACCAATCAAAGGCAACGACAAATGTGCTAACGGAGCCAAATCGCCAGAAGCTCCTAGAGAGCCTTGGTTGTAAATCACCGGTAAAACATCTTGATTATAAAAATCAACCAAACGTTCCACCGTAACTAACTGCACCCCTGAGTTCCCAAAACTAAGCGATTTAATTTTTAAAAGTAACATGATTTTCACTATCTCTTCAGGAACCAATTCTCCGGTTCCACAAGCATGAGATTTGACTAAATTTTCCTGAAGTTTGGAAAGGTTTTCGGTGTCAATTTTCACATTACACAACGACCCAAAACCGGTATTAATTCCATATATAGGCGCCTCTTGAGTTCGCATCTTCTCATCTAAATAAGCACGGCAGTTTTCAATATTTGCGCGCGCTTCTTCGGACAGTTCTATCTTTTGATTTTCTATAATTATTTTCTGAAGTGTTTCCATTGAAAAAACATCAGAACTTATATAATGTATTTCTTCCATTATTGCTCCTGTATTTAAAAGTCAAATTTCATCATTAAGACTTTAAAAAACAACTATTAATGAGAAAATGACATACTTATTTAAAAAACGTTGAATTACAATGTATTAACGTATAAACAATAATTTATTCTCCGTAGAATTCACTTCACTAAACGCATAACCATCAACATTAAATCCCTTTAGTCCTTCAACGGTTTCTACTTGGTTTTCGATCATATAGCGCACCATCATCCCCCTCGCTTTTTTAGCAAAAAAACTGATTGATTTTAGCTTCCCCGCTCTTAATTCTTTAAAATCTGGTGTAATAACTTGCCCTATTAAAGCTTTTTTATCTACAGCCGAAAAATACTCTACACTGGCCAAATTAATCAGCAATTCCCCTTTTTTCATCTCCTTATTCAATGCCGCAGTAATCAACGGCCTCCAAAACTCATACAAGTTCGCGGATTCCCCAATACTCATTTTGGTACCCATCTCCAATCGATAAGGCTCTATGTGATCAAAAGGCTTTAGTAAACCATATAAACCCGACAATATTCTCAGTTTTGACTGCAAATCAATACACTGGTCTTCTTTTAAGGTATATACATCCAATCCGCTATACACATCCCCGTTAAAAGCATAGACTGCCGCCCTAGCATGATGCGAATTTGTAGTAATTTTCAAGGTCCGCTCCTGATTTCTCGTCCAATTGAGTTCAGCAAGTTTGTCTGATATATGCATCAATTCAGACAAGTCCTTTTGACTGTATGTCTTTAAAACATCATTTACCAATTTGGTGTGGCGTTTAAAAATCGGCTCCGATTTATAAGAAAATGGAACAGCCGTTTTATAATCTAATGATTTAGCAGGTGAAATCAGTATTTTCATTTTATCTCTTTTATCTTATCAAAGGTATCAATTATCTTCCAAAACAACCGCTCATTGAAAGGGCCTTTGGCTCAAATTAGTTGGCAAAAATCCTTGCCCACATATTCTTCAGCATTAACAAACCGTCTCTCTTTTCCTTTTTAACCTCTTGAGCCGCCCAAACACCATCCGCATCTTTAAACAAGTGGTAACTAAACGCAAACTGAGTGTCTTTTGGATGGCTCTTTAGCAAACCAAATCTCAAGTCGTTAAAATACAATTGATCTTTTGATAGAGACATGGTAAATTCGCCATTTGACAAATCGATTAACCGTGCTACAACAGGTTCTTTTTCAATATTTCTAAGGAGCGCCAAATTTTTATCATATTTTTGGTATTCAATTTCACGCGTATCAAAAAAGGAATACGTGCCAATCCAATAACTGGAATC
The DNA here is from genome assembly GCA_040393465.1 of Flavobacterium sp. Taxonomy (GTDB): domain Bacteria; phylum Bacteroidota; class Bacteroidia; order Flavobacteriales; family Flavobacteriaceae; genus Flavobacterium. The sequence continues at coordinate 100,781 of JBEBUC010000006.1, read as the reverse complement.
CATCTCCACAATTCCATTCCACAAAACCGTATTAAAAGCAGTTGGTTTTACCGCAAGCGAATTAAAAGTGAGCTGTTGTTTATCCAAACTCTGTTCAAATTTATTGTAAGCCATAAATTTCAAGATCAAGGTAACAAACAAATACGCCGAACTGATTACTAAACCATAAGTATTCCACTTCATTCTACGTTTCATATTTTTGGTTTCACGCATCGATTTGATTAAGAAAAAGAGAAATGGCACCGTATATAGAGGGTCTACGACAAAAATAGATTTAAAAGCAAAAGAATAATTCCAAGGCCACAGTATCTCGGTTCCCCAAGTAGTAAATGCGTCTAGAAAGGAATGTGTTACCAGCCCTAAAAAGACAAGGTTAAATCCCTCTCTAAAGCCAACACCTTTATCCTTTTCTATTCGATGCAATCCGTATCCCAATAAAACCGCTAAAACCGTTGCAAAAAGTAAGGAATGACTCATCCCCCTATGAATTTCCAATGCGACGATAGGATTCAAAAAAAGACCTATAACAACATCCAAATCCGGGATTGTCCCCGCAATAGCACCATATAGAATGGCTTTGTTTTTAATTTTTGTACCGAGAACCGCATTACCAACCGCTGCCCCTAAAACAATTTGAGTTAGAGAATCCATAAAAAAAATTTAAATATAAAAAAAACCGCCCGAAGGCAGTTCTAATTCAATATGATTTAATCAACTACTAAAGTTCTTTGAAGATGGTATGCATCAAACGTTTTTTGTCGTTGATACTTTCTTCTAAAGAAATCATAGATTCGGTTCTGTAAACACCATCTATATCATCTATTAAATAGATAACTTCTTTAGCGTGACGCGTGTCTTTTGCTCTAATCTTACAGAAAATATTAAATTTACCAGTAGTAACGTGAGCTACAGTAACAAAAGGAATTTCATTAATTCTTTCCAATACAAATTTGGTCTGAGAAGTATTGTGAAGGAAAATTCCAATATATGCAATAAAAGAATATCCTAATTTCTCATAATCTAAGGTAAGAGATGATCCTTGAATTATCCCTGCATCCTCCATTTTTTTTACACGAACATGAACTGTTCCTGCGGATATCAAAAGTTTCTTTGCAATATCTGTAAAGGGTACCCTTGTGTTGTCAATCAACATATCCAAAATTTGATGATCTATCTCATCTAATCGAAACTTACTCATAAATCAATAATTTATCTAATTCTAATTTGAACTACAAAAATACTACAAAAAATCAATGTTCTTTAGTATATTCATCGTTTTATTATTTTTTTAGCAATTCATTAACACTTAATTGTCCCAAATCAATCAATTCCAGTAGATTTACGTCAATTAATTCATTTATATCTGGCTTGGATACTTTCCATTTTACTGGAGTATCCACCACTAAATGTGCTCTTAACCCTTCCTCTATATTAATCGCTACTATAGTTGGTACAAAATTAACAATTTTATCTATTAAAACTTCATTATATTGCACCCAAACACGATCTTTTTTACCAGAATCTGTATAAATCGACTGAACGTTAGTAAATAATACATCTCGAAACGATTTTTCATTCTCCGGTATTGCAATATAATCATTTATTCTTATATTTTTGAAATCTTTAGAATTAATATTTGTTAAAACTGTTAATAGTGACCGAAAAACCTCTTTTCTAGTAACTTCTCGCTCATAATCCCTAGGAAAATGGCCGGCTTCAAACAAGATAGTAGGCACACCTCTTGATTGAAAATAATCCCCAATACAGTTCAAATTAAAACCGTCATCAAACCGTCCTATACCATTTGGCAAGTGCTTTTGCAACTCCCTATGCATCGTGACAATCAGTTGCATCGCTTCTAAACGACAAGGATTTACCTCACGGGCTTCATTATAGGAGGGTGCTAAAAAAGATATAGTGGCCGGATTTGCCGTTTTACCAGCTGCAAAAATAGTTCTTTGATCATGCAAATTAAATGCATAATGCGGCTCAAATTGATCAAACACCTCTCTCAAACAACGGCTTTCCGGTTGGGTTAAGTTTAGTGAATCGCGATTTAAATCCACGCCATTAGCATTAGTCCGAGTGTAATTTTCTGCCCCATCAGGGTTCAGAATAGGTAATATCAAAAGCGTGAACTGCGACTTTATAGCCTGCGCCATTGCTTCATTCGAATTTAAAAAACAAAGTAAATCAGCAACTGCTTTTGTTGTTGTAGCTTCATTGCCGTGCATCTGAGACCACATTAAAACCCGGGTAGTACCACAACCAATTCGTACCGATTTTATCGCTTGCCCTTGAGCACTGAATCCCTGATTCTCTATTTTAAAATCAACGGACAACTCGCTATACAAGCCCTCCATATCTTTTGCTACCACATACCTTCCGTGTACCCAAGGCGACTTATACGCAGCACATATTTCATCTATATTCATACTCCTATTTTGCTAATTACAAAAGTAAACAACTTATTATTTACAAATGTAAACAGACTAGATGTTTTGATTGTTTACATTTGTAACGAAAAGGCTTTTTAAAAACACTTGCTGTTACCCCGCTTTTAAATAGTAAAATAAAATGTTTTAATATTCATTTCAATTATCTTTAGTCCAGTAATTTAAATTGTTTTACATAAAGTTAAACTTGATGTTTTATTTAGCTTCGGTTTTGAAAATTTGTTTTTGTAAACATTATTTTATTACATTTGTAAACAATAAGACTTGTCCTATTTCAACAAATCAGCCATGGAAAATTTTGTAAACAGATTGGAATTTTTACTACAACACTATGAATTTAGCGCTTCTACTTTTGCCGATAAAATAGGTGTGCAACGTTCAAGTCTATCGCATCTTTTGTCTGGTCGTAACAAACCCAGCTTGGATTTTATAATGAAAATCTTCGAGGCTTTTCCAGAACTAAATCTGTATTGGTTGCTAAAAGGTGAAGGCGAATTTATACCCGAAAACAGCCCGGTAGCTCCTCCAACTTCACCCTCTCTTTTTTCTGAGGAGTTTCGAGAAACAGCCACCGCTTCCGCAGTCGAACTGCCAAAAAGTATAGTTAAAAACACAGAGGACACATCCCAATCAGCTCCCATCGAAGTTGTCCAATCAGAAGCCGTCGCAGCTTTAGTGTCGGCGGAAATTCCTCCAGAAGTTTCATCAAAAAAAATCCAAAAAAAAATCTGCTCGACCAAAGAGATCGAACAGATTGTAATTTTTTATAAAGACGGTTCTTTTAGCGGCTATATCCCCAATTCATCGGAATCCGGTTCGTAACTGTTGCTTGCTTTTTTTCCTTTGATTCCGCGATACAAACTTTGTAAGAATAGTATATCCGCTTCTGCCTTATCCGTGGGAAAAAAGGGGTCAAAGAATTTGACTTCTTTATTTCCATAATCAAAGGCAACGGGAATAATCGGAACACGAGCTCGTTGGGCAATATAATAAAACCCCGTTTTCCAGATGCCTACTTTTTTTCGAGTTCCCTCCGGAGCAATAGCCAAACGAAACACCTCCTTCTCCTCGAAGATATCGGCTATAGCTTCTACTTTATTACTTTTTTTACGACGGTCTAATGCGGCTCCCCCCATCCAATTAAAATAATAATTGAACGGAAATAAAAACAGCTCCTTTTTGGCTACAAAATTCATATCCATCTCCATAATACCCCTTGTAAAAACACCTATATAAAAATCGTGCCAACTGGTATGTGGCACCACAATCATCACACATTTTTTTATTTCTGGATCTATAGTCCCCGAAATCTTCCATCCCATAAGGTTGTGAAAAATCCATTGGTAAAGCTTTTTCTTCATTTCTCATTTATATGCTGCTAAAATACATTTATATTTGTACTTAACAATTGAAAATATGGTCGCTCGTTTCTTGAGTTATTTTATTCCAATAAAAACAAAAGTGTTTGCCTCTAAGATCAATACTACTTTAGAGGTGAGTTGGAACAACGGTAAACTGGTTTTAGACACCCCACACACCAACTATTCTTATGGTAATTTACAGAAGATTTTAAAAAAAGGATTGCAATCCATAGGATTTGATAAGGTAAAAAAGATGCAAACCGTTCTTGTTTTGGGCTTAGGAGCTGGAAGTGTTATCTATACGCTGCGCCGCGACATTGGATTTACCAACAAAATAACCAGTGTAGAACTTGACCCTACGGTACTTGATATTGCAAAAAAATATTTCAAGCTGGACGATTTTGAAAATCACGAAATTATATTAGGCGATGCTTTTGAATTTGTTCTAAAAAACACCCAACATTATGATTTAGTAGTAGTGGATATTTTTCACGACGCACAAATGCCTGCTTTTTTATTCGAGAGCTACTTTGTCAATCACATAAAAAAGATGATGCGTTCCAATTCTTATCTCTTGTTTAACACCATTACCCTTTTGCCCGAGCATCAAGACCGAAATACGACCTACCTAAAACACTATGATTCGCGTGAATTTTACGTTCGTCGCTTATCGAAAATACAAAATCATAATGAAATCATCATTATCCGAAAACTATAACGCTGCCTTTCATTATATTTCTTTATTTTTGAGAAACTAAATTGTTTAACATGTTTCAAAAACTCACTGTATTACTTGCCTGCCTCTTTATGTGTATCCTACACGCCCAACATACCAGCGAAATCAACTCCAATAGACCGAGTCAGTCGATGGGTGCTTTTTCTGTAGGAAAAACCGTTTTTCAATTGGAAGCTGGTGCTACTTATCACGACGACCCGAGTACCGTAAATGTTAAAAATCAATATGCTGCAGAACTGCAATTGCGCTACGGAACTTTTTTTGAAGCGCTGGAATTGGTTGCCGATTTCAATTTTGCTAAACAGACTTTTTACCAATCTACAAACAACACTACCGCTCCCTCAACTACCACAGGTTTTTCCAATATAGAAATTGGAGCCAAATATTTGATTTATGATCCGTTTAAAAACTACGAGGAAAAAATCAATATCTATAGTTGGAAAGCCAATCAACGTTTTAAATGGCGCCGCTTAATTCCTGCGGTAGCAGTCTACGCTGGAGCCACATCAAAACCAACAGGCGTATTTTCAAGCCCGGAGGCGCCAGAAATTAGTCCAAAGGTCATTCTTATAGCCCAACAGCATTTTAGCGCAAAATGGGCCTTAATAACGAATTTAATAGCCGACAAAGTCAGTTCAGAAGAATATAGAGGTTACAGCTATATACTCACGCTTACTCACGGTATCAATAACCACTGGTCTGTTTTTGCAGAAAATCAGGGGTATAAAAATGATTTTTACGAAGAGATGAATTACAGAGTGGGTACTGCCACCCTAATCGATAAAAACATGCAGATAGACCTGGCCGCAGGGATGAATCAACGCGAAGGACATGCCTCCTTTTTCGCACAAGTAGGTCTTTCTTGGCGGTTTGACAAAAATCACCGCGATGTGGAATTAAAATAAACGTGATGATAGAGATAAGAGAAGCTATTTCCGATCGAGAAATGATGGATTTTGTTAAATTTCCATTTGAATTATACAAGGGAAATGCCTATTGGGTTCCCCCATTAATAAAAGATGAATTTAAGAGTTTTAACCAAAAAAACGACATTTTTAAAAGTGTCAGCGTCAAGTTTTTCTTGGCCTATAAAGACGGTAAAATCGCAGGTCGGATTGCTGGAAGCATCAATTGGACCGAAGTCAACGAGTTAAAAAAATCAAAAGTGCGATTTGGCTGGCTCGACATGATTGACGATGTGGATGTAACTCGAGCTTTGCTTGAAAAAGTAGAAGAATTTGGTCGCGAAAACCAATTGGAATACACCGAAGGTCCTATGGGTTTTTCCAATATGGACAAAGCCGGTATGCTGACCGAAGGATTCGATTATATTGCCACGATGATCGGTATTTATAATTTGGAATACTACCCCAAACACCTGGAGCAATTGGGTTATCAGACCGAAGCCGAATGGCTCGAATACAAATTGGATATCCACACTTTTAAACCCGATAAAATCAATGTACTAGCCGATTTGGTTTCCAAACGATATGAGGTCAAATTACTCGATTTCAAGACTATTAAGGAACTTCTTCCCTATGTCGATGAGATGTTTGGCTTACTTAATAAAACCTACGCAAACCTACAGAGTTTCGTACCGATACAGCAGTTCCAAATAGAACATTATAAAGAAAAATACCTGTCGTTTATACATCCTGATTTTATATCTTGTGTGATGGACCGAAATCATAAAATGATTGGATTCTCCATTACTATGCCGTCTTTTTCTAGAGCTTTTCAAAAAGCCAACGGCAGTTTGTTTCCCTTTGGGTTTTGGCATTTGTTACGAGCGATTAAAAAAAATCATCATGCCGAGTTTTACCTCATTGGAATCGACCCTGAATATCAAAACAAAGGCATCAATGCCTTAATGTTTAAAGAGATTTACAACAATTTTACCAAAAAGGGCATCTCTTTTATCGAAACCAATCCACTATTGTTGGAAAACAACAAAATACAGCAGTTATGGAAACAATTTAGTCCCGTTATACATAAAAGAAGAAAAACATTTCGAAAGGACCTGAGCTAGCAATCCCTGGTAGCAATTAAATTTCTACAATAGCGATTCCCGTGTTATAATTTTCGATAAACCGATAAAAAAAAGCTTCCAAAATGGAAGCTTTTTTTTTATATACAACTGTTGTTACTTACGAGGCATTACTCACATCAACCGTAGTTCTGCTTGCAATTTCTTTATAAGTACCGTTTTCTAATTTCTCTCTAATCGCTTCATAAGCCGCTAAAGTTTCCGAAATATCTTCCATAGTATGAGTCGTAGTCGGTATCATTCTCAATAAAATAATTCCTTTAGGAATTACAGGATATACCACTATAGACAAGAAAACATTATAATTCTCTCTTAAATCATTTACCATGACCATGGCTTCAGGAATACTTCCTTCAAGATATACTGGTGTAACACAAGTATTGGTATCACCGATATTAAAGCCTCTATTTTTTAGCCCGTTTTGTAAAGCATTTACGTTTTCCCAAAGTTTTGCCTTTAATTCCGGTTGCGTTCTCAAAAGATCTAAACGGGTAAGGGCCCCTTTAACAAAAATCATTGGAAGTGCTTTAGCAAACATTTGCGACCTCAAATTGTATTTTAAATAATCGATAATATCTTGATCAGCAGCAACAAATGCTCCGATACTCGCCATCGATTTTGCAAACGTAGAAAAATAAACATCAATACCGTCTTGACAGTCTTGCTCTTCACCTGCGCCAGCTCCTGTTGCTCCTAAAGTACCAAACCCGTGAGCATCATCAACCAACAATCTAAAGTTATAACGGTCTTTTAAGGCGATAATTTCTTTTAATTTTCCTTGTTGTCCACGCATTCCAAAAACACCTTCCGTAATCACTAAGATTCCGCCTCCAGTAGTTTCTGCCATTTTAGTAGCGCGTTGTAAGTTCTTTTCAAAACTTTCAATATCGTTGTGTTTGTAGGTAAAACGTTTACCCATGTGCAAACGAACCCCGTCGATGATACAAGCATGTGAATCCACATCATAAACGATGATGTCGTTTTTCGTTACCAAAGCATCGATAATAGAAACCATTCCTTGGTATCCAAAGTTCAACAAATAAGCAGCTTCTTTTTGAACAAAAGCAGCCAATTCGTCTTGAAGTTGTTCATGCATCGTGGTATGTCCAGACATCATTCTCGCTCCCATAGGATATGCGGCACCATATTCTGCTGCTGCTTCAGCATCAACACGACGCACTTCAGGATGATTAGACAATCCGAGGTAATCGTTGATACTCCAATTGATAATTTCTTTGCCATGAAACATCATACGATTAGACAAAGGTCCTTCTAATTTAGGGAACACGTAGTATCCTTCAGCTTGTGAAGCCCATTTTCCTAGCGGTCCTTTACTTTTATGTATTCTGTCGAATAAATCATTTATCATAATATAGCTATGTTTAAAACAATGTGCAAAAATAATGATATTTTATATGCTATCATAATATTTCGCTATCAATTTTATAGGACAAACCCTTAGAATTCAAGTTGTATTTACTGAGAAAAAGTTAAAAATGAATATAGTTTACAATTTCTATTATAAAAAATCAGGCAACCCCTATAGCATTTATTATAAGACTCTTTTTATCTGTTATTTCTATAGTAAAACTACCTCTTCGGCTCTAAACCGTCTTTACTTGCGAAACCATACTAGATATGGCTAGGCGGTTAAATTATTCTTTAAAAAAGTAATTCAAAATTTAATAAATAAAAAAGGGCTTTTCATAAGAAAAGCCCTTTTTGTACCAAAAATATAATTCGAATTAATATAAACTTGGATATTTTGTCGGATTTGCTTCGTTCATAATTGCATAAATTTTTTCGAAAACATCCTCTGCAGATGGTTTAGAAAAATAATCTCCATCTGTACCATAAGAAGGTCTATGCGCCTTAGCAGTAAGCGTTTGAGGCGCACTGTCTAAATAGCGATACCCACCTTGGGTTTCTAAGATTTCCTGCAATAAATAAGCCGATGCTCCTCCCGGAACGTCTTCATCTACCACCAATAAACGGTTGGTTTTCTTTAAACTTGCTGCTACTTGATGTTTGTGATCAAACGGCAATAGTGATTGGCAATCAATCAGTTCTACTTCGATTCCCAACTCCAACAATTCAGCTGCCGCTTGCTCGATTACACGCAAAGTTGATCCATAGGAAACCACCGTGATATCTTTACCTTCCTTCATGGTTTCTACCACTCCAATAGGCGTTTTAAATTCCCCTAAATTATTAGGCATAGTTTCTTTCAATCGGTAACCATTCAAACATTCAATAACCAAAGCCGGCTCGTCTGTTTCCAATAAAGCATTATAAAAACCGGCTGCTTTAGTCATGTTTCTAGGAACCAACACATGCATTCCTCTGATTGCATTAATGATCATTCCCATCGGGGATCCTGAATGCCATATTCCCTCCAAACGGTGACCACGCGTTCGCACTATAAGCGGTGCTTTTTGTTTTCCTGAAGTTCTATATTGTAATGTAGCCAAATCATCACTCATGATTTGAATAGCATATAATAAATAGTCTAAATATTGGATTTCTGCAATCGGTCGTAAACCGCGCATCGCCATTCCAATACCTTGTCCTAAAATCGTTGCTTCTCGAATTCCTGTATCGGAGATTCTCGTGGCACCAAATTTTTCTTGTAATCCTTCTAATCCTTGGTTAACATCACCGATATTACCCGAATCCTCCCCAAAAATCAACGCATTTTCGTGTTTTTTGAAGATGGCCTCGAAATTATCTCTTAAGACGACTCTGGCATCTACCTCTTCCGCATCGCCGTTGTAAGTTACTGGAACCTCAACAATATGCGCTAAGCTGTCTTTAGAATTAGAATATAAATTAGAACTGAATTTGGGTTGGATTTTTTCAAAATACCCCTTGATAAACTGCGCAATCTCGGCCTGAGGAGCCTCGTTGACAACCCATCTTATTATTTTTCTTGCTGCAGTAATAATTTCCTTGCGAATAGGCTCTTTTATTGCCTCTAACTCCGCAGCACTTTGTTCAATCGCAGCGCGATGAGCACTTTGGGGCGCTACTCGTTTTAATAAGGCTACGAATTCTGAACGTTCTTTCTTAATGGGGTCTACATAAGCATTCCAAGCGGCTTTTTTAGCCTCTAAAACTTCTTTTTTAAGAATTTGATCCAATTCATCTAAAGATGCTTCCGTAGCTATATTGTTTTCAACAATCCAATTTCTCATTTTCAGCAAGCAGTCGAATTCCACTTCCCATTCCAAGCGCTCTTTGCTTTTGTAACGTTCATGAGATCCCGAAGTAGAATGTCCTTGAGGTTGCGTTAATTGTTGCACGTGAATTAAAACCGGTACATGTTGCTCTCTAGCTATTTGAGATGCTGTATTATACGCCTCGATTAAAGCTACATAATCCCACCCTGCAACTCTAATAATTTCGTAACCTTTTTGTTCTTCATCTCGCTGAAACCCCTTGAGTATTTCGGAGATATTTTCTTTGGTAGTTTGGTATTTGGCATGTACAGAAATACCGTACTCATCGTCCCAAACACTCATAACCATAGGAACTTGAAGTACTCCTGCCGCATTGATGGTTTCAAAAAACAAACCTTCAGAAGTCGAAGCATTACCAATGGTTCCCCAAGCAACTTCATTTCCCGATACAGAAAAATTATTTTCCGCATCCATATTAGCAAACTCTCTATATACTTTTGACGCCTGTGCTAACCCCAACAATCTAGGCATTTGCCCAGCTGTAGGTGAAATATCAGCGCTTGAATTTTTCTGTGCTGTTAATTTTTTCCAGTTTCCATTTTCATCTAAACTGTGGGTAGCAAAATGCCCACCCATTTGTCTGCCAGCAGACATCGGGTCGTGATCCAAATCGGAATGACCAAATAATCCCGCGAAAAACTGTTGTGTAGTCAAAGCACCAATGGCCATCATAAAGGTTTGATCGCGATAATATCCCGAACGAAAATCTCCATTGCGAAATGCTTTGGCCATAGCTAATTGCGGCACTTCTTTTCCATCTCCAAAGATTCCGAATTTCGCTTTTCCCGTCAACACTTCTCTTCTTCCCAATAAACTACATTCTCTACTGGTACGCGCAATTTTATAGTCTTGTAGAACTTCTTTTTTGAAATCTTCAAAAGATAGAGGTTCTTTTATAGCCGTTTGATTCATAGTAAAACCGTATGATGAAATAAATAATATTACAGATCACGAATATAATACAATCTAATTAGAAAAACTAATATCCCCGCTTTAGAAGTATTCTTAAAAAAAGAACTTTCTATTGCATTATTCTTTGTTAATTGAAAAAACACCTCATTATAACAAGTAAACACCCCTAAATAGCTAGTTTAATTACCAAATTATCAGTTTGATAAAAAGTCGTTTTTCGTCCAAAAAAAATGATTTTTGGGTAATTTTTAAGCTTTTAAAAACCGCGAATTCCCTCTTTCGCGCCTTCGATTATTCGTGTAAAAACTTATAGTATAGCAAAATTATTTCCTATACTTGTCCAGAATTTCGTGTTAGTCGAATTTTTAAATAATAAAAAAAAGCTGTCTTGAAGACAGCTTTTTTAATTTACTCTATAATTGTTAACATCTTATCTAGTGGAAAGCGAACTTTTTTCAGCGGGGCTAACCAATCATTTTCTTCATCTCTATAACCTAAAGGAAGTAAGGTAACACTTTTCAATCCTTTTTTGTCTAAGCCTAATAAAGCATCCAAAATTGCATTGTCAAATCCCTCCATTGGAGTAGCATCTACTTTCAATTCGGCAGCAGCTGCAATGGCCATACCGAAAGCGATATAAGCTTGACGTGCCGCATGCTGAAATTGTCTTTCCAAATCCCAAGGCTGAAAGTTTAACAGCAAACTGTTTTTAAAATCATCCATAGTCCCCACAGCCAAATGCCTCATTTCTTCCATATTGTCAAAAACAGCATCTAAACGTGCTTCGGTATATTGATCCCAAGCAGCAAATATCAGTAGATGCGAACAATCTAAAATCTGCGATTGTTGTGCCGCTTCTGTATAAATTCTTTCTTTAAACGCTTTGTTTTTTACCAAAATCATTTCAAAAGGCTGCAAACCAGAAGATGTTGGTGCCATACGAGCGGCCTCGATAATTTGATTTACTTTGACTTCCGGTACCACAGCACCGGTCATTTTCTTAGTAGCATGTCTCCAATAAAGACTTTTTAATAACTCCATATACCAAAAATATCTTTAGTTTTTATAATTTGCTAAAAAAGCCAATACATTTTTCTCGATGCGATCCAATATATTATCAACAGCTGCTTTTTGGAAAGTTTCGCCCATAATATTCTCATATAATTCAATATAGCGCTCCGAAACGGTCTGAATGTATTGGTCGGTCATTTCGGGAACTACTTGCCCTTCTTTACCCTGAAATTCATTAGCAATTAACCATTGTCTCACAAATTCTTTTGACAATTGTTTTTGTTGCTCTCCCGTGTTTTGACGCTCTTGATAGCCATCTGCATAGAAATATCTAGAAGAATCCGGTGTGTGAATTTCGTCAATTAAAACGATTTTTCCCTCTTTAGTTTTACCGAATTCATATTTGGTGTCAACCAAAATTAAACCTCTACTCGCTGCTATTTCTGTACCTCTTTGGTATAGTGCTCGTGTATATTGCTCTAAAACCAAATAATCTTCTTCTGTAACAATACCTTTACTTAGGATATCTTCACGAGAAATATCTTCATCGTGATTTCCCAAATCTGCTTTGGTAGACGGGGTGATAATCGGCTCGGCAAAACGATCATTTTCCTTTAAGCCTTCTTGCATAAGGACACCACACAAAACTCTTTTCCCTAAAGCATACTCTCTAGCAGCATGTCCAGAAAGATATCCTCTAATAACCATTTCTACTTTGAATGGTTCACACAAATGACCTACAGCAACATTCGGATCCGGTGTAGCTATCAACCAGTTTGGCACTATATCCTGCGTTTTTTGCATGAATTGAGTAGCAATTTGATTTAATATCTGTCCTTTATAAGGGATTCCTTTTGGCATTACTACATCAAAAGCAGACAGTCGATCAGTAGCTATCATTACCAACAATTGATCGTTGATATTATATACCTCACGCACTTTACCGTGGTACACTGATTTTTGATTTGGGAAATTAAAATCGGTTTGTGTGATTGTATTCATAAATATAGGTTTGTTGTGTTGTTGTTATCGGTTTAAACTAGTAAGCTATTAAATCGATCAATTCGCTTTCAAATCTTCCTTTTGGCAAATATTGATCCTCTAAGGCTTTTACAAAAGGAATGGCCGTATCCAAACTGGCTACTCGTTTTACTGGTGCATCTAAATACGTAAAGCAATTTTCCATTATGGTTGCTGCTATATCACTAGCCACACCTCCAAACAGTGAATCTTCTTGTAAAACAATTACTTTTCCCGTCTTTTTTACCGATTGATAAATCGACTCCCAATCTAGAGGCTGTAAGGTTCTTAAATCCAATAAGTCTGCTTTAATATCCGGATTTTTATCCAGAGTTTCCAAAGCCCAATGTACACCAGCTCCAAAAGTAACTATAGTTACCTCACTACCTTCTCTTAAAAGGGCAGCTTGTCCGAACGGAATTGTATAGTAATTAGTAGGCACTTCTTGATAGATACTTCTGTAAAGCATTTTATGTTCAAAGAACATCACCGGGTTTGGATCATTAATAGCCGTGTTCATCAAACCTTTTGCATCTAATGGAAAAGCGGGATATACCACCTTTAATCCTGGGGTTTTCGTAAACCAAGCTTCGTTGGTTTGTGAGTGAAAAGGCCCTGCTTGTGTACCTCCTCCACAAGGCATTCTAACTACTACATCAGCTTTTTCATTCCATCGGTAATGAATTTTGGCTAAATAGTTTACAATAGGATTAAAACCCGTTGATACAAAGTCGCCAAATTGCATTTCAACTATGGCTTTTTGCCCGTTTATGGACAAGCCCATAGCAGCCGACACTATAGCACTTTCACAAATTGGTGTGTTTCTGATTCGCTCTTTTCCAAACAAATCCACAAATCCGTCAGATACTTTAAATGCCCCGCCATATTCTGCAATATCTTGACCCATCATCACTAAATTAGGATGACGCTCAAAGGATTGTTTTAATCCTTCTGATACCGCATCAACAAGGCGAATCTTGTGGGTTTCTTCACTCATTTCGAACACTTGGTGTTCGTATGGAGCGTACATATCTCTTATTTCTTCTTCTAAATCAGCTTCAATCAACGGTTCATTTTGAACTTTCGCCCAATGCTCGTCAATTTCTTTCTTAAATGCAGCTCGAATTTCAACATCGGCTTCTGCACTTAATACGCCTAATTCCAATAAGTATTTTTTATAATTCTCCAAAGGATCCTTAACCGCCCACATGTCCATCAATTCTTGAGGAACGTATTTGGTTCCACTAGCCTCTTCGTGACCGCGCATCCTAAAAGTTTTAAATTCAATTAAAACCGGATGTGGATTTTCTCTCATCGACTTGACTATATCCGTCAATTTAGTATAAACCTCTAATATATTATTTCCATCTATAATATGGCTTTCCATACCATAACCTATAGCTCTATCGGCCAAGTTTTCACAACGATATTGCTCATTCGTCGGTGTTGAAAGCCCATAACCGTTGTTTTCTATAACAAACAACACCGGCAAGTCCCATACGGAAGCCACGTTCAATGCCTCGTGAAAGTCACCTTCAGAAGTACCTCCTTCACCGGTAAATACTGCCGTAACTTTCTTTTCATCTTTTAGTTTATGAGCCAAAGCAATTCCGTCGGCTACACCCAATTGCGGACCTAAATGCGAAATCATTCCGACAATATTAAATTCTTGAGTTCCGAAGTGAAACGAACGCTCTCTTCCTTTAGAAAAGCCGTCTGCTTTACCTTGCCACTGAGAGAACAAACGGTAAAGCGGAATATCTCTACTGGTAAAAACCGCTAAGTTTCTATGCATCGGCAATACGTATTCGTCGCGATCTAACACGCTAGTAACCCCAACTGAAATCGCTTCTTGTCCTATACCTGAAAACCATTTTGAAACCTTTCCTTGACGAATCAAGATTAACATTTTCTCTTCGATTAATCGAGGCTTAAGTATTTTTTTATACAAATCCAAAAGGACATCATTAGTCAAATCTTTTTTGTCGTATTTTATATTTTCCATAGTAAGTCATAAAGGGGTTAAAATTAATAATTCTTTAAAGAATAACTAAAAAAAACACCACTTAAATATTCTTCTTTAGATATTGATTTTCAACCCCATAAAAAAGAACTGTACTACAATCGAAATGACACTCCAAATATCAGCTGATAATCCCGATTTATTACGTCTTAAAAGTTTAAAAAAAGCAACGGCTGCGCTTTCTTTTTTTTAGAACCAAAAACAGCGGTATTTTTCTCGTCTTGAGCAAGGGAAATTTTAACAATTTTAAGCAAAAACACCATTCGTTATAACAACCCATAAACGTCATCCAAAAACCAAAAACTCAGTATTTCCAAGACTTTTATAGCAGCATATTTTTTCAGCTTTCGAAACAAATATTAATTTTATCACAAAAAACACAATTGCGTATTCCACAAAGAAATTATACATTAATTTCACTTTACAAAATCAAAGGATGATTTTGAGTCATTATTACCAATTTAATACTAAAAATTATGAACATTAAAAATTCAATCGCTTTTACTGCTTTACTAGCTGTATTTGCATCGGCAAGCACAATGGCTCAAACAGGTGAAAAGCTAAAAGCTTCCGCAAATCAAGAGCATGCTAAAGCACAAAATAAAGTTGAAAAAGCAGCGGGTAAAGTAGAACAAACCAAAACTGAAGAACAAGCTAAAGTTAACAATCAAGTAGCCAAATCCAAAAGCAAAATAGAATCGATAAAAACCAAAGAAACCGCTAAAGTTGACACCAAGGTTAACGAGATGAAAAAAGAAACTGCAAAAGCAGAAGATAAATTAAATCAAATGAAAAAGAAATAAGGAATTTCCGATTTTTATTTACCCTGGTGACCTACTGTTTTTTTTAAAATCAGTAGGTTATACAATTGCTGATACACATCCTTTCCGGAGTAGCAAAAAAAAAAACACCTCTATCAATTTGAAGTACATACTCAAATTGAAGAGGTGCTTTTTTTAATAAGACTTAAGTGAAATATTTTAGTAAGACAGTCATACCATCAAAACAAGTTACATTCCAGCCGCATTTACTTCGTAATCCGTAATCTTTAGTTTTTTACCTTCTTTAGATAAATATAACGTTTCTTCCGATTTACCCTTATCATATTCCACATCGTATTTTAAAACATAATGGGCCTCTGCATTCGCCTCATCGGTAGAAGTATTCTTTTGCCAATCCTTAATTTCAAAGGTCTTAATTTCGCCTAACTTGGCTTCCTTCTCTAATAAATAATTTTTCAATTCCTCTTTAGATGATTTCGAAAAGTAATCTTGCCCCATCAAGTTATAGATAGAATCGTAATTCTTATTCATAGAATAATAATACAACCACCCGCCTACAGCTTCGGCTGCTCTTTCATCTTGTTTAAGCCCTCCTTTTGTTGCATTTGAATTGCAAGCAATAAAAAAAGGCACCACCAAAAACAGTAAAAGTTTTAATTTCATAATTGTTCTTTTTAATGTTATTATTTATTTTACATTACTGCGTTATCTATATTAGTAAATATAAACTTTTATATGATAAATAACAAATTATATTTATTAAATTTTTCAATTATCCTATAATTATTCAGCCCTAATTTTACTATAATTTTTTATAAGCGGCTTTTTTGTTAAAAAATAAGTTTTTGTTGGGTATAAAATCACTTGATTATTCACAAAGACTCAAGAATATTTGCTTGCACAGCAGGCAAATTCTCCTATTTTAATTGTCTAAAAACCGCTGTGTCACTCAGAAAACCTACTCTAGACACTACCAACCCCAAGCGTATCGGCCCCCAACCTACACCGCCCCCAGTCAGCGCTAGTAACAAAAGTTTTAAAACGATAATAGTTTTAAAATCCGGGGCTCGATATTAAAAAATATCAGTAAATTTGCTTCACTTATATTAAGTTTTTTTATTAAACAAATTATAACAATGCAAAACATTCCCAGTGTTGACTTGCGTGATTTCCTATCGGACGACCCGATACGTAAACAAAAATTTGTAAATGAAATCGGAAAAGCCTACGAAGAAATTGGATTCGTAGCATTAAAAGGTCATTTCCTTGATGACCAGCTCGTTGAAAACCTATATACAGAGGTTCGCAACTTCTTTAGCCTTCCATTAGAAGTTAAGGAAGGATACGAAGTTCCGGGTATTGGCGGACAACGCGGTTATGTCTCTTTTGGAAAAGAGCATGCAAAAGGGCGCAAAGAAGGAGACTTAAAGGAATTTTGGCATTTTGGACAGTACGTTCAAGACAATCCAACACTTGAAGCGACTTATCCAGCGAATGTTCAAGTAAAAGAACTGCCTCATTTTAATGAAGTCGGCAAAGAGACCTACCAAATGCTTGAAAAAACAGGTGTTTATGTGTTGAGAGCTTTGGCCTTATTTTTAGGGCTAGACGAATTTTATTTTGATGCTTTTCTAAAAAATGGCAACAGTATTTTACGACCTATTCACTACCCTCCTATCCTAGCGGAACCCAAGAATGCTTTACGTGCAGCAGCACATGGAGACATCAACTTGATTACCTTATTAATGGGAGCTCAAGGAAAAGGATTGCAAGTACAAAACCACGATGGCCAATGGATTGATGCTATTGCCCAACCTGATGAATTGGTAATTAATGTCGGCGATATGTTGTCGCGTCATTCCAATAACAGATTAAAATCAACCATCCATCAAGTGGTAAACCCACCACGGGAATTATGGGGTACTTCTCGATTTTCGATTCCCTTCTTTATGCATCCAATTAGCGAAATGCCGCTAAACTGTTTGCCGGAATGTATTGACGAAAATCATCCAAAACAGTTTGAAGACATCACTGCTGGTGATTATTTACACGAGCGTTTGGTAGAATTGGGATTAATTAAAAAATAACCACAGCAATGAGTAAAAAAATCAGTAATTTAGAAGATTTAGGCGGTTTTGTATTTTCGACCAATGCCTCTTTTTCATATGAGGAATCCACCGAAGAAGAAACCCCTTTAAAAGCTAATGAACAGCGATTAGAAGCTCATTTAGATAAAAAAAATCGAGGTGGCAAAGTTGCCACCTTGATTAAGGGTTTTCAAGGAAGTGATGACGATTTAAAATTGCTGGCCAAGCAACTCAAAACCCTTTGTGGTGTAGGTGGTTCAGCAAAAGATGGAGAAATCATTATTCAAGGAAACTTTAGAGATAAAATCATGGAGCATCTCAGCAAGCAGGGATACAAAATCAAACGCGTAGGCGGATAATTTAAAAATAGACACCATGCCCATCAAATCATCTGAATTAATTTTAAATCCCGACGGGAGTATTTATCACTTAAACCTTCGTCCAGAGAACTTGGCAAAGGATGTGATTTTTGTTGGCGATCAAGACCGTGTAGAGCAGATATCTGAGCATTTTGATACGATT
Source organism: Flavobacterium sp. (assembly GCA_040393465.1). GTDB lineage: Bacteria > Bacteroidota > Bacteroidia > Flavobacteriales > Flavobacteriaceae > Flavobacterium. The sequence goes on along the minus strand of JBEBUC010000006.1, from coordinate 82,585 downwards.
GAATTTCGAACTCAGAAAAGGGAATTCAAAACCCACACAGGTACCTTTAAAGGAAATCGCATTACCGTAATTTCAACGGGAATAGGTCCCGATAATATTGATATTGTTTTAAATGAGCTGGATGCTTTGGTCAATATCGATTTTGAAACACGTTTACCCAAAGCACAACATACTTCTTTAAATATCGTTCGCGTAGGCACATCCGGATCACTTCACTCCGACCTGCCCGTAGATAGTTTTTTACTATCTCAATACGGCATCGGCATGGACAATATGTTGCGTTCTTATGAATTGCACGACATCTGCGAAGAAGAGATGGAAGATGCTTTTATCCAACACACGGAATGGGACTCCAGAAAAGGCCGCCCTTATATCATTAGCAACAGTCCTACATTAGAAGCTCGTTTAAGCGGTACTCAAATGAATTACGGAATTACCGCTACGGCAAGTGGTTTTTATGGGGCACAAGGCAGAGTGCTGCGACTGGCTTTACAAGACAGTTCCCTAAATCATAAAATAGATAGTTTCACTTTTGATTCTTATAGAATAACGAATCTCGAAATGGAAACTGCAGCTATATATGGATTATCAAAACTATTAGGTCATCAGGCCGTATCCCTAAATGCGATAATTGCTAATAGGGCTGACGGTACCTTTAGTACCGATCCCTACAAAGCAGTTCGTGCATTAATAGCATATACTTTAGAAAAGCTAACCGAATAGGTTGGCTTTTTGCCTTTTAGTTCGATATTTTAAAATGATTCTAAAATAGGGTTTAGCTTAAAATAGAGGCTAGTATAACATCCAAAACTCTCGAAATATCACTAAATTTAGCGCTTAATATATTTTTAATATGATGGAAGAAAATTTGCCATTAGAACGGATTAATTTTGAAGCATATAAGTCAAAAATTATCACTGCTGAGCAAGCAGCTCAATTAATTCCAAACGGTGCAGTAGTTGGCGCAAGTGGTTTTACCAAAGCTGGAGATAGCAAGTCAGTACTTCCGGCTTTTGCCAAAAGAGCCGCCACGGAAGATGTCGCAATCACCTTGATTACCGGAGCTTCTTTAGGTCATACTACCGATGCCGATTTAGCCGCTAATCATGCTTTAATTCGCCGGATGCCATTTCAAGCAGATGCTACACTAAGAAAAAGTATTAATAATTTTGAGATTAAGTATGTCGATCAACATTTAAGCGAAACCATAGAACAACTGCAATGTGGACATATTCCCGCTGTAGATATCGCCATCATCGAAGCTTCGTTTATCAACGATCAAGGTTTTATTATCCCTACGACTTCGATTGGTAATTCGGCTTATTTTGCAGCCGCTGCGCCTAAAATAATTATCGAAATAAACACTTTAGTACCTACTTCTTTTAGGGGAATTCACGACAATTGCGTCCCCCAAAGTTATCCAAACAGAGAAGTTATACCTATACACACCGTACGCGACCGTATAGGAGATGCCTACATTCGCCTCAATCCCAACAACGTTATCGGAGTCGTTTTTACTGATATTCTAGACACCCCAGCGGAATTGACCCAGCCCGATGAAAAAACCACGGCCATTTCCAAGCATTTGTTGCACTTTTTTGAAACTGAAATAAAAAAGGGAACGTTGACCCCTTCGTTACTGCCTTTACAAGCAGGCATAGGTAAGGTTGCCAATGCCGTATTGACAGGTTTAATCGATGGCCCATTTGAAAACCTAACGATGTATTCAGAGGTACTACAAGACAGCACCTTCGACCTGATTGACTCTGGTAAAATGATTTTCGCCTCCGGTTCTTCTATCACTGTAACAGAAAATTGCTATCAAAGGATTTTAAAAAACTTTGACAATTATCAAGATAAATTGATATTGCGCCCACAAAACATCAGTAATTCTCCTGAAGTAATACGCAGATTAGGAATTATTGCCATCAACACCGCCATCGAATTCGATATCTATGGAAACGTCAATTCTACTCATATTGGAGGAAACAGAATGATGAACGGGATTGGTGGTTCGGGAGATTTTGCTCGAAACGCTTATTTGAGCATTTTTGTAACTCAAGCAGCTTCAAAAGAGCACAATTCCATATCACATGTTTTACCGATGGTCTCTCATGTAGACCACAGCGAACACGATGTGGACATACTCGTTACAGACCAAGGTTTAGCCGATTTACGCGGATTATCGCCTAGAGAACGCGCAGAAGTCATTATCGAAAACTGTGTACACCCCGATTACCGCCCTTCAATTCGCGATTATTTCGAACGCGCTAAGGCCGTAGGCGGACACACCCCTCATCTTTTAAACGAAGCCTTTAATTTTCATATAAAATTCAAAGAAACAGGCTCTATGAAATAGAGAACACAAAAATCTCCATCTGAAAAAATGGAGATTTTTTTTGCGTTTTAACCAAAAATTATTACAAATAACGCTTGCAATTCCTATCTTAGCAGTTAAAATATCAGAGATGAAAACAGTGAGGATTGCAGGAGTACCGGAACACTTTAATCTGCCTTGGCATTTAGCCATTGACAGTGGTGATTTTGACGCTGTAAATTTAAATTTAACATGGACTGATGTACCGGAGGGAACTGGAAAAATGTGTCAGATGCTTCGAGATGGAACGACCGATTTTGCCGTAATTTTAACCGAAGGTATTTTAAAAGATATCGCGGCCGGCAATCCTTGTACCATTGTACAAGAATACGTGAGTTCGCCGTTGTTATGGGGAATCCATGTTGCTCAGTCCTCTCCTTATAAAGAAGTAGCCGATTTAAAAGATAAAACCGCTGCAATTAGCAGACCGGGATCGGGCTCCCATCTGATGGCATTGGTACACGCCAAACAACAAAACTGGAATGCTGAAATTCCCTTAGAGATTGTCAACACCATCGATGGAGCGGTTACCGCTTTATCCGAAGGAACTGCAGATTATTTTATGTGGGAGCGCTTTATGACACAACCCTTGGTTGATCAGGGAATTTTTAGACGAATCGGATCATGTCCAACACCCTGGCCCTCCTTCGTTATCGTTTGTCGCAACGAATTTCTTGAGCAACATCGCGCTGTTGTAGAACAAACTCTAGAAATTATTAACAGCACTACCCAAGAATTTAAGCAAATACCGAGTATAGATCGTACCTTAGCTTCCAAATTCAACCAAAAGACAGCAGACATACAACAATGGCTCGAACTGACGAAGTGGTCGCAAAAGCCACTCCATCAGGCCGCTTTTGACGCTGTTCAACAAGAACTTTTGGCCTTAAATTTGATTGATAAACCTAGTAACTACCACCAAGCCGTAAAGTCATAAGCGCGAGTCGATGAGCGAAATTAAAGAATCCCAATACAAGAAAATAATTTCTAAGCTTACCATACCTAAGCCTTGGGACTCTATTATTATACTTATACTAAACGTGCTGGTAAACATCCCCGTTTTTATAATTATTCACCAAAACATTATAGATCCAGATTGGCCCTACCATTTCGACAGAATATTATTGTTCATCACTTTGGTATTGGTATTTCAATTGCTATTGCGTTTACTTAAAACCTTTCTATTCGTTTGCGTTTTTATTTATATCGCATTTTTAGTTTGGGGAACCCTATTTCAAGGATACGGCTTTGCCGCGGTTTATGACGACTATCGCGCCATGATTTATTCCATGTCTGACAGTCCAAATCCACAAGATGTAATTATTTCAAAATTATTGCCTTTTCCAAACAAATCAAAAATCATCAATGCCGTTGAATACAATAATCCCAAAGTGCGAAATTTCGCTTTACTAGCTACTACCAAACACTTTACCGATATAAAAGGACATAGTGAATACCGTCAAATCATACAGTGTTTTGCAATTTTCAAAGAAATTCGCAACCGATGGAATTATGTAAACGACCCCAAAGGCAGAGAATACATAGCTACTGCCTCGGAATCTTTACAACATTTTTCTGGTGATTGCGACGACCACGCCATCTTGATGTCTGCGCTAATACAAGCCATTGGTGGTACGCCAAGAATCATACATACCAAAGAACACCTCTATCCCGAAATGTTAATAGGCACCAAAGCCGATTTAGAGAACATCAATTACTTGATTAAAGAGGTTCTTTTTAAAGAAGAAAGTCGCGGTAAGGAAATCCACTATCACATTGACGAACGCGGACAAATATGGCTTAATCTTGATTATACAGCTCGATATCCCGGTGGTCCTTTTATGTCTGAGGAAATCCTCGGAGCCTTAACTTTAACCTAAAATAAATACATGAACCAAACAGCCCTACTATTTGGAAGTATCTTTGGCGGAACAGCCGTTATATTTGGCGCCTTTGGCGCCCACTTTTTAAAGAAACGCTTTAATAAAGAACAACTTGCCAATTTCGAAACCGGTGTTAAATACCAAATGTATCACGCCTTAGCACTTTTAGCCATAGGTCTATCTAATGTACCTCAAAACGAATACTTAAGCAATGCCGTTCGGTTCTTTATCATCGGTACTATTCTCTTTTCATTTAGCATTTATGGCCTAACCATAAGCAGTGCTATGAAAAGTAAAATCAAGATTTTAGGACCAGTAACTCCTATAGGAGGTTTGTTTCTAGTAGCGGGATGGTCTATGCTTTTGATGGTTTTTATCACTTTAAAAGCTTAATAAAACACCGAAATTTAATTTTATCAAAGAATTGGATGATAAATTAACAATTTATTAATTCCATTTCTAGATTTTTCGGTATATTTGTATTGGCGTATTTATGAATTTTTACGAAAACAACAAACAACCAACACGCTGAAAATCAATTAAATCAACCTAATTAAGAATAAATTAATCAACACAAATGAAAAAAATCTTTTCTCTAGTCGGTGCGCTAGCACTTATGGCTTCATGTAACAACACACCAACAGATAGTTTTACTATCAGTGGTAATGTAAAAGGCATTGAAGATGGAACAAAAGTTTACTTAAAAAAACAAACCGAATTGGATGTAGTATCTATTGATTCTACTGAAGTTAAAAACGGAAAATTTGAAATAAAAGGAAAAGCAGGTGAAACAGAAATTTCTTACATCGCTTTTGGAAAAGAAGGAAATTTAGGTCTTCCATTTATCCTTGAAAACGGAGCTATCAAAGTAGATTTCAATAAAGATGATTTAGAGAACTCTAAAGTTACAGGTACAAAAAACAACGATTACTTTGTTACGTTCAACAAAGAAGCAGGTGTTTTACAGAAAAAAGTAGTTGAATTCCAACAACAAAATCAAATGTTGATTATGGAAGCTCAACAAAGCAACAATGAAAAAGTATTAGATTCACTTTATGGTATTAATGAAAAATATACTAATGAATTAAAAAACTATACTTTATCTTTTGTTGAAAAAACTCCAGATGCGTTTATCTCTATTTTGATTTTAAATCAAATGACTCAAGGTAGCAGTATAGAGCCAGCTAAATCTCAAGCGTTATTCGACAAAATGCCAAAAGAAATAAAAGAATCTAAACAAGGTAAAGAATTGTCTGAATTGTTGGCTAAGGTTGGAAAAGTAAGTGTTGGTAAAAAAGCACCAGATTTTTCTGCTCCAAACCCTGAAGGAAAAATGGTTAGCCTAAAAGAAAGCTTAGGAAAAGTAACTATTATTGATTTTTGGGCATCTTGGTGTGGTCCATGTAGAGTTGAAAACCCTAATGTGGTTAAATTATACAACAAATTTCATGAAAAAGGACTTAACATTATCGGAGTATCTTTAGATAAAGACGGCGATAAATGGAAAGAAGCGATAGCAAAAGACGGATTAACTTGGGCTCAAATATCTAATTTACGTTTTTGGGAAGATCCTATTGCGGCAGAGTATTCTGTAAAAGCAATTCCTGCTACTTTTATCTTAGATGAAAATGGAGTAATTGTTGCTAGAGATTTAAGAGGCGAAGAACTAGAAGCGAAAGTTGCTGAGTTATTAGCAAAATAAACTTCACCTTAATACCACACAAAAAGGAGTTCCAAATGGGACTCCTTTTTTGTTTTAGACTATACAATAAAAACGTTTACACCTGTCTTTTCTATGGAAATCGTTACCAATTCACTACTTCCTTACCCGATTGTTTTAGCAGTTCATTTGCTTGACTAAAATGCTTGTTACCAAACCAATATCCTCTATTAGCACTCAAAGGTGAAGGATGCCCTGTAGTGAGTACAAAATGTTTCTCTCGATCTATTTTTCTCCCTTTTTGAATGGCATAATTGCCCCATAACAAAAATACTACTCCCGTACAATGATCCGATATATACTGAATCACCGCATCGGTAAACACTTCCCATCCCCGTTTTTGATGACTGCCAGCCTTACTTTCTTCTACCGTCAAGGTCGCATTTAACATCAAAACGCCCTGATTGGCCCAACGTTCCAAATTGCCCGTTATAGGCAGGGGTTCGCCCAAATCACTTTCTAATTCTTTAAATATATTTACCAAAGAAGGCGGAAAACGTACCCCATCATGAACCGAGAAACACAAACCGTTTGCCTGACCAAATCCATGATACGGATCCTGTCCCAATACCACCACTTTAATCGCTTCCGGAGCTACGGCATCAAAAGCAGCAAAGATTTGCTGTGTCGGGGGAAAGCATCTTTTTTCACGGTATTCGGCATCCACAAATTGCAAGAGCGATTTGTAATACGGCTGTTGTTGTTGATGTTCAAAAAAATCTTTCCATAAAATAGGGCTCTCCAATGTCATCACTAAAAAAAGTATTATAATTAAGGGCTAAATACCCGTTGCTTTACTGCAGGATCGATTCGCAATCAAAAGCATCCTCGCTACAGTTAACCGTTGTTCGATTTACAACAAATATAGAAATTTTCGTTCTTATTTTCTTTCCCTTATCCGATTGAGCGTACAAATAGCCCTTGATAACTCGTAAAATAGTAGTAATTTTGTTCTTTATTACGAGAACTATTCTATGACATCCATACAAACAAAAACGCTTCAAGATTTAGAATTCCAAACGGTACTTCAAACCATATCCGAACTTTGTGTAACGATAATGGGAAAAGAAAAAGCCTTGGAAGTAGTTCCTTTTTCCACCTCAGAACAAACGATAGAAGGCCTCTTGCAAACGTCGGAATATTTGTCGTCCTTCACAAATAACAATGTGATTCCCAATCATTATTTTGACGAAATACACTACGAATTAAAATTTCTAGCTATAGAAGACAGCTATTTAGACGTGAGCAGTTTTAAAAAAATCGCGACGCTAGTAGAAACCACTTTAACACTGCTGGCCTTTTTAGCAAAGTTTCAGGAATACTACCCTACTTTACAAGCACAAACAACCCCACTAGAAGTCAACAAGCAAATCTTAAAAGAGATCGAAGCCGTATTGGATAAATACGGAGAAGTCAAAGACAATGCTTCGTTGAACCTACAAGAAATACGCAAACAAATAAACGGTATCCGCGGCAAAATCAATCAGAGTTTTGTTGCCGCTTTAAGCAGTAGTAACAGTGCGGGCTATTTGGACGATATACGCGAATCTGTGGTGGATAATAAACGGGTATTGGCTGTAATAGCCATGTACCGTAAAAAAGTTAAGGGAAGTGTATTAGGACAATCCAAAACTGGAAGTATTGTCTATATAGAACCCGAAGCAACCTTACGTTATTCGCGTGAATTGAACAACTTAGAATTTGAAGAACGCGAGGAAGTCATGCGTATTTTAAAGCGCTTGACCAATGTGATTCGCCCATTTCAATACCTTATTTCAGATTACCAGGATTTCTTAGCTCATATTGATTTGATTGCAGGAAAGGCCAAGTACGCGGAAAAAATCAACGGAATTAAACCGCATATTACTCAGGAGCGTCGTGTGTATTTTAGAGATGCCTACCATCCGGTTTTATTGCTTAACAATAAAAAGAAAAAGAAACCCACTTATCCCCAAACGATAGAGCTGGAACAAAACAGTAGAATTATAGTTATTTCCGGACCCAATGCTGGAGGAAAGAGTATCACTTTAAAAACAGTAGGTTTATTACAATTGATGCTGCAATGCGGCCTTTTAATACCGGTACACGAACGCAGTGAAACCTTTATTTTTGATCGTATTTTAACTGATATAGGCGATAATCAATCGATAGAAAATCATTTGAGCACTTACAGTTATCGGTTAAAAAACATGAACTACTTTTTAAAGAAGTGCAACGACAAAACCCTCTTTTTAATCGATGAGTTTGGAACGGGTTCTGATCCCGAACTCGGTGGTGCCTTGGCAGAAACCTTTTTAGAAGAATTTTATGAACGCGAAGCTTTTGGAATTATAACCACCCACTATACCAATTTAAAAATCTTAGCTAACGAATTGCCTTTTGCTACAAACGCCAATATGCTGTTTGACGAAAAGACTTTAGAACCGCTTTACAAGCTGCATGTAGGTCAGGCAGGAAGTTCGTTTACCTTTGAAGTAGCTCAAAAGAATGGCATTCCTTACAGCTTAATCAATCGAGCAAAGAAAAAAATAGAAGGCGACAAAGTGCGTTTTGACAAAACGATTGCCAACCTCCAAAAAGAGCGTTCCAAATTAGAGACCACCTCAAAAAACCTTAAGGAAGAAGAAACTAAAGCGCGTGAGGAAAGCAAAAAAATGGAACATATCAATGTCAAAATTCAAGATAAACTAGAGCGCTATCAAGAGCTGTTCGACTCCAATCAACGCCTGATTTACCTCGGTCAAAAAATGGATGATTTATCGGAAAAATATTTTAACAACAAAAGCAAAAAAACACTTTTTGGCGAACTATTACGTGTGGTGGAAATTGAAAACTCCAAGCGAAAACCCATACCTATAAAAGAAAAAAAGGTCAAAGAAAAACAACAGGAAGTATTGATTAAAGAGGTAGAAGAAAAGGTAGAACAAATTCGAGTAGAGAAGAAAGAGAAAAAAGAACAAGTAAAACAAGAATTAGCCAACCAACCTAAAGTCACTTTAAAAGTTGGTGACCGCGTCCGCATGATAGACGGAAAAGCCGTGGGAACTTTAGATCAAATCGAAAAGAAAAAAGCTACTGTTAATTATGGTATCTTTGTCTCTAAAGTTGCTTTGGAATCTTTAGAATTGGTAGAACGAATGAAAAACAAATAAGATGCTAGACCTCCCTAAAAACAAAAAAATAATACTCTTTGACGGTGTTTGTAACCTGTGTGACAACACGGTACAAAAGGTCATTAAGGCAGATATACACGATCAATTTCGATTCACGCCATTGGACTCCGCAAAGGGCGTGGAAATATTAAATTACATCGGTGTAGAACCCGGTACCATTGACAGTATTATACTATATGAACCCGGCCAGGCATATTATGTTAAGGCCGAAGCAGCTTTAAAAATAGCGGGGTTTCTAGGTGGCAAATATAGTTTTTTGACGCTGCTCCAAATTTTCCCAAATGCCCTACTCAATCGCGGATATGATTATATTGCTAAAAACCGTTACCGCTGGTATGGCAAAAAAGACCAGTGCATGATTCCCACTGCAGAAACATTAAATAAATTTATTTAACACTAGAAATCCAATAGACAACAGCCTAAGCTAGACAGAAGAAAGCATATCCCAATAAAACGATACTTCTCTTTTAGAACTGCTAATTCCCAATCAGATTTAGGTTTATTTTTTTATCGTTAAATATCTCAAATAATTTCACTTAAAAATTGGCATTGCGTATATTTGCCTACTTATAAAATCGAAACTAATGCATATTTCATACAATTGGTTAAAACAATTCATTAAGTTAGACATTACTCCAGAAGAAACTTCCGAAATACTAACCGATTTAGGACTTGAAGTTGAGGGACTTACCCGTTACGAAAGTCTTAAGGGAGGCTTACAAGGCGTAGTAGTTGGACATGTTTTATCTTGTGACGCCCACCCGAATGCAGATAAATTGCGCATAACCAAAGTAGATATTGGGACGGATACGCCATTGCAAATCGTATGTGGTGCTCCCAATGTTGCGGCAGGACAAAAAGTTCCTGTAGCTACAATTGGCACGGTACTAACCGATGGTGAAGGCAATGCTTTTACCATTAAAAAAGGCAAGATTCGCGGAGAGGAAAGCTTTGGAATGATTTGTTCTGAAGAAGAATTGGGCTTGGGTCAAGGGCATGATGGCATCTTAGTTTTAGATAATAAATGGGAAGCTGGAACCACTGCTGCAACACTTTTTAATATTGTTACCGACGATGTTTTTGAAATTGGATTAACCCCAAACCGTTCCGATGCCATGAGTCATTGGGGAGTTGCTCGTGATTTACGAGCCGGTTTACTACAAAATCCGGCATACACCCACAACAATGAAATCATTACCCCATCTGTAAGTAAATTTAAGGTGGAGAAACGTACGTTAAAAATGGATGTAGTCATCGAAAATGCTAAAAAAGTTCCTCGCTATTGTGGTGTAACAATTTCAGACATCGATGTTAAACCTTCTCCAGAGTGGTTGCAAAACAGATTAAAATCTATCGGAATTACTCCAAAAAACAATATAGTAGACGTTACCAATTATGTATTACACGATTTGGGACAACCGTTACACGCTTTTGATATCGCTAAAATCAAAGGTTTAAAAATCAAGGTAAAGAACGTAGAAGCGGGTACAAAATTCACCACTTTAGACGGTGTTGAACGTATTTTACACGAAGACGATTTAATGATTTGTGACGAAACCGGACCGATGTGTTTGGCAGGAGTTTTTGGAGGCCTTAAATCGGCTGTATCCGAGAACACCACTTCTATCTTTTTAGAAAGTGCTTATTTCGATCCGATTGTAGTTCGTAAAGCTGCAAAAAGACACGGTTTAAACACCGACTCGTCATTCCGTTTCGAACGTGGAATTGATCCTTCTATCACCGAATACGCCTTAAAACATGCTGCCCTTCTTATCCAAGAAGTAGCCGGCGGAGAAATCACTTCGGATATCATTGATTTTTATCCAAAGAAAATAGAAGATCATTCTGTATTCTTAAATTTCAATAATGTCACTAAAATTTTGGGCGAAGAAATTTCCAAAGAAACCATCAAGAAAATCTTGGTTTCTCTTGACATTAAAGTAAACAGCATGAACGATCTGGGATTGGGAATCCTTATCCCGGCCTACCGAGTAGATGTACATCGCGAAATTGACGTCATAGAAGAGATTTTAAGAGTATATGGGTATAACAATATCAAAATACCTTCTAAGCTCAATGCTACGATTTCTAACACTTCTAAAACGGACGATTTCAAGGTTCAAAACATTTGCGCAAATCAATTGGTTTCTCAAGGATTCCACGAGATTATGAACAATTCTTTGACCACACCTGCGTATACAGAACTAACAGAAAATTTAAAGTCGGCTTATCAGGTTGACATTTTAAACCCATTGAGCACGGAACTTTCAGTTATGAGACAAACCTTGTTGTTTGGCGGATTGGAAACCATATCGTATAATATCAATAGAAAACAATCGGATTTAAAATTGTTTGAATTTGGTAAAAGCTACCAAAAATTACCTTCAGGATACGAGGAATCAAAACATTTAACCCTTTTCTACACGGGTAATAATGCTGCAGAAAGCTGGAATATTACTCAAAAACCGTCTGATTTCTTTGAATTCAAGGGATATATCAACAGTTTATTGGAGCGCATGGGTATCAACCAATCCCATACACAACCCGTAGAGAACGATATATTTTCAGAAGGGCTTTCATTTTATGTGGGCACAGAATTAATCGTGGAATTGGGTATTTTGAAAAAAGCGCTGCTGAAGAGTTTCGATATCAAACAAGAGGTGTGTTATGCCGATTTCAAATGGGATACGGTTTTAAAAATGCTTTCGACTAAAATCAAATTTACCGACATTACGAAATTTCCTGTTGTACGAAGAGATTTGGCGTTGTTAGTCAATAACAACATCTCGTTTGAAGCGATTTACAACTTAGTTAAGCAGGTGGATAAAACACTTATTCAAGAAGTAAGTCTATTCGATGTATACCAAGGTGATAAATTACCTGAAGGCAAAAAGTCTTATGCCATCAAAATCAAATTGCAAGACGTCAACAAAACCCTTACCGATGTACAAATCGATAAGATTATGAGTAAAATACAAAAACAATTGGAGTCGGAGCTCGACGCTCAATTGAGATAAAAAATAAAAGCGGTCTTTGGATCGCTTTTTTTATACCTATACCCTACCGCGTTAAGGACAGTAGCGGCATCCTTTTGCAGCGCGACAGCGATTCAAAAGATAGAGCGTATGGCCTGACCCGCAGGGAAACGCCACAAAAAAAGCAGTTCCGTTGCCGAAACTGCTTTAATTACTTATTTTAAAAGGGGTTTAGTACACGAACATCGCGCGTTCTCCCATCATGTCATTTACTTCTTCTGCAACGGCTTCAATCACGTCTTCGTCCGTATGATTAGTCAGTACACGGTCGATCAATTCCACTATGGTTACCATATCTGCTTCTACCAAACCACGCGTTGTTACTGCAGGAGTTCCAATACGGATTCCAGAGGTTACGAACGGCGATTTATCATCGAAGGGCACCATGTTTTTATTTACAGTGATTTCTGCTTTAACCAGGGCTTGTTCGGCCTCTTTTCCACTAATGTTTTTGTTTCTCAAATCGATTAACATCATGTGATTATCTGTACCTCCAGAAATGATATTATATCCTTTGGCTACAAATGCAGCTGCCATGGCTTTGGCATTTTTTTGCACTTGCAACATGTATTCAAAAAACTCATCGGAAAGCGCTTCTCCAAATGCAACGGCTTTTGCTGCGATAATATGCATCAATGGTCCGCCTTGATTTCCTGGAAACACTCCGCTATCCAAAAGCGAAGACATCATTCTCAATTCTCCTTTTGGTGTCTTTAATCCAAATGGGTTTTCAAAATCTTTCCCCATCATGATCATTCCTCCACGAGGTCCGCGCAACGTTTTATGCGTAGTTGTAGTTATAATATGACAATGCGGCACAGGATCATTCATCAAGCCTTTTGCAATCAACCCTGCAGGGTGAGCAATATCTGCCATTAAAAGCGCTCCAACGCTGTCTGCAATAGCTCTAAAACGTTCAAAATCCATATCACGAGAATATGCCGAAGCACCAGCGATAATCATTTTAGGTTTTTCTCTTGTTGCTATTTCTTGTATTTTATCGTAGTTTAAGACTCCTGTTTCCTGATCAACACCATAAAAAACAGGTTGATACAATTTTCCGGAAAAATTCACTGGTGAACCGTGTGTCAAATGCCCTCCATGAGAAAGGTCAAAGCCCAATATTTTATCACCTGGTTTCAAACAAGCTGCATAGACTGCTGTATTGGCTTGAGAACCGGAGTGTGGTTGTACATTTACATATTCAGCTCCAAACAAAGCTTTTGCTCTGTCGATTGCAATTTGCTCAATAACATCAACTACTTCACAACCTCCATAATAGCGTTTATTGGGATATCCCTCAGCATATTTGTTGGTCAATACTGATCCAGCGGCTTCCATTACTTGCTCACTTACAAAGTTTTCCGAAGCAATTAATTCCAATCCGTGTATTTGTCTGTCTTGTTCTTCAAGAATCAGGTCAAAAATTTGTGTATCGTTTTGCATTTTATTTGTTTACGTTAAAATGATTTCAAAAATACGAAAAACGTTTGTTAATTACACGCTTAATTATATATTTGATCTACTTATAAAACCAAAATCATTTAAAAATTGTAACTATGATAATAACTGCTAATGACCCGAAGAGAAAGTCTTGGTTAGAAGTTGCGCCCGATTGCGACTTTCCCATTCAGAATCTTCCCTTTGGAGTTTTTATAACCAAAGAAGATGTTATCACTATTGGAACTCGAATTGGAAAGTTTGCCATTGATATGAATGCTTTGCACCAATTGGGGTACTTTGAAGGAATCGATTTGACAGACGACCTTTTTATGCAAGACACTTTAAACGATTTTATTTCGTCAGGAAAAATAACATGGAGAGCGGTGCGCAATCGTCTAGCTGATATATTCGAGGCGAACAACACCACATTAAGAGACAACACCAAACACCGCGATATTGTCATTTTCAACATAGCTGATGTTGAAATGCAATTACCGGTGTTAATAGGCGATTATACCGATTTTTATTCTAGTAAAGAACACGCTACCAATGTAGGCATGATGTTTAGAGACCCAGCCAACGCACTATTGCCAAACTGGCTTCACATTCCCGTAGGTTATCACGGTAGAAGCTCTACCATAGTTCCTTCTGGAGTACCGGTACGCAGACCTTTAGGACAAACTTTACCCAAAGGAGAGACGCTACCGATTTTCGGTCCCTCCAAACGAGTGGATTTTGAATTGGAGACCGCTTTTATCACGACAGATGCCAATGTTATGGGAGAAAACATTCCCGTTGCAGAAGCCGAAGAGCATATTTTCGGCATGGTTTTATTAAACGATTGGAGCGCCCGCGATATACAAACTTGGGAATACGTACCTTTAGGCCCCTTTCTAGCCAAAAACTTCGCTTCTTCGATTTCACCCTGGATCGTGACCATGGATGCTCTAGAACCTTATAGAACAACAAGTCCGAAACAAGACCCACAACCCTTTCCGTATTTACAACAAGACGGAAATCGCACTTTCGACATTAATTTAGAAGTGTATATAAAACCAGAAAAGAGTGACGCAACACGGGTTACGGTATCTAATTTTAAATATTTGTATTGGACGATGAGTCAACAACTGGCACATCACACCATTAACGGTTGCCGTATTAACTCGGGAGATTTAATGGGTTCCGGAACCATTTCCGGTTCCACTCCAGAAAGTTTTGGCTCGCTGTTAGAACTGACTTGGGCAGGACAAAATCCAATATCCATGAGCGACGGTTCACAACGTACTTTTATAGAAGACAACGATACCGTAATCATGAAAGGATATTGTCAAAACGGCGAGGTTCGCATTGGTTTTGGAGAAGTTTCCAGCCAGTTATTAGCAAACAACATTCAACTATAGCATTTTGTATCCATAAAAAAAGCTCCGAATACGGAGCTTTTTTTATTTAAAAACAGCTGCTTTACAGTTTTGCATTAACCGCTTTAAATACGACATCCGCATCAATATCACTGTGAGACGCGTGATAAATTACCTCGTTTTTATAGATTGCAATCAACTGAGGGGACTGATGTTCTATTTTATAGTCTTCCGCGATTTTATTTGAAATAGCTCTATAGGCAATAAGATCCAAAAAATAGGTAAATACCTTATCCTGTTCTTGGTAGCTATTCTCAAAATTCTTTAAAACCGTTTTACTAATATAACACTTTGTACTGTGCTTAAATATCAATACAGGCGCTTGCTCTGACAGCCTTGCTAACTCCGTCAATTGATCTTCAGATTCTAGTTGTATCCATTTCATAGTTGTCGCTTTTAAACAAAGTTAGGTTTTTTTTGCGAATTTGCTTACATGTCTATTTGTTTATACGCGTATCATCATATTTGCGCATTTGCTTATGGGCATATTCGCCTTTGCACCCTTACGTGTATAAAGGCTTCAACAAATCAGCATATCAGCCTAAAAACTATACCGCTGTATAACCACCATCTACCAAGATTTCGGTCCCCGATATAAAAGAGGCATCATCAGAAGCTAAAAACAGTACCGCTTTAGCCACTTCCTCTGGCGTTCCCAAACGTCCCATAGGATGTAAATTAACCAAATCTTGCGTATTGGCACCGTGTATCAGTGGGGTATCAATATATCCCGGAGCAACAGCGTTAACTCTAATTCCTTTTTTGCCATAAGTAGCACCCAAGGTTTGAGTCAGCAATTTAACCCCTCCTTTTGCCGAAGCATAGGCCGTTACTCCTACTTTACCTACAAAACTATGTATAGACCCGGCATTGACAATAGCTCCGCCCTTACCTTGTTTTAGCATTTGCATAATCGCATATTTATCCGAAAGAAAAACACCATTTAAATTGATATCGATTGTTCTCTTCCATTTATCGTATTCCAATTCATCGATATTTCCATCGTTGGCAATTCCAGCATTGGCATATAGAATATCCAGTTTGCCGAATTTTTCTACGGTTTTAACTATCATATTTTTCACATCTTCCTCACTGGTAACATCCGTTTTAACAAACAAGGTTTGATGACCTTCGCGATTCAACCGCTCCTCAAGCTCTTTTCCCGAATCCGAGAAATCAGCAATGACGACCTGTGCTCCTTCTTTTACAAATAATTCTACAGTAGCTTTGCCTATACCGCTAGCTCCACCGGTAATAATAGCTGTTTTATTTTCTAATCTTCTCATAATGGTTATTGGTTTAAATTTTTACTATTTTCAGACTAAGTGTCAATACATTAGACTCAAATACTATACCACTCACCAATTTATAATTAGCTATTTTTATAAAATAAAAAGTATTTTTTTTGCTAATAAAATACTCAAATCACTTTTTTTTAAATAAAAAATCAAACAATAACTAAAAAACAAAACAAATATGAACTGTCGCAAATAAAAGGCTACGGTTTCACTAATTTAAGAGTTCCTCCATCCATATAAGCAATGCTTAAAACCAATGTATCACCGATATGGTATTTCATATATGGAAAACTTTCAAACTCGACAACTTCACTATCTAAATAAGAATCATACTTTTCAGTATAAGGATAAGTACCATCCTTTAAATAGAACTTGCCCGTGGAATTTCCGGACACGGTCAATTCGCTCTCAAAATTGAAATAAATATTTTCTTCAAATATCGTTGTGGGATTAAGATTAGGAACAGGCACCATACCCGTTTCCGTTTTGCTGTACAACCTCCATTTCCCCAGACTTTTCACCTCGCTATTATCATCACTTTTGCAGGATATCGAGAAAATCAGTAAAACAAATAAAACAATTGCATTTTTCATAAGGAATAATTTAAGGTTAATAATAGAACTGACGTTTATAGGAATCATCTTATGTTATTTAAAAATAGTCTTTTTTTTTCTAAAACCAAATTTCATATCGTCACCACTTAACCGTATATATTACTAAGAATCGCCGCTAATAAAAAGAAGTTTTCACACTCATTATTAAAGAATTAGGTGTAAATTTATAGTAGAAAACCACCGAAAACTGAGTACTTAGAGGTCAATGGTTCGCCAGTCCTCTGAAATGACAAAAAGACATGTTTATCTAACAAAATACCTAAAAACAAGACATTTTGTCGTTTTTTTAATACTGGAATATAAATTGTTTGTGAATTAATAACCAAAAAAATGTTGAAAAATGAATCTAAATAATTTCACTATTAAATCGCAAGAGGCCTTACAGCAAGCACAAGTTATGGTGCAAGGCAACGGGCAACAATTGATAGAGAACGAGCATATTTTCAAGGCTATATTAGCCGTAGATGAAAATGTGACTCCGTTTATCTTAAAAAAGCTAAACATCAACGTAGACTTGTTCAAACAAATCTTGGACAGTACTATAGCGAGTTTCCCAAAGGTTAGCGGCGGCACTATATCTCTTTCGAGAGAAGCCAATACCGCATTGACCGAAGCGAGCGCTATCGCTCAAAAGATGCAAGACGAATATGTTTCTATCGAGCATTTGATTTTGGCTATTTTCAAATCAAAAAGCAAAGTGGCTCAAATCTTAAAGGATCAAGGAGTAACTGAAAAAGATTTGATCGCCGCTATTACAGAAATACGAGGAGGAGAACGAGTGACTTCGGCATCTGCTGAAGAGACCTATAATTCCCTAAACAAATTCGCCAAAAACCTGAATCAACTTGCCAAGGATGGAAAATTAGATCCGGTTATTGGGCGTGATGAGGAAATACGTAGGGTTTTGCAAATTTTATCGAGAAGAACCAAAAACAACCCGATGTTGGTCGGTGAACCCGGAGTGGGAAAAACCGCTATTGCGGAAGGCCTAGCTCGAAGAATCGTGCAAGGAGATGTTCCGGAAAACCTACAAGACAAATTAGTTTTCTCTTTGGATATGGGATCGTTAATCGCCGGAGCTAAATACAAAGGAGAATTTGAAGAGCGATTAAAATCGGTTGTTAAAGAAGTGACCTCGTCCGATGGAAATATCATCTTGTTTATCGACGAGATTCACACTTTAGTAGGTGCTGGAGGAGGCGATGGTGCTATGGATGCGGCAAACATATTAAAACCGGCTTTGGCTCGTGGTGAACTTCGAGCGATTGGAGCAACAACCTTAGATGAGTATCAAAAATACTTTGAAAAGGACAAGGCTTTAGAACGTCGTTTCCAAAAAATCATGATCGATGAACCCGATACCGAAAGTGCGATTTCGATTTTGCGTGGTATTAAAGAAAAGTATGAGGCGCACCACAAAGTACGAATTAAAGATGAAGCCATCATTGGGGCTGTAGAATTGTCGCAACGTTATATTACAAACCGTTATTTACCAGACAAAGCGATCGATTTGATGGATGAGGCTGCTGCCAAACTGCGCATGGAAATCAATTCTAAACCGGAGGAACTCGATGTTTTAGATCGTAAAATCATGCAATTGGAAATTGAAATTGAAGCGATTAAGCGAGAAAACGACGAGAATAAGCTCAAGATTTTAGGATTGGATTTGGCCAATTTGAAGGAGGAGCGAAATGATATTTATTCCAAATGGAAAGCGGAAAAAGATGTGGTGGATAGTATCCAAAACATCAAGCTGGACATAGAAAACTATAAAGTAGAAGCTGAAAAAGCCGAGCGTGAAGGCGATTATGGTAAAGTTGCAGAAATCCGTTACGGAAAAATAAAAGATGCTCAAGAGGAATTGCAAAAACAACAATCGCAATTGGATGAAAATCAAAAAGGGCATACTTTGATAAAAGAAGAGGTTACTTATGATAATATAGCCGAAATTGTCGCCAAATGGACTGGGGTACCGGTAACCAAAATGCTTCAAAGTGAGCGCGACAAGTTGTTGCATCTGGAAGAAGAATTGCACCAACGTGTAGTGGGTCAGGAAGAAGCGATTGAAGCGATAAGCGATGCGGTAAGACGTAGTAGATCTGGTTTACAAGATCCTAAACGACCAATTGGTTCCTTCCTTTTCCTAGGAACAACCGGTGTGGGTAAAACCGAATTGGCTAAAGCCTTGGCAGAATATCTATTCGACGATGAAAATGCCATGACGCGTATCGATATGAGTGAGTATTCAGAACGTCACAGCGTAAGTCGCTTGGTCGGAGCACCTCCAGGATACGTAGGTTATGACGAAGGAGGACAATTAACTGAGGCTGTAAGACGTAAACCGTACTCGGTAGTGTTACTCGATGAGATTGAAAAAGCGCATCCAGACACGTATAATATTTTGTTACAAGTATTGGATGAAGGACGATTAACCGACAATAAAGGACGTTTGGCCGACTTTAAGAATACGATTATCATCATGACCTCCAATATTGGAAGTCAGGTCATTCAAGAGAAATTCGAAAATGCGAATGGCGATATTGAGAGTGCTTCGGAAAGTGCTAAAACGGAGGTTTTAAATATTTTAAAACAAACCGTACGTCCCGAGTTTATAAACCGTATCGACGAAATTGTCATGTTTACACCACTGACTCGTGAAAACATACATGCTATCGTTAGTTTGCAGCTAAAAGGTGTTATCAAGATGTTGGCCTTGCAGCATATTACACTGGAAACAACTCCGGAAGCTATTGATTATTTAGCGACCAAAGGATATGATCCGCATTTCGGAGCTAGACCAGTAAAAAGAGTAGTACAACGCGAGGTTTTAAACCAACTATCTAAAGAGATATTAGGTGGTAACGTAAAAGCCGATTCCATCGTTGTACTGGATTGTTTTGACCATCAACTGGTTTTTAGAAACCTCGATTCCAAGTAATTTTATCTGAGGCTGCTTTAAAAAGGCAGCCTCTTTTTTTATCTTTTTTATAAGAATAAATCGGGAAATCTTGTTTTTAATATTCGGGAAATCTATTTAGAGAACACATCAGTAGCAACTATATCTACAACACCTAAAGTCGACCAAATGTTTGTTACAGAACTAAGAACTCTATAAACTTCACGGTAAAAGTCTTACAAAAATCAATAATTTTGAAACTCCATTTGCCACTGCGAAAACAATAAATCCGAAATTTTAGCATTTTATTACTAGCTAATTGATCCTTTTTACCTATTTTTAGATTAAAATAAAAACTATGAACCACGTACGACTGTTTTCGGGAAGTGAGATTACCACTTTAGCCGTTAAAGATATTTTAGAAGAAAATAATATTGAATTTATTTTGCGTGACGACATACAGTCCGCCATCAGTGCCGGTTTTGGAAGTGCCGATAAAGCAGTACACGTTTTTGTCTATACTCAAGATTTAGCCAAAGCGCAACAGCTGCTGCTCGACAACAACATTACAGAATAAACAAAAAACCTCTCGATATCGAGAGGTTTTTTGTTTTAAAGCAAATACTTAATGGCATCAAAAAAGAGGACGTAAATTTATACATCCCCTTTCTTTCACAATTAACTATAAATAATAACAAAACAATTTAATTTTATTAGAGTGCCTTTTGAATTTCATCGACCATCATAGCAACCGACTCCAATCCTCCACCCGATAAGTACCATACATCTGGCGATAAAAAGATGATTTTATCATTTTTATATGCTTTTGTTTTCGCTATTAACGGATTGGAAAACGCCTGTTTATTCAATTGATTTCTCTTTATAGCAGCTCCTCGATCGATTACGAACAGATAATCGGGATCAACTTTCTGAATAAATTCATTGGAAATAGCTTGCCCATGCGTTGCCACTTCTATGTTTTGATCGGCCGGTTTTATCCCAAAAACATCGTGAATAATTCCAAAACGAGACCCTTTCCCATAAGCACTGTAGCGGCCTTCATTAACCAATACAATCAAAGCTGTTTTATCGCTAACATCAGCCATTCCTTTGATCTGTGCGATTTTTGATTGAATTACTACCAAGTCCTTTTCTACTTCAATTTCCTTGTCAAATAATTCCCCCAACTGGCGCACATTTCTTTTAAAAGAGCCCATATAATCATCTTTGTCAATATCCATATAAATGGTTGGTGCAATTTTAGACAATTCGTCGTAGAGCTTCGCTTGTCTTGCAGAAATAATGATTAAATCCGGTTCCATTTCATTGATTTTTTCAAAATTGGGATCCATCAAATTACCGATATCAACGATGGAATCGTCTAGTCTATATTTACTTAAATATCCCGGTAAATTCGCCTTAGGCAAACCGGCGATCTTTAAAGAAAGCTTATCAAACGAATCGATAACGCCATAGTTCAGCAATACTACCTTTTTCGGGTTTTTAACCACTTCCGTAGTTCCCAAGTGGTGTGTCATTACTAACTTTTCGTTAGGCATCGTTTGCTCGGTTTCTATGGCTTCCTTCGCTTTATCCTTACAACTAGTTGTTATAACAAAGGCCAATATGAGGCCTGCTAAAATTATTTTTTTCATCCTTTACTATTTAAAATATATACAAAATTTATGGTTGCAATTATCAATTATCGTCATATCGATACCAAAAACGTCCTTCATAATTTCCGGTTGAATAATATCCGCAGTTTTTCCAAAATGACTGATTTTATGGTTTTTTACCGTCGCTATATAATCGGCATAAGACGAGGCAAAATTAATATCGTGAACTACTATGATGATGGTTTTGTTGTATTGATCGGCTAAGACTCGTAGGATTTTCATAATTTCCACAGCGTGTTTCATATCCAAATTATTCAGGGGTTCGTCTAACAAAATATATTCCGTATCCTGTACCAAAACCATCGCTAAGAAAGCCCTTTGACGTTGACCACCACTGAGTTCGTCTAAATAATAGTCTTGCAGTACTGTGAGCTCCATAAAATCTAAAGCCTCTTCAATTTTTTGTAAATCCAATGGCGTTAGCTTTCCTTGCGAATAGGGAAAACGTCCAAAAGAAACTAATTCCCGGATGGTTAATCGAATATTGGGTTGATTCGATTGTTTTAGAATCGACAAACGCTGGGCAAAGTCGCGATGACTCATTTTCATTACTTCTTGATTAAGTAAGTGAATTTCGCCCGAATTTCGGGTTAGCAAACGGCTAATAATTGATAACAAAGTACTTTTCCCTGTTCCATTTCCACCGACCAAACACGTGATTTTTCCTTTGGGAAACGTGATTGAAATATCGTCTAAAATGATTTTATCTCCATACGATTTAGATATGTTTTGAACTGCAATCATAATTTGGAAGTTTTTAGCAAGAGGTATATAAAATAAATACCACCTATGAAATTTATAATAATACTTACAGTGGTGGACATATTAAATACATGTTCTACCAGATACTGACCGCCAATAACCGTAATTGAAGTTAATAAGCAGCAGGCAAAAATCAGAGTCTTATGATCATTAGTTTGAACCAATTGGTAGGTAACATTAGCTACTAATATCCCCAGAAATGTAATGGGTCCGACTAAGGCAGTAGAAATCGCTACCAATACAGAAATAATCATCAGATTTTGTCGCACCACCCTGTTGTAATTAACACCTAAACTAAGGGCGTTTTCTCGTCCCAACGACAGTACGTTTAGCTGCATAAAGAAACGACTACCGTAAATTAGTGTTGCGATTAAAATCACCGCAGAAATACCCAGTAATTTGGTGTTGATTTTATCAAAACTTGCAAACATAGCTCCTTGTAAAATCAGGAATTCATTGGGGTTTAAAATCACCGTTATAAACGACGAAATACTACGAAATAAGGTGCCCAACAACAAACCGACTAACAACAATAAATAAACACTCTTCGATTCTCTTTTAAATACCAAAAAATAAAGTCCCAAGGCAAAGCCTAACATCAATACTACCGACAATACAAAATTCCATTCACCGGATAGCACCTGAAAGGTTTGATCACCATACATCAAGACTAAAAAGGCTTGAATTAACAAGAAAAAAGAGTCAAATCCCATAATGGAAGGCGTTAAAATACGGTTGGCTGCTATGGTTTGAAACACGATAGATGAATAGGCTACACAACAGGAAATCAATATCATGGCTCCCACTTTATAGGCTCTTCTAGGCAACACATAATCGAGTTTACTACCCGTGTAGGTAAACATAAAAATCGAAATAATCACCAGCAACAATATGGCCATGATTGAAATGGTTTTGTGTCTAAACATGTTTCGTTCTTTTTAGCAACATTCCCAAAAAAATAACACCTCCAATAATGCTTACTGTCAAACCAATTGGAATTTCGTAAGGATAAATAACAAGTCTGCTTATGATATCGCAAAGCAATAAAAACACCGCTCCTAAAACAGCAGTAAATGGTAGGGTTTTTCTTAAATTATCACCAAACAACATACTGACTATGTTGGGTATAATAAGTCCTAAAAAAGGTATTACTCCTGCTGTTAAAACCACCACACTAGAAGTAATGGCTACAAATAGTAACCCCAAATAGGTTGTTTTCTTATGATTTAATCCTAAGCTTTTTGCCGTATCCTCTCCCAATCCCAAAATGGTAAATTTATTGGCATAGAAATAACAGCCAATTACTACGGGTATTCCAATATAAAGTATTTCATAATTGCCTTTTATAATCGAAGAAAAATCGCCAATCATCCACCCCTCCATATTTTGTATTACACCGTATCTAAATGCAAAAAAAGTCGAAATTGCATTTAAGATATTCCCGAACACTATACCGATTAAGGGTATAAAAATCAAACTCTTATATTTAATGCTATCGGCTATTTTTAAAAACAACAAACTAGCTCCTAATGCAATCGAAAAAGAAAACAGCATCTTAGCTAACATTCCCCCAGTAGGAAAAACGATTAAACTAAACAAAATCCCCATTTTGGTTGCATCTAAAGTACCTGCTGTGGTTGGTGACACAAATTTATTCCTTGTAATTTGTTGCATGATAAGCCCGCAAATACTCATGCCTACACCTGCGATTAAAATGGAAATTAAACGCGGCATACGACTTACCATTAAAACTAAAATATCGTTTTCACTCCAATTGTTTATATCGGTCAACGATATATTTGTAACCCCTATAAATAGGGAAATCACAGACAGTAGCCCTAAAACAATTACCGAAAGACCTCGTATAAACATCAATTCTTATTTAGACTTAAAACAAATAACAACAAACTTAACGAATCCAAACAAAACAAAAAAACGCTAAATAGGGAAAAGGAAGGAAAAAGACATGATTAAAATATGTATCTGCTAATTATAAGTAACTAAAACAGAACAGCTAACAAATAGCTTAAGAACAAAAACGGATTTTGTCATTAAATTTCATTAAGAACTAAGAAAACCATAAAAGTAAAAAAAATAAAAAAAAACATCCTATTTGTAGGATGTTTTTTTATTTTTTAAAGAAACTAAAACCATTTTTTAAATTTAAAATAACCAATCATGAGTAAAACCAAAAACAACATAAACAGCATGGTTGTAAAGTAGCCGTTTTCGTAATGTAGCTCGGGCATATTGTCAAAATTCATTCCATACACTCCTACTATAAAAGTCAAGGGTATAAAAATAACCGACACTATGGTTAATACCTTCATAATTTCGTTCATGCGATGGCTTTGGGCCGAGAAAAAATAATTCGTAGCACTTTCCATCTTAGAGAGGTAATATTCAATTTGGTCTAGTAATTCAAGGGATTTATAATGTAACCTCGTGAAATAAATCACATCGGAGGGCAAGATAAACTTGGGATCCAAATCGGAAGAGCCGCTTTTTAAATTAAACAGTACATCGCGGAGCGGAATAATGGCTCGTTTGATATAGTTTAAACTTTCGATATTTTTTTCAATATTTTCTAATACATTTCTTTTATAACTCGCTTTAGAAGATATTAAAACCTGTTCTATGAGTTCTTCAAAATTATCCATAGTGATAAAGAAGTTTTCCATGATGGCCTCGAGTAGTAAAAACAACAAAAACTCATTGCTCTTTTTGCGGACGCTACCCGTTTTGGTACGGATTCTTTCGCGAACCAGCGAAAATATATTTCCTTTCTTCTCTTGGAACGACAGCAACAAATTATCTTTAAGTATAAAGCTGATTTGTTCGATTTCGACACTTTCGATATCTTCTTGTGGCAAGATAGACTTTACGCTAAAAAAGATGGTATCGTCTAGTTCCTCCATGCGTGTACGTCGAGAAAAATTAAGTACCTCTGCAATCAAATAGCCTTCGATTTCAAATACTTTTCCTATGGCCTTTAGCAGTTCAATATCGTGCAGTCCATGCAGATTAAACCATTTTGTGGCATTGGGATCCGAGTTCTGAACAATTTCATGTATTTCACTTAAAGTCAAATCATTGTATTCTTCATAGTGGTTTTCATCGTAAACAAATAACTGCATTGCTATAAGTACATCGGGATAACCTCCAGAATATTCCAGATAATTAGGTTGAAGTTTCCTATTTTTCTTATATTTAACTCTCCTCACAAATATTAAATTTGTGATAAAGATAGGAGTTTTTAAAATTCCATTCTATTTTTACGGAAATTAACTATTTTGAAGATGAAAATTTTACTGATTCACATTAAGGAGCTCTTACAAATTCGTGACCAATCCGTTATTATGGTTGCCGGTGAAGCAATGAAAATACTTCCCAAGCTTGAAAACGCCTTTTTATTGATTGAAGATGAGATTATTTCGGACTTTGGCCTTATGGAAAACTGTCCGGATACGGCAGTTGATCAGGTCATCGATTTAAGCGGACAAACCGTTTTACCGAGTTGGGTTGATAGCCATACTCATATTGTATATGCTGGAAATCGACAACAGGAATTTGTAGACCGCATCAATGGATTGAGTTATGAAGAAATCTTTAATCGCGGTGGAGGTATTTTAAATTCGGCCAAGAAACTACAAGAAACCACTGAAGAGGATTTATATGAACAATCCAAAGTACGCTTAGAAGAAGTTATTCGCCAAGGTACAGGAGCTGTAGAAATCAAATCTGGCTATGGATTGAATTTGGAATCCGAATTAAAGATGTTGCGCGTCATAAAAAAGTTAGGTGAAAATTATCCCATTAAAATCAAAGCTACTTTTTTAGGAGCACACGCTTTTCCTGCTGCATATAAAGACAATCACGAAGGATACATCCGATTGATAATTGACGAAATGATTCCGGCCATTGCTCAAGAGAAACTCGCCGACTATATTGATGCCTTTTTAGAAACGGGTTATTTTTCAGTAGAAGAAACCGAGCGCATCATGCAAGCGGGACAAAAATACGGATTGGTAGCTAAAATTCACGTGAATCAATTTACAGCGATAGGCGGTATAGCCGCTTGTGTAAAAAACAAGGCCCTAACAGTGGATCACCTTGAAATAGTTACCGATGAAGACATTGCCGTTTTAAAAAACAGCACTACCATGCCGGTTGCTTTACCTACTTGTTCGTATTTTATTTCCATACCTTACACACCAGCGCGTAAAATGATCGATGCAGGCCTTCCCTTAGCTCTCGCGTCTGACTTTAATCCGGGTACTACACCAACTGGGAATATGAATTTCGTTGTAGCTACAGCTTGTATTAAGATGAAGATGACTCCGGAAGAAGCCATTAATGCCGCTACTATAAATGGAGCTTATGCCCTGGGAGTATCCGATGAGTATGGCAGTATAACTAGAGGGAAAAAGGCCAGTTTGATCATTACTAAACCGCTGAGTTCCTTTTATGAAATTCCTTATGCCTTTGCCAGTCAACACATCGATAGGGTCATTTTACAAGGCAAACTTTTATAATATAAAAAACCTCAAACTACTCACGTAATTTGAGGTAAAATAATAAATTATTTTAAACTAATTCCACAAACATAAAATCGAGTTTTTTCTCTTAATGCTCAAACTCTAAATATGTTAACGTATTTATAATTAAAATAGTATAAAAATTAACACTTTTATTTATGCATCAACTCAAATTATTTTCTACTGCGGATATTACAAGATACACGCGCTTTAGACAGGGCGAAATTAAATTTGGAGAACGCATACAAGTGCTTTCTAATATCGAGCATTGTTTTACTGAACTTCAAGAAAACGATTCCAAATACGTTATTTTAGGTATTCCCGAAGACATTGGTGTACGCGCCAATTTTGGTAGAGCAGGAACGGCCTCTGCCTGGGAAAACTTCTTGAGCAGCTTTCTTAATATACAGCACAATCGCTTTTGCAAAGGCAATCAAATCACCATACTGGGTCATCTCGATTTTACAGAAGCAATGGCAGAAGCGGAGCGCTTAGATGTCAACCAAAAAGAAGATCGCAAACGACTTTTTAAATTGGTTGAAACCATAGATAAAGAAGTGTCACATATCGTTAGTAAAATAGTTAAGGCCGATAAAATCCCAATCATCATTGGAGGGGGTCACAACAATGCCTATGGAAATATTAAGGGTTTGGCCTTGGGAAAGGCAAAAGGAGTTAATGTTATTAATTTCGATGCTCATACCGATTTTAGACCTTTGGAAGGCCGCCATAGTGGTAATGGTTTTTCGTATGCCTTTGAGGAGGGATTTCTTAAACAGTATTTTATATTTGGTTTACACGAAAATTACACCCCAAAAAGTGTCTTTGACAGTATTAAAGCAGTAGCCGACAAAGTAAAATACAACACCTACGAACAAATTCGAATCCGAAAAGAAAAATCATTCGACACCGAATTATTGGCCGCACTAAAACATATAGACCATGCTTTTTACGGTATTGAAATCGATTTGGATTCCATACCTCTTATCGCCAGTAGTGCTATTACTCCTTCCGGATTTTCGGCAGAGCGACTGCGACAGTTTATACACTTTTTTGGAAAATCTAAAAATGCAGGCTATCTTCATATCTGTGAAGGAGCCCCCAACTTAGACCACGATAAAAACACGCATCTCGTGGGTAAGCTGATGGCCTTTTTGGTGACGGATTTTATTAAAATTAATTCAGAAAAAATTTAAATCATGCATATCTTATTGATTGAGGACGATCAGAGAATCAGCGATTTTGTTATTAAAGGATTGGAAGAAAACGACTTTCAAGTTAGTTTGGCAACCTCCGGAGAGCAAGCCAGAGATTTGATTAACGACAATCAGTGGGACATTATATTGATGGATATCATGTTACCGGGTATAGACGGTATTCAACTGACTCAACTGATTCGATACAAGAAAATCTATACCCCTATTTTAGTTTTAAGTGCTTTAAGTGACCCCTCGGATAAAATTGCCGCTTTGGACAGCGGAGCCGATGATTACTTATCCAAACCCTTTCATTTCAATGAGTTGATTTCGCGAATTAATGCGTTAACCCGACGAACCAAATTTAACTATCAAGAAAAAGAGTTGGTATATCGTTGTGGTGCTTTAGCACTAAATCCAGACAATCATTTGGTTACTTTAAACGAAAAAAACATTGATCTGTCGCCTCGGGAGTATAAATTGCTGTTGTTTTTATTAGAAAATAAAAATAAAGCCGTTTCCAGAACCCAAATTTTAAATGCCGTTTGGGGGATTAATTACGACAATAATACCAATGTTGTGGATGTTTACATCTCCTACTTGCGCAATAAAATTGACGAAACGGAAACCAAATTTATCCATACAATTAAAGGAACAGGTTATATGATACAAGACTAGAACCATGAAGCTACGCAACCGTCTTACCTTACTATCGACAGTTACTTTTGGAGTCGTATTCTTTATCGCTTCCGTCATGATATATTTTGCTTTTTACAACAGTTCTGAAAGGGTGTTTTTTAACGAATTAAAAAAAACAAGTTTGTTAGCTGCCTTTTACTATCTTGAAAAAGACGAATTAACGCAGTTTGAACACTCTACCATACGCAGCGAATTTAGAGCAACAATTGAAAGTTCCATGGTAGCGGTATATAACAATAGTAACCAAGTAGAATTCGGGAAAATGTTTACCGATTCCAACATTACAACCGACTATTTAAATCGGGTTCGTAAACAGCAAAAAATTCAATTTCAAACCGACAATTTTTTTTATTACGGTATTTATTATCCCGATAACCAAGGTAATTTTGTGGTTTTTGTCAAAGCTTCTAATGCGGAATTCTTAGCACAGACTCATCGGCTATTATGGATCATGACCATTGTATTGTTGGCCGGTTTAGCGCTCATCTTTATTTTGAGTAGGTACCTTTCCCATTGGGCCTATCGCCCTATTGCGAATGTAGTACAACAAATCAATCAAATAGATGATTCCAATTTGGGACAAGCCATCTCGCCACCCAACACTAATGACGAAGTGGATGAGCTCATCAAAACCTACAATAAATTATTTGCTCGATTATCGGAAACTTTTTTAATTCAAAAGAACTTTATCAATTATGTGTCTCATGAATTTAAAACTCCTTTAACGGCTATTGCAGGAAATTTAGAAGTTTTCGCACAGAAAGACCGTACCGCTGACGAATATAAAAAAGTGGCACAAGACGCCTTAGTTAATATCTATAAAATAGAAGATTTATTGTCGAACCTCTTATTGATGTCGGGATTAAAAAACCAAAAGAACACTTTTGAATTGTTTAGACTCGACGAAGTGATTTGGAATATTTATGAAGCCTTAACTGAAAAATCCGCCGCACTTAATATTCCTATCAAAATTGATTTACAAGTACTCGATTCGAAATTACTAGAAATCAACGGTAACGAAACACTCTTGCAATTGGCCTTGTTTAACCTGATCGAAAATGCTTTAAAATATTCTACCGACCAGGCAGTAGAAATAACCCTTTCTGCAAAAGACCGTTGCCTATGCCTTGAAATTAAAGATTATGGAAAAGGGATTTCAACAGCTGATTTTCCCTTAATTGGTCAAACCTTTTATCGCGGTAAAAACGTCGGACGCATTCCCGGAAGTGGTATAGGTATTTCCCTATCTAAAATAATATTAGAACAACATCAAATCGAATTTACCATGGAATCAACACTTAATGAAGGAACTGTTATCCAATTGATTTTTCCTTTAAAACCGATTTAATTCGCGGCCATCTTACATTAATCTCCTCTTTGCTTTACGATTCTTATGAAATTTATTTTTATACTTGCGTTCTCCTTACTGTCTTTCGCAACTAAGGCACAACAGCTAATAGATTGCGCATCTTGTTCACGAGAAAAGATATCAAATGCTCAAATCAAGAATAAAAGCGCTGATGAATTACGCTTATTTGTCAATGAAATTTATGCTCGCCACGGCTATCGCTTTAAAGAAACCCGGTATCAAGATTATTTTGAATCGTTTAGCTGGTACACCCCCATTTCAGACAACCAAAACATTCAATTGAATGCTTTAGAAAAACAAAATATTGCTCTATTACAACAGCAAATAACGTCTGTAACTTCGCAAAGATTCCATCTTATCTCGTCGCTAAAGAACTTTAAAACCGCTTATTTATCTGCGAACTCCTATGACTTACAAACACAATTTCACTTTAAATATACCGCAACAGATGAACAAAAAAATCTGATTGCTGTTTTAGAAAAACTTGATTTCAACGATATTAATTGGTATAAGAACAAGGGGGTATATGAGGTAACCGTCGACAACGGTTATGTAAAAATCAATTATGCTGTCCGAATTAACGGTCAAAAAATTCATTTTATTTACAACTATATGGAACATTCTCAAATCATGGAAGCGTACGATATTTTCACCACCTACCGGTCTGAAACCGAACACTATATCGAATGGGCGTTTGAATACTACAATACGGAGCTGAAATTTATCCGTATGAACGTCGCTGGGTAATTTTTAATTAGCCTAATTTTGTTTGTAAATCCTTTATTTTAAATCAAGCATCATGTCCACACTTCCACAGTCTTTTATCATTGCTAAAGGTCTTATTTACGATTTATTGAATCTAAGCTGCTCTGCTCCGCTACTCGAGAAAGAGAGTTCTGACTATGCTGCCTGTACCTTTAGTCTTAATAACTACCTTATCTTATTTCGTTGTGCCAAAATAACCCCTACCAAAACGGGGCAATTTGTAACCCTATGGAAACGAGACCAAGGGGGACCTATAGCTCCTTTTGACGATGCAGATGTTTTTGATTTTGTGGTGGTTTGCGTTCAAAACAAAGACTATTTTGGGCAATTTATCTTTCCTAAATCCATTTTACTGCAAAAAGGAATTTTGACCGACAGCAATCGCGAAGGCAAACGCGCCTTTAGGGTATATCCCGGTTGGGATAAACCGACAAGTAAACAGGCTCAAAAAACACAAGATTGGCAATTGAATCATTTTTATGCTTTTTCAAAGACAACTTCCAATGAGAAAATGCTTGTAAAAATTCAAAATCTTTTGGATTAAGAAAAGGAGCATTCCCCTGGTACTAACCTACTGAAATTAGCGAAAAGACCTTGTTGATTCCGTCCGAACTCTAATCGAACTCTAATCTACTCTTAATCATCTTTTAATCGGACTCAAATTCAGCTATAATACACAGAAATTATCTTTGTATATTATAAAAACCACTGAATTTGAAACGATATTTCATTACTCAAACTGTTTTATTATTGGGCACTTTTTTTGTACAAGCCCAAAATACAACCACCTTATCTATTTCAAAAAAAGAAGTAGAAACCCTTTTTTTAAAACAAAATCTACAATTACTCGCCACACATTTAGAGATTTCACAAGCAGAGGCTCAAGTGATCCAGGCAAAACTTTGGCCCAATCCAACACTCAGTGTGAGTGAGATTAATTTGTGGTCCAATTCCTCCTCCGAAGAAATGCCCGCTTTATATCGCAATTGGGGTAAAACATCTCAGATTGGAATGGAAATCGAGCAATTGATTCAAACTTCGGGCAAGCGTCGTAAAAACATCACCTTGCAAAAGATGGAAGTCGAAGGAAAAAAGTTACAATTTCAAGAAGTACTCCAAAATCTAAAGCTTGAATTACGTAATGCCTTGACCGATGTACAACAGTATCAAGAGCAACAAAAAATATATGAGGCGCAAATCGAATCAACGACCGACTTACTAAAATCTTATCAAAATCAGTTGGCCGAAGGTAACATTAGCCAATCGGAATATATCCGTCTTAAGGCATCTGAAATGTCTTTTAGAAAACAATTACTCGAAATACAGCAGTCTTGGTCCGAATCTCAAAAAGAGTTAAAGATTATGCTGCATTTACCTGCCGAAACTACCCTATATATCACCGATGAACTGCGGGCTCCTACCCTTTTAGTCAATTTCGACGACATAGCGGTTTGGACACAAGATGCGTTGAACCACAGAGCAGATATCCTTGTTGCTAAAAATACCGAAGCTCAAGCTATACAAAAACATAAATTGGAACGTGCCATGCGTGTACCCGACCTGACCTTGTCTGCAAATTATGATCGAGGCGGAAATATTATGCGCGATTTTGTAGGATTGGGAATTTCATTTGAACTGCCCCTTTTTAACCTCAACAAAGGAAACATAAAAGAAGCCCAAATAGAAATAGACAAAACCCGACTGGAATTGGAACAAAAAAGCAATACCCTTTCCAATGAAGTAGTACAAGCATTTAGAAATTACCAACAATCTAAAGCGATGTACGACCAAGTTGAAAGTGATTACGAGAGTAATTTGGATAATTTACTTGAAAGTTACCTCAAAAACTTCAAACTTCGAAACACCAGTATGATCGAGTATCTTGACTTTGTAGAAGCGTATCTAGACAATAAAAACATCTTATTAGCAACCAAAAAAGACCTAAATCATTATTTCGAATCCCTTCAATATGCCCTTGGAAAAGAGCTTTAATCTAAAAAACAAAATCATGTACAACAAGTATTTTATATACCTCCCAATGGCTTTTTTATTACTGAATAGTTGCCAACAATCCAACAGCAGTGTGATGGCTCCAACTGAAAAGAAAGCGTATTGTATTACAGAAGAGTTAAAGAAAACGTTGAATTTTGAAAAGGTAAGCCTTAGACCCATTCAGGAAACACTTTCCTTAACGGGAAACATTCAATACGACATTGATCAGACCACTCCTTTTGTGAGTTTGTTAGACGGTGTTGTTACCGCAACCTATTTCTCGTTAGGAGATTATGTCAAAAAAGGTCAGGTTTTAGCAGAAATTAAAAGTGCCTCACTCAACGAGATGCAAGACGAAAACCGTTCGTTAAACTCGCAACTTAAGGTTGCCCAACGCCATTTAGCCTCCATTCAATCGATGTTTAAAGACGGTATAGCCTCTCAGAAAGATTTACTAGAAGCCGAATCGGAAGTTGATTTATTGCAATCCAAAATGCAAAGCAATCGCAGTAATATGAGTTTATATAGTGCCAGTAGCGATAAATCGGTATTTACTGTAAAAGCGCCATCTAATGGTTATATCGTGAGTAAAAACATCAGTCCGGGTATGTCCATAGCCGGTGCCGACGATGAGTTGTTTACCATTTCGAATCTCTCGGAAGTTTGGGTTATGGCCAATGTCTATGCGACCAATATGCGACATGTGGCTACCAATATGCCCGTAACTGTAAAAACATTAGCTTATCCAGACGAAACTTTTGCAGGTAAAATTACATCGATTTCGCAGGTTTTCGATCAAGAAGAGCGGGTACTTAAAGCGAAAATTGTAATGAAAAATACAGATATGAAGCTCAAACCGGGTATGTCTGCCGACATTATTCTAGGACTTGATGCTAGCGATAAAAAAGCAATTGCAATTCCCAATCAAGCCCTGGTTTTTGAAAACAATCAGAATTACGTGGTCATTTATAAAAACGACTGTACGTTAGAAGTGCGCTTGGTCAATTCCATTGCTAAAAACGATTTTTATACCTATATCGAAGCGGGGGTTCAAGAAGGAGAAACCGTCATTACCAACAACCAGCTTTTACTTTTAGAAGAAATCAACAACCGTTCGCTTTAAAAAAGAAAAATAAATCATGCAAAAATTTGTTCAAAATATAGTTTCGCTCTCGTTGAAAAACTCCTTTTTGGTGCTTTTCGCAACGATACTGTTGCTTTTAGGAGGAATCTATAGTTATATACATACCCCAATTGAAGCTTTTCCAGACGTTACCAATACCCGTGCTCGAATCATTACACAATGGCCGGGTAGAAGTGCTGAAGAAATCGAAAAATTCATTACGCTACCGATCTCCAAAGAGATGAATACCATACCGAAAAAAGCTGAAGTACGTTCGATTTCGCTTTTCGGACTTTCTGTGGTCACGGTTTTGTTTAACGATGATGTGGAGGATTTTTATGCTCAACAATATGCCTCTACTCGAATGGGGAACGTCGATTTACCCGAAGGAGCCTTTTTTGAAATCGAACCCCCTTCTGGAGCTACTGGAGAGATCTTTCGTTATATCATCAAAAGTGAACTACCTATAAAAGAAGTCACTTCTATACAAGATTGGGTAGTAGAACGCGAATTGCTTTCTGTACCTGGTGTTGCCGATGTAGTGAGTTTTGGCGGTGAAGAAAAAATATACGAAATAAAAATTCATCCCACTGAATTGGTCAACTACAATTTATCGCCTTTGGACGTTTATGAAGCGGTTTCTAAGAGCAATATCAATGTGGGCGGTGATGTGATTCAGAAAGGCGATCAAGCCTACGTCGTTCGCGGTGTTGGTTTGTTGGACAACATAGACGATATTGGCAATATCTTGATCGAAGTGAAGGGTTCTACCCCGGTTTTAGTCAAACACGTAGCTGAAGTAGTCGTAGCGGCAAAACCGCGCTTAGGCCAAGTGGGTTATAACGACGAGAAAGATGTTGTAGAGGGAATTGTCATTATGTTACGTGGAGAAAATCCAAGCGAGGTTATCGAGCGCTTAAAAGATAAAATCACCGATCTTAATGAACGTATTTTACCTAAAGATGTTCAAATCGTTCCCATTATAGACCGTACCGATTTGGTCAATACAACCGTTCATACCGTTACCAAAAACTTGATAGAGGGAGTTGTTTTGGTATCGTTAATTGTATTTATTTTTTTATACAATTGGAGAACAACCTTTATTGTTGCCTCTGTAATTCCGTTGGCCTTCTTATTTGCCATCATCATGTTGAAGATTCAGGGATTACCAGCCAATTTAATTTCGATGGGGGCCTTGGATTTTGGACTGCTGCTTGAAGGAACTTTGGTCATTGTAGAACAGGTCTTTGTTGGACTGGAGAAAAAAGCACATCAGGTCGGTATGAAACGCTTTAACCGAATGTCTAAAATGGGTATTATTAAGAAAAGTGCCGGTAGTGTTGCCAGTTATATTTTCTTTGCCTTGTTGATTTTAATTGTGGCTTTACTTCCTATTTTCTCGTTTCAAAAAGTAGAAGGAAAGATGTTTTCTCCCTTGGCATTTACGTTGGGCTATGCCCTTTTAGGCTCTTTGATTTTGAGTTTGACCTATGTTCCGGCTATGTGTAAGATTTTACTTACGAAAAACATAGTAGAAAAGGAAAACATCATTTCTCGATTCTTTAAGACCAATATCTTCCGTCTTTTTGAATGGAGTTATAGACATAAAAAAACAACCTTAATCACTTTTGGTATTTTGTTAGTTGCTTGTGGCATTCGCTTTCACTATTATGGTTCAGAATTTTTACCTAAATTAAATGAAGGAGCTATATATGTTCGAGCCACTTTACCCAATAGTATTCACTTGGAAGAATCCGTAAAACTAACACAAGAAATGAAAGGCGAATTGCGAAAATTTGACGAAGTAAAATTTGTGATGTCACAAACCGGTCGTCCAAATGACGGGACTGATCCGACAGGGTTTTTCAATATAGAATTTCATATTCAATTAAAACCTGAAGGCGATTGGAAGCGCAAACTGTCGAAGGAAGATTTATTAATCGAGATGCGAACTACCTTAGAAAAGTATCCCGGAATCAATTTCGGATTTAGCCAACCGATTCAAGATAATGTTGAAGAATATGTCGCTGGAGTAAAAAGTGCTTTAGTCATCAAAATATTTGGTGATGACTTATTTGACTTAGAGAAGATGGCTAATGAAGTGGCAAAATCCATTGAGGACGTTCCGGGTATTACAGACATCAATGTCTATAAAAACATTGGATTACCCGAATTGCGCATTCAACTACACGATGCAAAAATGGCTCGATATGCCGTAACCACAGCCGATGCTCAAGCCGTTATTTCAATGACTATTGGAGGTCAGGCCGCGACAACTTTTTATGAAAACGAACGGATGTTTGATGTGGTACTTCGCTTTAAAAAGGAATCTCGTGATTCGGCAGAGAAAATAGGCGAGATCTTAATCCCGACACTCGACGGCAAACAGGTACCGTTAAAAGAGATTGCTACTATAGATTACCATACCGGGCCGGCCTTTATATATCGAGAAGGTAATAGTCGCTATATCGGTGTTGGTTTTAGTATCGAAGGGCGTGATTTAGGCAGTACTATAGCCGAAGCTCGAGCTAAAGTAGACCGTGAAGTAAAATTACCTGCAGCTAATAAAATGGAATGGGCTGGGGAATTTGAGAGCAAAGAACGCGCAGCCAAACAGTTGATGATGGTTGTACCGCTATCGTTAATACTAATAATGATGTTGTTGTATTTTAACTTTGGAAATGTAAAAGACACGTTAATTTCTGCGGCTACCTTACCGTTTGCGTTTATCGGTGGTTTTATATCGCTTTGGGCAACGGGAACCATCTTTGGTATATCTGCTGGAATTGGATTTATCATTCTCTTTGGTGTAGCAACGATAGACGGTATTGTTTTAATTGGAGTGATGCGCGAAAATCTACGTTTAAAAATGCCCCTAAATCAAGCTATAGCAGAAGGCGTTAAAAGCAGAATTCGACCGGTAGTCATGATTGCCTTAATGGGATCCATGGGACTGTTACCGGCAGCACTGTCTCACGGAATGGGTTCTGAAATTCAAAAGCCCTTAGCAATTATGATTGTAGGCGGACTGATTGTCTGTATGGTACTATCCTTTACCGTTTTGCCACAAATATTCTATCTGGCTTATCGCAATAAAAAATAATTATTAATTCACTTTACTTATTTAAAAAAAGCGGTCTTTCCAAGGAAAGACCGCTTTTGGTTTTTATAGCAATTAAACATATTAATTGGTAAACAATAACTCTCTGTATTTGGTTAAGGTCCACATTTCATTATCAACCAATAGTTCTAATTTATCACTGTGGTAACGAATAATATCAAAATGCGGTTTTACTTTATCGCAATACGCAATGGCTTGTATTTCGATATCGGTGATTAAGTTAGCCGTTTTACGCTCGTCGATCATTTCGGTAACATGTGTGCTAATTTGTGAAATATGGTTGGAAATTTCTTTTACCATCGCTATTTGCTCTGCTGCATGAATTTCATAACCCGCTCCAAAAATCTCTTTAATTCCCTTTACGTTTTCAATAACTCTATTTTGGTAAGCAATTGCTGTCGGAATTACATGATTTCTGGCCATATCACCTAAAACACGCCCCTCGATTTGAATTTTTTTGATGTATTCTTCCATCTCAATCTCATAACGAGCTTCTACTTCAATACGATTCATCACATTCATTTCTTCAAACAAAGCAATAGATCTTTTTGAAACCTTAGCTCTCAAAGCTGCTGGTGTATTTTTATGGTTACTCAATCCGCGTTTTTCGGCTTCCGTTTCCCATTCTTTGCTGTATCCATCGCCTTCAAACAAGATTCGCTCTGTTTGTTTGATGTATTCACGTAGTACGTTGAAAATCGCTTCGTCTTTTTTCATTCCGTCGCGTTCGATCATCGTATCTACTTCTACTTTAAAGTCTTTTAATTGTTTGGCTACAATAGTGTTTAAAGTCGTCATCGGATTGGCACAGTTCGCCGTAGATCCAACCGCTCTAAATTCCCATTTATTTCCTGTAAAAGCAAAAGGAGAGGTTCTATTTCTATCGGTGTTATCTAATAAAACATCTGGAATTTTTCCTACAACGTTTAATTTTAAATCCGTTTTTTCTTCTGGTGATAATTTACCATAAGACACGCCTTTTAACTCTTGCAATACATTGAACAGTTGTTGTCCAATAAACACAGAGATAATGGCAGGAGGAGCTTCATTTGCACCCAAACGGTGGTCGTTCCCCGCAGAAGCGATAGAAGAACGCAACAACTCTTCATTGTCGTGAACCGCTTTTATCGTATTGATGAAAAAGGTTAAAAATTGCATGTTGCTCTTTGGTGTTTTACTCGGACTCAATAAATTGATTCCCGTATCTGTTGCCAAAGACCAATTGTTGTGTTTTCCCGATCCGTTAACTCCTTTAAAAGGTTTTTCATGGAAAAGTACTTTGAAATGATGGCGTTCTGCCACTTTTCTCATCACATCCATCAATAGGGAATTGTGATCGACTGCCAAATTGGTTTCCTCAAAAATTGGCGCCAATTCAAATTGATTTGGAGCCACCTCATTGTGACGCGTTTTCACTGGAATCCCCAAAAGGATACAGTTGTTCTCCAAATCGTGCATATAATTTAGCACTCTGGTTGGAATGGATCCAAAATAGTGATCATCTAATTGTTGTCCTTTAGCCGCTGTATGTCCCAAAAGAGTACGTCCAGTAGCGATGATATCGGGTCTAGAATTTGCTAAAGCCGTATCGACTAAGAAATATTCTTGTTCCCATCCTAAAGTTGCTGTAACTTTTTTTACGTTTTTGTCAAAATAGTGTACCACTTCCGTAGCTGCTGCATCAATAGCATTTAATGCTTTGATTAACGGAGTTTTATTGTCTAGTGCCTCACCGGTATACGATACGAATACGGTTGGAATACACAAGGTAGAGCCAAAGATAAAGGCTGGTGATGTAGGATCCCAAGCTGTATATCCTCTCGCTTCAAAGGTATTTCTGATTCCTCCATTTGGAAAACTCGATGCATCCGGTTCTTGCTGAACCAACTGACTTCCGTTAAATTTCTCCACCGGATCACCATCAAATTGTGTTTCAAAAAAAGCATCATGCTTTTCAGCAGTTGTCCCCGTTAAAGGTTGAAACCAGTGCGTATAATGAGTTACCCCTTTAGAAAGCGCCCATTCCTTCATACCCAAGGCAATGTACTCTGCCAACTTTCTATCGATTTTAATTCCATTCTGTGCGTTTTTAACGGCCTGATAAGCTTGTGGCGTTAAAAACTGTCGCATGGACTTATCGTTAAAAACATTATCTCCAAAGATCAAAGATTTTCTACCCAGTTCCTCTACTTTCACCACTTCTCTAGAAGCGGCTTTTTCAATTGCTCGAAAACGTAATGTTGACATATTGTAAG
This sequence comes from Flavobacterium sp., assembly GCA_040393465.1. Lineage (GTDB taxonomy): Bacteria > Bacteroidota > Bacteroidia > Flavobacteriales > Flavobacteriaceae > Flavobacterium. The sequence continues at coordinate 43,232 of JBEBUC010000006.1, read as the reverse complement.
TATTTTACGGGACACCCCCCTATTTTGACAGCAAAAATAATTTATTTTAAACAAATAATAACAACCACCCCCTGTTTTTTTAATGCAAATCATAAAAAAAAATACTTTTAGAGATATCTACCAATATATAAAACAAAAAAACCTCAGTTAAAACTGAGGTTTTTAATATTTCAATTACTTATTATTTTTTAGCTTCTAATTGTTTTATAGGAGCATTTTCAAGATGATACTTTTTGATTATGGTATTGTAATCTGTATTTTCAGCTTCAGTTGAAGTATCAAATGATCTATTGTTCGGAAAATATCCAGGAACTACTACAATTCTAAAGGTTTGTTTTTTTGTCCAAGCTCCTCCATCAAGTCGGTCAACATTACCAATGGTAGTATCCATGAAAATTTTAAAATCAAATCTTGTAAAGTTAAAATCATAAATAATATCTCCTAAATCATTAAAGAAATAGGTGGTTGGTATAATTTTCCAAATATCTTCTCCTTTAAATTGTCCATCCAGACGATATACTAACAGATGATCCGAACTCAAAATTGCAGGGTTGAAATTAAAAACAGATTCTAAATTATTTCCATAAGTAAAATCCGTAGTAACCTCAAAAACCTCAGCCTCAACTGAAACTCCGGGAGGTCCATCTGGTCCTTCGCAACTCTGCAAACCAGCCAAGCCAACAACGGCGAATAATAGTAAAAAAATCTTTTTCATAGTATATAGTTATTTAGTTTTATTTATAATTATAATTGAGAATACAAGAACTGAGCCAAAAAAATAAATGTCTTATTTTTATCCATTGCCTTATTGCTATCGCAATTTGTTTTAACTTTAATATTTCTTTTTTACTTCTAGTTTTATGCACACCCCAAACCTCACTCTGATTCAGTCCATGAATAAAATCGTAACCATCGCTCCCAGTGATTACGAGCCCATCCTTTCTTTTTTCAAAAAAACAAATTTACGTAAAAAAGATTATCTTTTAAAAGCCAACCAAACGAGTACTTCACTTTATTTTGTGTCAAAAGGTTGTTTGCGTATGTACTTTATACGCGAAAATGGCGATGAGAAAACAACGTATTTTGCTTTAGAGCACTGGTGGATTGCCGATTTTCTAAGTTTTACTTTAAATCAACCCTCTTCCTTTTATATTCAAGCGGTTGAAAAATCGGAGGTTTACGAATTAGCCAAAGACAATCAAGAACGTTTATTAGAAGCGTTTCCCTATTTGGAACGTTACTTTAGATTAAACCTTCAACGCGCTTATGGTGCAGCTCAATACCGCATTAAATATCAATTTGCCTTTAACAAAGAAGATACCTATTTGCATTTTAAATCGCTTTATCCACAATTTGTACAGCGCGTTCCACAATATATGCTCGCTTCTTTCTTAGGACTTACTCCCGAATACTTAAGTGAATTACGCAAAAAAAACAATTGATTTTTTTTTCAAATTGGACTGCACAGCCTTCTTTACCTTAGTCAAACAAAATGCCTTATCAACAAGGAGAATGACCGTCTATAATTGGTCAAATAATTAGTGGCTATACCTCCAAAACAAAGCCTTTTTTCGATTCATTCCCTTCTTTAATACTTTCTTAAACCTGTTTAAGTTTTTTACTTTATAAAAAGTATAAATTTGAATAATCTTAAAAACATAAAATGATGTCCAATAGAATTGATCTTTCGCAAATATTTCCTCAAGCCTATAACGCTGTACTTGAATTGGAAATGCAACTAAAAAAATCGGATTTATCTCCCATTCACAAGGAATTGATTAAAGTACGTGTATCCCAAATCAACGGTTGCGCTTTTTGTCTAAATATGCATACACAAGAAGCTCTTAAAATTGGAGAAACAGCTCAGCGTTTGTTTTTGCTTAACGCCTGGAAGGAAACACAGTTATTTACCGAAGAGGAGAAAATTATACTGCAATTGTCCGAAGAAGTAACACTAATACATCAAGGTGGCGTTCGTGAGACTACTTATAGTGATGCTGTTGTAGCTTTCGGAGAACATTATACCGCACAATTAATAATGGCAATAATCACCATCAATACGTGGAATCGCATTGCCATCAGTACAGCAAAGGATATTTAATGGGCTGATGGGCTTAAAAAGTAGTTACATCAATCCATTGTATATAGGCTGTCATTTGTTCCATTTCGTTTAGGTTCATTTTTACAACGGATTTAGAATTTCCACAGGCGGGATAAACCGTATCAAACCATTTTAACGAAGTATCTAAATATACTGGAATACCCGGTTTTAATCCGAATGGGCAAACCCCGCCCACCGGATGACCGACTAGCGATTCAACTTCTTCAAAGCCCAACATACGCGCCTTAAACCCAAAGTGAGCCTTAAATTTTTTATTGTCGATTTTATGACGTCCACCGACCACAACAATAATGGCTCCGAATTCGGCATGTTTTAAGGAAATAGACTTGGCTATCTGCGCTTCATCTACACCTAATGCCATTGCTGCTAGCGTGACCGTTGCACTTGACACTTCCAAAATCTGTATGTCGCCTTCCTTCTTCCATTTCTTCAAATGTTCTGTAGCACTCTCTAAGCCCATGATAAATTCGATTATGATAAACCGTTTCAAGATAATAAACTTTTCATTATAAAATGAGCCCTACTGCAAAATCAATAAAAGAACGCTTGGTATTCTAAGAAGTTGTCTCGATTTTTTCCCATGTTAAGGACTGAATTTTCCACCCGTTGCGTGTTTGTACGAACTGAAATGATTTATTCCCTTGTCCAACATATAATTTCCCATCCCACAATCCATTTTTCTTATAACTGGAAAAACGATGTGCTAAGGCACCTTCAATTTGGGTAGATTGTTTCACTTCTACTTCAGAAAAATCGGTTAAAACACCCCCTCTTAATAAAGCCTTACGCGGCGCTAAAAAACTTTCCACATCAAAAACTTGTCGATGTCCCGCCTCCATTTTTACAATGGTCGCATCGGCTGTGAAAAAATCGTAAAAAGGACCCCAATCCACGGTCGTGTTTTTAAAAGAAGCATAGAAGTCCTCAATCAGTAAATCGATTTCGGTTCGATTGCGATCAGAGCTATACAACATCAAGTCTTCTTCATCTATCAAAATATTTTTGACATAGACCAACCCCAAGCGCTCTAACAAGCGCTGTGAATTTACATTAGACTGAAGCGTAGTACCCAAAACTACTTTGTAATTTGCGGTTGTTATACTGTTTTCAAAGATGCAATTGGCCGCTTCAAAAGCAAAACCTTTTTTGCTGAATTCAGGCATAAAGGCAAAACCAATATCGGGGAAAGGCAGATAGGTTCGCTGAATTAAGCTCACAACTCCCAAAGGTTCCTGACTTGATTTTTCTGCAACGACCCAAAATATGGCATCAGAACTGTTGTCGAAATTTTCAATGTATTGCGTTGCTCCAGCGATATCGCGAATTTTTCGATCGCCGATAAATTCTAGCCAACCCGGTGAGTTTAAAAGTTTAAGAATAAAAGGGGCATCTGGTGTTTTCATCGGATTCAGAATCAACCGATCGGTACTATATGCTTGCTTAACCATCATTATATTTTCTTCAGCTTATAAATAAAATTTTCCCTGTCGAGATTTTTATCGTAAATTACAGTATCAAATATAAAGGTATCTGCACACAAACAGCTATAATCTTTTCTTAAAAGTTGTTTTAGTGTCCCCCCCTTTTTGGTTGATAACCAACGAAAATTTAGCTTGCTTAACCAAGCGGAGCCTATACGTTTGATGTCAAAACCATTGGTCAAATTAATTTTTAACTATTAAGATCATTTTTGTTACTTTGTATTTATTAATCTCAAAAAAAAATTGAAATGAAAAAAATTGTATTCTTACTCCTTTTAAGCATCGGATTGACATCGCTATCGTCCTATGCACAATCGCCTTTACCCGTACACATCGGGATTAAGGGAGGAGCCAATTTTTCTGATTTAGCCATGTCCGAAATAAGTCTTAAATCTAAATATTCTGCGGGATATTTTGGAGGAGCTATGGTTCGTTTAGATTTGGGTAAAGCCTACTTACAAGGAGAGCTTTTGTACTCTGAGAAAAAATCAAAAGTCGAAATGGCAGGAATTGCTTCTTCTAATGTAACTTGGAAAAGTATAGATGTCCCGGTTTTAATCGGATATAAAGTATTGGATCTTTCTCTGATTAATGTTCGCGCTTTTGGAGGTGGTGTCTATTCTTATGTATTCGACGATAACGCCTCTATGTTTAATAATGTAAAAAACTCTTCTAATAATTTCGATAAATCGCAAATTGGATATCAAGTTGGTGTCGGAATTGACGTGATTGGTTTAAACGTGGATTTGCGTTATGAAGGCGGTCTTAATAACCTAAGCAAAGACTTTAACTCCAAAACAAGTTCATTTAACCTTAGTGTCGGTTATTTCTTTTTCTAAAAAAACCATTTAATTATAGTGCCTATATAAAGCAAAGAGTCTTGTATTCTTTGCTTTATTTATTACATATATATTAGCTAAGCAAAGGATAGGTGTTTTTGGACCTACTAAGGGATTATGATTAATTATAAGACTCTATATAATAACAAAACCCTCTACAGGAGAGGGTTTTGTTGTTATATAAAGTACTAAAAAAGACTACATATTACGGCGGTATTGACCTCCTACTTCAAATAAAGCAGAAGTGATTTGTCCTAACGAACAAACCTTAGTTGCTTCCATCAATTTTTCAAAGATGTTTTCGTTTTGGATTGCCGCATATTGAATTTCTTCCATTTGGTGTTGTATTTGGCTTTCGTTGGCTTTGTTCAGATTCTCTTTGGTGTGAATTTGGAACATTTTTTCTTCTTCCGTTGCACGGATTACCTCAGCAGGAACTACAGTAGGTGATCCTTTTTTACTCAAGAAGGTGTTTACGCCGATAATCGGAAATTCACCCGTGTGTTTTAAAGTTTCGTAATACAAGCTTTCTTCTTGAATTTTAGAACGTTGGTACATGGTTTCCATCGCGCCTAAAACACCTCCGCGTTCGGTGATGCGATCGAATTCCATCAATACGGCTTCTTCCACCAAGTCGGTCAATTCTTCGATGATAAACGCTCCCTGAATCGGGTTTTCGTTTTTCGCCAATCCCAGTTCTTTATTGATAATCAACTGTATTGCCATCGCTCGACGTACCGATTCTTCGGTAGGTGTTGTAATCGCTTCGTCATACGCGTTGGTATGCAAAGAGTTACAGTTATCATAAATAGCGTAAAGGGCTTGAAGCGTTGTACGGATATCGTTAAAGTCAATTTCTTGGGCATGTAACGAACGACCTGATGTTTGAATATGGTATTTCAACATCTGCGCACGCTCATTGGCTCCGTATTTAATTTTTAAGGCTTTGGCCCAAATTCTTCTAGCTACACGTCCGATTACGGAATATTCCGGATCGATACCGTTGGAAAAGAAAAACGACAGGTTAGGTCCAAAATCGTTGATGTCCATACCACGGCTTAAATAATACTCTACATAAGTAAATCCGTTGGCCAAGGTGAATCCTAATTGCGTTACAGGGTTAGCACCCGCTTCCGCAATGTGATATCCTGAAATAGACACCGAATAGAAGTTTCTAACGTTTTTCTCAATAAAGTATTGTTGCACATCACCCATCAATCTCAAGGCAAATTCCGTAGAGAAAATACAGGTGTTTTGCGCTTGATCTTCTTTTAAAATATCGGCCTGAACCGTTCCTCTAACTTGAGATAGGGTTCTGGTTTTAATGTCTTGGTACACGTCGTTTGGCAGTACCAAATCTCCCGTGACTCCCAAAAGCATCAATCCCAATCCGTCGTTACCTTCTGGTAAGTCGCCGTTGTACGTTGGACGATCGATACCTTTTTGTTTGTATAACTTTGTTATTTTAGCTTCTACTTCTTTTTCAAGACCGTTTTCTTTGATATACAATTCACATTGCTGATCGATAGCGGCATTCATAAAGAATCCCAACAACATCGGAGCTGGACCGTTGATGGTCATACTCACCGAAGTCATGGCGTGTGCCAAGTTAAAACCGGAATACAGTTTTTTGGCATCGTCTAAACAACAGATAGAAACTCCAGCATTCCCAATTTTACCGTAAACATCTGGACGGTGTCCTGGGTCATTTCCGTAAAGGGTTACCGAGTCAAAAGCCGTTGATAAACGCTTTGCAGGCATTCCCAAACTCACATAATGGAAACGTCTGTTGGTACGCTCGGGTCCACCTTCTCCGGCAAACATACGCGTTGGATCTTCACCCTCACGTTTAAACGGATATAGTCCAGCAGTAAAAGGAAATTCTCCCGGTACATTTTCTTGTAAAGACCATCTTAAAACATCGCCCCAAGCCTGATATTTAGGCATGGATATTTTTGGTATTTGCAAATGCGATAAACTCTCGGTATGCGTGGCAATTTTAATTACTTTGTCACGAACCTGAAATTCGTAAAAAGGATTTTTATATTTTTCTTTTTTCGCCGACCAATTGATGATAATCTCCCAATTGTACGGGTCCAAGTTTAATTTCTGGCGGTCAAATTCTGCAAATAACAATTTGATGAATTCTATTTTGTCTGCTTTCGCATTTACTAAAATAGTGTCGTCCAATCCGAATTTTGTCAATTCGGGTAAAGTTGCGGTTACGGATTCTATGGTTCTATAGATTCCGAATAAACGCTGTGCTACTTCTTGTTGAGACAAGGAAATTTGATCGTATTTTCTATTGCTTTCTGCAATTTCTGAAAGATAACGGGTTCTGCTTGGTGGAATCACATAGATTTTCTCACTCATTTCTTTGGTGATTTCAAAAGTAGACACCAAATCCGAACCGGCTTTTTCTACCAAACAGTCCATAATGGATTTGTAAAGGGTATTCATACCCGGGTCGTTAAACTGTGAAGCTATGGTTCCAAATACCGGCATTTCATCTGGGTTTACATCCCACAAGTTATGATTGCGTTGGTATTGTTTTTTAACGTCTCTTATCGCATCTAAAGCACCTCTTTTATCAAATTTGTTGATGGCAACTAAGTCTGCAAAGTCCAACATGTCGATTTTCTCCAACTGTGTAGCTGCTCCAAACTCAGGAGTCATCACGTATAAAGAAACATCGGAGTGGTCCATGATTTCGGTATCCGACTGTCCAATACCGGAAGTTTCCAATACGATCAAGTCGTAGTTAGCTGCTTTTAAAACCTGAATGGCTTCGGCAACATATTTTGACAAGGCCAAGTTGGATTGACGTGTAGCCAAAGATCGCATATAAACACGAGGACTGTTGATGGCATTCATACGAATACGGTCGCCCAGTAAGGCACCACCCGTTTTTCTCTTCGACGGATCGACAGAAACCAAAGCGATATTCTTTTCGGGGAAATCAATCAAGAAACGACGAACCAATTCGTCGACTAAAGAGGATTTACCCGCTCCACCTGTTCCGGTAATTCCCAAAACCGGTGTGGATTTATCTTTATTTATTTCGTGTATTTTATCAAATACTCCTTTAGACACCTCTGGGAAGTTTTCCGCAGAAGAAATCAAACGAGCAATAGCTCTATCATTCTTTTGTTGTATCAACTCCAGTTCATTGGTGATTTTATCACCTAAAGGATAGTCGGAACGCTGAATTAAATCGTTAATCATTCCTTGTAATCCCATGGCACGACCGTCGTCCGGAGAATAAATACGCTCCACACCGTAGTCCTCCAATTCTTTGATTTCTGTTGGAAGAATTACGCCTCCTCCACCTCCGAAGATTTTGATGTGCTCTGCGCCTTTTTCTTTTAATAAATCATACATGTATTTAAAATACTCTGTATGTCCTCCTTGATAGGAAGTCATGGCAATGGCATTGGCATCTTCTTGAATGGCTGTATTCACCACTTCTTCAACACTGCGGTCGTGTCCAAGGTGAATGACTTCAACACCTGTCGCTTGTATGATTCGGCGCATGATATTAATTGCAGCATCGTGTCCATCAAATAAAGAGGCGGCTGTAACGATACGTATTTTATTTATCGGCTGATAAGGTTTTGTGGGTTCCATGGTTTAATTGCTATTTAATCGACGGGCAATTTACGCAAATATTCACGATTTTGCAAAGGCACCTATTAGGCTATTTCTTTCTTTTTCTTTAAGTTCATTTGCAACGATTTAAATAATATTGTTGTCTCTTAAAATTTTCCCATCAAATAGTAAGGATAAAAAAGGATTCTTATTTTTGCTACTCAACTTTTACAAACATGACCTCAAAAAAGTTATTGAAAAAAGTCCTTGGTATTTTATTGGGGATGGTACTCCTTTTAGGTATAACTACATTTTTATATATGATGCATCCGATATTTGGCAAACGTCCAAGTGGCAAACGCCTTGAAATGATTCAAAATTCGCCCAATTACCGCGATGGGAAATTCCAAAATCAACACCATACTCCACAATTGGCGGAAGGTTTTAGTTATCCAAAAGTTTTATATGATTTTTTCTTTACAAAATCGTCCGATGTTCGTCCGATGAATGCGGTTCCTTCTGTACGTACAGATTGGAATAAGCTTCCTGATGGGAATATTTTAATTTGGCTCGGGCATTCGTCTTATTATATGCAAATTGACGGCAAACGCTTTTTGGTTGATCCGGTTTTAAGCGGTTCGGTTTCCCCGTTACCCGGAGGAGGAAAATCGTTTAAGGGCACAGAAATTTGTACCGTGGCCGATTTGCCTCCGATCGATTTCTTATTGATTACTCACGATCATTACGACCATTTGGATTATGAAGCGATTAAAGCTTTAAAGCCGAAGGTTGGCAAAGTTATTTGCGGATTGGGCGTTGGTGCACATTTGGAATACTGGGGGTATTCGACCGATCAAATTTTTGAGAAAGATTGGTATGAAACCGTAGATTTGGGAGAAGGCTTTGTGGTACACACCGCTCCTGCACGTCATTTCTCAGGCAGAAGCATCTGGACATCGAATACGCTGTGGATGTCGTATGTGTTGCAAACTCCAACACAGAAACTCTATCTTGGTGGTGATAGCGGTTACGACGCGCATTTTGCTGAAATCGGTTCGAAATACGGCCCGTTTGATTTGGCTATTTTAGAAAACGGCCAATACAATTTGGCGTGGAAATACATCCATATGCAACCGGAAGAGGTTTGGAAAGCAGCCGAAGACTTAAAAGCTAAAGCTTTATTCCCTGTTCACTCCAGTAAATTTGCATTGGCCAATCATGCCTGGAATGAACCTTTGGAACGGGTTTATAATTTACGAGAAACTTATAATATGGATTTATATACTCCTAAAATTGGACAAGTGATTTATTTAGACAAAGAAAATCAACCCTTTACGAATTGGTGGAAATAATCTACTTGTTCTATACTGTTAATTCGTAATAGGCTTTTGCGCTAGGGATTGAAGCGGCATCCTCGGGCTGAAGTGAAACGGAGGCTCGAGATATAGCGGAAAGCCCGACCCAAAGGGTAGCGCCCAAAAAAAACACGGATTACACAGAGGCAACAATGCCTTTTCTCTTTTTGTTTTTTGACTTACTTAGTCAACATTATTATTTATATTTGTACCGAATTTGTAATTAAATCTAAACACGAATGAATCAAGAAGAAACACTTCATGACGAAATAGGTGACGATCATATTGCTTCTAGCGAGCATACGCCTTTAAGAGCAGGCGCCTTTGATTGTTCTGACGATGAAAAAATTGAATCAATTAAAAAAGACGTAGAGCGTATTTTATATACTTTGGGAATGGACCTTACGGACGACAGTATGAAGGGAACCCCAAACCGAGTGGCTAAAATGTTTGTCAAAGAAATTTTTGGAGGATTAAATCCAAAGAAAAAACCGAGTTCTTCTACTTTCGACAACAATTATAAATACGGTGAAATGCTGGTAGAAAAAAACATTACGGTTTATTCTACTTGTGAGCACCATTTGCTACCGATTATCGGTAGAGCACATGTGGCTTATATTTCCAACGGTAAGGTTGTTGGTTTATCCAAAATGAACCGCATAGTGGATTATTACGCCAAACGCCCGCAAGTACAAGAGCGTTTGACCATCCAAATTGTCAACGAATTAAAACGTGTTTTAAACACCGAAGACGTAGCCTGTGTTATGGATGCCAAACACCTTTGTGTTAATTCTAGAGGGATACGCGATATTGAAAGCAGTACGGTAACGGCTGAATTTGGTGGACGTTTTAAAGAAGATAAAGTACGCAGAGAGTTTTTGGATTATATCAAATTGGATACACAATTCTAAATAGTATTAAAATTCCCAAATAATTATGACATTATATCAAAATCAAACTTTAAAAGTTTACAATTCCCTATCGGGGAAGAAAGAAGTTTTTGCGCCCATTAACGAAGGTAAAGTGGGAATGTATGTTTGTGGACCAACGGTTTACAATTATGTGCATTTAGGAAACTGTAGAACTTTTATTTCTTTTGATTTGGTCAATCGTTATTTTAAACATTTGGGCTATCAGGTTCGTTATGTTCGAAACATTACCGATGTGGGGCATATTGTAGACGATGTGGATGAGGGAGAAGACAAAATCGCAAAAAAAGCGAGATTGGAACAGATTGAGCCTATGGAAGTGGTGCAGAAATACACTTTGAATTTTCATTCCATTTTGACTCAATTCAATAATCTTCCGCCCAATATCGAACCGACAGCTACAGGGCACATTATTGAGCAAATCGAAATCGTCAATGAGATTATCAAAAACGGTTTTGCTTATGAAGTGAACGGGTCGGTTTATTTTGACGTTGAAAAATACAGTGAATCTTATCAATACGGTATTTTAAGCGGCCGTAATATAGACGATTTGATGTCAAATTCACGGGAATTAGATGGACAATCGGACAAGAAAAGTCCGCATGATTTTGCACTTTGGAAAAAAGCGGAACCGCAGCACATCATGCGTTGGCCATCGCCTTGGGGAGATGGTTTTCCGGGGTGGCATTTGGAATGTACAGCTATGAGCACCAAATATTTAGGAAAACACTTTGATATTCACGGCGGAGGAATGGATTTGAAATTCCCACACCACGAATGTGAAATTGCTCAAAATGAGGCTTGTACGGGAAATACACCCGTAAATTACTGGATGCACGCCAATATGCTGACTTTGAATGGTAAAAAAATGTCGAAATCAACGGGGAATAACATTTTACCTGAAGAGTTGTTTTCTGGAGATAATGCGCTTTTAAGCAAAGCTTTTTCACCATCAGTTGCCCGTTTCTTTATTCTACAAGCGCATTACAGAAGTATTTTGGACTTTTCAGACGAGGCTATAATCGCCTCTGAAAAAGGTTTTAACAGGCTCTTAGAAGCGATTAAAAACCTAAATGAGATTACACCTGCCGCCGTATCTACATTAGATATTGCCACATGGAAACAAAATTGTTATGATGCGATGAACGACGATTTTAACAGTCCTATTTTAATAGCACAGTTATTTGAAGCGGTTCGTATGATTAATTTGTTAAAAGAGCAGAAAGAGCAAATTACCGCAGGGGATTTGATGGAGTTTTCCGCAGCAATACACGCCTTTACTTTTGATGTTTTAGGATTGGAAGCCAGCGAATCGTCTTCTCAAGCCAATGAAAAACTGGAACAAGTAGTCGACTTGCTGATCAACATGAGAAATGAAGCACGTGCCAATAAAAACTTTGCGTTGTCCGATGAAATCCGAGACAATCTCTTGGCTTTAGATATTCAGCTAAAGGATGGCAAAGAAGGCACTACGTTTACTTTATAATAAATATGGAGCTAGTAGATTTTTTCTACTAGCTTTTTTTATGCTTTGTAGTTATGCTTAAAAAAATCGCTATTTTTCCGTTTGTGGTACTGATTCGCTTTTATCAAGCGGGTATTTCGCCTTTTTTACCGTCTGCTTGTCGGTATTCCCCTACTTGTTCTCATTACACCTTAGAAGCTTTGCAAAAACACGGCTTGCTTAAGGGAGGTTGGTTGGGTATTAAGCGCATTGCGAGCTGCCATCCTTGGGGCGGTAGCGGTTATGATCCGGTTCCTTAATAAAATCGTTTGAGACTTTTATCCTAAGCGATAAATATATACATTTACCTTTCAATACCTTTTATATGACATACGCCTTAAATATTATATGGAATCCTAGCGAAGGTTGGGATTTAGGATTTTTTAAATTGCGCTTTTACAGCTTGATGTTTGTAGTAGCCTTTGGTTTGGGATGGTTTATCATGAAAAAGATTTACGATCGCGAAGGAGAATCCGTTGAAAAATTGGACAAACTTTTTATCTATACCGTATTGGCGACCCTAATCGGGGCACGATTGGGACATGTGTTCTTTTACGATTGGGATTATTACAAACACAATTTGTTTGAAATTATTTCACCAGTTCGCTTTTCGCCCAAATTCGAAATTGTCGGATTTAGCGGACTAGCCAGTCATGGTGCTGCGATTGCCATTATACTCGTTATGGTTTATTACAGTCGTAACATTATAAAAAAACCTATATTATGGATATTGGATCGTATCGTTTTACCGGTAACTTTCGGTGGCGTATTTGTACGATTAGGTAATTTCTTTAATTCGGAAATCATCGGTCACGAAACGACTAGTGCTTTTGGCATTCGTTTTTTACGCGATAAATTCACGCATAGAGAAGCAGTAGAAATTACGGGAATATCGGACTATAATCAGGCTTACAACGCTATTGAAAAGAATCCACAGTTCTTGCCTTACCTCAACGAGGTGGTAGCAAAACATCCTACGCAATTATACGAAGCCTTTGGATATATCTTGGTTTTTGCGGTATTGTATTATATGTATTGGAAAACCGATGCCCGTAAAAAATTGGGATTGATTTTCGGTGTATTCTTAGTTTTACTATGGGCCGTACGTTTTATAGTAGAGTTTGTCAAAGAAAGTCAAGGGGGCTTTGAAGGAGCTAACCCCATTTTGTTAACCGGACAATGGTTGAGTATTCCATTTATACTCGTAGGGATTTACTTATGGGTAACGGCTAAAAATAGACCTTTTCAAGGGTAATTTGTTTATACGCAGATTTGCAAATAAGCAAATCTGCGTATAAACAATCAAGTCAATACCTTAATAAAATCTTCTACAGATGGTTCTTCGACTTTTTTCCGAAGTCGTTGTTTGGCTTTTTTAACGGCTTCATAACTGATTCCAAGCACTCTGGCTATTTCATGATTACTTAACTCCAGTTTAGTTAAAAAAATTATTCGTAAGTTGTGCTCCGTCAAGTTGGGGTAATTCGTTTTTAAATTCTTGTAAAACAGTGGGAATTCTTCAATAAACACCTCCTTGAAACCAAACCAATTCTCATTGGTCATCAAGTGAGATTGTAACAATTTCTGAAGTTTATTGTTATGCGAATGCGGTATCGCCCCCAAATTAGCAATGCGTTGTATTTCTGGATAACTTAATTCCGTTGTATGTAAACTTTTATCGTGTGAAGCGTTGCTATAGTAATTTAAATTGGCTGCAGATGTGCTTTTCTCTAAATTCAATTGTTCGGATTCTAGTTGCATAATTTTACGATTAAAAAAAATCGTTTTATTATTAATTTTCATCCGATAGATGAGACTCAAAATGATTAGAATAAGAATTACTAAAAAAAAACCTCCTCTAAACAATTTGTTTAGAAAACGCTCCTTTTCCAAAAAAGTCTGATTCAATCTAAATCTTTCATCATATAGTCCTTTCTGATATTTTAATGCGATAGAATTAACTGTGTATTGCTCCTTATTGGTTTGGTCAATTGAATCTCTTAGGTCGTTTAGACGTTTTAAAATACTATACTCTTCCCTATCATTGCCGAGTTGTTTATTGAGTTCTAATTTAAGCTTTAAAAGATTGTATTCATCCGATATCAGGTACAGCTTATTTTTCGCAAATCCCAAAGCATCTTCTACATATATTTTTGCCTGTGGATAATCTTCCAACGCTAAATAGAACAAAGCCAATTGCTTATTAGCCAACATCAATTGCATCGGCGATTTGGATTCTTCTGCTAAAGAAAGGTTATCAAGTAGCTCATCCAATCCTTCAGAAAACAGGTAGGGTGCGCTATCAACAACTTCATTACCTATCAACTTTCGTCCCTTGGGCAGCGGTACTTCACTGTTGTTTACCTCCGTTTCCATATCGCTAAAAGAGCGTGTTTTTAAATTATAAGCTCCCTTTTCCGCTTCCCTTATGGCAGTACTCGAAAAATAATTCCACGGATCTAAATAGGCAACGATAATCTCCATAAAAAGCATTGAACCTTGATGAATATAAGGCTGATTATAGAAATAGACCAACGGATGCTTTTCCCTTAAGATAGGAATACCTGACACTATGTTTTGATACTTCCAAAAATGCAGTAGCCTTTCAGATTTTAACTCCGTAGCTGGAGCTTTTTTCGTATGAACGCTTTTTTCCGCAGTACCAATGAACAATTTTCCCCTGTTTTTAATAGGTCTGTTCAAAACTTGCGACCCGTTGAAAAAGATCATCCTAAACAACGTATTTTCATTCACAAACCGTTGTGGCAATTCCATTACGGTACCTATAAGAGTAGGTACCGTAATGGATTCCTTTTTTTGCATATCAAAAGTACTGTCAATCAAAAAACAAATTATTGTCAGGGAGGTTAGTCGTATAAAACAAGGAATTAATTTCAAATTATTTTGCGTCTTTTACAATTTTTAGAATAACAACATCGACTAGTAAAAAAACCTATAAAGGGTACTCGAAATTCCGTCACTAGTATGACCTATTTTAGACACTAACTAGGTGAAAAAGTCACATAATTACAACTAAAAAATCACTTTACCCGTTGAATTTCATTTCATCTTATCCGTCAAAAACCCTCGATTATATAAAACAAAGCGCTAAAAAACAGATTTATCCCCCTATAAGACACCCATAACAGATTTATTCATAAAAAACAACATGTCTACGCTAAACTTTAAAATAGCCTTTAAAAAACATTTTATCGACTAGAACGCCGCTACTAAATATAAAAACATCGCCAAAAACATATTATAGAACTATTTTTTAATCCATTTTTGAAACAAAAATTATTTAGTACCACTATTTACCATCTGATAGACTTGTTAATATATCTATCTGCGACTTGTTTACTAAATAACCGCTATTCATACTACTAAATTTGTTATGAGAGAATATTTGCTACTCAATAATTCGCACTAGCAATGCTTATCAATATGAGAATTTCATCCCCTTTGAATAGTACTTCCACATGCAGTATTGTTTTAAAAGCAACCTGCAGTTCATTGATACCCTATTATTTTATACAGGCCAAAAAACAGCTAACAGCATATAAATCAACACCTTTCAGAATGTCCCTTTATTGTCCCTTTGTTGTCTGTGCAGAAACTGGTAAAACCTCTAGGTCTTTTATAGTTTTACATCCATAAAAAGAGTTGACCACATCATAATAGTATGATGTTATATCTCAAAAACTAAAAAAATGAGCTTCGCATTTTACTTCAAATATTACCTTTATTTATTAATTACAGCGTATGAAGGCGCTCCAATTATAATCAGAATTACCGTATTACTCGCCACTTTCTTAGTAGTGATTTTTATATTTTCCCTAGCTCACATTGCGGTTCTAAATGGGAGGCATTTACGTGAAAAAAGGATTAAAAATCAATTTATTAATTCCTATCGTAAAAATGCTACAGAAATCCTATGTACTCCACATACATGGGAAGACTTTACCATCAAAAAACATTTAGGCCGCAATAGGGATTTATACAACAACAAAAAACTTAAAATTTACAGTGAAGAATTAATTGAAATCATAACCGAAATTAAGAAATCCGACAAAAAGCTCAATCACAAAAATCTAATAATTGTACTTGATTACTTCCACTTACCGTCTTATTGGCAAAATATTATTTCAAAAGGAAGGCTCAAAAAGCGCCAAGAAGCCTTACGGGATATGGATGAACTGGAACACTTACTTTCCGGTTCTCTATTAATGAAATCGATTAATCATACCAACAAGGACTTTAGAAAACAAGCCCGTGCAGCATTTATTGAATATGAAAAAAACGACCCATATAAGTTTTTTGAAGAGAGTTTTGACACGGATTTCAATGCCTTAGACGAAATTAGATTACACCATTATTTAAAAAGGAAATCGCAAAAGCATGGATTGCCACATTTTTCTAGATGGGTAGAAAATGCTACAAACAACCAGTTTAAGCAATTTATAATTAAGGAAATAGGTTTGCTAAAACAATACAATTGTGCAGATTTCCTGATTCAACTACTAGACAGTGAAAGCAATATACACATTCAGAAACAGATTATAGACACCCTTGGAGTTTTAAATTACAAAGCGGCGGACACCAAACTTATCTTGATGTACTCCTCTTCACTTATTTTAGTCCAAAAAGCGATTATAGCAACCCTGGCTAGGTTAAGAACCGAAAAAACCTTGTTGTTTTTAGCTGAAACCTATAAGGAAAGTCATGACAGTAGTATAAAAATCCAATTAGCTTATGCCTTAAATGATTACGGTATAGAAGGTCAAAGAAAAATAAAAACGCTTTCCAAAACCAACGACAATTTTGATTTAGAAATTCTGGCACAAGTGAACTTTGCTAACATTCAAAAAAAGCGTCAGAATATTTCGACTGTATAATATGGAAACCCTCATTAATTTTTACCAATACCTCATCTTTTTTTACGCTACAGCACTGATTATTATATCATTATTTTTGGGATTTTTCGGTTATATAAATACGTTAAAAAATAAATTAAAATACACCAAAAAAGAAGAGAACATCCTATTAGAACACCCGGAAATTGCCCCCCCCATCTCGATTATAGCAGGAGCTTTTAACGAAGAAGTTGTCGTAGTTGATGCTACTACAGCTTTTCTAAAATTAGACTATCCCAATTTCGAAGTAGTCGTTGTTAACGACGGTAGTAAAGATGAAACCCTTCCATTACTTATCTGCGCCTTTGACCTGATAGAAGTCCCACACTATGTGATTGAAAAAGTGTTGAGTAAACCCATCAAAAAAGTTTTTAAGTCTACCAATCCCAATTATCGCAAATTAACCGTAATCGACAAAATAAATGGAGGTACCAAGGCGGACGCTATGAATGCAGGTCTGAACATAGCAAAATACGATTACTTTGTAAATACAGATGTCGATTGTATCTTGGCAAAAGACACCTTGACCAAGGTCATACTACCGGTACTCGATTCCAAGATACCCGTTATTGCAGTAGGCGGAACGATGCGCATGGTTAACGGCTGCGAAATTGACCGTGTGCAAATAACCAGAGTGCGTCCTCCTAGAAGTTTTTTTCCTTTATTTCAAGAAACAGAATACCTGCGATCCTATCTTATTACCAAAATGGGATGGGCTTTTTTTAATGCCATACCCAATGTATCTGGAGGATTTGGATTATTTGATAAAAATGTAGTCATCGCGGCGGGTGGATACGACCCAGAATCCCATGCTGAAGACATGGACATGACCTTACGCATGATTGCTTATATGAGAGACAACAACCTACCCTATAAAATAGTCAATACACCACACAGTTGCTGCTGGACTGAAGGACCACCAAACCTGCAGGTATTGTACCGCCAACGGTCGCGTTGGGGACGGGGTTTGTTGCAAATTTTCTTTGTTCACCATCGATACCTATTTAATAAAAAGTACGGTCGAATGGGGCTAATCACGCTTCCTTATATACTTATCTTTGAACTATTAGCCCCTATTATTGAGGTTATTGGCTTGTTTTTATTAATCTATCTTTTCGTTACTTCTCAAGTAAATATAAAAACGTTCTGGTTGATGTTTGCCTATGTTTATCTGACGGGAATATGCGTTTCAATCCTCACCATATCGTTAGATTTTTCGGTAAAAAAACAATACCGAACTATGAAAGAATACTTCCAATTGATTATTTCTTCCTCTTTGGAGGCCTTTTTATACCATCCATTTATCATCTTTTTTACCCTTTCCGGTTATGTCCAACTCCTAACGCAAAAAGAGTTTAAATGGGGAAAAATGACTCGTAAGGGGTTTTCGCAAACCGAGACAGTCGCTAATTTTAATAAAGAATCTTGATATAGTCTAGCGGTGCGGGGATTTTAAAATGAAAATTACCGCTAAAATATACCATGTCATAGCATAACAATTACTATCCACAAATGAAAACAATTAAACCCCATAAATTGACTATCAACTGCTCAAAACAGGGCATCATCTTATTTGTTTTTTTAATTTTCAGCATAGTGTCTTATGGCCAAATCTATATAGACTTGAATAACAAAGCAGAAATAAACACTAAGATTAATCAATTATATAAGAATGGTGAATGGGAAACAGCTAAAAACTGGCTACTTAAATCCATAGAAAAATATCCGAATGATAGTGAATTCCGCATCTTAATCGGAAAATACTATATCGAGAACAAACAATTTCAGCAAGCATTTTATGAGCTCAATAAATCATTGGAAATAAATCCGAACAACTTAGATGCAAAAAAATTATTGTTGCAAATAGAAACGGAAGCTCAACGTTATTCCAGTGCTATAGGGTATGTTAATGAATTGCTAGAAGCTAGTCCCTATTCCAAAGAATTATGGTTAAAAAAAATCGATCTAAATAGACAACAAGGTAACCAAACAGAAGCGAATAGGTTATTGAAACGACTAGCCGATATATATCCTGAAGATCACCTCATTGCTGAAGATGTCAATTACCAAATGGAAATAACTGTTAATCAAAAAAATCAGCAAGGTCGTTATGACGACGCTATTGAACTAAATAAAAAGCTTTTAAACTCCAATCAGCAGCATCTTCCCTATTACTTGAATTTAATCAATACCTATATTAAAACGGGTGATTATTCTAGTGCTTTAGCAATTACGGAACGAGGGTTAAATCAATTTCCAAATCAGACCGATTTGGTACTGAAAAGGTTAAGTTTATACAATCAAAGCCAGCAATACGAAGCCGGATTAACCTATATCAAACAACAAAAAAAAAACAAATCCGTTGCGCATTTAAACCAGCAATACGATTATTTTCTTAATGCGGCGGCACAAGCGGCTAAAAACAGAACTGTATTCGTTCTTTTTGGCAAAGTTTTAGAAAAACATCCCGGTGACTCGGAAGCCTTTGAAATCGTTTTTAACCAACTGGTTTCTCAACATCAATATGAGGAGGCTCTAGGAGTATTAAAACGCCATCGGCAAGTGCGGGGAAATACAAAAAAACTGGACTCAAAAGAACTGACCCTCTATAAAGCATTGGGATATACTTCTAAAACAAATACGCTTATCCGAAAACTAAATGCCGATTATCCCCAAGATTTTGATTTAGAAGCTGCCTACGTTCGATTGACTTTATCCGATGCAAAAGAAGCTTTGGAAAACTCCAATTATCCTTTGGCTATAGATTTGTGGAAAATAGCACAGCAATTTGGCGATGAAGAACAGCGCAACATCGCGAATACAGGACTATACCATGCTTATCTTCAAACAGCTAATTATTACCAAGCCGAATTAACAATAGAACTACTGCTGCACCAACAACCAAAACACCAGCAGCTCTATTTTAAAAAATCGGATCTGTATTACCTTATGCAGCGTCCAAATGACGCTTTAGCCATTTACGAAGAAGGAATTCAAAAATCGGACACTATAGCGCGAACTTATGCCTTGATAGGATATGAAGAATTGATGGTAAAAATCATTAAAGATGCCTTAAAAGAATATGCGATTCCAACAGCCTTTGAATACACAGAACGCTGGCTTATTCAAGAACCGTTAAACAAACAAGCGCTCGAATACGCCATAAGCTTCGCCACTACGATGAAACAGTGGGAGACGGTGAAATACTATACGCAATTGGCTTCCAAAACCTATGTAAACGATGTCGCTTTAAAATTAAAATTGGCTGAGGCACTTCAGTTAGGCGACCGCAATTTTGAAGGTGCTGTAAAACTGATTTCAGAAGAAATAAAGACCAATCCATACCACGAAAAATCATCCGCAGCTTTTATTGATTTAGTGACCACTTATTCCGAACAATTGTTAAAAGATAAAAAATCAGAACGCGTAATCGAGCTCACCAATGCCGCTCTTAATTTAGATTCCAAAAACAAAGAACTAAAATATTTAAAGGGGTTGGCATTGGAACAACAAAAAAATGATTCTGCTTATTATTACCAACAGTATTACGAACCAACATTAATCGAATTCTCTAGTTTTAAACATCATTTATACTATTTATATCATCGCAGTTTAAAAAATGAAATAGGAATCAACCATACTGTTTCTTGGTTTGAGGACAAAGCTACTTCATTAAATATAACGGGTTTAGACTATCGTTATACGGGTAAAGACCAGCAATGGACAGGGCGTTTAAATTACAGTGGTAGAACGGGTGGACAGGGAGTTCAAGGAATTGCCGAATGGACGAGCCAATGGTCTTCACGTTGGTCTCATCAACTGATTTTAGGTTTTGCTAATGATTATTTCCCTAAAATAATAGCTCAGGGATCGATACTTCATAATTGGAAAAAAGAATGGGAAACCGAAATTGGAATCGGGTTTAGACGTTTACCCGACGATCAAAACCTCTACAACCTACTCCTTGGTGTTTACAAAGAATTTCAAGATTTCCGTATAAGTTTGAAATTAAATCAATTTTCTATCGGTAACAAATGGCTTTATAATCTCGGTTTAAGTGGAAACTATTTTATGGAATCCCGGAAAGACTACCTACTATTTCAAAGCGGTATTGGTTCCAGCACCGACGTCGATATTATTGATATCCAAAACCTCAACACTTTTTCTATAAACAATACCCAAGTAGGTGTTGGTATGGGGCGTTTAATTTCTAAAAATGTGTCGGCAAATATTATGGGAACCTGGCACAATTTCAAAAACCAGAGTGAAACCGTTGTTTATGAAAACGAAAACAATTCCAATCCTACGGAAGCACCCAATTTATTGGACTACAGAAATTTCTATACCTTATATTTTAATATCTATGTTGCCTTTTAATTGTATACTCATTCCCTTAATCAGTTTATTTGCAAGTTGCAGTACGATCGAATACGACAGCTTAACTTCAGAGGCTTTTGTAGTGCTTATTGACAATAACGATGCAAACAACGCTAAGTGGGCTAACTATTTGTTTACCCATTTAAAGAAAAGAAGCGATAGCGGACCTCAAATCAGCAAACAAGATCGAGAAACATACGTAAGTATGGGAGCATTTGAATTGCAAATCGAAATTCAAACGACACTCTCGCACAGTTATCAAATTCGTAGAGAGAAAAACAAATTGCTCTTAATTGCCCGTTCAGAATCCATTGCCTTATGGCTTACTTACGAAGTTATCGGAAGAATCGGAGAAGATAATCTCGGGGTCGATATTAGTGACCTTCCTCCTTCGACTATCGCCTTTACAAAGGCTTGTAAGAACTTAGATTTTGAATATAGAGAGCCGTTTTGGGCCCCAAACACCGAACTCGAATATGCCCGTTTACTAGGCAACCACTCCATCGATGCCGATTGGGGTATCTGGGGGCATCAACTAGCCCGTATCGTCGACAATAAAAACCTCAGTACTCAAGCCATGATCGATGGTAAAAAAACTACGGAACAATTTTGCTTTAGTTCTGCATCGCTATATGTACAAGTTAAGGCCTACATTATTGATCAATATGGAGATACCCCCACACAAAATTTTATGCTGGCTCCCAATGATAATGATTTGGTCTGTAATTGCCAAAACTGTTTACTAGCTCATAATACAACAAGTGATTCCTCACCTACTGTATTACAGTTCAACAATCGATTGGCAAAAGATTTTCCCACTGCGCGATTCTTTATGCTCGCTTACCGAACTACTAAAAACAACCCTGTTTTAAAACTTGAAAAAAACGTTGGGGTTGTACTTAGTACTATCGATTTAATCAAAGGACATGCCGTTGACGAAAACAGCCACGCTTTTCAGGTATTTAAACGGCAAATTGATTCCTGGAAACCACAAACTAACGAGATTTACCTATGGGATTACGCGGCAAATTTTGACGACTACCTTACCCCCATTCCCGTATTATTAAGTTTTCAAGACCAAGTTCAACAATTCAAAGCTCTTGGTATAAAAGGCTTGTTTGTGCACGGGAATGGCTACGACTATGCGCCGTTTGACGATTTAAAAACCTATGTCATCTCGGCGCTGATGAAAGATGTCCATAGCGACGTTTATTCTTTAATTACACGTTATCTAAAGCGATTTTATCCACAATCGCATAAACTTTTAGAACACTATTATGTCAAACTAGAGTTTGATTTTCAAGAAAAAAAAAACGCTTACGAATTATATAGTGGTTTTGAAGATTTACAAGACCGCTATTTTAATCCGGATCACTTTTCTGAATTCTACGCATCCCTACACCAGATCATACCCATTACACAAAGTACCGAAAGAGTAAAACTAGAAAAACTATATAGCGCTTTGAGTTTTACCCAATTGCAATTAGCCTATTCTAAAGGGTTTAAAGCGGGTGGGGCTTTTAGCAAAATTAATAATCAGGTTGAAGTCAATTCCCATACTAAAAAAACTTTCGCTGATCTGAAAAAAGCTGCTTTAACACAAAATATTCCCAACTATAGCGAACGCAATCATCTAGATTCCTATTTACAACAGTGGCAACAGTGGATTGATACCCCTTATCCAATCAATCAAATCAAATCACATGATTTTGTCTCTACAAATCGTCTTTTAGCCGGTTTAACAGACAATAAATGGGGCTTTGAAAACGATTTTTTATTCGGTTGGACCATCAGTAACCAAAATTTAGATCTGGGTATCCATCAAATTCCCTCTGGAGTCAGACTAATTAAACTGCGGTTCTTAAAAGATTCCGCCCATCACATTTACCCGCCTAAAGCAGTGCACATGCACTATACCGATTCTTCTCAATTGCTAGATGGTATCGTCTCATCCCAAACAGAAACCCTAATAGAATATCAATTTCAAATTAAGGAGTCTACTATAAATACACCGATACGTTTAAAAATAACCAACAACAGTTATCCGAAAAGTCAATGGGCTTGTGACGAAATACAATTCTTAAACAATTAAGGGATTACCATAACCCTATATAACTCATTAACAAACGCTATTTAGCCCTATTACCCTATGAAACTACTAATCTCTATAAATTGCTGTATATTATTTACTTTACTTTCTTGTAACAGCCATTTGTCTCATCAGTTAACTACTATCGAAATTGAAGATAACGAGCGGCATTATTCGCCCATCCTCTCTGAACAAATGATTGATATGGTCTATAAAATTAAAAACACGGGCAATTATCCTTTAGTAATTTCTGACATTTTCACCTCATGTACCTGTATCGTAATCAACGAAGGAACAACGAGAATGGTTCCACAAGAACAAGTCGGATTTATTCGATTAAGCTATACCGCCAACATGACTGTGGGTTATGCAAAACACTATATTTCCATTTATGGAAACTTTGAAAACAACGCTCCAAAAGAATTAGTTTTTGATATACATATCGTGCCACCCCAACTGTATATAAAAGACTACGAAGATATTTTTAGAGAAGAAAATTTAAAAAATGGCGCCATTAAAAAACTCGTTAATGGCGATGAAACCCATAAAGGGTATTATGTGGATGAATAGGTTCAGAATGTTATCTTTTTAATTTTAACTATTTAATTGACCATCAACGTAATAACGATTAAATTTTTTTATTATATTTAATCCCCCCTTGATTTGAATAGTGTTTTTTTTGTTACTCTCCTATAACGTTTTGAGCCGGCGGAGTAAATTAAAACTACGTTTTACAACTTATTACAACATAAAGATTAATTAAAAAACAGCTGTTATGGTTTTTAAAAACAATAAAAAATTTGGAGACGATTATCCTTTTAACTCAAAAAACTACCCTTTTAGCAAAGCGTTAAAAAAATATTCCACTAGAAACTTAGGTCGTGCATTTTTCTCTGATGGAAATGTACAAGACCTCGGGGTGCCCTTAATTTTTGATCACATTCAGATTTTTGACAACTCCAATTTAGGTTTTAGCAATGAACCTATGTATTACAAGTTCTATGAAATAAAACTGGTCATATATACCATAGATAATTACGATGATTTACTTGATAAATACACTAGAGCGAATCTAGAATTTGATGAAATCTGTGTTTTTCTTTATGTACAAGAGCAGAAAGTTATTACCAAAATAAAATTAGGAAACAGTTTACAGAAATATTCCCGTTTTAAAAATGTACAAGATACTGCTTCCTTTTCATTTATTGTTCCTCTATTGCAAATACAGCAAAAAACAATTACTACAAAAAGCATTATTGATTTGATAAGTACGGATGAAGCGCTCTTTCCTACGAACCTCATAAAGTATTTTAAAACAATCGAATTAAATGAAGTGTTTTTTTTAAATCAAGAGGAACAAATTCTCATCCAGAATTTCGATTCAAACATAGGGCAACCCGTTTCTCCTATTTTATACGGAGAACAAGTAAAAATACGTGTTACTGGTAATCAGGTTCCAAACAACACCACTATATCAGTAAAACTACTAGCTATGCCTAATCAGCTTTTAGAAGGAATAAAAAACATGGAATGGACCGTTAAATTTAAACCACTAAACTATGAAATCAACCATTTTACTTTTTATCGTCTTTTTTTATTCCATGTCAAGTTTTTCTCAAGTTCCATATGTTTATTATACATTCGTTAAATTCAGATTAGAAACGTCGAAAGATACCGTCACTTTAGAACATCTAAAAAACTTAGACGTAAAAATGTATATATCAGATCTTAATACAAAACGCTACCATAGAAGCCTCCCTATTATAAAATACGATGTATCAAATAAAGAATTTACCTTTTATGTAACGTATTCTTTCACAAACAAGCCCAGCTTATATATCGCCTCCAAAAAGGATACAGTCAAAATAAGATTATCCCTAATTAGTGATTTCTTGCGAAGCAAACCCAAATCAATGTCGATAAAACCACTGATTAATCTTAAAAGTGCTTTTTATGATTTTAGTCAAGATAGGCTTATTAAAGCGCTTTTTTACCGAGACAACCTAGCTTGTCAATATACAAAAGACGGTTACACTACTTTTTATTTTGATTTACCCGAAAAAAACTCTCTCAACGTAGACGAAGAACTAGGTGATTTTGCGGAAATCACAATCCAAACCGACCCGTTTTCAATAGAATATCTCTTTTAAAACAAATGATAAGATGAAAAAAAAATTATTCTTAGTTTTCCTAATTATAAGTTCTGCTACTGCCCTAGCTCAACCTAATGTGTTGAAATATGTTGAATATGAATTTTCTATTAATGAAAATCAATACTCCCCTTTCGCACAAAGTTTAGAACAGTTAAGAAATCGGAAACTAGACCTCAGATTCTACAGCAACGGCGGTACATCCAATCGAATAACCTATAGTGAAAATAGCAAAAAATTTACTTTTTACAGCTTTTCGCTAATGGATTCCATTTCGTTGTACGTGGTATATTCCAATACTAGGATTACAAAAATACAGCTGCCCACTTTTATACAAAATGAACAAGAAGAAAAGAAAACGATTGCCATGTCAATACCTTTATATTCAAAAGAAAAAGGTAGAAATTACAGCCTCAATATACCACTCATAAGATTTCTAGTTCTTAATAATAACAGCTGCATCTATTCGCAAAATGGTCGGGAGCTCTTTAGTTTTATATTAGACTACAAAGAAATTGATTCCGATAAAATTGACTTAAATAATTTGAAAGAACTGCTTCTAAAATACGAATATCCAACTAAAAAATTATAAATACCAAAAAAATTAATAACCATAATAAAGTATAATTACTTTTCATAAAAAGGTATAAATCGTATTTTTATTGTAAATTGTCTACTAGGAACATTTATTGTCCCAACACTAACACATTCGTTAATAAAAATTATGGATACTTCAAATTTGTTCGATTTAACAGGAAAAACAGCCATAGTAACCGGTGGCGCAGCTGGAATAGGAAAAGCAAGCTGTCAAATATTAGCTGCCTATGGCGCTCAAGTAGTGGTATCCGATTATAATTTGGAAGCTGCACAGCAAACAGCGAATGAAATTAATCAAAACGGAGGAAAAGCCCTAGCCATTCACTGCGACGTTACCCAAGATGAAGCCCTAGTTAATTTGGTCGACCAAACCGTATCTCACTTCGGTGCTGTACATATTTTAGTCAACAATGCTGGTGGCGGAGGCGGCGGAAAAGAAAGTCCTGAAAAGATTGACGTAGCACAATTTGCTAAAGTTTTTGAAATGAATGTATTCAGTATGTGGCGATTGTGTCAACTAGTTGCACCACACATGAAGGCAAATGGCTATGGTAGTATTATAAACATATCATCAATGGCCTCGATCAATACCAGTCCGGCTATAAGTGCCTATGCCTCTTCTAAGGCCGCAGTAAATCACATGACACGAAATATTGCCTTTGATTACGGCCCCGAAATCCGCGTTAATGCCATTGGTCCTGGTGCTGTAAGAACGCATGCCCTAAGTACCGTACTAACACCCGAAATAGAAAAAACGATGCTTAAACACACACCTTTACAGCGATTAGGAGAACCGGAAGACATTGCTGGAGCCGTTTTGTATTTTGCAGCACCCGTTTCCAGTTGGACAAGCGGACAAGTATTATTTGTTAATGGCGGTGGGGTACAGACTTTGGATTAACTTTTTTTAAATTTCGCAACAACTTATGGCCTTTTTATTTATATCTATTACGTTATCGACCGACAACGAAACCCTATCATGTGTCCTTTAGTAGATTTTGAGATCAAAACTGGCAATAAGATTTCTGACGCTTTTTTAATCAGAAACATTTCGTCATTTCATCAAGCTATTGATTTTGTTAAAAATTTGAAATACGGTAGAAATTCAAATAAGGAAGACTTAACAAGTATTTTCGCAGATCATCAAGCAACTTGCAGTACCAAACACGCTATTTTAAAACAGTTGGCAGTGGAAAACCAATTAGAAAATCTTCAATTGATATTGGGCGTTTTCAAAATGAATGCGGTTAATACCCCTAAGGTGGCTCCCATCTTAAATCGACATCACCTTCCATATATACCGGAAGCACATACTTACCTAAAATACCAATCGCAGATTTACGACTTTACCCTTGCCACTTCAAAGTCAACCGATTTTGAAAGTGATTTACTTTTTGAAATAGAAATACAGCCCGATCAAATCAATCGTTATAAAATTGATTTGCATCGCAATTTCTTAGAAGATTGGTTGATACAAACCCCCGAGATCATCTATTCTTTAGACGAAATCTGGACCTTTCGAGAAGCGTGCATTGCAACGCTCTCTATATAAAAAAGACTTTTCCTCTCAAATACCATAAAAATAATTTTATAGTTATATAGACCTCGACTACTTGATAGTTGTAGTAAATTCTTTATGTATCTAATTTCGAAATTGTAATCCTTGAGTAAGCTATTTTCTATATTTACGGCAAAATAATAAGACAATGCATTTTGTTACGTTTTTTATACTATACTTTATCGTATCTTTAGTACAGAACTAAAACCCTCGTAGTTATGAAAAGAAGTGTATACATTTTATTGGTGTTTCTCCTTAGTTGTTCTTTTGCTGTAGCACAAAATAAAAAGACTAATGAAAAGGTATCTAAAACGGAGGTTGTCCATAAGAAGACTAAAAAAGAAAAGCGTAAAGCTATTGAAAAGGACAATGTTTGCTTACTAACTGACAATGATGAAGTAAGAAGTTTAGCAGAAGGAAAAATTACACATCCAACAAGTATTCCAAGAATTAAAAAAGATATTTCTCAATTAACTTCTTGTGCCATAGAAAATATTAAAATCATTAGCGGTAAAGATGCCGGAAATACGGCAGAATACATCGCTTGCGTTTGTGGAACAAAAATGATTTTTAAGGCGGATTACTCCATGAATATTAAAACGGTGACAGAGCTCTAAAGTATGTTTTATTTGTAAATTAACGAAAAGTGAGACCCATTGTCTCACTTTTTTTATGAGGAATCTAATCAAAAAAGAATCTAAATAACCGACAAAACTGTTTCTTTAGTCTTTCTTTCTTTTTTTTTTCACCACAATTGCCGAACTTAGTTCTATTATTTTTATGATTATGTGTAGATACGCAACTGCCTATAAACCTCATTACGCTTGTTTTAAATGCCGAAAAACATTTAAACGCAGATTGATAACAGACATAAAAAGAGGAACCTGTTCCCTATTTAAAGCGAGCTGCCCGCAGTGTGGCGAATTAACGGCCGATATGGGTCTGGACTTCGAATCACCTAAAAAAAACAATATCAAAGCTTGGCAACATTTGGAAAAACTCTATGTTGTCGGTATAACTTTTCACTCTTGTGGCTGTAGCGGACCGGGCTATATACCCCATTCACTACCAGCACTGATAGCCTATTTAGAAAATATAAAAAGGGAATATTTAAAAAATATCGATTTTTGGCGAAAACGTATTGAACCGAAAACCAAACCGGAAATCGAAAGTGATAGGCAACGAAGCTGGTCTCATTTAATCAAACTTCCAAAACAATCAAAAAAAACCACAATCAGCAATCAGGAGGCCATCAATTATTGGTTGGGAAGCGTAAGTGAAATAGAGCAAAAAATAGCTTTACTACAATAACTTTACTCCCCTTTAGACTTCCCTTATCAAAGAGCCATAATACATGCTCGCTTGTGTTATTTTAAATTCCCGTAAAATCTTCGACTTATCAGTATTCAAAACTACTTAAAAGACTATAGCTAGATCTTTCCAGAGTCTACTTAAGAAGTAGCGT
Source organism: Flavobacterium sp. (assembly GCA_040393465.1). Taxonomy (GTDB): domain Bacteria; phylum Bacteroidota; class Bacteroidia; order Flavobacteriales; family Flavobacteriaceae; genus Flavobacterium. Next base: position 14,265 of record JBEBUC010000006.1, on the reverse strand, counting down.
ATTTTCCTTTTTTGCTAGAGGTATAATGTTTTATAAGGTAAATGATAGTACCTAAAAACGGCAATGCAAGTATGATTACCATCCAATAGGTTTCATTACTTTTTTTTGTCTCCTTATTGTACAATATGCTTAAAGCCCATATCAATGAAGCTACATATAATAAAGAACCATAAAATACTTGGTTTTGTGACACCATGGTTTCCATAAGTAATTGTGTTATTAAATTAACTTGTTGATCAATCTGATTATCTGAAACAAAGGTATTTAATATCCAGCAGTTTAGCGTTTCTAGTATATTAATTATTAGTTACTAAAAGATTAACATATGTTAATCTTTTAGAGCACTTTACTTCAATTAAAGCGTTTTTTAACTGAATTTTAAGTTAAATAGAAGAGAATAATTAGACAAATACCTTAATATACCTAATCTCCGTTTCGCCATATTACGAACTTCGAATCTAATCGTTTAGTCCTCTAACAAAAACGCTTTTTAATTCCTTAAACAGGTCGTTTTAACGGAATTACTCCCAACATTTTTTCATCCAATAATAAACTCACTAGCTCGGAATGTGGCAACATAAAAAAAGCCACATCTTTAGGGATGTGGCTTTTTCTTATTTACTATAAATTCAGAAATTATCTCGAATAATTTGGAGCTTCTTTCGTAATGGTAACATTATGAGGATGACTTTCCCCAATTCCCGAAGCGGTTAAGCGGATAAAACGAGCCGTTTTTTGAAGTGTTTTCACATCTTTAGCACCACAGTATCCCATACCTGCACGCAGGCCTCCTATAAATTGTTGCATACTTTCATCCAACTCTCCTTTATATGGAACACGTCCTACAATTCCTTCCGGTACTAATTTTTTCACATCGTCTTCTACATCTTGGAAGTAACGGTCTTTAGACCCTTCTTTCATGGCTTCAACCGATCCCATACCGCGGTATGATTTGAATTTTCTACCTTCAAAAATAATGGTTTCTCCTGGAGATTCTTTCGTACCTGCCAACATGGATCCCAACATCACACAGTCAGCACCTGCAGCCAAAGCTTTCGGAATATCTCCTGTATAGCGAATTCCTCCATCACCAATTACGGGAATCCCCGTTCCTTCCAAAGCAGCAGCCACTTCTAAAATAGCTGAAAACTGAGGAAAACCAACTCCTGCCACTACTCTCGTAGTACAAATAGAACCCGGTCCAATTCCAACCTTAACAGCATCTGCTCCATTTTCAACTAAGAATAATGCCGCTTCTGGCGTAGCAATGTTTCCAACTACTACGTCGATGTGTGGAAAATTACTTTTCACATCTTTTAAGACACTAATAACACCTTTTGAATGACCGTGTGCCGTATCGATAATTAAGGCATCTACACCCGCAGCAACTAGTGCAGCAGCACGTTCGACAGCATCGGCAGTTACTCCAAGAGCAGCAGCAACGCGAAGTCTTCCAAATTTATCTTTATTGGCATTGGGTTTTTGAGTCAATTTGGTTATATCTCTAAAGGTAATTAAACCTACTAATTGATAATTAGTATTGACTACGGGAAGTTTTTCGATTTTATTTTCTTGAAGTATTCCTTCTGCTTCAGGTAACGTAGTTCCCTCTGCAGCAGTAACAATATTTTCTTTGGTCATCACTTCCAAAATAGAACGTTCGTTTATTTTTTCAAAACGAAGATCCCGGTTGGTTACAATTCCTTTTAATACCTTGTTTTCATCAACTACCGGAATACCACCTATGCCGTATTCAGCCATAGCTCTTTTAGCATCACCAACATTAGCAGATAAAGGTAAAGTAACTGGATCGATGATCATACCGGACTCCGCACGTTTAACTTTGCGAACTTCAGCAGCTTGTTGTTCAATAGTCATGTTTTTATGCAACACCCCAATACCTCCCTCACGAGCCATAGCAATAGCCATAGCACTTTCAGTAACAGTATCCATAGCAGCAGAAACTATAGGAACATTTAACGTAATGTTTTTGGAAAATTTTGATTTGATACTTACCTCTCTCGGCAAGATTTCTGAGTAACTTGGAATCAACAATACATCATCGTATGTTAATCCTTCTCCTATGATTTTAGCTGTATGTGCTTTCATTGCAATTTGTAGTTGAATTGCACGCAAATTTAGCCTTTTTAAATCAAATAAAAAAGATTAATGATAAAAATTAAATATTTTTAACGCTTCGTTATAAGAACTCTCGAACGACATGGCACTCAGATTGGTTTCGACCTTGTTTGCCGTAAAATAACTCAGCATCTTCTCCGTCGGCATATTGCCTGTCAAATCATCTTTAGCCATTGGACAGCCGCCATATCCCTTGATGGCACCATCGAAACGGTGACAGCCCGCTTTGTAGGCCGCATCAATTTTCTCAAACCAGCGGTCGGGCGTGGTATGCAAATGGGCACCAAATTCAATATTAGGGTACTTGGGAATCAAATTGGAAAACAAATAATCAATAACTTCTGGTGTAGAGCTTCCTACTGTATCGGATAAAGATAAAATCTTAACGCCCATATTGGAAAGCTTCTCTGTCCATTCGCCAACGATATCTACATTCCAAGGGTCTCCATAGGGATTGCCAAATCCCATAGATAAATAGGCCACAACCTCTTTATCACATTTTGCTGCAATATTTAAAATCTCTTGTAGGGTAACCAAAGATTCTGCAATCGTTTTATGCGTGTTTCGCATCTGAAAGTTTTCAGATATCGAAAAAGGAAAACCTAAATATTTAATCTCTTTGTGCTCTGAAGCCAATTCTGCACCGCGCGTATTAGCAATAATCGCTAATAATTTACTCTGCGTTCGAGACAAATCCAACTGCGCCAATAATTCAGCGGTATCCTGCATTTGAGGAATCGCCTTAGCAGATACAAAACTCCCAAAATCAATGGTATCAAATCCTACTCTCAAAAGAGATTGAATATACTGTACCTTTTTTTCAGTTGGGATAAACATCTTAATGCCTTGCATCGCATCACGAGGGCATTCTATAATTTTTACTGGCTTCATAAGGTTTCAAAGATATAGGAAAGATATTTATTGTGCAAAATGAAATGAATAAAAATAGCCGATTCGCATATACGCTGATTCGTTTATATGGTGATTTTCGTAAATAGAGAAACAATGAATCTTTGAAAATGTACACATCAAATCAATATATAAATTCCCAATCCTGTAAAAACGACTATCTGCATCCACTTTAGGAAAGTGTTAAAAGCGCGATTGCTTTTTAAAACATCCGTTAATTGAGATGCTATAATGCAGATGGTACTAAAAACAACTAGGGTTTGCGTAATAAAAACAAGCCCTAAAGTAAAAACTTGAACTTTTACATTAGCTCCCGTATCAGAAATAAAGGTTGGGAATAAAGCCAGGAAAAACATCATGACTTTGGGATTCATCACATTCATCAATAATCCTTGACGTACAAATCCCATAAAAGACTTTTCAACTCCGTTTTTGTTTTCACTTACCAATAAATCTGCGGTATGATAGACCTTATAGGACAAATAAAACAAATAGCCCGCCCCCATCATCTTGACTAAGGTATAAATGAGTGTTGAATCGATTATAAAACTCGAAATCCCAAAGGCAAAAAGCGATAAATGAAAAACCAATCCACCTATTTGCCCAATCGCAGTGGCCATACCATACTTTCTTCCCCGCGTAATACTCTGAGAGAGTATATACAATATATCTGGCCCAGGAGTTAAGATTAAGGCCAAACTAGTAAAAAAGAAAGTAAGTAAAACTTCTGAAGACATGTTTGTTTTATTTTTTTGCCAAAATTGCTTGGTTAATAGATTTAATCAAAGCAGGTCCTTCATAAATAAAACCCGTGTAAAGTTGTACCAAACTGGCTCCTGCATCAAGTTTCTCCAAAGCATCCTCGGCAGTATGAATGCCGCCCACTCCGATAATCGGGAAGGAACGGTGACTCTTATCTGCTAAAAAACGGATAACTTCTGTACTGCGTTTTGTCAATGGTTTTCCGCTTAAACCTCCCATCTCAGCTTGCTCTGGTGATACTAGATTTTCTCTAGAGATTGTTGTATTGGTGGCAATAACACCCGCAATTTTGGTTTCATCAACAATTTCAATAATATCCAACAATTGGTCGTCTGTTAAATCAGGAGCTATTTTAAGTAATATCGGCTTGGGTGATTTCTTTAATGCATTCTTATTTTGCAGAGCATGCAATAAGGCTTTTAAAGGCTCTTTATCTTGTAACGCTCTTAAATTAGGTGTGTTTGGTGAACTTACATTGACTACAAAGTAATCAACATAATCAAACAAAGTCTCAAAACAAATTTCATAATCGCTTATAGCATCGTCGTTATCAGTCAGTTTATTCTTTCCTATATTTCCACCAATAAGTGTTCCTTTGTTCTTTTTCAAACGAGTAACTGCTGCCTCAACACCTCCATTGTTAAATCCCATTCTGTTTATAATACCCTTGTCGGACTTCAAACGAAACAATCGTGTCTTTGGATTTCCCTCTTGCGCCTTAGGGGTTAAAGTTCCGATTTCTATAAAACCAAAACCAAAGTTCTCTAATTCCGAATACATCGCTGCATCTTTATCCAAGCCAGCCGCCAATCCAACGGGGTTTTTAAATTTTAATCCAAAAACTTCGCGTTCCAATCGAGGGTCGTTTACTTGACAAAAACTTCTAATCAAACCAGAAACTCCCGGTATCTTATTCATCAACCGCATCGAAAAAAAAGTAAAATGATGTACTCTTTCAGGATCAAATTTAAAAAGTATCGGACGAATTAAGCTTTTGTACATAATATGGAAGTTTGTATGGTATTTTTTTGCAAAAATAATCAAAATACGCCAAGGTTTCGCACTTTTTTACTAAAGAATTATTAGTTTACATCTACTTTGTAAACAAACTTTTTTAGGAAAAAAAAATCATAGCCAAAACAGCCTAGTTCCTTGATTTTTTTTGCTTTAAATCATAGAATTAGAACTTATTAAATATTTTTCCTTATCTTTAAGATAACAAAGATTTATACCATCCCACAATTTGAAAAACAACTGCGAATGACTACGATTAACCCCTATTTACATTTTGACGGAAACTGTGAACAAGCCTTTACTTTTTATCACCGTATTTTTGGTGGAGAATTATCTCAAATAACCCGTTTCAGCGATTTTCCTTCCGATATTCCCTTAACGGAAGAAGAGGGCAAACGCGTTTTACATGTGCTGCTCCCTATCAATCCAAAAACCACTCTTATAGGAAGTGATCAATCCCTACATTTCGATCCTGAATTAAAAGTAGGAAACAACGTTTCCCTTGCCATAAATGTTCCTTCAGAAGAAGAAGCCCAACGTCTATTTAGCGAATTGTCTGCAAACGGAACCATTACCACACCCTTGGAAAAAACATTTTGGGGAGCCTGGTTTGGTATGTTTACCGATCAATTTGGCATTCACTGGATGATTAGCCATGATAAAAAGTAATAGATAATCGACAATGCTTTTTTTAAATATATTTTTTTGGTGCGTTTAGGAATTGGTCCTGGAAAGTACCGAAAAAATATCTTTTATCTTGATTGATTTTTTTTATAAAGAACTTAAAAACCTTACTTCCAACACATTATTTATCTTTAGAATTCACTTTATCCAATTCAAGTTTTTTATTTGAATTTAGTTTTTATTCTTGAGCCGCAAGAAATTAAAACAACTGCTACTTCAAACAACATGATCCATCTACAATGGAATCGACTTCTAATTCTTCAATATAAAAGAGTAAATTAGTACCTAAAAGGGGAGGACAAGCCTAAAACCGAATCTAGTTATAACAAAGGTTTTAGCCCATATAACTGCACTATTCTACCAGCTGTATTATATTTGTTAGTCCCCTATTACAAACAGCTGTAACTAAAGATGTTTTATTAAACAGTTTTTTAGTACGCAACTAACTTAGTTAACTAACCATTTTAAAAAAATAAAATGATTAAAACATATAAAATAACCGGAATGACCTGTAACGGTTGTAGAACCACAGTAGAAGACACCCTAAATGATATAGAAGGAATTCAAGCTGTGGTAACTCTTGAAAACGGTCAAGCCGATGTCGAGATGAAACAATCCATAAGTACCGAAGAAATCCAAAAGGCTCTATATAAAAAAGGTGATTATATCATCCAAGAAATCATTACTCATCAAGACGGCACTCAAGAAGTCTTAGCCGCTGTACACGTGGACCATGAAGCCCATGAAGTCGAAGTTCCAAAAAACATGAGCGACCACGCCGGTAAATATTTTTGTCCCATGTTGTGCGAAGGAGACAAAATTTATGACACCAATGTCGGGTGTCCAATTTGTGGGATGAATCTCGAACAAATTCCCGCCAAAAAAATCGTTAAAACCGTGTACTATTGTCCCATGTTATGTGAAGGCGACAAAACCTATGATGAACCGGGATCTTGCCCAAAATGCGGTATGGACTTAGTTCCCAAAACCCTTTCAATAGAACCGGAGGACACCACCTATACGGACTTACTTAAGAAATTAAAGATAGCAACGGCATTTACGTTACCGATTTTCATCCTATCCATGGGAGATATGTTACCGGGCAGCCCTATTTCCAAAGTTATTCCACATGCTATTTCGAACTACATTCAGCTGCTGTTTTGCCTGCCGGTAATCTACGTAACTTGGATGTTCTTTGATCGTGCTTGGACTTCCTTTAAAACGTGGAATTTAAACATGTTTAGTTTGATTGGACTAGGTACGACAGCAGGTTTTTTATTTAGCTTGATGGCCATGCTATTTCCGTCCATTTTTCCCGATGATTTTCGAGGCGAACACGGTACCATTCACTTGTATTTCGAATCGGTTGCGGTCATATTGACCTTGGTCTTAGTTGGACAAGTAATGGAAGCCAAAGCACACAGCAGAACCAGTGGCGCTATCAAAGAATTATTAAAACTCGCGCCCACCGATGCGACATTAGTTACCGATCAGGGCGACGATAAAATTGAAATTGAAAAAATCGAAATCGGCTTTAAACTTCGCGTTAAACCCGGCGAAAAAATTCCTGTGGATGGTTTTATAGTTGAAGGCGAAAGCAGTGTTGACGAGGCCATGATTACCGGAGAACCTATACCTATAGTTAAAAAGCCAACGGATAAAGTTATAGGAGGAACCATCAACGGTACTCAAAGCTTTATAATGCAAGCCGAAAAAGTAGGAAGCGACACCTTATTAGCTAAAATCATTGAGCTGGTTAATACCGCAAGTCGATCGAGGGCTCCCATACAAAAACTAGCCGATAAAGTTGCCAAATATTTTGTACCAACAGTTATTGCAATTGCCCTAATTACATTTGGAATTTGGTATCTCTGGGGACCAGCACCTAAAATGGTCTATGCCTTTGTCAATGCGTTAGCCGTACTCATTATTGCGTGTCCTTGTGCACTGGGTTTAGCTACGCCCATGTCAATTATGGTTGGTATAGGTAAAGGCGCGCAAAATGGAATTTTAATAAAAAACGCAGAAGCTCTTGAAATCAGCAACAAAATTAATGTTTTGATTACAGATAAAACCGGTACGCTAACCGAGGGAAAACCCTCTATAGAAAAAATAGTTTCGCAATCAAATGCTTACACCGAAAATGAATTGCTTCAGATCACTGCCTCTCTAAACCAAAATAGCGAACACCCCTTAGCGGTATCATTTACCAAATTAGCCCAGAATAAGGGTATTTCCCTAACTCCTGTAAAGATGTTTATATCGTTGACAGGCAAAGGGATTCAAGGTCTTGTAAACGGCAAAAAAATTTCATTGGGGAATCGAGCCTTAATGAAAGAAATCAATGGGGTTTTAGATCCGCAAATGGCTTTAGCAGTCAATCAACAGCAAAGTCTGGGTAAAACCGTATCCTATATTGCGGAAGGTTCTGAAATATTAGGCTATGTCGTTTTGTACGACAAAATAAAACCGACTAGTAAAAAAGCAATTCAAGACCTACAAAACCAAGGCATTGAAGTAATTATGATTACCGGCGATAATAAAAACACGGCCCTAGCTGTAGCAAATGAACTCGGAATCCATAACTTCCATGCTGAAGCCTTACCGCAAGACAAATTAGCCGAAATTAAAAAACTACAAGACAGTGGAAAAATAGTAGCCATGGCTGGAGATGGTATTAATGATGCCCCTGCCCTAGCCCAAGCCAATATTGGAATATCTATGGGAACTGGAACCGATGTTGCCATAGAAAGCTCGGAAATCACGTTACTAAAAGGAGATTTAGCCGGTATACCGAAAGCGATCAAACTCAGTCATTCCGTCATGAGAAACATCAAACAAAACTTATTCTTTGCTTTTTTCTACAACACTATAGGAATACCAATAGCTGCCGGAATCTTATATCCCATTTCTGGCTTGGTCTTATCACCAATGATAGCAGCTTTAGCCATGAGTTTTAGTTCGGTATCGGTCATTTTGAATTCGTTGCGACTGAGAAATACAAAATTATAATTTTAGAAAACACTAATAACAACGCAAAAAACTCCACCTATTGGATGGAGCATTTCTATTTAATATCAACAAGAAAGCTGATTTATCTTAATACTTTATAAGATCGCTTTACAACTCGTAAACAGCACCGTTAAGTCTTATGGATTAAAAATAGAAACAGCTAGAAATTAAAAAAAAATACTTTGCAGCACTAGAGTACTAATTCTTTAGGTAAATCCATTTTTTATGAACTAAAAAATGGTTATTTTAGCGGCCTTAATCAATTTGTCACACAACTACCATGAAACACGTTACTCTAAATCACATACACGAAGCTTTAGGAGCAAAAATGGTTCCTTTCGCAGGATTTTCTATGCCAGTTCAATACGAAGGCGTAAACATTGAACACGAAACCATCCGTAACGGTGTGGGAGTATTTGATGTTTCACACATGGGATTATTCAAAATATCAGGACCTAATGCCCTAGCATTAGTTCAAAAAGTAACCTCAAATGATGCTTCGACTTTAACCAACGGAAAAGCGCAATACTGCTATTTCCCAAATGAAAAAGGTGGTGTAATTGATGATATCATCACGTACAAAGTAAACGACGAAGAGTATTTGATGGTTGTTAATGCTTCCAATATAGAAAAAGACTGGAATTGGGTTTCTTCTCACAATGACGTAGGAGCTGTATTAGAAAATCTTTCTGATTCTTATTCTCTTTTAGCCGTGCAAGGTCCTAAAGCAATAGAAGCTATGCAAAGCTTAGCGACTATCGACTTAGCTGCTATCAAATTTTACCACTTTGAAACCACCACTTTTGCAGGCGTAGAAAATGTAATCATTTCTGCTACTGGATATACCGGTTCTGGAGGATTTGAAATTTATGTAAAAAACGAAGATGTGGAAACGATTTGGAATAAAGTATTTGAAGCAGGAACAGCTTGGGGCATCAAACCAATTGGTTTAGCCGCAAGAGATACTTTAAGATTGGAAATGGGATATTGCCTATATGGTAATGAAATCACTGACGAAACGTCTCCTTTGGAAGCTGGATTGGGATGGGTAACTAAGTTCACTAAAGCATTTGTGAACTCAGAAAATCTAAAAGCAGAAAAAGAAGCTGGCTTAAAAAATAAATTAGTTGGTTTTGAGTTGACAGATAGAGGAATTCCACGTCACGATTACGAAATCGTAAACAAAGAAGGTGAAGTTATTGGAAAAGTCACTTCTGGTACTATGTCTCCGTCTTTAAACAAAGGTATTGGTATGGGTTATGTACCTGTAGAATATGCTAAAGAAGGAAGTGAAATTGCCATTAGAATTAGAAAAAATGATGTTGCAGCCCAAGTGGTTAAAACACCATTTTATAAAAAATAAAACGAAAAAGAGGAGGATTTATATCCTCTTTTTTTATAGAATAAAAATTAATTACCCGTATTTTTGTACTCCAAAAATGATTAAAAAGCAATAAGAAATGGGAAGAGCGTTTGAATTTAGAAAAAACAGAAAGCTAAAACGTTGGTCTGCAATGGCAAAAACGTTTACTAGAATTGGAAAAGATATCGTCATGGCCGTTAAGGAAGGTGGACCTAATCCCGATTCCAACTCTCGTTTACGTGCCGTTATTCAAAATGCCAAAGCGGCAAACATGCCCAAAGAAAACGTAGAGAGAGCGATTAAGAAAGCTTCTGATAAAGATACGGCCAACTATAAAGAAGTACTTTTTGAAGGATATGCACCGCATGGTATCGCTATACTAATTGAAACGGCAACCGATAACAACAACAGAACAGTTGCAAATATTAGAAGTTACTTCAATAAATGCAACGGTACTTTCGGTACTCAAGGTTCTGTAGAGTTTATGTTTGATCATACTTGCAACTTTAGAATCCCTAAAAACGATAATATCGACTTAGAAGAATTCGAACTCGAGTTGATCGATTTCGGAATTGACGAAATATTTGACGATGAAGACGGTATTATGATTTATGCTCCATTTGAAAGCTTCGGAGCCATCCAAAAAGAATTGGAAGCAAGAGGCATCGAGATTTTATCTTCCGGTTTTGATCGTATTCCTCAAATTACAAAAGAACTTACAGAAGATCAAATTGCCGATGTAGAAAAATTGTTAGAGCGCATTGAAGAAGATGAAGACGTTCAAAACGTTTTCCATACGATGGCGTAATTTCCAATTAGTATTATAAAACAAAAGAGTCTTTCTAGAACTAGAAGACTCTTTTGTTTTTATAGGACACTATTTCTTTCTTGGAGCAAGTAAAAGGATGATTTAATGTCTTTCCCTTCCCGCTATACGCTATATCTTTCCCTACGCTATCGCTTCGGTAAAGGATGCCGCTGCTATCGGGGCTAACCCCACCATACTACAACAATCACGTTTTTTTAAACTCTGATTACTTTCACTAACACACTATTTAACAAATACCTTAATGACCGTTATTCTCACAAGATAAACAGTCCATAAAATTACATAATTTCTGCACTTAAGCCCGCATCTAACAATTGCAAACACTGTGGCTTTAATTCTTTAAACGAACCGGTCTTAACCGTACAACGGCCTTTATAGTGAACCAATACCGCACATTGCTCCGCCTGCTCTGCGGTATGGTTACAAACGCGAATTAAGGTATCAATAACATGATCAAATGTATTGACATCGTCATTGTATAACACAATTTCACTTAAGCCATCAATTAATTCAGATACCGCTATATCTTCTAATTCTTTTTCCTTGGTACTCATTTTTATTCTTTTATGCTTTATTAAACTTTAAAGACACCCAATTATTCTTTTCTAACTGATTGATATAACTCAATCCACGCTTCGCTGCTTCCTCTTGAATAAAAGGAATATCCTCCGTATAAAACCCACTAAAATAAATCGAACCACCCTCTTTTAAACACGTGACATAAGTAACCATGTCATTCAAAAGAATATTTCTATTGATATTCGCTAAAATAATATCATACTTCTTTTCTGTGGTCAAAATACTTGCATCTCCTTCAAACACATCAATATTCGTGCAATTATTACGCTCCGCATTTTCTATAGAGTTTAAATAACACCAATTATCAATATCAACGGCATCTACGTGCTTTGCTCCACGCATAGCTGCTAAGATACCTAGTATAGCCGTACCACAACCCATATCCAAAACCACCTTGTCTGTCATTTCATTTTGCAAGATATGACGAATCATCATAAAAGTAGTCTCGTGATGACCTGTTCCAAAACTCATCTTTGGTTCGATAACGATATCGTATTTAGCGTCGGTCTTTTCATGAAAAGGTGCACGTACATAACAAACACCATCGACATCAATCGGATTAAAATTCTTCTCCCATTCCTCGTTCCAATTAACCTGTTCAATATCCTCTACGATGTAACTGATCTTAAAATCAGGAGAATTTAAGATTTCTACACCCTCCAAAATATCTTCACTCCAAAGCCCCTTTTGAACATAGGCCGAAACTCCTATTTCCGATTCTTCAAAACTTTCGAACGCTTTTTCAGCCAATTCAGCAATTAAAATTTCGGTACCTAACTCTCTAGGTTCCACTTCAAAACGGTATGCGATATACGATACTTCCATAAATTTACTTTCTTAACACTCCCTTAACAATCACTTAATTTGCCGGTAACAATTTCTTTATCTTACTAGCGAAAATAAGTTTAGTTTTGTGCATGTAAATTTAAAAAATATAAAATGAAAAAGGCATACATCTTAATTTTTATCTTTTTCGGCCTAATCACTCAGGCTCAGGTATTTAAAAAAAGTGAGACCAATAATGATGTGAAATTATCCTCCCTACCCTACTATAGCTATGGAAAGGGTCTCGGAATGACTTCTGCAGACAGTATCTTTCAACTAAACATTCGCTTTAGAATGCAGAATAGAATTACGTATATGGAAAAAGAAGGCGAAGACGGGGCTTATGACGCACAAATTAGAAGGCTTCGCTTGCGTTTCGACGGTTATGTTGGAAACCCGCATTTCTTGTATGTATTACAACTTTCCTTTGCTCCCGGAGACGTTGGAGAAATCGAAGAAGGTAAAAACATCAATATCATTCGCGATGCAGCACTTATCTACCGTCCAAACAACAACTGGAGTTTTACTTTTGGGCAAACCAAACTTCCAGGAAACAGGCAACGTGTAAATTCGTCAGGTGCTTTACAACTAACCGATCGATCAATCAACAACGCCAAATTCAATTTAGATCGCGATTTCGGTATCCAAGCCTATTACCTACAGGAACACAAAGACGCCTTTTCTTACAATATCAAAACCGCTATATCGAGCGGTCAAGGTAGAAACTGGACCGGCACAGCTACCAATGTAGCCCTTACTGGAAAACTTGAATTATTGCCTTTTGGTACTTTCTCTAAAGACGGTGCTTACTTTGAAGGAGATCTTTCTCGGGAACAAGACCCTAAATTGATGCTATCTGGAACCTATCATCAAAACAATAATGCCAAGCAATCACAAGGACAATTGGGCGAAATATTATACGAACCAAGACGTTTTAATGCTCTACTACTCGACGGTATTTTTAAATACAACGGTTGGGCCGCCATGATGTCTTATATGAATCGAATGACCGATAATCCTATTACCAGCGGAATCGACTCCGAAGGCATTGCAGGCAGCAATTATGTATTTGCAGGACATGGTATGGATTATCAATTGAGTTATATATTCGCCAATGATTATGAATTAATAGGCCGTTATTCGATGCAAAAAGTGCAATCGGAACTATTCAATTTAAACGTTCCCAACACCAATCAATACAGTATAGGAGTTACCAAATATTTATGGGAACACGCCTTTAAAATCCAAACAGAACTTACTTTTGATGAACTGCGTTATCAGTCCGGTAATCAAAAAAACAATTGGTATTTAAGAGTACAATTTGAAATTGGAATATAAAAACATCATACAGTCCATACAAAAAGCTATCCAAACGGGTGGCTTTTTTTTTGAAATAACAATCCCAAACACTTGATTTGATTCTGACAACAATCTATATAATCGGGTTAACGAATGATCAAAAAGGCTTTCGTTTCGTCTTCGACAAACCGAAAGCTTTTGGTATCGCGGTGCTGCACTGGACTCTTTATTATTCAACGCCTTTATAACTACCTGGTTTTATTTTTTGACAACTGCATTTACATGGATGCGTATATGCAAAAATCAAGCGTATACGCCTATGTGCACATTCGCTTATGGGCAAAAAAAAACCCTACATAATAATAATAATACTATATAAAACTGATTAGATTTTCTGACAACTGTATCCTTCAATATAAGAATTCATACCGTTATTGACCGATTATAGTGTCTTAATAACTAAAAAATAGGTTGTTTTAGGTATGGAGATGGGGACGTACAGCTAAAAATTAGCATCTACTTGATGTAGTTTTATATTGCGTTTATGCAAAAAAGCTGCTGTTTCGTCTTCGACAAAACAGCAGCTTTTTTGTGTTGCGGCGCTGCGCTAGGCTTTTTCATAATAAAAAAGGCGAATACGCCTATGTGCACATTCGCGTATAGGCATAAAAAAACCCCTAGTCTGTGAAGACTAGGGGTTTTTAAAAGAAAGGCGACGAACCGAGGCCAAAGGCCGAACACGTCGCTCCGTTGTAAAACAAAAAACCCCTAGTCTGTGAAGACTAGGGGTTCTTAAAAGAAAGGCGACGAACCGAGACCGAAGGTCGAACACGTCGCTCCGTTGTAAAAC
>JBEBUC010000005.1:0-216809 GCA_040393465.1 Flavobacterium sp. | reverse complement strand
TCCAGTATTTTTTGTTTGATGCCATTGTATATATATATTAGCTTCTTAAATTATTTTTAATAGTGGCACTTTCCACACTCTAAACCACCCATTTGCGCAACGGTCAATTTCTCAACTCCGTATTTCTTAGACAATTCTTCATGAATTTTCGCATAATACTCATTGTTTTCCATTTTGACATCCGTTTTACGGTGGCAATCAATACACCATCCCATAGTTAATGGAGAATGTTGTCTCATTACTTCCATCTCCTCTACAGGACCATGACAAGTTTGACACTCCAATCCAGCTACAGAAACGTGCTGAGAGTGATTATAGTACACAAAATCTGGCAAGTTGTGAATTCTAACCCATTTAACCGGTTTTTCTTCACCAGTATATTTTTGAGTCGCAGGATCCCAACCTACAGCAGCGTATAATTTTTGAATTTCAGCTGTATAGAATTCTGGGCTGTAGTTTCCGTAATCAACACCAGCATCACCTTGGAATTCACTAATGCTTTTATGACAATTCATACAAACATTCAATGAAGGAATTCCAGAAGTTTTACTCACTCGTGCAGAAGAGTGACAGTATTTACAATCGATACCGTTGTCACCAGCGTGAATTTTATGAGAGAAATGAATAGGCTGCACCGGCTCGTACCCTTTATCAACCCCAATCTGCATCAAATAACCGTATGCAAAATAAGAGCCTACTAAAATAAATACAATCGTCGTAAGAACAACCATAAATTGATTTTTAGCAAATGCCTTCCAAATTGGAACACTCTGACGAACCTCCGGAGTTAATCCGTTAGCTTCAACAACTTTATTTAAAACTTTCTTAACAAAGAAGAGCATCGCTACCAAAAGTAACAAAACCACCACCAATGCCCCCAAGACAACCATATTCGAAACATCGTTCGAACCGCCACCTTGAGCCTGAGTTCCGCCAGCAGCAGCCACAGGCGCCACCTTTGCAGGCTCAGAAGTATAAGCTAAAATATTGTCAATATCCTCATCAGATAGAGCAGGAAAGTCATTCATCACGACTTTATTCCACTCATTGAAGAGTTTCACAGCAGCCGCATCCCCTGATTTGATCAAGGACGAACTACTCTTAATCCATTTGTGCAACCAAGCGGTGTCGTGTCTTTCGACTACACCACGTAGCGCAGGCCCTGTTGAATTTCCATCCAGCTTATGACATGCCGCACAGTTTGAATTAAATACTTCTCTACCTTTTGCTGCGTCTTGAGCAAATGAAACTGTAGAGAACGATAGCATTAACGCTAAACAAAAGAAAAAAATCTTTGAAAACGAATTATGGTTACCCACTTTTTCCATAGTTATAAAATGATTATCAACTAAATTAGATAGTTTTTTTGTGCTAATATTAGCTTTCTATTAACTACCCTATTTATAAACTCCGACAAAAATACAATTTATGAATTACTCTTAAAACCTTTACCAGACTTAAAATGTAATTTATACCTATTCTAAATAGACCGCTCTTGTGTATTTATTTATATATATCGTACTTTTGCAACAAATATAATTCATTATGAGAATTTTAAGAAACCTTTTAGCAACATCCTACTTAATTTGTTGCGCAAATGTATGCTTCGCTCAACAACAAAAAGTTACTATTCAAGAAGACCCAAGCTTCCAAACTTTATTAAATGAGAAGCGAAAAGTCAATTCTTCGTCTACAGTGAACGACCGTTTTAAAATTCAAATTTTTTACGGCAGCAATTCAGAAGCGAGAAACAGACTTAATCAATTCAACCAACAATACCCCCAACTCGACGGCAGTATTGTTTACACCAATCCGTCTTATAAGGTATGGGTCGGAAACTTCAACACACGTATCGAAGCCGAGCGCAATCTGCAGTCGATTAGAACTTCATTTCCCAATGCTTTAATCATCAGACCTAATAAATAAAAAAAGCTGTCTATCGACAGCTTTTTTTATTTAGGTAAACATTGATCCCTGAGCAGTAATGAGTAATCAGCACTAGATTCAAGAGGGATAAGCTTTTATGCGAGCTATAGCTATTTCGACGAACCCACCATCATTTAGCCCACCAAATTAATAATTTTACCTGGTACGATAATCACTTTTTTAGGAGCCACACCGTTTAACTGAGCTTGAGTACGCACATCTTTCATCACGATCTCTTCAATTTGCGCTGCAGTTAAATCCATTGGTAATTCTAATTTAAATCGCATTTTACCATTAAATGAAACGGGATATTCCTTAGTACTCTCCACCAAATAAGACGCTACGAAACTAGGAAAAGGCTGTTTAGAAACCGATTCCTTATGTCCCAACATAGACCAAAGTTCTTCAGCTATATGAGGTGCATAAGGTGCTATGACAACAGCTAAAGGCTCTAAAATAGCACGGTGATGACATTTTTGCTGACTCAATTCGTTTACGCATATCATAAATTGCGAAACGGATGTATTAAATGAGAAGTTCTCAATGTCTTCTGAAACTTTTTTAATGGTTTTATGAAGGCTTTTAAACATTTCTGTTGTAGGCACGTCATCGCTTACTACGATACCGTTATCATCGGCGTAAAGTTTCCAAAGTTTCTTTAGGAAACCAAAAACACCACTGATTCCAGCTGTATTCCAAGGCTTAGCCTGCTCCAAAGGACCTAAAAACATTTCGTATAAACGCAAGGTATCTGCACCGTATTCTTCGCAAATGTCATCTGGATTCACTACGTTAAACTTTGATTTAGACATTTTCTCTACCTCGTGTCCTACGATGTATTTCCCGTTCTCATCCAAAATAAAAGTAGCCGAAGTAAAATCAGGACGCCAAGCCTTAAAGCCAGCTACATCTAACTCACTAGAAGCATTCACCAAACTTACGTCTACGTGAAGTGCTTGTACTTTTTGATCGGTTATCGCATTTTTAGAAACAAAAGTATTACTACCTTCTAAACGGTAAACAAAAGCACTATTTCCCAATATCATACCTTGGTTAATCAGCTTTTTAAACGGCTCTTCCACCGCTACTATACCAATGTCTTTTAAAAATTTATTCCAAAAACGCGCATACAACAAATGTCCCGTTGCATGTTCGTTTCCTCCTATATACAAATCTACATTTTGCCAATATTGAATAGCTTCTTTCGAAGCGATTTCATCTTGATTTCCAACCTCCATATAACGTAACCAATAAAACGAACTACCCGCCCAACCCGGCATGGTATTCAATTCTAATGAAAACACTGTTTTATTGTCGATTTTAGAATTCTCAACGATTTGATTTGCCTCTATGTCCCAGGCCCAAACCGTTGCATTCCCCAAAGGAGGCAATCCCTCTTCCGTCGGTAAATATTTCTCTACCTCTGGCAATAGTATCGGCAAATACTTTGCATCAATCATTTTAGGTAATCCATTTACGTAATACACAGGAAATGGTTCTCCCCAATAACGTTGACGCGAAAAAACGGCATCTCTCAAACGAAAATTCGTTTTTCCCTTACCTTGCTTTAAAGCTTCTAATTTTTCAATCGCCAAAGCTGTCGCTTCTTTATATTTCAATCCATTTAAAAAGTCTGAATGCTCTAATACGAATCCGTCCTTTTCTCCATAAGCGCCTTCCGAGATATCGATTCCTTCAAAAATATTTTGAATAGCCATATCAAAATGTTTCGCAAAGGCAAAATCTCTTTCATCACCACAAGGAACAGCCATGACTGCACCGGTACCATAACCCGCTAATACATAATCACCAATCCAAACTGGAACGGACTCTTTAGTAAATGGATGCTCGGCATAGGCTCCAGTGAAAACTCCAGAAATTGTTTTAACATCGGCCATACGCTCGCGCTCACTTCTTTTTGAAGTTGCTTCAATATACGCTTGAACAGCTTGTTGTTGTTCCGAAGTAGTAATTTTAGCAACCAAATCGTGCTCTGGCGCCAAAGTCATAAACGTAACACCAAATATCGTATCAGGACGGGTAGTGAAAACTTCGATTACTTCCGACGAGTCTTTTAAATTAAAAGTCACCGAAGCACCAACAGACTTCCCAATCCAATTGCGTTGGCTTTCTTTTAAACTATCACTCCAATCAATGGTATCCAATCCTTGTAACAAACGATCGGCATAGGCAGAAATACGCATACTCCATTGCGTCATCTTCTTTCTTACCACCGGATGACCTCCTCTTTCAGACAAACCGTTAATGATTTCGTCATTCGCTAATACCGTTCCCAATGCCGGACACCAATTCACTTCGGTTTCCGCCAAATAAGTCATCCTGTATTGCAACAAAATCTTCTCTTGTTCATCTGCGGTAAATTCGTGCCACTGTGCAGCACTAAATGTAAGGATTCCCTCATCACAAACCGCTTGAACAGCACCATTACCCTCAGTGGCGAATACCGCTACCAAATTTTCAATCGACTCGGCGCGATTCGTTATTAAATTATACCAAGAGTTAAACAATTGTATAAAAATCCATTGGGTATGCTTGTAATATTCCGGTTCAGAAGTGCGCACCTCTCTACTCCAATCAAATGAAAAACCAATACGATCTAATTGTTCGCGGTATCTCTGAATATTAGCCTCCGTAGTTACCGCAGGATGTTGCCCTGTTTGAATAGCATACTGTTCTGCTGGCAAACCAAAACTATCATAACCCTGAGGATGCAACACATTAAATCCTTGATGTCTTTTAAAACGCGCATAAATATCTGAGGCTATATATCCTAACGGATGCCCAACATGTAATCCCGCTCCCGAAGGATAAGGAAACATATCCAATACAAAATATTTGGGTTTATCAGAAACAGCTTCTGTCTTAAAGGTTTGATTTTCGCTCCAATATCTTTGCCACTTGGCCTCAATTTCATTTGGAATGTACTTCATATCTCGTTATTATTTTTTAAGGTCATGTGGGTATCGCCTTATCGTCATCGCGGCTTGCTTTCGTCAAACCAGTCGTTAATGGCGATTTCACATCTATTTGCTTGTAGTAAAAATTTCAGATTTCAATAGAATCTTGATTTCTACCCACAACCCACTCCCAATTAGGGTTTAGCAGTCAGTGGATAAATCAATTCCAGCAAAAATACACTATATTTATAAGAAATATAAATCTTTAGCCGTTATTATCGTTTAAAGACGTTTTTGTTTATTATTTTTACCGCTTAAAAAAAGAACTATGGCTTCATCTTTTGAGAGATATCAAAAAAGAAAATTAATTTCTTCCTATTTTTCAGTCATATTGAGTATTTTCTTAGTGCTTTTCCTGTTAGGAACCTTGGGATTATTCATTATGAATTCTGAAAAAATCTCTAATAATTTTAGAGAAACCATTCCGATGTCTGTCTATTTTAATGACAAAGCCACCAACTCCGATTTAGATCAATTTCTAAAAGAAATGGAACTAGCGGCTTATGTAAAAGACGTTCATTACGTTTCTAAAGATTCCGCCGCCAAGTCCCATCAAGATATTATAGGCGAAGATTTCCTTCATTTCTTAGGTTTTAATCCATTAGAAAACTCGTTCGACATTCACCTTAATGGAGATTATGTCGTAGCCGATAGCATCAAAAAAATTGAATTAAATTTTAAAAATAACGACCTAATCAGCGACACTGTCTACGACAAACAGTTGGTGGAATTGGTTAATGAAAACATCAAAACCATTACGTTTTGGATGTTGGTCATCAGCAGCTTTTTGGCTGTGGTAGCCATGCTGCTAATTAACAGCTCTTTACGATTATTAATTTTCTCCAGTCGTTTCATAATAAAAACCATGCAGATGGTTGGCGCAACGAAATCATTTATACGCCGTCCTTTTATCTGGCATAGCATGAAATTGGGAATCATCGGTTCTTTACTTGCCATAGCTGGCGTATTTGGTGTATCTTATTATTTAGATCAAAAATTTCCTTCTTTGGGATTGGGATTCCAAGAAGATTATATGCCGATATTATTCATTTCTGCCGGAATATTTATAGTGGGAATTATTATAACATCGATAAGTACGTTTTTTGCAACACAACGTTTCTTAAATTTAAAATCAGACGAATTATATTAAGACCATATCATGAATAAAAACGAAAAACAACCTAGTGAATTTCTATTTGACAAATCCAATTATATCTTTTTAATTGCAGGAGTCTTGATTATTGCTTTGGGATATTTACTAATGTCTGGAGGAGGTAATGACAACCCGGCGGAATTCAATGATGCTATTTTTAATTTCAGAAGAATTCGATTAGCACCAACCGTTATTTTTATCGGTTTTGGAGTTTGTATCTACTCCATATTTAAAAAAACAGCGAAATAGCTAATCACCCATAAACACTTTTTAAATGGATTTAATTCAAGCCATCCTTCTAGCTATTGTAGAAGGACTGACCGAATATTTGCCGGTATCTTCTACCGCTCACATGATTTTCACGAGTTCCTATTTCGATATCCAAAACGACGATTTCGTAAAACTATTCCAAACCGCAATTCAATTCGGTGCCATATTGGCTGTGGTAGCTCTATACTGGCGTAAGTTTTTTGATTTCACCCGTCTGAATTTTTATGTAAAACTGGCTTGTGCTGTGGTACCTGCTTTGGTATTAGGTTATGTATTTGACGAAAAAATAGACGCCGTATTAGGAGAACCTATTCCCATTGCGATTGTATTGATTATAGGAGGCTTTGTTTTGTTGTTTATCGACAAATTCTTTCAACATCCAACCATCATTAAAGAAGAAGACATTACGATTAAAAAAGCCATAACCATTGGTTTTTGGCAATGTTTGGCCATGATGCCGGGTACGAGTCGATCTGCTGCTTCTATTATTGGTGGTATGCAGCAGGGTTTATCCAGACAAACAGCGGCCGAATTTTCTTTTTTTCTCGCCGTACCAACGATGTTGGCCGTTACGGTGTATTCTATCGCACTAAAGAAATATGAGACTACCGGACTTAAGGGTTACGAGTTATTATTACAAAATCCAGACAACATAAAACTGTTTATACTAGGTAATGTAATTGCCTTTATAGTTTCCATTTTGGCGATTAAATTTTTTATCGAAATCATCAAGAAATACGGTTTTAAACCTTGGGGTTGGTACCGCATCGTTGTTGGTTCGCTTTTGTTAATCTATTTTGTTTACGTAAAATAATACGCATGAATTTATCTGCTGAAGAATTTCAAAACGGTCAAATTTTATTGATCGACAAGCCTTTAAACTGGTCGTCTTTTCAGGCCGTAAATAAGATTAAATGGGCTTTAAAAAAACATAGAGGCTTAAAAAAAATCAAGGTTGGACATGCCGGTACACTGGACCCCCTAGCCACGGGCTTATTGATTGTTTGCACTGGAAAATCGACCAAACTAATTTCCGAATTACAAGGACAAATAAAAGAATACACCGGAAGCTTTTATATAGGAGCTACCACACCATCATATGATTTGGAAACCGAAATTGACCAAACTTTTGAAACCGCTCATATCGACAACGCTTTAATCGAAAAGGCAAGAGCACAATTTTTAGGCGAAATTGACCAAAAACCGCCTATTTTTTCTGCTATTAAAAAAGATGGGAGAAGGCTCTATGAACACGCTCGAAAAGGAGAAGAGGTTGAAATTCCAACCCGAAAAGTAACCATAAACGAATTTGAAATAACGAAAACAGCTTTGCCTCAAATCGACTTCAGAGTTGTTTGCTCTAAGGGAACTTACATCCGTTCCTTGGCATTTGACTTTGGTCAAGCACTTAATTCCGGAGGACATTTAACCGCTTTAAGAAGAACTAAAATTGGCGATTACGACGTTCAAAATGCCATTGCTGTAGAAGCCTTTGAAAATCTCGTATTGGGAGTTCCAGAAACCACAACTGAAGCATCACCACTATAAACACAAAATTCCTAGTTTGAAAAACATCCTTATCACATACCTCTTTTTATTGTTTATAACACCTTCTTTTTCACAAGATAAAGCAAACCTAAAAGAAGGCGATTTAATTTTTCAAAACCTGAACTGCGGTCCCATGTGTGAAGCCATAAATGAGGTTACTACAGGATACCAAGGTTTAAAATTTAACCACATGGGTTTGGTCGTTATTCAAGACGGACAAACCTTTGTGATTGAAGCCAGCGGTAAAGCAGTTAAGAAAACACCTTTAGACCAATTCCTTCTTTATTCTTCGGAAACCATGTATTTGGCAAGACTCCGACAAGCTTATTCCTACCTAATTCCCGAAGCCATTGCCTTTGCAAACGAGCAAATTGGCATCCCCTATGACGATGATTTTTTGTACGACAACGGAAAATATTATTGCTCGGAATTAATTTATGACGCTTTCCAATACGCTTATAAACAACCGTTTTTCACTTTATACCCCATGACTTATAAACCCTTGGGTTCGAATGAGTTTTTCCCGATATGGGTTTCGTATTTTGCAGCCTTAAACCAAGCTATTCCAGAGGGTTTGCCGGGTTGTAACCCCGGAGGCATGTCCACTTCCGACAAAATCACCGTAATAGGTCCTATAAAATAAAATATTTTTTTTCAGTTGGAAACAAGTGCAATTCCGCTAATTTTCACGAAAATAGGAGATTATTTTCACGTCAAGTTTCAGGAAAAAGGACCTCGATACCTTAAAATTGATTTTATAAATGTACTTTTGCCGAAATTATTGTTTTAGAGCCCAACTGATGTTGCTCTTATAAAAACGATAAAGACCTCAT
This sequence comes from Flavobacterium sp., assembly GCA_040393465.1. Lineage (GTDB taxonomy): Bacteria > Bacteroidota > Bacteroidia > Flavobacteriales > Flavobacteriaceae > Flavobacterium. The sequence continues at coordinate 208,101 of JBEBUC010000005.1, read as the reverse complement.
TTTATTTATGAAAAGAATTATCAGTCACAGAACTCTTTTGGGTGTAGAGAAAACAACCGAATTAAAAGAATTAAAAACGATTTACCGCAATTTTATGAAGGAATTTCATCCTGATAAAATTCAAGACAATCCTGAAGCTCAATTGGAAGCGGAAGAGAAAAGTAAAAAAATCATCGAAGCTTATCACTTTTTGGTAAGTATTGCTCCAGAAACCGTTGCGAATACCTTACCAGAATACACAGAGACGACTACAAAATCTAGTATTCAAGATTTCAATTACGAACGTTCAGTTTTAACTATTAGTTTTACAAACGGAAGCAGCTACGAATACTTTAGTGTTCCTAGAAATACCTACATCAAATTGGTCAATGCAGATTCTCCAGCTCGTTTTGCGAGAAGACATATCTACAACGAATTCATCTATAGAAAAACCGGAAACGCGGAATAGATATATGAAAAACTGAGATTTTCGATTGAGAATCTCAGTTTTTTTACTTTAAATAAGGATTACCATTAACCCAGTTCACTCATCAGTTGCTCCATTTCCTTTTGAACAGCGACCCCCTTGTCCTTAGCATACCACTTTTGCAGTTCCACTATACCTTGGTCGTCGAACTGTCCATTAGCAGCCTTATAGTCATCTACTGCTTTCTGTGCTCCATCTGGCCTTGGTCCCCAATCGGCTAAAACTTCCAAAGTGCCTTTATTTAGCACAAGTACTTTTGGAATAGCCTTACCCCCGTTGGTCAAGAATTCCTCCATCAATTCGTTGTTCTGGTCTCTAAAAACCACAACCAAATCAACAGCAGGAGTTGTTTCGGACATTTTATGCAGTATTGGCAATATTTGAGCCGCATCACCACACCAGCTTTCAGAAATAACCAACCAAATATATTGTCCCTTTAATTGTTGTAACTTTGCCGCTACCGATGCCGCAATAGTTATGGTTTTATCCAAGCGGTTCAATCGAGTTTCATTTAATTCTGCATAAGGCAAATATCCTTCTTCTAATTCTAAGATTTCCGGATTATTCTCCAAAGCAGTAGTCACAAAAGATCGATATTGTTGGTATGTATAACTTTTTTCCAAACTTTGTGTAATGATGTTTTTCATTTTATAGTAAATTTATGCAGTCAAATATAGAACAATTATCCATTCCAAAAGGTAAATATACAATGGAAGAACAACAGTTATCTTCGGGATTAGTACTCTCTGGAGGTGGTTATAAAGGCATTGCACATGCGGGTGTTTTACAATTTTTTGAGGAAGAGGGAATAAAACCTAAAATGATTGCAGGAACCAGTGCAGGCTCTATAGTTGCTGGACTTTATGCCTTCGGTATCAAACCACCTGAAATATTGGATTTTTTTAAATCGGTAAATATTTTTAACTGGCATCATTTTACCATAAAAAAAGCAGGCATTATGGATGCTTATGCCTTCCACAAATACCTTAACAAGGTATTTCAGAACCACACCTTAGGTGATTTAAGCATTCCTTTATATATTACAGCTACAGATATCGTTCGAGGTAAATTAAAGATATTTAGTCCCGAAACTAAAATTGCCGATGCCCTATTAGCTTCTAGTGCCTTTCCAGGGGTCTTTTCTCCTTTTAAAATTGAAGACCGACTTTATAGTGATGGTGGCATATTAAATAACTTTCCCTCCAATATTCTACAAGGTCGTTGCGACTATATTATAGGCGTGAATGTATGCCCATTACAAGAAATTGAGGAACCTCATTTGAGTTCCATCAAATCGGTAACTGCCAGAGCTTATGAGTTAATGACTACATTAAACAATTACCAAAAGATTCAATTATGCGATTGGATTATTGAACCCAAGGCCCTAACTGCCTATTCCACCTTTGAGCGCAATCGCCTGCGAATGGATCAGATTTATGAAATAGGATATTTGGCAGCAAAAGAAACCTTTCAAGAGAAAAAGCATAATTTTCAAAATCTTATTCTATAAAAACAGATAATGTCTATATTTGCACAATCTTAAAATCATCCTTTCAATGAAATACAAAAGAATTCTACTAAAATTAAGTGGAGAAGCCTTAATGGGAGAAAATCAATACGGTATTGATCCAAAGAAGTTAGCAGAATACGCTGCAGAGATAAAACAAATACACAGTAAGGGAGTTGAAATCGCTATCGTAATTGGCGGAGGAAACATCTTTAGAGGAGTCGCTGGAGCTAGTGAAGGGATGGATCGAGTGCAAGGTGACTATATGGGTATGTTAGCCACGGTAATCAACGGTATGGCATTACAAGGAGCTCTTGAAGCTGCAGGAATGCTTACACGTCTTCAAACTGCTTTAAAAATCGAAGCCGTTGCCGAGCCTTATATCAAAAGAAGGGCTGTTCGTCATTTAGAAAAAGGGCGTATAGTTATTTTCGGTGCTGGAACAGGAAATCCATATTTCACAACCGATACCGCTGCCGTATTAAGAGGAGTTGAGATTAATGCAGATGTTATTTTAAAAGGAACCCGTGTTGATGGTGTCTATACAGCCGATCCAGAGAAAGATCCGACAGCCGTAAAATACGAAACCATTACTTTTGATGATGTATTGAGAATGGGATTAAATGTGATGGATACCACCGCTTTTACCCTTAGTCAAGAAAACAATTTACCCATTGTTGTGTTTGACATGAATAAAAAAGATAATTTACTTAAAGTTTGCCAAGGAGAAACTATAGGTACCACAGTAAATATTAATTGATAGAATAAAAAGTTATGACTGAAGAGATAAACTTTATTATTGCCAGTACTAAGGAGTCTATGGAGGGCACTATCGCCCACTTAGAGAAAGAACTTTTAAATATCCGTGCTGGAAAAGCAACTCCACAAATGCTTGGAGGTGTTTTTGTTGACTATTATGGTGCCCCGACACCTTTGTCGCAAGTAGCTAACATCAACGTTCCAGATGCGCGAACCCTTGCGGTAACTCCATGGGAAAAAAGCATGCTTCAACCTATTGAAAAAGCAATCATGATTGCTAATTTAGGATTAAACCCGATGAACAATGGTGAAAACATCATCATCAATATTCCGGCTTTAACAGAAGAACGTAGAAAAGATTTGGCAAAACAATCCAAAACCGAAGCAGAAGATGCCAAAATAGGTATTCGTAACGCTCGTAAAGACGCCAATACCGAAATTAAAAAATTGGAAAAAGAAGGAACCTCTGAAGACATCTGTAAAGTAGCCGAAGAGAGTATTCAAAAAATAACCGATAGTTATATCAAAAAAATAGATGAGATTTTTGTTGCGAAAGAAGCCGAAATCATGAAAGTATAATACTAAAAAATCCGCTAATCAGCGGATTTTTTTATTTATTAGGTTTCCGAAAACAGTCTTTTTAGTTGGATACAAATTTAAGGCCAACTATGGAAGCTATTAAGGTGGTTATAAAAAAGACCCTCCAAAAATCGGCCGGTTCCTTAAATATAAAAATCCCAACAACAACCGTACCCACAGCTCCAATCCCAGTCCAAACAGCATAAGCCGTGCCAATAGGCAAGGTTTGAGTAGCCTTATACAATAAAAACATACTGATTGTTAAGCACACAAAAAATCCACACATCCACAGTGCGGAAACCGTGCCAGTCGTTTCTTTAGCTTTTCCTAAGCACGAAGCAAATCCCACTTCAAAGAAGCCTCCAATTATTAATAAAACCCAATTCATAACTTATTATTTTTTTTGCAAATATACACTACAACAAAACAGCAGGCTAAAAAATAATTTATCCCGCACTTAAACAACACAAATTCCCTATAAAAACAAGCATTACCGCAATTAGTTTTGAATTAAGCAAAATTAATCCCCAACAACAGCGCTAAATGTTAATAAATTTTAACATATTTGTTGCTAAAAAACAAACCAACCTATGAAACATTTTTATTTAATCATTGCTGTATTAAGCTCCACGCTATCGCTAGCGCAAGCAGCTAAAAAAATACTATTTATTGGAAACAGCTATACCAATACCAACAATATTCCCGAATTAACGAAACAAATTGCAACTGCCGCAGGAGATCAACTGACTTATAGCAGCCACACTCCTGGAGGCAGTACCTTACAACAACACAACAACAATACTCAAGTAACCAATTTGATAGCACAAGGTAACTGGAACTATGTTGTATTGCAAGAGCAAAGCCAACTTCCCGCTTTTCCAGATGCCGATGTAAACAACCAAGTTTACCCTGCCGCCGCTGCCTTAAGCACTAAAATCAAGCAACACAATCCCTGCGCCAAAGTGACTTTCTATATGACTTGGGGAAGAAAAAATGGAGATCCTGCGAATTGCGGTAACTGGCCTCCTTTGTGTACCTACCTGGGTATGGATAACTTACTCCAACAGCGCTACACTACTATGGCGACTACCAATCAAGGAATCATAGCTCCTGTTGCGGCAGTGTGGAGGTATTTAATACAAAACAATCCAGAAATAGAATTATATTCTCCTGATGAATCTCACCCTTCTTTAGCCGGATCTTTAGCTTCCGCATTTACGTTCTACACCATTTTTTTTGAAAAGTCACCCAACAGCTCCACATACAATAACGGTGCCCCTTCTGCAACAATTAACGCAATCAAAAATGCGGTACAACAAGTCGTTTTTAATCATTTCGACACTTGGAAAATTTACGATTACGATCCTACTGCTGACTTTAGTTTTGTCCAAAATAATAACGAATTTACTTTTAGCAATCTTTCACAAAACGCAACTACTTACCTATGGGATTTCGGAGACGGGACAACATCTACCGAACAAAACCCTAGCCACACTTATACAACTAACGGTCAATTTATCGTAAAAATAAGCACATCGAAATGTGGAAAAACGGTTAGTGCGGAAAAAACTATCCAAATCACCAACTTATCCATCCACAAATTTCAAGACGTCACGAGCTTTCTATATCCAAATCCAGCAAATCATCACATCGAATTTAACACGGATAAGACCGTGGATACCGTTGTAATCATCGATGCAAATGGAAGACTTATCACAGCAAAATACAGCGTATTACAAACCCATTATATCGTCGACCTCAGCCAACTACCAAGCGGCAACTACCACCTCCAAATCCAATCGGCAAACGAAACGCAGTCACTCCCATTTATAAAAAAATAAGTACTGCATTTGTATTGCTTAAAAACAATACACCATTAATACTAAAAATAGTTGTAATAAATAAAATCCGTAACCATTTTGGTTACGGATCAAGAAGTCGCGCTTATGTAAAGGCAAAAACAGCGCTTAAAAACTAATTGCGCTCGTATTGATTAACAATCAAATCAAAATACACCGTATCATACATCGCCTTCATATCGTAAAAATGAGCTTTACGCTCCTTAGCGACTGTAGGAAGCTGTACCCATTTTAAATCCTTTTCCAAAATACGCCAAATCAACTCCGTACAATATAAGGCATCTCCATCCTCATAATTTCCGAAATGATCAAAGGGAATTTTTAGCTCTAAATAGTGAAGCGCTTTTTGCGCAATCTGAGACCGTAGCTCTACGGTTTGATTTTTAACACGCGTAACTATCATTTTATCTGGATAGGATGTTTTTAAAAAGTCCTCTAGGGTATTTATTTGAACACCATCTATATCTGACACATCTGAAGACAGCGCATGAACAACAAAAAACTTTTGATCCAATTTTACGACAATACCAGCGTGCGTCACTTCATAAGGAGATCGATTTAAATTTTTCGAAATATAATCGCTAAAAAAACCATAGCCCCTTCTTAAAATAAAATCACCTTCTTCTAAATCGTCAATTTGCCTTGGAGTCAACCGGGTTTTAGTCAACTGTTTCGACAATACGTGATTTTCCCTTTTTTTTTCAATTACAAAAAATAACTTATATGCTGCACTCCCCAACAATCCTACAATTAAAAAAAGCACTAATCCACGAAATACCTTTCTGAGAATAGTGCTTTTTACGCTTTTTACTTGCTTACTCACTTCGGCTTTTTAATTTTCTTTATTTGCCCCTTCTTTGTTTAACGAAATCTTCCATACATCATCAATCTTCTTTAAATCCATACTAGATTCCTTTTCTGAATCAGCACCCACACCATTTTTACGATATTTCACAACCGCTTTATCCCCATCTATTTCCGATGACAATATCGTTATGCCTTCAAATTTTTTACCTTCCGACTTAGCCTTTTGCAATCCTTCTTCAATCATTCCTTCAACCATACTCAACGTGCTTTTTGTTTTTCCATCACATAACTCTTTGGCTTCTGTAACCTTACCTTGCTGAATTAGGGTTACAAATTTTTCTGTCACTGCTTCTGGAGTATTTTCGTTTTTACAAGAAGTTAACAACAACGACAAACTCACAAAACACAGTACAAACAAACTTTTAAACTTTTTCATAACTTAAATTTTTACAATTATTTCAGGGCAAATATAGCAAATAATCTTAATTTCAATAAAACTCTTTTAAATATTTAAAAATCTAACATATTTTATAATAAAAAAAATATTTTTATTCACAAAACCCCCTTTAGTACTTTAAGCATCCTCCATTATAGCTTGCCGACGTGATTTTCAAGACTAATTCCCAAACTACTTAATTTTTTAGTACCTTTGTGGGTATTTTACAGAGAAAATATTCTGATTAATTCCGTATTTTAAATATAAATGTCGACGATGAAACACACTAAAGTTATTGACCTACTGAACAGTACCAATACCCTGCATGAAGTCAAAGCAAAAGGATGGGTGAGAACCTTTAGAAACAACCAATTTCTCGCATTAAACGATGGGTCTACTATCCACAATATTCAATGTGTTGTAGATTTTGAAAAGTTCCCTTCAGAATTACTAAAAAGAATTAATACTGGAGCTGCTGTTTCCATTACGGGGACATTGGTAGAAAGCAAAGGCTCCGGGCAAAATGTGGAAATTCAAGTAAATCAATTGGTTATCTTGGGAGATTCAGACCCGGAAAAATACCCTATACAACCTAAAAAGCATTCTTTAGAGTTTTTACGCGAAAACGCGCATTTAAGAATACGTACCAATGTTTTTGGAGCGATTATGCGTGTACGCAGTACGTTATCATTTGCTGTACATAAATATTTTCAAGACAATGGTTTTTTCTATTTCAACGCACCTATAGTAACGGGTTCCGATGCAGAAGGAGCAGGAGAAATGTTGCATGTAAGCTCTTTGCCCTTTGATAATGTTCCAAAGAACGAAGATGGCTCGGTAAACTACCAAGAAGATTTTTTTGGTAAAGCAACGAATCTAACGGTATCTGGACAACTGGAGGCAGAAACCTACGCCATGGCCTTAGGTCAAGTATATACTTTTGGCCCAACATTTCGTGCAGAGAACTCTAATACATCTCGTCACTTAGCTGAATTTTGGATGATCGAACCTGAAGTGGCTTTTATCAATTTAGATGAAAACATGGATTTGGCCGAAGATTTCATCAAGTATATCATTAAATATACTTTAGAGAAATGTGCTGATGATTTACAGTTCCTTGATCAACGATTAAAGGACGACGAGAAAAACAAACCTCAAGCAGAGCGCAGTGAAATGTCGCTAATAGAGAAGCTAAACTTTGTTTTGGAAAACAACTTTAAACGAGTGAGTTATACCGAAGCTATTGATATTTTAAGAAACAGCAAACCCAACAAAAACAAAAAATTCAAATACCCTATCAACGAATGGGGTGCTGACTTACAAAGTGAGCACGAACGTTTTCTGGTAGAAAAACACTTTAAATGTCCTGTAATTCTTTTTGACTACCCGGCAGATATTAAGGCTTTCTATATGAGAATGAACGACGATGGAAAAACCGTACGAGCCATGGATATTCTTTTCCCTGGAATCGGAGAAATCGTTGGTGGATCACAGCGAGAAGAGCGCTACGACAAATTAGTCGAAAGAATGCAAAGTATGGGCATTGACGAAAAAGAATTGTGGTGGTATTTAGACACGCGCAAATACGGATCTGCCCCACATAGTGGTTTTGGATTGGGATTTGAAAGAATGGTCCTATTTATAACCGGTATGACCAACATACGCGATGTTATTCCTTTCCCTAGAACTCCGCAAAACGCAGAATTCTAGAAACTATAGCTTTTGTTAAAAAGTTTACTTTATACAGTTATTTTATTACTTTTGATAAAATAAGCTTTTAGTATAAAGTAAACTTTTTTGATTATAAAAAAAACTTGTTATCACTTATCTTAGTCTATGCTTAAACAGAACTTACAATTAAAGCTTTCTCAAAAACTATCTCCTCAACAGATTCAGCTGATGAAGCTGATTCAGCTGCCTACTCAAGCTTTTGAGCAGCGATTAAAAGAAGAGTTGATAGAAAATCCAGCCTTAGAAACTGGAAAAGAGGACACTGTTGAAGCAGATGAATTTTCCAATGAGGAATACGACGATTACGATAACGAAAGAATCGATACCGAAGACATCAATATTGATGAGTATTTAAGCGATGATGAAACGCCCGATTATAAGTTACAGTCCAATAATTACAGCAGCGACGATGATGATTATGAAGCACCAATTATAGCAACAGTTAGCTTTCATCAAGATTTAATCAACCAACTCAACACCTTTATCCTAAATGATTACGAGGGCAGTATAGCTGAATTCCTTGTAGGCAGTATAGACGACATGGGTTATATCCGTCGTGAAGTACAAGACATCGTTGATGATTTGGCTTTTACACAAGGCATATATACCGATGAAGCTACCGTAGAACGTGTTTTACACATTATTCACGAACTCGAACCCGCAGGTGTGGGCGCGCGTAATCTACAAGAATGCCTATTGTTGCAGCTACGTCATAAAACACCTAGTGAGGCTGTTGATTTAGCTAAAGACATTATCGAAAACCAATTCGAGGCCTTTACTAAAAAACATTACGACAAAATGTTGCAGAAATATGGCATTACGCAAACACAATTGCGAAAAGCCATAGATGAAATAGAAAAGCTAAATCCAAAACCAGGGGGTGCCTATGCAGGAAACTCCAAGGCAATAGAACACGTGGTTCCCGATTTTGCTATCAAAATTGTGGAAGGCGATTTAGAATTAACCCTAAATGGTCGAAATGCACCGGAATTGCACATTTCTAAAGATTATCAAGAAATGCTGCAAACTTATAAAGAAACCGCAGAAAAACCGTCGACAACGCAACGCGATGCCGTACAATTTATCAAACAAAAACTCGATGGAGCCAAATGGTTTATAGAAGCGATTAAGCAACGCCAAGAGACCCTATTTGTAACGATGAATGCCATCATGGAATACCAAAGAGAATATTTCTTAGACGGCGACGAAACCAAACTTAAGCCGATGATTTTAAAAGATATTGCCGACTTAATAGGTTTGGATATCTCTACCATTTCGAGGGTTGCGAATAGTAAATACGTAGAAACGCCTTACGGAACTAAACTGATAAAAACCTTTTTCTCTGAAGCCATGATTAACGATCAAGGTGAAGAGGTATCTACAATAGAAATCAAAAAAATACTTCAAAATATCATCGCAGATGAGGATAAGCAAAAGCCATATCCCGATGATAAATTGGCCGAATTGTTAAAAGAAAAAGGATATCCAATCGCTCGTAGAACGATTGCAAAATATAGAGAACAACTGGATATACCAGTAGCTCGTATGCGTAAAAAAATCTAATAGTAAATTGCTGTGTTATATTGTAGACAAAACCAACTGTTCCGCAGCACCATAAAGAAATAGTATTACCCATGAAATTGATGAATAGGTTTTTAGCATCGTTTTCTTATCTCTTTCATCCGATTGTCATGCCACTTTTGGCCGTAAGCCTCTATTTCTTACTTACTAAAGAATTTTTTAAACCTTTGGAAATCGTCATTACCTTTGGACAGGTATTGATCATGACCTTTTTATTACCCATAACCCTATATTACTTTTTGCGCTCGATGCGGCTGCTTAAATCAACTATCATGATTGAAAGCGCTAAAGAGCGTATAATTCCCATATTGATTTATATTGCTATATTAATCATTTTAAAAGATTTCGTTTTAAAACACAACCGTACTTATGAATTCAATATTTACATCTGGGGATCGATATACACCTATGTATTGTTATTGTTAAGCATCTATACCAAAAAGAAATTTAGCGTTCATGTAGCTGCCTTAACAGGCTGCATAACCTTCTTTACCTTATTATCGGTAAGGTATTATGTACCCAACACCATTATACTAAACATACTGGTACTTATTTTGGGATTAACAGCCAGCTCTAGACTGTATTTTAAAGCTCATATTTCTTCGGAAATTGTATTTGGCTTTTTGTTCGGGATGCTGCCGCAAATCGTATTTTGGTATATTGCCTTTTATAAGATATAAAACATTAAACCGGCATTAAAAGCTTTGACTTTATTGTTACTTGGTGGAGCAACTTGGTTTTTATAAATAGAATTTAGACCGTAATACATATAGACATTCCAAGTATTAAATCCAGCCGACACATACACCCCATATACCCATTTATTTAAATCTTCGTTGTTTCTACTAGTAAATTTAGCTAAATCGCTAGAGGTCACGGCCTTGTCAGTTAACAAATAACTCACTTTAAAACCGGTATATATACGCCAAAATTTATGACTATCCGGAGTAGAAGTTCTCCAGCGTATTTCCAACGGAAAGTCTAAATAATGTAAAGACAAGGTGTTTCTATCATAACTCTCCAAAATTTGCGACGGAAAATTCGCGCCATCAGATGGAGCTAAGTTATGATGCAAGTTTAAATAAGAATACCCAACACCCGGAGCAATTGCCCAAGTACGTGCAGCATTCACGGGGAAATCACGTAAAAAACCCGTTTGAATCCCTAGCGAAAGTGATCGCTGACGAAACCCTGGTGGTTTATCTTGCAGAATTGAATGGGTAATTCCAAAATAAAACTGATCTTCCCTGTATTTGGTATCGCGTATTTTAACCGTATCTGTAGCTACAAGTTTATCCCCCCCCTCCTGTGCTGTTGCTAAAGAACAAAGTAATAAAACACAACCAACAATAATCTTTTGAAACATAGCCTTGCTTTTTAACGGTACTAAAGTACTAATTAGTGATTAGTAATTTGTGAATCGGGGATAGTAATTTACAAAATCATAAATTTGAGAATCTTCCCTATTTTTAAAACGCATAAACCAAACCTACGGCTAAAATCTGTTTGATTTGAAAACGGGGACCTTCAATAACCTGTACCCCATTTACTTCTACTTTGTTTTTAATATCATCGTCATAAATAATATGGGTTCCAATATTTGCACGAACATATTGATTGATTTTCATATCCAATTGCAATTGCCAATCAATATCAATATTTCCAAAGCGATTAAAATAATCCGAATACAAACTCAATCGGTGATCAATATAAATGTTTTTAAGAATTTCCTTTTTCCATTGATTGGTGACCAATAATCCGACTTCCGATTTGGATCGCTTACCGTGTCGAATTACTTCTTTATTTTCGTTATAAATTGCCTTATCGACACCAAATGCTCCTTGATCAGCCAAACGTTGGTCGGCAACAAAAGTAGATTTTAAAGTCAACGGAGAAAAATAAACGGTTACCCCTCTATGAGGTAACGAATATTCCGCACCGGCACCGACAAACAAATAAGCTGGTGCAAACAACTTTGAAATCGGTAAATCGGTATTAGGATAGGAGTAACCGTTGGCAAATTGTGTATTAAAATTAAACTTTGCGGTATAATACCAATCCGAAATTTCAGAACTTTTAAAACCAACAGTAGAACTCAATTGAAAAGCATCATCTGTTTTGCGAGACTCTCTTCCCTCCTGTTGGTTTAATCCATAACGCAAAACCATCTCACTCTCCCAATTCAAACGACCTTTGACGTATTTACGTTTAAAATCACCTTTAAACAAACCCGAAACAGAATTATCTCCACCAGCACTCCAATTGACAAAGGAGATTTGATTGATATCTAATCCCAATCTATTATACTGTATCCAATAACCAATAACGGTATCATTCACAGGTAAAAAATTCAGATCTATCTTTTTCGGATACAAGTCCAAAGGTTTTATATCAAATTTCGGCTGATTATTTGGCACAAACACCACTGGCCTAAAGAAAGGCAATGACAAAGAATCGGTATAGTGAATGGTAACACTTTTGGTTCCCATGCCGTCGTAACCATAATTATCTGACTTTTGTAAATCCATCAACGGATTAAAAGGATTTCTCTTTGTGGTTGGGGGACTAATAAGGGTGTCCGTCTTTATTGAAAAACCGTCTAAAGACTTGCTAAAACCAGCAGCCTGCATCGCCGATGTTCCTCCAAATAACAGAACAATTATCAAAAAAAACTCCAGTATAAATGGGCGGGTATTCTCTTTTATTTCCATGTATTAATTAAATTCAGTATCGATAACACATCTATTCCGCATTCCGCTTCCTGTTCCAAAACAGAGGCTTGTTCTATAAATGAATCGGGAACACCTAGAATCTTAACGCTAATATTGGGGTAAAACTCAGCTACAAATGCGGCTATTTTACTTCCAAATCCACCTTCTTTCGATGCTTCCTCGATAGTGTAAATATGACTATAAGTTTGTGCAATACGATGCAACTCTTTCTCATTAAGCGGTTTTATAATTGGAAAATGATAATGTGCCCCTAAAGAAGTTGTTGCTACTTCAAAGGCATTAATCACATTATTTCCAATAGTTCCCGTTGAAAGAATGACAAATTTATTGCCTTTTCTCAATTTACGAATTTTTTCAATATTAATTTTTTCAAAAGGTTTTTTCCAATTTGTTAAAACGCCTCGACCTCTAGGGTAGCGTATCGCTATCGGTTTGTCTAATCCCAATTGAGCGGTATACATTAAATTTCGCAATTCTAATTCATCTAAAGGTGCTGCAACAATCAAATTGGGAATACAATTTAAATAGGCTATATCGTACACTCCTTGATGTGTAGCGCCGTCTTCTCCAACTAATCCGGCACGATCCAAACAGAAAATTACCGGTAAACATTGTAGCGCCACATCGTGTATCACTTGATCATAGGCGCGTTGTAAAAAGGTGGAATAAATGGCACAAAAAGGCAACAAACCTTCTGTAGCCATACCTGCAGCTAACGTTACAGCATGTTGTTCGGCAATACCTACGTCAAATGCCCGATCGGGAAAAGCTTCCATCATATATTTCATAGAACTACCTGTAGGCATGGCAGGAGTAATTCCGATAATTCTAGGATTTTGTTGGGCCAACTCGACCAAAGTCAACCCAAATACGTCTTGATATTTAGTCGGCAAGTTCGAATCATCTGACGGAATAAGTTCTCCTGTCACAGAATCAAACTTCCCAGGAGCATGGTAGCGAACCTGATTTTCTTCAGCTTGCCTTAACCCTTTGCCCTTAGTGGTAATCAAATGTAGAAAACGAGGTCCTTTTATGGCTTTCAGACGTCTTAACTCCGCTATAAGCGCCGGTAAATCGTGACCATCAATAGGCCCCGAATAATCGAAATTCAACGATTTAATCATGTTATTATCCCTATGGTTTCTTCCAGACTTCACCGCGGTTAAGTAAGCTTTTAGTGCACCAACACTCGGGTCGATTCCAATGGCATTGTCATTGAGAATCACCAATAAATTTGCCGACGTTACACCCGCGTGATTCAAGCCTTCAAAAGCCATACCTGCAGCAATAGAAGCATCGCCAATTACGGCGATATGCTCTCTTTCAAAATCACCTTTAATTTGCGCAGCTAAGGCCATACCCAACGCCGCTGAAATAGAAGTTGAAGAATGCCCCACTCCGAAAGTATCGTATTCGCTTTCTTCCCTTTTAGGAAAACCGCTTAAACCATTTTTTCTTCGATTGGTATCAAAAACCACTCTACGTCCGGTTAGTATTTTATGACCGTATGCCTGATGTCCCACATCCCAAACCAGTTTGTCGATAGGGGTATTAAAAACATAGTGCAAAGCAATAGTTAATTCCATTACCCCCAAACTAGCTCCCAAGTGCCCTTCTTTTACAGATACCACATCGATGATAAACTGCCGTAATTCCAATGCCAAATCTGGTAAAACAGACTCGGGCAACTCACGCAATTCTTTGGGAGAGTTTATTTTTGAAAGTATTTTAATTGCCATTGTTTCTAGGAATAAAAGCCAAAATTACAATATTGTTTTTACTTTTGATCTTTGTTAACGCAACACCTACTCAAATTTAGCTTATGGAAATGCTTTTTACAGACGAATATTTTATGGAAATTGCTTTAAAAGAAGCCGAAACAGCCTTTGCCAAAGGGGAAATCCCTGTAGGAGCCATAGTGGTATCAAACAATCAAATTCTCGCACGTACACACAACCTTACCGAATTGTTAACAGATGTTACAGCTCATGCAGAAATTCAAGCAATTTCATCCGCAGCTAATTATTTAGGTGGCAAATACTTAAAAGATTGCATTTTATACGTAACTTTAGAGCCTTGTAGTATGTGTGCTGGTGCGTTATACTGGAGTCAAGTTACCAAAGTGGTTTTTGGCGCTGAAGACCACAAAAGAGGCTATAGAGCCCTGGGTGGACAACTACATCCAAAAACTCAAATGAAATTTGGAGTGCTCGAAGATCGTTGCTCTGCCTTGATGAAGACCTTTTTTAAAAAGAAAAGATAAAAAAAAGAAAATTGTTTAATATTAAAGTTGTGCTATGAAATTAAAAACATGGTTGTTACTCTTGTTGGGTATACTTGCCCTTCAAGCTTGTAAGAAATCGTCTAAGGATTTTAACTCGGACCCTTCCTTATTCGCAGAATATATTACAAGCTATACATCGGGTTTAATATCTACTAAAAACCCCATTCAAGTTGGCCTACAAATCCAATCCGATCAATGGAAAGCCAACCAAGAAATCGATGAAAAACTATTTAGTATTTCACCAAAGGTGTCGGGGAAAATAGTTTATCTCGCCAATAATTCGCTAAGTTTTATTCCCGAAAAAAAACTGGTGCAAAATCAAGAGTACCAGGTAACTTTTCACTTATCCAAAATCAATGAGGTTCCCAAGGAACTAAAAGATTTTAAATTCACGGTCAAAACCACTAAGCAAGATTTCGCCGTTGACACTTGGGATTTTCAATCTGTTGGTGAAAATCACTATTTTCTAAATGGAACAATCAACACCAGTGATTGGATGTCAACAGCAGAAGCCAAAGAATTGATTACCGCAAAAACAGGAGCTAAAAAAAGTCGCGTTAAAATTATTGGTCAAACGGATGAAGCTCGTTTTTTTTCATTTGTAATAGATAGCATTTCCCGAGAAACTTCGGAAGGTGAACTGGATATTCAGTGGGATGGCAAATCTCAAAAAATTGATCAAAAGGGAGCCGTAGCGTTAGCTGTTCCTGCAAAAAACTCCTTTAGAATCATCCAAGCTAAAATAAGTGACGACAGCAATCAATCGTTCTGGATTAACTTTTCCGATCCTATTAAGCGCAACCAAAACTTCGATGGTCTAATTGCCATTGAGCACAACGACGACATCAAATTTAGCGTTGACGGTAACTCGGTTAAGGTTTTTAGCGACACCCCATTTGATGGTAAAAAAACCATTACCTTATATCAAGGATTGGAGAATATAAACGGTAAAAAAACAACAGAAACCACTACTTTACCCTTGCACTTTGAACAACAGAAACCCGCTGTAAAAATAGCTAAAAACGGCACTATACTCCCGAGTTCAGAAAATTTGAAAGTTAACTTTCAAGCGACCAATCTAAAAGCAGTCGATGTCAAAATATATAAGATTTTCGAAAATAACGTTTTACAGTTTTTACAAGACAATGAATTAAACGGGAAATACAATTTGCGAAAAGTAGCTGCTCCTATCGCAAAAACAACCCTTGATTTAACAACCGGAAACCTATCTTCCCTACGAAAATGGAGTACCTATGCCTTGGATATTTCCGCTTTGATTAACCCAGAGCCGGGAGCTATTTATCGGGTTGAATTTTCATTTAAGAAAGCGTATTCCCTTTACAACTGCCTCGCCAGTACAGAAGAGGAAGTCATTACAGAAGATTCGGAAGCTAGTGAATCCGACGATTATGATGACGAATATGGCGAATACTACTATTATTACGATTACAATTGGGAAGAGAAAGACGACCCTTGTAAAAACACGTATTATTACAATACTACAGTAGCGACTAACATATTGGCTACCGATTTAGGTGTCGTTGCCAAAAAAGGCCTTAACAATACTTATTTCTTTGCCGTAAATAATATCATCACTACCGAACCGGTGTCCAATGCTTCTATAGAAATCTACGATTTTCAACAGCAATTATTAACAACAATCACCACGAACGTAGATGGAATTGCCAACTTCACTTTAGATAAAAAAGGTTATTTTGCTATTGTTAAAAAAGACAAACATACCACGTATATCAAACTAGATGAAGGAACGGCACTTGCTGTAAGTAATTTTGACGTTGATGGCGTTAGCTTACAAAAAGGAATAAATGGTTTTATTTACACGGAACGTGGTGTTTGGCGTCCTGGCGACTTAATTCATGTCGGATTTATACTCAACGACCTCTCCAATCCACTACCGGATAACCATCCTATTAAAATAAAACTATCCGATCCTTTCGGTAAATTGGTTGAGCAAAAAATACAGTCGAAGAACAAAAATAACCACTATAGTTTTACCCTTTCAACACCAGAAAATGCCCCTACTGGTAATTGGGAAGCGGTAATCAGTGTAGGAGGAGCTAAGTTTTACAAACAAATTAAAATAGAAACCATTAAACCCAATCGTTTAAAAATCAAAAACGATATGGAAGGTAAATTGGTTTCTTCACAAGGAGCGCGTATTAATTATAATATCAATTGGCTTCAAGGAGCCGTTGCCAAAAATTTAAAGGCAGAAGTACAAGCCAAGTTGGTTCCTCAAGAAACCCAATTCAAGGGTTTTGAAAAATACACTTTTACCAACGGTTTTCAATCCAAATCGACCATTGAGCTCAATCTTTTTAATGGTAAAACCGACGAAAACGGTAATTTCTCCTTTTTTGTAAAACCGGAAACCGGTCTAGAAAACGCTGGGATGCTAAAGATGATTCTCGTAAGTAAAATACACGAAAATGGTGGTGATTTTAGTACAGATGTCTCTACGGCAAGTTATTCTCCATATACTTCTTATGTAGGAATTGCGCCACCAAAAGGAAATAAATACGGTATGTTAGAAACCGATACTAAAAATACGTTTAGCGTAGTTAGCTTAACGGAAAGCGGACAAAGAAAAGCCAATACTGGGGTACAAATCGATGTATATAAAGTAAATTGGAATTGGTGGTGGGATGCTTCCGACGACAATATGTCAAACTACAGCGCCTCCAACAATCACAAAGCTTATTTTACAACTCGTATTCAATCCAACGGATCTGGTTTGGGCCAATTTGACCTCACCGTTTCAGAAGCCGACTGGGGTCGTTACCGCATCGTAGCGACTGATTTATCTAGCGGTCATATTTCGTCGACAGACCTATATATAGACTGGCCTATTTGGTCTGGAAAAACCAAAGACCACGGTAATGCTG
This sequence comes from Flavobacterium sp., assembly GCA_040393465.1. Classification (GTDB taxonomy): domain Bacteria; phylum Bacteroidota; class Bacteroidia; order Flavobacteriales; family Flavobacteriaceae; genus Flavobacterium. Next base: position 190,454 of record JBEBUC010000005.1, on the reverse strand, counting down.
AAGCTGTTGTATTAAATATTGCTACCGACAAAAAGGAATATAACGTCAAAGAAGAAGCTCAAATCTCATTCCCTTCTAGTGAAGGAGGAAGGGCTTTGATATCGGTTGAAAACGGTACAGAAGTACTGGAAACCCATTGGGTAAAAACCACCAAAGGCGAAACCATTTTCAAATTGCCTATACGCAAAGAAATGGCTCCAAACGTTTACCTCAACATAACCTTACTGCAACCGCACGCGTCTACTTTAAATGATTCGCCGATTCGCTTGTACGGTATCGTACCGATAACGGTAAACAATAAAGAAACCAAATTACAACCGGTCATCACCATGAGTGAAACCTTGAGACCCGAACAAAAAGCAAATATTCAAATCCAAGAAGCCTCGGGCCAGGAAATGACTTATACCATCGCTGTTGTTGAAGATGGTTTATTGGATTTAACCCGTTTTAAAACCCCCAATCCATGGAATAACTTCTATTCCAAAACGGCCTTAGGCGTAAAAACTTGGGATATCTATAATGATGTCATCGGTGCGTTTGGTGGTACAATCAACCAAGTATTCAGTATCGGTGGTGACGAAGATTTAGGCGGCGGACAAGCCAAGAAAGCGAACCGCTTTAAACCAGTGGTCATTTTCTTAGGGCCATTTAAACTTGAAAAGGGTAAAAAGGCCAGTCACGAAATTATAATGCCTAAATACATCGGTTCTGTTCGCACGATGGTAGTTGCGTCCAACGCTAAAACGTTAGCCTATGGAAGTGCTGAAAAAACCAGCACTGTAAAAAGTCCGTTAATGATTTTGGGTTCTTTACCGAGACAAGCCGTTCCTACAGAAAAAGTCACTTTACCTGTAACGGTTTTCGCCACAGAAAAACAAATTAAAGATGTGCGCGTTAGCGTAAAAGTCGATGGGAAATTCCAAATACTTGGAGCATCCACTCAAAACATAAGTTTTACAGAACCCGACGAGAAAATTGTGTATTTCGAATTGGAGGTAGGAAAAACAACCGGATACACTAAAATAGTTATAGAAGCTACTTCTGGAAAGGAAAAAGCCAATTACGAGGTAGAAATGAATATTTCCAACCCAAATCCTCGAACGTACAAAAACGAAGATGTTGTTATTGAACCCAATCAAACCGCAACATTAGATTGGAATTCTTTTGGCGAACCCGGAACGAATCAAGCGCAATTAGAAGTATCCAGTTTTCCAGGAGTGAACTTGAGTTCGCGTTTAAACTATTTGATCGCCTACCCACACGGCTGTTCCGAACAAATAACCTCGGGTGTATTTCCACAGCTGTATTTAGCCGATTTTATGGACTTGACCACAGCACAAAAAGACAATATTCAAAGAAATGTTACGGCTGGAATCAATCGATTAAAACAAAATCAATTGTCGGATGGTGGATTTACCTACTGGAGCGGATCCAAATATTACGACGACTGGACGAGTTCATACATTGGACATTTCTTTATAGAAGCAGAGAAAAAAGGGTTTATCTTACCGGTTAACAGCAAAGCGAATTGGTTGAGTTTTCAACAAAAAACCGCACGCCAATGGCGTTATGAACCGCGTTACAGAAATGATTTTGCCCAGGCCTATCGTCTATATACCTTGGCATTAGCCGGTTCTCCAGATTTATCCGCGATGAATAGGTTGCGAGAAACTCAAGGTATTTCGAATGAATCCAAATTGAGACTTGCAGCCGCATACGCCTTGGCTGGTCAGAAAAGCGCTGCGCAGAAGTTACTAAGCAACAGCAGTCTCGACGGCATGAACAATTACTATTACTACGGTTCTCCAGAACGCAATCAAGCCATGGCTTTGGAAACCTATTTACTTCTAGGACAAAAAGAAAAAGCGCATCGTTTGGCTATTGAAATTGCTGGTAACTTATCTTCTTCAAAATGGATGAGTACACAAACTTCCGCTTATTCGCTATATGCCATAGCGTTGTATGCTAAGAACAACAACAGTGCGGATGGCATTCACGTACAGACCACCTATAACGGCAAATCAGAAACGATTAATACCAAAAAATCGTTTATAGACAAGCGCTTAACTGTTTCAAATCAAGGCAATAAAATTGCCTTGAAAAACAACTCTAAGAGTACGGTCTATATTAGAGTTGCCTACAGCGGTATATTACCCGTTGGAGAAGAAATGGTTCAACAAAACGGGTTAACAATTCGCTCGGTATTTAAAAACAGTAATGGCCAACAAATTGATCCAGAGTCCATTATACAAGGCAGCGAATTCACTTGCGAAATCACTGTGTTTAATGCTACAAATAGACAGGTAGATAATGTCGCTTTAACACAAATTGTCCCATCGGGATGGGAGATTTCTAACTTGAGATTTACCGAAGTAGGTGAATCAACGAATCAAGTAGACCATACCGATATTCGCGATGATCGCACCAACTTGTATTTTTCTTTGGTATCCAGCGCTTCAAAAACATTTAAAATCACTTTAAATGCATCGTATTTAGGTCGATATTATATGCCAGGCATTCAAGCCGAAGCCATGTATGACCATAATTACTCGAGTCGAACCCAGGGTATGTGGGTCGAAGTTATTAAGTAAAACCAACGCATCGGAACTCTTAGGAGTTCCGGTGTTTTTTAATTCAAAATTTCCACTGTGAAAACAGCTCCGATCATAAGCTTTTTAAAACGCCATAAATTCAAGTGCAGTATTGTACTACTACTATTGATTGCGTATTATTTTTGTTTACCCAAACCGTTATTCGACAAACCATATTCCACAGTAATCGAAAGTGCTGATGGTTATTTACTCGGTGCTCAAATTGCTCGAGACGGTCAATGGCGCTTTCCCGAACAAGATAGTGTTCCCTATAAATTTAAAAAGAGTCTCTTGTATTTTGAAGATGAACACTTTTTCCAACATTGGGGCATTAATCCAGTGGCTATTACCAAAGCAATTATTCAAAATGCCAAAGCAGGCAAAGTCGTCCGAGGAGGTAGTACCTTAACACAGCAAACCATGCGTTTGGCTCGAAACGGAAAAAAGAGAAGCTATTTCGAAAAAATTATTGAAGCCATACAGTCAACACGACTAGAATTCAAATACAGCAAAGAACGCATACTAACCTTATACGCTTCTCAAGCTCCTTTTGGTGGAAATGTAGTTGGTTTAGACATGGCAGCGTGGCGTTATTTTGGTGTATCACCACATCAACTTTCTTGGGCAGAAAGTGCTACACTCGCCGTATTGCCCAATGCTCCCAAATTGATTTACCCCGGAAAAAACCAAGCTATACTTTTAGCCAAACGAAACCTATTACTCCATAAGCTATACGACAACAAAGTCATTGATATCCAAACTTATGAATTGGCGTTAGAAGAACCTCTTCCACAAAAACCGTATGATTTGCCGCAAATTGCACCCCATTTATTGACTGAAGTATCAAAAAAAGCAGCTCAACAACGCATACGAACCACCGTTAATTACGAAATTCAAAAAAGAGCCAATCAGATTGCTCAAAATTACTATAATCAATACAGTCAATCTGAGATTTACAATCTATCCATACTCGTTGTTGATGTTAAAACGCGTAATATCATCACTTATATAGGCAATGCACCAACCACAGTCTCTCATCAAAAAGATGTAGATATTATTCAAGCACCAAGAAGTACAGGAAGCATCTTAAAACCATTTTTATATGCTGCTGTCCTTGACGAAGCCGAGCTCTTACCAGAAACCTTAATTCCCGACGTCCCAACGATGATATCGGGCTACAGTCCTAAAAATTACAACTTGAGCTACGAAGGTGCCGTTCCGGCTAATCGTGCCCTATCGCGTTCGCTAAATATACCGTCGGTATTGATGTTACAAGAATACGGCGTATACCGTTTTTACGAACAGCTGCAAAAGCTCAAACTGCGTCATATCAACAAACACCCCAATCACTACGGTCTATCCCTAATTTTAGGGGGAGCTGAAAGCAATTTATGGGATTTATGTCAGGCTTATGCTGGTTTATCTTCGACCTTAAATTACTATGTGAGTAGCAAGGGAAAATACCGCAACAACGAAATGGCCTCTTTGAATTGGAATCAGGCAGTAGTATCCGACTTAGGAAGTAATGCGCTGCAAAAATCCGGATACGGAGCCGGAGCTATTTGGCAAACCTTTGAAGCCATGCGTGAGGTGAATCGTCCAGAAGGTGATGAAGCTTGGAAGTTTTACGATTCGTCTTTACAAATCGCTTGGAAAACAGGAACCAGTTATGGCAATCGCGACGGATGGGCCATTGGAGTCAATAAAGATTATGTAGTGGGGATTTGGGTTGGTAATGCCACCGGAGAAGGCAGGCCGTCTCTAACAGGCGTTAGTAGCGCGGCACCAATCCTGTTTGACGTTTTTAATTTACTGCCACGTACCGGTTGGTTTGAAACACCCTATAATGATTTGGAAGAAGCCGATATTTGTTTAGAAAGTGGGTACTTAGCACAAGAAAACTGCTCTAGTAAAAAGGGCTGGATTGTTGCTCGCGCCAAGAAAACAAAAACCTGTCCTTGCCATTTTCTGGTACATTTAGACTCCTCCGAACAATATCGTGTCAATAGCAGTTGCGAACCCATTGAAAACATACGCACCAAATCGTGGTTTCAAATACCTCCTATTCAAGCTTTTTATTATAAAAATTATCATGTAAATTACGTCGATTTACCCCCTTTTAGAGCCGATTGCATCGCTCAAAACGCATCGCAATTAGACTTTATATATCCAAAACATCAGATGGCTGTCTATTTGACCAAAGATTTTAATTCCAATCTACAGCCCTTTATTGCAAAAGCAGCTTCCTCTTTGGGAAACAAAACCCTGTTTTGGTATTTAGACAACCAATATTTAGGAGCTACAACAAACTTCCATGAATTTGAAATTAAAGCTACTACCGGTACCCACCACTTAAGCATAACCGACACTTATGGAAATGAGAAGATGATTGAAATTTACGTCAATGGGAATCAGTAATAAGTAATTAAGGTATCGGAATTGCAAAACCGACCCCAATTCGTAGACCGTCAAGGGATTTAAAGTCCTTGTACGTCGAAAACGCATAGGTATATCCCAAACTGAAATCAATTACCCCAAAAAGACTGACAATCCCATCAGGTGTAACAGTCCAAGGTGATACACTAGTTCTTAACTTGAATAAAAACAAAGAATCGTTACGGTTGAGAAACATCGGGCTTCCGTTGCTATACGTATTAAAAATATACATAAAGCTAGCTTCGGGAATAATTATAAATTCATCCCGCATATAAGCCATATTGGCATTTATCAACACAGCAACGACATGCTCCTGAGCTAATTTTTTAGAAAGTCCTGACCCTATTTGAAGGTAATTTCCTCCATTATTAACGTATGCTAGGTTCACCATCGGTTTCCAAAAATCTTGAGCAAAACTCGTAGTATTCCAACATAACGCCGTTAATAAAACCCATTTTTTCATACCAACATACTATCTACTTACAAGATACAAAAATATAATAAAATCATATCGTTTGAGAATCCTAAATTATAGGACATTACAATTGTATGATCATTAAATTACCCCTAAAGTTCAAACCGTTGCACAAAAGCACTCCGGCTGTATTTACAAACCCAAACCCTTGTCAAGCTTATTAACAAAAAAAACCGCTAACTCTAAGAGTTAGCGGTTCTAATTTATTCTGAAACTTCATTTCCTTTTTCATCAAAGAAATGGTATTCTAGAAACGTGTAAGCGTCACGTGGTATAATTTTTATCCACTTTTTATATTCAAAAAACCATTTTGAACGTACTGATGGAAAACCCTTTGTCAGATATGCAGCAACAAAAGGGTGTGTATTCAAGACCACCTTAGGGTGATCTTTTACAATTCTTTCTAGGCTAGACTTGATTTTATCGACAATTAAGATAGGAGCCTCTATTTCTCCGTTTTCATTATTCGGATCTTCTTCTCTTGTCTTGATATTTACTTCTGGTCTAACTCTTTGTCTAGTGATTTGAATCAATCCAAATTTACTAGGAGGCAAGATCTTATGTTTTGCTTTATCATCACTCATTTCTTCTTTGAGGTAATCGTATAGTTTTTTTCTATTCTCTGGATTCCCCATATCAATAAAATCAACTACAATAATACCACCCATATCGCGGAGTCTAAGTTGTCGAGCAATTTCGGCAGCCGCAATTAAATTGACCTCAAGAGCAGTATCTTCTTGAGACTGAGCTTTGTTAGAGCGATTTCCACTATTTACATCTATCACATGCAACGCCTCTGTATGTTCTATGATCAGGTAGGCTCCTTTACTCATAGAAACGGTTTTCCCAAAGGAAGTTTTAATTTGGCGTTCAATGTTGTACTTTTCAAAAAGAGGCAACTCTTTCGATTGGTAATGCTTTACAATAGAAACCTTTGAAGGAGCAATCTCTTGCAAATAGTCCTTCGTTTGATAGTACAACTCTTCATCGTCAATATATATTCCGGTAAAGGTATCATTGAAGACATCTCTTAAAATCGAAGATGCTCTATTGACCTCACCCAATACTTTAGAGGGATGATGAGCGGTAACTAACCTTTTGCACATACTGTTCCATTTGTCCATTAAGTTTTGCAAGTCTTTATCCAACTCGGCCACTTTCATGCCTTCTGCAACGGTGCGTACAATAACACCAAAGCCTTTCTGTTTGATTGATTGAACCAAGCGCTTTAAACGCTCTTTTTCTTCTTTGGATTCAATCTTTTGCGAAATTGAAATGCGATCGGAAAAGGGCACCAGAACAACATACCTACCTGCCAAAGAAAGCTCAGAGCTAATTCTTGGACCCTTGGTAGAAATAGGTTCTTTAACAACCTGAACCAAAAGCGATTGATTGGCACTTAACACATCCGTGATGGTACCGTCTTTATCAATTTCCTTTTCAAAAGGAATGCTTTTAAGGGAGTAATCTTTTAATTTACCTGCGCTTACAAGTTTCGTGAATTTCAACAGGGTCGGTAGGTTTGGACCTAAGTCATGATAATGAAGAAAAGCGTCTTTCTCAAAACCAACATTAACAAATGCTGCGTTGAGTCCGGCTACTGGTTTTCGTATTTTTGCAATAAAAATATCTCCCACTTGAAAACCATTGTCTTCTTCTTTATCCCTGTGTAATTCAATTAGTTTTCCATCTTTTAATAAGGCAAAATCTACGGCTTCAGAATTGGATCTAATGATTAATTCTTTATTCACACGGTACATTTTTATCCATACTTGCTTTGTTGTTTGTTTTGACAAGCTAACGCCTAACAATTAGGTACAGATGGATTAAACAATCTTTTTACAAGTTTATAAAAAACCTATAATTCTTCATTGATTTTAAATAATAAAATCTAAATCTACGAAAAAAATCTAATAAATTTTCTTTTTTTAAAAAAAAGAAAAAGTAGTTTAAAACTACTTTTTCTTTTTGTGACGGTTAGCTCTCGCTCTTTTTTTACGTTTGTGAGTCGCTACCTTATGTCTTTTTCTTTTTTTACCACTTGGCATAATGTGTGTAGTTTAGAGATTAATACTTATTTAATTTTTACTTCTGTGTTTGCTTTAACGCCTTCTACAAATACCTTAGCTGGTTTAAATGCCGGGATGTTGTGTGCTGGAATCTTAATTGTAGTGTTTTTTGAAATGTTTCTTCCCGTTTTCTCAGCTCTTGTCTTAATGATAAAACTTCCAAAACCTCTTAGGTATACGTTATCACCGGATTCCAAAGCGTGTTTAACTTCTTCCATAAAAGTTTCAACCGTCGCCTGCACGTCTCCTTTTTCAAGCCCTAATTTCTCCGAAATTTTAGCTACAATGTCTGCTTTCGTCATTTTAGTTATAATTTATTTTATTGTCGTCTGTTTTTTTTAGAGTGTGCAAATATATTAATTAATAATCCAATAATTCAACGTTAATCGATTAAAATTTAATCATATAAAGTTTTAAGTTTGCAGTTCACAAATTTTAAGATGCTTTTTTCTAACAAACTAATTGCTTGGTACTTACAAAACAAACGGGATTTACCCTGGCGCGAAACGCAGGATCCGTACGCAATTTGGCTGTCAGAAATAATTCTTCAACAAACTCGAGTAGCTCAAGGATTGCCGTATTATGACGCTTTTTTAAGCCAATACCCGACGGTCTTTGATTTAGCTAAAGCTCCTGAAGACGAGGTATTAAGACTTTGGCAAGGACTCGGCTATTACTCTAGAGCGCGAAACTTACATGCTACGGCAAAAAAAATAGCCCACGATTTTCAAGGCAACTTTCCCGCTACTTACCAAGAGCTCCTTTTATTAAAAGGCGTCGGGCAATATACTGCCGCCGCGATTGCTTCTTTTGCATTTAAGGAACAGGTACCGGTAGTGGACGGCAATGTTTTTAGGGTATTAGCGCGCTATTTCGGCATTAACTCCGACATCTCAACCACTACCACCAAAAAAGAATTTACAGTCCTTGCAGGCTCTTTATTGCCTCCAAATCAAGCCGGACTTTTCAATCAAGCCATTATGGACTTTGGAGCAACCGTGTGTACCCCTAAAAATCCGGCTTGTAATTTCTGTCCCTACAACGAACCTTGCGTAGCCTATCAAACCAATCAAGTTTCGACTTTACCGGTTAAATTGAGTAAGACCAAAGTGAGTTCGCGTTTTTTGAATTACTTAATTTACAAAGACCCCGTACAAAATACCCAAATACAACAGCGAACCGATAAAGATATTTGGCAACAACTCTACGAGTTTCCCTTGATTGAAACCGTAGAAACACTTGAAGAATCGGCAGTAGAAAACCTCATTCACCAACAGAGTACCGGATTTGATCTTCAGCGAATTACCAAAATAAATTCGCAACCTGTTATACATAAATTATCACATCGCAAATTGCATATTAATTTCTGGGAAATAGAAGTCAATAATACCTTAGATCACGGACTTCCCTTTTCACAGCTCAAAAAGTTTGCTTTTCCAATAGTTATTCATAACTTTATAGTTCAGCATTACGAATAAGGCTTTTTTAAACGACATAACTTTTGAATTTATCTTTCTATCAATTATGAATGGAACACTGAACAAAGTAACCCTTATAGGTCATCTTGGAGATGACGTAAAAATGCATTATTTCGAAAATGGAAATTGCATTGGTCGTTTTGCCTTAGCAACAAATGAGGTATACATCAATAAAACGACCAACGAAAAAATAACCTCCACCGAATGGCACAATCTCGTGGTGCGAAACAAGGCCGCAGAACTCTGTGAAAAATACCTTTCCAAAGGAGACAAAATTTATATTGAAGGCCGGATCCGAAGCCGCCAATGGCAAGCGGAAGATGGAACCGCCAAACATACTACTGAAATTCAGGTTATGGAGTTTATTTTCTTAAACACCAAAAAAGATACCGATTCCAAAGGAAAAACAAATCCCCTTTCGGAAAAACAAATTGCCATCAACAATTTTGATATCCCGAGAGAAACCAACGAAGACGATTTACCTTTTTAGCACAACAACCTACCTCCAGAGCTTATTTAGCGATTCAAGTTGTTTTAGATTTGAATACTTCTTAAGCTCTTGGTGATTTTCCGTATTATTCCCTTTGTTTTTTTTGCGATTAAAGTATATTTTTACGAGCTAACTTGTATATTTACCCCAAAATAATCTCAACGAGCAAACCCCATTAAAAATCAAACGATTCCAATGAAATATCGTATCAGCAGCCTTTGCCTTATCCCCTTTTTTATCCTTTTTAGTTTTGTGTCGTGTAAAGATGTTTTGATTCCAAAACCCGATGCTTTATTGAGCCTGGAATACCCCAAAGCCCAATACGAAATGATTCATAACGACTGTTCGTTTGTCTTTGAAAAAAACAGTTGGGCAAACTTAGAAGAAAAACCTTCTTGCGGTTTTGAAATTCACTACCCCGCTATGAAGGCCACGGTTTTCATCAATTACAAACCGGTTGATAACAATTTAACGGCCTTGCTTAAAGATGCTCAAAAGCTCACCTACGAGCATTTTATCAAAGCAGATGAGATTACTTCCCAGCCCTTTGTAAACGACCAAGACAAGGTCTACGGAATGTTTTACTCCGTAGCTGGCGATGCAGCCACTAACGCACAATTCTACGCCACAGACAGCGTTAAAAACTTTATGGTAGCCTCGTTGTATTTTTATGCCAAGCCCAATTACGATTCGATATTACCCGCTGCAGAATACATAAAAAAAGACATGTATCGCCTTATGGAATCGATACAATGGAAAAAATAAAATCCTTCGCCTACAAAAAAAGGATTTAAAGCGTGCTTTAAATCCTTTTTTCTCTTGAACTAATCAACTATTTAATAACAAAAAATTCATTTTTTAACTGGCTTTTTTTGTTTCCAAATGAGCCACTTTATATATACCGTTTGCAATTTTTTCTACTGTTTTGGTAATCGTTTCCGAATTCTGTTTGGCATCGTCAAATTCCACGACTGCTTTTTTGGTTTCAAAATCAACCTTTGCGGTTTTTACACCGTCCAAAGCCGCCAATTTTGATTCGATAAGTTTGGCACATCCCAAAGCACAGGTCATGCCTTCTACTTCAAAACTCGCTTGCTCTATCGCTCCTGTTCCACTAACTGCCGTAAGTGCTTTTTCTTCTTGTTGAACCGCCACTTCTGCTGATTTCCCACCTTCTTTACAAGCGGATAAAAGCAAAATTGCCAAGGCAAACCCAGCTGTATATTTGATCATTTTCATCGATTATCTATTTAATATCCAAATTGTTCTGTACTACAAAAGTAATAAAAAACAACGAAACAAACCTTGCTTTTTCAATTCAATTGTATTAAAAATCAATTCTTAACCACTTTTAAGGTGAGGTGTTCGGAGTCGTTAATAAGTGCGGTAATCGCATAAATACCTTGATCCAAATATCCTATATCCATTCGCGGTGTTTTGGTTTCCAATACTTTTTGAGCCCCCATATTCGCACTGACCACCATAATGATCAACAGCAGTCCCTTTTTTATAATTTCATATAATCTGATTTTCATGTCTCATTAATTTCAATTTACCTTTTTATATACTTCATATCAAAACGGCCACCTCGGATTTTAACCAAGGCTTTTTCGTCCGTCCATACATTAAACCAAAACACACCCGAAATGATTCCCAATTCGGGATCGTGTTTGGTAATCGTCAATTCACCAAAGTGTTCGAGAGAAGTGTAATACGTTTTACCCCGTCGATGACCCGGCACTCCCGAATCCACAGAATACGACAATTCTCCATAAACTCCCAAAGAATCGGAAAACGCCTCCAAACGATAGGTTTGCCCTTCTTTTATTGCAATATTTTTTACAATAATTCTAAGATACACCTCCGAAGCAAAAGATTTTTTATACTGCACTGCCAACATACTCAATCCCGCATTTCCATAATAGTTTAATCCATCCCCTTCCGACCGCAAATTGCTCGGATGAAACCTTTCTCCATTAAGGTAAAAACCCATCGTCCCATTACCCTCTTGGGTGGGATCAGGTAAATTGTCGTCAAAAATTTTACAGCCCGTAAACAGCACCACACACACTAATAAAAATATTTTCATATCACCTTCCTTTAATAATTTCTATACCTCCTATCGAAACGGCCACCTTCCCAGCTTAATTAGTATCCGACACCCCTACCTTATTGCGCCACTGTTGCGATGTACAAAACCTCGATTTTTATTCCAAATACAGCCTACCGCTTTATATATTAGACACCTGCAAAAATAAATACGTCATTATTTAAAGTGTTAATTAACAGAAAAAAGGTCCGAATCGTCTAAAAAATAAAAGCTCATTGCAATAACCACCACCACAATACCGCAGCATCCATTCCCTTTTTACAACAAAAAAAGCAGCAACCTTTCGGTTGCTGCTTTAGAAAAAACATTGTGTTTTTTATTTTGTCTCATAAAGACCGCTTATTTAAAATCGGCATCGCTAACTCCTTCATTTATTTTCACTTCAGAAACCTTCATTTCGATTTCTATTCCCACATTCATCTTTACCGTAAAAGGAAACTTAACCCCTTTTACCTCTTGATAATCCGAATAATATACTTCCTGTACTCCGGTTTGCCCTCCTTGTTCAACCGTAGTAAATGTAGCTACTTTTAAACCCGAAGCCACATCGTAAAAATTGGTCTCCTTACCTTCTTTTACAGCATAAGCTTCCTTACCGTCGATCATTTCGATTCCAGTTAAAGCAACTCCCGCTTTGTTTTTCAAAGACAATTCCGCAAAAGGCTGCGCGCCTCTACGTGCCTCTTCCAATTCTGCTCCAGTTAAATCGTGCTTTTGTCCTTGTTGCACAGCATAAGCCAATTTTGGCGTTACTACTTGCTTAGACATAACACTTCCCATCATGGATTGTTCCGATAACATTTGACCTTTATCCGTTACCTTAGTCAAACTTTCCAATTTCATTCCTTGTACCGTGCCCGATGATTTCATCATTACAGAACGAACCGCTTTAACCGCTTTTTCTCCTCCTATAGCTTTGATATATGAATCCACCACTGTACTTACCGTTACTCCGGCAGGAAGCGGTTTGTTTACCTCTGGTTTTGCTGTTGGATCACCAAACTTATCGAAATAAGCAATCGGCATTCCCAGTTTTTCTAATCCAGGCAACACATCAGCAGCCTTACCCACAATAACCACTCTTAATTGGTCTGCTAAGAAATATTTTTGAGCCGCTTTACGAACATCCTCTACCGTTACGGCGTTGATGTTTTTAATGTAGTTTTCATAAAAGTCAGCTGGTAATTTATCCAATTCCGTATTTAAAGCATAACGAGCAATGGTTTCTGGTTTTTGAATTTCCATTACAAAGTTACCGATATACTTCGCCTTAGCATTTTTCAAATCCTCCGTAGAAACCAATTCTTTTCTAATTTTTTCTACTTCGTTAAAAAACTCGGTTACCGCACTATCGGTTACCACATTTCTCACAGAAGAAGTGGCTCTAAATTTTGACGGGTATTTTCTAGCGTTTCCGATAGAAGAATAAGCACCATACGTCCATCCGTGTGCTTCACGAAGATTTAAAAACAACCTTCCTTCGCCACCACCACCTAGGATTTGATTGGCCAAAATAGCTGCAAAGAAATCCTTATCTGTGATTTTCAAATCCACAATGTTTACCAAAGCAATTTCCGACTGAACTGCATTGCCCATATCTACGAAATTAATCGTTGCTTGAGAAACGTTTTGTGGCTTGGTAAATTCCCCTTTAGGAGCCGAAGCTTTTTTCCAGTTGCCAAACAGTTTGTTTACCAACTTTTCGGTTTTCTTATAATCTACATCTCCTACAATTACCAAATAGGCATTTTCAGGAACAAAGAAATCAGTATAATGTTTTTGTACGTCTTCGAAATTGACTTTATTCAAAGTTTCTTCGGTAACAAACTCTCCAGCTGGATGATTTTTACCATATACCAAAGCATTTTCTACTCTAGCAGCAACTGCGGTAACACTTTTTTCAGAAGATTTAATTCCTTCAATAGCCTTGGCTTTTTCTTTTTCAAATTCTTCTTTAGTAAATTTTGAATGCAAGGCTCCATCGGCCATCAAACTCAAAATAGTTTCAGCATATTTAGACAAACCGCTTGCATAAGCCCCTTTGTCCCAAAATCTAAAATCTGCTCCTAAAAAATCAACCTCTTCATTGAACTGATCCTTCGACATTTTGTCGGTACCCGATCCCATGATTGCAGAGGTCAAACTGGTTACCCCAGCTTTATCGCCATCTAAATGCAAAGGTGCATCCAGCGTTAAACTATAGGTCACTTTTGGAAGTTTATGATTTTCAACAATCAATACTTTTAGTCCATTTTTTAAAGTAAACGACTTCGGCTTCTCTACATTTACAGTAGGAGCTGGTCCTGGCTTAGGCTGTGATCTATCTTGTGCTTGCATAGTAGTAATTGCCAAAAACAAGCTTGTTGTTAATATAAATATTTTTTTCATTTTCAAGTTCTATTGCTTATTTTTTAACTGAGTCTTTCTCTGGAATATAATCTAACACCAATCGTTGATTTGGGTTCAGGTATTTCTTCGCCACATCTCTGATTTCTTCTCTAGTTATCGAACGGTAAATCTCGATTTGCGTATTGATCAAATTAATATCACCGTATAACAAATAATTCGAAGCCAAATTTTCTGCCAATCCCTCTAAATCGGAATTGCTTTCAACATATTGGTTTTCAAAAGTATTTTGCAATTTTTGAAAATCTCTTTCTGAAATCAATTCTGTTTGAATTTTAGCGATTTCAACGTCGATTTCTTTAACCAAATCATTCAATTCAAAACCTTGCATTGGAATACCATAAACAAAATAGATTCCGTAATCTTCTTGACTATAACTAAAAGAAGCCACTTCTAAAGCCATCTTTTTGTCGTCCACCATTTGTTTATATAATCTAGAACTTTTACCTCCGGATAAAACGGCAGCAACCATTTCTAAAACGCGGGCATCTCTGGTTTTCATCGATGGTGTTCTATAGGCTGTTACCACCATTGGCAACTGTATATTTGGATCTTGGTATTCTGCTCTGATTTCCTTTACTATCGGCTCTTCAAGAATATGTTCTCTTTGGATATCCTTTCCTTTTGCGATTTCACCAAAATACTTTTTAACCCAAGTTTTAGCTTGATCTTTTTCAAAATCACCAGCTACCACTAAAACAGCATTGTTAGGAATATAGAACTTTTTATTAAAATCCAAAAACTCATCCAAAGTAGCTGCATCCAAATGTTCCATAGAACCAATAGGTGCCCAACGGTACGGATGTTTTACAAAAAGATTTTTCTTTACTTCTGTAAACAAGTTACCATAAGGTTGGTTGTCTACGCGCAATCTCTTTTCTTCTTTTACCACTTCATTTTGGGTACTCACTCCAATCTGATTGATTACCGGATGCATTAATCGTTCCGATTCCATCCACAAGGCCAATTCTAAATTATTTGAAGGAAAAACCTCATAGTAATACGTTCTGTCATCAGAAGTATTCGCATTGTTTTGACCTCCATTAGCCGTTACAATTTTAAACCATTCTCCGCGTTGAATATTTTTAGTTCCTTCGAAAAGCAAATGTTCAAAAAAGTGTGCAAATCCAGTTCGTTCTGGATTCTCGTCTTTAGCACCTACGTGATACATCACCGATGTAACCACTACAGGAGCCGATTTGTCTTGATGAAGCACCACATGAAGCCCGTTGTCTAACGTATACTCTTCAAAGGCTACTTTTTGAGCCGAGGCTGCCCCACCGATGATTAAAGCGGCACTCAAAGCTGTTAAAGATTTTCTCATGGTATATAATTTATTTTTAGGTTTACGTCAAATTAGACGCCAAGGAGAGACTTTTGTTACAACAACTTTAAAAAATAGTATTTCCCCGCTCGTAAAAGGAAGCTGTCGTCAACCTAAAAAATTCAAAAAGAAAACATTAGTTGTAAACCAATAAAAAAATATTGTATATTTGCAGACTTTTAAACATTATATTATGTACGCAATCGTAGAGATAGCAGGGCAACAATTTAAAGTAAGCAAAGACCTAAAAGTTTATGTTCACCGTTTGCCTCAAGAAGAAGGAGCTACTATCAGTTTTGATAAAGTTCTTTTAATTGATGACAACAACAACATTACTTTAGGCGCCCCAGCTATAGAAGGAGCTTCTATCGAAGCCAAAGTATTAAGACACCTTCAAGGTGACAAAGTAATCGTCTTCAAGAAGAAAAGAAGAAAAGGTTACAAAAAGAAAAACGGTCACAGACAAGCTTTGACTCAAATTGTTATTGAAGGTATCAATGCAGGAGGAGCAAAGAAAAAAGCGGCTAAAAAAGAAAAAACTGCTGAAGCAGCTGAATAATTATTAACATTTAAAACTAAAACGTCATGGCTCACAAGAAAGGTGTCGGTAGTTCTAAGAACGGTAGAGAATCAGAATCGAAACGCTTAGGTGTTAAGATTTACGGTGGTCAAGCAGCAATTGCTGGAAACATCATTATTAGACAAAGAGGTTCTAAGCACAATCCAGGTGAAAACGTTTACATGGGTAAAGATCATACTTTACATGCAAGAGTTGCTGGAATCGTGAAATTTGAAAAGAAAAGAGATAATAAATCTTTCGTTTCAATTCTTCCATTTGAAGCTTAAATCCTTGTCTTGCTCTTAGCAATAACAGCAAACAAAATATAAAGACGCTCCTAGAGCGTCTTTTTTTATACAACAAACATTCGATGGGCAAACAAAAGCCTTCGCAAATGAATTAATTTGTAATATCACAGACCAACTTCCCTGTTTTTACAACTTTATTTAAAAATAACTCAAAAAAACAACGAATACCCACTTTCCTTACAAGCAAACAATATCATAAAATGTGATGTTAAATATTTTATTTTAACACAAAATAAAAAGAAAATCAATATATTCAAGCCAACTAATTTAAAAACGAACAAATAATGCAAAAAGTTTTTTTTAGTAAATCTTATTATTTATTTTTGGTCTAAATAAAAACAATTATATATTTTATGAAAATTATAAAAATTTTTGCCCTTATAGCTATAACAAGCTTGTTGGCGGTAGGTTGTTCAAGTGATGATTCATCCCCTATCATTCCTCCAGGTCCTGGACCTGTAAATCCGACTCAAAAGGAACTTGAGGCCAAGTTTCCCGTAATCGGTACTTACGAATACGCACATGCAGGAATGAAGATTCCTTACGTATTTACAGCAAAAACCTTAGTGGTTCAAAACTCCAACATGAGCGGAGAGGACACTGAAGAAGTTGTTGTTAAAGCCTTTCAAAATATTAGTGACAACGTTTACAAAATCGTCACTAAAGAAACTACATCAGGACAGTATACCGCGTTCTTTCTTAGAAACATCACTGCAGATGGTCTAGAAATCAACATGGATTATTCTTTCGCTACAGAACAAGAAGCCATAGATACCAAATACGCCGACCCTAACGAAGTTCCCAATGTTGGACACACTAAATTCGGTTGGTTAAAACTAACTAAAGCTTCTATTGCATCAATCACCCTACCTGTAGCAGGAAAATATATTTTTGATGGAACAGCTCAAAGCGGCGGAGTTTATTCCTACAACTTTAGTAACGAAAAAGTTTCTTTTGATGCTGGAGCTCCTTACGACATGAAAGTATTGGCTTACAATCAAACTACTAAAAAGATTTTATTAGAAGGTTTGGATACTAAAGCGGGTACTTACTATGTAGCTCAATTAAAGGACATCACCGATACTTCTGTAAAAATAGCTAGAGAAACCAAAGCTCCAGCAGCAGGAAATAATCCAAAAGCAGAAGCAGAAGCCGTTTTTAACAGCGCTACAGATGTAACGGGCAATTTTACAGAATACTTTAAGGAAGGCGTTATTAGATTACCTGTCCAAGGGAAATACAGCTTTGACGGTACCGCACAAAATGCGGGAATTTATTCTTATATCTTCACTAACGAAGCAGTTACCTTTGATGCAGGATCTGCATACGATATGAAAATCCTTAAGTACAATCCTGTAACTAAAAAAATCTTATTAGAAGGATTAGGTAGCAAAGCGGGTACATATTACGTTGCTCAATTGAAAGATGTTACTACGGCATCGGTAAAAATTGCTAGAGAAACCAAAGCACCTGTAGCAGGAAACAATCCTAAAACGGAAGCTGAAGCGGTTTACAACAACTCTGCTGACGTTGCAGGTAATTTTACAGAATACGTAAAGCAATAATTCAAGTCACCATGTTATATATAAAAGGTCGTCTCGATGGAGACGGCCTTTTTATGTTTTAATCTAGTTGCACTTATCAAACAACACTGCTTTTTAAACGAAATTCCAAACCCCACAAACGACGTATCCTTAAGAGCTAAAGCTTTACCAGTAATGGCTTTTCTCCAGCCAAACCCCTACTAAAAGAAGTTTTATTTGAATGGCCCTATGAATAACGAATTTAATTTTAACTAATATTAACATACTTGCTAATAAATTTAACTATATTTATACTTAACTAAAATCAAATATTATGAAAAATTTATTTCTAGCTGTTGTAACGCTATTTACTTTAAACACCTTTGCCCAAAGAATAGAAGTTGGTCCATGGAATCCCGGACCTTTATACTCTTGCAAAGACTACACCCTTTACGCTTGTGATGAAAACGGTGTTGAAATCACCAACATCAGGAATCCTAAGTATGTTCAATACATAGTTGAAATATGCCAAGAACAACCACAAGGTCATGGAATATTTTATACCATCCTTCAACAAGTAGTAGACCAACTGTGTAAAGAAGGAACCATTATTTATGCACCGAATGTAACCATCAAAAAAATCACAAAATCACCCTTTGGAAACTACACTCCTTTACCTCCTGGAGATTATATAATCGCAAACTAATCATAAAAAAGGCTGTCTCATGAATCGAGACAGCCTCTGTATTTTTATTTGATTATTTTTAACTAGTCACTTTTATCGTCCTATACAGCTCTAAAGCTTTACCGTCGGTTAACATAGAAACAAAGTGGCAAATATGCATCAATCGCCCGTATAGCGTTTCATTTTCTACCAAATATTTCTCTGGCAAAAGTTTTAACATCAACGAGTCGTAATGTGTTTCTTCGCCATAAAACGAATTGTTGTAAGCCGTACAAAAGTGATCGAGTAAGGTATGAATAACCTGATACCCCACCACCTCTTTTTCGATAACTTCTTTACTTTGATAAACCTTGGCTACACTAAGCGCAATTAAATCTTTCATCTGTGCTACATAAGCGCATTTATCCATTAAAGCAAATGGAAAATCTCCTGCCATAATGTTGGACTCATTTTCTATAAAAACACGAACGGCATCTTGAATCAGGCTTCCTATAGCTAAAGCTCTTAGGTAACTTACCCGATCTTCGGTACAGGATAGTTGCGCATACTTTTGTGCATTGATGCTTTTTTGGACAATTTTGATTAAAAACTCCAAAGCGTGCTCCTCGGGAATCAATCCCAAATTAATACCGTCTTCAAAATCGATAATCGTATAGCAAATATCGTCTGCCGCCTCTACTAAATAAGATAATGGATGTCTATAAAATGCCATCTCATCGCGTTTTTTACGAATCAAGCCCAAGTCGTCTGCCACGGCCAAAAAAGCTTCCTTATCGCCTTGAAAAAAACCATACTTTTTATCGCAGATGTCGCGCGTTGGTTTTTTTGGTAAACTCTCCTTAGGATATTTCATAAAAGCGCCTAGTGTGGCATACGATATACGTACCCCGCCCTCTATACCGGGTCTGGATTTAGTCAAAACCGAAAAGCCGTTGGCATTACCTTCGAAATCGATTAAGTCTTGCCATTCTTTTTCCGTTAATTCTTTCTCAAATACACTTCCTTTACCGCGTTTAAAAAAATCACCTATGGCCTTTTCACCCGAGTGTCCAAACGGAGGATTCCCGATATCATGCGCTAAGGCAGCAGCAGCTACTATAGCCCCAAAATCATTAACCGTATAACCTAAATCCTGGTCTAAATGGGGGTATTTTCGCAATATTTGTTGCCCGACCATACGTCCTAGCGAACGCCCTACAACAGAAACTTCCAAACTGTGCGTTAAACGCGTATGAACGAAATCTGTTTTTGACAAGGGAATAACCTGTGTTTTGTCTTGTAAACTTCGAAAAGCCGACGAAAAAATGATGCGGTCGTAATCGACCTCAAAACCAATTCGGGTTTCATTTTCATCTTTTCTGTTTCGTTCTGAACGATCACCGTGCTTTTTTAAAGACAACAGCTTCTCCCATTTCATCATATGTTATATTTTATCTATTTTAAGAATAGCCCTTTTTTTCTTTAGAAACTGAAGTATTCAGCCCGTTTTTTATAATACCGCAAGTTGACTGTTAATGATATTGCTCTTAACCGATTTGAATATTTGATTTTTCGCTTCTGCAAAAGACACCTCATACAAACGTTGCATCTCCCGAAACTCTTGCGGATACTTTGAGAGCATGTTGTCGTAATAATCATCCAAGACTTCATTGGAAGGTGAAGTGTACTCTAAATGGAGCTCAAAACGACGCACAAGAGCCGGGTCAATCATCTGTATCTGATTGGTAGCCGCCATGAGTATCGATTTTTGCGGAAAACCGTCAATCAATTGTAAAATGGCATTAACCACGCGTTTCATTTCACTATTATCTTTGTTATCATAATCGCGAATTTGCCCTAAGGAATCAAATTCATCAAAAAACAAAACGGCGCTCTCATATTGAATCTCTCGAAATAAACCTTCAATATTTTTAGCGGTTTCACCCAATTTAGACGAAACGATAGTTCCTAAATTTACGATGATTAATTTCTTGTCCAAATGTTTTGCAATCGCCTTTGCGGTCATGGTTTTTCCACAACCCGTTTGTCCGTATAAAAGAATTTTATTAGACACTGGCAGGTCGTATTGCATCAATATATCACGAAATTGATATTCCTTGAGAAACTGATCTATTTGACTGGCTACACCCGTATTAAACACAACTTCATTTAATTGTATTTGACTTCGATCGATAAAAAAAAGAGCACTCATAACATTAATAGTTTTAATAGACACAAATATAATCAGAATAATACTGATTACAAATTCAATTTATTGGGATTCCACAAGGGAAATTCGGTATCGTGATAAAAGAGAAAAGTCCAATCATGTTGGACTGCCTGAGCTAAAAAATAGCTACGCAAATCCCTGGTTTTTTTTCCGTCAAAATCGTACTTTCCTATCATCTTGTTTTTTACAAAAAACAATTGTGGTGCTATATCTGCTCCATAAAAGAACGTTTGTTTGCCTTCTGTAAACCAAAACACTTGATGGTATGGACTATGTCCACCTGTAACTTCGTAAGTAATACCATCGGCAATCGAACCCGAATTTTCTGTCATCAAAAAAAACTGAGAAGCTTGTTTTATTCGGTTTAGCAACTCCAAATTATAGGATGGATGCTGTTGTTCTAAAGCATATTCCAATTCTCTTTGCTGCAGGTAATAGGTAGCCCTAGGAAAGGTCAACGGCGCTTGGACAGCCGATGAAGAAAAAACACCTCCAATATGATCACTATGCAAATGTGACAACAATACTTTGGTGACTTGTTCAGGTCTATATCCCGCTTGTCTCATCGTTTCGACTAAATGCAATACAGCGTCTTTCATTTGTCCCAATCCAGTATCTACCAGTATTACATCATTTTTTAAAACGATTAAAAAAGGCTGAACAGCCAGTAAAAAACTTCCGCGTTCGCGGCTAGACAACACGTCTTTTTGTTTGTCAAACGGTAAAAACGTTTTCGAATTCCCTACAGAGAATATCCCTTCGTTAAGTGTGATTATTTTCACTAGCTGTATTTTGTTCCATTATCAAAATAAAAAACAGCCTCGAAAAGCTGTTTTTTTTAATCATTATTTTAGGAAAACATCTCGCGGTCTTCGTCTCTAACCAAGAAAAATTTCATCGATTTTTTCGGATAGGTTTCATAGCTTTTATCACTAGGATTAGCAATGACCGTTTTGATGCTGATTTTATCACCCAATTTAAATTCAGATTCGACTTGTTTATAATCTAATAGATAAGGACCACAGAAATAGTTTCCATTTTCATCTTTTTCAATGATTCCTTGAAAAATTCCTTTTTTAGTGTCTTTTTGCATTTTTTAATAATTTAAAGGACAAAGATACAAAGAATTTGAATTGTTATGGAATTGGACTTCGTAAATAGTGATTAGAGATTCGTTAATTAGTTGAAATTGGCTCTTTAAAGTTCCGCATAGTCCTATTTAAAATCGCCGTGCTAAAGAACAAAACTGCCTGCAATAAAATTTTAAAAACCAAACTGCTCCAAATATGAAGTTGTGCATTCCTGAATAAGACAATCCATCAAAAAAACAGCGGCTATCTTAAAAAGACAGCCGCTGTACTATATATAACAATTCAAAATTCAGTTTTAAGAACCACACATTTCACAATCGTCCGGTTCAGCAGATTGAGCATTCATAATCATCGCTCTATATTCTTCCACGCTGATTGCCTCCACTTCAGCAGCTTTAACTTGTGGCTTAGGAATAGCTATTGCAGGTGTTTCTATCTTTTTATCATTATTTAAAGTAAACTTAATAGCATCTACTGCCGATTTCGTTCTCAAATAATACATACCTGTTTTCAAACCCGATTTCCAAGCATAGAAATGCATCGAAGTCAATTTGGCATAATTAGCACCTTCCATAAACAGGTTTAGCGACTGCGATTGATCGATAAAATACCCTCTTTGACGAGACATATCTATAATATCTTTCATACTTAATTCCCAAACGGTTTTATACAAATCGCGTATCTCCTGTGGCAAATAATCCAAATGTTGAATTGAGCCGTTAGAGCGCATAATTTC
This sequence comes from Flavobacterium sp., assembly GCA_040393465.1. Taxonomy (GTDB): domain Bacteria; phylum Bacteroidota; class Bacteroidia; order Flavobacteriales; family Flavobacteriaceae; genus Flavobacterium. Next base: position 167,964 of record JBEBUC010000005.1, on the reverse strand, counting down.
TTGTTTCAAATCTTCGTTCCACAACCCTAAATCCACTAAATCATGTAACAAATGTTTATTGACTACAATAAACTCTCCTGAAAGCACTCTTCGCGTATAAATATTCGATGTATAGGGTTCAAAGGCTTCATTATTCCCTAAGATTTGCGAAGTAGAAGCTGTTGGCATTGGCGCTAACAACAAGGAGTTTCTAACTCCGTGCTCCATGACTTCTTTTCTCAAAGAAGCCCAATCCCAGCGACCGCTTAAATCGGCATCTTTCATTCCCCAAAGATTGTATTGAAACTCTCCTTGTGAAATTGGTGATCCTTCAAAAGTAGAATAAGGACCTTCGATTTTAGCCATCTCCATAGAAGCTGTAACCGCCGCAAAGTAAATGGTTTCAAAAATCTCTTGATTTAGGGCTTTGGCGTCATCACTGGTAAAAGCCATACGCATCAAAATAAAAGCATCTGCTAATCCCTGTACCCCCAATCCTACTGGCCTGTGTCTTACATTGGAATTCTCCGCTTCCTTTACTGGGTAATAGTTTCTGTCAATTACCTTATTCAAGTTACGAGTCACTCTTTTAACTACATCGTATAATGCTTGATGATTAAATTTTCGATTTTCAACAAACATCGGTAAGGAAATCGAGGCCAAATTACAAACGGCTACTTCGTCTTTAGAAGTAAACTCCATAATTTCGGTACACAAATTAGACGAACGAATCGTTCCCAAGTTTTTTTGGTTTGATTTGCGATTGGCAGCATCCTTATACAACATATACGGAGTACCCGTCTCGATTTGAGCTTCTAATATTTTTTCCCAAAGCTCTCTTGCTTTGATTTTTCTTCTTCCCTTTCCAGCTGCTTCATAAGATTCATATAAAGCGTCAAACTCTTCACCATAAACATCTGCAAGACCCGGGCATTCGTTTGGACACATCAAAGTCCAATCGCCATCTTGCTCGATACGCTTCATGAATAAATCGTTAATCCAAAGTGCTAAGAACAAATCACGAGCACGCATTTCCTCTTTACCGTGATTCTTTCTCAAGTCGATAAAATCGTAAACATCGGCATGCCAAGGCTCGATATAAATCGCAAAGCTTCCTTTTCTCTTACCTCCTCCTTGATCAACATATCGCGCTGTGTCATTAAACACGCGCAACATCGGTACGATTCCATTGGAAGTTCCGTTTGTTCCGCGAATATACGACCCAGTAGCTCTTACATTGTGAATAGAAAGACCAATTCCACCGGCAGATTGCGAAATTTGCGCCGTTTGCTTTAAAGTATCATAGATCCCTTCAATACTGTCGTCTTGCATTGTTAATAAGAAACAAGAAGACATTTGAGGTTTTGGAGTACCGGAATTAAATAAAGTCGGTGTAGCATGAGTAAAAAACTTTTTAGACATCAACTCATAGGTTTCAATAACCGAATCGATATCGTCTAAATGTATTCCAACCGAAACACGCATCAACATATGTTGCGGACGTTCGACAATTTTACCGTCAATTTTCAACAAATAGGAACGCTCCAAGGTTTTAAAACCAAAGAAATCGTAATTAAAATCGCGTTGATAAATGATGGTAGAATCTAAACGTTCTGCATTTTTCATAATTACCTCGAATACATCATCGGCAATTAAGGGTGATTCTTGATTGGTTCTCGGGTTGATATATTTATACATATCAACGATGGTTTCCGAGAATGATTTTTTGGTGTTTTTATGTAGGTTAGAAACGGCAATACGCGCTGCTAACAAAGCATAATCTGGATGTGAAACGGTCATGGATGCAGCGGTTTCAGCGGCAAGATTGTCGAGCTCCGAAGTCGTAACTCCGTCGTATAGGCCCTCAATAACACGCATAGCAACTTTAACTGGATCGACCAATTCATTTAATTCATAACACAATATTCTAATTCGGTCTGTGATTTTATCAAACATAACCGGCTCTCTTCTTCCGTCTCTTTTTACTACAAACATGGGCTTATTTTTTTATGTTTATGACCGAAGTCACTAGCGAATATCTTATACTGTTGACTAAAAATCAGCGTCAAAGCTAATTTTTCCATCATTATCGTCTTTACTGCTGATCACTCCTGCTTTTTGATATTCAGAAACGCGTTTCTCAAAGAAATTGGTTTTTCCTTGCAAAGAAATCATGTCCATAAAATCAAAAGGATTCGTTACATTATACTCTCTTTCACATCCTAATTCCACCAACAATCTGTCTGCAACAAATTCTAAATACTGAGTCATTAACACAGCATTCATTCCGATTAAACTCGCTGGTAAAGATTCTGTAATAAATTCTCTTTCAATATTTAAAGCATCAACCAAAATTTCTCTAATACGCTCTTTAGAAACTTTATTAATTAAATGGTGGTTGTGTAAGTGCACGGCAAAATCACAGTGTACCCCTTCATCACGAGAAATCAATTCGTTAGAAAAAGTTAATCCTGGCATTAAGCCTCTTTTCTTTAACCAGAAAATAGAACAAAATGCCCCTGAAAAGAATATCCCCTCTACTGCTGCAAAAGCGATTAATCGCTCTGCAAAAGAATCGGATTCAATCCATTTTAAAGCCCAGTCTGCTTTTTTCTTGATTGCTGGAAAGATATCTATCGCTCTAAAAAGATGGTCTTTTTCCTCTTCATTTTTCACATAAGTATCAATCAATAACGAATAGGTTTCACTGTGAATGTTTTCCATCATGATTTGAAAACCATAGAAAAACTTCGCTTCTGGATATTGTACTTCATTGACAAAGTTTTCGGCCAAATTCTCATTTACAATTCCGTCTGAAGCAGCAAAAAAGGCTAAAATATGTTTGATAAAATAGCGTTCATCGTCATTTAATTTATTATTCCAATCGGTAAGATCTTGATGTAGGTCTATTTCCTCTGCCGTCCAAAAACTAGCTTCCATTTTTTTATACCAATCCCATATATCGTGATGCTTGATCGGAAAAATGACGAATCTGTTTTTATTCTCAGTTAAAATGGGCTCTTGAAAAGACATACTATATTGATTATGAAGATTAAAAAAAATACCAATTCGACGAATCGAACTCTTACAAAGATTGTCATTTTTATTGTCAATCCGAAGTTTAAAATCCTAAAACTTATTCACAAAAAAGGCAAGTTGTTAACAATGTTTAAAAAACTTATTTTTACACAATCAAAAACACAAAATACTGACATACAGCATATTATGTTTTTCAATTTAAAACAAAAAAAACAAAAAACCGTAGCAAATACGGCTTGTAACAGCTATTTTTTATCCAAAAAAAAGACCCTCCAAAAGGAGGGTCTTTTACTATCTTTAAATCAGTGACTAAAGCTCTAAAGCTTTTTTCACATCGTTACCCATCAATAATTCAGTTGGATTTTCCAAAGCCTCTTTTACTGCTACCAAGAATCCTACTGACTCCCTTCCGTCAATAATTCTATGGTCATAAGAAAGAGCCACATACATCATGGGATGAATTTCTACTTTTCCGTTAACTGCAATTGGACGCTCAATAATATTGTGCATCCCTAAAATTCCAGATTGCGGTGGGTTGATAATAGGCGTAGATAACATCGATCCAAATACTCCTCCGTTAGAAATTGTAAAGGTTCCTCCTGTCATTTCGTCAACGGTAATTTGTCCGTCACGAGCTCTAATTGCCAAACGTTTGATTTCATTTTCAACACCTCTGAACGACAATAGTTCTGCACTGCGCACTACCGGTACCATCAATCCTTTAGGACCGGATACAGCAACCGAGATATCGCAAAAATCAAAACTAATTTGCTCTTGACCATCAATCATGGAGTTCACATCTGGATACAATTGAAGCGCACGAGTAACCGCTTTGGTAAAAAACGACATATACCCCAAACCAACTCCGTGTTTTGCCTTAAATGCGTCTTTATACTGGTTTCTCAATTGGTTTACAGGCGTTAAGTTTACTTCGTTAAAAGTAGTCAACATAGCTGTCGTATTTTTAGCATGAACCAAACGTTCTGCTACTTTACGACGCAACATCGACATTTTCTTACGCTCGCTACCACGGGCACCACCTGTTGGAGTTCCCATAGAAGGTACTGCATTTACAGCATCTTCTTTAGTTATACGACCATCTTTACCTGTTCCTTGTAAGGAAGTGGTATCGATGTTTTTTTCGTCTAATATTTTTTTGGCCGCAGGAGATGCTGTACCCGATGCATACGTAGTAGCAGCCACAGGCGCCTCTACTTTAGCTGGTGCAGCTTTAGGAGCTTCTGCTGGCTTAGATTCCTCTGCTGGTTTTGATGCAGCAGCAGCTCCACCTTCTGGTTTTGCAGCGCTAGTATCAATTAAACAAACTACTTGACCTACAGCCACAGCATCACCTTCTTCTGCCTTAAGGGTAATAATACCACTAGCTTCAGCTGGCAACTCCAAGGTTGCTTTGTCAGAATCAACCTCAGCAATAGCTTGGTCTTTCTCTACGTAATCACCATCTTTTACTAACCAAGTAGCGATTTCAACTTCTGTGATTGACTCCCCTGGCGAAGGAACTTTCATTTCTAAGATACTCATCAGTATATTCTTTTAGATATTGTTATTTATGTAAAAATACGAAATTATTATTATTATAAGTTTTTATCAAAAACTTTAGCGATAGCATAGGCATAACGTTTTTTAGAACGCGTAGAACTACCCGAGGCCGGCGCACTATAGGCTTTTGTTGCAGCCAAACGCAAAGGAACTTCATGGAAATTCATCAACATAAAACTATAAGCCCCCATATTACGTGGTTCTTCTTGTGCCCAAACATAATCGTCTGCATTTGGATATTTTGCAATGATTTCTTTCATGCGGTCAATTGGCAAAGGAAACAACTGCTCTATTCTAACTAAAGCCACATCGCTTCTTCCCAATTTCTCTCTTTCTGCCAATAAATCATAATAGAATTTACCCGTACAGAAAACCAACGACTTCACTTCTGACGCGGTTACTACCTGGTCATCGATCACTTCTTGGAAACCACCTGTTGCAAAATCCTCAATAGAGGACACCGCCAAAGGATGTCTCAACAAACTCTTCGGAGTAAATACGATTAATGGTTTTCTAAAATTGGCAATCATTTGTCGTCTCAACAAGTGGAAAAAGTTGGCTGGCGTTGTACAATCTGCCACATACATATTGTCTTCTGCACATAACTGCAAATAACGTTCCATACGTGCTGAAGAGTGTTCTGCCCCTTGGTTTTCATATCCGTGTGGCAACAACATTACCAATCCGTTTTGCGTATTCCATTTGGCTTCAGCCGCAGAAATATATTGATCCAACATGATTTGCGCTCCGTTGGAGAAATCTCCAAATTGCGCCTCCCAAATGGTTAAGGTCTTTGGATTGGTTAGGGCATATCCGTATTCAAATCCCACTACCGCATATTCCGATAACAAAGAATTATATATACTAAACAATCCTTTTTTATCTTTTAATTTATCCAACAAGATAATTGATTCCTCAGTATCTTCTGTTTTTATAACAGCATGACGGTGAGAAAACGTACCTCTTTCCACATCTTGTCCAGAGATTCTCACTCCAAAGCCTTCTGTCAATAGAGAACCATAAGCCAACATTTCTCCCATAGCCCAATCTAATTTATCGGACTCAAAAAACATGGTTTTACGGTCGTTTATCAATTTTTTAATCTTACTGATAAACTTTTTATCGCCTGGAAGCTCGGTAATTACTTTAGCTATGTCCGTTAAAACTTCTTTAGAAACCGTAGTATCACAAGTCAATAACATCTTCGCTTCATCTGCTTTTTCATAGCCCTTCCACTCTTCCTCCATAAATGTTTTTATTTCGGCAAATTCGTGTTTTCTAGACTCTTCCAAAGAAGATTCTAAGGCGTCTTTGTATTTTTGCTCTAGTGCAGCAACATAATCGTTATCGATTACTTTGTCTTCCAACAATCTAGCGCTATAAATATTTCGAGAATTCGGGTGTTTTGAAATTAATTTGTACAACAAAGGTTGTGTAAATTTAGGTTCATCACCTTCATTGTGTCCGTACTTTCTATATCCTACCAAGTCGATAAATATATCCGAACCAAATTCCATACGGTAATCCAAAGCAAACAACATGGCTCTTACTGCAGCCTCTGTATCATCAGCATTGACATGCAATACGGGAGCATGAGTAACTTTGGCAACATCTGTAGAATATATAGATGATCTTCCGTCTGTAAAATTTGTAGTAAATCCAACTTGATTATTTAACACCAAATGAATTGTACCACCTGTTTTATATCCTCGAAGCTTGGCCATTTGAATAATTTCGTAAACGATTCCCTGCCCTGCTACTGCTGCATCACCATGTAAGGCAATAGGCAATACTTTAGACGGGTCCTCAGCGTACAATCGATCTTGTTTTGCTCTTGAAATCCCTTCAATTACAGCTCCCACCGTTTCCAAATGCGATGGATTTGGAGCTAAATTTAAGTGAATCTCTTTCCCAGACTTGGTTTGTCTCATAGAACTTAGCCCCAAATGGTACTTCACGTCCCCGTCAAAACCTTCTACAGCATCATAGTCCTTTCCGTCAAATTCTGAAAAAATCTCTCCTGCTGGCTTTTTAAATACATTGGCCAATACATTCAAACGCCCTCTATGTGACATTCCCATAACCAATTCTTCAACGCCACGAGCAGCAGCAGCTTCAATCAACATATCTAAAGCTGGAATAGCCGCTTCTAAACCTTCTAATGAAAATCGCTTTTGTCCTACATATTTTGTATTCAAAAAGTTCTCAAAAGAAACCGCTTCAATCAATTTACCTAAAATTTCCTTTTTAAGATTGGCATCGAAACCGGTATCTGGTGTTTCAAAATGATTTTGAATCCATTGAACTTCTTTCTCTTCAATAATATATTTAAACTCAATTCCAAGCGTATGACAATACACTTGTTCGAGGTGTTTAATGATTTCAGCTAGGGTCGAAACAGGAAGTTGAACGGATTTCGCCGCTTCAAACTTCAGGTTTAAATCCGCGGTACTCAAACCAAAACGCTGTATACTCAAATCCGGAGCAACCACATTTCTATCGCGCAATGGATTTGTTTTGGTCACTAAATGCCCGTAGGTTCTATAGTGATCTATAAGTTTTAAAACTGCAAATTCTTTTTGAAATTGCTCCAACTGTTTGGTGTTACCCGAATCAGCATAAGCATTTGATAACTGTTCTACCGGACCATCACTATATTCATTTGCAAAATCGAAACCTTGAAAAAAGCTCCTCCAACTAGGCTCAATGCTGTCGGGATTTTGTAAATACTCATCATATAACTCTGCAAAGAATGCCGTATGTGCCGCGTTTAAAAAGGAATACCTGTCCATAATATTGTCTAAAGACCTTTGGTTAAAATAATTTACACAAAAATACAATACTTTGTAATAAATCTCTAATATTTTTGTTACTTTTATCTCACAAATATTTTATAAAACTGAAATGGAAAGAATTAACATTACATATTTAACACGTTTTTTGCTTATTCCATTTTTTTTCCTTGTAAGCAATTCTATAATCGCACAAGATTTAAACAATATTAATAAAAAGAGTGATTTTTTTAAACATGTGAAATTTGGTGGCGCTGTAGGCCTAGGTATTAGCAATTCCTATACGGATATTTTAGTTGCTCCTAGTGCTATCTACCAATTTAACCCCGTTTTTTCTATGGGTGTTGGGTTACAGGGAAGTTATATTAAAAATAAAGACTATTATACTTCTTGGATATACGGACCTACTTTCGTGGCTCTACTCAATCCAATTCCGGAAGTGCAATTTTCTATGGAACTAGAACAATTACGTGTAAATAACACTTATACCTATATTCGTCCCAACTATAAAGACGATTTCTGGAATACCGCCTTATTCTTCGGAGCCGGTTACAGTACCCCAAATGCTACCGTTGGAGTAAAATATAATGTATTGTACAAAAAGAAAGACAATGTGTACAATACTGGTTTTATGCCTTTTGTTAGAGTTTATTTCTAAAACATATTTTTTGCCATTCTCGTTTGAGAATGATTACCGTCACCTCCTGCAAATACTCCTCTAAATGGAGTCCTCGAAGTTGCAGTTCCTCAACGGCAACTTCAGATACATCTATTCTGTATAGCAGACTCGAGAACTTAGAAACATCTGTTTCTACAAGTCTCAACAGTTGCCTGTACAATTCATTCACCAACTCTGCTGCAGTTTCGACCTGAACAAACACTTCTAACTGTGCGGCCATTAGAAAATCCTTTTGCAATTGCTCCAACAATTGCAAAAACAATTCGCGATTTTTCACGTTTTTCTCTAAATACAGAGCCGCTGCTAACATCTATTTAAGTTTTAAACTTGACGCCCCATTAAGTTTTTACTAAACTGGCGCAAAACTTCTTTTTTATCCTCTTCTATATCCATTAAGTCCAGAATACTTAATGCTTTTTGTGTATAACTCGCAATCAAATTCTTTGAATCATCAACGGATCCCGTAGCTAAAAACAAGGCCTTTACTTGGGCTATTTTCTGTTCTTCATCAGCAACTTCCGTCGTAAATGCACCAATTAACTTCTTTTTCTCTTCGTCAGACGCGCGTTGTACTGCCCGCAAATACAAATAGGTTTTTTTGTTTTCTAAAATATCTCCACCTATGCGTTTACCAAAGGATTCTACATCTCCAAACGCATCTAAATAATCATCCTGCAATTGAAAGGCTATTCCCAAATTTAATCCAAAATCGTAAATCAAGTTAGCATTCTCCTCAGAAGCGTGAGCCACTATAGCCCCCATCTTAAGAGCAGCTCCAACTAATACCGCCGTTTTATACTCAATCATTTTCAAGTAACCCGGGATTTCTACATCATGACGATCTTCAAAATTAACATCCCATTGTTGCCCTTCACAAACTTCTATAGCCGTTTTGCTAAACAATTTTGCCAATTCTTTAAACACTGCTGGCTCATAGTTCTCGAAATATTGATAAGCTAAAATCAACATCGCATCGCCAGATAAAATTCCGGTATTGACATCCCATTTTTTATGAACCGTTTCATGCCCTCTTCTCAAATTCGCCTGATCCATAATATCATCGTGAATCAAAGAAAAATTATGAAAAAGCTCTATTGCCGTAGCAGCAGCTAAAGCTTCTTTGGCTGTAGAGCCAAAAATCTCCGCAGCCATCAATGTTAACACGGGCCTGATTTGTTTCCCCCCTAAAGATAAGATATAAGTGATTGGAGCATACAATTCTACAGGCTTACCTGTTAGATCAATAGCAGCTATATGTTGTGCAATTTGATTTTTATAATCGATTATGGATTGCATTTTTTATTTTTTTGTAAAAGTAACCGTTTTTTTTTACTTCGCCTAACATCTTCTAAATGTTAAATTTATTTAAAAACTCAGGAAACTTATTTCGTTTCTAAAGTTTCCGAACTATATTTGCCGCAAATTAATAGACCATGAAAGAGGAAATTTTAGATAGAGCCATGCAATTATTTTTAAATCTAGGATTTAAAAATGTGACCATGGACGATATCGCCAATGAGATGGGCATATCAAAAAAAACCATTTATCAATATTATACATCAAAACCGGATTTAATCAAAGCTACTATAGATTATTTCAACGACAAAATCAATGAAAAAATCTGTGCGGTTAGTCAAATGAACTTGAATTCCATAGAAGAGCTATTTGTTGCACACAGCAAGATCGATGAAATGTTTCATATAAAAAACTCATCGCCTTTATTACAATTGATTAAATATTATCCTAAAATAGCGGCCGACATTAAAACCAGACAGCTAGAACGCTTTGAACATTTGATTACAAGAAATTTACAGAATGGAATCGCTAGTGGTCTCTTTAGAGAAAAAATCAACATCAACTTCACCTCCCGTTTATTTTTTGGTGGTTGTGTATCGTTAGATGACGAAGAAGTTTTTCCGCGCGAAAACTTTTCTTATGATCACTTACAAAAAATGCATTTAGAGTATCACATACGCAGTATTGCCACCCAAAAAGGAATTGAAATATTAGAAACAACCATTGAAAATCACTCCCCAAATGAATAATTATAAATTGACCTTATCCTTTCTGCTTTTAGGAATGGTGGTCCAAGCTCAAGAGCTCAAACTGACTCTGAAGGAAGCTATCAACTTTGCTTTAGAAAACAAAGCAGATGCCAAAAAGGCTAAATTAGATGTGGAAAACAGCCATTACCAAATTCAAGAAGTTCGTGCCTTAGCACTTCCTAACCTAAGCGTAGAAGCTGGATTAAACAACAGTCCTTTACTACAGCAAAGTGCGCTACCTGGTGAGTTATTTGGACAGCCCGGTGAAACGGTATTGGTTCCCTTCGGTCAAAAATGGAATACAAGTGCTACGGCGACATTAACGCAAACCATTTTTAATCAATCGGTGTTTACCGGTTTAAAAGCCGCCAAAACAACTCGAGAATTTTACATCATCAACCGAGAATTGACCGAAGAACAATTGATTGAAAAAGTAGCCAACAGTTACTACCAAATCTACCAATCGAAAGAGATGTTAAAGACGATTACCAGCAATCTAAACAGTACGGAACGCATCAAGGGAATCATCGAAGGTTTGTACCATAATGGCTTAGCTACAAAAATTGATTTAGATCGAACCAAGGTAAGTCTCACCAACATCAAATCGAAAAGACAACAGAGTTTAAACAGCATACAGTTACAAGAGAATTCGCTAAAATTCTTAATCGGTATGGATTTAAGCACTTCGATTAGCTTTCCTGAAGACACTTTTGAAATCGACGGAGCGGCTTTAGCTAACGAAGTCAATGTAGAAAACAGAACGGAGCTCGAATTATTAAAAAAACAAGAAGAGCTATTGACCTATAAAAAGAAGTCGATCGTTGCAGAGTACTACCCCTCACTAGCTCTTTTTGGCAACTTTGCCTACCAAGGTTTGGGAAGCGAAATGCCTTGGTTTAAAAAACCAAGCGATGGCGTATATTGGAGTAATTACGCCATGGTGGGATTGACTTTAAAGGTTCCCATCTTCAGTGGTTTTGCCACACGTTCGAAGGTCCGTCAAGCGGAAATTGACCTCAAGAAAAACGCCTTAGACATTGTTGATACTCGTGAAGCTATGAATTTGTCGTATAAAAATGCGACAACGCAAATTCAAAACTCCTTAATCACTATAAATACTCAAAAAGAGAATGTGAACTTGGCTAAAGATGTTCAAGAAAACATACACAACAACTACCAAAACGGATTGGCAACACTAACCGATTTACTCGATGCAGAAAATGCCTTTACCGAAGCAGAAAACAATTACACCAGCGCTTTGTTGGAATATAAATTGGCTGAAATCGAATTAATTAAAGCTCAAGGAGCATTGAAATCTTTAACTAAATAATTAAGACTCCCACATGAAAACGAAAATAATAACTGGAATTGTATTGATCGCTGTATTAGCAGGGATTGTTTTAATGTTAAACAAAAACAAAGCCCAAAACGAGGCAGAAACCAACATAGTAGCAGAGAAAAATGCCTCCGTTGCTGTACGTGTAGAAACGGTGAGTAGCGGCATTGTCAATGCAGAATATATTGCCAACGGAAATTTCATACCCGAACAAGAGTTAACGCTTTCTGCGGAAACACCCGGTCGCGTCATTAAAGTATTGGTACAAGAAGGATCCGTAGTTAAGGCTGGGCAAACCCTAGCTGTAATCAACGGCGACCAATTAAATGTCAGTGTTCAAAACGCTCAAGCGACTTACGCTACAGCTCAGGCAGATGCAGCGCGTTTTGAAAGTGCTTTTAAAACTGGCGGTGTAACCAAACAACAATTGGATCAAACCAAACTGCAATTGGAAAACGCTAAAGCCAATTTAAAATCGGCTCAAATTACAGCAGGTGATGCCCATATAAAAGCCTCTATCAACGGAATAATCAACAAAAAACACATTGAACCGGGAACCTTTGTATCTCCAGGGACAGCGTTGTTTGAAGTGGTTAACGTAAGCAGACTAAAACTAAAAATCAATGTCGATGAAAACCATGTTGCAGTTTTAAAGGTAGGTGATGTTATAAAAGTAAAAGCGAGTGTATTTCCAGACAAAGAATTCGAGGGAAAAATCACCTTTATTGCCCCAAAAGCAGATGCTTCCTTAAACTTTCCTGTGGAAATGGTTATTCAAAACAATGCCAACAACGAGCTAAAAGCAGGTATGTATGGATCGGCGATATTCAATCCGAATGCCGATAGAACGACACCTATATTAACCGTATCGAGAAATGCCTTTGTAGGTAGTGTGAGCTCCAACGAAATATTTGTAGTTCAAGATAGCACAGCTCAATTGAGAAAAGTAATTTCTGGACGAAATTTTGGAGACAAAGTGGAGATTTTAGAAGGATTAAAAGCTGGTGAAACCGTCATCACTAGTGGCCAAATCAACTTGATTGACAAAACCCCAGTGAACATCATTAAGTAAGACCCCATAGCTTTAAAAAAATGAAAATATCCGAAATATCCATAAAACGCCCGAGTATCATTATCGTACTCTTTATCATCTTGATGCTGGGCGGTATATTTAGTTACAAAAATCTGAGCTACGAATTGATTCCAAAATTCGAAGTAAACGTAGTAACTATTTCCACTGTATATCCTGGAGCCTCGCCTTCTGAGATAGAAAATACGGTGACCAAGAAAATTGAAGATGCGATATCCTCTCTAGAAAACGTCAAAAAAATTGAGGCCAAATCATACGAGAGTTTATCTGTTGTAATCATCACATTAACCCCTGAGGCCGATGTGGATTACTCCCTAAACGACGCTCAAAGAAAAATCAATGCCATCTTAAAAGATTTACCTGACGATGTGGATCCACCGTCTTTGAATAAATTCTCTTTGAGTGACTTACCCGTAATGACCCTAGGTATTACTAGTAACCTGGACGAAAAGGAACTTTATGATTTATTAGACAAAAAAATACAACCGATTTTCTCTCGAATAAACGGTGTAGCTCAAGTAAATCTTATCGGTGGACAAGAGCGTGAAATTCAGGTCAGCCTTGATCCTAAGAAAATCGAAGGTTACGGACTAAGCGTTCCAGCCATTCAGCAAATCATTCTGGCTTCCAACTTGGATTTCCCTACGGGTAACGTCAAAACCAGAGATAAACAAACCTTGATTCGTTTGTCTGGAAAGTATAAAAATGTTGAGGAATTAAGAAACTTAGTCATCAGCTCTCAAAACGGCATTCAAGTTCGTTTGGCCGATGTAGCCGATGTACAAGACAGTCAAAAAGAAGTAGAAAAGATTGCTCGTTTAAATCAAAAGAACACCATCTTACTTCAGGTAATCAAACAATCCGATGCCAATGCGGTATCGGTAAGTCAATTGGTTAAAAACACCATTGAAACCGTACAAAACGATTATAAAGATCAAAAAATCGAAGTTACCATTGCCAATGATTCAAGTGATTTTACCTTAGAAGCGGCAAACTCGGTGATGTTTGACTTGTTCTTAGCTATTGTTTTGGTGGCTTTTGTAATGTTGTTTTTCTTACACAGTTTAAGAAATGCGGTCATTGTAATGATTGCCATTCCACTTTCGTTGATTGCTACTTTTATCGGTATTTACCTAATGGGATATACCTTAAACTTAATGAGTTTATTGGGACTTTCATTGGTAGTAGGTATTTTGGTCGATGATGCGATTGTGGTTATCGAAAACATCCACCGCCATATGGAGATGGGAAAAAACAAAGTCCGTGCAGCCTACGATGGAGCGTCGGAAATTGGATTTACTGTAACGGCGATTACCTTAGTAATTGTTGTGGTATTCTTACCAATTGCGATGAGTACCGGTTTGGTAGCTAACATCATTACACAGTTTTGTGTTACCGTAATTTTTGCAACCCTGTTATCCCTTTTAGTTTCCTTTACCATAGTGCCATGGTTGTTTTCTAGATTTGGAAAAATCGAACACATCAATTCGCACAGTTTTATCGGTAAAATATTAAACGGTTTCGAACGTGGTTTAGAAAAATTCACACATTTTATCTCTAACTTATTGGTTTGGGGTCTTAAGAGTAGAACCAACAAAATCACTACTTTAGTCATTGTTATTGTTATGTTCTTTGCTTCTGTTTCGCTATTGCCCTTAGGCTACGTTGGAGGAGAGTTTTTCCCGAAGACCGATAAAGGAGAGTTTTTGGTACAGATAGAAATGGAGAAAGACGCCTCTGTGGAAAACACCAACTTTATGACCCAAAAAGCGGAAGACTTTTTGCGTACGAAAAAAGAGGTGGTTACGATGATTACTACAGTAGGACAATCCTCTGAAGGTATGGGAGGTACTCAAGCTACCAAATACAAGTCGGAGATTTCGGTTACCTTAACCGACAAATCGGAACGTGACGAAAGTTCTTTTATTTATGCTGCTCGTTTAAAACGAGAGTTGGAAAGAGAATTGGTTGGTGCTAAAGTAAAAACCGTACCGGTGGGGTTAATGGGTGCAGAAGATGCTCCATTGGCTTTGACCGTAACGGGAGCCAATATGGAAGATGCGATGGAATTTGCCTTGCAAGCAGAAGACCAATTGAGAAAAATACCGGGTTCATCGGATATCAAATTGACCTCTGAAGATGGAAATCCAGAGATTAACGTTTTGGTTGATCGTGATAAAATGGCTGCTTTGGGATTAAACCTACAAACCGTAGGGATGACTATGCAGACCGCTTTTAGTGGAAACACCGATGGTAAATTTAGAGCTGGAGAATACGAATACGATATCAACATTCGCTTTCAAGAATTTTCCAGAACCAATATCGACGATGTAAAAGCAATTAAATTTACGAATAACGCTGGTGAGAACATCAAATTAGAACAATTTGCCGACATCACTTATGGGTCTGGACCGACGTTGTTAGAACGTTTAGACAAGAGTCCGTCGGTAACCATACAAGCACAAACTATCGGTCGTCCGACGGGTACTATAGCCGCAGATTGGGAAGAGCAATTTTCTCAATTAGAGAAAAAACCGGGAGTTGGATACAAATGGGGAGGCGATATGGAGAACCAATCCGAAGGATTTGGTACTTTGGGAATTGCCTTATTGGCTGCAATCATCTTGGTTTACCTGGTCATGGTTGCACTATACGATAGTTTTGCAACACCGTTTATCGTAATCTTTTCGGTACCGCTTTCGTTTATTGGAGCTTTACTAGCAATGGGACTAACCAATACGTCTTTAAACGTATTTACCATTTTAGGAATCATTATGTTGATCGGACTGGTTTGTAAAAATGCGATCTTGCTGGTCGATTTTGCCAATCATCGTAAGGAAGCAGGTGACAATACCCACGATGCTTTAGTGGCGGCTAATCACGCGCGTTTACGTCCGATTTTGATGACTACCATTGCGATGGTTATCGGTATGATTCCAATTGCCTTAGCAAAAGGAGCTGGTGCTGAGATGAACAACGGATTAGCTATTGTAATTATTGGTGGTTTATTGTCGTCTCTTTTCCTTACCTTGGTAATTGTTCCCGTGATTTACTCCATTTTCGACAGTATTGCTCGCCGTATGGGTAAACACGAAAAAGTAAAGTACGATGAATTGATGACAGCCGATTATGTACCTGATGAAACCTTTGTAGACGAATTTGCAGCAAAGAAATAATAAAAAATATATAGTTAATTGTTATTGTCCGAAAACGGGCGACCCTATTGGAGTCGCCCGTTTTTTATTGGATACCCTTAATTGTGATTACCTATGTTTGTTTTGTTGCAACATTCGGATATAAACAGACGGGCGCGCTCCTTTAAACTGGTAGAAAGCATCGGAAAACTTTTGTGCCGTTTTAAATCCCCCTTCTTTCGCCAATCCCTCGATGCTGTATTTTAATAGGTATTGTTCAACCATCATGCGCTCATAAATCAAATTGATCCGCATCTCATTGATATATATCGCGAACCTTTTTCTTTTGTGCTTATTGATAACATACGATAAATAGGCCGTATTGGTTTCTAACTTACTTGCCAAACTACTCAAAGTAAGCAACGGGTCTAAAAAACCTTGCTCCTGCTCAAATTGTTCGAGTCGCACTAATACCACTTTTACAATATCTGCCTTAATTTCATTGGTCGTAACTACCGACTGGGTGACTTCAATAGACAGGTCTGAAATAACCTCTTTTTCTAAATGGGTTTCAGCCGTGTCTAAAATGCTTTTTTTTTGTTTTCTAGGATTCTTTAGATACCACCAACTCGCGCAAAGCAGCCCAACAATCGCAAAAAATATGGCAAAACCAACAAGTCGCTGTTGTTGTTTTATCGCATCGATAGTATCCCTTAGGTGATCTCGCTCCTCCATTAATTGTCTTTTCTCATAATCGCTAAATAAAATATGATTTAGTGTCTTATAGTTGGAACTCCTAATTCGATCCAAATACAACAGCCGGTCAATAAAATACAACTGTTGCTCTAACTGTTCTTGGTTTTTAAAGATTTCTATCGCTTTTTCATAACCATACCGCAATTCAGAATTGATAAATCCGTCCCGCTCTTTTACAATCGAATCCATGGTTGCAAAAGCATGAATTCCCTCTCTTTTCTTATTCAATTTTAAATAAGCCAATCCAATATCTTTATACAAAACACTTTGCACTAAGGGTTCTGCATTCAACAAAGGACTTTTAGCAAACCTTTTCAAACTATCGATCGTAGTTTGAGGATTATTTTTTGCCTGCAATTTGGCTTCAAAAATCGCACAATGAAGCTGTTCTAAATCGAAATCCTCATTTACTGTGGCCAATACCTTTTTAGCCTTAATCAAGCTACGTTCAACCTGTGCTGTATCTGATAGCCGGTAGTAAATACACATTTGCCAAATCAATGCGTGCAGGTAGGACTTTTTATATGCTGCAACCGGTTTCTTTTTAAAATACCACTCGCATTCTTTGAGCAGGCTTAGCGCTGTTTCATACGCTTCGATTTGACCATAAATAGCGGCTACTTTGACTTTTATATCGTATAGAGCAAACCAATTGTTACTCTTTTTGTAATAGGTTTCTGCTTTTAAAAAGTGGTCTAATGCAGCTTTCATTTCCCCTTTGGAAAAACAAGCATCTCCTGATTTAGTATAATAATCTCCGCGAAGGGTATCGGACCTCAACTCCCTTACGAATAGAGGATCGCTATTTCCCTCCGTTTTATGCTTATTTATAGCCAAACGTTTCGAAGTATTTAGCTGCTGATTTTCCTGGGTGTACCCGGACCCCGTCACCTTGCTATACCCTTTTTTTACCGTTTGCTTCTCAAACAACTTTACATCTTGTAACCCTACTACAAAAAAATCTTTCTGATTTATACTCCCCAGAACAAAAAGTCCATATTGCTGTGTATAAATCATGATTGCAGGTAAAATAAAAACCCCTAAAACACAAAATATCTTACAATTCATGAAAAACAAAAACAATAATTAATACCTAATTTTAATAAAAATAACACTTAAAAACGAAACAAAATACAGTAAATACACTAAAAAACAAACTAAACTTCCTGTTATTTATAAATGACACTTACTTTATTTTGCTCCACTACACCTTTTTTTATAGTTTCGTTTTAATTGATTAATAACGCTCCACTTACAAGTGAGAAAGTCCAACAAAGAGAGTTTATGACTATAAAGGGTACTCCAACGTTTTTTAACCAAAAAACTTAGTATTATGAAAAAAACTTTTTCAACACTTTTCGTAACACTAGCATTTATACTTAGTTCCTTAAATGTAAATGCGGAAACAAAAGCCATTCCTTCTACGCTGGAAATACCAAATGCGCTAGAAGCAATAGAACATGGTGATCCGATCATCATTATTATTATTATTATTATTATTATTATTGTTATTGACGACCAAGATGCTGCTGCACCCTGCTAAATAACATGATTCTGATATAACTCAGAAACCTAACTAACTATAAATCAGCATCCGGAATTTAAAAAATCCGGAGGCTAAAAAAAAATATTATGAAATCTATACTCATTATTATGGTACTCCTTATATCTTTTTCATTAAATGCACAAGCATTAGAAATACTATATAAGGAAACACATAAGTTAGACAAGTATAAAGATGATGCCTATGCTGACTTAATTCAAAATAAACTTAGAGCAATGGACTCCGAGATGAAACTATCGATAAATGCGACTGAAAGCTTGTATACATCAGCGACTGATAAAACACAAACGAACCGTGTTTATAAAAATTTCTCGACTAGATTGATGGTCTCTCAAGAAAACATACTCGAACGAAAGTTCCTTATTGAGGACGCCATCGGAAAGCCCAAATGGATTCTTTCCTCCGAAGAAAAAGAAATCTGCGGTATAAAATGCATTAAGGCAGAAAATCAACGCGGTGAAATAGCCTGGTTTTCCAAGGATATTTCCATCGGAGATGGCCCTAGTATCTATTATGGTTTACCCGGTTTGATATTAGAAATAGAAAATGAAGTTAAAACCATAACGGCGGAGAAAATCACAACAGCACTGGCTGAAAACCAACAAATCAAAGCGCCGTCTGGAAGTAAAAAAGTTAGCAGGGAAGAATTTACGAAAATACAAAAACAAAAACTCACTGAGCTAGGTGGTGATGGCAATACAAGTGGTGTTAAAATTATAAAAATGTAGTGCATGCTTCGATTCCTTCCCCTGTTTTTACTGACCCTTTTTTCTACTATAACACAGGCTCAAATTCACCTTAAAGGAGTCGTTACCGATGAGAGAAAGAATCCTTTGGCTTTTGCTACGGTTACCCTATTGCACCAGAAAGATTCTACGATGATCGCCTATGACTCAACAAATGCAAAAGGGGAATACCACTTAGAAACGACTAATCCCGTAAAAGTGATTCTTCAGGCAAATTACATCGGATATCAAACGGAATTCCAAAATCTGGAACTACAAGCCAACAGTCCTATAGCAGTTGATTTCGTTTTAAAAGAAGGCGTCAACATACTTAATGAAATACTAATTAAAGCCCGTGATACAGGTATTACATTTGCCAACGACACCATCAGATACCAGGTTAAAAAATTTATGGATGGAACGGAATCCAATTTAGGCGATGTGTTAGATAAACTCCCTGGAATAGAGGTAGACGACAAAGGCAGTGTCAAATCTGGGGGAAAACAGGTTGAAAAAATCTTGTTAAACGGCCAAAATTATTTTGGAAACAACGCTCAAATAGCCACTCAAAACATTCCTGCAGAAGCTATTGAAAATATAGAAGTTCTCAACAATTACAGTGAATACTCGTTACTAAAAGGTTTTCAATCGCGAGAACAAACCGTTATAAATGTCAATCTCGATAAAAAATGGAGCGATAAATTATCTGGTGAAATAGCTTTACAAGGTGGTATTAAAGAGGTGTATCATACCAAATTAAATCTTATGTCTATGCAATCCAAATCCATGCTCTCCTTAATTAGCACGCAAAACAACATAGGCAACCAAGTATTTAGCATCGAAGAATATTTCAAATTACAAGGAGGCGTTGCATCTGTAATGTCTACTCCTAATAATGTAATTACTTTAACCGACGATGAAAGACAAATGCTACAACCCAATAGAAACACCCTTAAAAGAGCTAACGGACTTACTGCTTTAAATTTCAACTATCAACCGATAAATCATCTTAAAATCAACACTTATTTACTTTTTAACAACGACACAAATCAAACTATAAATTCCAATGAATATTTGTTCGCAAATCAGTTGACCACAGCAGAAGAAACCCATCGCAAAACTAAAAGTGATTTATTTAGCGCTTTTTTAAAAATAAACTACGACAAAATTAAAAACACCTCATTTGTTTACAACGGTACCCTGTCCAACACCTATTTCAATCAAGAAAACAAGATAGGATTTAAACACTTCAACAGTTCCGACAATTTCTATGAAGTGAACAGAAGAAGACCATTAAAAACCAAAAACATCTTATCCGCTATTACGAAAATAAATAAAAATGTACTCATCACGGAATTCCATTTTGATTACCAAAACACTTCAAATGATTATGGCTTACAATATGATTCCCTCTACCTTAAACCCTTTTCCACAACCGCACCGGTTAACAATCAGTTAAACCAGAACATTTACAGAAAAGCAATAAATACGGGTTTGGCAGTCACTTTTCTCTATCAATTAAACGACCAAAGCTTTATCGATACCAAAATATATAACCGATTTAACCATAGCACTTTCAGTACTGCTCTAAATCAAAATCAACTAGATTCAAAACTAACTAACGACAATTATTTACAAAGTAACACCTACGGCGTCGATTTAAGTTGGAACAAAAACAAAGGATTCTTCCGATTTAAAGGTGGTGCTTCTTTCGATTCTTTTCATTTTCAAGGTGGCAGAAAATCATCGGCAAAAACGACATTTAAAATCAATCCTGCTATTAAACTCATGCTCTTATTTAACGAACAACACAACCTTACTATGAGTTACAATCAACGTATTACTATAAATGATCCCAATTTGTTTATAGAAAACCCCATTATACAAAATTTTAGAACGATACAATCCCCCAATTTATTTGATAGAACCTACCATCTTGAAAAAGAATTAAAAATGAGTTATTTTTTCTTTGAAAGCTTTTCAAATGTATCGCTTGTCGTTGTTGGCTTATATAACAACTACAAACATCAAAGTACTAGCAATATATTTCGAGATAATCTAACAACTTCCTATGAGAGCATTGAATCTCCACAGACGGAGCGTTTATTATTTAATTCATCCTTAACTAAAGGACTTTACTTCATACCCTGGTCCGTAGAGTTCCGGGGTAATTACACAAAATTAAACTACTATAATTATATTAATAATCGTCAAAACGAACAAATAACCGAACAAACAACAACAAAACTTCTTTTAAAAAGCCGATACAAAACAAAAGTCAATACCGAATTATTCTATGATATCAATTATACTAAAAATCAATCCGGAATAAACAAACCCTTCTATCAAAGTACTCAGGGTATGGGAACTAAATTCATTTATAAAATAAATAAAAACATCCTATTTGATTTAAAGTATGAATACAGAACCAACCTACTATCGCTTTACGACAAAAATATTTTTAATCTACTATCTGGAAACCTAACTTATAAGATGAACAAACAATTTGAACTTTCTCTAATTGGGGACAATCTGCTAAATATTCAAAGTATGCGATGGAACTCCATAAGTTATAGAGAAGATTATATCATTAAAAACAACTTTGCTCAAATTCCAGGTTACTTACTCTTGGGAGCTACTTATAAGCTTTAGATTTTTATTAGCGGTACTCGTCTAAATTTCTACTTTCAATTAGCCCTCGCTGATTTATTCAACTAAAAAGTATCGCCAGCTCCTCCTCCACTAAAACCTCCTCCACCGAATTTCATTGGAGCTTCTTGTGTTGCTTCGGGTTTCAACCCTAATTGTGCAGCCACAATCAAGGCTTCGGCATCGACAAAAGAAACCTCGTTATTTAATAAATCCGGTTGAAAAGTCAATCCGGTTTTTCGATTTTTTAATCGTTTTATCAACCATAAACTAAGTCCAAAAAGTACGCCTCCCCCTAGGGTTAACCACCACTCAATACTTAAGGAGTTGTCAAATTGTATCCAAGTGTAAATAGAAAAAAACAAGCATATACCTCCTATCCATAACCATCCCTTATCCCTTGTTTTTATAGCATAAAAAAGATAAAGCACCGGTACCAAAAAACTAAAAACCCAATAGAAGAATATCAAAAATTCCATGAATAATCTAGACGAATCCTCTTCACTATAGTAGAAATAATAAGAAAAATAACGCAAGGCCCATAAATTACCCGACAAGTAAAACAACACATAACTGTAATAAACAACCAGCTGAATAATGTTGGTATAAAATGGATTTGTTAATCGTTTTCTCCATATCGTAAACCCAATTCCCAATAAAGCAGCAAATAGCATTATAATCCATGGTGTTAAGCTGATGTTTTCTTGTACAAACCAATACCCGACAACAGCAGTTAGACTCACACAAGCCCCTAAAGCTGACAGTATGTTTATATATCGAATCGCACAAAAAGCCATTACTGCCCCAATTCCAATAATAAAAAACCAAATCATCCAGCGTTGTGGCAAATCCATTTCATCCAAAAGGATGTATAAACATACGGCCGATGCCAATTGGGCACTAAGCAAAAAAGCATCGTCTAAACCATATCCGAAATAGTTCTTAGTCCGTACCATCCATTCCAGGCCTCCAATACAAATCAAACTAAAGAAAAAAGCCATCCAACCAGCGCCATGCATCGACATCATGGAATACAAGAAAAGAGTCATTACCCCAGCAATCGAAGCACACAATATCAATCCAACCAAAAACAATCCTATTCGAACTAAAAAGCTCTTTTGAGTTTTTAGTGCTAGTAACTGACCCTCCATTAACCGAAACTGATCGGAATTGATAAAACCACCTTCCTTTAAATTCTGTGCCTCTTCTACTAAAAAAGTCTGTTCTAACAGTGTTTTATTATACGCGTACATCAGCTATTTTTTTATTAAAATTTTTAATCAATTTGATAAATAAAACAATTAATCCGATAATGTAAATCGGCGAAATCACCAACAAACTTTCAAAAATGTCTGAAAAAACATCCGACGTTTCGATGACTCGAACAGCAAAAACAGTAAAACCTACATAGGCGTATAAAACGGTAAACACCAATAGCGTAATCGAAGCATTTTGATACGATGCTCTATAAAAATAATAAGACGAAGCGATAAGGGGAATCACATACCAAAGTCCGTGTTCTGTAAACAAATTGCTCAACAAAGCCAAACTAATGAGATGCAACGCAAAAGTCAAATACACAAAATTAAAATGTTTTTTTAAATCGACCTTAGTGGCATATAAAGTCCAAACAATCAATAGGATTCCCAACAAAATCGCGGAATAACTCAAGCTACTGTTGTCGTAAAAATCATTTTGGAGTAGGGCTTGTGGCGATATGGTTAAACCCACATAGGCCGCTAATCCGGTTATACCAATAGTCAATGCACTCTTATTGTCAAAATAATAGGCGATCAACATACTGAAGAACGTAGGTACTAAAGTAGCCAATCCGTAATGCGTTCCAAAAGTGTTGTATTGAAATTGCAAATAACCGAAAAAGATGCAAAGCAGTGATACTCCTGCCAATACTACATAATCGTAAACTGAATTTTCAAAATGCGTTTCAGCCCGCTTAAAACCAGGGCTATTTTTAAAAGCAAAATAAAAACAAACAGTCGTAATAATCAGCAATAAAGCCAACACCGACAGATGTCCTATCGTATCAATGTTTTGATAAATAAGCATACCCATGCCTGTAGTAAAAAACAATACTGCGGCATAAAGCAACGTCTTCAACTCGTTTCGAACAGAAAAGATATTTTGTCTGCGATAGGCTTCAATCCGTTCGAATTGCGTAGCCGTAAGCAATTGTTTGTCTAGCAATTTTTTATTGTAGGCCGTTTTATGGTTTTCCATAGTGATTTTTAATATAAATCAAATGTAATCTTTTATTCGCAATGCCTTGATAAGTGCTTCTTTTTGTACCTTCTCCTAAACGAATACTTTCTTATTAACTAAAAAAAGCCTTGATATTATAACTTTTTTCAAAAAAAAGGTCCAAATGAAGATATCATTTGAACCTTTTTTTCCATCTTAATTAGCTTATAAGAAGTTTTTTTAAATCGTTATTCACCTATTCATCATAAACATTGGAGTAAGTGTTTCCAGGAACATCAAAAAACTTAGCATCTACATATCGGTAATGCTTATCTAAAGCATTCATTTTAGTTACTTCGTCATCAGTCAATACACAATTAATACTTTCCAAATTCTGTTTTAAGCGGTCTGCATTAGTTGATTTAGGAATCACAGCAGTACCTCTTTGAACCTGCCAAGCAATCAAAACTTGTGCTGTAGTACAGCCTCTATTTTTTGCTATCTCTGCAACAAGCTCGTTGTTTAATAAACTGGGTTCATCTGCTTTTTTCATTCCCGCAGCGCGGTCACCGGATCCTAAAGGAGAATAGCCCGTTAACAGTATGTGGTTTTCTTTTGCAAACTGCAATAAGTCGTTCTGTTGTAGGAATGGATGCAATTCGACTTGATTAACTTCTGGTTTTATCGTTGCCTTGTTTAGTAAGTCTTGCAGTTTTTTTATACTAAAATTAGAAACTCCAATATGTTTTGTGAGTCCGAGTTTCACTGCTTCCTCCATTTTCTCCCAAGTTTCGATTATCGGCACTTCTTCTAAGGAAAGAAAGTCTGCAGCAGATTGGGGTTGTACACCATGTTTAAAAGCCACAGGCCAATGAATCAAATACAAATCTAAATAATCCAACTGCAAATCGCTAAGCGTCTTTTTTAAAGCATCAATGACATAAGCAGCTTGATGTGAATCGTTCCACAATTTACTGGTAATCCACAGTTCTTCCCTTTTTACGATACCTTCCTGGAACAACTCCGACAATGCCTGACCTATCTCTGCTTCATTCCCATAGACCGCAGCGCAGTCAATATGTCTATAGCCATTACTAATTGCCGTTTTAACGGCTTGTCCTACTTCACCTGGATTGGATTTCCACGTTCCCAACCCAATAGCAGGCATCAAATCACCATTATTAAATTTTAATTGCTTCATTTTTTATGTATTATGTTTTAAAAAACTTTCCTACTAAATTACGTAAAAACTATAAAAAGTCGTTATCATTTAAATGATCATTAACAATTAGCCTGCTTATAGTTTATCTTAACAAGTGACGCTGCTTCCATTATGCTACCTAGCTAAGAAACACCCCCCTTCCCATGTTAAGTGGATTTCTTTTACCACTACTATTAGGTGGGAGAAGTCTAATTTGGAACAACTGACTTCATCCCGTTTTTTACTTGCAAAATTCGTTTTCAAAAAAAACACAAACTCCTTTTAAACTGTTCATTAGCACAAAATTACTGTTCGATATTGAACAACATGACTACACCAAAAAAAAACAAATTATTGAAAATCATTAATTTGGGCTTTTTTAAATTCATGGCATAAAAATCACATTACTATTAGCAAATACTCTTATTTGCGCTTATGAAATACTTATATTTTTTCTGTTTTATATTTACTGTTGCGAACTTTGGTCCTGTTTTAGCTCAGCATCAAATTCGCGGAATACTTCAAGATTTTCAAAACCAACCCGTTGATTTAGGTGAACTACAATTAAAGCTCCAAGATTCCGATCAAGTGACGCAAACCTTTTCCGACAGCGAAGGGGTATTTCAATTCGATCAATTAAGTGCGGGAAACTATGTTATACAAATACTAGTTATGGGCAACTTAAAGGAAACGATTAAACTACAAATAGATGACAATATAAACCTCGGCATTATTGCAATTGATAGTCAATCACAGCTTTCGGAAATCGTAATTCAGGGCAAGAAAAAAATATATGAAACCAAAATTGACCGCAGCATTTATAATGTTGAAAATTCAATTGGTGCTTCTAATGGCGATGCTTTAGATGCCATAAAAGCAACTCCAGGTGTGGTTGTAACCAACAACGAAATAAAAATAATAGGTAAAAGCAGTATGGCTGTCATGATTAACGATAAAATCGTTCAACTCAGCGGCGAGGATTTAAACAATTACTTAAAAACTTTATCGGCTAGCGATATACAGAAAATTGAAGTCATTACCACTCCGCCAGCAAAATTTGAAGCACAAGGGAATAGCGGACTTCTAAACCTTGTTTTAAAACCGAAACGAGAAAATGCTTGGAGCAATAACAGCCGATTTAACTATTATCAAGCCAGCTATTCCAATTTTAGAATCGGCAATACCTTTACGTATTCTAAAGACAAATTTAGCATACAAGCCAATATTGATGCAACTGGCGGTAATCACAGTAGAATTGAACGCATGACCAATATTTATGCTGACGAAACTTGGATTTCTAACGATCCCGATAAAACCCGAACCAAGCGCTTATCCGCCAAAATAAATCTCGATTATCAACTTACATCGAAATCGAATATAGGTATTGAATTCCTACGAAATGGTTTTACAAAGAAAACCATTTGGAATAGTGCTCGTACAAATATTTACAACCCTAATCAAGTATTGACTTCGGAAATTTTGACCAATGGACATACCGAAATGGAAGAACTATTTCAAAATCTAAATCTAAATTACGATTTTAAAACAGATACTTTAGGAACGAAAATAACCTTAAATCTTGATTACTTCAGCAGTGATAAGAACAATGAACGCCCCTTCGAGAGCGAACGTATTTATTATAGCCCTTCAGTGATTCCTAATACTGTGAGAGCGCTGAGTACGGGAGATATAAATATCGATATTTATAGCGCAAAGCTGGATTTTGAAATGCCGCTAAAGGCATTTAAATTGGATTATGGCGCTAAGGTCTCCTGGATTAAGAATACTTCAGATTCCAAATATTTTGATCGTACTAGTGGAATTCCCATTCCGGATTTAAACAAAAGTGATCATTTTGACTATAGCGAACAAGGACAAGCCCTTTATGTTAGCGCTAGCAAGGAGTGGTCTTCAAAATGGACCACTCAACTGGGGCTAAGAATGGAAACTACCCAAACCAAAGGGGTTTCTTATGCTGTAGCTCAAACCGAGAAAAAGAGTTTGTTAGACTTTTTCCCTACCGCTTACATACAATACAAACCATCAGAGGACCATTCGCTAAATATAAACTACAACAAACGGATATCTCGTCCTCCCTTTTGGGCATTAAATCCTTTTAGATGGTATATAGATGCCTATAGCTATGCGCAGGGAAATCCATTCCTTAAACCGTATAACACGCATAAACTCGAGTTGTCTTATACCTATAAAAACAATTGGAATTCCAAAGTAGAATATGCCCATACATCTAATGCTATCACTCAAATTCAAAATGTGAACGAATTAGAAAAAACACGAATTTTTACACAAGAAAATTTTTATAGTATCGACATCTATTCCGTTAGTCAAGCCTATACTTTCTCAAAATATTCCTGGTGGCAAAGCGTTAATGCCTTACATATAAATTGGACAACAACAAGCTTTAACGACGACAACAAACAAATATACGACGTACAAAACGGTATAAATGCTTATTTTTCAAGCAACAACACTTTTAAAATAACCAGTAAATTAACAGCTGAAGCCAACGGTTCTCTCAACTCAAAATCTTATTATATGATTTATGTTAACGATCCTAGCGCAACCTTAGATCTCGGTCTAAGTTATAAAATGATAAACGACAATTTAAAAATGACTTTTAATATCTACGACATTTTTAGAACAAGTACCTCGAAGTCGTATACTCAATCTGGCGATAATCAGATTATTTATAATAACTATTATGCCAATCGTTACGCCAACTTAGCCATCAGTTATAGTTTTGGAAACAAAAACATTCAGTCCAAAAAAGCTCAAAGCGGTAATGAAGAGGAGCGAAATAGACTCTAGTACTTATACTGTTCTTAATCAAAAGGGTAAGTTAGGATGCAAAGTAGCCTGTTCACCGTGTTCACTATTGTACTTAGATTGTTCACTAATGAACACAACAAATTTGCATAAATTCGCAAAACGTACTATACAAGCAACTTACAACTTATAAACTTTACGGCACGGAAATCCCTTTATGTATACTAGAATCATTAATTTCACTTCTATGAAAATTGTAACTTTATTACTGTCCTTACTACTGACGTGTTTTGCTTTTAATTCTGCAAGAGCACAAAGTCAAATAACGGGTATTCTCAAAGACAAACAGCAGCAACCCATCGATTTTGGTGAAATTCACTTAACCAACGAAATTTCCAAAATAGTAGTCAGTACATATAGCAATGCCACTGGTAACTTCAAATTAGAAAACATCACAGCAGGTACATATAAAATTCAATTTTTATATCTCGGTACCGTATACGATACCCGTCACCTAAACGTTGAAAAGGACTTGGACATGGGCATAGTGACCATCGACAATCAATCACAACTTACAGAAATTTTAATTGAGGGTAAAAAAAAGATTTTTGAAACCCAGATTGACCGCACCGTATTTAATGTTGAAAACTCGGTCATTGCATCAACAAGCGATGCCTTAGACGCTATTAAAGCAACACCTGGAGTTATAGTGACCCATAACGATATTAAGATTATAGGCAAAAGCACTATATCCGTTATGATAGACGACAAAATCGTACAACTCAGTGGTGAAGATTTAAATAATTATTTAAAAACATTATCCGCAGATAACATTCAAAAAATAGAGGTAATTACAACTCCACCAGCAAAGTATGATGCTCAGGGAAATAGTGGTTTGTTAAACATCGTTTTAAAAACAAAAAGAGAAAATGCGTGGAACAACTCGGTTCGCTTAAATTATTTCCAAGCCACAGATGCTTATTTTAATTTCGGGGATACTTTTACCTATGCTAAGGACAAATTTAGCGCACAAGCGAGCATCAATGTAACCAAAGGCGACACTCGAGGTATAGAACGTTTGAACAACTATTTCTCCGACCAGACCTGGATTGCCGAAGACTTGGCCAAGAACAAGATGGATAATCTTTCTGCCAAAGCAGCTATGGATTATCAAATCAATCCAAAATCTCGAGTAGGAATACAATATATGCACGGTATTTATAACAACATTTCTCTATCCGACATTACCCATACCAATTTGTACGATACCCATCAACAACTTTTTTCCCATATATTAACCAGCGGCGGTGCCGATCGAAAAGACCTGTTTGACAATCTCAATTTCAATTATGAATACAAGATAGATACACTTGGTAAAAAGATAACAGCGAACCTTGACTATTTTAACAGTAACAAAAACAATTACCGTCCGTTTGAAAGTACGCAAGTGTTTTTTCCAGACAGCACGGTTCCATACTTGATGAAAGCTACCAGTAGTAGCGATATGGATATTGATATTTACAGTGCCAAAGTAGATTTTGAACACCCAACAAAATTCGCAAAACTAGAATATGGGGCCAAAGCGAACTTTATCACAAATGCATCGGACTCCAGATACTATGATCGCATTACAGGCACAGCCATCGAAGATGCCACTAGAAGCGACCAATTCCAATACGAAGAAAACACCCAATCGCTTTATATCAGCGGAACAAAAGAATGGAATTCCAAATGGACCTCACAATTTGGCCTACGTATGGAAGCCACGCAAACCCAAGGAAAATCCGTTGCTATGAACCGAACCGACAAACGCGATTTTATCGATTTCTTTCCAACGGCTTATTTGCAATACAAACCCAACGAAAATCATGCCTTAAACTTCAATTACAGCAAACGCATCAACCGTCAATCGTTTTGGGAACTCAATCCGTTTAGATGGTATGTGGATGCGTATAGTTATTCTGAAGGAAATCCGTTTTTAAAACCATACAATACGCATAATGCAGAGTTAACTTATACCTATAAAACCAATTGGGTTACTAAAGTAGCGTTTTCTAAAACCTTTAATGGATCAACTCAAATTCAAAATATAGATGAAGAAACCAAATTGAGAACTTTTACCCGCGAAAATTTTTATGACCTAGAAACCTACAGCATCAGCCAAACTTATACTTTTTCCAAATACAATTGGTGGCAAAGTGTCAATGTATTGACTGCGATGTATGCAAAAACATCTAATATAGAGGCTTCTAAATCCATGCACCACATGCTCAACGACTCTGGTTTTTACTTTTCCACCAACAATTCTTTTAAAATCAACAGCCATTTTTCTATGGAGTTAAACGGTTATTTTAGTTCTAAAACCAGTTATCTGGTTTATCAAATTGACCCACAGGCTGATGTGAGTTTTGGAGCGAGCTATAAAATGATGGATGGTAATTTACAATGGAATTTGAGTGTTAGTGATCTTTTTAGGACCAGCGAATCTAAATTATATACTTCGACTACAACAACCAAAACCATGATCAACAATAGAAACGAAACCCGCATGTTACGATTAGGTGTTACCTACAACTTTGGAAATAAAAACATCAAAGCCAAAAACACACAAACGGGTAATGAAGAGGAACGCAACAGGAGTTAACAACAGTTCGTTTCTAGTAAATACTATTTCTGAATTTAGAGCTATCTACTAGCATACCAGAACCTTATAATCTTGAAAAGTTGTTTTTTTATTTTAAGGCTTATAAAAGTCAAAAACCCATAGCTTAAGGGCAAAACAAAAAAATACTTGTCTCAAAAAAGGCAAGTATTTTTTTATATAAAAACCATTTACTCTTGTTCAAATTCAGCCAATCGACTAACAAAATGTTGGTTGCCATTACGACTATCAAAACGATTTGCAAGATCTTGAGCCTGCTTATAGAAATGCTCCCGTAAAAGATCTAAATCATAAACTCCATCAGCCTTATAATAGGATAATTTCGGTGATAGATTTAATTTCTTAAGACCACCAACGCGCAATATGGGTAGCATATGTGTTGCAAAATTAAAATGATGTGCATCTTCTGCGCCTACTTCCCATTCCGAAATTTTTTCAAAATACTCCCACAGCTCCTCCAGTTGGGTTTTGTGCATAAAATACATCAATTTAGTCATTGCAAAAAAGACTGAGGTATCGTAGGTATCACTTTTATGATATTCTTCTATCGCTTTGTCAAAATACAGCTGAGCACGCTCATCACCTACTCTAACTAAATAATAAGATAAGTAACAAAAGGTTTGAAACGGCATGGAATAACAAGTCAACTTATGGTGAATCAAATCATAAGCCAACGCAATGGCGTGATCTATATTGCCTTCTAACAATTCTATTTCTACTTTGGTATCGAGTTCACAAGCCGGGCAATTTGCCATATCATCGACCATTTCAGCATCGGCTAAAGCCACGCTTTCGCGAGCTTGGGCATAATCCCCAATATGTAAATACCAAGAAGTCATTACATTATGGTAGGCTCTGGTTGTATACCCGTTACGCTCCAAACGCAGCTTCAAATCATCGCTAATTTGTACTATTTGCTCTTTTGAAATATGGGTATTACGACTAGCCGAATTGACCATCCATTTGTATTCCCACAAAAATTCCGATTCTTCAAACAAATCGGGTTCGGTATCACGAGCGTTTAATAACCAAGCAAAAGCAGGAAAACTTTCTTGACATTTGGAAGTATTACGCTCTTGACGAATCAAATTTAAACGCAAGTCAAATCCCCACTCGATATCATTATGAGTATCGGCGATTTGAATGGCCTCTTTTAAAGCTCGAATCTTATCTTCGAAATTTTTTAAATCCTCTACCTTTAAGAGGATTTTTTGTATTTGTAAATTGTGATTCATCTCTTATTATATTTTTGGTAAAAAATGCGACATACCCATTACTAACAATTGATAGAGTGCGTCGTTAAACACGTCCATTTCCTTTTTGTTTATCGAATATCCGCCCAACATCAAAGCTTGTATGTACATGATTTGAACAACTGCTTCAAACAGCAATTCATCGTCTATATGAACCAATTGATTGATCAATTCGTTACTTTGATTAAAACACAGCGTCGGCAATACCTTTTCATCTTTGATAAAATGCTGTAAGGTCGATGCAAATGGATTGGATGTCCCTGTTAATCCTTGTATGTTTTTGTTGCTTAATGCCTCTTCATTGGCAATATAGATAGTTGGCGTATCCTGAGGTTGGAATTTTTTGATTTCCACTTTACAAAAATGCTTTTGCAACACCAAATCGGCACGTTGCTTAAACTGTATAAAATCGGCAGACAAATCCAAGGCATCTTCCAACTCATCCAATATGTCTTGCGGAACAATACGACTGATTTCTAATCGAGTATCGGTTCTTTTTATTCGCTCTATCAAATCCGATTCATAACTGTATGCCGCGTTGATTACCATTTTATCCTGAGATCCTGCAATACGTCGAATCTGTCTAAAATCGTCTAACGACGGTGTGTAGTAAATCTTTTGTCCATACTGTTTGATATCTTGAAACGACAGCAATCCCTTGTTGGTTTCAAAGGGTAAATAATCTAAAAACAATTCCATAATTTCCGTATCAGAAGCTGCCAAAGCTTTGATATACAAATGATGAACCGTAATGATTTGCTGGATTTTCTTGATATCGGTAACCGACAATACTTTAAGGTAGTCCTTAAAGCAATGGCTCAGTTCTTTTTTGGTTTGTTTTAAAACGGCATTATTCATCAACGATTCCCTTGAAGCCGTTGGCTGTAAGGCATTGGTGTTTATAATACAACGCACAAAAGTAGACCACTCGGGCAGCAAATTGGCTGCCGAATCGCACAAATACATACGCTTTAAAAATATTTTATGTTCTTTACTAGACGAAAACGACACCTTATTCGGAATCACATAGGCAACTCCTTGTAACTCTCCCGAGTCGGATTCTAAACGAAAGACATCGAGAAAACGCGTTTTAAATACCGTTTTACCATACGCCATCAAATCTTCTTTAGTAGCGTCTTTATCCATCCAAATCGGATTACCATCAAGGACTTCTTCCTGTTTGTCTCCGTCTACAAACACCACTTTTATAGGTAAAGCGCTACCGTAAAACAACACATTTTTCTTTACTTCCTCTATTCTAAATAAGGATTTCCACTCGGGTTTAGCCAATAATATCACTCGAGTTCCTACTGCGGGTAAGGCATCAATTACCTCAACTGTATATGTTCCATCTGCCCTTCCCTTCCAGCGAACCGATTCGTTTTTTATCAATGATCGCGATTCCACTTCAATTTCTTCACTGACCACTAAACACGATAACAATCCGATACCGAATTTCCCTATCAAATCCTTGTCTACCAAAGCTCCCTTTTTAGAACTTTGTCCGATTACCGATAAAAACTGATGCATATCATCCTGTGACAAACCGATACCGTTGTCTTCAAAAATAATTTTCCCTTCGAAAAAAGTGACCGTTATCTGCCCCAGCACATCGGGATCAATTCCCTTGCGCATGGTTACAGCATCCATACCATTTTGTAATAATTCTCGAATAAACACCGTCGGAGAACTGTAAATATGTTCGGATAATAACTCGATCATCCCCTTCATATTTACCTGAAACTGAAATTGATTATTTTCTTCCATTTTTAAATTTCCTATCGGCGTCTTCTAGAAGAGTTGCCCGTTATTTTCAACGCCTGTTCATTGCCGTTTTCAGCGGCTTTTTGGTACCATTCCATGGCCATTTCATCGTTTTCCACAACACCCTCACCTTTTAAGTAGCAATTTCCTAACTCATATTGAGCCACATCGTTACCGGCTTCTGCTGCACGAATCAAATACTGAATTCCCTGCTCCATATCCTGTTCTATACCTTCTGCCTTAAGTAACATCATCGCTACAAAACTTTGGGAATCCACATGGTTTTCATCGGCAAGATCCTTAAAGTAAAAGAACGCTTCAGGTTTATCTTCATCCGTTCCCTTTCCGTGATAGTGACACATTGCCAATCGGTAAGTAGCCTCTTTATAACCTCTTTCTGAGGCCAGTTTATAGTATTTAAACGCTTCGGTTAAACTCTTTTCAACACCCAGCTCATATTCATAACAGATTCCGATTCCCTCAGAAAGGTATCCGTGCTGCTCTGCAAAGGCATAAAATTCCATAGCCCGGTCGTATTCCTGAGTATTTTCGTAGCCATATAAATAATAATCGCCTAAAGCCAACGCACCTAAAGCAGATCCGTTCGCATAAGCTTTTTCAAACCAAGATTTACCTATACTCAAATTTTGCTCTTCTAAATAGCCATAAGAATAATAACAACCCAGTTTATACTGTGCATACGCAATTTCTTGTTCTGCCGCTGCAGTCATGTGGATCAATGCTTTTTGTAAGTCTTTCGGCAACGAGCCGTAGCCTTCTTCATAGGCTAATCCCAAATCGACATGCGCATCGATATACCCCAAGTCTAACGCTTCTTCAAAGTGTTGTATGGCCAAGTCCGGAT
This sequence comes from Flavobacterium sp., assembly GCA_040393465.1. Taxonomy (GTDB): domain Bacteria; phylum Bacteroidota; class Bacteroidia; order Flavobacteriales; family Flavobacteriaceae; genus Flavobacterium. Next base: position 133,885 of record JBEBUC010000005.1, on the reverse strand, counting down.
GCTGCTCCATACCAACTCCATAACGATAAAATCGAGCCACATGATATTTGGCTTCGGCTATTCCAGCAGCAGCTGCACGGGTGAAATACTCAAAAGCCAAGGATGGATTGGGTTCACCCAAATAGTTATCTTCATATAAATAAGCCAGTCGAATGGCAGCATAGATATAATCATTCTCTAAAGCCTTTTCGTAATAATTTTTGGCGGTTTCAAAATTCTGTTGGACCCCAAATCCCTGTTCATAACACATGGCCAATTCAATTCTCGCATAGTCTGAGTTGAATTGTTCGATTGCTTTGCGATAGTATTCTATTGCTTTTTCAGCATCGGGTTCTCCCGTATATCCATAGCGGTAATATTTTCCGACCATTTCGATAGCCGTAAGGTTGTTGCGGTTGGCGGCAATTTCGAAAAAATCTAAGGCCGTTTTATAATCCGATTCTTCGGTAAATTCTGCATTTTGATACCCCATACCAATTCGATAAGGCGCGTAATCGCTACCTAAATCCATGGCCCGATCTAGTAAAACTCGGGCTGCAGTTATGTCTTTTTCTATCTCTGGACTTTCCAATAAAACATAGGCTTTCTCTGCCATAGCACGTGGATATTCTTGCTCGACTAATTGGTCTAAAAGTTCCATCCCCAGCCTAAAATCCTTTTTATCCGGATGGTAGGTATAAATCAAAGCCAGTTCATATATAGAATCTTGTAAACCGTATTGTTTGGTACGTTCAAAATAATAAATGGCTTTATCTATATCTTGATCTGCCCCACGACTGTACGAATAATAGAATCCCAAAGCATGTCCCGCAATCACTGTCCCATAATCAAAGGCTTCTTTTAAAAGCTGAATACCGCGAAAGGTATCCATTCCTTGAAAACGTTGAATAACGATATTATAGCCCAACAAATATTTACAATAAGCACTTCCCTTTTCAATACCCTGTTCCAAATAAGCTTTTGCCTTATCATCTTCTCCCTTACGCAGGTAAAAATCGGCAAAGATATACAAACCCTTTTGCTCTTTTTCAATCACATCGATATGATTTTCTATAGCTTGCAAACCTTCTTCTTCCGAATTGGAATTATAATATTGTAAATTTAAGGAAGCCAATCCAGCATTTTCATATCCCAAAGCTTTGGAACGCGCAATCATTTCCATTCCCGCTATAGAATCTGCCTTTTCAAATCCATTAATTCCATGATACCGATTGTAACCCGCAGTGGCCAAACAAGCCGAATCATTTAGTGCAACCCCCTTCATCAAATAGTCGCTAGCCACAGCCATATTCTTATATTGCGCACGGGCATTGTCTATCAAATCATACTGTTCACAATAAGCTCTTGCATAACCCCACGCAATAATCTGATTGTTCAAGGTTTTACAACAGTCAAACCAAACCGCATAATCTTCATCACTTAAGCCCATTGAACAATGATAGTTCCAGGAATCACTATAAATTTGTTTGTATAAGGCTTGAATGGTTTCATCAAAAACACCTTCTTCTAACGCAACCTCACATAAAGCATGTGCCTGATACCATTCGTTAACATCCGCGTAATTGGCCTGTGCTATCCAAGATTTTGCTTTCGAATTAAACTGGTCTTTTTGATTTTTAAATTGGCTTACTAATTTTTGATAAAACTCTTTAAAAGGTTGCTCCATAACTTATATTTTTTCTTTCGATTTATTGTGAAAGGGGATTTTTTTGTAATTGCGAATTCACGCGATGTCGCGCTGTTTAACAAAAATATCAATTCTTTACACAAAGCGTCTTAAAAAGAAATTAAAGTTTGGGTATTTACAGGTGTTTTTTTGAGCAGCTGTAGTAATTCGAAGCTACCTAAATTCGCTTTAGCATAGCTAAAAATGGCTCACTAACAAATTTTATATAGAAATTGCTGACCAATAGGAGTTACTCGAATGATTAGTTGTGCTTTAAATATTTCTTATTAACTCTAGAAGCAGCGATGTAAGACGCTATAAATCCGAGTATGAGTATGGTCATGCTGACCAAGAAAATGTTATTGAATGTGATTTTAACCGGATAACCGAGTTCTGGCGTAATTCTAAGCAGTTCGTAGCGCTGTTGAATCAACACCACCACTATACCGAGTACCATGCCGATAAAACCACCTAGAAACGTTAAGATTAACCCTTGAAGCAAGAAAACCTTTCGCAACAAACTTTCGCGAACTCCTAAATTGTGAAGCGTTATTATGTTGTTTTGCTTTTCGAGTATAATCATGATCAACGCACCTACTAGATTAAATAGGGTAATGATTACCACCAAAGTAAATATCAGATAGACTATGATGTTTTCGGTATTCAACATTTTATACAAGCTGTCGTTGAGCTGCATGCGGTTTTTAATCACCACTTGATCACCCAGAATCGCTTGGATTTCGGCTGTTGCTTTTGTAGGATTGGCTTGAGGAGCCAATTTAAATTCGAGATTGGTAACTTCATTGGGTTTTAGTTCCAACATTTCGCGCGCTATACGCAACGAGCTAAACACGTATTTCTCGTCGAGGTCGTCGTTTTTAAGACTGTAGATACCCGTGGGTATCAAATGGCGTTCGTTAAACGCATTTTCCGGATTGTCGATAGCTCCTGTTCCAGGTTTAATAGCATAAACTTTAAAGGCATTTTCGGTGTCGAACAAACCCATGGAAAGTTTGTATGAGACACCTAATCCAACCACCACTTCGTCCGAATCGTCTTCGATCCAATGTCCATAAAGTACATTTTTCTCCATGTTGGTGACCTTTAAAAACTCGGCATCAACCCCTTTTATAGTTGCTACTAGCTGTTTTTCCTTAAATAGAAACAAAACGCGGTCTTCCACCACTTTGGAATAATGTACCAAAGCAGGATTTGCCTTTAATTTTGCTTCTTGTTCGGCACTTAACTCAAAGGTTTTCCCCTTAATGCTAAAAGCCTTTAACTCGGGATCGAGTTCATTGGTAAAAGAAATACTAAAATCGCGCAATCCGCTAAATACCGACATCACTATTAGCATAGCCATAGCACTAACCACTATACCCACAGCAGCAATAGCCGTGATTATATTGATGGCTTTGCTCTTGCTTTTGCTAAAGGCGTATCTTTTTGCGATATAAAACGGAAAGTTCAAATCTTATTTTTTCTTTCTTTTGATTAATAGTTCGCGATCCATAATCGGATTTTCTTCGCCTTGTAAAGCCTTGTCAATTTGATCGATATACTCCAAACTGTCGTCTATATAAAAAACCAAATTCGGAACTTTACGCAACTGTTGTTTTACACGTTGCGCCAAATTGTGTTTGATAAGCGGTGCATTGGAACGGATTCCTTCCAACAATTCCGGCCCTCTTTCAATTGGGAAAATGCTTAAATACACTTTGGCAATTGATAAATCGGTTGTAACATTTACTTTAGATACGGAGATAATCAGGTTGCTGATTCCGTTGCTACGCACTTCTCCTTGCAAAATATCTACTAGATCTTTTTGCAACAAAGCGCCCATTTTTTTCTGTCTATTCGTTTCCATGTTGCAAAAATACAATTTTTTGGATTGAAATCTTTTTATATTTGCTAATACGAACAACTGCAAACAGAAAATGAAAAAAATAGAACACATCGGCATTGCCGTAAAAGACCTGGCTCAATCGAATTTAATCTTCGAAAAACTCTTCGGAGCTCCACCTTATAAAGAAGAAGCCGTAGCCAGTGAAGGAGTCAATACCTCGTTTTTTATGAACGGTCCCAACAAAATTGAACTGCTCGAAGCCACTACTCCCGATAGTCCTATCGCCAAATTCCTCGAAAAAAAGGGTGAAGGCATCCATCATATCGCTTTTGAAGTCGAAGATATCCTTTCGGAAATCAAACGTTTAAAAAGCGAAGGTTTTATAGTACTTAACGAAATTCCTAAAAAAGGTGCTGACAACAAGCTCGTTAGCTTTCTACATCCGAAAAGCACCAACGGGGTGCTGATTGAGCTGTGTCAAGAAATAAAAAAATAATCAAAAATATTTTCCAAAACCTTTGATTTATTTAGAAAATGCCGTAATATTGCAATCTCGAAACCGGTCCTATAGCTCAGCTGGTTAGAGCACCTGACTCATAATCAGGTGGTCCCTGGTTCGAGCCCAGGTGGGACCACATAAGGTTTGAAAGCTTCACAGCAATGTGGAGCTTTTTTTTTCATATTTATAAAGCGCTCGCTAGTAAGTAAACAACAAAATCTGCGATAGAAATGGGGATATTATATATTGGGTTTTTTATAATCCTAGATTTTTTAATTTTCAACTATCTCACAAAGACAGTTCAGTACCGTCGAAATATAAATGTATTGTTAGTTACGTTTCTATTTTTATTTATAATAATCCATTTTGCAAACCCTTTAGGACTCGCAATTCCCAACGATCTTTTCTTTATACTAACAACATTCAGTCTTGTGTTATTTGTTTTTCATGTTGGAAAAAAAATAAGCTTATGGCTCCTAGTTCGTATCAACAACGAACGCAATAAAAACACAGATATATTGACTAAGTCGTTTAGTTATTTAATCGATTATGCCACGCCTGTACTGATCCTTATTTTCCAAATGTTTACTATAATTGATAATTATTAAAACCGCATTTTTAAGAATAACTAGCTTTATCAACATACAACATAACTAAAAAATAGCGTCATCAATCCACTACGTAACTTATTTATTTTTTAATATTTTTGATTAAATTACTTTATGAGATATCTAGAAATATATGAAGTCATTGTACTCGAGAACAGCACTCTCTTCTCAGTAAAATGTTGTTATACCTACTTCCAAAAAAAGATTAACTCCTTTATTAGATATACTCCCACCGCCTTAAAGAACCAGAAAAACTGGACATTCTCGCAAGATTACTTTTTCAAAAGATTACTCTATATTATTCCGATTATCATTGTTTTTGACTACCTAATACAAACTTATATTACCGAAGAACACCTCGAAATCTACAGTTTTTGTGTCTTTTTGGTTTATACCTTTATGCTCATTTTTAGAACGGAGCAAAAACTTAAATCTTGCTAAAGAATTTCGATATCACTACCGACCCTACACGACAATTTTTCTCTCTTTTTCATTTTGAAAACTCAACGAAGGATAGGTTTCTAAAATTTCTTGTTTTAGGTTGAGAATTTCAGCCAGCACATTGCTATCTTCTTGATTTACCAAAACGCTTTTAATGCGCTCCATCAGACTGTCTTTGTGGACTTCGTTTTTAAGATTACGAGCCATTAAATTACTTATAACTTCCAAGTCATGCAATACTTCGGCCAACAACAAGCTATAGATGATTGAAAATTGATTTTCTTCACTTTCATTTTCAACCTCGTTGATTTTATCGGGATAAAAGCCTAAATACGCTTTTTTCTTACCGTTTCCACTCACTTCAAAAAATGCTGTAAACGAATTGACATCCATGTTGTGAACAAATTTATTCCTGATTTGATACAGCATGGAAACCTTTTCCTTTAACCCTAATGGCAAATACTTTAAATCGGACAATAAGGAGGTTTTGGCGTGAAAACTCAAAACATTAGCCGTAGTCTGAAAAGAATTGCTGTTTTCAATATCGTCAATTTCAAAAACATTACTTAAAAGCAGGGTTACTATTCGTTCTAATATAACACTGTCTTCGATAATTTGCCCTCGAAGCGTTTGCGTATTTAATTCCATATATGTTTTGTTGTTTATTTCAAATATAAATAAAAAATACCAACGATTTTGCTATTCAAGAGCACTTAGGCTGTTTATCTAACCCCATAAATGCATCATGAAAAAGCAAAACAACAGGAAGACCGCGTTGTGATTTAAATTTAAAAAATTGAATCACAGTGCTTTTATTTGCTAAAACCCCAAAAAACAATTTATATGCAATCCATTTCTTACACTAGAATGTTTTTGCTAAAAATTATACTTAGGAGCATTGGAAGCCAAAGTTTTCTTTAAATCGTTTACAACATTCTGCAATTCATGTGCATCGCCATTTCTTACAAATTCGCCTTCTTTTTAATAGAATAATTCCGGAAACCCCTCTCCGATTTCAAATTCTTTTGACTTGCCCTTATACATTTGTTTAATTTCTTTGATGATGTTTTGCTGATTATTAAACCTAAGCCAATGCTCATCGAGCAATCCAAATCTTGGATACATACTTCCTTTTTTATAATTCTCCATACGAATAGCCGGGTCTGCATATAAAGCCACAAACTGGAAATCCTTATTAGCCGGATCAGTTGCAATCTTGTTTGCTTCTTTAGCAAATTTTATACAAGGACCACAATTAACTGACGTAATCATGTAGATCGTATTCGCTTTCGTAAAATCAAAGATGTCCACTTTTTTTTGATCAATGGTGTTATAAACCACCAATTCAGAGGTTAATAGTTTCTCCAATCCTAAGCTGTCAACCATCGTAATATTGCCATAGTTACCAACCATATCTGCTTGAATACGAAACAATATACTATCGTGTTTATCGCCAGTAGCTTTCTCCAGCAACTCAAATTCCATCCGGTTTAAATTTCCTTTTTTATCAAACTCCATGATTTCGATAAATTGACTGTACTCGCTTTCTGTCAGGTTTTTTTAAGCATAGGCAAGCGGGTATTCAAATAATCTTGCTTTAATTTTAGGCCATCTTTGCAACTCGTCATTAAAACGGGACATATAGCAAGTAGGAAAAGGTAATTTTTTATTTTCATAAGTAAAAAGTGTATGTGTACTTAATTTGGTAAGTATGCGTTACTATTCTATTTTGATAAACGGTCGATATGAAACAAATACAACATCAGTAATTTAGTTAAGAACTACTCGATATTTACATCCATTTTAGAAAATGTTTTTACAAACGCTCCAAAACTATTCTTTAGTGATTTTTATCAACAATTTTAACATAATTAATTTCAAAAACAATCCCTTAATCTGTAATACCTGAATTTTTACATTGAAATAAATAACAATCTATATTTCACCCAAAACCATAAAACTGCAATCAGTAAAAACTCCGAAAATCTTTTAGAAAAAAAGAATCGTTGTCGTCGATTTAAATGCAACCTCCGAAAACGTCGGTTCCGCAAAAAATGCTTAACGAACCCCTGATCTCTATTTTTAGTAAATTTGAACAGCTTTCCAATACCTCTATTCCCTTTCATCTCCAATCCAAAACCCTACTCCATCCAAAAACAAACGAACCATTCCGAACCACATCATCACTTGATAATATTCTTTCTGACTATTTACCGCAGACGAAGCAGCGTTGTCCTTATCCGAAAGCTTTTCGATAAAAGTTTTGTAATAACCAACTCCCACCACGAAACGAATGAGTTGAGATAAATTCGTCAGTAAATCGGGTAAGGGAATCGATTCTACAATAAATCTAATCATCTTTAAGTCGATATTATCGCTTTCCTCGATAGGTTTTTTAAGCTTACCCGAAAGATACATTTGTTCAACACATAACAACAAAGATTGTAAGGTAGCTAACAAACAAGCCCTCTGAACCTCTACGACATCGGTATATTCAATTTCGATTTTACCCGACAACAATTCTTTTAATTTGTATTTCTCCAACAGTTTAGGGTAATTATCAAACAAATCGGATATAACGGGATCGTCTATAATATCCAAAAGCTGAAAAACACCGTTGTGTAGGTCGTTTTTGTCATCAAACAACCATCTAAAGATTGCATCGAGTTGGTTGACAGACTGAATTAAGTTGCGGTCTGTTTTGTTCTTTCCGTCATCGTCCATATCATAAAATTTTAGTTTTACAAAAATGAGAAGGCCCGATCGGATATGTTATACCAAAAAGAATAAATTATGCTTTTTTTCATTGAATTTCAAAACATTGCAACAAAAAAAACGTTGGATTAAAAAACCATCACCTCAATCATCTTCCTATAAAAATAAAAGTTTTATCCATACAAACAACGATTAGGTGTTTTTTTTATAAATACCATCAATCTCGAGTCCGTTCCATACAGCGATGGATATATTATGCTTTAAATGGATAATTTATCGGATATTTTTTTAACTTTACCCCTATACTTGTCAACCGATGGCTCTATCTTTGAGCCTTTGATAAATCAATGCATGGTTATGGAACACAAAATACATCAGGGAAGAAACGTAAAGCGTTTTAGAGAAATGCTCGGTATTAAGCAAGAGGTACTTGCCTTTGATTTGGGCGACGATTGGAACCAAAAGAAAATCTCCTTACTCGAACAAAAGGAGTTGATCGAGGTACCGTTGTTGCAACAAATTTCTTCCGTTTTAAAAATTCCCGTAGAAGCGTTTCAAAACTTTGATGAAGAACAGGCGATTTACAATATCTCCTGTAATTTTTCTGACAATGCTGTGAACAACAATGGTTTTAATATACAAAACATCAATCCCGTTGAAAAAATCATTGCCTTACACGATCAGAAAATTGCTTTATACGAGCGTATGTTACAAGAAAAAGACGAGATGATGGCACGATTGGAGAAATTACTTGAAAGCAAATAATATTATTTATAGTAAAGACAGATATCTATTTAATGCGATGTTCGAAAAATATTTTTTGTCTATTAACTGTCTTTGTATTATCAATAAATTTATTCGCTCAACCTGAATCGCAGGCAGGTATCGAGCAGAAATTACGTAATCATTTTAAGACTGAAACTGAACGATTCAATTTTTTTGATGTAGATCCTTTATACAAGTCTTTCTTCAATCCACAAGATTTCAATATATCAATTAGTACCGACCACATCACTTTTAAAACACTTAGGCACCCTTTTTTGAAAACGGAAAATTCGCTTGCTTTAAACTCCGTTTATACGAGCGTAATATCACTTCTGAAACAAAATTAAATACCAAAAATTCCACAAGTCATTGGATTATTGACCAACAATTAATTGCACAGACACATCATCACAAATTCGTATGGAATGGTAATAAGTGGGATAAAAACAAGAAGATCGAACTCCTGAAAAGTCAATCCCTCCTATTTGACGGCCACCAATTTCTTGTATATAAGGATTGTTTTGGTGAATGGGGAAGAAAGCTATTTTTTACGAAAAAGCGACTTCTAAAATTTACTTTAGTAACGGACAGCTATTTTGACACTACAACAAGACATAAAAACTAGATTTAAAAAAAATTGCTTTTATTTTGCTTAGATAAAAATTTACTTTATTTTTACATATAGGCGCTAAAACGTTTTAAAAAACCGGTGTTAGTCAAAGTCACTTCTACAATCAACTTCTACTATATTCGACAACGACACCTTCTTTTCCTAACGGGAAATGTATTAATGACTCATTAGATTTTATAATTAACTTTAAACAGCAAAATTATGAACAAGGAGTCTATCAAATCTAAAGAAAACCAAAGTTTCAGAGTAGAAGGTACGGCTAGTGCCTATTTTAATTTGATTTTATGGGGATGTTTACTGTGTCTTTTTTATGTACTGCATTATTTCGCAAAAATCCTAACTCCGTTGGAAACCATTCGTCCTTTTTTATTTTTTATCTTTCCAATAGGATCCGCCTTGACTATTATTTATGGTCGGAAAAAATTAAAAAACAACCCAGAAGTAATAGACAACACCCGCATGTTGATTTATTGTTGGGCAGGAATAGGTCTTTGTCTCTCTATCTGGTTAATCAATAGTGAATTTTACAATATCGATATCCACCTGGCTTGCAGCACCTTATTAATCGGGTTTGCAGCCTTGGTCACAGGAGCCACCATTAAGTCGATGAAAGCGATTGTTGGCGGTGTGCTTTGCATACTGCTTTCGACCTTTATTCCCACCTTAGTTAACGGTTTCCAATATCATGTAGCAGCCGTTGCTGTTCTCGTTAGCTGTTGGATACCCGGTATACTGTGGTACTCTAAATACTTTAAAAAGCAAAAAAAAACAAAAACAGCTAAGCCTGAATCAAAGTCAGAGGAATCGACTAATAACCTATAAAAATACCTTCTTGGGAGCAACTGGTATTCCCTAATACTTGACGAGATGAATCGCTTATTATTTTAAACTTTTTTGTATATTCCACATTCAACTGAAAAATAATTGAAATGAAATTAAGTCAAGCTTTGTTAGCAGAATACACACAAGAAGCCGCAACTACTAGATCGATGTTAGCTGTAGTACCTTTTCATCAAAATGATTTTAAACCCCACGATAAGTCGATGAGTTTAGCACAGTTGTATAGCCACGTTGCAGACATTTCGGGTTGGTGGAATCAATGCCTAATTCAAGATGAATTGGATTTTTCAAAAACGGATTTCACTCCAAAAAAATTTAATAACAGCGCCGAATTGTTAGCTTATTTCGACCAAAATGTAGCCGATACCACAAAGATTTTAAACGAAATATCGGAAGAAGAGTTTGATAAAGATTGGACCATGCGAAACGGAGAACAAATATATGGAATAATGCCCAAAGCTGTGGTGGCTCGCAGTTGGTGCTTAAACCATTGGTACCATCATCGGGGACAATTATCCGTTTATCTGCGTTTACTCAACATTCCATTACCGTCGATTTACGGGCCTACAGCTGATACGGTATAATTTTATTTACATAAAATAGTTGCTGCAAAGGAGGATGAGAAAGACTGATAAAACAAAATCAACCATTAAAGGTTAATGAGTTCGGAAGTACGGTTTAAAACTTTAAAATTATCAAGAATTCAAATAGTTAATCACTCCTAATTGTAATCCTTTGCTTTAAACTCTCAAACCTAGAGGAGGCTGTCTAAAAAGACAGCCTCTGTTTTTTAGTAATGGTCACCTGCAAGATATTGACCACTAAAGAGGACTAGAAATTAATTAAAATATCTAAACCAAGTATTTTTGGCTTACCCTTTATGAGAAAGTCTCTATCAAAATTTGTAGAAAAAGCAGCATTTCGTTCAAAATACAATGAAGCTAAGTTTCATTAAAAATCGGTATTCCTTCTAACAAAGTTCTATTTATCAAAATGTGTACGAACTATGCGATAGTATCTGTAGCAGAGAGATTCTTATCGAAGAAGGACGTAATAAAATCGAGTTTTTTCTAAATCTATTGTTTTGAATTGATTATATATTTTTTCGGTTAATTCATGGATATATGTTTTCATGATTGCAGAAAATTAAGATTAACCTGTTTAGAAAACTTCAGAACGGACTTTTTATCTTTCCATCTGCTTCACTCCAAATACTCGTTCCTGTAAGAATTGAAAAATGACAAATAATACCGGTACAATAAAGACTCCTAATGCCACTCCAAAGAGCATTCCTCCAATAGCACTGGAGGCAATAGCACGATTCCCCTGTTCGGATACACCTCCAGAAAACAATAGAGGCACTATTCCTACAATAAAGGCAAAAGAGGTCATTAGTATGGGGCGTAAACGCTGTGCTGCCCCTTCGACGGCAGCTTCTAGCAAGGTTTGCCCAGCATGACGACGTTGCAAAGCAAATTCAACAATTAATATCGCATTCTTAGCTAACAATCCGATAAGCATGATTAAGGAAATCTGTACATAAATATTATTGGAAACTCCCATCATATTTATGAAAACAAATACGCCAAATATGCCAGTAGGTAGTGATAGAATAACAGCGAAGGGTAGCAAAAAACTTTCATATTGGGAAGCGAGTAAAAAATACACAAATACGATACAGATTGCAAAGATGAATGCCGTTTGATTTCCTGCGCTTTGTTCCTCTCTTGCCATTCCAATGTATTCATGTGAATAACCTGCTGGCAAGAATTTTGCTTCTTCATCTATTGCGGCCATAGCATCTCCTGTAGAAAATCCTTTCTTGGCTTGTACATTCAGACTAATAGATGTTCGCTGATTGAGGTGTGTTACCACTTCGGGTCCAAAAATGCGTTTTAGTTTCACAAGTGATGTAAGTGGAACCATTGCTCCTGATTTGTTTTTGGCAAATACCTTATTCAGCGAACTTTCATCCATACGGTAAGGAGCATCTGCCTGCACAACTACGCGGTAATATTTCCCAAAACGGTTGAAATCAGAAGAATAAATACCGCCATAATATGCCTGCATCGTCTGTAATACCTCATTTGTTTCCAACCCCAATTGCTTCGCTTTGACATCATCGATTTCGAGCATATATTGAGGGAAACTGGCGTTAAAGGACGTAAAAGCATCCTCTATTTCTTTCCTTTCCAATAATGAAGTAATAAACGCTGTCGCTATATTTCCAAACCTTTCTATATTACCTCCAGTATTATCTGTAAGCACTACATCCAGTGCGTCCACATTCCCAAACCCAGGTACAGTTGGCATGGCAAAAGTGAAAGAAACACCTTCTGGCAGAACCTCGAATACTCGCCGAATGGAATCCATCACAAGGTTAATGTCTTTTATCTTCCCTCTCTCTTTGGGTTGTTTTAGAATGGAATAAGAAGTGCCATAGGAAGGAGAGGTGGTCTCTGTCAATATATTTTCTCCACTAACCACTGCATTGAAGTACATAGCATCGAAATCCATGAGTACACTATCTGCTTGTTTCATTACGGTTTTGGTACGTTCTAAAGAGGTCCCTGGTGGCATCGTGAATGCTGTCATTACAAAACTTTGGTCTTCAGTTGGGATAAATGCCTTAGGAGTATATTTTGCCATAACCACTGCACTCAAAGCAACCAGTACCAAACCAGCCATAGCAAGCCATTTGTGTTGGATTAAATGACGAATTATATTCATGTATTTTCTTGTAGCAGCATGAAATCCCAGATTAAACAATTCGTAAAATCTAAGAAGTCTTGTTTTCTTAGCGTCTAGTTCTTGATGTTTGTTTTTCAGTAAAATAGCACATAATACAGGGCTTAAAGTCAATGCATTGATTGCCGACAATACAATGGCTATAGCTATGGTAAATGCAAACTGTCTGTAAAAGACACCAACGGCACCCTCAATCAGACCTATGGGAATAAATACCGCTGCCATAACTAGAGTGATAGAAAATATGGCTGTTGTAATTTCGCCCATGGCACTTATGGTTGCTGCTTTGGCATCTGACTCGCCTTTCTGAAGTTTACTATGTACCGCTTCTACTACCACAATAGCGTCGTCCACTACAATTCCGATGGCGAGCACCAATGCAAAAAGCGTCAAAAGATTGATGGTAAAACCAAATAAACTCATGAAAAAGAAAGTACCTATAATAGATACCGGTACAGCTACGGCAGGAATAAGAGTGGACCGGAAATCTTGTAAGAATAGAAAAACAACAAAAAACACCAGTATAAATGCTTCTATCAAGGTAATAATAACTTGATTGATGGAGGTATCCAAAAAACGCTTGGTACTATAGGTTAACCTATACTCGATACCTTTAGGGAATTTTTTTTCTGCCTTTTCCATGAAATTGAGAATTTCAATTTGGATATCATTGGCATTAGACCCTGGTGTCTGCGATATATTCAAACCCACACTTGGAAGCCCATAGGTACTCTCATTCGAGGCATAGGTATGATCAAGAGAGCCGAGTTCAACTCTTGCCACATCCTTCAACCGCAATACTGTACCATCATCTCCAGCCCTTATTACAATATGCTCGTAGTCAGATTCTCTATTTAGTTTTCCTTTATATTTAATGGTATATTCGAAAGCGATAGGGCTTCCATCTCCAAATTTTCCAGGAGCTGCTTCTACATTTTGCTGATTGATAGCATCCATCACTTCTTGTGGAGTCATGTTATAAGCTGCTAGCTTGCCTGGGTTTAACCATATTCGCATGGCGTAATCTTTACTGCCAAATACCTGTGCCTTGCCTACACCTGATATACGCTGAATCTCGGGAACAATATTGATAAGAACATAATTGTTTAAGAAAGCAGCATCATACTTTTCGTCTGTACTGCCGAAATCGAGAATCATGATAGCGCTATTGTTTTGTTTAGTTGTGCTAATTCCGGTTTTCACCACCTCTTCGGGCAACTGGTTCGTAGCTTGGGCTACTCTATTCTGCACGTTTATAGCTGCCTTGTCTGCGTCTGTACCTAGTTTGAAAAACACGGTGATATCTAGTATACCATCATTGGAAGAAGAAGAAGTCATATAAATCATATCTTCGACTCCATTGATTACCTGCTCCAATGGGGTGGCAACTGCACGGGCAACTGTCTCGGCATCTGCACCCGGATATCGGGCAGATACAACGACAGAGGGCGGAGCTATTTCCGGGAACACTTCCATAGGTAGTTTATGGATAGCCAGGCTTCCAAGAATAAGAAGCAGTATAGCTATTACAGTTGCGGTAACTGGGCGGTCGATTATATTTTTGAGCATAATGTTTCTATTGAAAAGTGTTGTAAATACTTATTCAGACACTGGATTTACCAACAGGTCTTCCGACAATTGATCAAGTCCTTTGACTACAATTCGGTCTCCTAATTTTAGACCATCGGATATGATGTACGTTGTTTCGTCTTTACTCGCTATTTTCAGCGAAATATTCCTGATTCGATTATCATCGCCTAGTGCATAGGCCATCACTTTATTCTGTATTTCAAACGTGGCAGATTGCGGTATTTTGATGACACCAACGCTTTGATGCGGAAGTAGGATAGTCGCTGTATTGCCAGAACGAAGCAATTCATTGGGATTGGGGAATACTGCTCTGAATGCAATAGAGGCTGTAGATTTGTCAAACTGTCCCTGAATCATTTCCACTTTTCCTTTTTTGGAATATTCTGAATTGTCGGCTAGTACCATTGTCACAGCTGGGATGTTTCTGATCTTTTCTTCTATGCTAATACCATCATATTTCTCTTTGAATTTCAAGAAATCGGTTTCGCTCATCGAGAAGTAAGCATACATTTGATGTATGTCTGAAAGCATCGTAAGCGGTAAAGGTTCGTTTCTTCCAATTAGGCTCCCTATTTTATAAGGAATACGACCTATATAACCAGTAACAGGTGCTTTTATCAAGGTAAAATCCTTTTTGATTACAGCTCCTTTTTGCAAGGCTTCTGCTTGTGACACCTTCGCCTTTTCTGCATCCAAGGATGCTTTTGCGTCGTCTAGTTGTACCGGAGATATTATTCCAGCTATTACTAGTGGTTCTAATCGGGAGACTTCTATTTGTGCTTTTTTCACATTAACTTTTGCAGTTAGTAAAGCAGCATTTGTTGTATTCAAGTGTTCGTCATACGAGCTGTCATTGATCCGAAACAGCGATTGCCCTTTATACACATAAGCCCCTTCATCTACATAAGATTTTTCCAGATAACCTTCCACTTGCGGCCTTATCTCAACATTGGCAATTCCTTCCAAATTTGCCGAATAGCTTGTATAGCTCGTTAGCGATATGGTGTCAATCGTAATGACTGACACGATGGGTAATGCTGTTTCGTCTGGTTTTTGAGTAGATGTACACGCTTGAAAAAGCAGTACTGCAAATGCCATAAAAGAAAGCGCTGTGTTCGTTTGTTTGTTGTTTTTCTTTGTCATAACTGTATTCATTATCCTGATTTTCCTAATTCCAGCGCCAAAACACCTCCAATAATCGGCACGACACCCGTAATTTGAATATAGCTTAGGTGTTCTTTTAAGAGAATAACATCAATAACGGCCACTAAAATAATCCCTAGTGCTGCCCATATACCATTTGCGACTCCTAATGACATGCCTTGTTTCAGTGATAGCGAAAGGAGGCAGTAGGCTCCTGCTACTCCCAGGATGGCAATAACAGATGGTATCAGCTTCGTGAATCCGTTTGATTGTTTTGTTGCTGTGGCTCCTATAACCTCTGAGATTATAGCTGAAAAAAGAAATAGATGTTTCATATCTAACTAATTTTAATTACAATGGCCACATGATTCTGATATGTTGGCTTCATACACTATAGTTTTGGAACCAAGTTACCGCATTGGACTCTCAATCGGAATATGGGACTAAAGAACCCTATAGATAAATTATTCCCTATATATCAAGCAGATACCATTTTTCTTGAATCGCTCTAGTGAACAACAAATAAAAAGAGTCCTATACAAACAAAACACCACAACGACTGGATGCTGGAGTAACGGATACTATAAAAATTACAGGAAGGAAGTCGAAGCCGTGTATCCTGGGCGTTATGGACAGTCATGGATGTGATACAAAAATAGTGAGCTATTTATGCAGCGAAAGTTGCTGAAGATTCATACCCATCTTGTTGGATATTTAATCGAAATATGAGGCAAAAAAGGCCTATGGATAATTTAATCCCTATATTTTGAGTAAATAATTTATTCTTTTTTTTATAAATTGCCCTAGTAACCAATGAATTAAGATAATCATGTATATCAATAAAATACCTCAAATACTTGATGGTGGAGTAACGGTTACCATCAAAGTAATAGGAGGAAAATGGAAACCTTGTATCATTGACTGTATTGCCTGTGGTATCGTAAGACCTACGCAAATTCAAAAAGAAATAAAACATGCTAGTTTGCGTGTGATAAACAAACAGTTGTCTGAATTATTAGACTATGAGGTTGTTGAAAAACAAACTTTTGAAGGCTACCCGCTAAAAGTAGAATATAAATTGACTGAATTTGGCAAGACACTATTGACTGTTATTGATGCGATGCAAAAATGGGGAGATATACACGCAGAGAAAATTGTTGAAATAGCTATCAGAAGGAATGAGAATATAGAAGCGAAAAGTATTAATTAATGACCGTATCCAAAAAACAGGGTAAGTAGTTAATTGCTTATTGAAATCCTTTGCTTTATAACCTCAAATCGAACGAAGGCTATCTAAACAGACAGCCTTCGTTTTTTATGAATAATTGATTCGTGGGTTGATTTTACAATCAACTAACATAAATCCCCTACTTGATATTTGTTTTATAACAGTAATACTTTAAAACAACCAAATTTTCTAAATGGTTACTTTATATATTGGGTTACTACTTGGTTTATTTTACCAAAAATGGTTTCACCGGCTTCGTCTTTCATTTCGACTTCAATTCGATCACCGAAACTCATAAAAGGTGTTGACGGTTTTCCGTCTTTAATAATTTCTAAACAGCGTACCTCAGCCAAACAACTCGACCCATCAACGCTGCCTTGATTGGCTACAGTACCCGAACCGATAACGGTCCCAGCCATTAATGATCTTGTTTTAGCAGCATGAGCAATGAGTTGTCCAAAATTAAAAGTCATGTCAACTCCGGCGTTAGGTGAGCCAATTAATTGCTCATTCAAAGTGGAATACAACGGCAAATGAAGTTTTCCCTCTCTCCAATGGCCTTCTAATTCGTCGGGAGTAACTACAACCGGCGCGAAGGAAGTCCACGGTTTGGATTGATAAAACCCAAATTGTTTAGACAATTCGTTTGGAATTAAATTTCTCAACGATACATCGTTGATGATGGTTATCAACTGAATGTGAGACAGCGCTTCTTCTGCACTTACTCCAGCAGGAACATCGTCTGTGAGTACTGCTACTTCCGATTCAAAATCGATTCCCCAAGCTTCATCAGCTATTTCAATGTTATCATGTGCTCCGATAAACGCATCGGAAGCTCCCATATACATCAACGGATCCGTCCAAAACGACTCTGGCAATTCGGCATTTCTAGCTTTTCTAACCAACTCCACATGGGTTACATAGGCACTACCGTCGGCCCAATGATATGCCCTTGGAATTGGCGCCATTACTGCAGCTGTAGTAAAGTCAATAGTCGTTGCTAATTTATCGTTGTTTAAATCTTGATATACGCTTTGCAAAAGTACAGCCGTCGTTTTCCAATTGTCTATAGCCTCTTGCATGGTTGCCGCAATCTGAGGTACTGCAATGGCTTTCGTTAATTTTTTATTGACTACGACCAACTGCCCATCTCTGGTGTTGTTTTGTATTGTTGCTAATTTCATTACTTTATTATTTTTTGTTTTAGGTTGTAGCGGGATTGCCTTATTAAAGCCCATGACTTTTAGATAAACGAAGCGCAATCGCCCGTTTTCGCCATAAATACCGACTGGGATTAGATTGCGTAAATTCTAGAAAAATCCTAAAATTTCGCCCTGTAAATATATAAAAGTTTAAGGGCATAACCAATGTTTTATACTATTCTCAATACAGCATCGATTAAAAAACAACCGGTACCGTCTTATAACCGATACACTTTCAGCAGGTTATTTCACAAGATAATCCAGTCAAAAAACAAGCCTTATAGTACGAGTAATGATCCATTCCAAAAGCAAACTTCTACCTTTCGGGCATTACGAGATAAGTGGGATCTTCTTCTATATTTACTTCTATAAAATCACCGGCATGGTGTAATAATTGAATGCAATCGGCGCTGAGGTGCCTTAAAGTTATTTTTTTTTGCTGTTTGCTGTATTTTTCTGTCAATTTATTTAAGGCCTCTATGGCAGACATATCGACTACTCTCGAATCTTTAAAATCAACCATCACTTCTTTGGGATCATTTAGCACATCGAATTTCTCTAAAAAAGCGGTGGTGGACCCAAAAAACAGTGGCCCATAAATTTCGTAAACCCGACGTCCATTTTCGTCTAAGGATTTTCTAGCACGGATGCGCTGTGCATTATCCCAAGCGAATACTAAGGCAGAAATAATGACTCCGGCCAATACTGCAACGGCTAAATTGTGAAAAATAACCGTAATTGCGGCAACTAAGATTCCGATAAAAATATCACTTCGAGGCATTTTACGGATAATTTTAAATGAAGCCCATTCAAAAGTACCGATCGCTACGACCATCATGACTCCCACCAACGCCACCATCGGTATTTGTCCGATAACTGGTGCACCAATCAAAATAATAAGCAATACGGTCAATGCCCCGACTATTGCTGAAATACGGGTTCGTCCGCCAGCATTTAGATTCACAAAGGTTTGTGCGATCATCGCACAGCCACCCATACCTCCAAAAAATCCATTGACTACGTTTGCCGTGCCCTGCGCCATGGCTTCTCTGTTAGAATTTCCTTTGGTATGGGTCATTTCATCGACCAAATTTAGGGTCAACAGCGATTCTATCAATCCCACACCAGCCATAACTAAGGCATAGGGTGCAATAATTTTTAAGGTCTCCAAGGTGAAAGGCACCATCGGAATATGAAATTGTGGTAATGAACCGCTGATTGATGCAATATCCTTAACGAGCTTGGTTTCTATACCGCCAAAATAAACAACGCCCAATACTACTATAATTGCAACCAACGAAGCGGGAACCGCTTTGGTGAGTTTAGGCAATAGCGTTACTATACCTATGGTCAACAACAACAAACCCAACATAATGTACAATGCAGAGCCTTGCAACCACGTATATTCCTCACCATCGTATACTTTAAATTGTTCGAGCTGCGCCACAAATATAATAATGGCCAAACCGTTTAAAAATCCATACATAACCGGCTGCGGAATCAAACGTACAAATTTGCCCCATTTGAAGGCACCCACCAGAAATTGAAAAAACCCCGCCAATAAAAGTGCTGCAAACAAATATTCCACCCCATGAGAGGAAGCCAGTGCGATTAAAACCACTACCGTAGCCCCTGCACCACCTGAAACCATGCCGGGACGGCCCCCTAAGATTGCCGTGACGATACCCATAAGAAACGCAGCATACAATCCTGTTAAAGGCGACAATCCTGCCAAGATAGCAAACGACAACGATTCTGGAATCATGGTCATGGCCACCGTAACTCCTGCCAGCAATTCATTTTTAATATTGACTGTTTTTCGGAACTCCAAAAGTTTTTCTCTCATAAAATTTTTAGTAAAAAAGGGTTGTCCACTTTAATCAGATTCAATGCAATATTTCATTAAAAAACCATTGTAGTAACCTACCGTTTGCCGATGACTTATGGCTAACGCTACCGACGGTATTTATGCGCGCAAAGGTATTGAAAAACAAAGGCTTTTTTATGGTAATACGAGCATCATATATTCGCAAATCCTATTCGATCCTCTAAACAAGTGGAAGCCCGATAAACTCGTGATGAATATCACGTATTGCCAGTTCAACCCCCCTGTACTTAACTTATGATTTTAAATAAATCTCGTCTCGAATAAAATGGTTGTTTAACCAAAAGCAATGTTTAGTGTAAGCTGTTAGTCCGGTATGTTGATCGGGAACGGGCAAAGGGTATACATCGTCTGCGTTTAAAGCATGGGGTCTCACATGTGCTACCGAACTAAAAGCTTTATTCGGAAAATGGGTGTAGCGCCTACCCTCTTTAATTTCTCTTACAATACAACCTGCCCTAACTAATGCTTGAGTTTCTAACCAAACCCGCTGCGCTTCGACCATATAAACCTGTGGCATATTCCAAAAGACAGCCTTGTCGAAATACAATTCGTTGCCTCTATATTTAAGAAATATCAATAGAAACTTATGCTCCAAAATTTGTTTAAACTCCGAATCTTCCCACTGTAGATCGACGATTTCCTCGTATTTAAAATTGGGAAAAGACATGGATTCTTTGGGCAAATTACGCTCAGTCAAGCGCAAGGTTTTTACGATGATTTCGGCTTTTTCAAATTCTTCGATTTGTTTATCCAGCTCTATTCCCAATAAAACATTCGTAAAACTAGCGGTAAAATTTTTGGCTTTTATATTGAATACTACTCCGGTTTCGGCTATAATTTCAGTTATTGATTTACCGTAATATGGTGCTAATATATTTAAAACGACCGCTTCAATACTTATGGATTTGACCGTGTGTAAGTCTGTCAATAATTTGCCGTAGTGCGGCATGGAGTCTCCAGCTAGAGTCGCGATGATATGATTAACATAGCCCTGCTTAAATGAAAAGGCTCTTTGCATCGCACGTGCGTCACTAAAAGGTTGATTTCTCAATGAAGTAGCATTAGCTCCTTTGGTACAAGCACCTAAATAGAAAGTATCGCCTTCTGATAATTCATGAGCCTTACCCGCTTTGATTTTTTCTACTATACAATTCCAGTCGTTGCGGATGATTTCCAAATCGGTTTGAGGAAAATTCCACTCGCCTACCAATTTTATTTGGTATTCCAAAACCGTTTTTTGGGGTTCGTGCAAATAAAAGATCAGTAAAATCTGAGCATTCTTTTTTAAAAACGAACTCGTTTCAAAGGTTTCGTTTACAATATCTATATAATTGATAATATTTAATACCAAGCGCTCTTTGGACCGATATTCCTTCGATTTTAAAGTTTTTAATGGCGCTGTTTTTAACTCCAGTCCCACTTCAGTAAAATCGGGTTCGGAATCGGAATTTAAATCGTATCCGAAATAGTGTTTTTCCAATATTTGACCAAAACTGCCTTTGCCCTTATACAAATCCTCAACAGCCGTTTTCTCAATACATTCCAACAGGCAGTGGTTGAGCAGTTTTTGCGCAAAAGAAAGGATGCTGTTTTTATCGGAAGAATCGTACATGGCAAATCGTTAATAACGTAAAGATAATTTAAACATACCGTTTTTACTAAAAAACAGAGGTCGTACAGCAGTTGCTTGTTTTAAACAAAAAAGAGCGCTAAAAAACGCCCCTTTCTTATATTTTATTTAGCAATGATTTTCCTATTTCTTCTATAACTCCCACTACCAAAGCATTGCCCATAAAAAAGGCTCTTTTGGTATCGGTCATTTTATCGATATAGGTATGCTGATCGGGAAACATATTTAAACGTTCTAATTCCATCGGAGTTAATCTACGCAAGCCCTTTGGTGTGGTGATTACGTGTTTGAATCTCGAAGCCGATTTTCCGCCCTCTCCCGTGATTATTGTTCTAGAAGCTTTTTCTAAGGGATCGGGAAATATCATACCGCCCTCGCTGTAGTTATATTCAAAACCGGTGGCGTTTTTTCGAATTTCCTTTTTCGCTCCTTTTAGATAATTCCATTTAGGCAAATCTTCCTCAGCTATAAAATATTCTTTGGGTACGTTTTTGACATCAATAACAACATCCTTAAGTAAAACGTAATCGCCATCATAATTGGAAACGGTTTTCATCGAAGTAACCACACCGTCGATCATAATACCGGTGTTTTCAAAAGGTGTTTTTTTACCACTTGGATTAAAACCCTCTGAGATAGCTACAATATCTTCTTCTAACTTAAATTCAGTCGTGGTGGTCTTTACAGCTGGTACAACTGGGAAAACATCGGCTATGGTTCCTTTGTCAACTATCCATTGAGAAGGCGAACCCGCTTTGATTTTTTTGTAAATGGAAGTCGTGTGATGGTAGGCTAAGATAAACGTTCTTCTTCGACGTTGTGGGAATCCGTAATCCGCCGCGTTGATTACGCGCCATTCCACTATATATCCCAACTCGTTTAAACTCTGTAAAATAATGGCAAAATCGCGCCCTCTTTGTTTGGATGGCGAATTCAACAATCGATCAACGTTCTCTAAAAATAAATATTTTGGTTTGTGTACTTTGTCTGAAAGGATTTTATGAATGGACCACCAAAGCACTCCTTTTTTCCCCAACAAACCTTTGGAGTTTTTTAAAGTCGTAGCAACCGAATAATCTTGACAAGGAAATCCGCCGACCAACATATCGCAATCGGGAATTACCGCACAATCCTTAACCACTTCTTCGATATTTTCGTTACTGTGATTTTGAGAATCCCAACGCGATTCATAGACCATAGAAGCGTGCTGAATTTTGGTAGAAGGTTCCCATTGATTACTCCAAATCACTTTATAAGGAGAGTTCCATTTTTCCGAATAATTGGATGTAGAAGACAAACTTTTCCAGCCTTCCAATCCTAAGCGAAAACCTCCCACTCCCGCAAATAATTCTACAACTTTAATATCTTTCATAGGTAGTTCTTGTGTTTCACTCTATAAGCAAGGCAACTTCGTCATACTAAAACAACTAAATTCTGGTCCAACTGCTTAAATCCAAGTGATGCAAAAGTACATATTTTTATAATGATTTTTAGCTTAAAAATAATTCGTGCCCTTCGTTTCCTATACAAAGACATATAAAAATATATTGCTTTAATTTTATGTTATTTTCTATATTAGTAACTTCTAAAAAAGAAAAATGATTGCCTCCGAAAATCCAACTTGTATTTCTTAATTATTAAAATCAGCATTTTTACCACTTTAAAACATCATCATGAATCCAAACGCTACTTTTACAGATTACACTCATGAATTTGCCGTGTGGACTGCCGCACGCGCTGTTGCAAGAAACTTTACAGATACAACAACTGTGCGTTATTGTATCGAGAACTCGTCACTTATGCATACTTTAAAAGCCTTAGAACGGGTTCCAATCACCGAAAACCAAATAGACCAATGGCACCAAAGAATAGGAAATGAACTTATAGACCTCTATGCTATCAAAACCTTAAAATCCGATAAAATGAGCTACGGTAGAGCCGCAAAAATTATAGCCATCTATTGTAAAACGGCCCTAATACTAAGAAACCCATACACCTCATTAGCACAATGTATTCATCCTCCTATTGATAGAATCCTCCTTCAATCATTACATACGTACATTAAAAACCCCCAATTGAAAAGCGACTTGTTTCATGTGGCGAAAACCAAATGGACAAAATTAGATGAAACCACCTATTTTCAAATAATACAAGCACTTAGGAAAATTCAAAAAACGGAAAATCACGAAGCCTTTTGGATGATTGAAAAGTATTGGAAAGCATAATTAAACAGGCTTTTTTACAAAAAAACGTATTCATGCCCCTGTATTTCATTCGTTTACATAAATAGGAACCGATTTACACAAGAGTTAATCCAACTAAAAGAATCTTATTTTTGCTTTTTTGTTACTATAATCCACGTATGATTCTTTTAGTAGGCACCGTTCTTTTGTTTCCTTTTCAGTTTGAACGGCTTTCGACAACAGACGAATACAGTATTGCAAAAACTGCGTTCACAAACCACTACGACTTATCCGTTATTCTCCAAAGGTCAATACGGCTTCAAATTCACTTTATGTCCTTAATTTCAACGAATCTAGTACCCGATTTCTGACATCCATAAAAACATCATTTTATTCAAAATGTCCGAATTAGACCAAAACGTGCAACATTAAATACTAGCTATATCCATAATAAATCCCGAAATTTGCATAAAAAAATACAGTATGTCCTATTTAAAAAAAGTAATCAGCGGTACCTGTCCCAATTGCGGTAAAACAAAATTGTTTACTGAAAATGGGAATCCCTTCCTATTCAAAATGCCTAAAATGAAACCAAAATGTGATCATTGTGATTATTCTTTTCACAGAGAAACCGGTTTTTATGTAGGTGCTATGTATATGAGTTATGCTTTAACGGTAGCAGAAATGGTTAGCGTAATTGTCTTAGGCCTACTATTTAAGCTAACTTTTATTCAAATCTTCATCAGTATTTGTGTAGTCGCTTTTTTGCTCTCTGCCTTTAATTACAAGATGTCGCGCATCATGTGGCTCAACGTCTTTTATAAAGAAGAGTAGGAAATGTCGTATTAAATATATTATATTTGCCCACTGAAAAACAGAAACGGGTGTAGTTCAAGGGTAGAATAGCGGTCTCCAAAACCGTTGATGGGGGTTCGAATCCCTCCACCCGTGCATTCAAAAAAAGCTATCTCTTTGAGGTAGCTTTTTTATTATTCCCTAATTGCTATTCATATCGCTTAAGAAAATCGCGGGGCGTTTCTCCGGAGCGTTTTTTAAACAATTTTGAGAAATAGGAATAATCTTCATAGCCGAGTACACTGGCAATTTCATTAAAACTTTTACCGGTATAGATCAACATGCGTTTGGCTTCTAGTACCACCCGTTCCAAAACGATATCGGTTGTCGTTTTGTTGACCAAACTACGCGTAATACGGTTGAGATGCTTGGGAGTAATATGCAACCAATCTGCGTATTGAGCAGGGGACTTAACCGTTAAAAAATGGGTTTCTAACAAGTCCTCAAATTCCAAAAAACGAAAATTATACTGACTATAATGTGCTATCGGAAAATCGGTTTCGGCTATAGCAAAGCGATTGAGCTCTATATACAATTGAGAAGCAATGTTCAATATCAATTGATGTTTTTTCCATTGGGTATTTTTATATTCCATTAGAATCTGTTCGAACAATTGCGTTATATGCTGCAAAAAATTGCCGGTTATATAAATCGCCGAAGAATGGTATACCGACGTATATATGGGGTATTCGCGAATGCGCTCGCGTACAAATACCATATCAAAAAACTCTTGTGTATGAAAAAATATAAAACCGTCTATATCTTCCGATAATTCCCAACTGTGCGTTTGTCCGGGTGCTAATAAGAAAACGCTTCCTGGTCGAACGTCGTAAACGCTAAAATCTACTTCATGCACCCCCGAACCTCTAGTAAAGAGCATCGTAGCATAAAAATTATGTTTATGCGGTTTCTCAATGCGGCTGTGATTACTGATTAAATGATTGGGAATGGTGTTGGCATAAAAATCATTGCCAAAATTATTTTCATTTAATTCATCAATTTTCAAAATCGCAATTCTATCCATAAAAGAAGCTTTGCATCAAAAATACACTTATTTAGGTGATGCCGATAATTTTAAGAATTATTTAGTTCTAAAAAAGGTCTTGTTCTCTCGCTTTTTTATTGGATTCTTTAAAAAAAAATTCAAACTTTGTTGCAGTTTTTATAAAAACACTTTTTACTTACCAGACAATGAAGAATATATGCGCCTTTTTCCTTTTGGGATTAACCTTTGCAGCCTGTAATAATACTGCAGAAAACAAATTGGAATCACTCGATAAAACCGCTGCCCGCGAAGTCGTTTTAAAAACGGTTGTCGTTGGAGACACGACCTTACATATCAGTAGCCAAAAAATATGGGCAAACAACGAAATTATCGCCACGCGAATAGACACCATCAAAACGGCAACCAAAGTAGCCAGCTGGAGTACTGACGCCACGAACAATGGTGTAGATATGACCAAAACCCCTATTTATGTAACTGTCGAATAATGAGCACAAAAAAAAGCAGCAAAATGGTTTCGCTAATCCTGATTACTTCAGCTTTAGCCTCTTGTTCCAAACCACAGCAAGAAGAGAAACAAAAAGTATATATGAGAGCAGATAGTTCTGCGCCTTATACAGAGGTTACCCAAGAATATTCTAAGAATAACAGCAACTTTGGAATGGGCAGTGCGCTGTTGTGGTATATGGCTTTTCGTCCGATGATGGGCGGAAACGGCTATATGAGCAACGGTATTGCAACCAAATCTAATGTGGGTACCAATACCGCCAAAAACAACGCCATGAAAGCTCAAACCGCTAGAGGCGGATTTGGTTCGTCGGCCAAATCGTCGGCTTCTTCATAAAAAACACTATGAAAATAAAACACATCAGTGCAGACAGTCAGTGGCAAGACCGTTTGGAGAAAACCGGATTCGGATACCATACCGATGGGGACCAAACCTATTGGGTAGAAAATTATTACTACTCGATCAGTCCAGCATTGGCAGATCAAATTGCCGAGGCCACAAACACCCTATGGAATATGTGCTTAAAAGCGGTTGACCACGTTATTAGCAACCGTTTGTATCACCAGTTCCATATCCCCATCTTTATGCAGGAACACATAGAGCGGGGTTGGGAAAATGATGCGCCAAGTATTTATGGGCGTTTCGATTTTGCCTACGACGATATTAAAAAACAACTAAAGGTTCTCGAATTCAATGCCGACACGCCTACTTCATTATTTGAAACCGGCGTGATTCAATGGCATTGGATGCAGCATTATTTCGGCAAAAAAGCCGACCAATTCAACTCGGTTCACGACCGATTAATTGCAACCTGGAAAGAACTAAAACCCTATCTAAAAGGCCATACCCTGCATTTCACTTGCCTCAGAGAAACCTTAGAAGATTTAACCAATGTGGAATATTTAAGGGACTGTGCCATACAGGCAGGCATAAGAACAAAACTGATTTATCTAGACGATTTGGGTTGGAACGGACTAAATTTTGTCGATTTAGAAGAAGAGACAATCACCGACATCTTTAAACTTTATCCTTGGGAATGGATGACTCAAGAAGCTTTCGCGTTACATATTCCCAACGATGTTGATCAGGCAAATTGGATTGAACCGTCTTGGAAAATGATTTTGTCTAACAAAGCCATTTTGGCTGTTTTGTGGGAACTTTTCCCCAATCATCCACTGCTCTTAGAAACCTATATAGACGAACCTAAAAACCTCGTTAACTACGTTAAAAAACCGCTGCTATCCAGAGAAGGTGCTAATGTAACCTTATACATCAACGGTAAAATTATCGAAGCTACACCAGGCGATTATGGTGAAGAGGGATATATCTGTCAAGAATTAGCGTCACTTCACAAAGAACACTCCGGTTATTCCATCATCGGAAGTTGGATTATTGGTCAAGAAGCTTGTGGAATCACTTTTCGCGAAAGTGACCGCATGATTACCACTGATAAGAGCCGATTTGTTCCGCATATTATTGAATAAAAAACACCATCATAATACTTAGGGATCGGATTTAATCCGGTCCCTTTTTTTTACAGCTTCCGCTAATTATCAAAAAACGTCAACAGCCCGAATGATTAATTTAAGTTCAGCGCAAATCCTCGTACTGTTCCAAAAAGCATCTGCAGCAATAACGCTTGAAAACCGATTAGGGCTATGCCTTAGAAATCCACGTCACTTTCGTATTTATCAGATTCACCTATTTTTCAACACATTAAATAATTGTTAATTTTTAAGATTAATTTTAAAGTAAATTCTTTTTTTTATTAAATTAGATAAAAACTAACCAAAAAGAAATTACTATGAATGCAAAAAAATTAAGTATCGGACTGTTGATGGTTGCCGCTATAGCGACCTCATGTAAATCGTCCACAGAGAAAGATGCTGCGGCAAAAATGACAATTGAAAAAACCTTGGATGCCGGTGTAAGCGTTACGGTTAAGGATGGTGTTGCTACAATAAGTGGTGTATTCACAGACGAAGCCGCACGTGAAAAAGCATTGAAAGACATCAAAGCAACTGCGGGAATCAAGTCGATTGACGATCAGTCTCAAATTGTACAAGCGCCTGCGATACCTTCTCCGGAGGCCATCACTATACACGCAGACGACCAATTAAACAGCGATTTAAAAACCGTTTTAAGCACATTTCCAAATGTAAATGCTACAGTAAAAGACGGGGTGGTAACCTTAACCGGTTCGGTTGAAAGAAAAGTATTGCCCGAACTGATGCAAGCCGTCAATGCAACGCATCCGAAAAAGGTTGATAATCAGTTGCAAATCAAATAGTATAAACCTTCAATCGAAAACTTATGAGTTTACAAGAAAAATATGCGAAATTGATTCAGGCTGCGCAGTCGGAATCTGTACGAAATTTACAGGTTCGCGAACAAGATGCGGTTTTATACATCGACGGTGAAGCGGGTACTGGAGCAACAAAAGATAAATTGTGGAACATCTACAACGAAATTGACCCCGATTTCCGCTCGGGTGATTTGATATTAAACATCAATGTAGGGGTTGATCCCCATGCTACTCAATTAAAGGTAACTACAGCCAATTCGAACTTAAACATTCGCAAAGGACCGGGAAAAGACCAACCTTTATTGGGTAAATCGGCACACAATTCCATCGTTACCCTATTGAGTAAATACAATAACGATTGGTATTTAATTCGAAATGAACAGGGTATCGAAGGATACTCCTCCTCACAATACTTAACACAAATCTAGTTATTTGTTAAGTTAAAAAACCGTCTCTAAATCTAGAGGCGGTTTTTTGTTTTATAAACTTATCTTTGCATAAAAAAAAATGCTGACGGACTATATTTACGACCAAAACTACAAAAACCAACACTTTGCCGAAGGCGAAATTCAATTTAAGGAATTTGAGAATTGTACCTTTGAAAATTGCGATTTGAGCCGTTGTGAATACCTCGGTGTCGTATTTAGCGACTGCACCTTTATTCGGTGCAATTTTACCGAAGCGAAAATCAACTATGTAGCACTTAGAAATTGTGATTTTATCGGTTGTCAAATGACCAGTGTTAATTTTGCCATGACCGACCAAGTACTATTCGACTACCGATTTACCGATTGTGCTATGGACTTTACCCAGTTTTACGGCTTAAAAATAAAACGCATGAGTTTTACCAATTGCAGTTTAATCAGTGCCGATTTTATGAAAACCGATTTAACCGAAGTATTGTTTGACCGTTGTAATTTACACTTGGCTGTATTCACAGAAGCCATAGCCAACAAAGCCGACTTCTACAGCAGCTTTAACTACACTATTGACCCTGAAAAAACCAAACTCGAAAAAGCCATTTTTTCACAAAATGGACTGCAAGGCTTGTTGCAAAAATACAAATTGGTAATTAGGAACTAGGAACTAAAGTACAAACCTTTTGAGTGCTGTACATCCGCATTAAATTTTAGCATAAAACGGCCATTTTATTAAATATTTTTACGATATTTAAGTGCATTTAGCTACAAATCATTTGTTTTCATCCTAAACACACCCTATGAAGTTGTCAGGCAGGTTAAAAAAGTTAGCTTATATCTTAGGTGGCCTATTGGGATTTCTTCTCTTGCTTCACTTGGGGGTAAATTATTTTATTAAAACGCAGTTACCCCGCATCATCGAATCAAGAAACGATACGGCTTACGATTTCAAATACGGAAACTTGAGCTTTTCCATTTTCAATAACAGCATCAGCATAGAAGATATTGAGGTGACCCCAAAACCGGGTGTTAGCATCAAAAAAGACATTGATTTTCTGGGCAATGTTGAAAAGATTAGCCTCATTGGAGTAAACTTTATAGCGCTTTTTAAACAACACAATTTAAAGGCATCTACCATCGCCATTATCGGACCTGATATTACGGTTTTTAGACCCGAAAAACGCGATACCCTAAAAACCAAATCGAAATTGGGTAGTATTATCGATATCAGTCGAATCAGTTTAAAAAATGCTCATTTAAAAATGATGTCGTCAGACGGTCAAGAACGCCTTCAAGAGCTCTACAATATACAGCTCGAAATAGACGGCGTTCATCTGGGTAAATACACTCAAGAAAAGGACATTCCCTTTACTTATACCAGTTTTAAAATTCGCTGCGATTCGGTATTTAGCAAATTAAACGAATTTCAACACATTAAAACAGCAGCCATTTCCATCGACCCCAGTCATTTAGACTTGGATCAATTCCGGATTATTCCCGACATCGACCGTAAAACCTTTAAAAATCAAACGACTTCCTCCAATACACGTATGGACGTTGTGGTTCCTAAAGTAAGGCTAACTGGTACAGATTGGGGTTATCTACACAATCAGTTTTTTCTAAAAATCGCGACCATCAACATAGATTCCATCAACTTTAAAATCTTAGATCAAAAGGAACAAACCGTTTTTCAAGCCGCCAAAAAACAAGCTGAACAAGTCATACAGCCGTTAATTCCATTTCGATTGGATATCGACGAGATTCTGATAGAAAAATCTGCTTTTAATTCTCTTGGTATTTTAGATGTACAAAACGTAAACATTCGGGTGTCCAAAATTTCCAATCGCGAGATGCAGCACTTATTTATCGATGAGGTTCTTTTAAAAAATCCCCTATTTACGCATTTCCCCAAAAAAGGAAGCAATCAACCGTCTCAAGAAAAACGTTTAGGCATACTCGATGACGTTGTAGAAATTAAATCTCTAAAAATTGAAAATGCTCGATATGCGATGAAAGACCTGCAAGGTAAAAAGAACACTTTAGAAGTGGCCGATTTTAACCTCTCGCTCAGTCAAATTCGCATCGACGATAAAACCGTCAAAAACAAAGTACCTTTTACTTATACATCGCCGCGATTATCGACTGGAAAAATCCATTATAATACCGGCCGATTTTACGACGTGTATTCGAATGGGATAAAAATGGTAGGTAACAATCTAGAAATTGCCAACATCGATATGAAGGCGAAATATTCGAGAGCGCAACACGTAAAAATGTTTAAGCTAGCCGATGATATTTATACCGTTCACACTAAAAAAATACTCCTTCAAAACTTCGATTGGGGATTTGACGCTAAAGAAACTTTCTATTTAAAAACTCAAAAAGTGGTTTTAAACGATGTGTTTGCCAATATTTTTAGAAACACCACACCACCACCCGACATGAGTCCGAGTAAAATGTACAGCAAAAAGCTGCGCGATTTGAAATTTGGCTTAGAAATACCACAAGTACAAATTGTTCGTGCGCAAATAGAATACGAAGAGGTAGATGACAAAGCCATTGCACCGGGCAAATTGACTTTTAGCAATTTTAATGCAAACATCAAAAACGTCTATAGTGGTTATGGCCGAACCAAAACACCGAAAACCGAGATTGTTGTTGACGCTGTTTTTATGAAAGCGGCACCGTTACATGTAGTATGGACTTTTGACATTATGAATCGTCGGGAACGATTTAATATACAAGGAAAAATAACCCATTTTCCTGCCATTTCAATGAATGCCTTTTTAAAGCCCTATGTCAAAGCATCGGCAGAGGGAACCCTAGACTTGGTTACTTTTAACTTTAGCGGTAACGACGACTATGCCATAGGCGAATTTGGCATGAAATACAGCAATCTAAAGATGACTTTATACAAAAAAGATGGCGAGAAAAAGCGAAGATTGCTTTCAGCTTTAGGCAATATGGTCATTCGAAACGACACCAAGGGAACAACCAAAGAAACCAGCATAAAACAAGTCGAAAGAATGAAAGAATCGTCTTTTTTCAATTATCTTTGGTTGTGTTTATTACAAGGTTTAAAACAGACAGTACTGTAAAAACTTGAATTGCAATTCCATATTCTTGTATCTGCACTGGGAAGCACCGTTGCATTTTAAGACTAGTTAAGAACACTTCAAACAATCTATTATTATGAGAACCGCATTGATTACCGGCGCAACTTCAGGAATTGGCGCAGCAACAGCAAGAATACTTGCAACAGACTACCGACTGATTTTATGCGGTCGAAGAACGGAACAATTAGAAAAAATAAAACAAGAACTCACCCATTTTACAGAAGTACACACCCTGAGCTTTGACGTTAGCGATAGAAAGGCCGTTTTCAATGCCATAGCTTCACTACCAAACCATTGGACAACGATTGATGTCTTGATCAACAACGCAGGTAATGCACACGGTTTAGACCGTTTTCAAGACGCCGACCTCGACGATTTTGATGCGATGATCGACATCAATGTCAAAGGACTTATCTATGTAACCAAAGCGGTATTGCCATTGATGGAAAACAGCAACAACGCACATATAGTAAATTTATCGTCTATAGCTGGCAAAGAAACCTACCTCAACGGCACGGTTTATTGTGCCTCCAAAGCTGCCGTGGAAGCCATCAGCAAAGGATTGCGAATGGATTTACTGGAAAGGGGAATTAAGGTTACTAACGTGGCTCCGGGCGCTGTGGAAACCGAATTTTCGGCAGTGCGCTTTAAAGGAGACGATCAACGTGCCGCACAAGTTTACCAAGGATATACCCCGTTAACACCAGACGATATTGGAAACGCTATTCTTTATGCTCTCTCACAACCCGAACAGGTGCAACTGGCTGATATAACTCTTTTTCCAAAAGCACAAGCTGCTGCAACAATGATTAAAAAAAATTAAAACCAGTGCGCTTTTGTATGTAATTATCAACTAAATTTGCCAGCTGAAACTCACTTTTACAACTCCCTATTTCGAATGAATTTACGTGTAATAATATTGCTCGTTTTTACCCCTATTTGGATTATGGCAAGTCCTTTAGATCCCAAAGAAAAAGTCGTCAAAATCGACTACTCTTTTTATCGAAATAACGCAACTAATTCTGCGGCAGAAGCCAAAGGTGACCAAGCCATTTTAAACCAAGTACTCGAGGCTTTTAGCCAAAATGAGAATAAATTTTTAATGACCGTTTACGCTAATAAAAATTATTTAAGAGTAGAAGAGAACGGATTTCTCAAAAGGGTTTATGTTTCTAATTATATAGAAAACACCGCGTATATCATTGATAGTTTGGCGCAAAATGCCTACCCGAGCTACCCTATAAAGTCACACAGCATCAACACACTTGAAGAGACAAGCTCCAATAACGAACATTTAAAAATTGCTTTTTTTTCCGACACCAAAATCATAGCCGGACGCACTTGCAAAAGAGCATCCATTACTTTTGACGACACAGAAACAGTAGGCATCACAATTTGGTATGACGAAACACTACCCAGTATTGTTTGGGGACAATATTCATATTTGGATCGCATTCCCGGTGCGGCTTTAGAAATTACCTCTAATTTCGAACAAGAAATGGGTATTCAAGCCAAAATCATTAGTGAAATTCAAGTACCTCTAAGTATTTTTAAAATCCCGGCGAATTACCAAATACTCGAATATAACGAAGAGGAATTTCTCGACGAACAAGAGGTTATTGACGTTCAAAACGACCCCGCCTTTGCTTTTAGCAACGGATACCATTGGTATCAAGATCAAAAATTAGGCCTCTTTGGCATACGCGATGCTCTGGACAAAATTATTATCGAACCCTCTTTTTTCCAGATAGAATCTTTTTCAGACGGTATAGCTATAGTGAGCTACAAACAACAACAAGGGGCTATTAACGACAAGGGTCAGCTGATAATTCCGTATATATACGACGAACTCCATACGAGTAATGAGGGAATGATTCCGTTTATGGAACTGCATAAATGGGGCTTTTTCAATGTCGTGGGAGATAAAGTTATTCCGGCCACTTATAATTATGTTGGCGATTTTTCCGAAGGTCTTGCCTTGGTATCCAATGGCGAAAAATTCGGATATATCAACAATTTAGGCAAAGTAGTTATTCCTTTACAATTTGACTATGCCAGTAGTTTTGAAGACGGCGAAGCTCAGGTCGAGATTGATTATAAAAACTTTTCCATCAACAAACGCGGTATTCGCATACGAGAATAAAAGTAAGCTCCCTTCTACAAATTATTTTAGATGAGCCCTTGCGCGAGGGATCGACGTGGAAATCCTTTTTGAAGCTTGCGTAAAAAAGATTGCAACACAGAGCCCGACTGCATCAGGGGACTGCGTAAGTCCCGTGATGCAGACGCGCCCTACATCCTTACATGGTATTGAACTTAACGCCTAACGTAAACCAACGCCCGGGCATGGGCACCGCTCCAGCTTCCACGTAAGTAACGTCGAAGATGTTTTGTGCATCGAGATAGATATTGTATTTTTTAAGATCGTAGCCAATTCGAGCATCGGTTAGAAAATAACTTTTATACGACAATCTTTCGTTATAGCGATTCGCTAACATAGCCGACCATTTGTTATTTCTGTAATTGACAGTCGTTACAATCTGGTGCTTAAAACTTTCCACGGTGTATTTAGACAAGCCCGAAGTTGCGGCTATTTTTGGAGAAAGGTACGTATAGCCTAAACCGAAATCCCAGTTTGCGACAGGACGATTCCAACGGTATTTAGCCGAGGTATTAAACCCTGTGGTTCTATTGGAAGTGGCATTATCAGTTTGCCAAGACAAGCTTTCATCGGCGCGAACCCAGTCGATAAATTGATCGATATCTCTATAAAACAAAAAGGCATTCGCCGAAAAATTATTTGCTTTAAATCGGATTCCTCCTTCAACTTGGTACGCGGATTCTGGTTTTAAATGCGGGTTTCCCAAATTGGGTTTTTGATTTAAATACAAATCGGTAAAAGACGGTATGCGTTGACTGCTTCCAATACTAAAAAGGGCCTGCCATTGTTCGGTTAATCGGTAACTGGCATCAACACCAGGAAATACTTGCCATCCGAATGCAGAATTATAATTGACATAAGCCCCGGCATTAACGTCTAAACGATTAAAAAATTCGCGCTTAAATTCGGCAAACAATCCATAATTTGAGCGACTGTGCTCTCCAATATTACTCGAGTTGATTTCTTCGTAACGCATTTCTGCACCCATCGACAGCACACCGTAATCGGTTTGATAATTGGTCTTCACATCGGCAGTTACTGCATTGGAATAATGTTGGCTTCTCGCTTTGCTTAAATCGTTTCTATAAAAGCGGTAATCGTCGTAGTTATATCGGTAGGCAATACTCGGTGACAAGGTTAAGGCATCGGACAATAAATGCTTAGAGCTCAACGACAACAAATACGTATTGACGATTTCTTTGGCCTCCTTATCAATAGGCGCAGCATAAAAACCATTGGCACCAAAAGAGCTGCGAACCAATCCTCCCAAAACCATCAAGGTATTGCGGTCGTTGGGCTGTATATTCCCTTGATAAAACAATTTACTGTTGTGAAAATCGGTATTGTAGCGGTATCCATTCCCCGCTTCTTGACTTCCAAAAATCAGGTGGTTGTGTTTTTTCTCTACCCACGAACCGCCCAATTGAAATCCGCGACCATTAAAATAGTCATCCTGTCCGGTTTCGCTGTCTTTTTTAAAACTACTTCCTCCATATACATGGGCGAAAAATCCGTTTTTCTGTGGGTTTTTGGTTACAATATTGACCACACCCGTCAAACTATTGACCCCGTACAAACGCGCAGAAGGCCCTCGAACGACTTCAATGCGTTCAATGGCTTCCATAGGAACAGGAATATTTAAACTGTTGTGTCCGGTTTGAGGGTCACTGATTTTTTGCCCGTTTAACAAAACGAGATTTTGCTCGAAACTACCGCCATCAATACTCAAGTCCGCTTGAGTTCCAAAAGGTCCACGCTGACGAATATCTACACCGGATACATAGGCCAGCAATTCGTTTACAGAACGAGCCGGCAATTGTTTTATCTGCTCCTTATCTAAGATTTGAAGATTGCGGTTCTTTAAGGAACTCAGCAATTGAAGCCGGGTTTCATAGATTACTATCTCTGAAATATCAGCGGAATTGTTCGGATTTAAGGTTGATTTTTCTTGAGCAAAGGCAAAGCAAGTACTCAACAAACTAAAAACTAAAAGACAGTTTTTCTGCATCGGAATCTATAATTGAAGTTGCAAAACTAAACGATTCTATACAGTTGACAAACACTTCTTATTTTTTAACAACTGCTTTTTCTATTCCCGGGTAACGACCGCCAACCTAAACCTCCGGCTCAAAACAGCTATTTCACAAAAAAAACAAGAAATCCATAAAACAACAAACCTAATATAGCGTATTATTTATTTTTTTTGATTATTTTAGATAAAAAATGACTTGTATATGAAATATCTTCTAATTCTAAGCCTGACGTGTTTTAGTCTTATCAGTTGTCAAAAAATAAAACATCCCGTTAGTGTCGTTACCAACGATACCATTGAGTTGTCGCCCATCGATGCCGTAGCGGCCATTGCCTTTGACAGTCTTCTTCTAAAAGACAAGTCTTCCGAACTGCAACGTTTTTATCGCTACAACCAATTTAAAACCGTTTGGGCAGTTGAGTCTAACCGAAAAGCTTTGATTGAATCCATCGAAAAGATACATGAAGATGGTCTTAATGACACGCCTTATGATTTACCGGTATTAAAGAAAAATAACGATTCGTATGCCAAGATTGCAGACTCCGAAAAGATTCAAACAGATATTTTGTTTTCCGAAAGTTTTTTTAAGGTTTCGAATGATTTGTATAACGGCCGATTGGATCCCCGAAAATTGTATAACGATTGGGATATTGACCCTAAGAAAATAAATACTGGAGCGACTATGCACTTGGCTTTGGAAAATAATGCCATTGCGCAATCGCTAGATAGTTTACGCCCAAAAAACACCATTTACAATGGACTAAGAACCGCTTTAAGTACTTTACGAGCACTTCCAGACGAAACTTTTGACGAATTTGGAACGGATAGAAAGATCAAACTCAACGATTCGCTGCCGGAAATTGCCGAGCTAAAAAAACGATTGATCTATTGGGGAGATTTAAAAGCAGAAGAGCACAGTGCGCGCTTCAATGCCGAAACGGAGGCAGGCTTAAAACGATTCCAAAGCAGAAACGGATTAGATGAAACAGGCTTTTTGGACAAAGAAACCCTACAAGCTTTAAATCACACTAAAACGCAAAATATCAACCAAATACTGGCCAATTTAGAACGCTGGCGATGGTATCCACGCGATTTAGGAACCGACTATGTTTTGGTCAATATTCCAGACTATAGTTTAGTAGCCGTTTCCAATGGAGACACCATTCAACGACACAAAGTGATCGTGGGTAAATCGGCGCGAAGAACACCGGTTTTATCGTCTAAATTCAGCGGATTGGTCATCAACCCAACTTGGACGGTACCACCTACGATTTTAAAGAATGATTTAACTCCTGCCGCTACCAAAAACAGAGGCTATTTTGCCAGTCGCGGTTTTACTATTTACGACAACAAAGGTAACGAGGTCAGCGCACAAGATTGGAATCCGGAGCGCGCTTCGAGCTATCGTTATGTGCAAAAGCCGGGAAAATCCAATTCTTTAGGTCGTATTAAATTCGACTTTAAAAACAACCACATGGTTTACTTACACGACACCAACAACACCAACAACTTTAACAAGGACGACCGCGATTTGAGTTCGGGCTGTATTCGTGTACAAAACCCTTTTGATTTGGCAGACTACATTCTTAAAACAGAAAACAATGCGTACACCAAATCCAAAATAGAAGATATTGTAAAAACAGAAAAAACGCAGCATATTCCATTGAAAAAAACCATACAAATTCACCAGTTCTATTGGACAGCTTGGAACAACAAAGACGGCATACAATTCCGTTCCGATATTTATAAGCTAGACGCTGATTTAGCGGCTAAGTTAAATTAAGGTTTTCCATTAACAAAAGAATTTATTCACATAAAAATACCCCAGTCTAATACGCGTATCAGACTGGGGTATTCGCAAAAAACACTATATCTTGGGCTCTGTGAGTCTTCCCCTTAAATCAAGAAAGAAGATTGTTTGAGGTAATCTTGGTTTGGATAATAAATAAACAAACACGACTCTTCTTTTATTAGATTTATAATCTGAGTTCTCAATTCCAAAGGAACAGCCGGACACCCTAAGCTTCTCCCTAATCGACCTTGCTGTTTGGCTAAGTTTTCGGAAGCATAATCAGCTCCATGAATCACGACAGCTCTGTTTCGAGCATTGTCGTTTACCCCCTTTTCCAAACCGTCTAATCGCAGTGAAAACCCGTGTTTTCCAGTATAGGATTCTCCCGTTTTATAAAAGCCAATACTGCTCATAAAGGAATTGGTCGCATTGGAGAATTTTTGTGCAAACTCCGAACCGCTATTTCTACCGTGAGAAACTACGGTTTGCAACAAAACCTCATTGGTTACCATATCGATAATCCACATGCGTTTTTGAGTCGATGATAAACTAAAGTCAATTATGGTTAGTACATCTTTTTTGATTATCCCCTCTTTCTTCATTTTTTTAAAACCCCTTAAGGCTTCTTTAAAACTTTCTAATGAAGGGGCAGAAAATGTTTTTGTATTTAAAGTATGGTAAGCAGAAAGGGCAACCTCATCAAAAGTAGCCACTTTATTTTCTATATGTTCAACCTTATTTTTTGTAGTGTTTATTGCGTCTGCGCTGTTTTTTAGCTTGTCTGTATCCATCCATTTAAAAGCGAATACAACCACCAAAGCCAGTGGTAATAGTTTGTAATACGTTGTCATTCTATCCTTTACATTTAATTTTTAAAACGTAAATATAAAAACAAATTGATACCAACCACTATAAATAACATAGAATTTCGTTTTTTTAACATTCTATTTTTTAATTAAGTATAATTACTTCAGGTTGCGTATTTTTGTATTCACTAACTACTAGTTTTCCAAGAACATGAATAAAAAAGTAATTTTAATGATACTCGATGGCTGGGGAAAATCGCCGGACCCTAAGGTTTCTGCCATAGAAAAAGCCCATACGCCATTTATCGATAGCTTGTACACCAAATACCCCAATGCCTCCATCATGACCGACGGTCTCAACGTGGGATTACCCGTAGGACAAATGGGAAATTCAGAAGTAGGCCATATGAATTTGGGAGCAGGCCGTATTGTGTACCAAGATTTAGTCAAAATAAACCTGGCCGTTGAAAGCGGCTCTATAGCACGGGAAGCTGCACTTCAAGACGCCTTTCGATATGCTAGGGAAAATCAGAAGAAAGTACATTTCGTCGGTTTGGTTTCAGACGGCGGGGTACACTCCCATGAAAAACATCTCTATGGGCTACTCGATGCAGCACATGAAGCCGATTTAAAGGACGTATTCGTACATGCTTTTACCGACGGACGCGATGTGGACCCCAAGTCTGGTGCACATCATATAGCCGAATTAGTACGCCATATGGAAAAGTCTACCGGAAAACTGGCCTCTGTCATTGGGAGATACTACGCTATGGACCGAGATAAACGATGGGAACGCGTTAAAAAAGCTTACGACTTGCTTACCTTAGGAATTGGAATGCCGTGTAAGAATGCCGTTTTAAGCATTCAAGACAGCTATGCCAACAACATTACAGACGAGTTCTTAGAACCGTTAATTATGACTAACGACCAAGACCTGCCCGTAGCGACTATTCACGAAGGCGATGTAGTCCTGTTCTTTAACTTTAGAACCGATCGCGGAAGAGAATTGACCGATGTATTGTCACAACAAGATTATAAAGAATTTGGAATGACCAAATTGCCACTGTATTTTGTAACCCTAACCAATTACGACGACAGTTTTAAAAACATTCATGTGGTGTACGACAAAGACAACCTAACGGAAACACTAGGAGAAATACTCGAACGCAACCACAAAAAACAGATTCGAATTGCCGAAACAGAAAAATACCCACACGTCACTTTTTTCTTCTCGGGAGGAAGGGAAATACCCTTTGAAGGAGAACAACGTATTTTATGCCCTTCACCCAAAGTTGCTACCTACGATTTGCAACCCGAAATGAGTGCTTACGACCTTACAAATGCTTTAATTCCCGAATTAGACAAAGGCGAAGCAGATTTTGTTTGCCTTAATTTTGCCAATGGCGACATGGTTGGACACACCGGTATTATGGAAGCTGCCATTAAGGCTTGTGAAGCAGTCGACAACTGCGTTGAAAAAGTAGTTGAAGCAGCGATTAGAAACGGATACACCACTATCGTATTAGCCGATCACGGAAACTGTGAAACCATGTACAACGCGGATGGAAGTCCCAATACGGCACATACCACCAACCCGGTACCGATTATTTTAATTGATAACGACATCAAACACATCCAAGACGGCGTATTGGGCGACCTCGCTCCGACCATATTGGATTTGATGGGATTGGAAAAACCGGCAGTAATGACCAGACATTCTTTGATAAGCTAATACGTCTATAGGCCTATATGCTGATACGCCCATTTGCATATCAGCGTATAGGCAACTAAAAGCCTATATGCCCATTCGCCTATCAGCGCATCAGCGCATCAGCGCATCAGCGTATCAGCGTATAGACGTATAGGCAAAAAAAACTATTTTACTTGATCAAAATAGGTCTTTAAAATAGTCTCTCTATGATCGGGATGCGCAATATCGGCCATAGCCTTAACCCTTTGCAACAAAGTTTTCCCGTATAAATCGGCAATTCCGTATTCGGTAACAACATATTGAATATGCGAGCGAGTAGTCACCACTCCAGCACCGTGTTTTAAGAAAGGTACAATCTTATTCTCTCCTCTAGCCGTTACGGATGGCAAGGCAATAATTGCTTTTCCTCCTTGACTCAACGAAGCACCGCGAATAAAATCCATTTGACCACCTACACCAGAATACATTTTTGAACCGATAGAATCGGCACAGACCTGCCCCGTTACATCGACTTCAATAGCCGAATTAATCGCAATCATTTTAGGATTTCTTCGAATCACCGAAGTGTCGTTTACATAAGAAACTTCTTTCATTTCTATAAATGGATTGTTGTCTACAAAACGATACAAACGTTCCGATCCAATTAAAAACGTAGAAACCACTCTTCCTTTGATGACCCCTTTATTTTCACAAGTGATGACCCCATTTTCAATTAAGTCAATGACGCCATCGGAGAACATTTCGGTATGCAGCCCCAGTCCCTTATGACTGGTTAATTTGGACAATACGGCATTAGGTATCGAGCCAATACCCATTTGAAGGGTACTTTTATCGTCTACCAATCCCGCAACGTGTTCACCAATACGGTTTTCCACCTCGCTAATAGGCGGTGTGGCAGCCGCAAAAATAGGGTTGTTATGCACTACACCATAATCTATTTTAGAACTGTGAATAACCCCATCACCAAAAGTTCGCGGCATAAATGAATTGACTTGAGCAATAACAATTTTCGCACATTCAATAGCGGCAACACTGGCTTCTACAGACACCCCTAACGAGCAATATCCGTGTAAATCTGGCGGTGAAACCTGAATAAAAACTACATCAAGCGGTAAGATTCCCTTTCTAAAAAGCTGTGGTATCTCACTTAAAAACACCGGTGTATACGAACCGTTTCCAGCAGCTATAGTATGACGCACGTTTTTCCCTATAAAAAAAGAATTGACGTGGAAACTCTCAGCATGCTTGGGGTCGGCATAAGGCGCAGGACCTTCAGTGTGAATGTGACAAACCTCTACAGAGCGCAATTCATCGGCTCTATCGGTAAGTGCTTGAGTAAGAATAACGGGCGTTGCCGCCGCAGCGTGTACATAAACTCGATCTCCAGAGCGCACTACTTGAACGGCTTCCGCAGCTGATACATATTTCATAAAATTTTATTTTCTAGTGAGTAATTACAATTCTATTCAAACACAACCAAAAAGTCGCAACGATGCAGCCTTAGTCACTTCTACAACGCTGAATAGGAATTCCATACTCCTTTCCATAGACGACCTCTAACAAAGATAAACATTTATAAAAACAAGTCTCCAATAAAACAGTTGAAACAGAACATTTTCAATTCGCACTAAAAGTTGTACTTTTGCACTAAGAAAAAATTTTCGATATGATTATTATAAAAACTCCAGAAGAGATTGAGTTGATGCGTCAAAGTGCTTTAATCGTTTCCAAAACCCTTGGAATGTTGGCTACAGAACTTAAACCCGGCGTAACTACTCTAGAGTTGGATAAAATGGCAGAAGCTTTTATTCGCGATCACGGTGCCATTCCAGGTTTTCTAGGATTGTATGATTGCCCTTCTACCCTTTTAACGAGTGTAAACGAACAAATCGTTCATGGACTACCGACCAATCGTCCTATTCAAGAGGGAGATATCGTTTCTGTTGATTGCGGTGCGATTATGAATGGTTTTTACGGAGATCATGCTTATACTTTCGAGATTGGAGAAGTAGCTCCGGAAGTTAAAAAACTTTTACAAATCACTAAAGAATCCCTTTATGTCGGAATTCGCGAATTCCGTATTGGAAACCGCGTCGAAGATGTTGGAAGTGCGATTCAACGCTATACAGAAGCCGAAGGTTACGGTGTGGTCCGCGAATTAGTTGGCCATGGATTGGGTCGTAAAATGCACGAAGGACCCGAAATGCCTAACTATGGAAAACGTGGAAAAGGAAAAAAATTCGCAGAAGGAATGACTGTGGCTATAGAACCGATGATTAACTTGGGTAGCCGCAACATCAAACAATTAAAAGACGGTTGGACCATAGTAACCCGAGACGGTAAAGCCAGTGCTCACTTCGAGCACGACGTAGCTTTGGTTAATGGAAAACCAGAATTACTTTCTACCTTTGCCTATATTTACCAAGCCTTGGGGATCACCAGCAATGAAGAAGACGAATTTAGAGCCGTTCCCTTAGTTCTTTAATTCCCTGATGAAAAGCATTTTTAAAAGTATATTGAATACCATACCTCGACCGATATTAATTCGGTTGAGCTATGTTGTTCGTCCTGTTTTGGCCTTATATTTAAAAGGTAGTCGTTTTACAGACCCTATCGATGGAAAAAGCTTTCGCGAATTTCTACCTTATGGCTACGCTACACAACGTCAAAACGTATTATCTCCAAGCACGCTATCTTTAGAACGTCACCGCCTATTATGGTTGTACCTAAATCGCGAAACCGA
This sequence comes from Flavobacterium sp., assembly GCA_040393465.1. Classification (GTDB taxonomy): domain Bacteria; phylum Bacteroidota; class Bacteroidia; order Flavobacteriales; family Flavobacteriaceae; genus Flavobacterium. The sequence continues at coordinate 90,811 of JBEBUC010000005.1, read as the reverse complement.
TTTTTTTACCGCACCAAAAAAAGTGTTGCATTTTGCTCCAGAACAAGCCTTTTATAAACGCTTTAGAAAACAAACCAATCTCGATTATACCACTACCGATTTAGAATCGCCTTTGGCCGATGTTAAGGCCGACATTTGCAACCTGCCCTTTAACGACAATACTTTTGACGTTATACTCTGCAATCACGTATTGGAGCATATTCCAAACGATACGCAAGCCATGAACGAATTGTATCGCGTTTTAAAACCAGGAGGTATGGGGATTTTTCAAATTCCTCAAGATTTAAATCGCGCCACAACTTTTGAAGACAACAGCATTACCGATCGCAAAGAACGCGCACGTGTTTTTGGGCAATACGACCATGTTCGCATTTACGGTCGAGACTATTTTAGCAAACTCCGGTCTATTGGCTTTGAAGTCGAAGAAGTCGATTACACCTCCAAACTAACTACTTCAGAAATACAACAATACTGCCTAGCCGCAGGAGAAATTATCCCGGTTTGTTTTAAACCAACAACATAATTTAGCAATAGTTTAATTTCTCCTCTTTTTCTGTTTTTGAATCGCAACAAATAACCTATATTTGTGATTATTAGCTGCTTTAAATCCAGATTGTATGTTATATTCCAAAATAAGACTAACCCTATTTGCCTTATTCCTTTTTGTCTGTTCATCACAAGGCCAAAGTAAAATACAAGAAAAAACAGCCAACTACATCAAGTCTGCTGCTTTTATGAAAAACAATCAGGCCGCAGTTCCCTTTTTTAGACTGGGATCGGCTATTGATTTTGAATTTGACGACTTACTCGCTGGAGAATCCGATTACTACTACAACATTACGCAATACAACTACGACTGGAGTCCAACCCTACTGAGCAAAATCGACTATATCGACGGCATGGATGATCAGCGCATTGCCAATTATGCCAATTCCTTTAACACCTTACAATTATACTCTCATTATAACTTAAGACTCCCTAACTCCAAATACAAAATCCTCAAAAGCGGTAATTATGTATTGGAAATCAAGAATCGAGCAGATGAAGTGATTATTCGCAGAAAGTTTATCATTTATGAAGAAATGGTCAATGTCCCTGTAACCCTTAAAAGATCCAGAGACTTGGCAACGATTACCAGCAAACAAAATGTCGAATTCACCATCAAACTCGGTGAGTCAACCTATCAAAATCCGGTACAAAACATCAAGGTTTATATTTTCCAAAACGGGCAATGGGCCTCGTCCATATCCGGCATTAAACCCCAATATACCATAGGTAATGATTTGATTTTCAAATACAATAAAGAAACTCAATTTTGGGGTGGTAATGAATTTTTAAATTACGACAACAAAGACATACGCGGTAACAACAACATGATTGCCCAAGTTACCGCCGACGAAATCTACAATACACACCTTTATCCAAACATCCCTAGAGCCAATAAAGGTTATACCTTTTTTCCGGACATCAATGGGAGTTTTTATCCGCGAAACATCAATCGCGATAATGCAGCTATTGAAGCCGATTACACCTGGGTTTATTTTACCTTGGCATCACCAGAAACCCTGTCTAAAAAACAGATTTACATCACCGGCATGTTTAACAATTACGAATTTACTTCCGACAACTTAATGACCTACAACCCCCAACTCAAAGTCTACGAAAAAGCTTTGATGATTAAGCAGGGGTTTACCAATTTCCAATATACCACAGTCCATAACCAACGTATCGATTTGGAAGATTCCGTTGACGGTAATTTTGCCGAAACGGAAAATCAGTATCAGATTTTGGTTTACTACAAAGGCAACAATGATTTGTATGATCGCGTCATTGGTTTTGGCGAAGGAAATTCTGAAAATATAATATATTAAACTTTTAATTGGCTCGTAATTAAATATTTGCTACTTTTGAGTAGTACTACTTTTTCAAAAACTCAACAACATGGTTTCACAAATTACAAAAGGAATTAAAATTTCTGTAAAGACTGATTTTGAAGGCACCTATTTTAAAAACCATAAGATTCATTTTGCCTTTAGTTATGAAATCACCATCGAAAACCAAAGCAAGGATTCGGTGCAATTGCATTCGCGTCATTGGGAAATTTTTGATGCTTTAAACGATATGGAAAAAGTAGATGGCGAAGGAGTTATTGGCAAAAAACCGGTTTTAAAACCCGGCGAATCACACCGATATTCATCCGGTTGTTTACTCACTTCTCCATTTGGAGCCATGAGAGGTTTTTTCGGAATGATCAACTTTGCTACGACCCGTTCCTTTAAAGTTTATATCCCTACTTTTCGTTTAAGTGCCCCATTTGCACTTAATTAAGCCGTTTCAACCACTCTTGGTTTTAGTATTTAACGCTAGAATAACGGCTGCTTTGAGTTAAAATTCGTACCTTTGCATTCTATATTATTAATACTATTAAATTTATTATCATATGCCTAAAGGAATTTATAATGTTCCAAAAGCATTTAACGAACCCGTTAAATCATATGCTCCAGGAACTAAAGAAAGAGATGCTGTTTTAGAATCATTCACGGAACAATACAACCAACAGGTAGATATCCCTCTATTTATAGGTAGTGAACAAATCAAAACGGGCAAAACAAAAACACTTCACCCACCCTTCGATCATAAACACTTATTAGGACAGTACCATTTAGCTGAAAAAAGCCATGTAGAAAAAGCGATTTCTACTGCTTTAGAAGCGCGTAAAAACTGGTCTGAAATGCCTTGGGAACACCGCGCATCTATCTTTTTAAAAGCAGCTGAATTGCTTGCAGGTCCTTACCGTGCAAAAATCAATGCAGCTACGATGATTGCTCAGGCGAAAACCATGCACCAAGCGGAAATTGACGCAGCTTGTGAGTTTATCGACTTCTTGCGTTTTAACGTAGAATTCATGACTCAAATTTATTCGGAACAACCCACTTCAACAGATGGTGTTTGGAACCGTTTAGAGCACCGTCCATTGGAAGGTTTTGTATATGCTATTACGCCATTTAACTTCACGGCTATTTCAGGTAACCTACCTGCTTCTGTAGCGATGATGGGTAATGTCGTGGTTTGGAAACCTAGTGCTACACAAATTTTTTCTGCAAATGTAATTGTAGAAGTTTTCAAAAAAGCAGGTCTTCCAGACGGTGTAATCAACGTAATTTACGGTGATTCGGCCATGATTACCGATACTTTATTAGCCAGCCCAGATTTCGCTGGAATCCACTTTACCGGTTCTACAGCCGTTTTCAACAGCATGTGGACTAAAATTGGACAAAACATCAACAACTACAAAACCTATCCAAGAATCGTTGGAGAAACAGGTGGAAAAGACTTCGTTGTTGCACATCCTTCTTCTGACCCTATCGAAGTTGCGGTAGCCTTAACAAGAGGTTCTTTTGAATACCAAGGACAAAAATGTTCTGCGGCTTCAAGAGCTTATATCCCCGCTTCACTTTGGGGTGCTGTAAAAGAAAAAATGACACAGGATTTGGCTACCATCAAAATGGGAACGCCGCAAGACCCTACTAATTTTGTTTCTTCTGTAATTTCTGAAAGCTCTTTCGACAAATTGGCTTCGTTTATCGAACAAGCTAAAAAAGACAGTGATGCAGAAGTTATTTTAGGAGGTAAATACGACAAATCTGTAGGATACTTTATTGAACCTACGGTGATTTTGACTACAAACCCACATTACGAAACTTTAAAAACAGAGCTTTTCGGACCTGTATTAACCATCTACGTTTACGAAGATGCGAAATGGGAAGAGACGCTTAAATTAGTTGACAGTACTTCTGCTTACGCCTTAACTGGAGCTATCTTCAGCCAAGATCGTTACGCTATAGTTCAAGCGACAAAAGCATTGAGCAATGCTGCTGGTAACTTCTACATCAACGACAAACCTACCGGTGCTGTAGTTGGACAACAACCATTTGGTGGAGCAAGAGCTTCGGGAACCAATGACAAAGCCGGTTCTATATTAAACCTCATTCGCTGGGTGTCTCCAAGAACAATCAAAGAGACTTTTATTCCAGCAACTGATTATAAATATCCGTTTTTAGGGTAAACCTTCTTTTAACAGCTAGTTCTTCGAACTGGCTGTTATCTTTTTATATTCCATCAATTATTCAGTACTTTTTTACCATAACCGTAATTCCTTACGAGTTGTGTAAAAAAATATTTTCTTATTTTTCGATTATTTTCATATTTATTTAATTGATTTTCATTAAATTGTATAAAAAACTTAAGTAACCTCGAAAAATTAAAAGTACTGGGTTATATCGTTTAATCTTTAAAAATATAACTCTTGTTCACAAATCTTATAAAAAACAAAAAACTGGTTGTGAATCCTCCGGTTTTTTTCACCACCATAACACTAATTGCTGTCAGTTTAATTCTTTGTGTATTATTTTCCAATAGTATTGACGAATGGTTTGCTGAGACCCAATTATCCATTACCGAAAATCTGGGATGGTTTTTAATTATCTCCGTAAACATTATACTGATATTCAGTCTGTATCTCGCTTTTAGCAAGTTCGGAAAAATACGTCTCGGAGGTGATCAGGCCGAACCTGAATTCACAAGAGCTTCGTGGTTTACCATGTTGTTTAGTGCCGGAATGGGTATTGGAATTATGTTCTATAGTGTCGCCGAGCCCGTTTCGCATTTTAGCGACGCACCCCGACCGGCTGGCAATGCTGTTCAGTCCGCTATTCAAGCCATGAACTTTACCAGTCTTCACTGGGGCTTTCACGCCTGGTCCATTTATGCTATAGTCGGATTGGCTTTGGCCTTTTTCTCATTTAACCGAAAACTCCCCATGTCATTTCGATCCTTATTCTACCCTTTTTGGGGCGAAAAAATTCACGGATGGCGCGGACACAGTATCGACATACTTTCGGCCCTAGCTACTATTTTTGGACTATCTACCTCATTGGGTTTGGGAGTAACTCAAATCAGTGCAGGTCTAACCTTCCTATACGGTTGGGAAATTTCGCCCTTAACCCAATCCATCATGATTTTGGTAGTGATTTCCATAGCCACTATGTCGGTCATGTCGGGGTTAAACCGCGGAGTTAAACTACTGAGTACCGGAAATATGATTTTAGCCTTAATTCTGATGGCTGCCATTTTTATACTGGGTCCCACTTTATTTATCCTAAAAGGCTATATTCAAAATACCGGATCCTATTTGGCCAATTTTATTGATATCAGTACCTGGAACGACACCTTTAGTAACAGCGGTTGGCAAAACCGATGGACCATCTTCTACTGGGCCTGGTGGATTGCTTGGTCACCCTTTGTAGGTAGCTTTATCGCTATTATTTCCAAAGGGCGTACGATAAAAGAATTTATACTTGGAGTACTGATCATTCCATCGCTAGTTACCTTACTTTGGATGAACGTTTTTGGAGGTACAGCTTTACACTTTATTTTAGAAGGCGACCTCAGCATGGTAGCAGCGGTAAAAGACGATATGTCCACCGCTTTATTCGTATTCTTAGAGAACTTCCCTTTTACCCGTTTTTTATCGGTATTGGCAATCATACTTATTTTTATCTTCTTTATTACCTCGTCGGATTCGGGTTCTTTAGTGGTCAACAGCATTACTTCCGGTAACGCGGAATACACTCCTGTATGGCAACGTATATTCTGGTCGTTCCTTCAGGGATTTATCGCGATTGTACTGTTGTGGGGCGGTGGATTAAGTGCCTTGCAAACCGCCGTTATTATCACCGGTATTCCGTTTGCTGTAATCATACTTATTATGTGCTACAGCTTACACAAAGGACTAACAGAAGAGTTGCAACGCCAGAACAAACAATTAAAATCGAAACAAGAGCGCAGTTATAAAGATATTATTAGCGAGCTCATTGATGAACAAACTAACAACGATATATAATGAGTATAGATAAAAATAAAAAACTAAACATTTTAATTGGACTAGACCTTTCTGACATGGATGGCTTTCTGATTGAATACGTCAAAATACTATATAAAATATTAAACGTAGATAAAGTGGTTTACATTCACAATCTCAAGATGGGTGAGTTGCCAAAAGACTTTTTAACACCCGAAAACACCGACCGAATTACCAATCAAATTCAACAACGCTTGGGCAATCAAATCCGCTCTACAACCCCCGAATACGAATTTGAAATTTTGGTAAAAATGGAAAACTATTCGGAACTGGCTTTTATAAACTTATTTAAAAAAGAGCCATTTGATTTGTTGGTATTGGGAAACAAACAAAATTTTGTAGGCCATGGTGGATTGGCACAAAAACTCATTCGCGTTTTCCCTTTTGCTACCTTAATGGTCCCAGAAACCTATCGCAGTCCGTTGACTAAAATAATCGATGCCATCGACTTTTCCAAATACACCACCTCAATTATGGACTGGGCCGATCGATTTAAAAACAACTCTAAGGGTCAAAAAATAGACCATTCTGCTATGTACATTTCTAAATTCAACTGGGCTTTTTTACCCACAATAACAGCAAAAGGCATTAAGGAAGCAACTGATTTAGATATTGCCAAGCGAAAAAAAGATTGGGATAAAAAATATGCAAACTATTCGGATATCGAAATTATTGCTGCCGGCGAGAAAAGCGTACCGACTACTTTACTCGAACAAAGCGAACGCAGGAAGGCCAACATCATGATACTCGGAGTTAAGGGTAGAACCGGCTTTAAGGACCTCTTTCTTGGAAGTGTCGCCAACGACATACTACAGCGGCCCACCAACACCGCCTTACTCTTTGTAAAATAACGCTAGGTTCTTCTACAAAAAATGGTTTTGCATTTAGCAAAACCATTTTTTTTTAACTTCAACTTCCTTATTAACCTCCTGGAATCAATTTTAATACTCGCTTAAATCACTAAAAATCAATTGTTTTATAGCTAAAAATTCTTATTTTTGATTTTATAAATACGCAATAATTGATCAACTAAAATTATATGCCTACACCAGCACGCATCGAACAGCAATTTAATTTTACATATCCCGAATTATTCAAAGAAATCTATGTAGAAGGCAAATTGGATTGGGGTCTTCCCGATGCCAATTGGTTTCAAAACGTGTATCCAACATTAAAAACGAATCCACCCTTTTTACTCTATGCTAAGGATTTTGAACTACTAAACTTTGACGAAGTAATACAAGAACTTCAGTTACTTAACAATCCGGATGATTACAGAAAGGTTAATCCAATCTTTAAATTCATACCCTTTGGCAGCAATGGTGCTGGAGATTTTTATTGTTTTTATTACAGTAGGGACTTCCCAGCATCCATTCCCATTGTTTTGGCTACACACGATAGCTTACAGCTGCATCTACTAGCCAAAAATCTAGAAGACTTTTTATTTGCACAAATGCTTGAAGCCGTTACGGACCTATCGTCCGACAGCCTCATTCTCGATGGTGATTACCGGGAAAATATTCGTAATTTTCACCATACCCATCACACCTATTTAAACGGGAGGCAACAAAACATCATAGTAGAAATATATCGTAGAGAACTTACTTCCATATCCTACCCAATTGATTGCTCCAATGGAAAATCACAAACAAAAGTAGAAACCGGATTATTAACCACTGCGGAGTTGCTCGATATACTTAACCAAGAAATTGCATTTGAACAACTTCATAAAACCTACAATTATACGCTACCAGTACCCATTGAAGCAATCACAGAAAACAACAAAAAACATGTCGGAGTTCTGATTTTAAAAATTTGTCCCATTCCTCAGAAACACGATAAATTACACGAAGCCTTAAAAACATTAAATTGGCGCAAACGAATACCTAATGAACCCACTACTATAGAATATTATAGACAAGGCAGTGTGCTGTTTGGAATTCCCTCCATAACAACCATGGACGATACTTTCCGTCAAAAATTGATTGACCTAAAAGACAGCTATTTAAATATTGAAATTTATTTTGAAGAAGAAGGGACGAGATACAAACTGTGAAAACACTAAAATCATGAGCAAACACAATTATAAAAACGGACACAGCAACCCATCCAATTGGATATGGGGCGTATTCTATTTCAATCGCGAGGATAAACGGATATTTGTTCCCAAAAGAATAGCAGTTATGGGATGGACAATCAATTTTGCAAACGCTACCTCTATTTTGGTTTTTGCAGCAATCATCTTTGCAACCATACTGCTTATCGAACACTTTAAATAGCAGCCAATAAAACGCAACTAAAAATCAATTACCATTTGGGTTTTTAGCGACTCCTAAAGGAGTAACTAGAAAACAGCTGAGTTGTAGTAGCTAAACACCTAATACAATCACTAAAGCCATCCGGTTTGCGCCCCCTCCAAAGGAGGGGAAATTGGAACCGATTTGGACACAAGCATACTGATTACTATTTACTGATAGCCAAAATTACCCCCTAAATTTCAAGGGCATATACACCACTTTCTTGGTTTCAAAAAATGCATTGTCAAAGATATTGGCGAGGGGAAATTCCACGGCTCTTGGATAATCTTTTAATTCTTCAGTCAGGTCACCTCCTTTGAGATAGAGAATACCATTGTCCAAATCGTGTAGATTATCTTTTTTGGTTTTATAGCGAATCCAACTAACAAAATCGGGCATATTGGTTACGGCGCGACTCACGATAAAATCGAACTTCTCTTCTACCAGTTCGGCGCGTTTTTGTTCGGCTTTTACGTTTTTAAGTCCTAAAGCCGTAACGACTTCATTGACTACTTTAATTTTTTTAGCGATGACATCAATCAAATAAAATCGCGTTTCAGGAAATAATATCGCCAATGGAATTCCAGGAAATCCACCACCGGTACCGACGTCTAAAACATCCGAATCCGGTAAAAACTGCATCACCTTAGCAATACCCAAAGAATGTAGTATGTGTTTCAGATACAATTCTTGGATATCTTTTCTCGAAATTACGTTGATTTTAGCATTCCAATCGATATATAGTTCTTCCAGTTGTTGGAACTGAGCAAGCTGTTCTGGGGTTAAATCGGGGAAATATTTCAGGATCTCTTCCATGGTCAAAAATTTTAGCAAAAGTAAACATTTTACAGTGTAAAAAGTTTTATTCCCCTCCATTATCTCTTTTATAATAATTACCTTTGATCATTATTACTAATTTTCATTCCAAATGAGCACAAATTTATTATCAGATAGAATAAACAGCTTGTCCACCTCTCAAACCTTGGCGATGGCAGCGAAGGCAAGAGAGCTGAAGTCGCAAGGAATTGACATCATCAGTTTGAGTTTAGGCGAGCCAGACTTCAATACACCTGATTTTATCAAAGAAGCTGCTATTCAAGCCATTCACGACAACTACAGTTCATACCCTCCTGTTGACGGATATGTAGAACTCAAAGAAGCGATTTGTCGTAAATTTAAAAGAGATAATAAACTTACCTATACACCCCATCAAATTGTGGTTTCTACCGGAGCCAAACAGTCACTATACAACATTGGTCAAGTGATGATTAATCCTGGTGACGAGGTTATTTTACCCGCACCCTATTGGGTAAGTTACGCCGAGATTATTAAGATGTCGGGCGGAATCCCTATAGAAGTACCAACCTCTATAGACAGCGATTTTAAAATGACTCCGCAACAATTGGAAGCGGCTATTACAGACAAAACCAAAATGATGTGGTTTAGTTCTCCTTGCAATCCAAGTGGATCGGTTTATAGCGAGTCAGAACTAAAAGCATTGGTTGCAGTTTTGGACAAATACCCCCATATTTTTGTAGTTTCCGATGAAATATACGAACACATTAATTTTTCCGACAAACATTGCAGTATCGCCTCTATCGGAAACATGATAGAACGCACCATTACCGTTAATGGTGTTGCTAAAGCATTTGCGATGACGGGATGGAGAATTGGATATATAGGCGCACCTGAATTTATAGCTAAAGCCTGTACAAAAATGCAAGGACAAGTAACCAGTGGTGCCAATACTATAGCACAAAGAGCTACCATAACCGCAGTCGAAGCAGATCCTGCTGTACTTAGCGACATGGTACAAGCTTTTAGAAACCGCCGCGATTTAGTGGTTGGATTAATTAGAGAAATTCCTCATTTAAAAATAAACATTCCAGAAGGCGCTTTTTATGTTTTTCCAGATGTATCTTATTACTTCGGAAAAACCATCCAAGGGATAGCCATTAAAAACGCCGACGATTTTTCTTTTTTACTATTGGATAAAGCACATGTGGCTACGGTAACGGGAGAAGCCTTTGGAAATCCAAACTGCATTCGGATTTCGTATGCTACTAGCGAAGACATGTTGATTGAAGCGCTGAAGCGAATCAAAGACACCTTGAGTAACTAATACTTAAAACCTCACTCTAGTGAGGTTTTTTTGTATATTTGAAATCGTCGAAAGGCTGGTGTATCGCGCTAACAAGCGCGACATCAGTTGTTCCACAAACAACCATAGCATCGTTAAACTACTATTTATTACACCACCATGATTAAAAAAATTCTATTATTAGGTTCCGGAGAATTGGGCAAAGAATTTGCAATTGCAGCACAACGCCTAGGCCAATATGTTATTGCTGTTGATAGCTACGAAAAGGCACCGGCTATGCAAGTAGCAGATACCTTTGAAGTAATCAATATGCTGGACGGTTCGGCTTTGGACCGCATCGTAGCCAAACACCAACCCGATTTTATAGTACCCGAAATCGAAGCAATTCGAACAGAACGTTTTTACGATTACGAAACTCAAGGAATCACTGTGGTACCGTCTGCAAAAGCAGCTAATTTTACCATGAATAGAAAAGCGATTCGTGACCTCGCTTCCAAAACCCTTGGTATAAAAACCGCCAACTACCGCTATGCTACTTCAGGAGAAGAGCTTTTTAAGGCCGTAGAACAAGTGGGCATGCCCTGTGTGGTTAAACCGCTGATGTCGTCTTCAGGAAAAGGACAATCAACAATCAAAAACACCGAAGACATCCAAAAAGCATGGGACTACGCCGTTGAAGGTTCTCGCGGCGATGTGATTGAAGTTATTGTGGAAGCATTTGTTACTTTTGAATCCGAAATCACTTTGCTTACCGTTACACAACACGGACTACCTACCCTATTTTGTGCTCCAATTGGACACCGTCAAGAACGCGGCGATTACCAAGAGAGTTGGCAACCGGCACAACTGTCTCAAGACCACCTATTAGAAGCACAAGAGATGGCACAAAAAGTAACCCAAGCCTTAGGTGGAGCCGGACTTTTTGGTGTAGAATTTTTTATCACCAAAGCGGGTGTGGTTTTTTCCGAGCTATCGCCTCGCCCACACGACACGGGTATGGTTACACTAGCAGGTACTCAAAATTACAATGAATTTGAATTACACCTTCGCGCTATATTGGGTTTACCTATTAAAGAAATAACCTTAGAACGCGCCGCTGCAAGTGCTGTTATACTGGCTACCGGACATTCGGACAATCCTTCGTATCACGGTTTTGAAGATATCGCAGCAGAACCCCAATCTGATTTTCGGATTTTCGGTAAACCTACCGCAAGACCGTATCGTAGAATGGGCGTGGTTTTAGCCTATGGAACACCACAAACCAATGTGGAAAACCTTGTAGAAAGAGCCATAGCACTTAAAAATCACATAGAAGTCATCAATTAAATACAATCAAGTTGGAGTTACTATTAAAAAGCATCGCTAAACATGTAGTTTTAAACGAGGAAGAGCAAAATTTTCTATGCTCTAAGATCACTCAGAAAACTTTTAAAGCTAAAGAGTTCTTATTGAAGGAAAACGAATTTTGCTACCAATCGTTTTTTGTTGTAAGTGGTATAGTACAAAGTTACAATATCGATGAGCAAGGTGTGAAACACACCTTAAGTTTAGCAACAACAGGATGGTGGATTGCCGATATGTATAGTTTTCTATCTGGAAAACCCGGACAACTATATATTGAAGCTATTGAAAATACCACAGTTTATTGTTTGCGAAAAGAAGACCAACAAATCTTGTTTGACCAAATACCTAAGATCGACCGATACTTTAGAATATTAATAGAAAATTCCTTGATTGCCAATCAACAACGTATCATTGATAACCTCAGTTTAACCGCAGAGGAACGTTACGAACGCTTTTGCGAAAAATACCCAACCATTAAGGATAAAGTTCCGCAAATACATATTGCGTCGTATCTGGGAGTCACCCCCGAGTTCTTTAGCAAGATGAAACGGAAATTATTAAAAGGCAACTCATCACTATAGACTAGTGAAAATTCAGAGCGCTTCATTACAATAAAACAGGGGTTATCTTTTAAAAAGATAACCCCTGTTTTATTTCTTAACCTACATTAAGCAGATTGGCTCTTATTCTTAATATATTTGTTATATAATAATAAATACAGAGATAGATTAGAAATATTTAATTTTTTAAGATTATATCACTATATTTAAATAACAAAGTATATGAGCAATTTTATCACATTTTCAGATTCCTCACGAGGTTTTGCCGACCACGGTTGGCTTAAATCTCATCATACCTTCAGTTTTGCTAATTACCGCAACTCCGAACGTATTCACTTTGGTGTACTTCGCGTATTTAACGACGATTTTATCGATTCAGGTATGGGATTTGGAACCCATCCGCATCAAAACATGGAGATTATTACGATTCCTTTAAGTGGTGATTTAGCACATAAAGACAGCATGGGCAATGGAACGGTGATTCGTGAAGGCGACATACAAGTAATGAGTGCCGGTACGGGAATTGAGCATAGCGAATACAATGCTAACGAAGACAAACCCGTAGAAATTCTACAAATTTGGTTATTTCCTAAAACGAATAATGTAACGCCGAGATACGAACAAAAAACGATTGATAAAACAAAATTACGCAATCAATTATTACCCGTTTTAACGCCAAATCCAACAGAAAATGGGGTTTGGATCCACCAAGACGCTTGGTTTTATCTCAGCGATATGGATGCGGATAAAAAACTGGAATACCAATTACAGAAACCGGGAAATGCCGTTTTTGCCTTTGTTATATCCGGTTCACTAGAAATCAACGGACAAAAGCTAAACCGCAGAGATGCTATAGGTTTTACCGACACCGAAAAATTCGAAATCACTGCACAAGAAAACACCAAATTACTTTTGATGGAATTTCCAGAAGAGCTTCCGTCATTTTATCAATAATTAAAAAACAACCGATCATGAACAATCAAAAATGGACTATCGACAATACACATTCTAGTATTGAGTTTAAAATTAAACACATGATGATCACGAATATTAAAGGAAACTTTACGGATTATCAAGGAGAAATTAAAATGAACGAAGGAGACTTCGAAAGTGCTTCTTTAAGCTTTACTGCCGAAGTAGCCTCGATTAACACTAAAAATGCCGACCGAGACAAACACTTGATGAGTGCCGATTTCTTTGACGCAGAACAATACCCAAAGGTTACTTTTACCTCGACAAAAGTGAGTAAAAAAAGCGGTCACGATTACACCATTACTGGAGAACTCAGTATGCATGGCGTATCTAAAATCGTTCATTTGGAAACGGAATTTGGTGGAGAAATGAAAGACCCTTGGGGAAATACTAAAATCGCCCTAAATGTGGTAGGAAAAATCAATCGTAAAGATTGGAACCTAAACTGGAACTCTGCTTTAGAAACCGGTGGTGTATTGGTTAGTGAAGAAGTAAAACTCGAAGCTGAACTTCAATTTGTATTGGCCTAATTTTTTATATCAAAAGCTGCATCCAAAATGGATGCAGCTTTTTTTGAACGGATGCGTTTGTATTATCGAAGCTGCTATATCAAAATAGTAAATTTCCGTTTACTGCAATAGGATTTTTATAAACTGCGGTTTTAAATCCGTTTCCTGACGATAAATAACCGACTTAAGGCTATTGCTATATAATACTTTGACCACTATGGTTTTGTCGTCTAACCAAGCATACGAACTTTTCGAAAAAAGCTTGAATCCAGTAGAACTAGCATATATATCCAATTCTAAATTACCGGATTGCATCACCCACAAACCAAAGTCAATACCGACCTCATTGGTGTTGTGTAAAACGACGAAACACTTTTGATTACTGGCTACTCGCGACACACCGTCTGTATTGTGAATTAAAATCACCTGTAACAAGATTCCCATTCCATTTATTTACAAAATTAAACGGCTACAAAAGATTTAAATGCTTAAATTGAGATAGCAAACCGAACCATCTCCGTCTGTTTCATTTAATATTCAAGCCTATGAAGAAGCAAAATACAATCAGAATTGCCGCCTACATCGGTGTAGGCATCGTTGGTTGTTTGCTGTTGACAATAATCTTGAGTTGGCTATTTATAAAACCTTGGACGGCTAAAAAGATAAATCTTGCAGTAAATGAAAACCCTAATCTATCCTACTCCATGAGTTATACGGATTATGATATTAGTTTAATTTCACGAACAGCATCGTTTAAAAACCTGACCTTTAAACCAAAATCCGACACCTTAGATAGCGGCATCAGCATTATTGAAACGCAAATTGAGGAGCTTGATATTTCGGGAATTGGCTTATTTGATTTATTCCGCAATAAATTTACCGCAAACGCAATTCATATTAAAAACCCCCATATCACCTTAAAAAAAGGCCGTGCAAAAACCTCGGATAGCCTTGCCAAAAAGCCTTTTGAACAATTGATTGCTATCGATCATTTGCAATTATCTGGAGGTACGATACAATTACGCGATTCCACAGGCATCAACAGTTTAGTATATTTACAAAATCTCAATTTTGACTTGAATAACCTAGCCGTTGATTCCACATCCTTAAAAGACAAAATACCGTTCCGATTTGAGAACTACCAAATCCAGTATGACAGTCTGTATGCAAAAATCAATGCTTTTTATACTATAAGCACCTTAAAAACCTCGTTGGATAAAGAAAATTTGGATGTAAAAAACATCCACCTTAAACCGGTGTACAGTCGCGCTGATTTTCAACAAAAAATCAATAAGGAAACCGATTTATTTGAGGTTAAGAATTCCCAACTGCATTTGAGCCAGATCAGATGGACTATGAAAAAGGAGCACATAGAATTTTCTGCTTCAAATTTACTATTGGATAGTCTAGCCGCAGTGGTATATAGAAATAAAGCGGTTGCCGACGACACCTCAATCAAACCCTTATTTTCAAAAAAGCTACGAGACCTCAACTTCTATTTAGCTCTAGATACAATCAATGTAAAACATAGTGCTATAGAATATATCGAACAAATCGATTTTAATACCGAAGCCAGCCATATTAAATTCAACGCTTTTAACGCCCATATCACCGATGTACTAAGCGGTATTGCAGCCAAGGAAAAAAAGAAAAAAACAAAGATAAAAGTGAACTGCCTGTTTATGGGAACAGCACCTTTACAGGTGAATTGGAATTTTGACGTTAACAACACAGCCGATGACTTTAGTTTTTCTGGAAGTATTCGCCAATTGCCATCTGCCAATCTGAACACCTTTTTACGCCCTCAAATAAATGCTACCACGAGCGGAACCTTAGACCAAGTCTATTTTTCTATTTACGGAAACAACCACAAGTCTAAAGGAGATTTTAAAATTAAATACCACGACTTTAAGGTGACTTTTCTTCGAAAAAACGGCAAAGAGAAAAACAAGTTTTTATCGGCAATCGGCAATCTATTTGTACGCAAAGATACCGACGAAGTCTTTCACGAAGCCAAAATAGACCAGGAGCGAAATAAGGAAAAATCGTTCTTTAATTTTATGTGGATCAGTCTGGCCGACGGACTTAAGAAAACTTTTTTAATAACGAACAGTAAACACGCGTCCGACAACAAAGATTAATCGGTTGCTTTTTCCTAATTTTACCTGTACAACCTAACTCACGATTATGAATACGAGCTATCGTTCTATTATAGTATTAACCCTTATTACTGCTGGTGCTTTCTCGTGTAAAAGAGAGAATACCGCATACAGCAGTGGTGAAAACAATCCACTTATGGCCACTTGGGAAACTCCTTATGCTGTTCCTCCTTTTGATGAAATTGACAACAGCAATTTCGAATCTGCATTACATGAAGGCATCAAAGATCAACAGCAAGAAATTGACGAAATCGTCCAATCCAAATCCAAACTTACTTTTGAAAATACTATAGTTGCTTTTGAAAATACCGGCCAATTGCTCGACCGCGTTTCTGCTGTTTTCAACAACCTTTTAAGTGCAAATACCAATGAGGACCTACAAGCTATAGCTTTAAAAATGGCACCGATATTGTCCGAACATCAAGACAACATTTATCTCCATGCCGCTTTGTTCAAAAGGATACAATTGATATGGGAGGCTAAAGAGGTCTTAAAACTAAATCAGGAACAACGCACTTTATTAGAGAAAACCTATAAAAAATTTGTTCGAAGTGGCGCTTTACTGGAAGCTGATCAGCAAAAAGATTTTCGCGCGATCAATCAGCAACTCGCCTTGGCATCGCTCCAGTTTGGAGACCATGTATTAGCCGACAGCAATAGGTATTCTTTGATGATCGATAATAAAAAAGATTTGGCAGGACTGCCGCAAGACGTTATCGACGCCGCTGCAGCAGAAGCCAAAGTACGCGGAAAAGACAACCAATGGATTTTTACCTTAGACCACGGTAGTGTTATTCCCTTTTTACAATATGCCGAAAATCGTTCATTGCGAAAAGAAATCTGGAATGCCTTTCAATTGCGATCCAATAACAACAACGAATTCGACAACAAAAAGCTCGTTCTTGAATTGGCTAATTTACGGATGCAACGTGCACAATTACTCGGATATTCTAACCACGCTGCTTATGTATTGGAAGAAAACATGGCTAAAGATTCCGAAACCGTTTACCAACTGCTAAATCAATTGTGGCATGCTTCCCAAAGCAAAACGCAACAAGAAGAACGCGACATTCAACAGCTGATGCATCAAGATGGAATCAAGGGTTCCGTTGCGCCTTATGACTGGCGTTTTTACACCGAAAAAATCCGTAAAGCGCGATTTGACTTCGATGAAAATACCTTAAAACCGTATTTGAGTTTACCTCAGGTACAGCAAGGAGTCTTTGATGTGGCTTCAAAATTGTATGGATTGCAATTTAAATTACTGCCCGATTTACCCAAATACCACAAAGACGTAACCGCCTATGAGGTTACTGAAAAAAACGGAACTTTAGTAGGTGTCTTATATTTAGATTATTATGCCAGACCATCTAAAAAGGGTGGTGCCTGGATGACCTCTTACCGCAAACAACAAAACATCGATGGAAAGCGAGTGGCACCGATTATATCTATTGTTTGTAATTTTGCCAAATCCAATGACGCTACTCCCGCTCTGCTGACCTTTGAAGAAACTACTACGGTATTTCACGAATTTGGACATGCTTTACACGGTTTACTTTCAAATGTTACCTACAGGAGTTTGGCCGGTACTAACGTACCTAGAGATTTTGTAGAATTGCCTTCTCAAATTTTAGAGAATTGGGCAGCACAACCCGAAGTATTAAAGCAATTTGCCAAACATTATAAAACGGGAGAAACCATTCCGGAGGCACTCCTCGAAAAAATGCAAAAATCACAGACCTTTAATCAAGGGTTTGCCACTACTGAATATTTGGCCGCTGCGCTGTTGGACATGAAATACCATACTCAAAACAAACCCATAACCAAAGAAGTGGATGCTTTTGAAAAAGAACTAACCTCCGAAATCGGACTTAGTACGGCAATTATTCCAAGATACCGAAGTACGTATTTTTTGCATTTATTTGCCGGTGGATATGCTTCGGGTTATTACAGCTATATCTGGTCGGAAGTATTGGATGCCGATGCGTTTGAAGTTTTTAAAACCAACGGTTTGTTTGATGCTAAAACCGCGAAATCCTTTCGAACAACTATTTTGGAAAAAGGCGGTACAGAAGACCCTGCAAAGTTATATTCAACCTTTAGGGGTCACCAGCCCAACCCCAAAGCCTTACTATCCAAAAGAGGTCTTTTATCGTCTTTAGATGATTAGATAAAATCCTATTTTTAATAGAAAACAAAAAACTCGTTAGTCTTCACTAACGAGTTTTTTGTTGCCATTTCATTACCTCTTCAATTCTATAAAGCTCCTTATCGCTTCACTGCGATACAAAACCACCAACAACTAAGTCCTTAAAAAATAAATATTGTTAAAATTGAAATGTTTTTCACAAAAAAACAGTCTATAATAAAAACCCCTCATTGACAATTCCTGGATTACAAAGTTCAGTTTATGAAATAATTTCAACTAAAACACGATATTTATGAAATCAATAGTACTTTTTTTAACAATATTCTTTCTGGGTTTTCAACACACTTTTGCACAACATCAATTTATATGTGCTACCCAAATGAATGAAAATCTCACTCTTTTTGAAAGAAATGCCTTAACCAACCCTGCTATTTATTCAGGATCCGTTGATCCAGCTTATTTAGCAACTTTTGAACCCATCTGTTACAACATCTTTTTTTGGATTATCAACAGAGACGATGGCAGCAACGACGAAGTGATCAACCTTACACATATTAAAGAAAACCTTAAAAGGGTAAACCAACTCTTTAAATCCATGGGGATTAGATTTGTGCTACGAGGTTACGATTCGTTTAATAACAGCCGCATTTATGAAAATACCAGCTTTGGCGCCATATTACAACAAGCTCGGATACACGAAAAAGCACTCCCCAATTCGTTTAACGTTTATATTCCAAGAAGTTTAGGCGTAGGTAATGGAGTTACCAATTCGGGAAACAATCGATTGGTAGTTACTCAAGCTTTTTCTCTGGGTTATTACGAATCCGCTCCGGGAAATGTATTGGCCCATGAGTTAGGCCATGTTTTTGGCTTAAATCATCCGTGGGGCCCTCAAAACGGTACAATTAAAACCGACGAACATGTGACCCGAAACCCCAATGACCCCAATTATAACGCACTTACCACAGCCGATTTCATACACGACACCCCAGCTATGGCTAGCTTTTGGGATGAAAAAAACCATTGGGGAGTAACTATTCATGACATCATCAATACCGTTAACGACGACTGTTCGTATACCGGTAATAATACCGACGCACTTGGTGTTCCTTTTGAACTTACTCCTACCGATGTTGGAAATGTGATGGCCTATACTTGGGAGCCTTGTATTCAGAATGGATTTACCGTAGGACAGGGAATTCGAATACGCGAATATATAGCCGACCCAGCAAATGCCAATCAATCGTCTATATTGGCGCGCAATACGGACCATCACCCGATAGACTTATATATACGAGATTCTTATGAAGACTTTGGTAAAGAGCCCAATACTGTTACCGAGCATATCTGGACAAGTCCCGATATATGGGTAAGACACCACTGGGATTATATAGAGCAGCATCAAAATCCCGTTTACAAACGATTCGGTTACAATTTTATTTATGTCAGAGTATCTAATAGGGGTTGTAGTAGATCTATGGGTACTGAAAAATTGAAATTATATTGGTCCAAAGCGGCGACCTCCTTAAAATGGCCACAACATTGGAACGGCAGTCGTTTTACCGATAATAACAATCCGAATTGGATAGGCCCTATAATGGGGAAAGAAATAGGTTATTTAACCATCCCGCCAATAGAACCCAATGAAGAAATTGTGCTTGCTTACCCATGGGCAGGCATTCCAAATCCCGACGACTACAATGAAATAAATAGAGAACCGTGGCATTTTTGCCTACTGGCCCGAGTTGAAGCAGTTCATGATCCGATGACTTTTCCAGAAATACAATGGGTAGAAACCAATGCGGCGAACAACAACAATATTGCTCAAAAAAACATC
Organism: Flavobacterium sp.; assembly: GCA_040393465.1. GTDB lineage: Bacteria > Bacteroidota > Bacteroidia > Flavobacteriales > Flavobacteriaceae > Flavobacterium. Next base: position 70,963 of record JBEBUC010000005.1, on the reverse strand, counting down.
AGCATTATTGCTCTAGATCCCAATGCTGAAACCAACCATACCGGTGCCACCGTTGCAGTGAGAAATCGGTACGAAATACCGTGGTTTTATACTTTAGAATTTCAAGCTGACAGCAAAGAAATGGGGAAAGAAATCTTTAAAGAAGCAGAAGTCAGCGCAACATTAGATCCAATATTGCTGAACGCATGGATAAAAGGAGGTAGGAAAGGAAACGGCATAGAGATGAAAAATGAAAACAAAATAATTATTACTGATGACCGCGCCCGTCTTGACAACATCTATTTAGAAGAGGAACAAACAGGCACCTTATATCTTTCCTTTAACTTTCTCACCAAAGAAGTTACGGAAAAGGAAAAACACATCTACCATTTGGTTCAAAAAGACGGTAAAACAGATCAAATTATCGGAGGAGAAACCTATGAGATTTACAAACAATCAAGAGAGTTATTTTATGCACAAGCACAAGACGACTTATTTAATAACAACAATACTCCCATTACTTTACAGGCACATATGATAAATGAACCCGCCATTTACAATTGGTATGATACTGATGGAAGCCTAATTTACGAAGGAGCTAATTTTAATATATCTACCGAAATAGGTTCAAAATACTACTTAGAAGTCATTGCTCTTTCTGACGGTTATAAAGATTATACAAAGGTAGAAATAAAGCGTAGTCCAAACAACATAAAAAGCATATACCCAAATCCAGCTTTAAATCAAACAACCGTTGCTTATAAGGTAGGCCAAGGCAACGCTGCTTACTTATCGATAAATACTTTATATGCTTCAAACAATACGACTTACAATTATGTTTTAGACCAACAAAAAGAAGAGATAATTATCGACACAAGCAGTTATCCCGCAGGTTTCTACAAAATCGCTTTGATAAGCAACGGTAAAATATCCGATACCGCAATATTGATTAAACACTAAAAAATGTAAACCAATGAAAACAACGATACATCTTATATTATTATTACTGATAAGCCAACAGGCTCTTACGCAAATCACGTATATACCCGACCCGGTATTTGAACGCTTTCTGATTAGTCAGAACATCGACAGCGACGGAGAAATTAATGGACAAGTTTTAACTAGTGATATCGAAAATATCATCGAACTGATTATTCTTGGATATCATGGATGGGGAAACATCACTGATCTTAGCGGCATTGAGGGTTTTGTCGCCTTGGAAAAACTAAAAATCAATTTTACCCACATCACTACTTTAAATTTAAATCAAAACACCAAATTAAAGGATTTGGACTGTGGTAGTAATCAATTGACTGGACTAGACCTTTCATCAAACACCCTATTGGAGTTATTATATTGTGGAAATTACGGTCTTGATGTCGGCCCTTTTACAGAGGTGGAAGAATTGGATTTAAGCCATAATCCAAACATCAGACTTATTAACGCCTATGACATGCCCTCGTTAAAAAAAATAAATCTAAAAAACAAAAACAATAACCCAGATGTTACTTTCATTACGAATTTATCCTCATGGGGCTTTACCTTTCCAGATTATGATCCTAATGAAATACGTAATACCGTTTGTATAGAAGTTGACAATCCGACCGCTGCTCAAAACAACCGCTATCCGTATTCACACTGGCGAATCGCTAAAAAACATGTAGCGGTTTACTTTTCAGATAATTGCACCTTGAGTACTTCCAAATTCGAAACAAAGCAAATTGCAGTTTATCCCAATCCTACCTCCGATATACTTCATTTTGATGTTCCCAACGAAATTAACGTCGAACAGCTTATGCTATTTGATGCTTTCGGAAAAAAAGTTTGGAATCAACACGGTATCAGCAACACGATATCCGTTTCAGAACTTACAAAAGGCATTTATTTTTTAAAAATACTAACCAACCAAGGCGTGTATACGCAAAAGATTATTATTAATTAATCTATTAATCCGATAAATGAAAAAAAACCATTTAAAAACAAAAAGATACATATATGAAATCAATACTATACTTGCTATTGCTGCTTCTAATCAGCAAACAAGCACAAGCGCAAATCACGTATATACCCGACCCGGTATTTGAACGCTTTCTGATTAGTCAGAACATCGACAGCGACGGAGAAATTAATGGACAAGTTTTAACTAGTGATATCGAAAATATCATCGAACTGATTATTCTTGGATATCATGGATGGGGAAACATCACTGATCTTAGCGGCATTGAGGGTTTTGTCGCCTTGGAAAAACTAAAAATCAATTTTACCCACATCACTACTTTAAATTTAGATCAAAACACCAAATTAAAGGATTTGGACTGTGGTAGTAATGAGTTGACAACACTAGACCTTTCATCAAACACCCTATTGGAGTTATTATATTGTGGGAATTACGGTCTTGATGTCGGTCCCTTCAATGAGATAAAGGAGTTGGATTTAAGTCACAATCCTAACATCCGATATATAAATACATTTGAATTGTACTTAAAGAAATTAAACCTAAAAAACCTTAGCAACAATCCAGATTTGACGCTTCTTTTGAATCTATATCATTGGGCGTTTACCTATCCTGATTATGATCCTAATGAAATACGTAATACCGTTTGTATAGAAGTTGACGATACAACCGCAGCTCAAAACAACCGCTATCCGTATTCGCACTGGCGAATCGCTAAAAAACACGTAGCGGTTTCCTTTTCAGATAATTGCACCTTGAGTACTTCCAAATTCGAAACAAAGCAAATTGCAGTTTATCCCAATCCTACCTCCGATATACTTCATTTTGATGTTCCCAACGAAATTAACGTCGAACAGCTTATGCTATTTGATGCTTTCGGAAAAAAAGTTTGGAATCAACACGGTATCAGCAACACGATATCCGTTTCAGAACTTACAAAAGGCATTTATTTTTTAAAAATACTAACCAACCAAGGCGTGTATACGCAAAAGATTATTATTAATTAATCTATTAATCCGATAAATGAAAAAAAACCATTTAAAAACAAAAAGATACATATATGAAATCAATACTATACTTGCTATTGCTGCTTCTAATCAGCAAACAAGCACAAGCGCAAATCACGTATATACCCGACCCGGTATTTGAACGCTTTCTGATTAGTCAGAACATCGACAGCGACGGAGAAATTAATGGACAAGTTTTAACTAGTAATATCGAAAATATCACCGAACTGACTATTCTTGGTGCTGAAGGCTGGGAAAACATCCAAGACCTTACTGGAATTGAAGCTTTCGAAGCTCTTGAAAAACTGACCATAAATTCCACATCTATCCATACTTTAAATACAACTCAAAACAGCAAACTAAAAGAATTAAATTGCGGTAACAACCGACTAATTAACTTAGATCTTTCGTCAAATCCTTTACTAGAGATACTCCATTGCGGAAACTACGATATCGACACTGCTCCGTTAAGTAAAATTGAATCATTAGACTTTAGTAAAAACCCTAAAATCCACCACATAGATGCTTTTAATATGAGTACACTTAAAAGAATCAACCTCAAAAACCGAAACAATTACAAAACACCAAATATGAAAATTCAGATTGGTCTTCCACCTCTGGGAATAGAGCATCCGGACTACGATCCCGATGAAATTCGCAATTCTGTTTGCTTCGAAGTGGATAGAATAATTGAAGCACTAAATCTACATTTCCCATATTCACATTGGCATATTGCCCGATATCACGTAGCGCTTTCTTATGCCGAAGATTGTACTTTGAGCAACACCAAATTTAACGTCCCAAAAATTGCAATTTACCCCAATCCAGTGTCTCATACGCTATATTTCGAGTTACCCTATGAAATACAGTTACAACAAATAGCTTTATTCGATATTTCAGGAAAAAAGGTATTAGAACAACCGTATATCGAGAACTCGATTTCCGTTTCCGAACTACCCAAAGGGACCTATATTTTAAAAATCGTTACAGCTGATGGGGTACAAATAGAAAAGATATTGGTACAATAAAAGGATTCCTATATTTTTAGATTTTAACGAAATAATAAAGAAACTATTCATCCCGACCTATTGGGAATCAATCCATTAATCGAACACAACAAATAAATTCTTTATCTATGAAAACACACTTTCGAAATTTACTATATTTAATACTAGCGTTTTTAAATATACTAAGCCTTTCTTCTTGCTCAGAAGATGAACAATTAGACACCAACCCATTGAAGTCCACTTATAAAGAGGGATTAATGACTTATCATGACTATATCGCAGAGATGGCAAGGCCCATGGCTCCCGGTACGGTTCTAATTCAAAATAATTCTACTATATACTATCAACAGCCTGAGGAAGAAGATAAAGGAATTATAGTTAGTGCTACTACTGATTCGCCTATGTATCCCATTCATTTTTTTGACGACAATGGAAAACCACTCGACATCATCAATAGTACTGATTCACAGCTTACTAATCGCCTTTACGGCAAAGATTTAAAGTATTCCATCGACAATAAGAGTTACAGTTTATATACGCCACAGTTGTTGTATGTAAAAGAACCGGACTATGTTCTAAAGCCCGGTAGTACAATAACCTGGAATACCGATCCAAAAAACGAAAAAGGAGTTCTGATCTGGCTTACTTATAAACCCACCACGCAAATGCGTTGGGACATTATGGAAAAAAACCGAAATTACATCACGGAGGGTTGGGCAGTAGCGGACAAAGGCTCGTATGTCATTACAGAAAAAAACCTAGAAAGACTGCCTAATGGTGCTCAAATAAATCTATTTATACTGCGTACCAATTTCACTTATCACGGTTCAAAAAAGCCTTCTATTATTGCTTATTCCATGTTATCGACCGAATGCCTACTCCAAAAATAGCATTTTAGAGAGTCGGAGCGTTTTATCATGTTCCATAAAAAATAAAAAACTCGTTAGTCTTCACTAACGAGTTTTTGTTTTATGCGTTTTTCAAGTTGATGATTTCTTGAGTAGTCAAAGTTCTCCATTTCCCTCTTGGAAGGTTAAACTTGGTTAACCCAGCAAATACCACTCGGTCTACCTTTAGTACATTATAACTTAAGGATTCAAATAAATTACGTACCGTTTTTACATTAGTCGCTTTTAATTTGATTCCAATTTCCGTTTTAGGTTGATCGTCCACATAGTTAATCTCTTCGATATATACTTTATGTCCATCCAAAGTCAATCCCTTTTCCAATTTTTCTAGATCTTCGAACTTTAGATTTTTATCTAAAGAAACCTGATACATTTTAGAAGAACGTTGGTTGGCCGTTGTGAATTTTTGAATCATCTCCGTATCGTTGGTGAACAATAACAGTCCTAAAGTTGTTTTGTCCATTCTTCCGATTGGGCTTAACATGCTTTTTGATGCTCCCTTTACTAAAGTCAATACGTTTTCTGGACTAACGATTTCTTCAGATATGGTTGAAAAACCTTTAGGTTTATTTAACAATACATAGACTTTTTTCTCCGGATTGATTACTGCACCATCAAAATTAACGACATCGCCCGGTTTAACTTGGAACCCCATTTCTACAATTACCTCACCGTTAACTTTTACGTTACCGGATACAATGTAGATGTCTGCTTCTCTTCTTGAGCAAACTCCTGAGTTGGATATATATTTATTTAATCGGATACTATCTTCATCTAAAGAAGTGACTTTCTTCTGTTTAGGCTTTCTTTCAACCACCGGTTTTGCGCTAACGAATGTTGATTTCTTAACATCCTTTTTAAAAGTTTTCCCCTTTGGCTTATTCTTACTAGAGCTTTTCTTAGCGTTTTTATCGCTTCCCTTACCGTTATTCATATTACTTATTTTTGCAAAGATACCATTTAAATAGACTACTATTTATTAGTTTTTTCACGAATCGCGATAAAAAATTTTACACTGTACTGCTTTACAATCCGTTAAAGAGTTGTTTGCCGTTAATGACAACACTCGGATTGATTAAAACTATCGAAAAAACACCTAGTAAAATCAGCAATTTCAAACTGATATGCAGCTGATGGTATTGCAATATCGTTTGTGATTTCCATAACTTAAATGTAAAAAACATCAAAACAATTAAACTAAAATAAAAGTAGATACTCATATACCCAACCTGATGTTCTTCTACTAAAAAGTAAACGGGAAGTACAGTAAGCACCACCAAATAGGTAATCACGCGTTTGGCGGTATTTTCGCCAAAACGAACCGGAAAGGTCTGGTATCCATTGGCCAAATCGCCTTTGATGTTTTCCATATCCTTAACAATCTCTCGAATCAAGACAATTAAGTATAGGAATAAGGCGTGTAAAAATATGCCCTCGTAATAATTTCTAAAGTACATTAAGATTCCAAAAAATGGAAATATCACCAAAAAGGATGCCGTCAGATTTCCGATAATTGGATACCTTTTGAGTTTATGAGAATAAAACCACAGGAGAAAAATATATGCAGAAAAAAACAATCCAGCATGCCAAGACACTACGGTTACCAATCCAACAGAAACAAAATTGAGGAAAAAGTAAACCCGCAATTTGGTCTTCTGACTTACCAAACGATCCAACATGTTTTTTTTGGGTCTGTTGATCAAGTCTTTATCTTGGTCGTAGAAATTATTAATGATATAACCCGACGCTATTGCCAAAGTGGAGCAGAAGATGATGATAAACAGTTGGGGATCCAACAACACATCTAAAGCACGTTTGTCGGGCGACAATATAAATATCGACGCCAAATACTGCGCTACTACTATAACGAATATATTATATCCTCGAACTACAGAAAAGAAACTGAATATCTTCATCAATATCAATTTTGTTTTCCTTGAGAGCATGAGTTTACTGTTTATTCGCCTTTAGCGAGGGTTAAGGTTTTTAAATAAAAAAATTAAAACTGATACACCACTTCAAGTTCGTAGTCTTTTAGAGAAGCTTTGGCTTTTTCTAAATCTTGAGTAAATCCTAGAATATATCCGCCTCCACCCGATCCGCACAATTTTAAATAGTAGTCGTTAGACTCTATCCCTTGTGCCCATATCTGATGAAATTGTTCTGGAATCATCGGTTTAAAATTATTCAAAACCGTTTTGGATAATTTCTTAGTATTTGAAAAAAGCGCTTTCATATCGCCGTGTAAAAAACTTTCAACACAAGCGTCGGTATATTTTACAAACTGATTTTTTAGCATTTTTCTAAAACCCTGATCTTTTAGATTTTCCATAAAGATGGTAATCATCGGAGCGGTTTCTCCTACAATTCCGGAATCCAACAAAAACACAGCGCCTTTTCCCTGAGTGCTCTGAGAAGGCAATCCGGTAGGTTCTACATTATCTTTGGAATTGATTAGAATAGGTAAACTCAAGTAACTGTTTAAAGGATCTAGTCCCGAGCTGGTTCCATGGAAAAAAGACTCCATTTCTGCGAAAACCGTTTTAAGCTGTATCAATTTTTCACGGGTTAGATTCTCCAACACCGTAATTTTTTCTTGCGCATAACGATCGTATATCGCAGCAACTAAGGCACCGCTACTCCCCACTCCATATCCCTGTGGAATACTGGAATCAAAGTACATTCCGTTGGCAAGGTCGTTGCGCAATTCTTCTAAGTTGAACACAACCAATTCGGGTTTGCTCTCTTGTAAATCTTCTAAGTAGGCTGCGAAATTACGCAGACTCTGATTGGATTTCTGAGTTTCCTCAGTGGGAGTATCTCCCATTTTCAAGGCTCCCTTATAAAAGTTATAAGGAATGGAAAGTCCTTTGGAATCTTTAATAATTCCGTACTCCCCAAACAATAGTATTTTCGAATAAAATAATGGTCCTTTCATAGCAGTAAAAGTGATATTTTGAATACAAAAATAAGCATTTTTTAAACGATAACCGCTTTATTAACTGATTTTTAAAGAAACTGGCTTTTAAAACCATATACACAATGCCTACAGCCGTTTTGACAACATTGTCCTTTCATCAAATGATACTGTTCTGTAAATACAAAATATTCGTTTTCAATATAATAATGCACCCCTTCTACCATCTCACTGCGGCGTTTTGGAAATTCATTTACCAACGAAAAAGCAACCATTTCATCCATTTTTTTTAAGCAGGAGTTACACAAACACTTATGAAAGGTAGTTCCTAAAAAAGCAATGGTTTCGGGGCGTAATGTCAGTTTTTGACAATCGCAATTTTCAATTTCTTCTGCCGCACATACTATTGGTGCTTTACAATGGGTACAAATCTGTGATTTCAATAGCTGCTTTTATTTTTTAAATAGACTACAAGTATATTGCAATTATACTACAGCCTAAAACATTTTAACATTACAATGAAAAAATAGCTAAGCACAACAGCTGTAAAAACTACGCTTATAAATTTAATTTAAGTTTAACAAGAATAAAACAGTAAAAAAGCATTGAAAAATATATTTTTACACCCAAATAATAAGGCGTTCATTAATTTGTTTCTGGTAAAACAATACCGACTATCTTAATCAACCACTTATTTATATTAAAAAAAACGCTTACCCTTTTATGAAAATACTGAGTTTACTTGTATTGGGTTTCTTTATCAACTTCCTCGCCTTGCCGACTATTGCGGTTGCGCTTGATATTGACCTAAACATTCCGACCATCAGTATATCTGAAGAAAACAAAAAACCCATCACCAATACCGAAGAGGAACATCACCCTTTTAACATACTCGATCATCTAACTGATCTTACCTTAAACCGAACAGCTTCCGCAAAAAACGCCCCTGCTGTTCACACTAACGATAGGTTACCCCGTATAGATATACGCGAGATTCCCTATCCCCCTCCTGACTTAGCATAAACTTTGACCGTATCATATAGGCTGCAAAAATACTTTTTGCACAATCTCCTATTGTCAAATTTTATCTAAAAAAAAATGAATAATACACATATATTTACAAAACTGAAGACCAGTTTTGCGCCCGGGCTTGTCGTTTTTTTAGTGGCCTTACCCCTTTGTTTGGGAATTGCTTTAGCGTCGGGTGCACCACCTATTTCAGGAATTATTAGCGGAATCATCGGAGGTATCGTTGTCGGATTTTTAAGTAACTCCAACATCAGCGTTACCGGACCCGCAGCAGGTTTGTCTGCTATTATTTTAAGTGCCATTACGGATTTAGGATCGTTCCAATTGTTTTTATGTGCTGGAATCATCGCTGGGGTACTTCAAGTTATACTCGGATATTTGCGCTCCGGCACTATTGCCAATTTCTTTCCCAGTAATGTAATTGAGGGAATGTTAGCTGGAATCGGTGTGATTATTATAATCAAACAAATTCCATTAATATTTGGCGCTACTTCGCTATCTACCTTATTTCAAGGCAGCGATGGTAATACCCTCAATCAAATCCATTTTGGGGCTGTACTCCTCACGTTAATATCACTGGGAATTTTACTTTTTTGGGAAAGAAATGCCTTTTTAAAGAAAATTAAAATGTTACCAGGAGCTTTAGTGGCGGTTGCAGTCGCGATTTTAATCAACTTTATCTGGATCCAGACCAATTCAAGTTTTGCCATTAGCGGAGCCAATTTAGTTTCGATTCCTACTTTTCAAAATGCTTCCGAACTTTCCAATATTTTAGTGCTACCGGATTGGAATGGATTTTTAAATCCAGCAGTATGGATTATCGGCTGTACCATTGCCTTAGTAGCTTCGATAGAGACCTTATTGTGTATTGAAGCGTCGGACCGTTTAGACCCCTTAAAGCGCAACACAGATACGAACAGAGAATTAAAAGCTCAAGGAATCGGGAATCTTTTAAGTGGTTTAATCGGGGGAATCCCCATGACATCAGTTGTCGTACGATCATCGGCCAATATCAATGCGGGTGGTATATACAAAACCAGTGCAATTATACACGGTGTATTTTTACTATTAGCCATTTTAGCTATTCCGTTTGTACTTAACTTAATTCCGTTAGCGACTTTAGCAGCTGTATTGGTTTTGGTGGGTTATAAATTAGCCAAACCGGTATTGTTTATTCACTTTTGGAAAAAGGGATATACACAGTTTGTGCCTTTTGTAGCTACTTTTTCGATGGTTGTCTTGTCGGATCTTCTAATCGGCGTTGCCGTAGGACTTGCCACCAGCGTTGCTTTTCTATTGTTTGGAAACTTAAAAAAGGCTTTCAAATACGAAAAGAGAAACGATGTAGACACCCCTGTTTATCATCATATTAAATTGGCAGAGGAAGTTTCTTTCCTTAACAAGTCTGCGATTAAGACCCGCCTACACAGCCTACCTAAAAACTGTGTGGCATATATCGATGCCAAACAATCGGTTTACATCCACATCGATATTGTAGAACTGATCGAAGACTTTATCAATGCCCACGCAAAAGAAAAAAACATCGAAGTTCAAATAAGTGGTTTCCATAAGAAATACCACGCAGAAAATCCAAAAAACAACATTATTCTTCAACATAGAAAATCCATATAATCATGAACACCATAACAGCAGAAATATTAGCCAAAACATCCCCTTTAGAAAGTTTAAACATTTTAATAGAAGGAAATAATCGCTTTGTTAGCAACTTAAAATTCAATCGTAATTTTTTAAGTCAAATCGAAGAAACCAAAAACGGACAACATCCTCATGCCATCGTACTGAGCTGTATGGATAGCCGTACCCCTATTGAACACATATTCGACCAAGGAATCGGGGATATCTTTAGCATCCGAATTGCTGGTAATATCGTCACAGACGAAGTTATTGGAAGCCTGGAGTATGCCTGTAAATTAGTTGGGACCAAGTTAATCCTCGTACTGGGACACAGCCAATGTGGTGCTATCACAGGAGCTTGCCAAGAAAAGAAATTAGGAAAACTGACAAATGTTTTAGCTAAAATTGGTCCGGCATTAGAGACCATTAAACAGCGTGGCGAAAGCTCAGAATATTCCGAAAAAGAATTGATTTCTGAAGTAACCAAAGAGCACATCATCCAATCCGTAAAAGCAATTCCTAGACAAAGTGATGTTTTAAAATCATTATTAGAACAAGACCGAATTGGAATTGTTGGTGCTCATTACGACGTATCGAGCGGGCGAGTAGAAATACTGACTCAGAAATTTGTTTAAAAACAAGTATGCTATCGGGATTCATACGATCAACTGCATCTAATGATATCTCGATTTAATATGCTACGATTTCTCGACTTCATAGTATCGTAGTGTACCTAGCCCACAATAAAAAACAAAACAACAAACAAAGACGGAGCTGCCTATTGAGACAGCTCCGTTTCTTATTAGAAGGAAGTCATTAGGATCAATCAACCCTACCGTACTCCCTATATTTCTTTTTATTTTAAAGTAGAATAGTTATAAAACTGCAATTGACCATTAGATTCGATTTTTATCTGATCTTTTACCAATTCGCCAGTGCTTGTTCTTAAATCGATATCAATATAATTTAATCCCGCTTCCAAAGGAACTCGAACATAATTAATTTGAGACGGAAGGGTTTGCCAGTTTCTGGTATCCGCTTTTTCGGAAATCATATTAAACAATTGCATTCCAATACCCAATCCTTCTAACACTGCATTGTTTCCGTCGCTCGATTTTGCAGAAGAACTCAGGGCGTATTCCGCTCCTTTCTTAATAGCTAAACGCGTCAAAATTTGCCCCATTTCTTTACCAAAGCGCTCTTTTAAAGTTTGAATAGCGAGTTGATCGATGTCTTCTACTTTTTCAAAACTAAAAGTTTGCCCATCTACTGAAGTGATTTTTGCTGAATTATACAGCGGCACTCTAGACACATATTCTGGATAAGCAACTCTCAAACTATGAACGGCATCCAAACTAGATCCACCACCTCCAATACTAAAATCAAATGGAATGATTAGTCCGCCCGCAACATCGGTAAAAAACATACTGCCATTTGACCCTTTTACAAGTGTAAAAACCAAATCTTTCTGAATTTTAATAGGCGCTACACCATTTTCCCAAAAAACCACTACTTCTCCCGCAGCACCAGCATCGTAGTCCTTAAAGGTTAAATTAAATTGTTTTTCGAATTTCTGAAGTTCACTAGTAAACCCCACTTTATAGGCCATGCGCATCACATCATACTTTAAGTTTTCAGGTAGAACAACACCATAGTAGGTTTTATCGTCGCTGGTTTGAAAAACTTCCACCGCATTCCTATAGGCAATAAAGGCATTATTGTAATCCTTATCCTGTTCATAAATCAACCCTTGAAGAATTAAGGAAAAAGCATCTTTAGAATATCGAGTATCTTTTTCATTAAACTTATCGCCTTGCGCTTGATTTTGCAAGGTAATACGTCTTGCTTCAACTAGTGCTTCTTGAGTTTGACCTAAGTACAAATAATTTAATGCTTTATAATAATGCAGCATAAAAAATTCAAAATCCTCTCCCTTATAATTTTGCGACATCGGATTTAGCACCGCACCCACCAAAGCATCGGAAGTACTCTTTAGTCCAACTTCAATCAACAAATCGGCCTCATTAAAATACCGATTACTATTGACATAATCACCGTTTAAATGAGCCACACGCCCTTTCTCCATCAGATACAACAATTTGTTACGCGGCTTTTTCAGTAAGGCGTTTTTCTCTAATACTTTGTCGGCTTGTTTGATGTCGCCAGAAGCTACATTCTGATAATATTCCGCAATACGATCGTGATATGTGGCACAACTAAATACGAAAAACATCAACACAAAAAGCGTTGATGTTCTCTTAATATAAGCTATACCTCGATGATTAATCATTTAAGTGAGGTTTAATTTTTGACGTATTTCGCAATTTTTTTATCCCCAATCCAAACTACTTCTCCTGTTTGAATATTAGTCAATTCTAAATCAACTTGATAATAAACCACTTTTTTCTTTTTGTGTGAATCAACTATAGAATTAATTGACCCTTGAAGGATGTAGTCAGCACCATTTTCTAAACCGAATTTTTTCATCGTAGAAACAGAAGCATTGACTTGCTGATCGGCTCTTTCACCGCGCAATTCTTCTCTTTTCTTTCCACCTTGAACCAAACGCACCCGTTGCGATTGTATAAACGTACGCTCCACATCTTTTACAAATGTTTCCGCATCAATATGTTCATGACTTTTATTTAAAACCATACCGACAATAACCACCGGTTTTTTACCTTGATGCGCTTCTGTATGATTTCCAATCCAAGGATCATTTAAAATTTTATTAGTCATTTCTTCAGCAACTTCGCGAGAGTCTGTATTATTCCAGCGCCCACTAATGTCAATGGTTTCTTCTGTACTAACTCGAGTTACTTGTCTTCCACAAGAAGAAATAAATACACCTGAAGCAACCATAAGTGCTGCTATTGCGATACGTTTTAACTGCATAATATTATTTATAAATTTAATTTTTAAAATGAAAACCAAAAATCTCCCGATCTAAAACCGATATTTGGAACATACCTTCTCCAACTGTTCCAAGAATTGTAATAATAAGGCGAATTATAATCTGAATAATAAGCGCGATTCATACGAACTTCGTGATTACGCGTTTTTCTCAATGCTTTTCGCTCCTGCCTGTCATCATACCAATCCCTCGCTTTATAGGTTTGCTGCACTGTAGTACCCAAGGTCTCCCCAATACTGTCGTTTATTTGCAAGTATTTATCCCGACTTTCAGTAAAATTCGGATTCTGATCGGCTACTTGTCCTAATGCCGGTACCGCGCACACTAAAGTCACGGATAGAAACAAAGTGGTCCATAACTGTCTCATATATCTTTTTATTTAGAATTATAGGGTTTCCCCTTTTATCAAGATTTTCTCTAAAACAAATACTATGCTTTTCATTTTCTGTTCAAGACTTAGGCTTTTTCAACCTTACCGACAACCGGTAATTCGCCCCAATCCTCTAACCATAGTACTCTCAAATTTAAGCAAAAAAACCGTTGTATTTATTAGTTTAATGCAAAAAGAATACCACTTTAAAAAAAAAGGGTATTCTTTGTATAAAAAATTAGATTTTTATTTTATCTTATAATTTGATGCGCGCCCGTTCCCATTTCATCAACGATATAATGTTGGTTTTGACACCAACCTGCCAAATCCTTTTCCACAAAACTCAGAACTTGTTCTTTATAATCTAGCGGAAACAATAAATGAACATTTGCCCCGGCATCTAAAGTAAAACACAGCGGAACCTGACATTGTTCTCTAAAACTCCAGATGCGTTCTATAATTTGTAACGTATTTGGTTTCATTAAAATGAAATACGGCATGGAGGTCATCATCATGGCATGTAAAGTCAACGCTTCGCTTTCTACCAAGGCAATAAAAGTTTCCAAATCACCCGATTCTAATGCTTTCTTTAATTTGGATAGATTCTCAGCTGCCTGCTCAAAACGTTGTTGAGCAAAGGGATGATTGTGCATTAAATCATGACCTACGCTACTTGAAACCTTTTTCTCTCCTTTATCAACTAGTAAAATCACATCCTGGTAATTCTTAAAAACGGGATGCAATGCCCCATCAAAAGGCACTCCATAATAATCGGAACTCTCGGCAATTTCCGAATGCGCACCCCATACTACCACCGAGCCATTGACACTTCTACACGCACTACCCGAACCTAATCTAGCCAAAAAAGACGCTTTTTGGTTAAAGTACGCCACACTCATGGAAGGCTTTAAAGCTTGCTCCAACTGCATTAAATTGACCGCTAAAGCAGCCATACCCGAGGCAGACGATGCAATACCCGAACTATGAGGAAAGGTGTTTTGAGTATGAATCACAAAATGATAATCGTTTATATAAGGACAATATGCCTCTATTCGCTCCAGAAATTTATAAATTTTGGGTTTAAAGTCCTCTTTGGGTTGCCCGTCAAAAAACAAATCAAAACTAATTCCCTTAGTTGATTTTAGCTCAAAATCCAAACGGGTTATGGTTTTACAATGGGTTAACGTAAAACTCAACGAAGCATTGGCCGGGATTTGATGTTCTTTCTTTCCCCAATATTTAACCAATGCAATATTACTGGGAGCACTCCATTCATAAGTTCCCTTTGCTATGCGCTCTTCGCTAGATTCAAATATAAATTTCTCTTGACCCATCTTTTTACTTAATTTTACTTTCAAACACTTAAGCATTTTACCCTAAGTGTATTTTTATTAGGAGTTATGGCACAAAGATAATTTTTTAAGATAGATTACGAACCGATAAAACTATTCTCATGAAAAAAACATTTCCGATTATCGCAGGCGTACTCCTTTGTTCGGGGGTTGGCTATATCTCGTCTTTGGTAACGAGAACCAGTTTAACCACTTGGTATCCCTATATAAACAAACCCGCTTTTAATCCTCCAAACCTGGTTTTTCCCATTGTTTGGCCCATACTCTACCTGTTGATGGGGATAGCCGTTGGAATGATTTGGAATCATTTAGCTACAAACAAGAGCCTAGCTCTAAAAGCTTTGGTTTTCTTTGGCATTCAACTGCTCTTAAATGCACTATGGTCGCTATTGTTTTTCGGTATGCAAAACCCAAAAATAGCGTTCTTTGAATTGATAGCACTCTTTATAACAGTACTTTTAACCTACAGGCAATTTCACAAAGTATCGCGACCGGCAGCCTATTTGTTGATTCCCTATATTTTGTGGCTTGCATTTGCCGGCGTACTCAACTACAGTATCTGGACCTTAAATCCGTAAATATTAGTAAAACTTTTTATAAACAAAAAGGCTAAGTGGAATCACCTAGCCTTTTTTATTCTCATTCGATAAAGTCGTCTTTAGACCTCCGTAATATTAAGGCGTCGCGCTAATTCCGTGGCAGCGATAAATCCTGTTGTCCAAGCATTTTGAAAATTGAATCCTCCTGTAATGGCATCGATATTTAAAATTTCGCCAGCAAAAAACACCCCGTTCATCAATTTGCTTTCCATGGTTTTAAAATTCACTTCTTTTAAGTCTATTCCTCCCGCCGTAACAAATTCCTCTTTAAAAGTACTTTTACCATTAACTTGAAATTCGCATGTAGTCAATTGCATTGCCAAAGCGAGCAATTCCTTTTTATTAAGGTCTGCCCATTTGGCTTCCAACGAAATTCCCGCAGCCAACACCAAGCGTTCCCAAAGGCGATTTGGAAAGTCAAAGGGTGATTTTTTACCTATTATTTTTTTTGGATTCTCGTTTTTAATTTCGATTAATTTTCCCTCTGTATCCTCTAACGAATATTCTGAAGTCAACCAATTTACTTCAATATGAAATTGATATTTCTTAGCAGCCAGCTCCCGAGCTCCCCACGCAGATAATCTCAATATACCCGGACCGCTTAATCCCCAATGCGTAATGAGTAATGGTCCTGTAGCTTCCAACTTCAGTCCTTTTACTTTCACCGTAGCAGCTGCGGAAATCCCCATTAAACCTTCTAATCTTTTGTCCTTAATATTAAAGGTAAACAACGAGGCTACGGGCTCGACAATTTGATGCTTTCGTTCTTCCAGTAAACTCCAAATCTTGGGATTACTACCGGTTGTAAACACCAAATAACGCGCTTCAAAAGCGCCTTGATTGGTATCGATTTTCCAACTGTCATCTTTCTGAAAAACATCTTGAACACTGTGTCCCGTTAAGACATCAATATGTAAATCTGCCGTTGCTTTTACGAAACAATCTATTATAGTTTCAGACGAATCCGTATCGGGAAACATCCGTCCGTCGTCTTCTATTTTTAAAGTAACCCCTTTTTGCTCAAACCATGCTATCGTATCACCAGAGCAAAACTGATTAAAAGGCCCGCGCAATTCCTTGGATCCTCTCGGATAAAACTCAACCAATTCCTTCGGGTCAAAACAAGCGTGAGTTACATTACAACGACCGCCACCAGAGATACGTACTTTCGACAAAACCTCTTTCCCTCGTTCTAAAATAGCAATTTTTATTCCCTTGGTTTTTTCCGCCAAATTAATAGCGGTAAAAAAACCCGCAGCACCTCCTCCAACTATTAATACATCGTAATTCTTCAATACCGCTTATTTTTGAATTTTAGTTTAAAAAGGTATAACTTTTTATATTCTGTAAAAAAAATTACCTTTACGACAAAGATAGGTATTTTCCCATTGATCAAATTCATTCCAATTAAAATTATGGAATTGTCCTCAAAGGCGCATCTGCGCAAATAAATACGACTAAAGACAGGACAACCATAATACCTTAATTTTAAAAAAACACAGATGAAAAAATTAGCTTTTCTATTCCTTATCGTTTTCTTTTCCATGTGCAAAACCACCAAAACAATCTTTACAAAGAGTGAAGAGAATATTGAAGAGAAAATAGAAAAAATCAAAGAAGAAGAACGTTTACCTAATGAAAAAGACGTTGTTGACCTTCCCGACTACGCACAGGTGCGAGACGACTTCCGTTCGGTTTCCGAAAAGACAAAAGAAAATTACCTCCGCGGCATGAGAGCCACAGAACCACAGTATGCGGTAGTGATTTTAACAAAGGGATACAAAGGGGAAAACATCCGTTTAAAAGGCGATGAAAAAACCTATTTTAACGGCATGACTATGTCTGATTTAAAAACGGGAATTGCCAAATCGGTTCGCGTAGACAACTCCAAAGATTTGGTTATTCACGACAACTTTACCGGTAAAAGTTTAACTATAGAAAGCGACCACCTTAAAATGTTTAAGTTTATTTATATAATGAAAAACAATTCGGATAAAGAAGTTCCGTTTCGAGTAACTTTCAGCAATACCTTGCGTCCGGTTTTATAAGATTATCTGATCGTATGACAAGACCGTATCAAATCCCTTGGCATTAAAATATGCTTTGGGATTTTTTTTTGAGGTAACCAGAACAAAATCACCGCCCCAAGCACCTAAGCTTTTAACGACACCATCAAAATCATTAAAATAAATTGCCTTTACCTTCGGCATTCCAATTACCGAAGCAATAACCGTTTCGTGTTGCTCGAGTAGGTCTTCGAACTTTTCTAAAGTATCGGCAACGACTAATTGTGCTGTAATTGCCTGTATCTCCGATTGTTTTGATTTCAAATCGTCTTGAAACTCGCGGTATCGGGCAATACCGGCTTTACTACTTTGTTTTTGATTGAGGTATACGAAATATAAGTTTTTTGAAAATTCGGGATTAAAAGCCACATCAACAACTTGAGCCCCCTTCTTTGTTTTAGTATATAATATAGGTGTATTGCGTTGGGCACAAGCAATATCATAGCCGCTACCTCCAAAAGAAGCATCCAATAATTCAAAAGCATCTACTTCCATCCACTGCGCAATATTATTAATCAGCGTTGACGACGTTCCCAATCCCCATAACCTTGGAAATTCCAATCGGGTTTCGATATAAAATCCCTTCGCTTTTAAAAAAAAATCGGGATTTGCCGTATGGGCTGCCCTCAATATGTTTAATAAGGTTTTGAGGTAATCCGAATCCGTTTCCGTTAATTGTTGATTAAATATCCGAGTGATTGAAAAATGTTCCTCCATCCAAACAGCGCCATCTACGTCTATAGATTTCCAATGTATTTTTCCGTTTTCAGTAGGAAACACAGATAAATCCTGTCCGTATTTAGTAGGCAAAGCTAAAGCTTGTGCACCATCTAAAACCAAATACTCGGCGGTTATCAATAATTTTCCATGACTGTAAAAACGCAGTTTTTTCATTTTTTACTTTCTAAGACTCTCCAACAACTCCACAACAGCGCTATGAGAAACGATATTTTTTTCAAAGTGTGCAACGGCATTTTTACGTTCGGCATCGGTGGCTTTAAATTGGTTCAGAATGTTTTTTAAGTGCATTTTCATATGTCCCTGTTGAATACCTGTAGTAGTCAACGATTTTAAAGCGGCGAAATTCTGTGCCAATCCTGCCACTGCCACTATCTTCATCAAATCCTCAGCATTGGGATTTCCGAGTAATTTAAGTGCCATTTTAACCATCGGATGCAAGGATGTTAGTCCCCCAACGGTTCCAAGAGCCAAAGGCAAATCGACCCAAAAAGTAAAAATCCCATCTTCTACTTTAGCGTGAGACAAACTCGAATAACTTCCCGACTTCGCAGCATATGCATGTACACCTGCTTCAATCGCTCGAAAGTCATTTCCTGTTGCCAGAACCAAAGCATCTACCCCATTCATAATTCCCTTATTGTGCGTTACAGCTCTAAAAGGTTCCACCTCGGCTATACGAACAGCTTGAATAAACTTCGTTGCAAATTCTTCGGGGTTGGTTATTTCAGAAGAAGCCAAATCGCTGACGGCACAACTCACTGACGCGCGAACACAACAGTTAGGCACGTAATTAGATAAAATACTCATCACTACAGCCAGCTCCCTTTCTATCTCATTAAATTCAGCATACACGAGTACTTGTTGCTTTAAAGTCGCGGCTATTTGCTCCAAACACGTATTGATGAAATTTGCCCCCATACTGTCTTTAGTATCAAAAGTAACGTGCAACTGATAATAATTTTCGAGCACTGGGGTTTTGTCTCTAAGTTCTATATTTAAAATACCGCCACCACGTTTTCTCATGTTTTGAGTTAACGGTTCGGTATCTGAAAAAAATTGATTTTGAATCGAATCTATAAATCGAGATAACTTACTATAATCTCCTTTATATATAAAGTGAACCTGACCGATTTTCTCAACATCTAAAACTGTGGCGGTAAAACCACCGCGTTCCGACCAAAATTTGGCCGATTTAGACGCTGCTGCAACCACGGAACTTTCTTCAATCACCATCGGAAGCGTGTAATTGCGTTCATTAATTACAAAATTAGGCGCAACACCAAAGGGTAAATAAAAATTAGTTACTGTGTTTTCAATAAATTCGTCGTGCAACTTCTGCAAATCCTCATCGGAATTCCAATAGGCTTTCATCAATTGGACTACTTCCTCTGCATCTGAAAAATAAGTTGTGGCTATCCACTGTAATTTCTCTTCCTTAGTCCATTTTGAAAATCCTTTGATATTTGATGCCATGATTGCCTTATTTAGTCATGCAAATATACGTGTTTTCGATGGCATTTAAAATCGTATTTAAAATCTTAGATCTCGTCAAATTGCTTTTAAAAAAGCATTTCTTACAATTTTAATAGAATAAAACCAGCTAAGAAGCGGTAATATTGGCGTTTTTTTGGTTAATTGAAAAAAAAAGCTGGCAAGGCTCATATTTTTTCACTAAAATTGGAAGTTTTTTTGACACTAAATTATAATGAATAAAATACAGACTACGCTTTTATTTTGTCTTATCGCTTTAAATGTAGCTTTTGGTCAAAAACAAATTTCTTTAAATGAAATTTGGAATGGATCTTTTCAATCTCAGAGAATGGTATCTGCGAATTCGATGAAGAATTCCAACCAGTATTCTTTAATAGAAAAAAGTCCGAGTTCGAGCTATCAAATCAATCTATTTGATTTCGCTAGCTTAAAAAAAGTGGCGACCCTTTTTGATACGGCTCTTTTTTCCGAAATTAGAAGTATCGACAGCTATAGCTTTAGTGCCGATGAAAAGAAAATCTTGATTGCGACCAATTCTGAAGCTATTTTCAGACATTCATTCACTGCCGATTACTATTTATATGATATAACAGCTAAAAAAATTCAAAAAGTAGCCGATTTCCCAATTCAAGAACCGGTATTTTCTAAAGACGGTCTTCAAATTGCCTTTGCACACAACAACAACCTATACCACTACGATATTGTAAACAAAACGGTTACGCCTATCACTACCGATGGTAAAAAGAACCACATCATCAACGGTATTTCGGACTGGGTTTACGAAGAAGAATTTGCTGTAGTTAGCCAATTTGCTTGGAATAACGACGGTACCAAAATTGCTTATGTAAAATTTGATGAAACGGAAGTTCCCGAATATGCTATGGATATCTACGGAAAAGCGCTATACCCTACTCAAAGTGTTTTTAAATACCCCAAAGCAGGTGAAAAAAACGCCTTGGTTTCCTTACATATTTACGATGTTAAAACTCAGAAAACCGCTACGGTTAACCTATCAAACTATAGTGATTTCTATATTCCACGAATTCAATGGACTATGGAAACCAACTTTTTAAGCGTACAAATCATCAATAGGCATCAAAATAACTTGGATTTGCTGTTTGTAAACGCTCAAGATGCGACTAAAAAAGTCGTTTTAAACGAAACGGATCAAGCCTATATCGACATTACCGACAACCTTACTTTTTTAAAAGACAACAGTTTTATATGGACCAGTGAAAAAGATGGATACAATCATATTTATCATTATTCCAAATCGGGACAATTGTTACGACAAATCACCAAAGGAGCATGGGAAGTTACCGAATATTACGGCTATAATGAGAAAACAAAAACCTTGTATTTCCAATCTGTTGAAAACAGCAGTATCAAGCGCGACGTATATTCGATACAACTAGACGGTAAAAACAAAAAACAACTGACCAGTGATTCCGGTACAAACGCCGCCTTATTTAGCCCAAACTTTGATTTGTTTATCAACACCTTTTCTTCCAGTGTACAAGCTCCGGTTTACACACTAAAGAATTCAAAAAACGGACAAACCTTAAAAACAATTGTTTCCAACGAAAATTTGGACCGAAAATTAAAAGAATATCATTTACCAAAAAAGGAGTTCATCGAAATTCCAACGGAGAACGGAGAAATGATGAATGCATGGATTCTAAAACCGGCAAACTTTCAATCCGATAAAAAATATCCGGTTTTGATGTATCAATACAGTGGTCCTGGTTCTCAACAAGTAGCGGACAAATGGTGGGATTCTAACGACTTTTGGCACGCTATGTTAACACAAAACGACTATATCGTGGTTGCTGTTGATGGAAGAGGCACTGGATTCAAAGGAGCAAAATTCAAGAAATCGACTCAAAATCAGCTCGGTAAACTCGAAGTAGAAGACCAAATAATAGCTGCTCAATATTTAGGAAATTTTAACTATATTGACCCCTCAAGAATTGGAATTTGGGGATGGAGCTTTGGAGGCTTTATGTCAACGAATTGTATTCTAAAGGGTGCTGATGTTTTTAAAACAGCAATCGCGGTAGCTCCCGTAACTAATTGGCGTTTTTACGACACCATTTATACGGAACGTTATTTAAAAACACCTCAGGAAAACGAATCGGGTTATGATCAAAATTCGCCTATATTCTTTGCCAATCAACTTAAGGGAAAATATTTATTAATCCATGGAAGTGCAGACGACAATGTACATGTGCAAAACACCATGGTGATGGTAGAAGCGCTAGTTCAACAGAACAAGCAGTTCGATTGGTTGATTTATCCCGATAAAAACCACGGGATTTACGGTGGAGCAACGCGTTTGCAGTTGTATACAAAAATGACTGATTTTATACTAAAGAATTTATAAGCATACAAATTTAAGAACAACAACATGGAAGAAGACAAAAAGTTAATCGCGCATTTAAGCAAGCAAGGCATCGGAGACCAAATGGTTATGGGACATCCAGCAGGATTGTTTGTCCTGTTCTTTACCGAAATGTGGGAACGCTTTAGCTACTATGGTATGCGCGCTTTACTAACCATATTTTTGATTAGTAAAGTATTGGATGGCGGTTGGGAATGGTCCCGTGAAGACGCTATGCAGCTTTTTGGACTTTATACAATGTTGGTTTATTTCACGCCATTATTAGGTGGGATTATTGCCGATAAATTAACCGGTTTTAAGAAGGCCATTATATTAGGAGCTTTGATCATGACTTTAGGACATGCCGCCATGGCATTGGAAGGTATCAATCAGAATTTCTTTTACGTAGGATTGCTTTTTATGATTCTAGGAAACGGTTTATTTAAACCGAATATCTCTTCTATGGTAGGTCAGCTTTATCCAGATAGCAGCTCTAAAAAAGATGCCGGATATACCATTTTTTACATGGGTATTAATGCAGGGGCCTTCTTAGGAATGTTGTTATGTGGTTATATCGGTGAAAAAGTAGGCTGGCATTATGGATTTGGTTTAGCTGGAATTTTTATGTTTTTCGGAATGTTGCAGTTCTATTTTGCTACCAAATTATTCGGATCCATTGGCGAATCGCCGAAAGAAAAAAGAGAAGCCATTAGCAAAGGAGCTGAAACGGAAGACGAAGTGATTCCAGCGAATGTAAAAAGAGACCGTTTGATTGTTGTAGGTGTCTTGATGTTTTTCAGTATCTTCTTTTTCTTGTCGTTTGAACAAGCGGGAGGTTCGATGAGTATTTTTGCCAAAGACTACACCCAACGCGTTTTAGAAGGATCTGCAGGAACTATTTTCAAATGGATTGATGCGCTATTAACCCTATTCCCCTTGGTAATTATTACTTGGGTATTGGTTGGACTAGCTAAGAAAATATATACCAAATATCCCATTACCATCATTTTCACTGCTATTTCATTTATTTTAGTTTGGGCATTGGGAATTTGGAAAATTACCAGAGAATTTAATGCTTTAGAAACGGAAATAACCGCTTCTTGGTTTCAAATATTAAACTCTTTCTTTATCATTACCCTAGCTTCTACTTTTAGTAAAGTATGGGAAAAAGTATGGAATCCATCGGGTCCTATTAAATTCGCGTTAGGATTAATCTTAGTGGGTGTCGGTTTTGCCGTATTGGCCTATGGTTCTCAAGATATTCCTCAAGGTGCAGCAACAGCTTCTGTAAGCATGTTGTGGTTGGTATTGGCTTACTTCTTTCACACTACGGGTGAATTGTGCTTGTCTCCTGTAGGTTTGTCTTACGTAAGCAAGCTTTCGCCTAAAAACTTATTGGGTTTAATCTTCGGATTGTGGTTCTGTGCATCGGCTATTGCCAATGGACTGGCTGGATTGTCGGGATCACTTATCGATAAGATTAGTGCCGAACATTCGATCTCTTATTTCTTCGGAATATTTGCCATATTACCAGCCGCAGCCGGTTTGGTATTGATTGCTCTTTCGCCGATACTCAAAAAATTAATGCACGGAATTCGTTAACCCAATTATATAAATAAAACCCTCATATGAGTCAGGTACAAACATTAGAAGATATCCAGAACTTCAAAGGCAAATATCCAAAGCAAATTTGGAGTTTGTTTTTCTCGGAGATGTGGGAGCGTTTTTGCTTTTACGGAATGAGAGGAATGTTGGTTTTCTTTATGATCGATCAATTAAATTTTGACGAGGGTAAAGCAAACTTACAATACGGAGCTACTCAAGCTTTTGTTTATGCCTTTACTTTTATTGGAGGTTTGTTTGCCGATAAAATCCTTGGTTTTAGAAAATCTCTATTTTGGGGAGGCGCTTTAATGATTGTAGGAAGTTTAATCCTGGCTTATGAGCCACATACTTACTTTTTCACAGGTATTGCTTTTACGGTAATTGGAACCGGTTTCTTTAAACCGAATATCTCTACTATGGTAGGTTATTTATACAAAAAAGGAGACAGTCGTACCGATGCGGGATTCTCGTTGTTTTATGCCGGAATCAACATGGGAGCCTTAATCGGTGGTTATCTGTGTATCGCTATTGGAAAAGGACAACTGTTTTCTGATCTTATTGAACACGAACACCGTTGGAATGTTGCCTTTGGATTGGCTGCTTTTGTAATGATTATCAGTTTGATAAACTTTCATTTCACCAAAAAACAACTGGGTCCAATCGGACTTCAACCTAAAGACATTTCGGGAAATGGCGTACAAGTAGACAAACCAATTTGGAAAGAAATCCTTGTATATGCCGTAACTCTTGCTATGGTACCGATCATTATAATGATGATTGACAACACACAATATACGGACATTTTTATGGCCATCATTGGTCCTGCAACTTTATTGTATCTGTTTTATGAGATGACTAAAGTAACAGCTGCCGAACGTAAAAAATTATTTGCCGCATTAATATTCATCCTGTTCTCCATCTTATTTTGGGGTATATACGAACAAGCCGGAGGCTCTCTAAGTATTTTTGCAGCGAAAAACCTAAGCAATACCGTTTTGGGAATTCCACTTGATCCAAACGGAGTGAACAATTCTGGTGGTGCCTTTTTTATCATACTTTTAGCACCTTTACTCGGTTTGTTTTGGATTTGGTTATCCAAAAAACGCGTAGAACCCAATACCGTTGTCAAGTTTGGACTTGGATTCTTATTGTTGGGATTGGGCTATTACGCCTTATTTGCTACCCGTTTATTTGCAGATGCTGCAGGAATTACTTCCTTAGATTTCTTTACCATTGCTTTATTGATTATCACTTTTGGAGAGCTTTGTCTGTCACCCATAGGACTTTCCATCATGACCAAATTATCTACGGCTAATTTACAGGGAATGATGATGGGAATGTGGTTTTTGGCAAGCGCTTATGGGCAATATGCTGCTGGTATCATTGGGGCAAATATGTCCTCATCCAAAGCAGGCACCAGCAATTTAGACAGCCTTATTGCTTATACCGACGGATATAAAGAGCTGGGAATATATGCGGTTGTTGCCGGAGTTCTCTTAATCTTGATTTCTCCTTTTATCCGTAAACTAATGCAAGAAGTTAAATAAGAACATTCACCTATATCACTATAATTATGTCAGAAGACACAACAACAGAACAAAACTTTTTTAAATCAACGGTCCTAGGGCATCCCTCGGGACTATTTGTCTTGTTTTTCACAGAAATGTGGGAGCGTTTCTCGTTCTATGGAATGAGAGTCCTATTGATTCAATTTTTAACCATGTCGCTATTAAGCGATAATCCAGGTTGGGGATGGTCTGCAGAAAATGCAGGTGCACTTTACGGTACCTATGCTATGTTACTTTATATAACACCTATTTTTGGTGGTATAATTGCCGACAAATATATCGGATATCGCTGGGCAGTTGTTGTTGGAGCTACAATTATGACCTTAGGACATGCTGCCATGGCCCTAGACACTCCTGTGATGTTGTATTTAGGTTTAGGTCTTTTAGTAGTCGGTACCGGTTTCTTTAAACCAAACATGACCTCGATTCTTTCTGAAATGTATAAAAAATTCCCAGAAAAGAAAGACGGTGCTTATACCATTTTCTATATGGGTGTAAACGCAGGTGCTTTCTTCGGAATGATGCTTTGTGGCTATTTAGCTGAAAAAATCGGATGGCATTGGGGATTCGGTTTAGCCGGTATTTTCATGTTGTTAGGTACAGCGCAATTCTGGTTGGCTAAGCCCCTATTCGGAAACATTGGAGAAGTTCCTACCAAAGAGAAAAAAATGGCTATTGCTGCAGCAAATGCACTTACCAATCACGAAGACGACAAACCAAACCCGTTTACTATGGTTGATTATATTTTAATCGCCATTACGACGACTATCGGTCTTTTATATGCCATCAATGACCCCTTATTTAGAATTGCAGGAGTCAATTTATTTCCGTTTGAATATAATGGAATAGACGGACAAAGCATTGCTATCTTATTCGCTTTAATAGCTTTTATCTTTTTAATCATCAGCCGCCTGTCTCGATATACTAAAATTATTAGAGACCGTATGATCGCTGTTATCATCTTCGCATTCTTTACGATCTTTTTCTGGATGTCTTTTGAACAAGGAGCATCGTCTTTAGTTATTTTCGCAAGAGATAACGTGGATCGCGCTTTGGAAGGCTCGGCATTAACTGCATTTAATATTATCAATACCTTATTAACCATAGTACCCCTATTGATTATATCTTGGGTATTATTCCTTTTAGGAAAACAAACTTGGGCTAAAATCCCGGGCTCAAACATCGTTTTAGCTATTTGTTTCTTAGGTGTATGGGCTGTTGCGATTTGGATGTTATATCAAGAATTTACAGCAGAATCTTCTGAAATTACGGTTTCTTGGTTCTCTATCTTAAACTCCTTCTTTATCATCACTTTCGCTTCTGTAGTTTCTAAAGTTTGGGATAGTAAATACAACCCACCAGCCGCTGTTAAGTACGGTTTAGGATTGATTGTAATGGCTATTGGATTTGGTCTATTGGCGTATGGTTCACACAACGTAGCTACAGGTGTTAAGGTATCTATGGTTTGGTTGATATTAGCTTATCTATTCCACACCTTAGGAGAACTTTGCTTGTCACCAGTAGGCTTGTCTTATGTTTCCAAATTAGTACCGGCTCGAATGATTGCCTTTATGTTTGGTATGTGGTATTTAGCGATCGCTGTTGGTAATAAATTAGCCGCTATATTAGGAGGTCAAATTGAGAATATCACCAATAATTATTCGCTTTCAACCTTCTTCTTAATCTTTACGGTAGTGCCTATCGTAGCTGGTTTACTAGTTATGTTACTTAACCCGTTCTTGAAGAAATTAATGCACGGAGTAAAATAAAATACGATTTAATAAAACGATAGAAAATGAAAAAAATATTATTGCTTTTAGTAATCGCTTTAGCTGGAGTAACGACTCAAGCTCAAGAAATTAAATGGATGACATTTCAAGAAGCGATTACCGCTCAGAAAAAAAATCCAAAACCCATTTTTATGGATGTCTATACCCATTGGTGTGGCCCCTGTAAGATGCTGGATAAAAACACCTTTACCGATGCTGAAGTCATTAAGCAGATTAACAGCCAATTTTATGCTGTTAAATTTAATGCTGAAGGTGAAGAAAAAATTGAATTTTCTGGAAGAAATTTTTCAAATCCAAATTATGACCCCAACCGAGCAGGTAGAAATTCTATGCATGAATTTACCGGTTTTTTGAAAATACCAGGATACCCTTCGATGGTTATTATCGAAAGTGATGGTAAAATTAAAAAGACCTTGGTAGGCTATAAAGTTCCAGAACAACTCTTGGCAGAAATCAAATAATTTTTATCATTTAAACTCATAATATCCCTTTTCCGATACATCGTGAAAAGGGATATTTTTTTTAAAACACCATTGCGCGATTCGTTTGGACTCCCAAAAGGGAAAATCAGAATTCACTACAACCAAACTCGGATTGTGATATTCCAATACACGAGTAAAATTGATTTTAGGACGACCACTAAACAATAAGATATCGGCACTGATTGCCGTTTTGTAACTTCCAAGGCTATCTACTATCAGTAATCGCTTATCGCCCACTTTCATCAAATTCTCTAAAGTAGTATAGGTACTTTTACCCAAAAAATTGCGCTGCCCGTAATCTGCTAACATGGACGATTGCCAAACCGCGGTATCGGTTGAAACGACGTTAATTTTAAAAGGCTTTTTAAACAGGAAAGTAAGGTGATTTCTATGATACAGCAACAAGGTCTCGGCCTTTTGCATTCCTACTAAAGCAAAAAACATATAGCTCATCTGAAAAACGAACAGAGCCGTCACGACAAGCGCTATAGCGCTCTTTCTTTGCTTTTTCACACCATAAACAACCCAAAGCAACAACAAGGAGCAAACAAGTGCTAAAACCGCATTAAAAGGCACGCCCTTCAAATTATAGACAGCTCCCTGAGATAGACTTAGAACCACTGCATATAAAGCGTTAATTATAAACGCAAGTGCACCACCTATAAAAATCGCTCCTGTCTTCCAAACAAAATTCAGTACTAACACCAATAAAAGCACAACAATTATCAAGGTTACTAGCGGGATCACGATCATATTACCTATCAAAAACAACCAAGGTACTTGATGAAAATAGTACAGTTGTAAGGGTAAAATGCCCATTTGTACGGCTAATGACACGGCAATAATCTCTTTAAAATACTGCAACAACAACCATTTTGACGAAACAAAAGGAGCAAACAACGGATAAAAAAAAACGATACTAAAAACCGCTAAAAAACTCAATTGAAAACCGACCTCGTAAATGTAGTTGGGATTAAAACACAACATCATAACTAATGCTATGGCCAAACTGTTGTACAATGTTGACGCACGCCTTTTTCCCTGGGTCAATGCCCATATCGTAAACATGAGCACAGCTCTCAGTACAGGGGCTGCAAAACCAGAAATCAGGGCAAACAACCACAGTACCAACAAAGTTATAAGAGGTATATATTTAGTACGAAAACCCAATCGCTTAAGCAACTGTTGCAACACGGAATAGATAATACCGATGTGCAATCCAGAAATCGCCAAAACATGTATTACGCCCACATCTCTAAAATTATTTTTTATTTCTAAAGACAAGTCTTGCTTTTGCCCAAAAAGCAGCGCGTTTACAAAGGCCGATACATCTGGTGAAAACGCATGAATATCAAAACTTTCTATTAGAAAATCACGCCATGTTGCCACGGCAGAAACCCACTGACGTATCGTACCTTCCGATTTGAAATTCTGATTGTCTAAATATACTTGCCCATAAATACCGTGTTGTTCTAAATACAATCGGTAATTAAATTGATTTGGATTCCGCGGTGGTGGGATGACATTTATTTTTTGATAGACAGTTAAAATCTCGCCTACTTTAAAAAGCTCTTGTTCGTAGTGTCGAGGCCGTACGATTAAGACGTTTCCAAACGTTTGTTTCGAATTGCAATTTTTTACCGCAGCCACATATCGGTTTGCGTAGGCAGAGGAGCTGACTCTTTCCACAATCACTAGCCTCAAAAAATCTTTTTTGTCTGCAGCATGATGATGAGTAAAGTGTTGTTGCTGATAAGCAATATCGTGTAAGTGGGTTACTAAGAAACCGAGACTCCAAAATAAAATGGCGTAACTAACCCAATAAATCAATCGTTGGTAACTCGACACGAAAATCTTGCTACCCCATAATACCAAGTTCAAAAAAGCTAAGGTAAAAACACTCCATAAAAGGAACGTCTTATCAAAAAAAGGATAAGTTAAAATGCCTGCAACAAAGAATACAGAAAGGCTTAAAAAAGGAAATTTCAATATCTTCATCAGAGGAAGATATTGAAATTTCGATGTTTATCAAATAGTTAGACTATTTTTAACTATAAAAGCTGTTTTTCGTAAACTCTATTTATTTGTGCAAAAGTGCGGTTATAATACGCTTCACTAAGTGAAGACACAATCACCCCCTTTGATGTTGACGAGTGTATAAATTTGATTTCTTCTCCTTTAACTTCTACAATAATTCCAACGTGACTGATTCTTGATTTTTTTCCGGTTTTAAAAAATATTAAATCTCCTTTTTGCGCTTCAGAAGAATTAATTTTTTGTCCCATGGATGCCATATCTCTTGAAGATCTTGGCAAAGTAATATCAAAAACATTAAAAGCGGTGCTTACAAAACCGGAACAATCCATTCCATCTCTTGAAGTTCCTCCAAATCGGTATCGAACTCCTTTATAGTCCTCCGCTACATTCAGCAATTGTTCTGTCAAATAACTACCCGTATCTTCTTTACGGCTGGTTTCATCTATTTCGTTTAGAATTTTACCCAATTCCTCGACACTAATTTCTTTAGTCTCAATTCCAGCAATTTCTTTACTCTTAGCGGAAGTGGTTTTACCCTTTTTCCCTTTATTGTTATTCTTAGGTGGATTATTTGCAGGCGTGATATTATCTAAAGTGACTTTTTGCAAGGAACTTGCATGCGTTCGTCCAGACAATAACAGCAGTACAATTAAGAAGGCGGAAGCGTACGTTTTCATAATTATCGATGTTGTTATCTCACAAATATAGAATTTTATTTTAAAAAACCACTCATAAATTTTTATTAATTAAACTTGCTGTTAATTCACTCGCTCCTTCTCCACCAAGCTTATCTATCAGAATATCATAATTTTGCAACATTTTGTCCCGGCCTTGACTTTGAATAATCTTAGTAAACTCGGTACGTATGCGTTTGCTATTACAATCTTCTTGGATCAATTCGGTTACCACCTCTCGGTCCATAATTAAATTGACTAAAGAAATATATTTCAACGTAATAATTCGCTTCGCAATTTGATATGAAATGGGATTTGCCTTATAAAGGACTACCTGTGGCACTTTAAATAAAGCGGTTTCCAGAGTTGCTGTTCCCGAAGTAACCAACGCGGCATAAGCCACATTTAACAAACCATACGTTTCATTGGAAATAAATCGTACGTTCGTATTGGTTAAGAACTGTTTATAAAACTCGAAATCTTGACTCGGCGCTCCCGCAATAACAAATTGAAAATTTCCAAAATGCGGCACTACGGTTAACATTTGCGATAACAATTTGGTAATTTCCTGTTTTCTACTTCCCGGCAATAAGGCGATTATAGGACGTTCATCCAATTGATGCTTTTCGCGAAACTGCGGATCGGCCGTAGTTCTATATTCCGCAACAGCATCTATTAGCGGGTGCCCAACAAATGCAACGGGAAAACCATGCTTTTTTTCATAAAAGTCCTTTTCAAAAGGCAATATAACATACATATAATCCACATCGCGTTTAATCGATTTGATTCTGTTTTCTTTCCAGGCCCAAATTTGCGGTGAAATATAGTAATGGGTAGGTATCCCCTTTTTCTTTGCCCAAGACGCAATACGCATATTAAATCCGGGATAATCTATAAAGATTATAGCATCTGGATTAAAAGCTTCTATGTCTTTTTTACACGTAGATATGTTTCTAAGGATGGTTCCTAAATTTTGAATCACTTCTGCAAAACCCATAAACGCTAATTCGCGATAGTGCTTCACTAAAGTACCCCCCACACGTTGCATCAAATCACCTCCCCAAAATCGGATATCAGCTTGCGGATCTTGTTTTAGCAATGCCTTCATCAAATTGGAACCGTGTAAATCTCCAGAAGCTTCTCCTGCAATAATATAATATTTCATATATAGCTATTCCTGTTTTTTTAAATCTGCAAATACATGCATCACTTCCTTGTTATTCAATAAGTTGAATTCTAGACCAATTGGGTCAAAATCGTTAAAATCACAGCAGCTAAGATAGTACCTCCAGCTTTTAAATCCTGATTTTTTTTAATAAAAATCCAAAATAAAACCAAATTAAGCACACTACCGATTACGAGAATCTTACCCAAACTACCGCTGTTAACCAACAATTTAAACTGAGTAAATGGATTTATTTTTAAACTTAAATACACAAAGCTCGCACTACCCAGAAAGGTCACTAAAACACCCAGCAAAAACCCCATACTAACCGCTAAAATCCGTCGCATTACAGTTCCCAACGGTTTAATTGTTGAATTGCGTGATAGGCTGTTAAATCAAATTGAACCGGAACCACAGAAACATAACCATTTCTCAAAGCCCATTCGTCGGTATCCTCTCCTTTATCTTGATTGACAAACTCACCGGTCAACCAATAGTATTCTTTACCGTGCGGACTCACACGTTTGTCGAATTTTTCTTGCCAAGTGGCTTTGGCCTGTCGGCATATTTTAATACCTAAAATATCCTCTTTTTTTAATTTTGGAAAATTGACATTAAGCACAATTCCTTCGGGCAATCCATTTTTCAGGGTCTCTAAGGTGATTTTCTTTACATACGTCATCACCTCGTCAAAATTGGCATTCCAACTAAAATCTTGTAGCGAAAAGCCTATGGCTGGAATTCCACTCATACCGGCTTCTAAAGCGGCACTCATAGTACCGGAATAAATTACATTAATCGACGAATTTGACCCGTGATTAATACCCGACACACAAATATCCGGTTTACGCGTTAAAATCTGATCCATTGCGATTTTTACACAATCCACCGGCGTTCCAGAACAGCTGTATTCCTGTTCTAAATCGCTGTCGATAGAAACGCGTTCAATGGATAAAGTGCTGTTTATAGTAACGGCATGCCCCATAGCAGACTGTGCCTTATCTGGCGCTACCACTACTACTTCGCCTATTTCTTTCATTACTTTTATCAAGGCGCGAATACCTGGCGCTACGATGCTGTCGTCGTTGGTAACTAATATTAAAGGTTTTTGTTTCATTACAATATTTTATTTACTTTCGCTAAAGTAATAAATATATAAGTAAACGCCATTACACTTTAGCTTAACCCCCGCTAAACCCAACCTATTCTTTGATTTTTAACAATAAGGTTTAACAAAATATTATTGGAGCGCTCAATCCAAGTCTCTAATAAATTACTTACTTTAGATGAAAATTAATTGATGAACACCATTTGGTCATTTATGAAAAGAAACTATAAGATCATACTACTCATTCTAGGTATATCAACTCTGTTATGGAGTTTTATGCCCAAAGAACCTAAGGACAACCCTGAAAAAGACCAATTATTATTGGAAATGATTACGTATTTACTTGAAAAAGGCCATTATGACCCTGTAAAAATCGACGATACATTCTCCAAAGACGTCTATAAAGAATACATCAAATCCTTGGACCCTACCAAGCGTTTCTTTACTCAGGCAGATATAGATGAATTCGCTAAATACGAATTCCTAATTGATGATATGATTAATTTAAAAGATTTATCTTTTTTTAATCTGACTCACGATAGAATAGTACAACGAATGAAAGATGCTCAAGTCATTTATAAAGATGTCTTAAGCAAACCGTTTAATCTATATACCGACGAAACCTTTGATGCCGATTACGACAAACAAGCGTTTTCCGCAGATGAAGAGGCGTTGAAAAAACGTTGGGAAAAACAACTTAAGTTATCTGTTTTGTCAACTATTTCAGACAAAATTAAACTACAAGAAGGCGAAGAAATTGCTACCGACGAATTTGACGAAGACTCGGAAGATTACGTAAAAGAACCCAAGAAAAAAGACGCCAAGCCAGTAGAGAAAAAGAGCTTTACTGAACTGGAAGTAGAAGCAAGAGAAGCCACGTTAAAATCATTAAATGAGTATTTTGGTTTTATAGACGAGTTGCAACGCCAAGACTGGTTTACCATATACCTCAACAGTATAGTAGAACGTTTTGACCCGCACACTTCCTATTTAGCACCAGAAGACAAAGAGAAATTCGACGCAAGTATGAGTGGAACTATCGAAGGTATTGGAGCCAAATTACAAAAGAAAGGTGATGTAACGGAAATTTCAGAATTGATTCCGGGAGGTCCCGCTTGGAGAGGTAAAGAATTGGAAGCCGGTGACATCATCCTGAAAGTTGCTCAAGGCAACGAAGAAGCTGTTGACGTAGTCGGTATGCGACTGGAAGATGTGGTTAAAAAGATAAAAGGCCGCAAAGGATCAGAAGTGCGTTTGACCGTTAAAAAGGTTGATGGCACCGTAGTGATTATTTCTATTATTCGCGAAGTAGTGGAATTAGAAGAAACCTATGCCAAATCAAGTCTTATTAAAAACGGCAGTCAAACTTACGGATTGATTCAATTGCCAAAATTCTATATCAATTTTGAAAACAAAGACAACCGCGATGCCTTTAAAGATGTGGCTAAAGAAGTGGAGCGCCTAAAAGCACAAAATGTCGATGGTATTGTTATGGACTTAAGAAATAACGGTGGCGGTTCCTTACAAACTGTAGTAGATATGGCCGGATTATTTATTGAGCAAGGCCCTGTAGTTCAAGTAAAATCGTCTAAAGGTAAAAAAGACGTTTTATTTGACCGCGATGCAAAAGTTCAATGGGAAGGTCCATTAGTTGTATTGGTCAACAACTTCTCGGCTTCGGCCTCGGAAATTTTTGCCGCAGCGATACAAGATTACAAAAGAGGTGTTATTATCGGTAGTAAGCACACCTATGGTAAAGGAACTGTTCAAAACATCATCAGTTTAAACGATTTGTTAAAAGCACAACAACCTTATGGTGATTTAGGTGCCCTAAAGATAACCCTTCAGAAATTCTATAGAATCAATGGAGGATCCACGCAACGCGAAGGGGTATTGAGCGATGTCGTTTTACCTGACCGTTTTTCTTTTATCGATATGGGCGAACGCGATATAGCCAATGCTATGCCTTGGGATAAAATCGATCGTGCTAACTATACTCCGTTAAAAAACGACTTTCAACCAGCTATCAACAACAGTAAGAAGAGAATTGCTACCAACGAGCAGTTTAAACTGATTACCGAGAATGCAAAATGGATCAACGAAAGAAAAGACGAAAAAGTATATAGTTTGAACTACGATAAATACAAACTAAAACAAGAAGAAGTAGAGCAAAAAGCTAAAAAATTTAAAGCAATTTCCAAATATAACAACCATTTAAAATTCAACTCGCTTCCGTACGAGCTAGAAAAATTTAAAACGGACACCATATTAGAAAATAAAAGAAACAGATGGCACGAAACTTTAGCAAGTGATGTCTATGTAGAAGAGGCTGTAAATATTCTTAAAGACCTATACAAAGGGGCTCCGATAAATACAACAGATTTTACAAATAAAAAAACTAAACTAGCTGAGAAGCATTAAGCTTAATGTCTGATAAAAGCATTTCTAACAATCAATTAGCGCTCCAAAAATTCAAATCGGATTTTTGGGGCGTTTTGTCTTTCTGGTTTGTTGTCGTATTGAGCTTGATTTCTATCTTTGCTTATGTACTCGTACCCGACAAAACACAAAATGCCAATGCAGGCGACCTTTCTTTGCGTTCTAAAGAACCGGGGTTTACGGTTACCGCTTTAACCTTACCATCCAAAAAACCTTTAGAATCTACTTGGCAATCTTGGTTTGTTGGCCGCAAAGATCAACCGACAGTAATACCGATAAGCAACTATTATTTTACTAAGGATTCGATTCACTATACAACCTATAGCAATCATCCGCTTACTGCAGAAAAAAAGGCTCTTGCTCTGACATCTTTTGCCGACCAAAAGCCCAACAACATCATCAAAGACAATATTGACCAAAAATACTTTATACTCGGAACAGACAATCAAGGCCGTGACTTTCTCAGCAGACTGGTTATTGGTTCAAGAGTCTCACTAGCCATTGGCTTTGTTGCCGTAGCATTATCGCTTATAATTGGGATTAGCTTAGGAGCCTTCGCCGGATATTACGGCGGCAAAATAGATGCACTAATCATGTGGATAGTCAATATGGTATGGTCCATACCTACTTTGTTATTAGTCATCGCTATTACACTCGCACTCGGTAAAGGATTCTGGCAAGTATTTATCGCCGTTGGACTTACCATGTGGGTAGAAGTTGCCCGGGTCGTTAGAGGACAAGTCATTAGCATCAAAGAACAACAATACGTTACTGCAGCCAGAGCTTTGGGATACAACGACCTTCGAATCATACTCAAGCATGTTTTACCCAATTGTATGGCTCCCGTAATTGTTATATCAGCAGCCAATTTTGCCTCTGCCATTTTAGTGGAAAGTGGCTTGAGTTTTTTAGGATTGGGCGCACAAGTTCCCGTACCAAGTTGGGGTTCGATGATTAAGGAAAACTACAACTATATTTTATTGGGAAAACCCTATCTCGCGATGATACCCGGTATCGCTATGTTTTTATTAGTGATGGCCTTTATGTTGATTGGCAATACCTTAAGAGACGCCTTGGATATAAAGAAGTAACGCCACTAATGAATCAAAATTTTACGCAGTTCGTTTCTATTGCCGTTATAAATATTGATGTCTACTTTGGTTTCTATGCCGGGTACTATGCCCTTTTCTGTAAATTGCCAAAAATGCCACTCCGGCTTAATATCTTCTACAAAAAAATTGTAATTGGCAATCCAAACGATATAATCAGGAAAAGCTTTTTGTAGGTGCTTATTAAAATAATGCTCCCCCGAATATAAAATCGGCTTGACACCATAATGCAATTCCACAACATTCATCCATCGTTTTAAACCGGAAATCAAACTGTCCATCGATTGATCTTTAGGCAATTCCTCTATATCTAACACGGGAGGAAAATCGCCCTCCCCCAATTTTACATTCTGAATAAAATGCTGCGCTTGTTCCAACGAATTCTCATTCGGACGATAATAGTGATAAGCACCTCGTATAAAGTTATTAGCACGTGCGCTACGCCAGTTTTTTAGGAAAGCCGTATCTATGCCGTCTTTTCCCATCGTAGCTCTTACAAAGACAAATTCCAACGGAAACTCCTTGTTGATCATATCGACCTGCCCCCATTGAATATCGCCCTGATAATGTGAAATATCAAAACCCAAAACTTTATCCGAATGACGTTTTAGCACTTCCACATTTCGAATATCAAAAACACTGGTTTCCGCAGCCTTTTTACGTTCTTCGCTAAAAAAATATTTAATACCGTCCTTAAAGCTAATCCCAAACCAAATTCCCAATCCTATAAAAACCATAGCGACCGCCATCCACTTAAAATGATGGATCGTCAATCGAAATTTCTTTTTAGACGGTTTTCTCCTTGGAGTCGGATTTCTCCTAACGATTTTTTTCGGTGTAGGCATACGGAAATTATAAGCAGACAAAAATACAGCTTTAAACACACTTTATAAAAAACCGCTGTCAAATAAATCAAAACTCTTTGACTGCTTCAAAATACAAACCAGAAGGAAAACCATTAAAGAGATGTTTAAGAAACTACAAAGCAAATAAAGACCAACCTGAACGGATTATAACATTGTATGAACTGGAACTTCTAAAGGTTGCACACGCAAAACGGGCACAGGAAGTTTGATGTTGTTTTCTTTAAACTGTTTGTCAATTTCAAACCGAATACCGCTGGCTATACGATCGTTATCAAAGGAATTATTAATAAAATAATACAAAATAAAGCGAATGGAAGATTCGCCAAACTGATCAAGAAATACTATAGGTTCCGGATCCTTCATTACATCGGGACATATAGCGGCGCAGTTCAACAAAACGGCACGCACTTTTTCCACGTCGGTACCGATATAGACCCCTACATCGATACGCGCCCGAATGACCTCATCGTCTTGCGTCCAGTTGTTGATAATATCGTCTATAAACTTCCTGTTGGGAATTACAATAATTTTTCGATTACGGGTTTCGGCTATTGTTGAACGGAGGTTGATGATTTTGATGCGCGCCACTTCATCATTAATATGAATTACATCACCTACCGCTAAAGTTTTATCCATCATAATATAAATACCGGCTATTAAATCTTGGAAAATCTTTTGAAGCGCCAGTCCCAATCCCACAAAAAGAGCTGCAGAAGTGGTTAAAAACATATTGATATTTACACCGATGGAATTCAGTATAAAAAAGAACATAATAACGTAAACAAAATAGTTCACGAAATTAAAAGCACTTGTTAGCCGACCACTATCTTCGATAGAAGAAATTCTGAGCACCGTGTTTTTTAAGAATCTAAGACCATAACGTGTTAACACCAAAGTAAACACTACAAACAATATGGTTCCGCATGTAACCGTGATTGATTTACCAGCGTAAATCTCATACTCCAGTAACTGAGATAATATTTCCCCCATAGAAATTGACTTTAAAAACGATACTTATAAAATTAAGCAACTCCTTCTAAATAACAAAGTATCATTTGGTTTAAAAATGCCTATAAATAAAAAGACCCCTTCTTTCGAAGAGGTCTTTTGTGCGGGTGAAAGGACTCGAACCTTCACACCGTGAGGCACCAGATCCTAAGTCTGGCGTGTCTACCAATTTCACCACACCCGCGGCTTTTGTTTCAGTAAGCGGTTGCAAATATACGAACTGAAATTTAATATCCAAGAAAAAAATAATATTTTTTTATTATTAGCTTTGTGATGATTAATGTCAACTTATCCATTTTAACCATGAAAGATTCTAAACAATTCGTAGAAGAAAATAAAGAACGCCTGCTTAATGAACTCATTGAGCTCTTAAAAATACCATCCGTTAGCGCAGATAGCGCTTATTCTCAAGACGTTATAAATACAGCCGAAGCAGTAAAAGCCAATCTCGAAAAAGCCGGCTGCGACTTAGTAGAGATGTGTGAAACTCCGGGATACCCTATTGTTTATGGTGAAAAAATAATCGATAAAAATTTACCGACAGTGCTCGTTTATGGTCATTATGACGTACAACCGGCTGATCCTATCGAGTTATGGACTTCGCCACCATTCGAACCGGTTATTAAAAAAACGGAAATTCATCCCGAAGGAGCTATTTTTGCTCGTGGTGCCTGTGACGACAAAGGACAAATGTTTATGCACGTCAAAGCTTTGGAATACATGATTCAAAACGACGCGCTACCCTGTAATGTCAAGTTTATGATCGAAGGTGAAGAAGAAGTGGGATCAGTTAGCTTAAGCTGGTTTGTAAAAAGAAACCAAGAGAAGTTGAAAAACGATGTGATTTTAATTTCTGATACCGGAATGATATCCAACGAACAACCATCGATTACCACAGGACTAAGAGGATTGAGCTATGTAGAAGTTGAAGTAACCGGACCAAATCGCGATTTGCATTCCGGATTATACGGCGGTGCTGTAGCCAACCCGATTAACGTATTAACCAAAATGATTGCATCATTACACGACGAAAATAACCGCATTACGATTCCTGGTTTTTACGACAAAGTAGAAGAACTATCCAAAGAAGAAAGAACAGCAATGGCGAAGCGTCCATTTTCACTAGACAACTACAAAAAAGCCTTAGATATTGAAGAAGTATATGGAGAAGCCGGATACGACACCAACGAAAGAAATTCGATACGCCCAACTTTAGATGTCAATGGAATTTGGGGCGGATATACTGGAGAAGGTGCCAAAACGGTAATTGCCAGCAAAGCATTTGCGAAAATATCTATGCGCTTAGTTCCAAACCAAGATTGGGAAGAGATTACTGAATTATTTAAAAACCATTTCGAAAGCATCGCACCTAAATCCGTTAAGGTGGTTGTAAAACCGCATCATGGCGGACAAGGTTATGTAACACCTACAGATTCCATCGGATACCAAGCTGCATCCAAAGCCTATACCGATACTTTTGGAGTAACCCCAATACCGGTTCGCTCTGGAGGCAGTATTCCAATTGTCGCCCTATTTGAAGAGGAATTAAACTCCAAGTCTATTATGATGGGTTTTGGACTGGACAGCGATGCTATCCACTCGCCAAACGAACACTTTGGCGTCTTTAATTACCTTAAAGGAATTGAAACCATTCCTTTGTTTTACAAATACTTTACAGAATTGTCTAAATAAAACAAAAGCCACCCTAGCGGGTGGCTTTTTCTTTTATGGCCTATTAGCGTATCAGCCTATCAACGTACACTAACAGAAATATGACGATCTAAAACACGATCGGCCTCTGGTGCAGTAGCATCGTATTTTGCGAATTTCGAGCCGTAGCCTTCTGCACCATCGATTTGAGAACCACGTCCCGCTTCTTCAATACTTTTCTTAACAGCATGGGCACGCTCACCGGATAATTTTAGATTTACGGCTTCTGTTCCGGTTTTATCGGTATAGCCTCCTATTTTTAATTTTGCATCAGGAAACGCTTTAAGAATAGCCACAATATTGGTTAATTGAGGCTTCGACTCCGCAGTAACCACAGCAGAATTGGTTTCAAAATTTAAGTTATCAAAATCAAACCACGTATCTTTTAACTTTTGGCCACCCAGTTTTTTATAGTCCGATTTTAAGAAAACCACCAATTTATCTTCGATTCCTCCTTTGTAAGCATTGATAACAACTCCATCCGGCAAAGTGACTTTCAACATCTCTCTGCTGGTTAAATCAATAGCTCCAGTACTAACACTCGTACCATCCACTTTTTGTTCACTATTCACATCAACCATTCCCGCATCGGTGTTCACTCCCGTTTCAGGAACTTCACTACGTCCGCGAAGGAAGAAATAAATCAACGCAACGGCAATCAAAAGCAATATTAAATACAACCAAAGAGAACCTCCTTTTTCCTTTTTTTCCGGAGTGAACTGCGCTCGTGCATGAGTAACCGGACGAACGGGTTCTACTTTAGGAATGGCTCCTACTTTAGGAACACCTCCTAACCCTGCTAAAGAAAACCCTGCGGGTAAAGCAGCTAAAAAAGCTCCTTTATTGCTACTCAAAAATTGGGTAATCGTTCCCACATCAAAATTGGGACTAAGGTTTTTAAAAAAACCGAATACAGCCGTAGTAGCTTGTTCTAAAACGGAATTCGTAGCCGAAGTACTCAATCCGCTATGTGCTTGAATAGACGAAACCACTTCAGAATTAGCATCCCCAAAAAGAGAATTAAAAACCCCTTTTATTGGTGAAGACTGACCTGTTCCATCTAAGGAATCTACAAAATGGCTCTTCGCCTGATTCAAAATAGTCGACAACCCTCCTTCTCCTTTAGAAGCAAATCCCAAAAGAACCGAGGCAATAGACATAGTAAATCCCTTCTCAAGCTTAGTTGCAGATTCACCGGTTGAACTACTCAAATCTGAAATCGTTTCAGGCGAAATAAAATTTCGAACCTGATCAATGAAATTGTTATCCATAGCTATAATAAATTAATTTTCTTCATAAATTTAATGATTATTATAACATAAAAACAACATATAAGATATAGAATCAGAAATTTAACAATATAAAAACCAAAAAACCACCTTAATTTTACATCAAATCCCTTAAAACATCGGCACTGAGAAAAGAATAATAAATTATAAATTTTAACATAAAATCTATTTATTCTTCTCTTCAATCCAAAGACTCATATACTTAGTACTCTGCAAACTATGATGCAACAAAAGCTGTCCTACAAAATTAAATTGACGATTCTTTTGCATATTCTCCAACGAATCCCGTAACCAACCTAAAAAATCATCAGAAAACCGATCAGCCGCATACCGTTGGTTCAGCAACAACACACCTTGGTCGTTTGCTTTTTCCCAACTGGCCTTATCCGTATACAATTGCACCGCTTTATCTACAAAGTCCTGATCAGTATCTGCAACATAACCGGACCAAGCCAAACCTCCCGTCATCCCTTCCGCACCGATACGCGTCGTTACACTTGGCGTACCCGTTTTCATCCCATCGATAAACTTTCCTTTTACTCCGGCACCGAATTGAATTGGAGCTAACAATACCCTTGCAGGCAACAGGACCTCTAGAACATCCGGAGCGCGGCCGTGAACCAAAAAACCCTCCTTAGGCTGATGCAATTGCAAAACTTTGGCTGTAGCATAGGCTCCATATATATGTAATTTAGCATTAGGCAAACGTTTCCGCACTGCGGGCCAAATTCGGTTTTTTAAAACCTGCACCGTATTCCAATTGGGTTCGTGTATAAAGTTTCCTATAAATACAAAGTCTTCACAGTCTTCAAAATCACTCCAACCCGACTGAATCTCTTCGGTAATTTCGTCTTCCATAAAAGGCAAATAACACAGCAAACGCAAATCGATATTAAATTGTTTTTGAAGTAAATTCATCTCGTATTCCGAAATAATTAAGGAAGCATCGCAACGATAAATACTCGCGATTTCCCTTTTAGCACGATCGCTGTAAAGCAACTCTTCTGAGAAAGAAATTCCCTTTTTAAAGCACTCTTGACGGGCGTATCTTAAAAAATGCAAATCTTCGGTATCGAGTAACCGCATCGCAGCAGGACAAACCTGAGCTACGCGCCAACCGTATTGTTCTTCTATCATAAAACGATCGAAGAGCACGATATCAGGATTCCATTGCGCCAATTGCACTTCAAAACCACTGTCATTCAACACGATTTCTTCTTCGATTACCCCTAAACTAACGAGATCAAAACTAAAGTCAGATTTACCAGCAGCACAGGCAAACTGTACCTGCATACCTTGTTTTAAAAACCAACGTATCAATTGAACCATCCGAGTTCCCGCTGCAGACGAACCGGGCTCAGGCCAAACCAACCCAATGACCAGTAAACGCTTTTTGTTTAAAAAGTTTTCCATCTTGCAAAATAACGGAATATTTAGATTCGCCAGTTCGATTTTTAAAGCCCATTATATTTGCTAAATTTGTATTTAAATCAATTGATATGTTAGGATTAAAATTATTGACCGACCCCAGATGGGCAAATATTGCCGAATCTAATTTAGAAGAGATTTTAACCGATCACGCTTGGTGCGAACAAAAAGCTGCTACCAACGCCATTACCATCATCGCCTACAACTCCGAACACGAAGATTTAGTAACTGCCTTAACAGACATCGCCATCGAAGAGATGGAACACTTTAAAATGGTACATGAAATCATTAAACAACGCGGTTATACCTTAGGTAGAGAACGTAAAGATGATTACGTCAATCAACTGTTTAAGTTTATGAAGAAAGACGGTAGTAGAAACGATGCTTTTATCGAACGGCTGCTATTTGCTGCGATGATAGAGGCACGAAGCTGTGAACGATTTCGAGTGCTTTCTGACAATATTCAAGACGAAGAACTGGCTGTGTTCTACCGCGATCTAATGATCAGTGAAGCCGGGCACTATACTACCTTTTTAAAATTTGCCAAAAAATATACCGAGAAAGTAGATGTGGATCAACGTTGGAAAGAATGGCTGGACTTTGAAGGTCAATTGATTCAAAATTACGGTACTCAAGAAACCGTACACGGTTAAACATATTCAGCGCACCATCATAACCTAACACTCCTCTTTGGAGTGTTTTTTTTTTGCAAAAAGTAAAAATCAGTTCATAACACGCTCCCTCGCTTTTTTTACCTCACCTCCTCAACTTCATTTTTTATATAAAAAACATATAATATTCCATTCATTTAAAAATCAAATCGTGTTTTTTCATCGCAATTTAAATAAAACAATACACTGAAAAACAAATAGTTAAAGTTTAAAAAGCAAAAAAATATTTTATTATTTTGGTAAACGAGATTTTATAATACCCAAACCAAAAATCCATTTAAGTAATCTTTTAAATAGTAATTATATATGAAAACACCTTTTAAAAAACTAGTATTAGGACTCTTTCTTATCGGATTAGGAAGCGCCTTTAGCGGATTT
This sequence comes from Flavobacterium sp., assembly GCA_040393465.1. Classification (GTDB taxonomy): domain Bacteria; phylum Bacteroidota; class Bacteroidia; order Flavobacteriales; family Flavobacteriaceae; genus Flavobacterium. The sequence goes on along the minus strand of JBEBUC010000005.1, from coordinate 27,287 downwards.
AAATCCGCTTGCACACAATGGGATTTAATCATGGATAGTTGTGACGGCCATTTTTATTTATGCCAAGACAATTATTATGCCGATGAAGACTACTATGATGCCATTATTTATTACGACTACGTACGTTGTAACTGAGTCTCTTAATTACAAAAGCAACGAATGCTTAGTTGCTTTTGTAAATACAAAGAAATTATGACAGCAAAACAAACTATACCTCTACTAATTCTGTTGCTACCGCTGCTAACTGTGGCGCAACGAATCAAACCTAGCGAGCGTCCTTCGACTTTGGCTCTTTCGGAATTCACAACGGTCTCCATTGATACCGCTTACCTCAATATCACATATCAAATGGATTTTATCCCGAACCCTACAAATAAAGCAAAAAGGGAACAGGGCTTAACTGTGCTTCAAATTGGAAAAAACAGCAGTAAATTCTCCGACTATTATGATTTAAAAACAGACTCGCTCAAAAAAAGCATCCCTACGGAAAAATATGCCAGCAAAGAATACGTCAATACCCTACTGTCCATACGCCGAAATCGCAAATATCAAACAATGATTATTAAAAATTATCCCAAAGAAAAATTCACCATTCAATTAGTTCTCCGTTTTGGTGGAACCTATCAATATGAAGAGGAAACTATAAAATTAAACTGGGAAATTCAAAAAGACACCAAGTCCATTCTTGGGTACAGTTGTAAAAAAGCCAGCTGTACATTTAGAGGTAGAAATTACACGGCTTGGTACACCGAGGAAATCCCCATTAGTAATGGGCCCCATATGTTTGGTGGTCTTCCCGGATTAATCTTACAACTCGAAGATTCCGAAAAAGTCTATGTATTTACAGCTCAAGGCATGGATAAAAAACAAGAACCCATTTATCTAATTGCAAATAAAACCATCGTCAAAACCACCAGAGACAAGGCGCGAAAAGCAGAAAAAAACGTAGCCGACAACCCTGCATCAGCGATAAAAGGCATGATGTATAACGCAGCGGGACAAGCCATCAAAACCCCTGAAATTAAACTTCCATACAACCCAATAGAACTAGAGTAATTTCATCCCAATACAACCATTTAAATACAATTAAAGCTTCTCAATCACCTAAAACACTATCAAGCACTACCAGTTAACGAATTAAAAACATATTTGCCATTGTTCCTTCATCAGCAAAAAACACCCTTTTAAAAACCCAAAGCACTTGAATAGAAAAACTAAAGCCTTACAAAAATGAATGGTACTAAAATATTTCAGTCGGCTTTAATTCTGTTTTTCTTCTGCTTGCAAAACAGTACCTCTCTATACGGACAAACCAATACCGTCAGAGGAACAGTTTATAACCAAGAAACACGGCTCCCTATTGAGGGAGTAATTTGTAAATATTACAATTCCGAAAAAGTATTCTTAGGATATGCTCTAAGTAACCATCAAGGTGTTTTTGAAGCCTTCTTTACCTCATCGCTTACTTCCATACATTTTTCCCTTATCGGATATAATGAATGGGAAACCAAAGATATCAGTACCGATATGGAGATTTATTTAGAGCCAAAAACGTTCGAAATAGAAGAGATATTTATCAAAGCACCCTTAATATCAAGGGACCAAGATACGTTACACTACAACATATCCCACTTTAAAAGCTTCGAAGACAGCCATTTAATTGATGTTTTAAAGCGGTTGCCAGGAGTCGAAGTAAATCCATCTGGAGCCATAAAATACGAAGGGAAATCCATAAATAAATTTTATATAGAGGGACTTGATTTGATGGGACAACGGTATGGTGTAGCTGTAAAAAGCATCCCCATTGAAGCCATATATACGGTACAGATTATTGAAAACAATCAACATATTAAAACCTTGAAAGGCATAGATATTCCAGATGAAGCAGCTGTAAACATCAAACTAAACGAATCGTATAAACACGTCCCTTTTGGGCAACTAGAAAGTGCTTTAGGATTTCAGCCTTTTTTAATTCAATCAAAATTATTTGCCTCCCAATTGGGTCAAAAACAACAATCTTTGATTCGATTACAAACAGACAATACCGGATCAGACATCATTAGTGATGCCGAAGAGTTTGCCGGTTCTTTTAATTTTTTCTTCCATTATCCAAAGCCTCAAACATTCCTAGCGAACTACAAAACCACTTCCATACCTATGGATAAAAAACGATATATAAATAATGAAACGTATACCGGAACATTTAACCATTTATATAAACACGCCGAATACAAAACATGGCGCTTAAATGGAAATTACCTCAAAGACAATCAAGAACAGCGCATTGAGAATCAATCCCGGTTTCACCTACTAGATCAGCAGCAAGATTTCCAATTAGACGAAAACATCCTGAACCGCGGTCACCGTTCAAAAGCTAATTTTACAGCACAGTACGAAAACAACAGCCCTGAAACCTACCTATACAATGAAATCAACGCTTCCATAGACTGGAATAAATCCATTAAAACCGTTTCAAGCCGGCGCAGTAGTACGGCGCAGACAAGTCAAAATTCCTATCAAATTCAGCATAAATTTTCTTTCATTTTAGGTAATAAAGACAACAAATACACCCTAAATTCATTTACTCGATGGATAAGCCAACCGGAGATTTTTAAAAACGAACATAAAAACAACATATTAAATACCACGGATCACCAGATACAAAACATCCGTAATAATCATTTTATTTCCAAAATTAAACTCCATAGAAACAGTACTTTATTAGGACATATACTTTCCAACGGTATGGAATTATTCTTTACCAACGATAATATAAAAACCGATTTGCAAACAGCACAACAATTTAATTTTTTAGAACACTACCTATTTACGAACCACATAAAAATGTTGCGATGGGGAGCTACAGTGACCCCAGAATATAGATATCATAAAAGCAATTGGAAATCAACCCTTGTCTTACCATTGCGATTCGAAGCTTATATTCCCGAAAAACAACTTACATCCGATAGCGGTGCTAAGAGAACACTATTTTCTATCGACCCCCGTTTTAAAACAACCTATACCCTAAATCCCTTTTTTAAGCTAAACTTCAGTGCTTCCAAAACTACCCACAGGGGTAGCGTTCAAAATTATCTTTCCTCCGTTATCATGACCGACTACCGAAACTACTATGCCGCAACCGGCATTCTCGAAAAGAGTATAGCTCAGAATTATAATTTTGGTGTCGATTATCAAAATCTAATTTCAGCCTTTTTTTTCAATTTATCCCTGTCTTACGAACCGGTAAAAAGCAACCTAACCCATCACCGTTTTTATGATCCCGATTATCAAATTACTACAACACTATTAAGAAATATTACATCTTCTACTACCACTTTCGAAATCAAGGCAGATAAATACTTGAGCAAACAAAAAACCAATATCGTTGCGAATTTTAATTTTAGACAGTATCAATCAGAACTCATACAGCAAGAAGTGCCTTTTGACAACTACAGTAATTCTTTTATGTCTAAGTTTATGATTCACTTTAGAAAAATCGAATGGTTATCGTTTAATTATAGCTGGACGAGCCATCTATTTTGGGAGAAAAATAATTTCACTAACAGCAATACCTTAAACAACATCAACCAAAACTTAAAAACATACTTTATCTTATCAGAAAACCTTCACTTAAATTTAAGTGCAGAACATAACTATATCGAACTTAGCGAAGATTTATTTGTCGAAAATTATTTCCTCGACTTGGAATCCAAATACAAATTGTCTGATATCACGTTTTTCTTAAATCTCCAAAACCTATTTAATCGAAAAAACTATAGTTTTACGCAATATAGTGGGGTAAATAACAGCACCGTCACTATCCCCATACGTCCTCGATCTCTTTTGTTTGGAGTGGTTTTTAGCTTTTAATATGGTAAATTCCAAAATGGTAGCCATACAGCAAAAACACGTCGATTTACAATTGAAGAAAAAGCCAACATCCAATACCCTTCCCAATTATTGGACTCGGAAAACCTTGTAGATTTACTACAAAAACAAAAGTCTCACTAAATAAATATTCGAGACTTTACTCTTTTATACCTTAAGTACAAAAGGCAAATAATCTCGCTGTGTTTCATAAGTTGCCAATAACAGCTGCCTTAAGTTTTCATTCTTAAACATCAACATATACATGGCACCTTGTGCTCTCAATAACCGTTCTGCAGGATCAATTCCCAAATTCAAGCTATATAATTCTATGATAGCAGTTACAAACTCATCATACATACTAAATTGCTCGCCTTGATAGTTTTCAATTATTGTGGAAAAACAAAATGCTTCGGCAAAAGCATGTCGTTTTAACTCTGTCTTTTTTATATCGTTGATACCTACACACACTTTTCCTACATAAGCACCCTGCTCATTTACTTTTATTATAGAAAAAAACTTTGTAGCAAAATTGACCAATTGATTCATCGTGATGGTGTCTTTGGCAACCCGCTTATCCAATACTTTTGCAGAAAAATCAGTTAAGACAGCATTAAAAAGACTGTCCTTTTCCAAATCCTGTATATATACTTTTTGCAACACTACGGTATCGGATATAGCCTTTAGTTTGTCATAATCCAGTCGGGCTTTAAAATTGGTAAGTACGTATTCAAAACTTCTTAAATTGGTATTTATAGCCTCCGAAAAACAATAACCACCATCAACCTCCGTGATTACATCATCGATATACTCCTCCCCCTCATAAACCGTTTTTTCGACCCGAATAAACTCATCATAGCGACGGGTTAAGTCGCATTGCTCCTGGGCTTGTAATACATTGATTCCCATAAACAAGCTGCAAAAAAACATTAAAAAAGAAATCTTATCCATATCACACCCTTTTACTAAACCATTAAAACTCCAAACAAAAACAACAATACCGCACCATACACTTTTAAAAAAACAAAAATAATCATTTTTTTACAAATAAACTTGATTTATATGTTTTTTAATCTACATTTGTAGTTCATGATACACATTTATAGACTATGAAAAAAGCTTTAGGCTACTTTTTCGCGACAATCTTATTAATGAGCAACACAGCCTGCAAGATTAATCAAACAAAAAACCACGAAAGAGTTGGTCGTTGGGTAGTTAAAATGCGTCATGGAGATCAAATGCAAATCATCAAAGAGAACTACAATTCAAAAGGATTTGGCAAGGGCATCTGGAAATACTATTTAGACGGAAAATTATATAAAAGAGAGCATTATTCTAAAAAGGGTATTTGTTATGTAACAAATTATCACCCCAACGGAAAAGTAGCTTCGACAGGTCAAACAAAGTTAGAAGTAAAACCTCCTATGATTCATTGGTTTTATAGTGGTGACTGGTTTTATTTTAACGAAAACGACCAACTTATTAAAGTGCAAAAATATGAAAATGGCGATTTGATTCGTGAAACTTTTATAAAAGACAAAACAAGATAATAACCATAAGGTTACTCCTTATAAACAAACAACACTTACGCATGAAACTATCCCCCGCAGAAGAACAATTAATGGAATCAATATGGAAGTTAGACAAATCTTTTATGAAAGAGATTATCGAAGAACTTCCCGAACCCAAACCCGCCAGCACCACCATTTCTACCATGCTAAAGCGCATGACGGAAAAAGGTTTTGTCGGTTATATAGAATATGGCAAATCCAGGCAATACTATGCTTTAATAAAGAAAGAGGCTTATTTTTCAAAACAAGTCCAAGGCCTGATCAAAAATTTCTTCGGAAACTCTGCTTTGCAATTTGCTTCTTTTTTTGCTAAAGAAACCCCCATGACGGCGAATGAACTTGAAGAGCTCAAAACCATTATAGACGAAGAAATTAAAAAATCACAAGCATGATGATATACCTATTCAAAACGACCCTGAGTTTAACACTCCTATTTGGGGTATACAAACTCTTTCTCGAAAACTTAAAGATGCATCAGTTTAAGCGTTTTTATTTGCTAATGGCTTTGGTCAGTTCGCTGTGTTTCCCCTTATTAAAGTTCGCCAATACAGCATTGCCGTGGGATGCCACTTTCACAAACACCAACTTACAACCCATACTGATTGGGTCTCCATCGCAATTGGTCACTACTACAGCAAATTTAAGTACGGTAGTTGGGTTAATTTACGGTTTAGGTGTTTTGTTATTAACTTCCAAATTCCTCTTAAATCTGTTTAAATTTCAAGCTTTACAAAAAGGCCAAATCACGCAAAAAACAAACGGTATCAAATTTGTATTCACCTCTAAAACATCACATACTTTTGCCTTTTGGAACCGCATATATATACCGGCTGCGCAATTCCAGACCGTTGATTTCAGTGATGAAATTATCCTTCATGAAACCGCTCACATCAAGCAATTTCACTCCTTGGACATTGTATTTATTGAACTATTAAAAATCGTCTTTTGGTTTAATCCCATTTTTTATCTCTATAAAAAAGCCATTTCGTTAAACCACGAATTCTTAGCAGATGAAAGTGTCATTAAAACCACTCATAACACCGTAGCTTATCTTCAAATTTTAATTCAACAGCAGACCCAAATACACGCTCAAACCTTGAGCAGTTCTTTTCATTATCAACCCACAAAAAAACGCTTTATGATGACAACAAAAATCATTAATAGAAGAAAAAACATCTTAGCACAAGGTCTTTCATCCCTACTATTAGCTTTAATCGCTGTGTTTAGTGTACAAGCGCAAACCAGCACCCACAATGCACCATCAACTACTGAAAAACCATCGATGAACGTGTTTTCAATAGTAGAAAAAACAGCCACTTACCCAGGTGGTACGTCAGAATTCAACAAATACTTTATCAGTAAATTTAGAACTCCCGAAACTTTCGACGGCGGTGTAGCTAAACTTATATTTCAATTTATAGTAGAAAAAGATGGAAAGATTGACGAGGTCAAAATATTAAGAGGTTTAGACGATAAAACCAATCTACACATTATTGACATACTCAAAAACAGCATCCCTTGGATACCAGCGGAAAATAACGGCAAAACGGTAAGAAGTCTATTCACCATACCTGTTACCATCAAAATCCAAGACGAAGTGGATGATAGTTCTATAACGAAATAAATATTAACTCATTTCGTCTCTGATTTTTTTGGGTAAACCCGCAAAAACCAAATCGTAGGAGTGGTCGATTAATTCTCGAATCAACGTTGAAGATAACCTACCCGTACAACTTACGGTATTCCAGTGTTTTTTATTCATGTGATATCCCGGAATAATCTCTTCATGTGATTCGCGTAGTTCCAATGCCCTTTCGGGATCACATTTTAAATTGATTTGACCGACCCCTTTTTCCCAATCGCTTAGTGAACTTAATGCAAATATTTTACCTCCAACTTTAAATACCAAGGTGTTTTCATCAAAGGGAAAGTGATCTGTAACGCCTTTTTTTAGAAGGGCGTATTCGTACAATGCTTGAATACTATCCATAACTGTTTAATATGAATTTTTAAACTCTAATTTATTTCAAAAACAACGGCGCTCTAGTCGGTTATTTTATATAGCACCGGCTTACTCGGAGTAGCGTCGTTTTCAAAAGGAGCGATTTGAAGATTGAGTACATACTTTCCATCTTGTATAAAAGAAGGAACAAAAATCATTTCGGTTATGGTAGCCCCAAAACGCGCCTCTTTTGACAATTGCTTTACATCGGTAATATTCCAAAACGCTTTATGACAAACCAGTTTTCCCCCATCTTTTTCCTTGTCCACACTAGGCAAATCGATCAGTAAATGTTCAATACCCGCTTCTCTTAAAAACACCACAGCATCTTCGGTTAGGTAAGGTGGATTGGTGTGGGAGTATTTTTGGTGTTGCTTTAAATCGTCGTTGGGAAGCGTTCTAATGACTAAAGCGGTTTGTTGGAAATCAACCCAATGCTCTTGGAGTTGTGCCAAACCAATGATTCGATCTTCACCGATTTGCACAGGAGAAACCGTGAAGAGCTGCGCTAAAAACATAAATTGCTTTAAATGCTGATTAACGCTATAAAATTCGTAGCTAATATGTCCCAAACACTCGGTATGTGTTCCGTGTGCATGGGGATTAAAATTGATGTTGTTGAAGTTGGTAGACGACTGCCCTTCGCTGACTTTCCCAATCCAATCACCGTCTTGTACAGGCGTAATTTCGGGTTGGTTTTGGTACCAGGCTATAGGATTCTTGTCTGACGCACTTAACGGAATTGAAATATCCAGGGGCTCCGAAAAATCTACGGTGAATTTTTGATCGAGAATCGAAATACGTGCTTTCAAATTTTTTATTTCAAATTTAACCAAAATAAATCAGCCGCAATTCCATCGCTTAAAAATTTTCCCTTATTTGTAATCGTTAACACATCTTGACTATATTGCATCAAACCGTCGTTGATAAAGCGAGTTGCTTGAGTTTCCAAATAAATTCGGTATTCCATACCGTATTCCTGCTGAATACGCTGAAGATTCACCCCCCAAATGGTACGCAATCCGGTCATGATATATTCGTTATACCGGTCGTCTTTAGACAAAACTTCTCTTTCTATAGGTAATGCATTGGATTGAATACCCTTTATATACAAGCTGTTATTGGAAACATTCCAACTGCGGGATTGTCCATCAAAACTATGCGCAGAAGGACCCACTCCCAAATATTTTTTGCCCAACCAATACGCAGAATTGTTTTTGGAGAAAAAACCTTCTTTACCAAAATTAGAAAGTTCGTAATGAATAAAACCCGCCGTTTTCAGTCGATCGATTAACAGTAAAAAATGTTCGTGCGCCACCCCATCATCCGGCTTAGGAATATCCCCAGTTTGAATCATCTTATACAAGGCCGTTTTGGGCTCTACCGTTAGTGCATAAGTGGAAATATGAGGGATTCCCAAATTCAAAACCGTTTCGATATTGTGCAACCAACGTTCCGAACTCATTCCTGGAATCCCGTAAATAAGGTCGATGGATATATTTTTAAAATATTTCGTTGCTTCGGTCAAACACAGCAAAGCTTCCTCGGCATTATGCGCCCGATTCATCATTTTTAAGTCGGCTTCAAAAAAAGATTGAACACCTATACTCAATCGATTGATACGTGTTTGCGCCAATTTTTGTATGGTTTCCAATTTTAAATCATCCGGATTGGCCTCCAAGGTAATTTCGGGATCAGTCGCAACCGTAAACTGCTGCTCAATATGAGAGATAATTCGATTGAGCTCGTCCACTTCTAAAAGACTCGGTGTACCTCCTCCAAAATAGATGGTTTCGATGGGCTCTCCATTTAGCTCAGAACCGCGCAAAGACAACTCTTCTATAATGGCATCAATCATTTCCTCTTTTTTCTTGAGAGAAGTTGAAAAATGAAAATCACAGTAATAACAAGCCTGCTTGCAAAACGGAATGTGTATGTAAATCCCTGCCATTTATTTTTTTACTCGATCTTGATTTTGTTTGACAAAAGCGTCCCAACCCGTATAATTTTTTCCAACTGTTACTTTTCCTGAATTGAAAAAATGGCAAACCGCAGCGGCCAAACCATCGGTACTGTCTAAGTTTTTAGGCAATTCTTTTAAATTCAAAAGCTGTTGTAACATTTTCGCCACCTGCTCCTTACTGGCATTTCCATTGCCGGTAATGGCCATTTTTATCTTTTTGGGCTCGTATTCGGTAATCGGAATATCGCGAGACAAACCCGCCGCCATGGCCACACCTTGAGCCCGTCCTAATTTAAGCATCGACTGTACGTTTTTACCAAAAAAAGGAGCTTCAATAGCAATTTCATCGGGATGATGTGTTTCAATCAACTCTATCGTTCGATTAAAAATATGACGCAATTTGGTATAGTGATCGTCATACTTGGAAAGTTGCAACTCATTCAATTGAATAAATTCCATCTTCTTATTGATAATTTTTATCAATCCAAATCCCATAATGGTTGTTCCGGGATCAATACCCAAGATAATGCGTTCTGTAGTCAATGTAATTAGTTTTAAAAGAGCTTTCTAATTCACGGAAAATAATGTTTACTTTGCAGTGATGAAATTCCTATCAGACAAAACTAAGCAATTCCTCGTACTTCTGATTAAAATATTAGTAGTGGGTTTTGCTTTATATTTCATATACCATCAATTATCCAACGATAAGGCAGTTGACTTCAAGGTGTTACTTCCCTTAATTGGCGACCCCAAAAATACAGCATTGATTGCATCGGTATTGCTTTTAACTTTTGCCAATCGGTTTATTGAAATTCTAAAATGGCAGAATCTGGCAGCTGTTGTTCAAAAAATCAGCCTTGGCGAATCGACCAAACAGGTTTTAAGTGCGTTAACCCTCGGTCTGTTTACACCAAACGGCATAGGTGAGTACGCGGGTAAAGTACTTTATTTCGACCGAAAAGACGCCGGTCAAATTCTTTTTTTAAATGTCATTTGCAACGGTACTCAAGTTATATACGGAATTACATTTGGTGCTTTAGGTGCCCTTTCACTACATTTTATATATCAAATCACCTCAGACCAAATTATTGGACTAATTATAGGTGTATTGAGCTTGGCTATACTCCTGATATATCTATTGAGAAATGTAGAGATTAAGGGATACTCTATCCGCTGGCTTATTGCAGAAATAAGAAAAATACCCCATACCGTTCATCGAAAAAATTTATTCCTTTCCTTTTTACGTTATTTAGCCTTAATGCATCAATACATCTTTTTATACCGTCTTTTTGGTGTTGAATTACCGTATTATGAATTATTGTGTAGCATCTCATTTATCTACCTCTTAGCATCATCTTTACCGAGTTTTCAGTTTTTGGAGTTTGCTATTAAAGGAAGTATTGCTCTTTATATATTTAACTTATTGGGCGTAAACGCTTGGATAGTTGCCTTAGTGGCTGCCCTAATTTGGTTGCTCAACATTGTTATTCCCGTTTTAATCGGCAGTTATTTTGTTTTGCGATTTAAGCTAAAAAAATAATTATTCCGACTTGATTACCAACGGCAGAATAAATTGTGTTTTCACCGGTATACCCCGTTTGATTGCCGGACTAATTTCTGGAAAGTCCATCAACCTCAATTGCAATAAACTATCAATTTCCTGAGACCTAAACTTTAAACTATCACTAACATAAAAGGGTTCAAATTCCAAATGAGCATCTGGAAACACCGTGATACGCACTTCGATAGTGTCAATTTTTGGATGTTTAGACGTCAACGAATCCAATTTCAATTTTTCATGTAACCGGGCGGTTAAATAGTCAAAAAAACACTGTTTGCGCTGAGCATCGTCTAATAAGGTATCGCACAGTTCTACGCTCGGATAACTATCCACTTGGGTCCAATCTATTTTTTCTAATTCTTCTTTTAAAAGTACATCACCGTCTGGAATCTTTTTATCCGACCAACCGCAAGCACTCAAAAAGAGAAAAAGAATGTATAAGGGATAAAATTTATTCATATATAATAAAGTCGTACTTTTATTCTTCAAAAGTACAAAAAAATAAGAGATGGAGTATATACTATTGAGCCTCAGCTTTATTTTAATATTAGCTGGTTTATTGGGGAGTATTCTCCCCTTACTACCCGGTGCGCCTTTAAGTTGGTTCGGGCTCTTACTGCTATACCTAACTCCCTCAATTGAAATCAATTATTGGATATTGGGCTTTACACTAGTCCTCACCCTCCTGCTCGTCATTTTGGATTATGTGATCCCCGCCCAAGGCACGAAGCGATTTGGCGGTAGTAAATACGGCATTTGGGGCACCAATATAGGCTTGGTAATTGGATTGATTGCTCCAATCCCATTGGGCTTTATTATTGGGCCTTTTGTTGGGGCCTTATTGGGCGAATTACTATTCGACTCCAAAAACATCCAACGAGCCTTTAAGGCTGCAACAGGTTCTTTTATTGGATTTTTAACTTCTACCTTTATTCAATTCGTCATCGGCATTGTCTTTCTCGGAATCTACCTTCAAGTAGTTATCAAACATTGGAACGTTTTCTTTTAATAGAAACAACGTGGGGTCAGAGAAATAATAGTAGATTGTATTAACGATTTAGTTTTCGTTGTTTCCTATATTTCTTAAACTTTTCGAAAGAACTTCCACTGCTATCGAAAAAGGTAATTCCGATACCAATTAGTACAATAATTCCGCCTAAAATCATTTGAGCATTGATTTCTTCATGAAGGAAAATCCATGCCAATAAAGAAGCTAATAAAGCCTGACTCAACAAGCTCAGTGAAACTCTTGTTGCGCGCATGTGTTTGGTGGCAAAACTGATTAATAACCAAGCCAACAATTGGCACACTGTACCTTGAATAACCAACACTCCCCAACCGATATTAGAAAAACCCGTTAGCGGCTCACCTGCAATCACACACCAGATTCCCAAATATACTGCTGAAGCCAACAAACTGAAAGTCATAAAAGTCACCACCGGAACCTCTTCCAGTATGCGTTTACTCAACAACATATAACTCGCATAAAAAACCCCCGACAAAACGCCAAATATAAATGCTTGATCAAAACGCAACTCCACAAAAACATCTACCCCAACTAACACCACCATACCTATTAAGGCCAATGCCGTTCCCCACCAGAAGTTGATCGTCGGTTTTATTTTCAAAATAAAATAACTCCCTATTCCGACCCATACAGGAGCTAAATTGGTCAATAAAGTAGCCTGAGTTGCAGACGAACCCACAATGGCTATATTCCAAACCGCCACATCCGATCCGAAAATAATTCCGGACAACACCATCAACCCCATAAGTTTTGGCGAATAGGTTTTAAATTGCTTTGTAAATACGGCATAGGGAACTAAAACGACAGCTGCAATGGCCATTCGATAAAACGCAGAACTCAAACTGGGAACGAGATTTAGTCGAACTAAAACTGGGAAAATCGAAATACAAATTATTCCGATAAGCAAGGCTAAACGAGGTTGATTCATCCTTTAAATTTTGATGCAAAATTATCAAAATAAAACAGGATTATATACTGTCCTTATAAATAAAACTGCCACAAATTAAAACCCAAAACTTTCTTCCTTAAAGCCCAACTCACTTCCTCCTATTCCTAGGATTAACCCCATAAAAGAAGGGACTACTTTTGGGTAGTCCCTTCTCTGAATCCGTTTTGATTTAAAAAATCAAAATGCTTCTCCTTACGTTAGCTCAGCTACGTGACATAATGCTTGACTAAATCCCAAGCCTCCAACAATGTTACTCAATAGATTTTCATCCTGAGTGTTTTCTGATTTGGCTTTTAAAGCCTCAATACTCATCTTCTCAAGTTGAGCATTTTTAAATAGTTTTTTCATAATAAAAATATTTATGGTTAATTATGACAATATACGTAAACAAAAACACTTAATAAAATGAATAATGTAAATATTACTATAAAAATAGTATAATATTATGGTAAAAAAATAATAAAAAAATCTTAAAACAAATAATCAAAAGTAAAATGTTTAATATATTAGTCAAAATAAAAGACAACGAATAAAAAAAATAAGTAGCTGATACAGCACTACTAAACACTATCTAAAAATGAAAAAAAACAATAAAGCAACCGAAGAATTTGCCTTACACCAAATACCAGACAACGACTATTTTAAATTGGAAGTCTTAAACAAAAAAGAAGGGTTTCTGTTTAAACGAGGAGGCTACCTAAGCATTGTATTGGTGCTGTTTTTTCTATTAACCGTTTATATTTTACTCGAAAAACAACATTTATTATGATTTACAAATGCATCAAATGTGAGCAGGCCTCACCGGATATAAATGCCCTCTATACTTTGTGTAAAAAGTGCGGACACCTCAATCACAAGATTGGCGGCATACCAGTACTCTTAGAAGATTTCGAGATTTACATAAGTAAGAAATTGATTCAATACAAACTAGGTATTGACGATTTAAATACCCAAAAAGAAACACTTTCTAAATTAAACAAGGATGAAATCACAGCAGAAATCGACAGACGAATAACCCTGTTTAATGAATTTAAAAACCAACTGACCCCTCATGGTCGTATCGATGCTGTAATCAATGCCATAAGCTCCCATTCCCATACAGGTTACAGCTTAAGTTATGAATATTTACTCCGTGATTGGAGCGGTTTAAAAGAATGCGAGAATGAAATCAAGATTATCGTTGACGCTTTAAAAAGCAAACTAACACCTACACATCGCAACGCCTTAGTTTTAGGAGCAGGCTTGGGAAGAATTGCTTTAGAACTAAAAAACTGCTTTAACCACCTCATCGCTATTGACCTTTCTTATGAGATGCCCGCTTTACTACAAAAAATAAGCAAACAACCTTACTCCTTTACTTATTATTTAAAGAAAAATTATTCAACGCCTACAAACACCTTGTTACACATCGCTATTAAAGAAGAATTGGTTCGCAAATTATTACAAAACAAAACCGGAACTTTATTTGATTATTTTGTAGCCGACGTAAAAAACCTCCCCCTTTCAAACCATACAGTTGACTGCATAATATCCTGCTACTTCACAGACACTCTAGCCATCCATGATTATTTCAGCGAAATAGACCGCGTATTAAGCACTGGTGGTTCCTTTATACACTTTGGGCCTTTAGACTATCATTTTACAGATCCCACTCACCAACTAAGCCTACAAGAACTACACGAATATTTTAAATCTAAGGGCTATAAAATAGAATCCTACACCCCCCTATTTATGGAACACATTACCATAAACATCAATGCAAAAAAAACCATTTACAAAAACTGGTTTTTTAAAGCAATCAAGACATCCTCCCCGGAAACCATCAAAAACAGTGATGTTCTACTAATACCAACAGAAATCCAAATTCAGATTAACGCCAGCTTGCCCAATAATGACGATACCCCAGCCATTAAAGAAGTTGTTCTAAGTTCGCCACGGCTAAAAACATTTGAATGCACCTTGGACACCATCAATGTGCTACAGAAGATCAATGGCATACGCATGGTTTCTGAGATTTTCACTGAATTAGAACGAGAATATGCCCTTGACCAAGAAAACTACAACAATACCTTACTCTTGCTTACAGACTTTGTAAACAAAGGTTACATAATCAAACTGAACCCTAAATCCACTTGTGAAACATGAGTATATTCACTAAAAAATTTCCATTTTACAAACAATTAGATATTATGGACTGTGGGGCAACTTGCCTAAAAATAATTGCCAAATATTATGGTAAAGAGGTGTCTATTCAACAACTTAGACAAAAATCCTACCTCACCAAACAAGGCGCTTCTTTATTGGGCATAGCAAATGCAGCAGAAGAAATTGGATTAAGGACACTGCCCTTAAATATTGACTTTACAACCCTTAAAAACGACATTCCTTTACCTTTTATAGCTCATTGGCGACAGCGGCATTATATAGTGGTGTATAAAATAACCCCTACCAAAATATACCTTGCCGACCCGGCATTCGGAAGAATAAAAATCTCCAAGGATAAATTCTTAGAAGGATGGCTCTACAACAAAACCTTGAACCTCAATCAAAAAAATCACGGGCATATTTTAGTTGTAGAACCCACAACTGAATTCTACATCAAAGAAAACAACAAGCAAAAAAAATACAACCTCTCCTTACTAAAACCCTATATAAAAAGATACAAAAACCAACTCAAACAGGTATTCCTCAGCCTATTACTAACCACATTTATAACCTCTTTACTGCCGTATTTTACCCAGCAATTAGTAGACAAAGGGGTAACACAAAAGAATGTGACTTTTGTAATTGTCCTCATCATAGGCCAATTTATCTTTTACTTCTCACAAGTATTATTAGATGTAGTAAGACGGTGGTATTTACTAGTTATTACGCGAAAAGTAAGGATAATGGTTATTTCAGATTTGTTAAAAAGGATGATGAGCTTACCCGTATCCTTTTTTAACTCCAAAACACAAGGCGATTTAATACAGCGCATTGACGACCAAATATACTTGGAAAATTTTCTTGCCAACGCCTTCCTAAACGCCTTTTTTGCTCTAATAAATGTGAGTGTTTTTGGCGGAATTATGCTCTATTACAATTGGAAATTTTTTATAACGTATCTCATTGGTATTATTCTCTATGTACTTTGGGTGCAGTTTTTTGTAAAAGAGCGTGCTCGCCTAAGTTACTTAAGACGTGATTTAGCGCATATAAACCGCAACAGCATACTGCAAATACTCAATGGAATTTTAGACATTAAACTCAACAACTCCAACGTCAAACGCCGAAGAGAATGGGAAAGCATCCAATCTCGAACATTAGACACATCACAAAAAGAATTAAGAACTGAACAAATACAAATCATCGGAGGAAACATGGTCATGCAAATAACCTATCTCTTTATAACCGCATTATCAGCTATAGCGGTCATCCAAGGAACAGCCTCTCTGGGAACCATGTTGGCACTACAATTTATTCTCGGACAATTGACAGTCCCTATAAATAGTTTTGTAGTCCTATTTCAGGATTATAAAGAAGCTAGAATTAGCCTAGACAGAATGGGGGAATTGTTTGAAGAAAAAACAGAGACAACCGAAAACACATTTTCCGAAAATGCCCTACAAAAAATCAACGACATCCACATTCAAGATGTATCCTTTAAATACAACCACCTTAGCCAAAACTATATATTGAAAAACATCAACCTTTTCATACCCGCGGGAAAAATAACGGCAATTGTCGGAACCAGTGGCAGCGGAAAAACCAGCTTGATTAATTTATTATTAAAATTCTATGAACAGCAACAGGGCGACATTTTTTACGGCACTACCAACCTAAAAAACATCAGCGAAGTATCTTGGAGAAAAAAGTGTGGCGCAGTACTTCAAGACGGCTTTATCTTCCCGGACACCATATTGAGAAATATTTCAGAATCCGATCAGGATTACACCATCGACAAAGAACGATTAAAATACGCTACAAAAATGGCCAACATCCAAGACACCATTAACAACCTTCCCTTGGGCTATCAAACCAATTTAAAATTCTCGGGAATCAACTTAAGCGGTGGTGAAAATCAGAGGATTTTAATTGCGCGTTGCATTTACAAAAATCCAGACATTATTCTTTTTGACGAGGCAACAAGTGCCTTAGATGCGCATAATGAAAAAATAATTATGAATAACCTCAATTTCTTTTTTAAAGGAAAGACTGTAATTATAGTAGCACACCGATTATCTACTGTAAAAAATGCCGATAACGTTGTCGTTTTCGAAAAAGGAGAAATCATTGAACAGGGCACACATCCCGAACTCATTCAGCGAAAAGGCACTTATTTTAATTTAGTAAAAAACCAACTTGAACTGAACCTTTAACCATAACAAATAACATCCTTATGAAAAAAAAACATACTCTAATCGTACTACTCTGCGTTTTTACCTTTGCCTATACCGAAGCACAAGAAGTAAACGGTTGTATAAAAAACAGCAACTTGCTTCCTATAGAAAACGCCCTAATCATTTTACAACACCAAACGTCGGATGAACTTTTAAGTACAAAATCAAACGCTGTAGGCTGTTTTTCTTTTAAATCAATTCCGGAGGGAATATGGCAAATTCAAATCAAAGCAATCGGTCATAATACCTATAAAGCCATCATCGATAGTCCTAACAATCTCGAATTAGGTATTATTCACCTGCAGGAAGAAGAATACTCCGAATTAGCAGGTATTACCATTAATGTAGATAAACCCATTATCAAAAACACTGCCGAGGGCATAGCCGTAAACATTGCAGATTCCTACTTAAAAACATTGGCTACAACGATGGATGTCTTAGCGCAAATTCCGGAGATTTTTATACAAGATGAAGAAATCAGTATACTGGAAAAATCAAAAATAGGTTATTTTATAAATGGCAAGCAAGCTGCTCTAAACCTTTCCAATATACCGGTTGCTTCCATTGACCGTATCGAACTAATAACCAATCCATCTGCTAAATATGATGCCAATATTGAAGCCGTTATCCATATTATTTTAAAGAAAAGTACTACCCAAGGTATTGATGGTGAAATTTCGGGACAATACGAGCAGAGGACAGCTTCAAATTATAGCGTGAACGGTGTTATTAATTATAATAAAAACCTCTTTAATTCTACTTTTACAATTGGGCACAGTTATAATAAAACCCTTAACAATTACACTAAAAGCACTCATGATTTTTACGGGAGCTCCCCGCCCTTTACCAGAGAATCGAGCCGCTATAGAACCTCCAATTCCAACTCACAAGTATATGGTGCAGAGATGTCTCTAAACTTTGAAGACGGAAATGTACTATCTCTTTTAACCACTTGGCAACCGAACTATATTCCGAGTTACAAATTCGAACAAGAAAACATCTTTAAAACCGCTTTAAATACGGACTCCATTTCTAACAGTGTTGTTGACTGGAAATACCATACCCGTTATTTCAACTCTGGACTAAAATATGATTTTAAAATAAAAAAATGGTCGTTGAGTTCCAGATTTGACTTACTTTGGCAAGACGATGCCACAAACACCTATAACGACTTCAATTTTGAAGGTTTTAATTCTGTGCCCCCTAAGGTTAATATCAGTACGGATCAATTTAGAAAAAGTACCGCCTACGTACCTAGCCTAGATGCGAGTTATTCTTTAAACAATCACCAATATGATTTTGGAGTAAAATACTACCATATCAAAAGCTTACTCTATCTCGATTTTTCAGAAATCAATCGCTTTACACCACCCGCTAATTTTGATTATGATGCAAACGAAAATATTTTTGCAGTTTACGGATTGTATAGTTCCCAATTTAAAAACCTAAAATATCAACTGGGTTTACGAGGTGAATTTTCGACTTTAAACGGAAACTTTAATATTGAAGAAGCCAATCAAAAATTAAATAAGCTACTACCTTCTGCCAATTTAAATTATAAACTTAACGAATCCCAATCCGTACAGCTCAGCTATACTGAAAAAATTCAAAGACCTCCTTTCTCAAGAATATCGCCTTTGTATTATTTCACTAGCCCTTTTGATGCCTCGGAAGGAAACCCCTACTTGCTACCGGAAAAAGCGACCAGTTTACAATTAAAATACACGTACAAAAGAAATGCGCTAACCGTATTCTACAACGACCATAAAAACACTATGGAAGCCATTCCATTAAATCGGGATAATGCCATAGTTCAAAAATATTCCAACGCTGATTTAAATTCCATAGGAGCCTTAGCCAGCCTTGTATTTAAACATACCTCTTGGCTAGATGGCTTCTATACCTTTAGGATAAACCAACAGCGAAAAAGTGGTTTTATCGATGGAAACGATTTTGAATTAGAGAATTTCTACAGTAGAATTTCAATAACCGAAAACATCAAATTTGACGATACTTTTAAAATGAGTATCCTATTTATCTATACTCAACCGAGTTTGAGAGGACTACAAAAAGTAAAAGAACGTCCTAATCTAAACTTTTCGTTTAACAAAAGCTTCGATAAAAACCTGCAGCTGTCTATATATCTAAGAGATATTTTTAAAATAGCAAACAAAACCACCATCACTAGAGATCTTGACGAAATCTATTTTAATGGCGTAAATACTTTTGATAGCAGAGGAATCAACTTCTCTCTCTCCTATAAATTTAACGACGGAAAAAAAACGGATACGAAAAAACTAAACCCAGACGAAACTAGACAACGACTTTAAATATAATAATTATGAGAGCACCAAACTTTATCGATGACTACATCAAAGGACTTAACACAATTCTAAACTCTGTAAGAATGGCCATCTTGAATGAAGATGAAAATTTATTTGTATTACTAAATACCGAGGGCAATGAAAGGGCTTTTCAAGAACCGTTTCTCTTTCAATATTACGCACACAATAAGCAAAATATGAGCTTGTGGCAAATTATGTTCGGCTATATTTCTCCACAACATTTAAATAGCGATTTTCACTTCTCCGTATATTCAGATAAAAACGGAGGTGTTTACCTGCCCAAAATAGGATATTTTAAAACGGATCTCCCCTCTACCAAGCTAGATTTTGAATACCAATGTACGACCAAATCATATGCACTAAAAAACCAAAACAACTATTTAGACACCCCTTTTACCCCCAACCTTTCTACCAAAGACAAACAGGTCACTTTTTATTCATTTGAACACGACTACTTTAAAATAGCCTTTGATCATTATGATATTTCTAGTGTGGAAAAACATCGAGAAACAACGCCGCTTTCCGATTACAATTTTAAAACTTTCAGCAAGGCTTATAAGCTTCTAAAAAATACGAATTGCAATTATTTTGAAATGATTCTCAATACTTTGACGGGAGTATATAATTTTAGAAGCGACAAGTACACAAGCTTTGCTGATCGAATGTCTTATGGTATTTCTTTTCTCAGTGGAACCCGCAACGATACGGTTGTTTACTTTCTGGTTGAACTAGCCCATCAAACCGGTCACACAATTTTTAATACGATACTGCAACGCCCTCAAGATTATTTCGCCATCGATATACAAACCCCTATGAAACAGCTTACCCATAATCCAAATGAACACAGAAATGTGTACGATGCTTTTCATGGCTTATATACCACGTCGAAAGTCGCAGAAACACTTGATTATTTTTTAGCAAACCCCCAACTCTTTACAGCAAATGAAAATCATGAAATAAAAGGCCGATTGGTTGACAACTCTTATCGCCACAAAACCGGTTTTCACCGTATAGATGTTAGTACAGTATTCACATCTAAAGGACTACTTGTGTATCAAAAACTAAATAATTATCTCGAACGAGTGTATAAGAAACACGCGAATATCGTATCGAAATTTCCCTATGTACCTGATGGATTTGTTTTTAATTATCAGCTATTCTTAGAACAACACCCAATAAAAAAATAAATGCTTCTAAATTCATTTGCAACATATTCATCAGTTTCATTCAATTACAACAAAAAAAACATGTATAACTAATAAATTTAACTAGTAAATTGAAATTAAAACAAGTCCGTATTCGAATTCAGTATGGACTGAATTTTTATTAAAAAAACGCAACGCCGCATCTATAATATTTGACTATATTTGCGCAAATATTGGTTTATTGAACTGAATATCAGTTCGTAATTAAAAAGGGAATTAGGTGAAAATCCTAAACAGACCCGCTGCTGTAAGTTTCGCATTGTTTTTTAGACATTTAGGTCCACTGTTCTCACCGATGGGAAGGACGTTTAAAAAGAAACGAGTCAGAATACCTGCCAACATTTAATATGTTTCAAGCTTTCGGGAATAAGGCTTCGTTACCCTATAATTTCTTTTTGTTCAAGAAAAGCAATTGCTGTGTATCGCACTACTCCCCAAGCAATTAATGATGAATCACAAAAGAATACATGTTCTCAAATAAAATTTTTTATCTGCTGTTTTTAGGGGTTTTCTCTTTCTCTTTAGTTTATGCCCAAGAAGAAAAAGAATCTTCCCAGCAACTGAGTACCGTTGTCATTGAGATTTCACCTTATAAAGACCTCATTCCCGTTCAACAATTATCGGGAAAAGAGCTTGAACGACTCAATGCGCATTCCGTAGCTGATGCCATGCGGTATTTCTCGGGTGTAAAAATTAAGGATTACGGCGGCATTGGCGGCCTTAAAACCATTGATGTTCGAAATATGGGAACCCACCACGTAGGTGTTTTCTATAACGGTGTTGCTGTTGGTAATGCACAAAACGGTATAGTCGATTTGGGAAAATTCTCTTTAGACGATATCGAAATGTTACAACTCTATAACGGTCAGCGCAGTACTATATTTCAATCGGCAAAAGAATTTGCATCGGCGACCGCCCTTTACATCAACTCCAAAACGCCACTATTCAAGGCAGGTAAAAACACCAATCTAATAGCTCGATACAAATCCGGATCAATCCAATTGACCAACCCATCTTTCCGTTTAGAACACAAAATAAATGATCAAATTTCAACCAGCTTAAGTGCCGAATACTTACATTCCAATGGTCGTTATTCCTTTAGATACAAACGCCTTAATCTCGACAAAACCGTAGCCTATGACACCACTGCCACACGCCAAAACGGCGACATTGACGCTTTTAGAATCGAAGCAGGGGTATATGGAAAAACAACCAACACCAACTGGAAAGGGCAATTGTATTATTACGATTCTGAACGAGGCTTACCGGGTGCTATAGTCAAAAATAACTGGCAAAGTGGCGAGCGCAGTTGGGACAAAAATGTCATGGCACAAGCAGAACTAACCCAGTATGTAAGCGACCGCTACAAATTTCAAATCAAGGGGAAATTCGCTTATGACTATACCCGTTATATGGCTAGAGACAGTATTGAATTTCTCGAAAACCACCTTACTAAAAACCTACAGGTGGACAACAGTTATTACCAACAAGACTTTTATGTATCGGCAGTGAACCTGTATCAAATCACGCCAAAATGGGAAGTATCCCTGGCAACCGATTTACAATACAACAAACTCAACGCCACCCGCGAAGGCATAGGCACCCTGTTTACTTATCCCGAACGCCTTTCCTTTATCAGCGCCCTTGCTACTTCTTTGGATTTGGGTCCGTTTAAAGCACAAGCCAGCATATTGGGAACTTTTACCAAAGAAAAAGTGAAAAACAATTTTCAGGCTCCCGACCAAAACGCGTTTTCTCCCGCCTTATTCTTGAGCTATAGACCCTGGGGAAATCGCGATTTTGTTATACATACCTTTTATAAAAACATTTTTAGGATGCCCACTTTTAACGATTTGTATTACACACAAATCGGTGATGCCCATTTAAAACCCGAATTTACGAATCAGGTTAATCTAGGAGCTCAATATCAGATTCCTATAAAAAACAAAAACCTTCAATCGATTTCTATAAAAGTAGAAACCTACTATATGAAGGTTAAGGACAAAATCATCGCTGCCCCAACGGGAAGTATGTTCCGATGGATGATGACAAATTTAGGACAAACCGAGGGTTACGGCCTAGAAACTGGACTTGGAACGTCCATAACCTTTGGCACCATACAACTGACAACCAACGTTAATTATGAATTCACCGAAGCCAAAAATTACACCACCATAAACGGCATCAAACTATCGGCTTATGGCGACCAAATTCCATATGCTCCCTGGCATTCCGGATCAGCCATTGTCGGTTTAAATTACCGCGATTGGGGATTTAATTACAGTTTTGTTTATGTAGGAAAAAGATATGATGCCGCGATGAACAACATTGCGCGCAATGCCGTACAGCCCTGGTATACCCATGATGTTTCGCTACAAAAAGATTTAAAACTTAGCCAATACCGTTTTAGAATTAGCGCAGAAGCCAACAACATTATGGACCAACAATACGATGTGGTGACCAATTACCCGATGCCCGGTAGAAATTTTCGTTTTATTTTAAGTTTTGAACTATGAGACTATACCCAATAATAGCTTTATTTTCTATGTTCCATCAAAGGTTAATTAGACAAAAATCATTTTTATTCATCCTACTGCTGCTGGGGTTGCTATTCAGTTCGTGTAGAAAGGACGAAACCATTTACCTCTCCGATTCCAATCAAGTAGCTCCACCCAGACTAGGTGGTAAAATAGAAGGTTTTTATTTGCTAAATGAAGGCAATATGGGTATGAATCGAGCTACCATCGACTATTTTGATTATGCCACGGGCGTATATACGCGCGACCTTTATTCCGAGCGAAATCCCAATGTGGTTAAGGAATTGGGCGATGTTGGAAACGACCTTAAAATATACGGCAGCAAAGCCTATGCACTCATCAGTGTTTCCAATTATATAGAAGTATTTGACGTGGCTACAGGAAGTCATCTCGGAAAGATTACTATTCCCAATTGCCGCTATATGACTTTCCACAATGGAAAAGCCTATGTAAGCTCTTATGCTGGTCCTGTGGAAATCAATCCCAATGCAGAAGTGGGTTTTGTTGCAGAAATAGACACCACATCCTTACGAATCAACAGACAGGTTTCCGTGGGCTACCAACCAGAAGAAATGGTAATTCACAACAACAAACTTTATGTTGCTAATTCTGGTGGTTATCGCGTTCCCAATTACGATACTACTGTTGCAGTAGTGGATTTAAACAACTTTACACTTATTAAGAAAATTGAAGTAGCCATCAACCTACACCGACTACAATTAGATAAAAGAGGCGATATCTATGTGAGCTCAAGAGGCGATAACTACAACATAGAACCCAATTTATACGTCATCGATACCCAAACCGACAAGGTCAAACAAAAACTGGACATACCGGTTACAGAAATGACTTTACAAGGAGATAGCCTGTATTACTTTAGCGCTTCTTTTAAACACAATTCCGGAAAAAACACGGTTAATTATGGTATTCTTGACACCAAAACTAAAAAAGTCATTTCCAATCGCATCATCAAAGATGGCAGCGACAAAAACATACTAATACCCTACGGTATTGCTGTAAATCCAGAAACCAAGGAAATTTACATTACCGATGCACAAGACTATTTAGTTACCGGTTTTGTCTATTGTTATTCCCCCGAAGGGATGTTAAAATGGAAAACCACTGCTGGAAATATTCCCGCGCATTTTGCTTTTGTACACCGGAAATAAACTTTAAACCAATAGCTCCACCAAACCTCCATAATCAAAAAGAAACATCGCGTATAGCGACTTAATTTAAAAACAAAACATATCAAAAAATGAAATCAATTTTTAATTACAAATCGTTTGCCTTCATCTGTATAGGCTTAGTATTCCTCTCGAGTTGTTCTTCTAGCGACGATACCGAAGTAAAACCGATACCCGAAAATAGTCCCTATGTAACCAAAGTACTTGAATACACGCCAGCCGTGGGTCAATTCATCAATATATTGCCACGTTACGAAACGGGAAACACCAAAGAAATCCTGCTTCAGAAAGCGCAAACGGCTGTAGTTGGCGCTAAGGGGAGCGGCATTAGTCTCGGCGGATTTGGAGGCTATGTTGTTTTGGGATTTGACCACACAATCGTCAATATAGACGGCTTTAGAGATTTTCGCGTGCTAGGCAATGCTTTTTGGGCAAATGCCAACGTAGAGCAACGCGGAGGCAGCAGCGAACCTGGCGTAATCATGGTTGCTTACGACGCTAACAAAAACGGGATTCCAGACGCAGACGAATGGTATGAAATAGCCGGTAGCGAATATAACAATCCAAAAACGATAAAGAATTACGAAATCACCTATTTCAAACCCGACGAAAACAAAGATCCTGAAACAGATCCGTTGGCCACTTGGGCTACAGATATACAGTATATCAAATGGAGCGATAATCAAGGGAATTCCGGATTTAAAACCAAAAATACTTTTCACAACCAAAGCTACTATCCCCAATGGGAAACCGCTGCCCAAATCACGTTTAAAGGCACCCTCCTACCCAATAATGTAATCGACCAAGGCGGTTATTGGACACAAAACAGTTTTGCTTATGGATATGCCGATAACGTTCCCAATTCAGATGACGAATCAGCTATAGACATCTCTTGGGCTGTTGACAAAACCGGTAAGCAAGTACAATTACCCGGTGTAGATTTTATCAAAATATACAGTGCAATCAATCAAGAATCAGGAGCACTGGGAGAAATTTCTACGGAAGTATTTGGCGTAGAGGATTTACACCTACTTAAAAAAAACATTCCAACTAAAAAACAATAAACACTAATTTTCATATATGATGAACACTACACTCAAAACAAAAAACAGAAATTTATTTTATGGTTTGATCCTTTTCGTTTTCTTAGGACTGGGTCTTAACTCTTGTAGCAGCGACGATTCGAGTATCCCAACTGCTATTGAACAGATCATTCGAGTTGACGACAATCCGATTGCTGACAAACCGTTTCAATTTACTCCAAAAAACACTTTTCCTGAAAACACAAAATTCTTCTGGTACAGCAATAATGTCTTAATCTCTGAAGAATTGTCATTTACACATATCTTTAAAAAACAGGGCGAACAAAGAATAGCGCTACGAACTGTTGAAAACGGAACTGAGCAATTCTACGCTTATATCTTTAAAGTATTGTCTGCTAATACAACCTATGTAACTTTAGACTTAAGCACTTTCGATTTAAGCAATGGTCAAGCTACTGCAGGTGGGAATATTTGGAGTAAAACCTTTGAAGAAGATGCAGAACTACATTCGGGTATTTTTCAATTTAAACATACCGCATTTCCGGAATACTACACCTGGACAGGCTTTACCGTTTCCAACAGTAACGACAACAGCAACCAAATGAATAAAGAAGGCGGTTGGCTTCAAAACCAATGGGGATCTATGGCTCAAGGTGGTGTAAAAGGCAAAGGAACTCCTTTTTTAGTTTCTTTTGCAGACCACAAACCGAATCCAAGCCTGCTTCAACAAGGTGAAAAAATAGATGTAGATCTTTTTTCTAGTACGGTAAAAATTACAGATAACAAAAACAAATACGCAGCCAAAAGTGTTTCTTTAGCTATAAGTCCATGGCCCTATTACGGCGTTTTATACGGAGATGATTATTCCCGTAAATTTGAAAAAGGGGACTCTTTCGCTCTTAATATTTACGGAGTAAACAAAGCTGGAGTCCTTTCTTCCGAAAAACCGGTTACTCATTATTTTGTTGATTTTAGAAACGAAGTAGGAACGATTTCACAAGATTGGAATAAAGTAGATTTAAGCTCTTTAGGAGAAGTAGAATACTTATTGTTCTTTTTGGAAACTACCGATGTTGGACAATGGGGAGCGAATACCGCTTTGTACTTTTCCATGGATCAATTGACCGTTGATAAAATCAACTAATATTTTTCCCATATCATATCCTTTAAAAGCGGCTATCCAATAGGTAGTCGCTTTTTTTATTGACATCAAAACAACACAGGCAACAAAAGCCCTCAAGCAATCCTAATACAATAAAAAACCGTTCTTCAGACCAACTAGTTGCTTACTGCATCAAATTCGCTAAAACACGTCAAAACACGTCAATCCCGACATGCCTATGGCAATGACCGCATTTAGAATCACCTCCTAGTCATTTCGTACATTTAAGAACACAAGCAAACATGAATCGGTTGCCGTTTTATACAGCCATTTGCGAATCTCAACTTATCCCAAAATAAAAAAGCTTCCCATTACGGAAAGCTTTTCATCGGTCTAACTACTAAACCTAGTACTTGCGTACTATAACAACACAACTAATCTTATCCCTTTTTTATGAGGGCAAAAAAGCCTCTCATAAATGAGAGGCTTCTTTGTACTGGCGGTCTGGACGGGACTCGAACCCGCGACCCCATGCGTGACAGGCATGTA
>JBEBUC010000004.1:0-222656 GCA_040393465.1 Flavobacterium sp. | reverse complement strand
CGCCTTTCTTTTAGAAACCCCTAGTCTTCACAGACTAGGGGTTTTTTGTTTTACAGCGGAGCGACGTGTTCGGCCTTTGGCCTCGGTTCGTCGCCTTTCTTTAGAAACCCCTAGTCTTCACAGACTAGGGGTTTTTTTATGCCTATACGCGAATACGCAGATAGGCGTATGCGCTTGATTTTTGCCCATAAGCGAATGTGCGTATATGCGTATTCGCCTTTTATAATAAAAAGCCTAGCGCAGCGCCGCAACACAAAAAAGCTGCTGTTTTGTCGAAGACGAAACAGCAGCTTTTTAAATAATGAGTTTAATTAATATATACGTAAAAAAAAACCAGACTTTATGTCTGGTTTTAGATTTATTCGTCGTGTAAAAAAGCTTGTCTTTGAAGTAGAGTGTCTTCGCTTTCTACATGATTATCGTCAGGAACACAACAATCTACAGGGCAAACGGCAGCGCATTGTGGCTCTTCATGAAACCCTTTGCATTCGGTACATTTACCAGGTACTATGTAGTATAAATCATCTGAAATGGGGTCTTGAGCAGCATCTGCATCAACTTCGGTCCCATCGGGTAAAACGATTTTTCCGGAAAGACGCGTACCATCTTTGTATCTCCAATCATCTGCTCCTTCGTATATCGCTGTATTTGGACACTCTGGTTCGCATGCACCGCAGTTGATGCATTCGTCAGTTATTATGATTGCCATAGCTTATATCTTTTATATTTATTATATGTAACTTTGCTACAAAAATACACCCAAAACAATTCACAAACAAATCAATATGATTTTAGAAGATAAAAAAATAGCGCTTGTTGCCTTAGGGCGGTTTCTTAAGCAGTTTTCACAAGCAACATTTAGTAAAACTCCGGATGTTCAAGGTAACGACGTGTTCTATACCCGTTTTGAAGAAGCAGTGGCATCTGCAGTTCATTATAACGGTTGGTTTACTGTGGACCAAGTGGTTTTATCGATTCAATCGTGGAGTGATGCTTTAACTTTAGAAGAATTAGATCAATGGACTCAAGCCTATGATTTCGAGATTGAGCCACTTAAGAATGTTGGCCTTATTTTAGCTGGAAATATACCGTTAGTCGGCTTTCATGATTTTTTATCGGTTTTGATTTCCGGAAATGTCGTTTCTGTAAAAATGTCGTCCAATGACCAAAAGTTGTTGCCGATATTGGCGGAGTATTTAGTATTTGTAGAAGCTGGATTTAAAGAGCGTATTCACATGGTGGAAGGACGTCTAGAAAGATTCGATGCGGTTATTGCTACAGGTAGTAATAATACTTCCCGTTATTTTGAGTATTATTTTGATAAAGTACCCAACATTATTAGAAAAAACAGAAATTCAGTAGCAGTACTTGATGGAACGGAAACTAAAGAAGATTTAATAGCTTTGGGGAAAGACATCTTTACCTATTTCGGTTTAGGCTGTCGTAATGTTTCTAAGTTATGGGTTCCTAAAGGATATAATTTTGATGCATTCTTTGAAGCGATGTTTGAATTTCAAGATGTAATTCACTACGAAAAATACTCCAACAATTACGATTATAATAAAGCGGTGTTTTTAATGAGTAATTTTAAAATTTTAGACAACGGTTTTTTAACGATAAAAGAAGACCAATCGTTTGCTTCTCCGATCTCGTCCGTATTCTACGAATATTATGAAGATATAACGGATTTAAAGGAGGAGTTAAAAGTACAAGAAGAAAAGATACAATGTATCGTATCTAATAATTTGGTTGAGAATTCTATTGCATTTGGGCAAACACAATTCCCGAAACTATGGGATTATGCAGATGGTGTAGATACCTTGAGTTTCTTGTTAAAATTGTAAAAGATGAAAAGGCATAATTTTAGTGCGGGTCCTTGTATACTACCTGCTTCGGTTTACGCTCAGGCAGCAGCGGCGGTTTTAAATTTTGATGATTCGGGGCTTTCTATTCTAGAGATTTCTCACCGTAGTGAGGCATTTATATCTATTTTGGAAGAAGCGCGAGAACTGGTATTGAAGATGTTGGAACTAGATGCTTCTCAATACAGTGTGTTGTTTTTACAAGGTAGTGCCAGTATGGAGTTTTTACGGGTTCCTTATAATTTGATGAAGACTAAGGCGGGATATATAGATACGGGAACCTGGTCATCAAAAGCGATAAAAGAAGCCCAGGCGTTTGGCGAGGTAGCTGTTGTTGCTTCATCAAAAGCGACTAATTATACCGGTATTCCAAGAATAGATGTTATAGATTCAGAGCTGGATTATTTGCATTTCACTTCTAACAATACCATATACGGAACGCAATTTACGACTATACCACAAGTAAGTGTGCCGTTGGTTTGCGATATGAGTTCGGATATCTTTTCGAGACAATTGGATTTTAGCCGTTTTGATTTGATTTATGCCGGTGTGCAAAAGAATATTGGCCCTGCCGGGTTGAGTTTGGTTGTTGTTAAGAAGGAAATACTTGGGAAAACGGCTCGGGCGATTCCGAGTATGATGGATTACCAACAACATATTAATCAGGGTAATTTGTATCATACAGCCAATGTTTTTGGTGTATATACCAGTTTGCTAAATCTTAGATGGTTAAGTAACTTAGGTGGAATACCTGTCATGGAATCTTTGAATGACGCTAAAGCAAAATTGCTTTATGATGCTATCGATCGTTTAGATATAGTAGAGGGCATAGCCGATAATGCATTTCGGTCCAAGATGAATGTGACCTTTCGCTTTAAAAACAAGGAAGCGGAAAAAAGGTTTGATGCAAATTGCGAAAGTGAGCATATTGTAAATATCAAAGGACATCGAAGTTTAGGAGGGTATCGTGCATCCTTGTATAATGCCTTACCGATTGAAAGTGTGCGCGTATTGGTTCAAGTCCTTGAACAAATTAATCAGAAAGTATAAAGATGAAAATATTAGTACATGAAGCCCTTCCTGAGTTTGTTGAAAAAAAATTAGAAGCCCAGGGGTTTGAAATTGTTCAAGTTAAAGTGGCGCAAGAACAATTAGCCAATTATATCAATGCACATAAAATCGACGTATTATTACTACACAAAGCTAGAAAAATAACACGATTATTGGTGGATAGTTGTCGTGATTTAAAATGCATTGTCATAGCGAGTAGCCATATCGATTTGGAATATATCGACTATGCCAAAAGAAATAACATCAAGGTATTATGGGCAGAGAAAACCTTGGCCAATGCTACGGCTGAACTGGTTTTTGCGCATTTGTTTACGGGAAGTAGGCTGCTTCAGGAAGCCAATAGAAATATGCCTTTAGAAGGGGAGGTCAATTTTAAATCCTTGCAAACGGCCTATGCTAGCGGTGTAGAGTTAGCCGGTAAAACCTTGGGAATTATCGGTATGAATCTCGCTGGTCAATTGGTGGCTCAAAAAGCAATTGGTTTGGGAATGCAGGTTGTGTATTGGGATGAAATGCATTCGCAACTTACTAAAGAAGTTTCTCTTTTTAACGGAGCCACATTACATATACAATTAGAAAGTCAATTGATGGAAAGCGTATTGAAACAGTCGCATTTTTTGACGGTTCACACCAAGAGTTTTCAACGGTACATACTGGCTAAAGAAGAAATGGAAAGTGCCACACAATTGATTGGAGTTATAAATTGTGCTTATCCTGAGGCCATCAATGAAGTCGATTTGGTAGACTTAATCAATGATGAAAAAATCTTATTTGCAGGATTAGACCGCTTTGAGGAGGAGCCTAATCCGGCTATTCAAGTATTAATGCAACCGGCTATTTCATTGTCTCCGAATATTAATGGTACATCTATAGAGGTTAATGATAATATTTGGCTCGAAATATGTGAATTATTCGCCGAATGTGGTTAATTTTTTAACTAACTTAGATTGGATTTTAAAACAACGTCGTTATGTTAGAGCAATTACAACAATTAATTGAGCAAGTGAGTTCAAAAGAAGCAGGTGCACAGGGGATTTCTTCCGAGTTGACATCATCCGTTGCACAAGAAACGGGAACTTCTATATTATCGGGTTTAAAGGATACGGTAATGAGTGGGAATTTTAGTCAACTGACCGATTTATTTCAAGGATCAGGTGATGTCTCCTCTAATGGAGCCGTGAGTTCGATAGTCTCGAATTTAGTTGGAAATTTGTCTGGAAAATTAGGAATAGATCAGGGAGTTGCAAATAATTTCGCAAGTTCTGTAGTACCGCAAGCCTTATCGATGGTGGTTTCTAAATTCAAGGACTCTAATTTTTCGATTACGGATTTGATAGGAGCATTTTCTGGTGGTTCCGGTTCCGGAGGTGGGATATTAGATTCTCTAGGTGGTATGGGCTTGGATCAAAACAAAGATGGGAAAGTAGGCTTAGATGATGCTATGTCGGCACTAAAAGGTTTATTTAAATAGAATATTGAAAGAAAGTGCTGGAAAATCCCCAGCACTTTCTTGTATAAAATAATTTATAATCAGACTTGTAAAATACCTAAATTAAATTGTCTTTCAATGGGAGCGTGATCGGCGGCTTCGATTCCCATAGAAATCCACGTACGGGTATCTAATGGGTCGATAATAGCATCTGTCCACAATCTAGAAGCTGCGTAGTACGGCGAAATTTGTTTGTCGTAACGCGCTTTGATTTTATTAAACATTTCCGTTTCTTTTTCGGGTGTAATTTCCTCGCCTTTAGCTTTTAGGGAAGAAGCTTCAATTTGCAAAAGTACTTTGGCAGCTTGAGAACCTCCCATAACGGCTAATTCCGCACTGGGCCAGGCAAAAATCAATCTTGGGTCATAAGCTTTTCCACACATAGCATAATTTCCAGCGCCGTAAGAGTTACCTACAATAACGGTAAATTTAGGTACTACAGAATTACTTACTGCGTTAACCATTTTTGCTCCGTCTTTGATAATACCGCCGTGTTCGGATTTGGATCCTACCATAAAACCGGTAACATCTTGTACGAATACCAACGGGATTTTCTTTTGGTTGCAATTGGCAATAAAACGAGTTGATTTGTCCGCACTATCCGAATAGATAACTCCTCCAAATTGCATTTCACCTTTTGCGGTTTTAACCACTTTTCTCTGATTTGCAACTATTCCCACAGCCCAGCCGTCGATACGTGCATATCCCGTAATGATACTTTGGCCATAACCGGCTTTGTACTCTTCGAATTCGGAATCATCAACCAAACGTTTGATGATTTCCATCATGTCGTATTGTTCTGTTCTCGCCTTGGGTAATATGCCGTAAATATCGTTTGGATCTAAAGCCGGCTTTAGTGGCTTAACTCGATTATATCCAGCCTTGGTATAGTCACCTATTTTTCCGATGATATTTTTGATGGTAGCTAACGCATCTTTATCGTCTTTGGATTTATAATCGGTTACCCCTGAAATTTCACAATGTGTGGTAGCACCACCTAAGGTTTCATTATCGATGTTTTCTCCAATTGCCGCCTTAACCAAGTAACTTCCTGCAAGAAAAATACTTCCTGTTTTGTCTACAATTAAGGCTTCGTCACTCATGATCGGTAAATAGGCGCCTCCGGCAACACAGCTGCCCATAACTGCGGCAATTTGGGTGATTCCCATACTGCTCATCAGGGCATTATTTCTAAAAATTCTTCCAAAATGTTCTTTATCAGGGAAAATTTCATCTTGCAAAGGAAGATAAACGCCGGCACTATCTACTAAATAAATAATAGGCAACCGGTTTTCCATCGCAATTTCTTGCGCGCGTAAATTCTTTTTAGCGGTAATGGGAAACCAAGCTCCAGCTTTTACTGTGGCATCATTGGCAACTACTATACATTGTTTGCCTTGGATATAACCTATTTTCACTACTACACCTCCCGAAGGGCATCCCCCGTGTTCTTCATACATACCATCGCCAACAAATGCACCGATTTCAATGCATTTCGCATCTTTGTCTAAGAGGTAATCAATTCGTTCTCTTGCGGTTAGTTTTCCTGATTGATGTAGCTTTTCAATTCTCTTTTGACCACCACCTAATTTTACTTGGGCATATTGACGCTTTAAGTCAGATAAAAGTAGTTTGTTGTGGTCTTCATTTTTATTGAAGTTAATGTCCATAATTATATAGGCCTTATATTGTTGTTAATGTCTATTTCGTGAGTGCTAAAATACAAAAACCTTTATAATTATAGGAGCAACAAGGCGAGTTATAATTGAAGAGATAACGGAAATATTTTGAAAAGTTAATAGTTAGGAAACATTAGGTATGGTTTTTATTGCTATTTTTGCTCGCCTAATAAATGAATATGACACTCAATTCAATTTTTCAATTTTTAGTTCCAAAGGATAAAAAGTTTTATCCCCTGTTTGAACAAGCTGTGAATAAGTTAATCCTATTATCAGAAACCCTCCATGAAGCAATTAATTTGCCGAGTAAAGAAAGAGAGGAATACTTTAAAACAGTAGAGACCATAGAAAACGATATTGAAAATATCGTGCAAAATATCCGAATTGAATTAAGTAGAAATTTTATCACGCCGTTTGATCGTGAAGATATTCATTCCTTGATTACAGCTATTGATGATGTGGCCGATTTTATGAACGATGCGGCTAGTCGTATGCGTTTGTATCAAGTGGATAAAATCACCAAGTCCATTCGCAAGTTGACAGAAGTTAACGTAGAAACTTGTAAGCAAATTGGTATTGCTATTTATGAGTTGAAAGGCATGAAGAATTTGGATACCATTTCAGAGTGTTGTCGCGTAATCAATAAATTAGAAGCTAAGGCTGATAAGATATTCGATAAAGCCGTAGCAGATCTTTTTGAAAATGAAACGGACGCTAAAAACATCATTAAATACAAAGAAGTATTATCGGCTTTAGAAGCCGCTTCGGATAAATGTAAACAGGTAGCCAAAGTTTTGGAAACCATTACGGTGAAATATTCTTAAACAACCGAGGACTTCATGGATTTTACAATATTGATTATTATTATCGGATTGGCTTTGATATTTGACTATATCAACGGATTTCACGATGCTGCCAATTCCATAGCAACTATAGTTGCAACTAAGGTCTTAACCCCTTTTCAAGCCGTACTGTGGGCTGCAGCCTTTAACTTTGTAGCTTATTTTATTTCCAAATACCTTATTGGAGAATTTAAAATTGGGAATACCATTGCCAAATCGGTCAACGAACACTTTATTACCTTAGAAGTGATATTGGCCGGACTTGTTGCAGCCATTATATGGAATCTGTTGACATGGAAAATGGGAATTCCATCTTCGTCATCACATACTTTATTAGGTGGATTTATTGGTGCTGCCTTAGCCCATGCAGGTGCTTTTTCTGCCATTTTTGACGGACAACAAGTCGATGTAATCAATTATGTAAAAGTAATTCCTACCTTTTTATTTATTTTTGGTGCGCCATTTATAGGTATGATAGTCGCCTATTTTATTACGGTTTTGATTATGCATATTTGTAAGCGAGCCAATCCTCATCGCGCAGAAAAATGGTTTAAGAAACTGCAATTGGTTTCTTCTGCTTTGTTCAGTTTAGGACATGGTGGTAATGATGCGCAGAAAGTAATGGGAATTATTGGTGCTGCTGTGATTTGTTACCATATGAACATGCAAGATGTAGCCTATACGAGTTTAGCGAGTGCCGATAGGTTTGCGCATTTTGTAGACGATTGGTATTGGGTACCTTTGGCTTCCTTTGTCGTGATTGCATTAGGTACGCTTTCAGGAGGGTGGAAAATTGTAAAGACCATGGGAACTAAAATTACCAAGGTAACCCCTTTAGAA
This sequence comes from Flavobacterium sp., assembly GCA_040393465.1. Classification (GTDB taxonomy): domain Bacteria; phylum Bacteroidota; class Bacteroidia; order Flavobacteriales; family Flavobacteriaceae; genus Flavobacterium. The sequence goes on along the minus strand of JBEBUC010000004.1, from coordinate 214,873 downwards.
GGTGTGGCTGCTGAAACGGCAGGTGCGATTACTTTATATGTTACAGAACATTTGGGAATTCCTGTTTCAACAACACATACCATTACCGGTTCCATTATTGGTGTAGGTATTACCAAAAGAATCTCTGCAGTACGTTGGGGGATTACGATCAGTTTGCTTTGGGCATGGGTCTTAACCATCCCTGTTTCTGCCTTAATTGCCATGGGCGTTTATTATTTATTGACCGTTTTCTTATAAAAACATACTATCAAAAAAAACAACTTCTATCGGAGTTGTTTTTTTTTTGATTGAATAATGCTATTACTTTGTTTGTCGATTGGTTAGATTTGGGATAGAACTAAAAAAATTATCCCCTATGAGTATCATTCAAAAACCCCATTTTAAAGCGAAATACGACAATTATATTAACGGAACTTTTGTTCCTCCTGCTAGCGGTAAATATTTTGATGTTATTTCGCCTGTCGATGGAAAAGTGTTTTCTCAAGCGGCTCATTCCGGTAAGGAAGATATAGATAAAGCAGTAGAAGCCGCAGATCAAGCATTTAAAACTTGGAGTAAGGTGTCTTCCAAAGACAGAAGTGCCCTTTTGCATCAAATAGCACAGGTTATGGAAGATAACCTGGAGTATTTAGCGGCGGTAGAAACCGTTGATAATGGAAAAGCAGTACGGGAAACCTTAGGAGCCGATGTACCTTTGGCCATCGACCATTTAAGATATTTTGCTTCTGTAATTCGTTCTGAGGAGAGTTCGATTACAGAACTAGACGAGAATACCGTTTCTATCGCTCTAGACGAACCATTAGGCGTTATTGCACAAATTATTCCTTGGAATTTCCCATTGCTTATGGCATTTTGGAAATTAGCTCCAGCATTAGCTGCTGGAAATACGATTGTTTTAAAACCAGCCGAGAGCACGCCAATTTCTATTCTTATTGTAATGGAACTAGTGGGTTCGTTATTACCTCCGGGAGTATTGAACGTGATCAATGGTTTTGGTGCTGAAATGGGACGTCATTTGGTGGCGCATCCTAAAGTTTCTAAAGCAGCTTTTACCGGATCAACAGCAACAGGAAGAATGGTGATGCAATATGCTACGGAAAACGTGATACCTGTGACTATGGAATTAGGAGGGAAGTCGCCCAACATCTTTTTTCCATCCATCGCAGATCATGATGATGCCTTTTTCGACAAAGCTGTAGAAGGAGCTGTCTTATTTGCTTTTAATCAGGGAGAAGTGTGTACTTGTCCATCCCGATTAATTGTACATGAATCGATATATGATAAATTTATCGCCAAGGTAATTGAGCGAACTGAAGCTATTAAATTTGGCAGTCCTTTGGATTCGACTACCATGATGGGTGCGCAAGCTTCTAAAGTACAATATGAAAAAATATTGGCGTACATCAAGTTGGGTAAAGAAGAAGGAGCAGAACTTTTAACCGGTGGAGAAGCTAATGCAATTCCTGGATTAGAAGGAGGTTATTATATTAAACCAACTATTTTTAAAGGACATAACAAGATGCGAATCTTCCAAGAGGAGATTTTTGGGCCCGTATTGGCAGTGACGACCTTTAAAACAACAGAAGAAGCTATCGAAATCGCCAACGATACCATTTATGGTCTAGGTGCTGGTGTTTGGACTCGAGATGCTCATGAGATTTATCAAGTTCCAAGAGCGATTCAAGCAGGAAGAGTTTGGGTCAATCAATACCATTCCTATCCGGCTGGAGCTCCTTTTGGAGGATACAAACAATCGGGATTTGGACGTGAAAATCACAAGATGATGTTGAATCATTACCGTCAAGTGAAAAATATGTTGATTTCGTATGATAAAAACAAACAAGGACTTTTTTAATGTTAATGATGGGGGCTGCTTAATTTAGGCAGCCCTTTTTTTTTAATTCTATATGATTATGATAAAACGAATTGAAGCGACCGATGTCGCCATGGAATTAGTTGGGGAATTGCAACGCCAGCATGGCGATTTGATGTTTTATCAAGCCGGTGGATGTTGTGAAGGCACACAGCCTTTGTGTTTGCATAAAGGTGGAATTCTCAAACGACTGGGAGATGTCTGCATTGGATACGTTGGTGGTTTTGAATTTTGGATGGATAAAGATCTATTTGAATATTGGAAACATGCCCATTGTACGTTAGATGTCGTAGAAGGTTATGGTACAGGTGGGTTTTCATTAGAGGTTCCGCTGGGTAAAACCTTTAAAATGGTTTATCGCGTATTTAGTGCCGAGGAAGAAGCGCAGTTAGAGCCAATAGTAGCTATCGAGCATTAGCAATCTTTGGACAAAAGTTGCTGGTATTGTTTTGGAGTAATTCCTTCGTGTTTTTTAAAAAGGCGTATAAAATAGTTGCTGTCTTCGAAACCGCTGAGATAACTTACTTCCTTTATTGGAAGAAAAGACGATTTCAGTATGCTTTTGGCTTTGGATAACTTTTGTTGAATGATAAACTCAATAGGGCTAATACCAAGTTCTCTTTTAAAATAACGATAAAGCGTAGAGGGGCTCATACAGGCTTGCTGACAAAGCTGATTGAGGTTACCCGATTTTTCGGGGTTTTCTTTGATAAAAGTAACTAATGATTGAATAACAGACGGGTTTTTTTGATTGCTGCTGTGTTGTTCCCTACTTTGGTGTTGCATCATACTCAATAGCAACTGTTCGAGTTGTATCGCCTCCCAATTTAGAGGAATATCTATATGGTGGTCTAGTAAGTCAAAAGTGATTTTATGAAAGAGTTTGTCGATCGTTTCGCTTTCCATCAAAGAAAGAGATTGAATATTGAGTTGCCATTCGTTATGGAGCTTGGGAGTGGTTTCATTTAAAAACTGTGTCTTTTCTTTGAGGTAGTCTGGATCAATAGCAAGAGTTGTACATTGTGTAGGATGATTTAAGGTTGAAGTAGGGAAATCGATTTCTAGCACACTGTTTTTAGGTAAAATTAAAGTCTGCTTTTTGTTGAATTTTACCGTGTTTATATCTTCTAATTGTATGTTTTTAGAACCGTTTAGCAAATGAGAAAAAACCGGGCTTGAAAATTTTAGCGGAACCCCGTACACTTTTTCGTGTATTTCGGTGTAGAAAACCTCACAAGAATCGGATTTCCAAATGGAGTGACTTTCTTTAAAGTCCCTTGAGGGTTGTGAATTAAGAAAGCTGTTCGGAAAACGGGAAAAATTATTTGGGCGCATCACTATAAATTTGGAAAAGGAATTTACAAAAAAAATCCCGATTAATTTTATAGTTTTTTTAAAACCAATGGATTAAAAAACAAAAAGGCATTTATCCGAAGATAAATACCTTTTTATTAGTCTTCTCTTTGTCCCATCATCATCAGGTAGGCTTTAAGAAAATTATCAATTTCGCCATTCATTACCGAATCAACATCGGTTGATTCGAATTGAGTGCGTACATCCTTAACCAGTTTATAGGGATGCATCACATAGTTTCGAATTTGTGAACCCCATTCGATTTTCTTCTTATTGGCTTCAATTTCGTCCCTTTTGGCTTGACGTTTTTTTAGTTCAATTTCATACAATTGCGATTTTAGCAACTGCATCGCTTTGTTTTTATTGTCTAATTGCGAACGTGTTTCCGAGTTCTCAATAATGATTCCAGTAGGATGGTGACGTAAACGCACAGCGGTTTCTACCTTGTTTACGTTCTGACCTCCAGCTCCACTCGAACGCATGGTTTCCCACGAGATGTCTGAAGCACTAATGTCTATTTCAATGGTGTCATCGGCTAAGGGATATACATAGACCGATGCAAAAGAAGTATGACGCTTAGCATTGCTGTCAAAGGGAGAAATACGAACCAGTCGGTGAACCCCATTTTCTCCTTTCAGGTATCCAAAAGCAAATTCGCCTTCAAATTCTAAAGTCACTGTTTTGACGCCGGTAACCTCGCCTTCTTGAAAGTTAAGTTCCTTAATCTTATAGCCGCTTTTCTCTGCCCACATCATATACATTCGCATCAACATAGCGGCCCAATCACAGCTCTCTGTTCCTCCAGCTCCTGCGGTAATTTGTATCACCGCGCTCAAGCTATCTCCTTCATCCGACAACATATTCTTGAATTCCAGTTGCTCAATAATGGCTATGGTGTTGTTATAATGTTCGGTTACTTCCGTTTCATTAGCATCACCAGACGCATAAAAATCAAGCAATATTTGCAATTCTTCTAGGCTGTTTTGCGCTTCTTGATAACCTTCAACCCATTTCTTTTTAGAACGTAAATTCTTTACAAGAATTTCGGCTTCTTTAGGATGGTTCCAGAAATCAGGAGCAAATGTCTTCTCTTCTTCGTTGGCAATTTCAATTAATTTCTGATCGACGTCAAAGATATCGTCTTAAGGCACCAAGCCGGTCAATAATATTCTTTACATGTTCGGTGTTTATCATAATTTCAGTACTTTTATAGCCACAAAAATAGTTATTCCTTTTTGAAATATGGAAATTAATTTAGTTAGCGATACCATCACTAAACCAAGCCCTGAAATGGTAGATTTTATGATGAAGGCAAGAGTGGGTGATGATGTTTATAAATTGGACGAAAGTACCAATGAATTAGAAAAAACAATAGCCGATTTATTTGGTATGGAGGCGGCCTTGTTTTTTCCTTCGGGTACCATGGCCAATCAAGTTGCCATCAAATTGCATACAAATTCTGGTGAGCGGTTGATCTGCGATAAGGATTCACATGTGTATGCTTTTGAATCGGGTGGACCGGCTTTTCACAGTGGTGTAGCCTGTACATTATTAGCTGGAAATAGAGGACGAATTACCGCCGAACAAGTTCGAGAAGCCTATACGGACGATTCCAATGTACATTATGCGGCTACCACTTTGGTTTGTGTTGAAAATACAACCAATAAAGGAGGAGGAGCGTGTTACGATATCAATGAATTGACAAAAATCAAACAGGTTTGCGTCGAGACCGGAATGAAATATCATTTGGATGGTGCGCGTCTGTGGAATGCATTGGTAGCAAAACAACTGCATCCCAAACAGTTTGGAGAATTGTTTGATACCATTTCTGTTTGTTTGTCTAAAGGACTCGGTGCTCCCATGGGCTCGGTACTTTTGGGTTCTAAGGTCGATATTCAAAAAGCCATGCGTTTGCGAAAGCTTTTTGGGGGCGGTATGCGCCAGACAGGGTATATGGCTGCGGCGGGTTTGTTTGCCTTAAAAAACAATGTTAGCCGCTTGCAACGCGATCATTATAGAGCCAAACAATTGGAACTCCTCTTGCTTAAGAAAAGCTGGGTAAAACACGTAGAACCGGTGCAAACCAATATCGTTGTCTTTAATTTAAAGGAAGGGTATAGTGCTAGTGTTTTAATGGAACGATTAAAAAACAAGAATATTTTAATCAGTACTATGGGGGGCGGCTTGTTGCGAATGGTTACGCATATGGATTATCGTGAGGTCATGCATGAATATGTGATGGAAACCCTTACGAATCTAGATATTTAGTAAGCGTTTTGCAGTAAAGCATAAAACGAATAGAAACAGTTGTAAACAAAAGTTTTACAACTGTTTTTTTATGGTATTTAATTAACAACTTGCAAATCGGTATCCGACCTTTGCTTATAAACAGCGATTAACGGTTGCTGTTTTACGTGAAATCAATTATACCTAGCAGTTGTGGATTTCTGTACTAAAATATTGAAAGGTATTTTGTTTTAAATTCAGCCAACGACATCATCGCTAAATCAGCGGCTTTAGTTACGGAAATTTGACCTTCAAACAAGGCTCTAAATAGAAGTTGCTCCAAGCGATTACTTGTTTCCGTATCGTGGTCTGTTACGGATTCCTCCGTTACCCAACTCCTTTGATTTAGTAAGAATATCAATTGTTTCGCATAGTGGTCGTTAATTATACTGCAAGCTTTTGCTCTTCGAATTAGGGCGGACAAGGAGATGCCATATCGATTTTTTAGATGCTCCAATTCTAAAGTAGAAAGTTTTGTGCGGTGTACGCCTAAGGCTGATTTAATCGCCTTTTCGGGTAAAAGGAGTGCTTCTGAGAATTGTTGGCATAAGCTTTCCTTTTCTCTTTCGTTGATATTGTCAAATTTTAGTAGTAAGTGAGCCAGTTCATACAGTATCGTACTGCGTATTTGGGTGAGGTCATTTGTTTTTCTAGCTTGGTAGACAATAACCGGAAAGTTGCCATTAACGAAGCAATGTAGTCCGTCGAAGTCGGTAGCTACGTCCAACTTGATGATTTTGATGTTCTTGTCTTCCAATAGCGCAACTATATTAGGAATAGGGCCTGTGCCTAATTCCCATTTTTCTCTAAGTATGGCTGCGGCATGGTGGACTTGTCTGTATTCCGTAACTATCGGAAAATCTTTTAAAGGAGTCTCAAACTCAGGAGAAAGTCCTAAAATCCCTTCCAATTCCAGATAAGGTGAGAGATATGCTTTGGTCTTTTCAATTATCATCGCCATCTCTTTTTGCGCGATGTTGTTTGGCTTGCTATAATCAACGCTACTTAGTGCTAGAGGAGCAGTTCTTAAAAAGTATTCAGTACTGATGTTTAAAGCTTTGCTAATTAGATTTATTTTTTCAATACTGGGAACAACTTCTCCTTTTTCATAACGGTGTAATGCCTGCCGAGATAATTTGTTGTCCAATACGTTGGCCAAATCTTGTAACGAATAGCCATTCATGATACGGGCGGACTTAAAACGTGCTGCAAATAGCGTTTTTATTTCCATGAGGTCGGATTATAATAAAAGTTACGAATTGACAAATATAGTAATAAATGAGGTTTGTTGTAACTATAGAGGTGGTATTTGAAAGGTTTTGTTGGTGCAATGTATTGCTAAATGTGTTTTTGTTGCTGATTTTGAATAGTATAGCGCTTAGAAATAACGTTACAAATTGTTTATTATATTTATATTTTGTAACTTTAGATAAAGGTGTAAAAAGTTACACTACTAAAATTTTAAAATTTTTATTATTATGGCAAAATTTTTTATACAAAAAGAAGGTGAAGAACAATATTCATGGATGTTAAAAGAGGACAACGACGACATTCTATTAACGAGTGAGCCGTTTACTACTAGGGAGAATTGTGTGGCAGGAATTGAAGACAGTAAAAAACATATAGCAGAGCGGAATTTCAAGGATTTACTTTCGGTAAGAAATGAGCCCTATTTTACACAGATTGGCGGAAATTATCAAGTTTTAGGAACAAGTCCTATGTATACGACTGATGAGGAGAAGGATGCGGGAATTGAGAGTGTAAAAAGCAAAGCTCCATCTGCAAGTATTGAAGATGTAGCATAGTTAATCCGCAATCGGAATAAAATTGGAACAGTTGTATTAAAAATAGAAGGAATTGCAGCTTTGTACTAGGAGTATAGTTGCAATTGTACAGCAGTTGCATCGAAGATTCGGAACCTTCGAGAAGCTAGCTAAAGATTTTAAAAGACTTGAGTTGATGCGATAATAGGTGTACTGGGGTTGATCGCTGGTCGTTAGACAGTAGGCCAACCCCGTGATACCTATTTTTTGTTTTCTTAAACTCCTTTAAAGCAAGAATTTATTAGCTTGTGTAAAAGTGCCAGTTTTTCTAACCCAAGCGTTGCAGTAAAGGGCTTAAGTTGTGTTTGGTAATGATTATATTTTAATTGGATTCAATAAAAATACATAATTAACAATTCTGATTTTTTTGAAATCAGAATTAATTGTAGTTTTGTTTAGAATTAATATAAATATGGAAAAGTTAAAAAAACGTTGGGGGATAGATTCCAATTTTCAAATCGTGATTATTTTTATCGTTTTTGCTATAACGGGATCAACGGCTTCATGGGTCACCAAACCCATCTTAGATTTTCTTGGAATTTCCAGAGAAGTGATGAATCCTTTTTTATATTGGTTTTTGAGAATTGTCTTAATCCTACCTGTTTATAAGCTACTATTGTTATTCTTTGGTACCCTTTTTGGTCAACGTTTATTCTTTTGGAATTTCGTTAAGAAAATGCTACAAAGAATGGGCTTTAGCTTTTTATATCGTTAAGCTATTTTTTGTGTATAATAAAGATACAAGGCCGTTTGTGTAAATCGATTTTGTGTTTTTTCCATTCCGCAATTGATTTAGTTTTGATATATTCTGTGGGTAAAGTAATATCACAGGCAATGCACAATTGGGTTTGTGGATGTAAGGCAATAGTCATTTCTTCTATGATTTGATTATTCCTGTAAGGTGTTTCTATAAACAATTGAGACTGGTTTCGTTCTGACGATATGCGCTCTAAAGACTTTAAGGCGGCTTTCTTCTCAGATTTGTCTATGGGTAAATATCCGTTAAAAGCAAAACTCTGACCATTCATACCGGAAGCCATTACTGATAAAAGAATAGAGGATGGGCCCACCAAGGGAACTACAGCAATGTTTTTTTCGTGGGCTAATTTTACAATAACAGCACCGGGATCCGCAACTCCTGGGCAGCCTGCTTCACTCATTACCCCAACGTTTTTACCTTCTAACAGGGGTTGTATATATTGATAATGACTACTTGCTTCGGTATGTTTATTTAGCGGAAATAAAATTAAATCGGCTTGCACTTTTGTCGGGCAAATCGCTTTAATAAATTTACGGGCTGTTTTTTCGTTTTCAACAATAAAAATATCAATTAATTCTACAGCGCGTTTAACCGATTGAGGTAATACCTCGTCTGGTGGAGTATCGTCTCCTAAGGTGATGGGGATTAAGTATAGTTTACCTACTGACGATGAAAAGTCCATAAATTATTTTTTTTCAAATTTACTAATTATTTATTTGAACCGTCAAGAAGTAGTTCGGTTAATAAACGGTAGAAATGCTATTTCTATTTTAACTGACCCCAAATTATTTCGGATTCGTAATTCATGCGAATAACGCCATCGATGGCGTGTTTTTCAAAAGCCTCTCGAATTACATTATATAGTTTTTCATATGCTAAGGTATCGGTTTTGGGAGCATAAGAGGTGGAATTTAGGAAACCGATTACGCTATCGAAACTAAATTCTTGATGGTTATCAAAAGTGTTTCGAGTGTATTTTCCATCTTTGAAGCAAGGTTGGAAATCGTTATCGTTCATCTTTTGATGGTTGATTTCGTTATAATCTGTACCGTACTTTTGGAGTGCCTGTTCGTATAGTGCCAAAAAAGGGGTGTTGGATAAACGTCTGTTCCAAATCAACATTAAAAGTGCCTTGTCTTTGGTTATTCGTTTAAATTCGGTAATGGTTTTTGGAATGTCGAACCAATGAAAAGCCTGAGCTACCGTAATCGCATCTATACTTTGGGGATCCAGCGTAGTGTTTTCTGCTGTTCCTGCTACAGATATAAAGTTGTTGTATTGTTTTAATTGTTGTTCTGCTGCTTCGCGCATGGCCGTATTGGGTTCTACTGCGTAAACCGTTTTGGTTTGCTGTAAAAGCAGTTCCGTTAATATCCCTGTTCCAGAACCGATATCAGCTAATATGGTTTCTTTTTGAATACCTAGTTCCTCTTCCATGAATTTCAACAACGAAATGGGATATGTAGGTCGGTACTGAATGTAATGGGCTACTCTATCAGAAAATCGGGTGGTGCTATTGCTCATGTTGTTTTTATTTCTAGCTAATTTAATTGTAGATTTCGAATTGATGATGACCTTGTTTTTATTTTAGGTTTAAATTAACACCGTTAGGTTGCTTGTGCAAACTCGTGTTTCGCTGAATTGAAAGCTAGAGGCAACCAATGGTTAGATAAAAAAAGGGGAATATTTTAAAAGATAGACGCTAATATTCTAAGCTGGGTTTGATAATAGTTTTCGCTTAAAGTGGCTGGGAATACGTCAAAAACATGGATAGCACCCGGAATTACTTGCAACTCAACGGCTACTCCAGCTTGCATAAGTTTTTGTGCATAATCAATGGCTTCATCGCGTAAGGGGTCCAATTCGCAAGCCATGATGAAAGCAGGGGGAAGATTCGAAAAGTCGGTTGCGGAAAGTGGACTGGCATAGGGTGAGACAGGAAGCGTATGGTCTTCGAGATATAGTTTCCAGGACGATACTGCGCTGGCGTAATCCCAAATAGGACTAGCTTTGAATTCAAGCATGGACGGTGTGGAACAGCTGTAGTCGGTAACGGGATAACTCAAGATTTGAAAATTTATTTTAGGACCTTGTTTGTCTCGTGCCATATGGGTGATTGCGGTAGCCAAAGCACCTCCGGCACTTCTGCCGCCAACGATTATTTTGTTGGGATCTATAGCGATTTGCTGACCCTGAGAGGATAACCATAGTAAGGCAGCATAGCCGTCTTCTATGGCTGCAGGGTAAGGAGATTCTGGCGCCAATCGGTACGCAACTGAAACTACCGTGTAGCCGCTGTCTGTTGCTAATTGATAAAAAAGTTCGTCGGATTGTTCGGGATTTCCAAAAATAAAGCCGCCACCATGAAAATACAATAATACGGGATTGTTTAGACTTTCTTTTTGTCTGTATACACGCAAACGAACAGGAGGTGCTGCTGCTATTAATCCAGGAATAAAGATGTTTTCTACAATAAGTCCCTCTGGAAGCACGGGTTTTGTTTCCTGCTCGGCTAAACGGGCTTCCACTGTTCTAATTTGTTGTGGATTATTTTCTAATAAAGTGGCGTAGGGAATTTCTAACCAAGGGTTGTTTTTTAAACTTTCGGCCAATTCAGGGTTTATTCTGTCGTAATTCATGATTGTGGTTTTTTAGGGATTCTTGGAAAAGACAAATGAGCTTAAAAAACAGTCAGAAGCTTTTTCTAAGGCAGCTAAAGATTGCTGAATCCATATGTTAATTTTATTGAAATATTTATTGAAACTTCGTTTTAAATTGTAATCTTGTAAAGTATAGCATGTTTTTTTAATGAAAACAGGTGCAGTATTTGAAGAAATAGAAGCAGTTACCTTTGATAGGGGGTGCCGTATTTGTTTGATTATTATAAACGTAAAAATATATAAAAAACGAATATGGAACTACAGTTGGGTAATGTAAATTCAGTAAAGAAAACTTCTTTAAGTACTATTTTAAGTGTCGTAATATCGTTAAATACTATAGTATTTTTAACTTTTTTGTTGGTGGGTCGTTTTGCTAAAACTGGTGTATATCATTATGCTGTGGTAGGTGCATTGTATGAGCTTTTATAGCTTCCTGTTGTAGGGGTGTTATGTTGTAGTCCACTAATATTGCTGTATTTTTTGTATAAAAAACAATTTCAGTTTAATCGCTTGTGGTTCCTATTGGGGGTGTCTTTGATTTGTATCGTTTTGTTGTTTGCAGCACCTTAATGTTTTAGGTACTTAAGGGAAACTTCTGCTAACGGATAAGTAATTTTTCTGATAGACGTGCGCAAACTTCATCTAAAAGTTGGTACACTTGTTCAAAACCTTCATCGCCTCCAAAATAGGGGTCTGGTACTTCGGACAGTTTGCTTTTTGGGTGTTCATTTAATATAAGTTGAACTTTATCGATGGCTTGTTGATTGGGTGCCATGGCAATTACGTTAGTGTAATTGGAGCGGTCCATGACGTAGATGTGGTCAAAATTTTCAAAGTCGTTTAAATGAAATTGACGCGCTTTTTGTTTGCTTAAATCAATATGGTATTTTCGGGCAATAGCAATAGCGCGTTGGTCGGGTTTTTGTCCTACGTGCCAATCTCCAGTACCTGCGGAGTCAACTATAAATAATTCCTGAGGAAGTTTGGCTTGAAGGATTCCCTCTGCGAGAGGAGATCGACAAATATTACCCAAACAAACCATCAGAATTTTTGTTGGCATTACATATTAAATTTTTTGTTGATATCGTCGTGGTATTTTTTAAACTGTTTGTCGGTTTCCAAAAGGTTATCGATGGTTTTGCAAGCATGTAAAACGGTAGCATGATCACGGTCACCGATTTGTGAACCGATATTAGCCAAAGATGCTTTGGTGTATTTTTTAGCAAAAAACATCGCTAATTGACGGGCTTGTACGATATGTCTTTTACGGGTTTTTGAACGCAAGGTTTCGATGTCTAAAGAGAAATAGTCCGAAACTACTTTTTGAATGTAGTCGATAGAAACTTCTTTTTTGACATTTTTCACGAATTTTTCTACCACCTGTTTAGCCAATTCGATAGTAACCTCCCGTTTGTTAAAAGAGGATTGTGCAATTAAGGATATAATAGCACCTTCTAATTCTCTAACGTTGGTTTTTACGTTTTTAGCTACATATTCGACAATATCGTCTGGCATTTCGACACCATCCCTGTAAAGTATTCCCTTTAGGATAGCTGTACGGGTTTCAAAGTCCGGATGTTGAATTTCTGCCGATAGTCCCCATTTAAAACGGGACAAAAGGCGTTGCTCAATGTCTTGCATGTCAACAGGAGCCTTGTCTGATGTTAAGATAACCTGTTTGCCATTTTGGTGTAAGTAGTTGAAAATGTGAAAAAACACATCTTGTGTACCTGCTTTACCTGATAAAAATTGAATGTCATCAACTATTAATACATCGATAAGTTGATAGAAATAGATAAAATCATTTCTGGTTTGCTTACGTACGGAATCGACATATTGCTGTGTAAACACTTCCGCAGAAATGTATAAAACGGTTTTCTCGGGGTGGATTTCTTTTATCTCTACGCCAATAGCATGTGCCAAATGGGTTTTTCCCAAACCAACACCACCAAACAACATCAACGGATTAAAAGAGGTACCTCCAGGTTTATTGGCTACTGCCAAACCTGCGGAACGTGCTAATCGGTTAGAATCTCCTTCAAGGAAATTGTCGAAACTGTAATTGGCATTGAGTTGGGATTCGATTTTTACATTTCGAATACCCGGTATGATAAAAGGATTTTTTAATTCAGGATTTTTATTTTGAATAGGCACATCAAGCTCTTGAGTACGAACTGGGGCTCTTTGTGCACTGGGTAATTGTTCGGTATACGGTTGTTTGTTCCCAATAGTATTTTCCATTTGGATTTTATACAATAACTTTGCACCAGATCCGAGTTCTTTTATTAAAGCAACTTTTAATATTTTGACATAGTGCTCCTCGAGCCATTCGTAAAAGAATTTACTAGGCACTTGAATATACAATGCGCTCTCCGTAAGTTCTATAGCTTTTATAGGTTCAAACCAGGTTTTAAAAGCTTGCTCTTGAATGTTGTCTTTTATAAAAAGAAGACAATTTGTCCATACAGATTGTGCAGTCTTGTTTGTATAATCGAGCATTGTTTAGAATTATTAATAAGTTACTTATAATAGTATTTGGAAAAAACACTTCGTCTTTTGGGGATGACAAATATGTGAACAATTTTCTGTAAAAAAAAATGGTTTGCGTATTGCATTTGCCGAAATAAAAACGTAAGTATAAACGTATTTCCTTCTGAAACAAATATAATAAATATAATATGAAAAACTTTGAAATTCAACTAAGAGTTCGTTACGCAGAAACCGATCAAATGGGGGTGGTTTACCATGGAAATTATGCGCAGTATTTTGAGATGGGACGTGTTGAATGGCTTAGAAACCTGGGACTTTGCTATAAAAAGCTTGAAGATACGGGGGTTATGCTGCCTGTGGTGTCGTTGAGTATGAATTATAAAAAACCAGCGCTATACGACGATCTTTTAACGGTGCGTACCATCTTTAAAAGCCAGACTACTGTGAAGATAGAATTTGATTATGAAATTATAAACGAACAAGGAGAGTTATTAACATTAGGGAATTCTGTTTTGGTTTTTGTAGACATGAAAACCAAAAAACCGGTGGTGCCGCCAGCCTATATTACGGAGAGATTAAGTAATTTGTAAAAGGTGTAAGAGTTAAATAAAAAGCCTAATTTTATAAAAAAATAAAAGATTTTTATTTTTGATAAAGGGCTTTTGTTTTAAAATCAAAAAAATGAAAAAGTGCTATAAGTATGTAATTTTATTTACACTGTTCTGCAGTGTAATGTTTGCGCAAAAAAGAATCTTAATTGATGGCCGTGCGAAAGTGTATAAAAGCGAAGCTCAAGTTATTTATCTTAAAAATTTAACTACAGCTGAGCAAACTCAAAGTGATCTAACCGGCTATTTTTCCATTCCAGTGCAAGAAGGGGATGAATTGTCTTTTTGGTCGGTAAATATTAAAACGGAAACCATCAAAATTACACCGGAAATCATGGACGCAAAGAAAGTGGAGGTAATGTTGCTTAAAAACAACCAGCGCTTAGAAGAAATTGTAATTGATACGAAGGGAAATCAAGTGGATCCTTTGGGGTTAAAAATGAAAAAATATTCACAGGCAGAGCGACAGTATAGAGCGGAAAGTTATTTTCCGTTGAGTTTTACCTCATTGGGTTTAGGTCCGTTAATCAATGTGTTTAATGGGAAAAGAAAGATGCAACGCAAAATGATTGATTACGAAAAGGACGATGTTAATTTTCAATATTTTAAAAGATTCTATACGACAGACTATTTGATGAAGCGCTTAAATATGCCTAAGGAATATGTGGATGCTTTTGTCTATTTTGTTGTAAGTCATCCCAATTTTAATATAGTGGAATGGAGTGATAAAGAAGGAAAAGATTTGGATTTGGCAAATATGGCCGTGCAATTTAAAGAAGAAAATAAATTAAAGTACTAAGTTTTATAAGGAGCTGGAGAGGATTATAAGTCCTCTTCAGCGGTAATTATCCGGACTTCGTATAGCGGTTCAAAAGCTTCTAAAGCGTTTTGATAATCCCCCTTGCGAATCGACAAGGCGATCTCGCAACTCATGTCCATTTTTTGATTGATTATGTTTACGTTTTTTTCTTTGATTACCCGCATCACCTTGTTCATGTCTTTGTATTCAAATTGGATCTTAAAAAACGTGTCAATTGTGCGTTCTTCGATATCCGAATTTTCTAAAGCCATTTGTGCTGCTGTTTTATAGGCACTGATTAAGCCGCCTACACCGAGCTTTACACCACCGAAGTATCGAACTACCACGATAAGTGTATTGGTGACGTCAAAGGACTGTATTTGCCCGTAAATAGGCATTCCTGCGCTATTATTGGGTTCACCGTCGTCATTGGCTCTAAAATAAACACGGTCTGTGCCCAATTGAAAGGCATAACACCAATGTCGAGCGGCATGATGTAATTTTTTTAAATCGTCTAAATGCTCTTTTACATCTTCTTCTGAAGTGATGGGAAAGGCATATCCGAAAAACTTACTGTTTTTTTCTTTGTATAAAATCTCTTCTGAAGGCTGGGCTAATGTTTGGTAGGTATCTTTTTCCAATGGCTACTGCTTTACGGTTGAATCAACAAAAGTTGGTCATCTAAAATGGTTGTTATCTGTGCTTTGTTGTAGCTTATTGACGGATTGCTAATACCTTTTTGTAAAGTGATGGGGCTTTTAAAAATACGGGCTTCGTCCCATAATGCTGCGTCAATAAATTGCTGTAGGGTTTTGGCTCCGCCTTCCACAACTAAGGAACAAATTTGATGTTTGTATAAGATATGTCCGATTTGAATAGGGAGCGGTTTTGAAAAATCGGCCCATTCGAAAATTAGATTTTCGCTTGATACTAAGGTTTCGTTGGCTGTTATACAGATGGTTTTTACCGTTTTATCTTTGATAGACAAGTTGGAGTCTATAGTTCCTTCTTTGTCGATAAAAACGCGAACGGGATTTCTTCCATACCAATCTCGAGTCGTCAACGACGGGTTGTCGTCCATGACGGTTTGAGCGCCTACTAAAAAAGCCATCTCTTCACTGCGCCATTTGTGTACCAATTGACGCGAGTAGGTATTGGTTAGCCATACAGGTTGGGTGTGTTCCCGATGTAAAGGTGCTATAAAACCATCGATGGATTCAGCCCATTTTAAGATGATATAAGGGCGTTTTTTTTGATGATAGGTAAAAAAGCGTTTGTTGCTGTTTTGGCATTCCGTTTCCAAGATGCCTACGGTTACTTCAATACCTGCTTTTTTCATTTTATCTATTCCCTGTCCGCAAACTTGAGCAAAAGGATCTATAGTACCCACAACGACTCTCGGTATTTCTTTTTCGATGATCAAATCCGAACAAGGTGGCGTTTTTCCAAAATGACTACAGGGTTCTAAACTGACATAGAGGGTGGAATCTTTAAGCCACGCTTGGTTTTTTACAGAACGGATGGCGTTGACCTCCGCATGTGGTCCGCCATAGGTATCGGTAAACCCTTCGCCAATTATGCGATTTTGATAAACGATTACCGCACCAACGCTCGGGTTGGGCAAGGCTGCAAAGGTTCCCATTTGGGCTAACTCTAGGCATCGTAAAATATAGCGTTTGTGTGTCTTCAAAATTATAAAACTGTATCTTTGAACAAAATTAAGCTTTTTCAATTAAAGAAGCTACTTTGTCTATAATCGCTGTACTCCATGAAGCTAAAAAATCTAAAAAATCAATTTGCCGACACGCTTAAGGATTTGTTTGAACCCGAAGAAATTGAAGTATTCTTTTACAGGTGCTTGGAGCAATTGGAGCAAAAAACGAAAATAGATTTGGTTTTGCATCCCGATTTGGAGACCGACGACGTTAAGTTGGTTTTGTGGAACCGCTATTTGAGCGAGCTCAAGCGAGAAAGACCGTTACAGTATGTGCTTCAGGAAGCTTTTTTTTACGATTTGACATTTTATGTTGAAGAGGGGGTTTTGATTCCGCGCCCAGAAACCGAAGAGTTGGTGGAATGGATTTTGCAAACCGTACCCAAAGACAAAGAAGTCCGTATTTTGGATATTGGAACCGGTAGCGGTTGTATCGCGATCACGCTGGCGAAAAAATTACCTCTTGCTCGGGTTTTTGCCATGGATGTTTCCGAAAAAGCTTTGGTTATTGCTGCTAAAAATGCCGTACTAAATGGAGTTGAAGTAACATGGATGCTTGAAAATGTGTTGGAATTAGAAGTTTTAGCAGAAAGTTATGATGTAATCGTATCTAATCCACCTTATGTGCGAGAATTGGAAAAGGTAGAAATACACAATAACGTGAAGCAATACGAACCGGAATTAGCCCTATTTGTATCGGATGAAGATCCTTTGGTTTTTTATCGAAAAATTGCGCAATTGGCTTCAGCGGCTTTGACAACTCAAGGTTATTTGTTTTTTGAAATCAATCAGTATTTAGGAAAGGAGACTTTAGCCCTTGTTGAGGCGTTAGGTTTTGAGGACATTCAATTAAAACAAGATTTTAGAGCTAATGACCGCATGATTCGCGCTCAAAAGAGGGTGTTGTAGGCAGAACGATTTTCAGGAATCCTTTACATAAATGAGCGGTTTTTAGCATAGCCCCGATTGAAACGGCATCCTTTTTATGGCGCATAAAGCCATAAAAAGATATAGTGGAAAGCGGGAGAGAAACTGGAAACTAACTGGAATTGTCTTGCTCCGAATCGTTTAAAATGGTTTTGTTATTCGTAACGCAAGGCTTCAACGGGGTCTAATCGCGAGGCCTTAATTGCGGGGTATGAACCGGAAATAATGGCTACAACAAAGGTGGTTATAAATGCTGCAATAATGGCTATCCACGGTATGGTAAAGGCAAAGTTAATTACGGTCGATATTCCATAACCGGTAGCAATCCCTAAAATAGTGCCTAATAAACCTCCCAATTGCCCAATAACAAGGGTTTCTGTAAAAAATTGCCAAGCAATAGTGCTGCGTTTAGCGCCTAATGATTTGCGGATGCCGATTTCGCGGGTACGCTCGGTAACCGAAACCAACATGATGTTCATCAACGCAATGGAAGAACCTAAAATGGTGATAACGCCAATAAGCCAAGCACTGATATTCAGCATGCTTACTTGTGAAAGCAGGGTTTTTATTAAATCGTCGCTGCGTTCAATACCGAAGTTATTCGGGTGTATAGGTGGCGTTTTTCTTACGTTACGCATCACAACGGTCGCTTGATCGATTCCTTGATTTAGCAGCATTTCTTGACGAATAGACACTTTGATTTCGTAGTTGATATTTGGTTGCGAGAAAATAGCTCGAGCAATGGGTAAGGGAATAAACACGCGTAAATCTTCGTTGTTGCCAAACGTACTTCCCTTTTCTTTTAAAATGCCGACAACGGTAAATTTAGTTCCTCGTACGGAAAGTATTTTTCCTATGGGAGAAACGTTTTTAAAGAGTCCTTTAGCAAAATCAGAACCCACTACGCACACATAGCTGTTGTTGCTGATATCAAAATCGGTAAAACTTCGCCCCGAGGCCAATTTTAGTCCGCTATTGCTAAAGTAATTTTCGTCGGAACCGATAATTCGTATTTCCGGATCGGTTTTTTGAGATTCGTGTTTGACTTCAATATTGGTTGCGGCATTAAAGGATATGGAAGTGGCGGCAGATGGAAAATCGTAATTATCTTTAAAGGCTTTGGCCTCTGCATAAGTGATGATCGGATTGGGCTTGCTGTTGCTCTTGGTTTTGGTCATTTGTGCGGAGTAATCGTATTGCGCAATGGAAAAGGTACTGGCGCCCATAGACGCGAAGTCTTCTAAGATGGTGTTCTTTAAAGCGGATACGACCGATAATATACCGACTAAGGCCCAGATACCAATAGCGATAATAAAAACGGTGATTACAGTTCTTAATAATTGGGAGCGAATAGCGCCTAAGGCTATTTTGGTATTTTCTTTTACGAGTCTAAGCATATTTCTATTGGTCGTTGTTTACTGGTGTTTGTTACAAGTAACAAAAAAATATAGTGACAGGAACAAATATAGTGATTAAGTTTCTTGGGTTTGTTTAGGATGATAAAATTCAAAGGAGGTTATAGGGCATTAGGGCTTTAAAAGAAATAAGGAAAATGGTTTGTAAACAAGATGAAATAGCTGATTTAAATAGTAAATTATCATTTTTGTAGCGGTCATAATCCTAAAAAAAGGAGTATTTTTGTATAAGTAGTAAACCGATATCAATTAATAAGAGACGATGGCACAGAAACCCAGTATTCCAAAGGGAACCCGAGATTTTTCACCAAGTGAAGTAGCGCGCAGACAATATATTATTCAAACGATCAGACAGGGATTCGAGAAATTCGGATTTCATCCTATCGAGACGCCTTCCTTTGAAAATTATGAAACCTTGATGGGGAAATACGGTGAAGAGGGCGATCGATTGATTTTTAAAATTTTAAACTCAGGAGATTATTTGGCTAAGGCAGACGAAACGGTTTTAGCTAATAAAGACAGTCAAAAGTTGATTTCACATATTTCGGAGAAGGCTTTGCGATACGATTTGACGGTGCCCTTTGCTAGATATGTAGTGATGCACCAAAACGAAATTGACTTTCCGTTTAAACGTTATCAAATTCAGCCGGTTTGGCGAGCAGATCGTCCACAAAAGGGACGTTATAGAGAGTTTTTTCAATGCGATGCCGATGTGGTTGGTTCCAACTCGTTGTGGCAAGAAGTGGAGTTTATCCAGTTGTACGATCGTGTGTTTCACGCTTTGGGTATAGCGGGTACGACCATCAAAATAAATAATAGAAAAATTTTATCGGGTATTGCCGAGGTAATCGGAGCCAAAGACAAGCTGATTGACTTTACCGTAGCATTGGATAAATTGGATAAAGTTGGAGAGGACGGTGTTAAAAAGGAAATGATTGAAAAAGGCATTTCTGAAGAAGCGATTTTGGCGGTGGCACCCTTGTTTAATTTGGAGGGAACTTTTACAGAAAAATTAGACCAATTGGCTCAGATGTTGGATACTTCCGAAGAGGGGATGAAGGGAATTGATGAATTACGATTTGTGTGTGAAAAGGCTTTATCGGCTGGGTTGCAATCTGCAAATTTGAATTTAGACGTTACTTTAGCTCGTGGGTTAAATTATTATACTGGGGCTATTTTTGAAGTAGCTGCACCCGAATCAGTTCAATTGGGTTCGATCGGAGGTGGTGGTCGTTACGACGATTTAACAGGTATTTTTGGACTTAAAAACGTTAGTGGAGTAGGGATTTCCTTTGGACTAGATCGTATTTATTTGGTAATGGAGGAATTGGGATTATTTCCAAATGCTGTAAATGCGGCGTCTAAGGTGATGTTTTTGAATTTGGGAGAGAGCGAAATGGACTATGCTTTTAAGGCAGTTTTAAAATTACGTGATTTAGGTATTAGAACAGAGCTGTATCCCGATGCTGCGAAAATGGGCAAGCAATTTCAATATGCAGATAAAAAGGGAATTCCCTATGCAGTAATTGTTGGTTCAGATGAAATAAGTCAACAGAAATTTACCTTAAAACACTTAGGGTCTGGTGATCAACAAACGGTTGGTTTGGACGAGATGATCAGTATATTAGAAGCCTAAGAGGAAAAAAATAGAGTTTAAACAGTTAAGAGATTCGTCTTTTAGCTGTTTTTTTATGCTTAAAATTCCTAAGCAATCGGATTTTATAAGAGAAAGGACAATGGATTGTGCAGATAGCGAAATAATAGGTATTTGTAGGCGCTAATCGACGTTGCTGTTGCGGTAGTTAATGATGATTTCTAAAAGTAATTTACGGGCGCGCAACAGTTTGATTTTGACGTTGTTTAGCGGTTCTTCAAGAATCTCTGCAATTTCATTATAGCTCAACTCTTGAAAGTAACGCAATTGTATCACTTCTTGATAATGGGGTTTTAATTGTTTGATGAGGTTTAGCAGGGTATTTAAGTTTTGTTTGCGAATCAGTTCATCTTCAATAGAAGGGGTTTCATCGGCTATATTGTTGTAATATTGATTTTCATCGTCGTTAATTTCTATAAAACGGCTGTTTTTCCGTTTGCGGATTAAATCGATATGTACGTTTTTAGCAATGGCAATCAACCAGGTGTTGAAGGCGAATTTATCATTATAAGAAATCAATTTATCAAAGGCTTTGGCAAAGGTTTCTATAGTGATGTCTTCGGCGTCGGCTTCGTTTCCGGTTCTCTTGAGTATAAAATTGAAAACTTCGTTCCAAAAGTGATTTAGAAGAAAGGTAAATGCGGTCTGATCTCCTTTTATAGCTAAAGAGATGCTGTTTTCTAACAACTCGACTGGTGTTTTCAATTTTTCTTTGGTGAAAATAGATGACTAATAAATACGATACTTTGAGTAAATGTATGAATAATCTCTAAAGCTGGAAACCAATATCTAATATCTTTTTCATTAAATTTTTTAAATGCTTTACTCATATAAATCCAAACGATTACATATCGGAATAGTAAAATGGACAAAACAATCATCCACTCCATTTGAAACGCAAACAAAATGGTAGCACTTATAAGCAAGGCAATTTGAGTAAAATTAAAAAACCTAATTTTTAATTGATCTCCTAGACTCAGTAAGCTTAGTAATTTATTCTGATGAGCCACAGCTGCTGTCCACGATTTAAAGCGGTTGTTGACCTCTGTAGATGTAAAGCCCATTGGAGCATCGCAAATAGTCGTGTTTTTGGATTGGGCAATTTGATTGACAAACAAAACGTCTTCACCATAGGGAAGACTCATGTGGTCGATAAAACCATTTACATTAAAAAACTCTTCTTTTTTATAAGCCAAGTTTCGTCCGCTACCCATAAAAGGCTTACCCATCAGGGTCCATGAAAAAACATGTAAGGTTTGCAGGGTGTTTTGAAAGCGGAATAATTTATTGGTCCACGATTTCGATTGAGGTGTTATTCGCGAATGACCTAGTACTACGGTTTTATGAAGCGTAAATTGCGCGCTAAGATTCATGATCCACTGTGGAGAATCGGGGATGGAATCGGGTTCGATTAAAAGCAGGTATTCGTTTTTTGCCGCTTTAATTCCCAGCGTTAAGGCGTATTTTTTATTACCCCAAAAAGCTTCGTTATTAACTACATCAACAATTTTAACAAAGGAATAGGCGGCTGCATATTCCTTCATCAATTCCAAAGAATCGTCGGTAGAGGCGTTGTTGATTAAAACAATCTCAAAGTCGGGATAGGATTGATTCGCTAATAGGGGAAACAGTTTTTTTAAGGCGTCAACTTGGTCTTTCACACAAATCAGTACCGAAACAGGTATTCTCTTCGGAGTACTCTTCTGAGCTTGACGGAAAGTGATAGGGCCAAAAACAGAGATGTAATAAATGATTTGTATTAAAACAATTCCAATAAAAATATAAAAAAGAATCGTTAGCATAATGGTGATTTACGTTTCGAAATAAGGAAAGCAAATGTACAATTTTACAAGTGATATTGGCAATTAAAAAATGTTTACTTCTGCGCTAATTTTAATGCTGAATTTTTCGAAGACAGTCGCCTGAATTGTCGATGCCAATTGCGCTATTTCACTTCCGGTAGCCTTGCCGTAATTGACTAATACCAAGGCTTGTTTGCTATGCACGCCTGCATCTCCAAAACGTTTTCCTTTAAAACCCGCTTGTTCAATAAGCCATCCGGCAGGAACTTTTACCAGATTATCATCTATTCTATAAGACGGAATTTCGGGATATACGGCTTGCAATTGGTTGAATTGGGCTGCGGAAATAATAGGGTTTTTAAAGAAACTACCGCTGTTGCCAATTTCTTTAGGATTGGGAAGTTTGCTTTCGCGTATCGCAATAACTGCCTTGCTTACTTCTTGTATGGTTGGGTGGTTGATGTTGTTTTTTTCTAATTCGGATTGGATCGCTCCATATCCTATTTGTAGGTTGTGATTTCTTTTTGTCAATTTAAAGACCACGCTAAGTACAATGTATTGGTCTTTTAAGTCGTTTTTAAACACACTTTCTCTGTAGTCAAACGCACAGTCGGTATTGGAAAAGGTTCGTAGCTCTAAATCTTTGATGCGCAAAGCAACACATTCTATCATGTGATCTTTAATTTCTACACCATAGGCTCCTATGTTTTGAATAGGAGTGGTTCCTACTTGCCCTGGAATGAGCGATAGGTTTTCCAAGCCACCTAAGTTGTTCTCTAAAGTCCATAAGACGAATTCGTGCCAGTTTTCGCCTACTTGCGCTTCTACCCAAGCAAAATCATCGTTTTGTCGGAGTATTTTTTTTCCCTTAATAGCCAATTGAATAACCAGTGCGTCAATATCTTTGGTCAAAAGCATGTTACTACCGCCTCCCAATAGGAATAGATTGTCTTCACGGTATTCTTTTAAGATGGCTATTAATTGCGTGGTTTGTGTGGCAACAATAAAGCGTTTGGCCTGGACATCGATGCCAAAAGTATTGAATTCTTTTAAGGAAACGTCGGTAGCTGGAATCATGATTATCGAGTCAATTTAGAGTATGCAAAGATACGCTTTCCTTCTTTTTGAAGTATTACGATTGCTTTTCAATTTTAAAAATTTCAAATTCTTGATGTATACTGTTTAGCAAACGCTCTGTTCTGTCTTCGTGGGTGTCGGAAATAAAGAGTTGCCCAAAGGTTTCTTCGTGTACGAGTTCGATGATTTGACGTACGCGGTCTTCGTCGAGTTTGTCGAAAATATCGTCAAAAAGCAAGATGGGAGCCACGCCACTTTGTTTTTTTAAAAAATCAAATTGGGCGAGCTTTAGGGCAATTAGAAAAGATTTCTGTTGTCCCTGAGAACCAAATTTCTTAATGGGATGTCCATCCAGTTCAAAAGCCAAATCGTCTTTGTGTATTCCAGTGCTCGTATATTGTAGTACCCGGTCTTTGCTCAGGTTGTCCGAAAATAAATCGAGTAACGATTTGTCAAAAAGTTGGCTCTCGTAGCGCAGTTGTACCGATTCTTGTTTTTGGGTAATCTGGTCGTGATAGCTGTTGAAGATAGGGGTAAACGCTGCGATGAATTCTTTTCTTTTGTCAAAGATTGGTTGCGCCAATAGGGATAACCGTTCGTTATATACTTCTAAAGTTGCCG
Organism: Flavobacterium sp.; assembly: GCA_040393465.1. Taxonomy (GTDB): domain Bacteria; phylum Bacteroidota; class Bacteroidia; order Flavobacteriales; family Flavobacteriaceae; genus Flavobacterium. Next base: position 191,011 of record JBEBUC010000004.1, on the reverse strand, counting down.
ATTCAAAAGTGTGGTTAAGAGCAAAATATTTTAGTAAAGCATTGCGTTGGACGAGCAATTTTTGATACTGGATCAATTGTTGCAAATAATTGGAGTCGAGTTGGGAAATAACACTGTCCATAAATTTCCGACGCATTTCACTGCCTTCGGTTATTAAATCACTATCCGACGGTGAGATGATCACTAAAGGGATAAAGCCAAAATGATCGGAAAATCGTTCGTATGCCTTGCCGTTTCTTTTGATGGTTTTCTTTTGTCCTTTTCGCAAGCTACAAACCAGGTGTTCTTCGCGGTCTTGCTTTACAAAAGTTCCGTCGATAACGAAGAAATCGGTGCCGTGTTGGATATTTTGTAAGGCAATCGGATTAAAATAACTCTTGCCGTAAGCCAAATAATAAATAGCATCGAGGACATTGGTTTTACCCACGCCATTTTTGCCGATAAAACAATTGATTTTCTTGTTAAAATCAAAATTTTGGTCGGTTATGTTTTTGTAATTGAGTAGAGTTAACTTTTTTAAATACACGCTAGAAGTGTTCTTTTAGGATTGGAAGTGGTGATTTTTTCAATTTTGGTGCAAATTATCAAAAATATCAATAGAAAGCACTTTTATATTTCAATAAAAATCCTATTTTTGCCACTCATAAAATTTTTAGTACATGGCAACTTATAATAAAAGAGGTTATAAAGCTCCGAAACCAGAAGAAGAAAAAGAGGCGGGTGAATTTGATCAATTCAGTCAAGTAAATGCACAACAGAGCACTACTGCTGACGTATTCAATTCTCTAGACAAAGGGGCTTCTAAGATGGAAGGCTGGGTAGCGAGAAACCAAAAGTATATTTTTGGTGCTGTTGGTGCAATAGCTTTACTTACTGTAGGATATGTTTTGTACGATAAATTCGTAGTGGAACCTAAAAATGACGAAGCTGCAAACGAAATGTTTCAAGCACAAACGTATTTTCAAGACGCAACAACAAATCCAGTAGCAAGTGACTCCTTGTATAACTTAGCTTTAAAAGGCGGAGAAGGTAAATTGGGATTTATCGGAATTACAGAAACGTATTCAGGTACAGAATCGGCTAATTTAGCTAATTACTATGCGGGAATGGCTTATTTGAATTTAGGTAAAAATAAAGAAGCAATCGCACATTTGGAGAAATTTACTTCTAAAGATATGTTATTGGGATCTTTGGCTTTAGGTGGAATTGGAGATGCTTTTTCCGAGTTAAATCAAAAAGAAGATGCTTTTGAGTTTTACAAAAAAGCAGCAGAAATGAATAAAAATGATTTTACAACACCACGTTTTTTAAATAAAGCAGGTATGGTCGCTTTGGATTTGGGTAAAAAAGAAGAAGCTTTAAAATTATTTAATGATATTAAAAACAACTATCAAGCATCTAGTGAGGCCAATACGGTTGATATGATGATTGGTATGGCACAATAATAATTTATTATGGCAACGGCAAATAAAAATCTTTCGGAATACAATAAAGCTACTTTGCCCAATGCAAAAGAATTCACAGTTGGAATTGTTGTTTCAGAATGGAATGACAAGGTAACCAACGGTTTGTTTGCAGGAGCGGAGGCAGCCTTGTTGGATTGTGGTTTACTACCGGCGAATTTAATTCGATGGGATGTACCGGGAAGTTTTGAATTGATTTTCGGAGCTAAAAAAATGATTGAAACCCATGAAGTGGATGCCGTAATCGTAATTGGTTGCGTGATCAAAGGGGAGACCATGCATTTTGAATTTGTTTGTGAAGGTGTGACACATGGAATAAAGGATTTGAATTTAATTTCTGAAGTTCCCGTTATCTTCTGTGTATTAACAGATAATAACGAGCAGCAATCCTTGGATAGAAGTGGAGGAATCCATGGTAATAAGGGTACAGAAGCGGCTGTGGCAGCATTAAAGATGATTGCTTTAAATCAACAGATCTAAAATCAAATCGATATCATCGTAAACTTTTAAAAACCTGTAAGAATCTATTTTTACAGGTTTTCTTTTTTTATAGAATATTTAGTAAAAAGCACCTTTATAAAGCCCGTTTTTATTCTTTAACTTTGTGTTTTTAGTGTGTTTTCTAATTTATGAGGTGTAAAATCCAAAAATGTTTTAAATGTCAAATGTAATCCGATTACTACCCGATCATGTCGCTAATCAAATTGCTGCTGGAGAAGTAGTGCAACGCCCGGCTTCGGTAGTGAAAGAGTTGGTAGAAAATGCTGTTGATGCCGGTGCTACTGAAATCAAATTAGTAGTAAAGGAAGCGGGCAAAACCCTTATTCAAGTTATTGATAACGGCAAAGGTATGGGAGAAACCGATGCGCGTATGGCATTTGAACGTCATGCGACTTCGAAAATCTCCGTGGCCGAAGATTTGTTTGCATTGAGCACTAAAGGATTTCGTGGCGAGGCTTTGGCTTCTATTGCGGCAATTGCCCATGTAGAGTTAAAAACCCGTCAAGTTGAGAACGAATTAGGTACGCATTTGATTATTGAAGGTAGTAAAATTACTTCCCAAGAAGTAGCTGTAGTACCTCAGGGAACTTCATTTGCAGTAAAAAATCTTTTTTTTAACATACCTGCTCGGCGTAATTTTTTGAAGTCAAATACCGTGGAGTTCCGCCATATTATTGATGAGTTTGAGCGTATTGCTTTGGCTCATAGTAATGTGCATTTTATACTGATACATAACGGCAGTGAAATGTTTAATTTACCTGCTTCTAATTTTCGCCAACGTATTGTGAATATTTTTGGTGCAAAAACCAATGAGAAATTGGTGCCTGTACAGGAAATTACAGAAATTATTGGTATAAGTGGATTTGTAGGAAAACCGGAGTTTGCCAAAAGAAGTAGGGGAGAACAGTTCTTTTTTGTCAATGAACGATTTATAAAAAGTGGTTATTTGCATCACGCTGTATTGGCTGCTTTTGAAGGCCTGCTCAAAGAGGGAACCCATCCGAGTTATTTTTTATATTTGACTTTGCCACCCAATTCTATAGATATCAATATTCACCCTACTAAAACGGAAGTTAAGTTTGATGATGAACAGGCACTATATGCTATTTTAAGATCGGCAATAAAGCACAGTTTAGGCCAGTTTAACGTGGCTCCAGTGTTGGATTTTCAGCGCGATGCTACTATGGATACGCCTTATGATTTTAAGGAAAAAAAGGCTCCTACACCAACCATTCAAGTAGATACCAATTTTAATCCTTTTCGCGAGGATGATAGCGATACTAAAAAGAGTAGAACTTCGTTTGAACTTCATTCAACGAGTTCTAAATCTTTTTCGAGTAGTGGTGGTAATTCTTTTTCAAAAGCTGTTTTTTCGCCTGGTTTTGAAAAGGCAGATACCAGTGGCTCTTGGGAACCTTTATACGAAGGATTAAAATCCTCGGCCGATGATCTGGATTTGACGGGTTTAAATTTAGAAGAAGATGTAAAATCGAGCTCTTTATTTGAAGGATTGATGGATGAGAAATCGCACAGCCGCTCGTTTCAACTCAATAAAAAATATATCATCAGTCCGATTAAGTCGGGATTGGTCGTTATCGACCAACGAAGAGCCCATCAACGAATTTTGTACGAAAAGTTTTTGAGCAATATTACTGTACAGCAAGCTACGAGCCAACAATTGTTATTTCCATTACCGTTATATTATGCGCCTTTTGAAATTGAATTGTTGCGCGAATTGGAAAGTGCTTTACGACAAACTGGCTTTATTTTTGAGTCTATAGAATCAGATAAAGTGGTTATTTCTGGACTTCCTGTACATGTTGCAGAAAGTGAGGCTTCTATTGTTTTAGAAGATTTATTAAACGATTTGCAAGGGGAGTTGCCCGAGATTAGTTTTAGTCAAACCGACCGGATTGCCAAATCTTTGGCTTTGAGTTTAGCCGTTAAATCCGGTTCTAATTTAAATGACGAAGAACAAGAAAATTTGGTAAATTCGCTCTTCGCTTGTAAAGAGCCGAGTGTATCGCCCTTTTTAAAACCAACATTTATCACGATGCGCGTAGAAGACATCGATAAAAAATTCACCTTATGATGAAAATTACTGAAACAGTAAAACAACTGTTGATAATAAACGTTATATTTTTCTTGGGAGCACAATTTGTGCCGGCCATGATTGATTTTTTGGCTCTGTATTATTTTGAGAACCCCAATTTCCAATATTGGCAACCACTCACACATATGTTTATGCATGGTGGCTGGATGCATTTGTTTTTTAATATGTTTGCACTGTACTCTTTTGGTTCTGCCTTAGAACACTTTTGGGGCAGTAAGAAGTTTTTGTTTTTTTATATCTCGTGTGGATTAGGTGCAGCTTTATTGCATTCGGGTGTAAATTACTTTTTGGTTCACGAAGGCATTAGTACTTTGGTAGATAATGGTTTTGATAAACAGGAAATTTTAGCGCTATTAGCGGAGGGTAAATACAATCAAGGATGGGCACAATTTCTTTCTCCAAATGCTTTGCAAGGAATGTTGTCGTCTTACAACACTCCAGCCGTAGGAGCTTCTGGTGCTATTTATGGGCTTTTAGTAGCTTTTGCCTTTATGTTTCCGAATGCAGAATTAGCCTTGATGTTTATTCCGGTGCCAATTAAGGCCAAGTATTTTGTACCGGGTATATTGGTGATGGATTTGTATATGGGTCTAAACGGAGGGTCTATCTTTGGAGGATCAACCGGTATTGCGCATTTTGCGCATATTGGAGGGGCTGTAGTTGGTTTCTTAATGATGTGGTATTGGAAGAAAAATCAATTTCAGAAAAACCGTTGGGACGTTTAATTAACCAATTTAATAACAAGAGTATATCATGGCATTATTAGATGATTTTAAAATGCAGTACAGAATAGGCGGTGTCGTTCAAAAGTTGTTGTTTTGGAATATAGGGGTATCGGTAGTGTTTTTTATTTTAAACGCGTTTATACCGTCGTTTCACAATTTATTGTTGGGATGGACCGGTCTTTCATCCAAATCCTATATTGCCTTATCGCGACCTTGGACTTTCTTTACCTATGCGTTTTTACACGCCAATATCTTTCATCTGATTTTCAATATGATTGTATTGAATTTTGTGGGTAGGTTGTTTATGACGTATTTTACGCAAAAACAGTTTTTAGCGGTCTATTGTTTCGGAGCGGTATTTGGTGGTGTATTTTATGTTTTGTCGAGCTTTGTGTTTAGCACTGGTATTATCTTAGTCGGGGCATCTGCTGCAATTATGGCTGTATTGGTAGCACTGGCTACCTATGCACCTTATATGGAAGTACGGTTGTTGTTAATCGGTAATGTAAAAATGTGGCATATTGCTTTGGGATTGATTGTCATGGATTTGATTCAGATTCCCGCCAACAATACAGGAGGACATATTGCCCATTTAGGTGGCGCTTTATTTGGCTTTTTATTTATTAAAGCCTTGCAGCACGGTACTGATGTTAGCAAACCTTTTACTTTTGTTGTAGATAAAGTGGCCGATTTGTTTCATCCAAAACCAGCTAAGCATCCCTTTAAAAAGGTGCACGTGAATACCGATCGCTCACAGCGCAATGCTCCCATGTCAAACCAATCGAATGCCAATCCGATGATTGGTATGGGCAAAGAAAAAGATCCGCAACAGCAGCGTATTGATTTTATATTGGATAAAATAAGTAAGTCGGGTTACGACAGTTTGAGTAAAGAAGAGAAAGATTTTTTATTTAAAATAGGAAAATAGTTCCATACAATTTGATATATGAAAAAGCTTTCGTGGTTTAATAAAGGGGTGTTTGGTTTTAATATTATCTTGGCAATATTAACTTTGCTCGGATATTTCCTGCCCTTTTTAGCTCCTAAGCTCTTTCCGTTTTTATCGGTTTTAACCTTGATTTTACCGTTGTTATTGATTGCTAATATTTGTTTTTTGATTTATTGGGGGTTACAATTTAAACGACAGGTTTTATTACCGGTAGTTATTTTATTATTGGGTACCACTTTTATAAACAAGTTTTATAAGTTTAGCGGTAAGGAGGAAGAAGTTGTTGAGGAGGATTTTGTAGTAATGAGCTATAATGTACGTTTGTTTAATCTTTTTAATTGGATTAAGGATAGCGATGTACCGTTGAAGATAAAAGAATTTGTCGATCATGAGGATCCCGATATTTTATGTGTTCAAGAATTTTCTAAAAATGCCAAATTGCGGTTTCCCCAATACAAGTTTAAATACACAACCACGCACGGGCAAAATATTCAAACCGGACAAGCTATTTTCTCAAAATATAGAATTATTGACAAGGGGGAAATTCGTTTTCCCAATTCGAATAACAACGTTATTTATGTCGATATTGTAAAGGGAAAAGATACGGTGCGCGTTTACAGTATGCATTTGCAGTCGGTTAATATCAGTCCGGATATACATGAGAAGATCGATGAGAAAAAATCGAAATTGATTTTTAATCGTTTGAGCGTTGCCTTTAGAGAGCAACAACTACAGTCGGAGCTGATACAATCGCATATGGACGATTCCAAACATCCCAAAATTATCTGTGGAGATATGAATAACAGTGCCTTCTCTTACGTCTATCGCAACATTAGAGGCGATTTAAAGGATGCTTTTGTCGAAGCAGGGTCTGGTTTCGGAAAGAGCTATCACTTTATGTATTACCCCGCTAGAATCGATTATATATTCGTTGATGAGCATATCGATGTCAAAGCGTTTAAAACCTATGACGATTTTATAAATTCCGATCATTATCCTATTGTAGCCCGCTTGAAAATGGCTGAAAAGATTACGGAGCCTCTTATTTTAAATTAAGAATATACCAAACAAAAAAACGCTCCATTTGAGAGCGTTTTTTTGTGAATTTATTTAGCCATGTTATTTAAGTAGTATCTGTTTCTTTAGATAATCAACACCGTGTCTACCTTCGTTAAACAACAAATCTAAGATGCTTAAATTACTTATAAAACCGTGTTTGTCGTCAAATACTTGTACATACGAATCAAATACGGAGTTGTCTTTTTTTCCGTTGACCAAGTGTCTTAAATCCAAACTTTGTTCCGGTATTTTAAAATACTCTTCTGTTTTGCTATAGGATAGGGGCAAAGCCAAACAATCGGTTAAAATCTCTAAAATTTGAAAGTTTAAATCCATCATAAATGGATGTTTCTTTTCAAATATAGGACGAATATCATCTTCAAAATATTCGAAATATGGTGAGGTTCTATATGAGGCCTCTAAGGATTTTAAATGTTGTTTTTGCCAATTGAATGCATATTCTATTTGCACATCTTTAAATTTTTGATGCAAGCCTATAGCGTGTTTTACGGGGATGTTTAGCATTTGCATTCCGTTGGCACTGTAGATATACATTCTATTCCTATTGGTTTGCTTTTGAAAGTTATCTTCCACTTCAAAAGTAACGGTATCGGCCTGAGTCATGGCTACAAACTGACTTATGGAAGGAAAGTAAGTAGGGTGTAATAAAATATCCATTTAATAAAACTTCGTTTACGAATTTCTTTTCGCTTTTTTCTTTTTGTAAAAATCATATCCAAACCATCCAATTACAATAATTAAGAAGTATTTGAAGTAAGAAACCGGTTCGCCATTACCTCCAACTGTTGTAAACATGCGTTCCCAACGAATTTTATCGATCGCTTTACCCCAGGGTATATTCTGATCCAAACTCATCCATACAAAAACGGGTTTTCCCACTATATGATCTTCTGGTACAAACCCCCAATACCTGCTGTCTTCGGAATTGTGACGGTTGTCTCCCATCATAAAATAGTAATCTTGTTTGATGGTGTATTCCGTTGCAGCTTGTCCATTGATCAGGATGTTCTCTCCGTTGATTTCCAGGGTATTGTTTTCGTAGTCTTTGATGATTTGCTTGTAAAAGGGAAGTGTTTCTCTATTTAGCTTTACAACCTCTCCTTTAAAGGGGATAGGTATAGGTCCTAAATTATCTTGCGTCCAATTTTTGGTATGTGGAAAAATAGCGCTTGAAGGTTGTCTATCAATAATACGGGTTACTTCTTTAACGTTTGAAAATGTTTTTAAACGTTCTGCACCTTCCATAGTTAAGGAAGTGAAGTATAGGGTATCTGCAGCTATATAGCCAAACTGATCAGTTACTTTTAGATCTCTCAGTATAAAGTTTTGGTCAATTGGCGAGCCATCGGTAGTTACTTTATAAGCATACTGAAGTTTAGCACGGTCGTTTAATTGCAATTCTTTTCCGTTGGTATATACAACACCCTCTCGAACTTCAAAGCTCTCTCCAGGTAAACCTACCGTTCTTTTGACATAATTCGATTTTTTATCTACCGGTTTTTCTGCTCTTCTACCCGATTTGTCTCTAAAGGCATAAACCGTATCGACAGGCCAGTTAAATACGACGATATCGTTGTGTTGAACCTTTTGAAAACCAGGGATTCTAAAATAAGGTAAATGCGGTTTTACCAAATAGGATTTGCTTTTTGTAAACGGAATAGAATCGTGTACCATCGGTAAGGCTACCGTGGTCATGGGAGTTCTTGGTCCGTAATTTATTTTACTAACAAAAAGAAAATCGCCTACCAAAAGTGTTTTTTCTAAAGACGAAGTCGGAATAGTAAAAGGTTGAACGATATAGGTGTGAATTAAGGTTGCTACCACCACTGCAAATAAAATAGAACTAACCGTTTCTCCGGAAGAGGTGGTTGGTTTTAGACTGCGATTTGGAATGTAGGCAACATCTACAGCGTAATTGATATAATAGATGTATAAACCAAGTGTTATTACTCCTAAGACAGTGTCTGCTGTTTTATTTTTCCCAAAGCTTCTCAATATCTCTACCCAAACTACTGGAAACATAATGAGGTTTACAATCGGGATAAAAAGTAAAATCACCCACCATGTTGGTCGGTTAATGATTTTCATTAATATGATGGCGTTGTAAACAGGAACTAGAGCCTCCCAAGGTTTTCTACCTGCTTTTTGATATAATTTCCAGGTTCCTGCAAAGTGAACAACCTGAACTATGAGGAAAAATATAAACCATTGAATAAGTGTCATAGCTTGATGATTAAGTTTTTTAAAAGTATGTTATTTTTTCAAATTTAAAACATCTTTCATAGAAAATATACCTTTTTTATGAAAAATCCATTCTGCGGCAATAATGGCTCCCAAGGCAAATCCATTTCGGTTGTGAGCGGTATGTTTGATCTCGATGGCATCGATGTTGGAGTCGTAAGTTACGGTATGTGTTCCAGGTACTTGATCAATGCGTTTGGCATAAATTGGTAGGTCGTTGTTGTCCTTTTTATGATCAAGAGTCCATTGGTTGTAGTGGCTGTTTTTGATGATATCTTGAGCCAAAGTAATGGCTGTACCGCTAGGTGCATCTAATTTTTGTGTATGATGTATTTCCTCCATGGAAACCTGATAGGATTCTAAATGGGCCATCATTTTTGCCAAATACTCATTGAGTTCGAAGAAGATATTAACACCAACACTAAAGTTGGAACCGTATAAAAAAGCCCCTTGTTTGTCGAGGCAATATTGACAAACGGCATCGTATTGTTCTAGCCAACCTGTAGTTCCTGATATGATAGGAATTCCCAAGTCTATGGCCGTTTTTATGTTGTTAACCGCGGCAGTAGGGATACTGAAATCAATAGCGACGTCGGCTTGCTTTAATAAGTCGAAAGAATCTGCACTCGTTTTTCGTAACACGATTTCATGACCGCGATTAAGGGCTGTTTGCTCAATGATTTGACCCATCTTGCCATATCCCAAAAGTGCTATTTTCATGGTTAATATTTTAGAATTTGTATTGTAAACTCAATCCATATTGATATTGATAATCCATTTCATTGAGTTGGAAAGTAGGCTGAAAGGTCAATTGGTCACTCACGTTAAACTGTAGTAAATGGGCATCGATATTAGCATCAATAATACTAATGATGTAAATACCAGCAGTAATTACGGCAGATAAATCTCTGTTTCGTTGATAAAAACGTTGTCCTTGTATAACGCGGTCGTTATCAAGTCTACCAAATTTAGTGTCGTTTGGGTCGTTGGTGTGATTGAGTCTTTTTTTGTACTCGTTTCGGTATTCTTTATACTTTTTGTGATTGTCTGAATAGAAATAAAGCGAAATTCCCATCCCGATATAGGGGATAGGAACTTTCCAATATTTTTTGTTGTAAAACTGACCTAAGCCTGGTACTACAGCCGAGTAAAATGCTGCTCGAGCAGGTGATAACGGGTCCATTGGTTTTTCTACCATCGGTTCGGGAGAACTAAATTTCAGGGAATCCGCCTGGGATTGACCAATTGAATTGGGACTATATAGTATCCCAAACCCGATTAAAAGGAGGTAAATTATTTTTTTCACTACTCTTCTAGGAGTTTGATTATTCTCTGTAAGTCCTCTTCGGAATGAAAAGGAATTGAAATTTTACCCTTTCCGTTATTGGCAACTTTGACATCTACTTTGGCTCCAAAAAAGGAAGCAAAGCTTTTTTGAACGTTTTCCGGAACTTGATATGCAGTTGTTTTTGTAGGTTTTTCGTCGTTACCCAGCAATTTTTGTTGGTAGCTCTTTACTAAGGCCTCGGTTTCTCTTACAGATAAATTTTCACTAATTATTTTGTGGTATATGTCTGTTTGAGCATCATGATCTTCGATATTGATGATCGCACGCCCGTGCCCCATACTGATGAAACCATCGCGAATTCCCGTTTGAATAATCGGGTCCAATCTCAACAAGCGCAAATAATTGGCTATGGTTGATCGTTTTTTACCCACACGATCGCTCATTTGCTCTTGAGTCAATTGTATTTCGTCTATTAAACGTTGGTAAGACAGCGCGATTTCAATAGGATCTAAATCGTGGCGCTGAATGTTTTCTACCAAAGCCATGACCAAAGAATCGTTATCGTTGGCTAGGCGTATATAGGCAGGAACCGTGGTTAATCCAACTAATTTGGAAGCGCGTAAACGGCGCTCTCCAGAAATCAACTGGTATTTATTGAATTCAACTTTACGTACAGTAATCGGTTGAATAACTCCGAGCTCTTTAATACTCGTAGCCAATTCTTTTAAAGAATCTTCGTTGAAATTGGTACGCGGTTGAAACGGGTTAATTTCGATTACATCAATTTCCAATTCAATGATATTACCAACAACTTTGTCGGCATTCGTGTCTTCTGCAGATTTAATATCGTTTTCGGGATCTTTGAGCAAAGCGGATAATCCTCTTCCTAAAGCTTGTTTTTTTATTGCCTTTGCCATAATAATCGTATACGCAGCTTATTATTTGTTTTTTTGTATAATTTCTTCTGCTAAACTCAAGTAATTTGTAGCTCCCTTGCTAGTGGCATCATAATTAATAATGCTTTCTCCAAAACTAGGGGCCTCACTAAGTTTTACATTTCTTTGTATGATGGTTTTGAATACCATATTGTTAAAGTGTTTTTGGACTTCTTCAACTACTTGGTTAGATAATCTTAATCGAGAGTCGTACATCGTCAATAACAGACCTTCAATGTCCAAATCGGGGTTGTGTATTTTTTGAACACTTTTTATGGTGTTTAAGAGTTTTCCCAATCCTTCTAAGGCAAAGTACTCACATTGAATAGGAATAACCACCGAGTCTGCTGCCGTTAAGGCATTTAGCGTCAATAGTCCTAGAGAAGGGGCACAGTCGATGATGATAAAGTCGTATTGATCTTTGATAGACACCAAAGATTGCTTAAGCATATACTCTCTTTTTTCTTTATCTACCAATTCAATCTCAATAGCCACCAAATCGATATGAGCCGGAATTAGGGATACATTCGGTGCAGAACAAGCTATAATCGCTTCTTCTGGGGTACTGCTATGCTCTAAAAGTTGATATGTACCGATTTCAATAGATTCGACGTCCACTCCTAATCCAGAAGTAGCATTCGCTTGAGGATCGGCATCAATTAAAAGCACTCTTTTCTCCAATGCACCTAATGATGCAGCGAGATTAACAGAAGTTGTGGTTTTTCCAACGCCTCCTTTTTGGTTGGCAATTGCAATAATTTTCCCCATTTGTATCTTAAATAATTTGAGATGTAAAAATACAATTATTTATGGGTTTAGAAAATCTAATTTATCAACAATTGTTAAAAAGTGCTATTGTTCAGTTGTTTAGGTAAAAAAAGAAGTCAAACTCATTGTTTTGAGCCCGACTTCTTTCCAAATTTAGTCTGTTATTTTTTGTTTTTGATATGGGCTTCAAGCAAATCCCACATTTCTGCTGGAATTTGTTCGAGCATATTAAATTCTCCAGCACCTTGTAACCATTCTCCTCCATCAATAGTAACGACTTCTCCGTTGACAAAACCTGAAAAATCAGAGACAAGATAAGCGGCTAAATTGGCCAATTCTTGATGTTCTCCAACCCGACGTAGGGGAATTTTCTTGGTTAAATCAAATTTCTCCTGTAAGTCACCAGGTAATAAACGATCCCAAGCTCCTTTGGTTGGAAACGGTCCGGGAGCAATGGCATTGGTCCGGATACCGTATTTAGCCCATTCTACAGCCAGACTTCTGGTCATCGCTAAAACACCTGCTTTTGCAGTAGCTGATGGAACTACATAACCCGATCCTGTCCAGGCATAAGTAGTAGTAATATTGAGTATTACTTTGTTTTTTTCTTTTTTGTCGATCCAGTGTTTTCCAAAAGCTAAAGTACAGTTTTTGGATCCCTTTAATACAATGTCGATTATGGTATCAAAAGCATTAGCCGATAATCGTTCCGTAGGAGAAATAAAATTTCCAGCAGCATTGTTGAGTAATACATCTACCTTTCCAAAGGTGTCAAGTACTGTTTTTAGCATATGCTCTACTTGGTCGTAATGACGAACATCACAAGCAATGGGCAAGCAGCTACCTCCGGTTTGTGCTTCCAGTTCGGCGGCTGTGGTTTTTAACTTTTCAATATCTCTAGACGTAATAGCTACTTTAGCACCCAGTTCTAAAAAATAGGTAGACATGGCTTTACCCAAGCCGCTTCCACCGCCAGTTACAACAATTACCTTGTCATTCAAGGCTCCATCTCGAAGCATTTTAGCACTAAAATTCATAATTTACATTTTATAGGTTATGTAAATATAGCAAAAAAGATATATGCATGCATATATCTTTGAGGTTTTAACGGTCGTTTAAGTTTTATAATTGAACGATGTTGAATTGCTGTTCAAGGGGTTGTAGTTCTGCAAATAATTGGTCTATTAATTGCGGTCCGTATTCTTTATAGAATTCAGAAAAGTTTACTACTCGCTCTTGAAGGTTGTTATTTGGAAACAAACTCAAGTGCAACTGACTCATGCGTTCCAATGCTTCTGCATGTAATTTTTTTTCTGCTTTATGCAATCGTTTTTCAAGATGGTCTAACCCCTTAATTTGTTTTTGGGTTTGCGCCTTAACCGCTCCAATAAAGGAAGCGTCTGTTTGAAGTGCTATTTTTTCTAAATCTTCGAATTGGGCAACTAGAAACTGACGTTGTTGATCAAAATCAAAAGAATTTTGTGATAATTCCGCAGTTTTTTTATTGATTAAGACGTTGTGCTTTAAAAACAAATCGCTCCATGACAACTGTAGGCGCTCCCTCTTTTTTTCTTGTTTTTCCGTAACCAATAAAACAGAATTACGCAATAAAAGCATTGGAAAAACCAGCTCATGGTGTTCAAAAACCTTTTTTAGTTCAAGCCAATAAGCCAGCTCACCACCACCACCAATATAACAAAGATTTGGTAATATGGCTTCTTGGTAAAGCGGACGTAGGATTACATTAGGACTAAATCTCTCAGGATGATTTTCTAATTCATCTAGGATACCTTCCCGCGAGAAAGTCATAGTTGTGTTGTTTATTTGGTAGCCATTATTTTCAAATACAATACGCTCTCTCAAATGATCAGAAATATAAAATAAGTTAATCTCTCTGGGATTTACTTGAATAAAATAATCATTTAATACAGAAAAGCTCTCTTGTACTTTTTTATAAGAGGACTGTTCTAACAGTTCTTTTTTGGCGATAGGAGCAAATAGTTTTTTTAATTCAACATCATCTCCATCTATGATAACTAAGCCGTATTGTCCAAAAATAGCATGGGCTAAAAAGCGTGTTGCGTCGGCTAAATTATCGTGTTGTAAGTACGCCTGATTAAACCATTCTCTAATTTGGTTGGCATGATGACCAAGGCCTAAATGAGCAGAAAATACCTCAAATACTTTTTCTAATTCCGTGGTGTCTAGTCTTCCTACTGGGCCTGAGGCTGCTTTATTCCACTGAATTTTTTTTTCTTCAAATTGAAAGTGATTGATTTCATCAAAATCATGGTCTTCTGTAGCCATCCAATATACCGGCACAAAATGCTGATCGGGATATTGTTCTTGGAGCTGTTTGCTTAGATTGATGGTTGAAATGATTTTATATAAAAAATATAATGGACCCGTAAATAAATTTAATTGATGTCCTGTAGTTACGGTAAACGTATTGTTATTGCGTAATGATTCGATGTTTTGACGGGATTCACTGCTAAGCGAGTCGTTTTGATACTGACGAAGCAAAGCATGGTATAATACTGTTCGGTGCGAATCAGAAAACGCCAACTGCTTTTCTTCCATTTGTTTTTGGAAATTTTCTAGTAAGGGAAAACGATGATATAAGGTGTTTATTTTGGGCTCTTGATTGAGATAGTCTATAATTAATTTGGAAAAATATCCGGAATTTTGATATGTAATACAGTCCGACGGCATAGTTTGATTTTTTGCTAATTTAAAGAAAAAAAAATTCCCTCCATAATTTAAATATTTAGGAGGGAAGCTTTTTGTATTTCTTTTTATTTGGGGATGTTTAAATAAATCCATCCCGTTTGACTAGCGGTTTCGTTTGCAAAATCTATTTGATAAAAATACGTACCCGTAGGTAATAGATTTCCACTATTGTTTTGTCCACCCCATTCGTTTTTGTAGTTGTATTTTTCATATACAATCCGACCATAACGGTTGAAAATAGATAATTTTTTTACTTTAAAATTTTTAAGATCTAACACATCGTTGATGTTATCCGAGCCGGGAGAAATTCCTTTTGGAATAGCACAATCGGTATGGCTTATTTTTATGGAGTTTGAAAACTCGCAACCGTTTTCAGCTGTTGCAGTGACTTCAAATGTTGCAGGCAACTGCTGTTCGGAGATATTTAGGTCGGTGATGTTTAGTTTGTCTTGTTCAGAAACGAGTCTGCCGTTGTAATAATACTTATAACTAGTAATTTTTACAACTTTGTCGCCGTCGCTAAGATGCGTTTTTAAAAAGAGTTTATCATTAATGCATTGCGGTTCGAAATTTAAAGTTAATACAAGCGCATTTACGATTTTCATGGTGTAGTTAACGGCACATTGCCCTGAAGTCGGTGTAAAATTATACGTCAATATATTTTCCTTTTCGTCCGTTAATTTCCAGCTGCCTGTTATTCCGTTTTTAGAAGTACGTGGAAGCTGGTCTTCATCAAATTTGCAATTTACATCCAATTGGTCAAACTCTGGTTTTGTTTTAGGTATTATGTTTATAGTTAAAGGTACTGTGTCTACACAGAAATCAATAGGTGTAAATAGAAATTCAATGCTAGTAGCCGTTTGTTTAACTTGTTCCCACGTACCTTCATATCCGTTAAGTGAGGTAGTAGGAAGTGAGATTTCAGATTGTTCACAAATTGGTTGATGTGCGGAAAATTCCGGAATTTTTAATTTTAAAATTTCGATGGTTATTTTTTCATTGCAATTTAAATCGTCTGGCTCGAATTCGTAAATAAATTTTTCAGCGTTTTCAGAAAGCAAGGTCCATTTTCCGGTGATATGGTTTAGTGAAATGGTTGGGAATGTAAAACCATCGTTGTTACATGCCGGCATTGCTATATCGAAATATGGTGTGCTTTTTGGTAAAATTTGTACGGTTACTTGTGTTTCAAATGCACATTGGTTTAAATCTGGAGTAAAATTATAAGTAGCTGATTGACTATTGTTACTGACCAGTGTCCAGTTACCAATAATACTATTCATTGATGTAGTCGATAATGCTATATCATTAAAATTACAAACGGGGTCTGGTTGCGCAAATACGGGTGTGATTCCTCTAATAGGGACTGTGTGGAAAACAGTATCTCCGCAAAGACCTGGGTCGGGAATAAAGACATACTCAACACTTGTTGGGTTTATACTATTTTGTCTCCATTGGCCAGGGATGTTTTCCAGGGATGTGGTTGGAAAAGGGGTGTTTAAAGTCTGTTTGTCTGGACAAATTGAGGTGGGTAAAAGTACAAATGTTGTAGGACGTAGGCGGTGATATTTCACATGCCATGATTGAATTTGATTTTGCACTCCCGTAGTTAAATTAGTTGCTAGTACGCCGTAAACACCTATTGTTGATGTAGTCATGCTTCTCTGGTTTCCTGGATTCGGAACGGTAGGAGGAACGCTCCATTCATAACTATAATTAGATCCAAGTGGAGTATCTGCGATAAGTTCCGTGGTGGCATTTGGACAGATTTTTACTTCATTAATCTGCCCACCAGGCCCACCAGGCACACCTCCAGGCAATAAAACCTCTAGGGCATAGGTAATAAATGAGTGAGTTTTATAATCGGTAACGGCGTATTCGATTGAAAAAGAAGTGATTGAGGTGGTGCTCAAATGCCACATTATATTTCCATTGACATTTTGAACTGCCGTTGCGGAGTTTACGGTTGCAACGGCTCCTCCTGTCGAAACGACACTAGTAAAAGTTACTCCCTGTATACTAAAGGAATCATTGTGACGGCTATCTACATTAATGTCACCTATATTTAATCGAGAAATAACAACCGGTCTCGAAAAGTTAAAGGTGATTTTTTTAGATGGAATCGCCTCTGGATCGGCATAGGTTACAAAATGATGCA
This sequence comes from Flavobacterium sp., assembly GCA_040393465.1. Taxonomy (GTDB): domain Bacteria; phylum Bacteroidota; class Bacteroidia; order Flavobacteriales; family Flavobacteriaceae; genus Flavobacterium. The sequence goes on along the minus strand of JBEBUC010000004.1, from coordinate 174,060 downwards.
AATCTGCCCCCATTAATAGGGGTGTAGGGTAAGTAGATGTGAAAGTTAAATCGGCTCCAGCACCTTCTTGAATGACATCAACGGTACCTCCTAAAAAACGTCCATGTAAAGTAGGTTCATTGGTACGGAAAGTGTCCCATTCAACATAAATCTGTGCATAGCTATTATACGATAATAATAAAATTAGGGTGATAAGTGTTTTCTTTAGCATACTTTAAAATATATGATTATCTAATTATTTGAATCCAACCTTCTAATTCTCCATTCAAGGCTTCCATACTATACCAGTAAGTGCCGTGAGGAAGAGCCTCGCCTTTGTTTGATTGACCCTGCCATTGATTGGTATAACTACCTGCGAATTTGTAAACTTCTTTTCCATAACGGTTGTGTATGGTTAATCGGGTAACCCCAAAAGGAGTTAAATTCCAAGAATCATTTTTACCATCGCCGTTGGGAGAAATTCCTTTGGGTACATGACAATCCTTGTTGTATACGGTAAAGCTAGTTTCATAGATACATTCATCAGAATCTGGTTCACTTTGATTGATTAGGGTTTCTTTAGTTTTGGAACTGGCATAAACATATATCGTTCTCTTTCCAAATACGGAAGAATTTGATGCCAGTTCTATTCCTTTCCCCCTTGGCCCGTCGGGTTGGGTGTAGTAGGAGTATCCGATTGGTAATTTCGGTAGTACATAAGGATCACACTCTTTCATGTATTGATCGGCACTAGTAACTCTTTTTTGGGAATCTAATAATATACTCGATATAGCAAAACAGCCCTTTTTATTTTCAAAGCGAACATAAATGATTCTAGTTTGGTTGTAATTAACCTGGTAATTACGGAAGTCCTTCAAATCATTTTTAAAATGGCGTGCTTCGTCTTCTTGTTCGTAATAAGTAATTTGATACTCTTCTGCTTTTTCTCCTTGCAGCAGTACAGCTAAGGTTCGGGTTAGGTCGTATCGCAAACCGTCGGAGGTTTCTTCACCGCAAATTTCTGAAATGGTGGTCTCACTAGGAGACATTTTTGTCTTTCCAGGAATTAAACTTAAATGTACAATTGTTGGACAATGACCGTCGATAGCGATTCTAATATATACGGTTTTCTTTTTTGAGGTATAAGATTCCGGATTTTCAATTTCAATGGTGTTACCGAGTTGAGCATTTTGCAGTGTTTCATAATATCTAAATTCCAAATCGGTTTGGCCTTGAGCTAAAATGGACTCATAGCTTTTTAAATCGAATATTTCGATGCCGTCTAGATTGTCGTCACAGATTTCATAGTCTATTTTCGTGCTAAGAATTTGCGGAACCTTATTCACTATAAGATTTATCGTTACGGTTATGGGACATTTGCCGTTTAGCTTCACGCGAGCAAAGATGCTCTTGGAGTCAGATGTATAGGTTGTTGGCGTATTGATTGTATTGGTACTGTCATTGGTAGCCTCATCTAGATTGTCATAGTATTTAAAGCTCAATCCAGTTTGTCCCGCGGTAATGATTGTTTCCTGACTGGTTAGGTTAAATAAAGCGGTTCCTTGATGATTTGTTTCACATTCTTCATAATCAAATGAGGTAATAGGAAGTTGTGCTACTGGATTTACAACAAGGTCTAAAGTGATTATAATAGGGCATTTATCATTTATACTCACGCGAATATAAATGGTTTTAATACCCGAATTGTAATTTTGGGTGTTGGTAATCGTGTTTGCTGTATTATCCGTGGCATCTAATAAATTTTCGTAATACTTAAATTGTAAATCGGTTTGCCCATTGGCAATGCCGTTCTCTAAGCTTTTTAAATTAAAGTCTGCTTTGCCATCGTTGTCATAATCACATTTTTCAAAAGTCAAGTGCTCTTGTTCGATAATTGGTACTTTATGGGCAAATAATTTTAGAGTCATGACCTTTTTCATTACGCCATTAGCTCGCTTAATACGTACATATATCGTATTGGGATTGTTTGCGGTAAAGGCAATATATGATAAGGGGAGTACATTTGTTGCCAATGGGTTTTCAGCGTCGGTTTCATTCGTGAAAAAATCCACTAGATCAGTAGCACTTCCATTTCTAATTTCTGTTGCTATTTCATTCAAATCAAAGGTTTCTTGGCCGTTGTGATCGGTATCACATTTTTCTTTATCTAAATCGAATAAACTGCAGTTTAAAGAAGCATTTCCTCCGAAAGAAATCACAAAACCGGCATCGGTAGGTGACCATCTGTTGACTGCTATTAAAATGGCATCTCCTGGCTGCACATCATAGTACCGTACCATGCCGGGAATCAATCCACTTACACCAGCTCCAGGTAATTCACAGGTTTCTGTTGGTTCATTTAAAGATAGTCCGATCGTATAAATACCCGTTTGGTTGGGATCGTTTTGAGAGCCACGGTCTGCTGGACCAAGATTATTTAGGTTAGGGTTTTTCCAGGACGCAAAGTCATAATCCATATTGGCTAAAGGCGATACTGTAAAGGTAAAGGTTGTGCCCGCTGTTATCTCAATATAATAGAGAACTAAAGTATTGGTTAGTGTACTACCACCACCACATTGGGTGCGCAAATTGTTGTAGTTTGTACCGGTAGGCACTGGGCTAATGATATTCTGATCGGAACATACACCTACTATATCATTTGGGTTGATAACTTGACTTAAGGTTGTGGTACTGTAGAAAAGTAGAAAAATAAAGAGTAGAGATTTTTTCATATTTATAATTTTTAACTTTTTTAGTATAATTTGAGAAGCATAGAGCTTTAAAAATTGTTGTATTCTTACCCCTGATGTTTCAAATATATAAAAAAAAACCAAGTTTTTGTTAAAAGATATGTTGTTTTTGTTAATTATTTTTGATGATTTGTATTTCTATTTGTTGTTTACCTTATGCGTCTCTATTCCTAAACTTAATAATAAATGATTACTTTTGCTCTTTATTTCATAGACTTTGCAAACTACAGTTACGTTAATTACACCGCCATTTACGCAATTAAACACCCCATATCCGGCAACGGCTTATATCAAAGGGTTTTTTAATACCAAATCCATCTCCTGTTTTCAATCGGATTTGGGAATTGAAGTTATTTTAGAGCTTTTTTCCAAAAGCGGGTTAAATGATTTATTCCATTTTATAGCGACAAACCCAAGGGTTTGGTCTGCGAATGCGCAGCGTATATTGGCTTTGCAGTTCGAATATCAGGCCACTATAGATCCTGTTGTTGCTTTTTTGCAAGGTAAAAACCCAACCTTAGCCCATGCCATAACGCAGGACGATTTTTTACCTCAAGCCTCTCGGTTTAATCAGTTGGAAGAGTTAGAATGGGCATTCGGTGCTATGGGGATTCAAGACAAGGCCAAACATTTGGCTACTTTGTATTTAGAGGATTTATCGGATCTGATAGTGGAAACTGTGGATGCGAATTTTGGATTTAGTCGTTATGCTGAAAGATTAGGACGTTCTGCTAATAGTTTTGACGAGCTTTACGATGCGTTGAATGCGGAACCTACTTATATAGACAAAGTAACCCTGCGGTTGTTGGAGAAAATTATTGCCACGTCAAACCCCTTAATTGTTGGGTTTTCCGTGCCTTTTCCAGGTAATTTATATAGTTCTTTTCGGTGTGCTCAATGGATAAAGGCAAACCATCCGCAAATTAAGATAACGATGGGTGGAGGATTCCCAAATACAGAACTTCGTTCCCTAACAGATGTTCGCGTGTTTGAGTTTTTTGATTTTATTACTTTAGATGACGGAGAAGCCCCTTTGGAAAACATCGTGTTGTACGTGGAAGGGAAAATACTGCAGCAGGAATTAAAAAGAACCCTGTTGCTAAAAGACAATCAAGTACTCTATGTCAATAATCCCCTAAAACGCGATTATAAACAAGCTGAGGTGGGGACTCCAGATTATTCGGGTTTATTACTTACTCAATACATCTCTGTTATCGAAATAGTCAATCCCATGCACAGGATGTGGAGTGATGGGAGGTGGAATAAATTGACAATGGCTCACGGATGCTATTGGGGTAAATGTACTTTCTGTGATATATCATTAGATTATATTAAGGTTTATGAACCTGTGGCCGCTAAGCTGCTTGTGGACCGTATGGAAACGTTGATCGAGCAAACGGGAGAAACCGGTTTTCATTTTGTAGATGAAGCAGCTCCGCCTGCATTGATGAGAGAAGTGGCTTTAGAGATTATTCGAAGAAAAATAACAGTTTCCTGGTGGACTAATATTCGTTTTGAAAAGAGTTTTACCAAAGATTTGTGTTTACTTTTTAAAGCGTCGGGTTGTATTGCTGTTTCTGGGGGCTTAGAAGTAGCCTCGGATCGTTTGTTGAAATTGATAGACAAAGGCGTTACCGTTGAACAAGTGGCTAAGGTCAATAAAAATTTTACTGAAGCGGGAATTTTGGTTCATGCTTATTTGATGTATGGCTTTCCAACACAAACGGCCCAAGAAACTATTGATAGCTTGGAAATGGTTCGCCAAATGTTTGAGTTAGGAGTGATGCAATCCGGTTTTTGGCATCAGTTCGCCATGACGGCACATAGTCCTGTTGGGATGAATCCAGAATTGTTTGACGTAATCAAAATCAATACGGAATTGGGTAGTTTTGCCAATAATGATTTGATTCATAAAGAAAAGTCTGGAGCACAGCATGATAAGTTTTCTTATGGCTTAAAGAAATCCTTGTTTAACTTTATGCACGGCGTTTGCTTTGATTGGGCCTTACAAGATTGGTTTGACTTTAAAGTGCCTCGAACTTCCATGCCCTCGGATTATATATTTAAGGTACTAGAACAAGATGTACTTCCTATTTATAAACCGAATAATAAGGTTTTTTGGTTGGGGACTGCTCCTCATTTGGAATTTTATACCAAAACTAAAAAGGGAAGGACTTTTGAAAAAGCAACATTACTTTTTTATACCAAGAAAGCTAATTTAGCTTTGGATACAGATAAAATTATCGGTGAATGGTTTGTAGAATTCGTTTTAAAACTAAATGATAAAGCTTCAAAAACCGTTACTTATCAAGAGATGAAAGCAGATTTTGAAGCTTTTTGTCAGGAAGATTTTGAACCTTTCTGGTATTCCAAAACCGCTAGGGAATTGTGTTCTAACGGTTTGTTGGTATTGTAATTCTAAATCGATGTAGTTTATTTTATGGTATTTAAAAAGGAAATAATTGTAGGAACTAGATTCGGATGCAAAGGCATAGAGGGATTTGTGTACGACTTGACGTTGTCTTCGTGTTTTTCGATATTTTTAAAAATATGATTCATTCCTTCAATCAGTACAAGTGTACTTTTAGGTTTTTTCTGATTTAATATTTTTGCTTCGTTTTCGTCAATTTGAATGTCTTTGGTACCATTAACTATCAAAATCGGAATCTCTAATTTTGAGAGCTCTCTTGCAGGGTCATATTTCATCCACGACATTAAATAGGGCTGGTTTTTAGTTATAAATATGCTCTGAAGCATCGGAATAACGTCGGTTACTATTTGTCCTTCTCTCAATTGTGAGAAAATTTCGTCCATTTTTCCTTTTAAAAATGGAGCATTCTCTGCTACTTGTTTGGTTAGGATTTTATCGATACTTTGTGCGGGACCAGCTAGAGATACAAAAGCCGTTGCGGTTTTTTGTTGGGCAGCTAATATACCGATTAAAGAACCTTCACTATGCCCAACGATGATGGTGTTTGGAAATTGCGTCTGTAGTTTACTCATAATTAAGACTACATCATTTACAAGATCTTCAAAAACAACTTTTTCTGGTAGGTTATTGTTTCTCATCTGCGAAATGATGCGTTTGTCAAAAGTGAAAACGTTTTGATTTTTTACAGCTAAACCTTCAGCTAATAATTTTAAGGAATTATTGACCAATGCCATTGTAGGAGTATTGCCGTTTCTGTCTGTAGGACCAGAACCCGCAATGAGTATTAGTACCGTTTTGCTACTAGGGCTTCCAATGTACAAATCCCCTTGGATTTCACTGTCTATATCGATGGTTTTTTTCTCAAACGTCTGAGCAAAAAGTGCCGTCGAAAAAAAGAATAAGATATTGAATAGTACTGCTTTCATATTTAATAGAGATAAACGAAAAATTTGCTGATAATTTCGGCTAGAATTACAACTGCAACAAGACTGATTATATGAGCGGCTTTTTTGAAATTCGTAGCGGTTTTAAATCCTTTATAAAGTAAGTATCCAAATAGTATAAAGGCCAATATACTAACTATACCAAAAGCAATAATTAATAGAAGGGTTGCAGGTGCTTGAATACTTGCTACTACTATATCGGGATTTGAAATGTTTTTTAATAGGTTTTCTGTGGTATCAAAGAGGAGGTGGTTGATGTTGAACAACGGCAAAATGTAAAAGGGAATTCTACAGATAAAAGCCGTGTTTAAAATATCGATAAATCGCGTCTTTGAATTGATGTATTTTCCCAATGCGAATAGCAATATGCCTAAAATAATAGTATTAATGATATTATCTAAAAAAGGTTGTATTTGAGAAACCTTTTCAACAAGGTGCATATCAAGTACTCCGTCAAATCGGGCGTTGGTGTTGATCGCTATAAGCGATCCAATCAATAAAGAAATTAATCCAATAGTCAGAAGTTTTTTGTCTGCGACTCTTTCAAAAAGTTGTGTAATCCAAGTCATAATTTAATAGTTTAAAGGGATTAAAGTGTTCTTAAAGTATTTATGTGGCTAATAATATCGTCGAGTCTATTGCGTACGGTTGGATAGCTAATATTCATATTGGCTGCCATTTCTTTTAAACTTCCACTATACAGAAAAAATTGTAATATGAACTCTTGCTCTTCTTTTGAGAGTTGAAGCAGTAGAGGGAGTTGGAATTTCCCACTGATCTTGGTTTCACAGCAATCGCAAGTTAATTCTGAAACGATTAGGGTTTCTAGGCAACTGGGACAACTAATAGGTAGTTTGTTTTTCATTTGCTTTATTTATAATCAAAGTTAAACAAAATATTAATTTAATTAATATTTTGTTTAACTAAATTCAGTAATGTGGTAATAAAAAAGCTTCTCTTAGGAGAAGCTTTTTTATTTAAATTAATACGTTTTATAGTAATACCCGTCAAATTCAACGAGTGGGGGGTATAAGCTCTCTCTCGTGATAGGCAGGTTAATCGGTAAAGGATTGGTGCTTTCTCCCTTATCAATTATTTTTATTGTGGATTCGTATAGTAAAGTTTTATTTTCATCACTAAATACCTTTGTTGTATACTTTTGTGCTTTTTTAGTTACTAAGATGTGATTAGATGTTTCGTAATTTCCGTCGTGAACGGCAAGTGAAATTGTTCCAGAAATCAATCTACCATTCTTAACTTCGGCTTTATTTTGAATTTTTCCTTTCTCATTATAAAAAATAACCTCTCCATCTAAATTCTCATCTCGCATTTTAAAATCATAACGCAATACGCCATCTGCGTTAAAGTTTTGAACATGATACAAGAGTTCCTCCTTGTTTAAAAGCGTTCTAACTAGTCTAACTTGACCCTCTGAGGCAGTTTTGCTTTCTACCACTACACCGTCTTTATACGTTGAGGTTTCATAGGATTCCGATCCAAAATCGACGATGAGTACCCCTTCGTAAGGTTCTCCATCGTTATAGGTTAGGCGAGATATTTCTTGTCCTTCAGGGTCAAAATAGATGGCTTCACCGTGGTAGATTCCGTTTTCCATGGGAATTCGAGATACAACGATATTGTTTTCATATTTTTCGGTAAAAAGTTGTTTTCCCAAATGGTAGAAATCTCTAGTGGTAATATCATCAAGATATATAGAGTACGTTACTTCTTCGCCTTCTTTTTCGCCATTTTCATAGTTAGTGACTATTTTAGAGGAGTACTCATCACGGACAATTGTTTTACCTTCAAATGGTTTACCGTCTTTGTAAGTGGTTTTAGAAACCAATTCGCCTTTATCGTAAAAAAGCCCTTCTTTGCTGAAGTCAATTTCTGATTCTAAATAGGTTTTGGAATTTTCTGCAAAGATGATGTCAGCCTTATAATAGGTTTTTTTATATAGCAAATTCCCTTTACTGTATCTTGAGATACTTTGTACTTCGTTGGTCGAATAAAAAAAAGTGTAAAGTGTACCATCCATTTGAGTATAATCAAACTTACCTAATAATTTGCCTTGAGCATCAAAATAACTGCTGTGTGTTATTTCGTAATTGGTGTATCGGTTGTCACTTAAGATTTGACCATTGGGGTGAAATTGGATTTCGGAAATTTTATTTTCGTTGTCGTCATAATTGATTTCCTGACTTTTTACCGCTTTTCCCTTATTGTTTTCAAAGGTTGTGGCATTGATAAGCTTTCCGTTTTTGTAGGTGTTGGAATCGGTTATGACATCGCTGTCGTCAATTGTAATTAGAATACCATCAACAGGAGTGGAGTAATAGTAATAAGGCTCTTTTGCATTAAAAGTTGCTTGACCTATTTGTTTTCCCTGCTTATCGAAGTAAGTCGCTTTGTGATCGGCATATTTTTTAAACGGATTCCCGTTGCTATATGTAATTGTTTCGGACACCAAATTACTGTTGCTGTACACGCGGGTTACGTTTTCTTGTTTTTCCGTTCCGTTTACAGCTATACCGTCTTCGTTGTAGCGTAATTCGGATTCGATATTTCCTTTTTTATCAAAATTAGTCACTTTTTCGGGGTAGTAATTTTTATTATACACCGTGATTTTTTTGATGATTCCATCGGTATCATACTCATGAAATTCTACTGCTCGATTGTCGGTATAGATATTAATGCTTTCAATAAAATCCTCTTTTCCCGCGTCCGAACGGTAAGCAATATAGCTTCCGTCGTTATAGGCTGAATAGCCATCATTATCGGTTTTCTCCGTATAAACGGCAATTACTTTTCCGGATCTATCATAATAGGTATGGGTTTTATTTGTGTCAACAGCGGTTTCTATTTCCTTGATTTCCCCAGTTCGGAAATAGGTGCTTTTTTTGATTTGAATACCATTTTTATGCTCTGAAATCGACTTTATTTGGTAAGGCTCGTAGTAAAAGTCAACGTGTTTGCCCTCTGTGAAATCATAATCTACTAAGGTACAGCTTGCGATAAGTTGTCCCGTTTTATCATAAGTTTCTTCTTTTACTATTTTATCATTTTCAAAGTACATAATCTGCCGAGATTTATTGGGGGCTATGGCAAATAATTGCATACTAACCAGTTTTCCTTGATTGGCATGAGTTGAAATAAACACGTCGTGAAAAGCAGCTACTTCAACACCGTCAAAAACTTCATTGTCTTTGTAAGTTGCCGTGAAAGTACTGCCGTCTGCTAAAGTAGTGATTGTTGGACCTACTAATAGTCCGTCTTTATATGTTGTAGTCGTCATTGGGTTCCCTTTCACATCGAAAAGCTGTAATTTACCTTGGTAAAGAGAAGGTGTTTCGTTCGTTGAAGAAAACCCTTTAGAATGGAGTATGTTTTTTAAAGTATATTGGGAAACCTCAAAAGTATGGTCGTTTTTAGGAACAATAAATTTGTAATATTGGGCTAAGGTTTTGTCAACTACTTCGTCGTTATATCCAATCCAAAGCGTATCGTTTTGGGCTTGTACTTGTGCTGTAACTCCGCTTAAGAGTAATAAAGAAATGTAAAAAGACTTTTTCATGGTGCTAAATATTAAAAAAAATCTCCAGCTTAGGCTGGAGATCATATAATCAATCAAATTTATTTTTGATATAGTATTTACTGTCTAAGTCGTCAAGATCGTCGTCCTGAACTTTTGGTTTTGGCTTTTTGGCAGCCACCTTTTTTTTCCACAACTCATATTCATGTGGTGGAAATTTCTTTTTCATGATTTCGGTGACTTCTCGTTCACCGATTCCAAACTCATTTTTAATTGCTTCGAAGGGTTTTCTCTCTTCCCTAGCCATTGCAATTATCCGATCCATTGATTCGCGATCAAAATCCAAGTTCTTATCTTTTTTCATTAGATGAAAAGTTAATCCAGTTTTTAATGTTAATATTCTCATGTCAATATTAATAAAAAAAAATAGATAAGCAAAAAATAAATTTAAAATTTAATAAATAAATTTATTTTTAATAAAAACAAATATTAATACGTATGTTTCGGTTAATTTATTGATTTAATTCTTTGATTTTTTAAATATTAACTGACTATTCATAAGAACTATGGCCGAGAGAATAAGGATGATTCCCAGCCATTGTATGGCTATAACGGGTTCATTAAGAAGTAAGTAAGCTACCGTAACGGATACAGGCAATTCTATGGATGAAATTATGCTTCCCAGTCCAACGCCAGCATGTGGAAATCCCATGTTTAAAAAGATAGGAGGGATGATGGTGCCAAATAACGCAAGTAGTAAACCCCAGTTTATAAAGATGTCGAAATTGAAGTCTCTAACACCTGTAGTGTTGTCCGTTACGGATGTGAGGAAGCGGTGCATAAATTCAAAATTATTAGGGCCAACTTGTGTAATGAAAGTGAAAATACTTACGATAATACACGCTCCTATTAACATAAAAAAACTTCGTTTTGGGGCTGGTAGATGATTGGCTACATAATTTGTGGTAAACATCGTCATCGAAAAAGAACAAGCAGCTAAAAATCCCAAGAGAACGCCGCGATAATCCAATTCAATTTTATCGGCCAGTAGATTAGTCGCCAAAAGGGTTCCAAATAGTATTAGGGCTACAGCAACCCATTTTATTTTTGACGGAACTGTTTTTGTCATGATGCTTTCAATAACAACACCTATCCAAACCGACTGCATTAAAAGAACGACTGCAATGGACGCATCGATATAACTAACAGCCATGTAGTATAAAACGGAAGTGAATCCCATTGAGGTACCCGCTAAGATAAGCTGGCGCATATCTTTTGCAGTCGCATTACTTTCTGTTTTTTGTTTTTTGCGCAATAAATTAATGAAAAACATACCAATAAGTCCCAATAGGACTTGTGAGAAAGTTACTTCGGCTGTGGTGTAATCCGCTCGATAGGCCAGCTTTACGAAAGAAGCCAACATACCAAAACTAGAAGCTCCGACAGCAATTAATAAAACGCCTTTTGCAATATTTTTTTCTTTCATATAGCGATTGTATTTTTTATTTAAAAAAGAATGAATTGGATTACGCTTAATCGGTATACCTACAAACGTTGAGTTGGTACTGATTTTAGTTTTTTTTAAGCCTGCAAAGATACGCTTTTAATATGTTTTTAGTTCTTATAGAAAAGATAATAATGGGAGAGTATGATGCTTCTATTCGCAAATCAACGAATTTAGAAATCTTTTTAGCAACCCGGTGCTGTTCCTTTTTGTGAGTGTCGATTTTCGAATACCGGGTAAATAAAAAGTCCGATAAGCATAGCGGCTTATCGGACTTTAAAAAAAAAGATATTTTAAAAAATTACATTTGACTGAAATTTCTTTTTACAAAAGCAGTAAGTTCTTCTCCTTTCAGAAGTCCTTGTGAAAGCTTTGCCAAATCCAATGCCTGTCTGATATTGCTGTCTCGCTTTGCAGAATCTGTATTGTTTAATAAAGCGCTGGCAAATTCCGAGTTGGTATTGACGATTAAATTATACATTTCTGGGAAATTACCCATTCCAAACATACCGCCGCCGCCAGAAGCGCTCATCTCTTTCATTCTTCGTATGAACTCCGGCTGTGTAATCACAAAAGGTTCGTCTGTACTGTCTAACGCTTCCATTTGTACTGTATATTTTTCTTTAGGCACAACGGTTTCCAAAACTTCTTTTAAGTTATTGGTTTCTTCATCAGACAATTTCGAAATAGGATTGTCGTCTTTCTTAATCAAATTATTTACATGGTCTGCATCTACACGCGCAAAAGTCATTTTTTCATTTTCAGATTCCAATTTCTGAATTAAATGCGAGGCGATAGGTGAGTCCATTAAAATTACTTCATAACCCTTTTCCTTAGCTGCATTGATATAACTGTGTTGTGTGTCTTTATTTGAAGCGTATAAAAGGACTAAATTGCCATTGGTGTCAGTCTGATTTTCTTTAGTAGCTTCTTTCAACTCCTCTAAAGTATAATATTTACCATCAACAGTCGGATAAAGGACAAAAGCTCCAGATTTTTCATAGAATTTTGGCTCAGACAACATACCGTATTCCAATACGATTTTGATATCGTTCCATTTGGCTTCAAAATCGGCTCTGTTTTCCGTGAATAAGGATTTTAATTTATCGGCAACTTTTCTCGTGATGTAGTTCGATATTTTCTTGACGTTCCCATCGGATTGCAAATAAGATCTCGATACGTTTAAAGGAATGTCTGGCGAATCAATTACTCCTTTTAACATAGTTAAAAATTCGGGTACAATTCCTTCTACATTATCCGTTACAAAAACTTGATTTTGATACAATTGTATTTTGTCTTTTTGCATTTGAAGGTCAGCACTTAACTTAGGAAAGTATAGAATACCTGTTAAGTTAAAAGGGTAGTCAACATTTAAGTGAATGTTAAACAAGGGCTCTTCAAATTGCATAGGATACAATTCGTGGTAGAAGCTTTTATAATCTTCGTCTGTCAATTCAGTCGGTAACTTTGTCCAAGCTGGATTTGGGTTATTGATGATGGTATCAACCTCTATTTGCTCGTCGCCTTCACCTTCCGTATGCGTACCAAATTTAATAGATACCGGCATGAATTTGTTGTATTTAACCAACAATTCATTGATTTTACTTTCTTCTAAAAACTCTAAAGAATCTTCTGCTATATGTAAAATGATTTCAGTACCGCGGTCTTGTTTGTCCGACGCCTCTAAAGTATATTCAGGGCTACCATCACAAGTCCAATGGGCAGCGGGTTCATCTTTATACGATTTGGTAATGATTTCTACTTTGCTGGCCACCATAAATGCCGAATAGAATCCCAAACCAAAATGACCTATGATTCCGGAATCTTTGGCAGAATCCTTATATTTTTCTAAAAACTCTTCGGCTCCAGAAAAGGCCACTTGATTGATGTATTTTTCGACCTCTTCACGGGTCATCCCCAAACCTTGATCAATGATATGAAGTTTTTTTCCTTCTTTATCAATTTTAACTTCAATAACTGGAGATCCATATTCTACAGCTGTTTCTCCAATGGTGGTTAAGTGTTTCAGCTTTAAAGTAGCGTCGGTTGCATTGGAAATCAGCTCTCTTAAGAATATCTCATGATCACTATATAAAAACTTTTTAATTAGTGGGAAAATGTTTTCAACGGTCACATTAATTTTTCCTGATGTCATAATTATTCGTATTTTTATAATTAATTTTACTTTTATAACTGAAATATTACAAATTGAATACCAAATTGTAATTAACGCCATATTGGCAGTATAGAAAATATTTTTTAAAAAAGTACCTTTTTATATTTGGGCATGTTTATTGTTAACGTAATTTTGTAAAAATTGTAACTATGAGAAAATTAATTGTTTTGAGCGTTATGGCTTTATTCGCGGTTTCCTGTAAACCAACGATGGATAGCAAATCTCAAGTAGGTATCAAAGGGAATTGGACCCTGACTAATGTGAAGAACATTGGCGGAGAATTTGTGAAAATAAATTCTTTTAATATTGCAGATTCGAAGTGTTTTGTTGGAAGTCAGTGGAATTTTGTTTCGAATAATAATTCGGGAACTTTAAGTTTAAATGCAGGTGGTAACTGTCCAGAATTTAGCAGTAATTTTAAATGGACGATTTCTCCGTCGGGAGAGTTCAGTTTTAAATTTGTCGATCAAGGTGAAAAAGCCAAACACGTCACTACTGGCTACGCATTACGTGTAGCGAATCAAAGTGATTCATCTTTTCAACTGGTAGACAAAATTAACGTAGGAGGGCAATCTTCGGATGTTATATATCAATTTCAACGCAACTAAAATTTTATAAACTAAATTAAACTTACAAATGAAAAAATTGAATATTTACTTGATGGCAGGGACTATGTTGGCCACTTCAGTGGGCTTTACTAGTTGTAATGCTGTACAAAATTCTAATAAAACTCAAAGAGGTGCTGCAATAGGTGCTGCTGGTGGAGCTCTGATAGGAGGGATACTTGGTAACAACGTTGGTAACAAAAAGAATAGTGCTCTTGGAGCAGTATTAGGAGGTGTTATCGGTGGTGCCGCTGGAGGTGTAATTGGAAATAAAATGGACAAACAGGCTCGTCAAATTCAAGAAACTGTTCCTGGAGCTGAAGTAGAACGTATTGGAGAAGGAATCAAATTGATTTTAGGAGAAAACTCAGTAAATTTCAATTTAAACCAAGCGACGTTAACGTCAACAGCACAAGCGAATTTAGACAAATTAGTAAAAGTATTTAAAGATAATCCAGATACGGATATCGAGATTTACGGATACACAGATATTACAGGTAAAGAAGAGTATAACTTGAAATTGTCTGGGCAAAGAGCTAATTCTGTAAAGCAATATTTGACTAAACAAGGGATTGCTCCAAAGCGAATGAAAACAAAAGGAATGGGAATTGCTGATCCTATTGCCTCTAACGATACCGAAGCGGGTAGAATTAAAAATCGTAGAGTAGAATTTGGTATTACTGCTAACGAGAAAATGGTTCAAGACGCACAACTAGAAGCTGGAAGATAGTTTTTACTTGTTAACTTAATCAAGGGAAGCGACATGTTTTGTCGTTTCCCTTTTTTTATGTCATAAAAAAACAAGAACCGACTACATTATAGTCGATTCTTGTTTTGTAAAGTAAAACCGCTTTTGTAAAAGTAAGTTGTTCTAAAAGAGCAATCCGATTATCCACGAAAGCACTAAATCAATTAATTTTAAGGCTAAAGCTATCATAATTTATGGGTTGTTGGTAGTGTTATTTAATAGGTAATTATTTACAGTCTATACAAGTAAAATCTTGATTGGTTAGTTTATATACATGAACTCCAGGTTGTAAAACAAAATCACCGTCCATAAAGGCTTGAAAATCGCTACTTAATCGAGCTGTTGTATTTTCTGATAAATATAGATATAATTTTATTTTTTTAACTATATATTGGTCATTATCTTTTGGTATAAAATTATCGGAAAGAATGAGCGTGTTTTCTTTGATTTCAAAGTTATAGTCAGGTGTTGATTGTTCTGTACTTTCGGTGCGTAAGATGTCCTTTTTTCGGGCTTCTAATTGAACTGTCAGGTAGGGTTTTTCTTGGTAGGTTTCCAAAAATTCTAATTCGATTGTTTTTTGCCCAATGCCTAAAGCCGATTTAAATTCGTCAATATTTTTTGTTGCCGATTGAAAGTATTTGTCATCTACGAACAAAACTTCTAACGGTTGATTATTGATGATTAAATCCGTTGACGACGAAAAGAATTCGTCGCCAATATTTAACTCTTTATTGATGGCAGTAGAGAACAATTTAGAATTGTTTCCCGCTTCTTGCATGGTGACAAATATTAATCCGATGATTGCAAAAAACCATAAACCGGCTAGGATAATAGAGGTTAAACCCACGTATTTAAGATTTTTGTAGAGCAGTTTTAATCCTAGTAAAAATAAAATGATAAATGGAATAGCACTGATAAGAAAAATAATTAAACCCATTACCCAAAGTGGGGTGCTTAACGAGAAATCTCCTGGTGTAAATTCAAATGGTCCACCTTGAGGAAAATGCCATTTATTGTTTGATATAACAATACCCGCTATAGCACTGCCTAAAAAACCAAAAAAAGCAAAAATCAAAAAGCCAATTCCGAATATTCTTCTAAGAACTTGAGCAGCACTATCTCCAAAAGCACGGGTGTTTTGACCAATGTTTTGTCCTACTTTTTGATAATCGATGTTGTTAACTTTATCCGATACATATTCAATATTTTCTCTTACTTTTTTTTCAATAGAAGAGATGTTAATCGGCTCGCCTTTCATTTCTAATTTTTCACTTGTAGAACTCGCTTTAGGGATTACAATCCATAAAATGATATAGACCAATACACCTGTTCCATAGAAGAATACTAAAATCAACAGAAGGATACGTAACCAAATGGGGTCAATTCTGAAATAATGCCCTAATCCAGCCAACACACCGCCTAAGACTCTTTTGTCTGTGTCGCGATATAGTTTTCGTGAAAAAGTATTCGTTGCGTTAGGTTGGTTGTAGGTCTTTGGCTCTTCGTCATCAATTCTATAATCTTCGGGTTCTCCCATAATTTGAATTATAGAATCTACATCAGTTAGAATAATTACTTGGTTATTTGCGTCGATGCGCTCACTAAATAATTCAGCGATACGACTCTCAATGTCATGAATAATTTCCTCACGACCATCAATATTAATTGAATTTCTAATCGCTTGTAAGTAATGATTTAATTTATTGTAGGCATTTTCATCGATGTGAAAAATGATTCCAGCTATATTTACGGTTACAGTCTTATTCATGAGATGGAGTGTTAGTGGTTATTTTTTCTACTGCTACGGATAATTCGGTCCAAGTTTTACCTAATTCTACTAAAAATTCTTGTCCCTGATCGGTTAGTCGATAATATTTTCTTGGTGGACCTGCATTGGATTCCTCCCAACGATAACTTAATAAATCATCGTTTTTTAGTCTGGTGAGTAACGGATATATGGTTCCCTCAACAACTAACAACTTGGCCTGCTTAAGCTCGTCGAGTATCTCAGAAGTATAACAGTCCCGTCCCTGTAATATGGAAAGGATGCAGAACTCTAAAATACCCTTGCGCATCTGCGCTTTGGTGTTTTCTATATTCATAGTTATTGGATGTTTCGATGTTTCTTATGCAAAGATATATACAAAGGACTGTACTTTGTATTGCAAGGTACTAATAATTAACTTTATTTTAACTTTTTAAGTAAGGTTATTGCGTCAGTTTTTTTTTGTATTTTTATAAAAAAGTCAAGGTTTTTATACTGCTCAACAGGGAATTGCGACTGATATTTTCTGTATATTGGTGTTTTAAATAAGCGCCCAAATTATAATATTTTTTATCTATGAAACTAACGGTATCAAAGCTAAACAGCTATTTATTTATGAAATTACCCGCTGCCTATTGGACAGGGGTGAGAGTTAAGGAAATTTCGTCAGTTAAATGTATTTCAACGGTCAAGTACCGTTGGGTCAATCAAAATCCCTTTCGGTCGATGTATTTTGCAGTACAAGCAATGGCTGCGGAATTGTCAACAGGAGCCTTGGTAATGCATCATATACAGACGAGTAAAGCCAATATTTCAATGCTGGTTGCTCAAAACAACAGTCGATTTACAAAAAAAGCAGTTGGCCGAATTTATTTTGAATGTGCCGATGGTGAAAAGGTTCAACTGGCTATAGAAGAAGCTATTGCAACTGGCGAGGGGCAAACCTTTTGGATGCAATCAATCGGACGTAATCAAGACAATGAAGTGGTTTCTGAAATGAACTTTGAATGGACTATTAAAGTAAAACCCCCTAAACAATAAGAATATATGAAAGTTTTGATAACAGGTGCCACGGGGTTTATAGGGAGTGCCTTAAGTTCTTATTTATTGAGTAAAGGCTATACTGTAAATTACTTAACTACAGATCGTGATAAAATTAAAGACGCCGTACGTTATCATGGATTTTATTGGAATCCCGCCAAATCTTCGTTTGATTTAAAAGCGTTAGAAGGCGTTGAAGTGATTGTGCATTTAGCGGGTTCAAGCATTTCTAAACGCTGGACTTCGAAAAATAAAGAGATGATGATTTCTAGTAGAGTAATGGCTACGGAGTTTTTATTTCAAACCTTAAAAAATCAGATAAACGAAGTTAAGCAAATCGTTGGAGCCTCCGCAATTGGTATATATCAAGACAGTAGAGATTATATTCATCATGAAGATTCTGTTTTGATTGATCAAGGTTTTCTAGGAGATTTGGTTCAACTTTGGGAAGCAGAAAATAAAAAATTTGAGCTTTTAGGTATCCGGGTTTGTCTTTTTAGAATAGGCATGGTGTTGTCTAAGAATGATGGAGCATTGCCCGAATTGGTAAAGCCGATTCAACGATATTACGGCTCTGTATTGGGGTCGGGTCTACAAACGCATTCGTGGATTCATCGGGAAGATTTGATATATATGTTTGAATTTGCGATTAGCCATCAACTAGAGGGAGTGTTTAATGCCGTTTCACCTAGGCCAATCGTACAAAATATTTTAATAAAGGATTTGAAAACCATTTTACATAAACCCATATTTCTACCTAGAATTCCAACGGTTTTATTGCGGTTGATACTCGGGGAGCAGCATGTATTGGTAACCGCAAGTCAAATAGTTAGTTCAGACAAGATACAACAAAGCGGTTACGCATTTAAATACCCAGAACTTAAAGATGCTTTACACAATTTGTTGAAATAAAAGTAAGATTGATTTTGTCAGTGGCTTGTAAAGAATAGTAATCTTGTTACTTGAAGTTATTTAAATTTAACAAATCTTCTAATATCAAAAAAAGCTGTCTAAAAGACAGCTTTTTTGCTATTGATAAAAAAATTATTTGGTAGCTTTAACGTGTAATTTGATTAGGATTTCGTCGTTAATGGCTTTGTCTCCTAAGTTGTCAAAAACAGAGTTTGAATTAAAGTTGATTTTCCAATCCGTTCTGTTGATTGCAAATTCATCCGCATGAATCATAACTTCATTGTCTGAAGTAGTAATCATTGCAGGGAATTTAATCGCTTTCGTAATGTCTTTTAAAGTTAAGTTACCAGCGATAATACTTTTACCATTTTCTTCTGTTATAGAAGTAATTTCAAAAGTTCCTTGTGGGTATTTGTTTACGTTAAAGAAATGATCGGTAGCTTCTTCTTTACCTGTCCCTTTTAAGTGAGCCTCTAAATCTTCTTTTCCGTCGCCAGCTTTAAGATCTTCTACTGAAATAGATTTCATATCAAAAACGATTTTACCGTTTTCAATTTTACCGTCTTTTACATGGATTTCACCATTGGAAATAGTTATAGTTCCGTGATGTTTTCCACCAGTAAGTTTTCCACCAGTCCATTCTACTTTAGAATCTGCAGCAGCAACAGTATAAGTTGTAGCATCTTTAGAAGTTTCTGCACTTTCAGCAATTTCAGTTGCATCTACAGTATTTTTCGGCTCATTTTTACATGCTGTCAAACTTAAAGCAGCAAAGGCAAATAAAGTAATTACATTTTTTTTCATAGTTAAATTTGATTTTATTTATAGCAAACATATCAAATTTATATGAATATTTGATTAAAAAAAGATTAAAAAAAAGACCATTTACCGTTTTCTTTGCTGCTTTTGAGGCAGTAATCGTGTCAAATTGGCACGCTTCGACAAATTGGCAATACTTTTGTATAGTAAAGCTATAGTATAATAGAAAAAAATAAAAGTTGATAATATGAGCACTGAAAACAAAGACATTAACAAAGATCAAGAAGAGGTGGTTCAAGAAGTAAATACCGTTGAGAACCTTGATAATAATCAAGAGGTTGAAGTACCCGAGTTAAGCATTGAAGATGAATTAGCAAAGGAAAAAGATAGATTTCTAAGGTTATTTGCTGAGTTTGAAAACTATAAAAAACGGACTTCAAGAGAGCGTATGGAGCTCTTTAAAACTGCCAATGAAGAAGTCTTAGTGGCTTTATTACCGGTTTTAGATGATTTTGACAGAGCCTTGATTGAAATGGCTAAAGTAGAAAGTGAAGAAAATTTAGTTGGAGTTTCTTTAATTTCAAATAAATTCCGTGACATATTGTCTTCTAAAGGACTTGTTGAGGTTGGAGTTGGACAAGGAGATGCTTTTAGTGCTGATCGTGCAGAAGCCATTACTCAGATTCCTGCAGGAGATAAAATGAAAGGAAAAATAGTGGATGTAATTGAAAAAGGATATCAATTGGGTGATAAAATCATTAGATTTCCAAAAGTTGTTATAGGACAATAAAATTTTAAGATTACATAAAAATATAGTAGATTTCAAATGAAACAAGATTATTACGAAATATTAGGTATTGATAGAAACGCAGATGCTGCTGCGATAAAAAAAGCTTATCGTAAAAAAGCTATAGATCATCATCCCGATAAAAATCAAGGTGATGCAACAGCCGAGGAAAAATTTAAGCTTGCGGCAGAAGCCTATGAAGTACTAAGTGATCCCGATAAGAAAGCACGCTATGATCAGTACGGACATGCAGCCTTTGATGGCGGTGGCGGTTTTGGCGGCGGTGGCGGAAATCATATGAATATGGACGATATCTTTAGTCAATTTGGAGATATTTTCGGTGGCGGTGGTTTCGGTGGTTTCGGCGGCGGAGCTCAGCAGCGAAGAGTAAAGGGCGCCAGTTTGCGTATCAAGGTTAAATTGACCTTAGAAGATATAGCTAATGGTGTTGAAAAGAAAGTGAAAGTCAAAAGAAAAGTTCAGGCCAAAGGAGTAACTTTTAAAAGTTGTCCTACCTGTAACGGTACAGGACAAGTAACTAAAATCGCCAATACTATTTTAGGAAGAATGCAAACTTCTGCGCCTTGTCATGTTTGTGGAGGTGCTGGACAAATTTTGGACAGTAAACCCGCAGGTGCTGATGCGCAAGGAATGGTAATGGAAGAAGAAACGGTGCCAATCAAAATTCCTGCTGGAGTAGTAGATGGGATGCAATTAAAAGTTTCGGGAAAAGGAAACGAAGCACCGGGAAGTAATAGTATTCCAGGAGATTTAATTGTGGTTATCGAAGAACTCGAACACGAAAAATTAAAACGTGAAGGCGAAAACATCCATTACGATTTGTATATTAGTTTTGCAGAAGCAGCCTTAGGAGGTTCTAAGGAAATTGAAGCGGTTAATGGACGCGTGCGAATTAAACTCGAAGAGGGTATTCAATCGGGAAAAATCCTTCGCTTAAAAGGAAAAGGATTGCCAAGCGTTAATCGCTATGGTACAGGTGATTTATTGGTTCATATTAACGTATGGACGCCAAAAACACTAAATAAAGAACAAAAAGAATTTTTTGAGAGGATGAAAGAGGATGAAAACTTTATCCCTCATCCCGGAAAATCGGACAAATCTTTTTTTGAAAAAGTAAAAGAAATGTTTTCGTAATATGGAAAAAAGTTTTATATTTGGACAACACTTATAAAACGGTGGATTTTCTTTTTCATAGCAATTTTTCCCATCCTTATTTATTTTTAAATAAGGATGGGTTTTTTTTACCCATTTCGAATTGAAATCCATTCCATATTCTAAATATAGAGAAAAAAAACTACTTTTACAAAATAAACCCTACGCGCATAATGAATCCGATTTTAGAAGTTCAAAATGTTGTTAAACGCTATGCCGATAAAACGGCCTTAAATCAGGTGTCCTTAAGTATTCCGCATGGAAGTATTTATGGATTACTAGGTCCCAACGGTGCAGGAAAAACATCCTTAATTCGAATTATTAATCAAATTACGCTTCCAGATGAAGGAACCATTCTACTAGATGGAGAACCTTTAGGGCCACAACACATCAAACACATTGGTTATATGCCGGAAGAACGCGGTCTTTATAAAACGATGAAAGTTGGGGAACAGGCACTGTATTTAGCTCAACTTAAGGGGCTTTCCAAGGTAGAAGCTAAACGACAATTGGAATACTGGTTTGAAAAACTAGAAATTCAAGGGTGGTGGAACAAAAAAATTCAAGAGCTCTCTAAAGGGATGGCTCAGAAAATACAGTTTGTTGTGACGGTTTTACATCAACCCAAATTGTTGATTTTTGACGAACCTTTTTCTGGATTTGATCCAGTAAATGCCAATATAATAAAAGATGAAATCCTCGAGTTGCAACGAAAAGGATCGACCATTATCTTTTCGACTCACCGTATGGAAAGTGTCGAAGAAATGTGTGATCATATTGCCTTAATTCATCAGTCCAATAAATTGATTGAAGGGAAATTAGTCGATGTAAAAAAACAATTTAGAACCAATACGTATCAAGTGGGGATTATTTGTAATCAAATCGAAAAATTAATGTATGATTTAACACAGAAATTTGAGGTTGCTCACACGAGTTTTAAATCGTTAAACAATGAATTGCAATTGGAAGTGGAGTTGGGCAATTCCGTACCCAATGAATTGCTTCAAATCTTAGTCCTCAACGGGCAAGTAACTCATTTTGTTGAAAAAATCCCAACTGTTAATGATATTTTTATCCAAACTGTAAGCTAATATAATGAGTATTTTAACTTTAATAATTAAGAGAGAATTTATTGCCAAAGTGCGCAATAAATCTTTTATCGTAATGACTTTTTTAAGTCCAGTTATATTTGTCTTGTTGGCCTTCCTTATCACCTACCTTAGTACGATGAAGGCAGATGTCAAGAAAATCGCTATACACGATGAAACAGGCTATTTTGTAAAACACTTTAAAAATACCGATCTGTACGAATTTCAAGATTTGTCGGCAATCGATGTTCAAATAATTAAAGACAGTATTATTAAGGAAGCTTATGAAGGTTTGCTGTACATACCTAAAGCGACTGATATTGCTACTTTGCAAAACGGAATTCAATACATATCCAATGATAGTCCAAGTTTTGGGTTTATCAGTAATATAGAGGGGATTATCGCCGATGAAATCACTACTTATAACGTGATAAAATCGGGTATGGATGTAGCCTTAATCGAAGCGACCAAAGCCAAGGTCGATTTGACTTTGGAAAAAGCCTCAGGAGAAACTACTGTCAAGGGATTAAATGAAATTAAAATCGCTATTGGCGGTTTGTTTGGCTATATGATCATGATGTTTATCATTATTTATGGGAATTTGGTTATGCGTAGCGTTATTGAAGAAAAAACCAATCGCATCATCGAGATTATTATTTCGTCGGTTAAGCCGTTTCAACTGATGATGGGGAAAATCATAGGGACTTCCTTGGCAGGGATTTTACAGTTTTCTATATGGGCCATTGTCGGAGGGATTTTGTTAGTTGCGGTTTCTGCAATATTTGGAATCAATGCATCAACTAATGTTGCTGCTGTTCCGTTGGATGGAGTGGTTTCTGAAAATGCGATTTTAAATGCTCAAAACTACCTTACAGAAATTATGGAATTACCGATACTTTCTTTAGTAGGTTACTTCTTTCTGTTTTTCTTGGGAGGTTATTTTTTATATAGTTCGCTTTATGCCGCAATAGGGGCAGCTGTGGATAGCGAAACCGATACACAACAATTTTTATTACCCATTATGTTGCCGTTGATGTTGGGAGTGTATGTGGGCTTTTTTACTGTAATTCACAATCCGCACGGAACCGTTGCCACCGTATTTTCTATGATACCTTTTACGTCTCCCATAGTCATGTTGATGCGTATTCCATTTGGAGTGCCGTGGTGGCAGATTTTATTGTCCTTATTCATTTTGTTTGGAACCTTTATTATTACGGTATGGTTGGCGGCTAAAATATACAGAATAGGTATTTTGATGTACGGAAAACGTCCGTCGTGGAAAGAATTGTACAAGTGGCTGAAGTACTAAGCATAAGAATATAATATCTATTTTAATAACAATAAAAAGATGTCGAAAATATCTAAAATATTAATTATAGAAGATGAAGCTTCTATAAGACGGGTGTTGACTCGTATCTTAACTGAGGAGAATGAAAATTATAGGGTAGATGAAGCGGAAGATGGATTAGCCGGATTAGAAAAGATTCAGGCCGAAGATTATGATTTGGTCATTTGCGATATTAAGATGCCTAAGATGGATGGGGAAGAGGTCTTGATTGAGGTTAAAAAAATCAAACCTGAAATTTCTATAGTGATGATTTCTGGTCATGGTGATTTGGAAACAGCTGTAAATACCATGCGATTGGGAGCCTTTGACTATATTTCAAAACCACCGGATTTAAATCGTTTATTAAATACCGTGCGCAATGCCTTAGATAATAAACATTTGGTTGTCGAAAATAAGATTTTAAAAAAGAAAGTCAGTAAGAACTACGAAATCATTGGGGAAAGCGCTGCACTGGCTAAAATCAAAGACATGATTGAGAAAGTAGCTCCTACTGAAGCGAGGGTATTGATTACAGGAGCAAATGGAACTGGAAAAGAGTTAGTGGCACATCAATTGCATGAAAAAAGCGAAAGAGCAGCATTTCCGCTGATAGAAGTGAATTGTGCGGCTATACCGTCAGAATTGATAGAAAGCGAGTTGTTTGGTCATGTTAAGGGGGCATTTACCTCTGCGGTTAAGGATCGTGCCGGGAAGTTTGAAGCAGCCAATAAGGGAACCATTTTTCTCGATGAAATTGGAGATATGAGCTTGTCTGCTCAAGCGAAAGTTTTAAGAGCTTTACAGGAAAATGTGGTAAGTAGAGTGGGAGCGGATAAAGATGTAAAGATTGATGTTAGGGTGATTGCGGCTACGAACAAAGATTTGAAAAAAGAAATAGAAGAAGGTCGATTTAGGGAGGATTTATACCATCGTTTGGCTGTTATTTTGATAAAAGTTCCCGCCTTAAATGAACGCAGGGAAGATATTCCTTTATTGATTGAGCACTTTTCTGAAAAAATCGCTACAGAATATGGAACCGCTATCAAGTATTTTCAATCTGATGCGATTGCACTACTACAGGAATACGATTGGACCGGAAATATTAGAGAGCTACGCAATGTTGTGGAGCGCTTGATAATTTTAGGAGGTAAAGAAATTTCAAAAGAAGATGTACAGTTATTTGCAAGTAAATAGATAAAATGAAATTAAAAAAAATTAATACAGAGCTAGAAGAGGCCTTGATTGGACTTTCTTTGATAGAACCTACTGCTTTGCAAAAGGAGAGCTTTAGCGTCATTAAAAGCGGTGTAGATATCATTATAGTAGCACCAACACGTGAAGGAAAGTCATTGGCATTAGCGATGAGTGTCATTCAGAAATTGGAGAAAGCACATTTAATAGCTACAAGAGCTTTAGTGGTGGTAAAGAATAAAGAACAGGTTTTAGAAATGACCGAACTTTTTGAAAAGTTGACTAAACGAATGGATTTGCGAGTTTATGGTGTTCATAACAATACGGATCTAGACAACGATAAAAACATGCTTTCAGAAGGTAATGATATTTTAATAGGTACGATGGAGCGCTTAAACCACATGTTTGGTTCGGCTGGTTTTGATGTGAATCAATTAAAAATGTTTGTAGTAGATGATTTGGACGAGCAATTAAAAATGCGTTTGGAACCAAAATTTCTAAGAGTTTCAGAAAGTATTGGAAAAACTCAGAGAGTTTATTTCTCTACTATAGTAGATGAGAGAATAGAATCTTTTATAGATAAAACCATGACTGAAGATGTGGTATGGTTACAATATGAATAAAAAAAAACTGGTCTCTAAAAGACCAGTTTTTTTTGCTTTTTTATCTACCTGGAGCCGGAGCTGGCGTAGGTAAAATAGGTGTGGTGTTTTTCAATACATATTCCATGTCCGGAATTTCGATATTGTTACTCGGTATTACCCAATAGATATGGTGGTTTCCTAAAGTATCTAAATCAGGACCTCTTCTAAAGTGATATTTGGTTTTTGCATTGTTTAACTCGAAGGCTAAATTATATACACTATCACTAATTGACTGTTCTACAACGTTTTTTAAGAAAGCATTGTTATGACTTGCGATAAGCTCTTTATAACAGGATTCCGCGTCATTTTTTAGAACTTGACAGAAATCAGATTTCGTAAATTTGAATGCCTTAATCGTTCCTGTACTTAACAACCAAGTGCCTTGAGCCCATTTTGGTGGCGCAATTTCCGCTGCTATAGTCGGGACTGGATCTTGTGAATCATCGTCGCTACTACATGATATAAACAGTAGAGACATAAATAAAGTAAGTGTAAGAATTTTTTTCATACCTAGATATTATTGTTGTTTTATTGGTCTTACCTGTTGCTAATTATCAGTATGTGATGTTTAGTTGGCGGTAAAACCATAATTTATTTTTATATGGTATGCAAACATATATAAAAATAATGTAAAATATAAGGTTTTTTTAAGGATTTTTTAGGGATCTATTTGGGTTAAAAAAAACAAGGCTTAAATTAAAGGGTAATTTCTTTTAATTATTGTTAGCAAAGCTCGCTTTTGCTAAGTAATAAAGAATCAGTTGATTTTTAATTGGGCTAGGGCCGCTCTTAGCTCTGTTTTTATTTTTGTATTTGCTTTATGGGCTATGAACCTAGAAGACTACTTTAAATAGGGGTGATATAAAAGGACAATTTGTTTGCTTAACCAATTACTATCAAAGAACGTAAGAGTAGGTCGGTAGATTCATGATGAGCGGACTAGGAACTATAAAATCCTTTACGTAAAAGAGGATAATGAGTTCACAGCGTAAGCCAGTATTCGAGTATGGTTTGGATAAAGTCTTAAGTGAGGGAGGGGGATTGACGCAAGAAATGGAACGATTTTAAATGCTTTTTTTAAGTTAAGGTGAATTTGGGTGTTGGGGCAGAGAGGTGTTCTTAATAAGGATAGTCTGCGGTTTGTTTTTTGGATTAAAAAAACCCTTGAGAAGGAAGTTAGCCCCACTTTTGAACTGTTTGTGAATCTAATTTCAAGTCAAAAAGCAAATTACGTGGGTTTAGTGATTTATAAATCAAGGCTATTTGAGAATTTATGTCATAAAAAAAGCGGTTTAAGTTTCCTTAAACCGCTTGATGTCCACACTTGGAGTTTGTAGCGAAGACGGGAGTTGAACCCGTGACCTCAGGGTTATGAATTCAACTGTCTTACAAAACTCAAATTCTAAAGTGTTTATTATTAGTTATTTATATTTTTGTTAATCTACGGAATCGGGATATTTTTTTACTACCACTTGCGGTTTGGGTTGACGGCGTTTTATAAAGATATTATCTTGTAAGCCCATGGCCCAATAGGGATTGACGTCATACTTGATAGTCAGTTCTTTTAATTCGTCAATCGTAAGTGTTCGCTTGTCGTTATACATGTGTACCAGCTGCTGACTGTTGATGTTTATAGTTTCGCAAAAGTCCTTTTTAAAGCGTATGGCTCCTTTGGCTAGTAAAGCTTCGACGAGCAGGGCAATTTTTTCTCCATTCATGGACAATAATGTGTGTGATTAGTTTGATGAATTAAAATTACGAATTTAAAATTACTATAGCACTCAATATGGATGTAATAATAATCCACCAAGTAACAAAGGCTGAATTCTTCGCAGTTCGTTCGGTTTGTTTTCTTATTTCTACCAATAAAGAAACTTGTTGTTCTAACAGTTCGCGCTTGTTTTTTTCTTTTATAAACTCTGCTACATTTGGATCTTCTTTGATTTTTTCTTTGATCGGTGCTACAGGTCCTTTACTAAAGAGTACGTAAAGCACTCCAATTAAACAGACCAAGCCGATAATTATGATGATTAGTATTTCCATGTTATTGTTTCTTTTTACAATCTGTTCTAATTGTTATTGCAATATCAAAACTGCCAATATTAGTGATAAAACTTTTGTTTTGTGATTCCATCATAGCCTCTATCTCTTTATATGTTTTATCGCAGATGGTTGTTTCTGTGAATTCACTTTTTGGGAAAATGGGTGTGTCTGGAGTAACTGTCCTAGTGGTGTGTGTTTTACATTCCCAACAAAATGTCGCGTTGTCATCAGATGAGCTGCAGCTAAATACCATAATAAGTAATATTAAAAAAGGTAACTTTTTCATAAAATAAGGTCTTTTTAATATAATGTATTTCTCTTGTAGCTCTCCACAATCACTTTCTTATATTCAATATCATGTTTAGAAAGGTCTGGGTAATCGATACTAATCAGTAATCGATTTGTCTCATGAGGAAATACTTCGTCCGTTTTAGTGCGATAGATTCTGTCTTTATTTTTTATTTTAAATTCCACATATGCTTGAGCAGTATATAATATTGTCTTATTGTCAATATAAAACTCAATACTTGTTAGTTTTTCCTGTTCTGGATAAGAATTTTTTGGATTGTAGATGTAGAATTCTCGTATAAATACAGCGCTATTGTTGAATTTTCCGTCGTAGCTCGGGTAGTGCGCATCTATTACTAATGAGTAATTTTCGATATCTGATTTCGACATTTTTTGAACACTTGTAATTGTCTCGAATGCAGGATAAAGTTCGTCTTCTGTAGATATAAATGCAGTACCCGTTTGGTAAATATTAGGGTCATTTTTCAACTTAAACTTCACGTGTCCAATGGCAAAATGCTTTTTATTTCTATTCTCTATTTCAAAATAAAACTCATTAAAATAAAGACCTTGATTAAAAGTCGTCACATTTACACTGTGCTGAGAAATATAAGTCTTTTTATCATTAAAATGTGAAGTTGTATTGTTATCATCATCTGAATTGCTACATCCAAATGAAGCTATCCCGATAATAAAAAGTAAAACTAAATTTTGCTTCATGGTAGTATTCCTTTCATTTGCATTGCACATGGGCAACATTAAACAATTTGTTATATCATTTAATTGCAATACCTCTTAACATATATTTAGAAGTGAACGAAAGTAGAAGTGTAGTTTATATATGTTGTTGTATTGACTAGTAATTCAAATGTAAATAAAAAGTGTAAAACCATACCTAATGAATTGTTAAAATTTAATATTTTAACTTGACAGTCATGTAGTTAGGTTTGTTTGGTGATATAATAAGAATCTTTTAAAAATTTGTAAAAATCTTTAAAAACTATTTTGAATAGGGGATTTGTTATTCCAATCTGATAACACCAACCACTAAAGCTAGCGAGTGAATCTCTTCGATTTTAATGTCAAAGGGAACGTATTTTTCGTTTTCGCTTACGCATTTGATGTATCCCTCTTTGTCCGATTGGTGGATTCTTTTGATCATAGCACCTTGAATCGTATCGAGCACATATACCTTATGCCACTGAAAAAAGCTATCCAAAGGCAAACGTTTGCAAGCAACCAAGTCGCCACTGCTGTATTTGGGATACATACTACTCCCTTTAACTCGTATCATAAAATCGGCATTCAGTTCGGTAAATTCAGGAACTACATAACGATGGGTGTCATATTCTATAATCTCTGACGGACCTTTCTTGAATTTTGCCATAGCGTCTATCGGTATTAAGGGAATGCTCTCGTTGAGGAATAATTCAGATGTTAAACCTTCAGCGTTTTTGAACATTGAACCTTTGCCGGTTAAAAGCCATTCCGAGTTGTATCGGGGATAATTTTCAACTAGTTCTACAAGCCATTTGCTTTGAATATCTGTATGCTTAGTTAATGCTCGAGACAAAACCCCTTTACTGGCGCCAATTTTTTGTTCTAATCCAGTAATTGTAATGCCTTCGTTATCAGCAAGTTCGCTCATTCTGTGCAAAATACTATTCATTTTTATTGAAAATTATCTTCTTTTTATTTGGAAGTGTTGAAAATTATCTTCTATATTTGTTCTATAACCTTGAACAAGTATAGCTATGAACAAACGTACAAAAAAAACAAATAGGTATAATCAGGAAGTCATCAATAGATTACGAGAAAAGTATGGCGTATCGGGTCGATACATCACGATGAGTGTCAATGGCGATCGCATCAGTGAAACCTCAGAGCGTATCAAAGCCGATTACAACAAGATGGTCCAAGAGGTGGGACTTACCTTAAAGCAATTATAGTAGTGAACAATTAAAATAGAAAGCCTATGCTTTTTGAACCAAAACATTTCGGCAAACCGATAAGTGTGGAATTATCGGATTACTTACGCCAATGGACCACCAAGGAAGACCTGCTCCAAGTTTTTGAAACCACACAAGTAAGTGTAAAGCGATTGCAGGCAATTATGTATAGAAAAAGAAAGTTAACCAGCGCTAATGCTGAGGGGGTAATTAGGCTTATGGAATTGGCAATTCGAAATTGTACCCATAAGATTCAATATGCAAAGAAAAGCGAACGAGTACTAAAATCGATGCTTTATGACAAAAAAAGAACTTGTAAAATTTAATAAAGAAAAGCTCCGAATGGCGCGCGATTTAAAAGTTATGGCAACAACAAATATGAATATAGCCGAACGCATGGAAAGTGAGGCAAAAAATGCCCTAGCTGGTTTGGGAGCCAGACTAGGGCATAAAAAACAATATTTGACCGAGGAGCAAAAAGAAAAACTACGTGCCCAAATACTGCTGTAACGATGAAATGACCAGAAGTATAGGGCATAGAATGAAATGTACAATAACATAGTATTATAAAAAGGTCGGAAACATCAGTAAAATCAAGGGTTTGAGACTAAAAAGGTCGAAAATCTAAAAAAAACGAAATGTACAAATACTACCTTTCACTACCATAGAGCTACCATCAAATTGGACTTTAATAAAGAATACTAAAGCGTTACTACAACCACACTGGTGTAACTACTCCAAAACAACTCCAAAAGCCGTAAAACAAAGCGTTTACGGCTTTTTTTATGCAAGTAGTTGAGCCAGGGCATTTGCTACTATAAATCACACCACAACCAACATTGCAAAAAACAATTATAGGGTAAAAAATGCATTAGGGGGACAGTTAGGGGGACAGTTAGGGGGACAAAAACTACAGTAAAAATATACAACACAATAGACCTAAGTTCTTAAAAAAGACACGCTAACTGTTAAAAACAGGTAAACGAGGGGGGTATAACGACATGTTTTTATGTTTAAAAAACAATGTAACACCCTGTAAACACTAGAAAAAAGTGAGTTTTATAGTAAAAACACCTCTGCTACCTATGTACATATCTAATTCTTCGAAAATAATCACATCATCGTATTAATCCGAATACTTGCTTTTATTAATGCTAGAGCTCTTATGGTTGTTATCTTAATATCTTTAGGTGAGTGATGTTGGTTTTGACTAACTAGTTTCACCCATTCTTCTCCTTTTTCAGATTTCTGAATATACTTAACAGTTATATATTCCTCCCAATCGTCTTGCGATACACTCAGTAGATACATTTCACCAAAAAATATACTATCTATATTAGTTTGTTTGTACAACACCGTATCTCCCGATTTCAATAAAGGATACATACTATCTCCGGTAACTGTTATCGCTCCATCACATTTTGGAAGATTAGGAATTTTTATAGTGTCTAACACACGGTTAGGAATTCCACTATTAAAGAGTTCTAGTAAACCCGCTGTAGCCTCTAAGTCATACAATGGAACCTCTTGTTGTTCTAATAGACTATCAATTGTTTTTCGGTTATGATTTAGCACCTGAATTTCATTATTATTTTTTATCATCCCTCCTTTACCTGTTAAGAGCCATTCAGGGTTAATATCTGGAAAATAATGTAATATTTTACACGCTTTATCCGTACCCATGTTGCTACTGTTGTCAAGAAACTTATTAGAAAACCCCAAATCTTTACAAAACTTGTATTTACTAATACCTTTATAATCAATGTATTGAATAACTCTTTCAGTTGCGCCCATAATTTTAGTGTATTTTGTTACACTAAAATTTGTTTTAGTGTATTTTATTACATTATATTTGCTTCATAACGGAAACAAATATAACAATGGACAAACCTACAAAAAAAAGACAGACCTACAATACTGCAGTTATAAAAGCTTTATCAGAAGAATTCCAGGTATCAACACAGTTCGTTCGCCAGTGTGTAAGAAAAGAGAAACATAGCCTCACTGCCGAAACCATAGGAAAGAAGTATCACGAGCTTGCCAATGCTAGTTTGAAAGCAATACAAAACTTTAAAAATAATCCGACGATATGAAAATCACCACTATATATCATACCAACGAAAGTTTAGAAATATTACATATAGAGAAAACGACCAAAATACTAGGTATAATAATTAAAAGAGAATTTATCCTTTGTGATTCTGATACTCTTAAAAAAGTATTTACACACAAAAGTTTATTACCGGCATTTAAGGATATAATGTGTCTTGGATGCAAATCGATAGAATCTGAACTTAGTAAAAAGATTAAAAAATTACGATGACCTTTTAATTCCCGAAAGGCATACAGAGTGGTTCGAGTCCACTCCGGGAACCAAGTTTAACCCAGTTAAATTATAAAAACATGTACGAATATCACAATAACTTACTTTCCATCCCTGCCCGACTTCTTTATGAAGATTGGAGTTTAATGAGCTACGATAACTATAAAATGAGTTGTAGAAGAGGACGCCTGATACGTACTAAAGAAGGGCGTGGCGAGGGAAATGAGGCTTTTGTGAGTTTTTATGATTTACCAATATCAATTAAAAAGTTTTGTATTGAAAAGTTGGGGGATCCAAAGGAAGTGGTTGTTCGAAATCAATTAGAAAACTACATAATTGCCGATCATCAAGCAGTGCAGTTTTTTGCGAGACATAGGAAACCTGATGGGGTACCATTGAGTGAAGAACTGCAACGAGAGAAGGCTACCAATGCAATGATTTTAAACGGCATTAAAACCGTATTTAAAGATAACAGAACTATCATAAAAATGTTTGGAAAAAACAGAACAAAAATATGGGAGAATATTAGCGATGCAGTAAATGCTATTAATACTTCGAAATGGACATTTTCTTTACCAGGGAATCCTCGTCGATTGAAAAGTAAATACGATGAATATGTAAAAGAGGGGTTTGAAGTTCTACTCCATAAAGGAGAAGGTCGTAAAAACGCACAAAAAATTAAGGGTGCAATAGCCGATTTCTTTTTAGCGCAATATTGTTTACCTATGAAGCTCACTATTCCGGAAGTAATGGAACGCTACAACGAGCGTAGAGAAGTAACAGAATGGGAAGAAATAACAGAAACTGCGGTATATAAGTGGTTGTATGAACCGGAACAAGAACGTATATGGATGCTTGCTCGACACGGTAAAAATTCTTGGAGCAAAAAATTCAAACATACCCTTACAAGAAATACTGAAGATTGGTTTCCAAATGCATACTGGGCTATTGATGGTTCTAAATTAGACTGGATTCACGTATGGGATGACAGTAGCAACAAAATGGGTGCAAAATTGAAAATAGATGTAATGTTTGATGTTTATTCAGAAAAAATTATAGGCTATAGTTTGAGTTTCACTGAAAACCACATTGACCACTTTAAAGCGGTGAAAATGGCCGTAAATGAAGCCCAATGCAGACCTTACTATTTAACATATGACAATCAATCCGCGCATAAATCAAAGAGGATACAAGAACTCTATGATAGCTTAGTTGCTATTGACGGAGGAGCTCATCACCCAAATAAAGCACTAGAAACACATGGCCCAGCGGAACAATTATTTAATCGATTCCAACAACAAGTAATTAAGAAATTTTGGTTTTCAGATGGTCAAGGGATTCAGGTTCGACGTGATGACAATAAAATGAATGTTGAATTTATAAATGAAAATAAAGGACTTCTCAAAACAACACATGAACTGCAACAAGCTTGGGAAACTGCAGTAAACATTTGGAATAATAAGAAACATCCAAAATTTAAAGAATCAAGAAATCAAGTATATCAGCATGAAATGAAGTTAAAAGAAGATTTAAGTCTTCTTGAAATTGTAGATAAAATGTGGATACAAGAAACTAGCAAACAAATTACTTATCGTGCTCACGGTTTAGAAATGTGGCTTGCAGACGAAAAGTATCAATATGAAGTATATGATACAGAGGGAAATATTGATATTGAATTTAGACGAAAAAATATAGGTAATAAGTTCACTATACGATACGACCCCGATTTTATGGATGGATATATTCAACTGTGTAAGACCGATGAACAAGGTAATACCGTATTTCTAGCCAATGCAGAACCAAAAAGACAGCATCAAAACATTCCAGTACTACAACAGGAAGGCGACAAAGAGCAATGGCATAAAGATTATAAAATAAGGGATATAGAATTCGATCGAGATAAAAAAGCGTACGAAGATTTAAAAAGACGCACTGGCATCACCCCAGAATTAGAAATAGAAAACCAAGAACTGCTTATGAAAATGAAAGGATCTATTTCAAAAAACCAACGCTCTAATGCTGAGTCAAACGAGAACCTAATATACCAACTCTAAAACTACTGTATGAAAACCATATACAAAGAATTAATTGTAAGTGAGCTAAAAGCTTTAGCACTTAAAACTTCTCAAAATAAGATAGCAAAAAGAGCAGATGTATCTACTGCTACTATTTCCCAAATGATAAATAGTAATTGGGATTTTATTCGAGATGAAATGTGGCAAAAAGTAAAATTGAATTTAAATATTCAATGGCATTGGGTCACTGCGGAAACCACAAATTTAAAATCTCTCACAGGCTTATTAAAAAGTGTACAAGGTCGAAGTATCTCAATTTGTATTGCTCACGATGCTGGAGCTGGTAAAACACATGCATACCGAGAATATAGTAAAGAGAATGACAATGTCATTCACTTGGAATGTAAAAACTATTGGACAAAAAAAATATATGTAAAAGAGTTATTACGAGCCTGTGGCTTGGATGATTTTGGCACTGTCGAAACATTAATAAATCGCTTTACAAATCATATTAAGGAACTATCCAATCCTTTAGTGATCATTGATCAGATCGACAAGTTGAAAGACCCCAGTTTGGATTTGTTTATGGATTTTTATAATGATTTGGATGGACATTGCGGATTTGTGTTGTCGGGTGTTCCTGCTTTGAAAAAGAGAATTGAACGAGGATGTGGGACAGATCGGATTGGCTATAAAGAATTAAGATCAAGGATTGGCAGAAAGTACATCACATTGAAAACAATTACAGAACAAGATGTAAGTGCGATTTGTATCGCAAATGGAGTTACGAACGAACAGGTGATTAATGAAATATATAACACCTGTGAAGGTGATTTAAGACGTGTAAAAAGAAGTGTAGACCAGTATTACTTATTGAACAATGAAAGTACAAAGAGCGCATAGTTATGAAGATATCAGTAGTCAGAAATTCAAAATCATTCCAATACAAAAAGAATGGTTGGGACATTTAGGCGAACCTCAGTTAGGTAATTCGCACTGGCTAGTTTATGGTGAATCTGGACATGGAAAAACTAGTTATGTTTTACAAATCGTAAAAATGTTAACGGAATTTGAGAAAGTTCATTATAACACCTTGGAAGAAGGAATGAAGCAAAGTTTCAAATTGGCTTTAAAACGAAATAATATGAAAATAGTCGCAAGTAAATTTAATTTTCATCAAGAAGACTTAGAAGAATTAACGAAGCGCTTAGATCGCCGACGACAACCAAAAATAGTAGTAATAGACTCTGTTCAATATTTTTTTCGCGGAAAACAGCTCAAACATTATTTCGACTTCATTAATAAGTTTCAAAACACAACATTTATTTGGGTTTCTGGAGCCGATGGAAAAAAACCTAAGGGCTCTATTGCGAATGATATTTATTATGACGCAGATATAGTGATCAATGTAAAAGATTTTGAAGCAATCGTGATGAAGAATAGGTTTGAAGCATATGAATCACGCATTATTTGGAAGGAAGGGAATGAACAAAGAAACATTGAACTAATAACACAAGGCTAATATGAAAACACACCAACTTCTTGAAATTACTGAGTTTCAATATGATGAAATAGTATTGAATACATTTATTGATTGGTGTACACTCTATGTTTCAACAGCTAAAGCATTTCAACTGGCGCTAACCTCGAGAGCCCTTCAAAACTACTTTAAATACCATTATAATGATCTTGAAACACAGTTTAAAACTGAGTTAAAAGGATTTGAAAACCTTAGTAAAGCAGATAAAGTATGTTTTTATGCAGACATGACTGGTGCAATATTAAAAAATTATCCTAGTGCATTGCTTCCAAAACTGAAAGCAAAAGAGAGATTATTAACCAACTTCAATTGAATAATTATGACACCATCAGAAATTGAAAAAAAAATCAAAGAATTAGAAACGTGGCTTGCTTGTAACTTCTTTAGTCCCAATTATCAAACCGTACTGGCTGACAAGCGTTTCTATGAGCGATTAAGAAAACACGACGATTCCAAAAGTATTAAAAAAGAAAATTATGGATAAAGAATTAATCATCGAACGAATTCAGCAGCTGAGTTTAGCCTTAGTAAGCTCAAATAAGGAGTCTAAGTACCCTAATTATTTCACGGTATGGGAAAGAATCATGATACATCAGGAGATTGCTTATTGGATGAATACAAGTAGGAAAAAACCAACAATTGTTGAATCACATGTATCAGAGCTTCTCAACGAAAAAATAAACACCCTTTTAAAATAAAGACAAATGAATACAGAAAATAAAGCAGCGCACGAATTGAGTACTACAGAATTAGAAGCTCTTTTGAAAGATAAAAAACAAAAAGAACAAAAGAAGCTTGAAAAGGAAAAAGAGTTGTACGAGAGTCAACGAAATACACAGACTGACACAGCTGTAAAAAACGCATTGGATTTGTTCGACATACTTTCGGAATTCAAAAAAGACATTCACAAAATGATGGATGAGCAGGCGTTAAAGCTTGCTGAATATGGCAAAATTAGAAGTAATTCAAAAGGCGGTTTTACAATTTCAAACGCAGACGACACCAAAAGGATTACTCGTCGACGAGATACAGAACCGGCATGGGATGAACGCTCGCAAAAAGCAATTGAATTGATACGTGATTTCTTAGGAGACACGATTAAGAAACGCGATGTGAAAATGTATGAAATCCTTTTAAGCTTCTTACAACGAAACGAAAAAGGAGAGCTTGAGTACTCAAGAGTAATGGACTTATACTCACATGAAGACAAGTTTGATGACCCACGTTGGAAAGAAGGCTTGCGACTGATTAAGGAGTCCTACTCAAATCATTTAAAAGGCTTTGGATATGAGTTTAAATACAAGGATGAAGCAGGTAAATGGCAAAATATATTGTTGAATTTCTCAAGCTTATAAACTGTGTACGACTCAATAACAACACTTTTGCAACTACTAGACAGTGCAAAACAAACAGAATTTATCACTTTTAAAATTGACTTTGTAACTAATCAGATTCACATCTTTTTAAATAAGAAACTACACTGGTTTAAATATACTCAAGAAGGAATCACAAAAGCAATTGAAGAATTAGAATATCTAACAAGTAAAAAATAAAATAAAGGCAAAACGTAAATTTTAAAAGAGGTTAAATGATATGAAAAAAATTATTGTAGTAGTAACATACGAGGCATATATACCCGAAGACATGACCATTGAATCTTTAGAAGAAAATATTGACGGCGAAATTAGAAATCGTTTTGATGGCTTTGGAGTTTCCTCCAAGAATTATCATAATGAAGATGATGAATGGATTGTATTTGATTTAGAAGATGTAATGACAGGAACTTCAGTGTCAATTGCCATTGGAAACAAATAAATTAAAACTTCCCACTAGGCGGTTAAAGTGGTTAATAGAAATGGTAAGAATTAAATTACAAGACAGTACGATGGTTGCTGTAGTGAAAATGTCAGATAGCAATCCTGGAGCAATGAAAGCTTTAATGGAAATTGTAACGAAAGCAAAGGATATTGATAAAGATGATCCAATGATTGGACTGTCTTCTGTTTTAATGTTAGATACATTAGGAATCTATGGTACTGATATATATGTTCTTTACAGTGATATCTGTGATAGGGATTTAGCCAAAATGCTAGCTATTGTACGGGCAGTACAATTAGGTTTTTTCGATGGAAAGTTATTACAAAATGCTTGTAGTAGACAGGATTATTCCGGACGTGAAATAGTTCCTGTTGAAGAATTGTATTTAAAGGTAAAAGAACGCTTTCCAAATTTTAATCAATAAGTGTTTCGTAAAATGAAAAAGATTAAAAAAATACTCGATGCTTGTTGTGGCAGTAGAATGTTTTGGTTTGATAAAAACAATCCTAATGTATTATTTCAAGATATAAGAAACGAATCTCATATTCTTTGCGATGGTAGGACTTTAGAAATCAAACCTGACATTGTCGCTGACTTTAGGTGTATGCCTTACAGTAACGATACTTTTAGCTTAGTTGTATTTGATCCTCCACACTTAAATAAAGCAGGTCAAGAAAGTTGGTTAAGAAAAAAATATGGTGTTTTAGGAGATAACTGGAAAGAGGATTTGAAATTAGGATTCAATGAATGTTTCAGGGTTCTTAAGCAAGACGGAATTTTAATTTTTAAATGGAACGAAGACCAAATAAAAATTTCTGAAATTATAAAGTTGAGTCCAATTACTCCATTATTTGGGCACACAACAGGTAGGCATGGAAAAACTCATTGGGTAACTTTTATTAAAAATACAATATGACAGCAACCAAAGAGCAAAAACTGGCTATTCGTAGAAATAGCCAGTTTAAAGAAGATATCAAAGAAGAATGGGTACAATGGGCAACCGGAGACAACTCCAAAACAAGCCTTAACGACCTTTCTTTTGAGCAAGCAAACCAAATACTTACCCAACAAGGAGATAAGCCTTACAATGGCGATAATTGGGGTTTATTCAACAACAATGACTCCAAGCATAAATGTATATTATCATTAATGTATCAACTGAATTGGACGATTGAAATCAAAGGACGAAATGTTCCTGATACAAACCGACTTTCAGAGTTTTTAAAAACTACTAAAAGTCCAGTGCAAAAACCACTAAATAAAATGACCCCATTTGAAGTAGAGAAAATAATCACTGCAATGGAACAAATCACAAAAAAAAGATGGAAATAGCTTTATACAATACCATTCAAAACTTTGCTGTCCTAGTGGTTGGATTGATTGTAATATTCTTAATTAAAGATTATGACGAATAATTGTAAACATTTGAGCAAACACCTAAAAGTGCTTGAAACATTTTGTACCATAGAAATAACCGTTGTGGTATGTGCAGATTGTAAGAAAGAATTAGAACCTATAAAATACGAAACCTAATGGATGAAAATAATAACAACCCAATGCAATCACAATTTTGCATCCTATTGATTTTAATATTTATAATAATTTATCATTTAGTATCATGACAGACGAAATTAGAAACAAAATTGCAAAAGTATACGCACTAGTAAACCAAGGCGTTGATGGGGAGAAACAAGCAGCAAAAGTTACTCTAGATAGGCTCATGAAGAAATATAATATCGATGAGAGTTATGTTGAAACAATTCATGAAAAATATTACTATTTCAAGTATTCTACGGATTTAGAAAAAACATTATTAAGCCGATTAATAAAACATATTCTAAGAAAGAAGCTCGATATATATTTGGTTACAAATGGACAAAGAGCTTTATCTGTTAAACTGGAATATATGGATTTTGTAACACTGGAGTGTTCTTATGAATACTTTCGAAAACACATGAAATTAGAATTTAAAAGATTGGTTACACCTCAGTTAAATCGATGTAGAACTGCTAAATCTAAAAAAACCAGACGTAATCAGTTGTCCGAAATCTTCTTTTCAAATTATGTTATAGCAAGTAAGTTATATGATGAATCGGAAATACAAAAAGTAGATTTATCAACCATTTCAGAAGCAGAGCGTAAAAGTAGAACATCATTGTATGGAGTTCAAGGAGGTCAATACAAGGAACAAATGACAACAGGGTTGTATTTAGAATAATTATTGATTTTTAATATCTGCCAATTAGCAGATAATTAAAAATATCTTATAAATAGAAGATCATGAAGATTAAAACTAAAATAAACAACGATACTCTTATAGCTTTAGATAAGTATTTAAACCAAGTGTATCAAATATTACCTGTGCAAGGTATTGGTAAAGTATGGATTAGTATTGGGATGGATTTAGCAGATACTTTTAATAAGAAAGTACGTACTATTCAAAAACAATCAAGCATTTTCGATGTAAAGAAGAAACATAATATTTCACTAAAATATCACGAGGCGTGGGCGTTAAAAGAGTTACTAATTACACTTCTTCAATATATAAAAAAGGAAAATGATTTACATTATGTCTTACTTCAAAAACTATTTTCAGAACTCGATCAAAAACTAATTTAGATTATGGAACAAGTAACCACCTACTTACATCAATCAAAAATATTTTGAGGATGAATATTGATTTAGGAAGTAAAATAGTTAGCTATATAGCTAACTATTTTTTTTGTTTAAAGGTTCCCCATAAATGCCTGAATATAAAAAGTAATATATTCGCATTTAACAAATTTAGATTATGAAAAAATTATTACTTCTAGTCATTGCTTTTATAAGTATGAATTCAATGGCGCAGAAAACCGAAGCAGATTATTACAAAGAAGCAAAAGATCGGCTTGAAACACAAGGAGTATCTCATTTAGTAAAAAGAGATATCTCAAAAGCCATTGAGTTCAATCCTGATAATACAGAATACCGATGGATTAGAGCCCGTTGCAATATGACTAATAACTCTACCAGTACGGATTTTAAGCAAGCGATTGATGACATCAATTATATATTAGAAAAAGAAACCCCATCAGCCAAGCTGTATACCTATTTAGGTTTCTCCCATCAAAAATTAGGTTTTATAATTTATCAATCAAAAAAAGCCAAGAAGAATGACGGTTTTTCTGACGATAACTCAGAATACATCAAAGAGCAAACCTTGATTTATAATGAAGCGATTGCCAATCTAAAAGAAGCAAATAAAACCTATGCCAAGGCATTTGAAATTGATCCAGATACAAAAAAAGAGTTAGACAGTGATTTTAATTACAATGAAAAGATAATTACAGAAATTGAAAATAAGATTAAACAATTGTAAT
Organism: Flavobacterium sp.; assembly: GCA_040393465.1. GTDB lineage: Bacteria > Bacteroidota > Bacteroidia > Flavobacteriales > Flavobacteriaceae > Flavobacterium. The sequence continues at coordinate 133,366 of JBEBUC010000004.1, read as the reverse complement.
GGAAGAATTAAATAAATTAATCACCCCAATCAAAAGTGCTGCTTTTATAAACGGTTTATTAGTAGGCAGTATGATTTCATTTGCGGTATCTGCTCTAGCAGTGTATTTGGGTATGTAATGTTTGCTATAGGTAAAAATGTTTTATAATTTTGTCTTATGACAAGCAAGCAGATACATACTAACACTATTAAGAAGGCTTTACTAGTTAAAGCTATACTTGATGAACATTATGAGCCGGGTAACCAGGCTAAAATGATCGCTGGTGTTTGGCGTACTAAGATTGTCAAAGTCTACCCAATATCTTACAGAACTTTAATGCGCTATTTAAGAATTGCAGAAAAGGCACAAAAAACTGGAAACTATGAAAACAACAACCAATTACAATTGTTTTAAAAGTGGTATAATAGTTTTAGCACTATTTTTATCAACGATACTAACTGCGCAGGAATATCATATCGACAACAACAATCCAAAGGCTGTAAAACTTTACAAAGTAAGTAGAAGTGAACAAGCAGACATCAATGTTTACTTTGTAGATAAAAAAGAACTAGTAAACTCAAAAGGATTATGGTTTATTGGAAATCAGACGCCAACAAGTAAACCAGCAAAATATGTTTCTTTTGCAGAACAGGCAGATATCAAATTTTACAGAGTCAATACCAAAGAACAAGCAGGAAAAAAAAGAGGAGCTAATTAGCTCCTCTTTTTTGTTTTAATTTACCTGTAAAATTAAGAGATAGGAACTCTCCAAATTCAGTATCACTAGGCGGTTTTACTAAATCACCGTGATGCATTTCAAAGCTAAAAACAAGGGTATGATAATCCACTACATCGCTATCGTTTACTTGTTCATTTTCAAATTTCAATTTTGTACTAGAACCCAGCTTTTTTCCTTCAAAAATTTTAACCAATAAATTACAATATAAAAAGCGATTCATACCCATAATGTTATTGGGTGAAATATTCGAAGCATCGTAATTTTCGTTAACCTCTATGTGGAGATTTAATTGAATTAAACGAGGCTTATCGATTCCTTGTCCGGTAATATTATATTCAATAAATACTGCAGGATAGCTATATCCCTCGAATACTTCGGGATTATTAGGTTGTCCTCTGAATAAATCAATAAAAAAATCACTTTTTAAGTTGTTCTCTTCAAAAAGGGGTTTCGCATCCATTATTGTTTTATATATTTCTAATATAGGTACAATCATTTTAAATGGGTTTTAAATGGTGTTTAACCGCGTAATGCAGCTTCAAGTTTTTGAATTATTAAATTTTCTACACGGCGATTTAACTCGGCGCTATTTCCGATAAATTGCCTTTTCGGAATCGTTGTATTCATTCTTCTAGAATGTGCATTTACAGTATGACTCCTAACATTTTCCCTTCTGTCATTTCGGACTCTGGTATATCCACGTTTGGTAAAACTTCCAATATTGACCGTTTTGTTAATTGTACCACCATCATTGTGTATTTGTCCATATTTAGAATCGGTTCCGACAACAATGAGGTTTTGATTTGCGGAAATTTTACGAATACTCCTTTTTAATCTTCCGGTATTAACTAGTAAAGTTTGACTACGTCGCGTTCCTCCTTCTCGTCTTGATTTGCGAGGTGACCAGGCCTGTGCTATCTGATCCATCCAGTTTTGTTGTTGAAACCGTTCCTTGGTAAAAGCAACAGCCACAACTGCTATTTGATTTGGCAGGCTTGCACGCGTACGCACAAGCCTATCAACCATTTGATTAAATTCATTCATAGTATTAAAATTCTAACTCAACAGAGCGCGTCACCTTCATGAACATTTCTGTAAAGACCCTTTCTATTTCTTTTATACTCATTTTATTAATCTCCTCATTTTGGGAAGATAGATTTTTTACAAACGAATCAATATTGACCGTTAGGTTTTTAGATTGTCCACCCCCTTTGATAGTGGTTAAATCGTCATTTACTGGAACCGTCGGGGCTGTGGGATTAATCGGATTACTTGGGTCATCATCCAATAAATCGGTATCTGATTTTGTCTGTGCATCAAGCATTACCCGAGCGGTTATTTCTTCAAGATTTGGAAATTCAAAATCGGAAATCTTCTTTTTCGCCTCAGCAAATCGGAAATTAAACACATCATCCATAATTTCTGATATTGAGCCTAGAAGTTCTTTCATCCAAATAAAGATGGGCTTTATCTTAAGCCAGGCACTTTCCCATGAACCAGTAAAGCCAGTGACCTTACGAATCAGACCGCCAATCCATCCAAATAATCCTTTCACCCCATCTATAAGCCATCCAAGAATTTTCCATACCGCTTTTATACCAATAGTCATAGCGTTCCAGACTTGTTTACTGAGCCAACCAATAACATCTAAAAGACCACGAAATAACTCAGACTCGGCATAAAGTTCTTTGAAATAATTAATCACGCTGAGTACTTTTTGACCTAATTCCGAAATAATTGGTAAAAACAATTCGCCAAACTTAATTGCATAAACTTGTAATTGATTCATCACAATACGCCATTGTTCCATAGGCGTTAGGGAATCCTGATAAGCTTTATCTAGAGCACCTTGACTATTAACTGTTGCATTAATGGCTTTTTCTAACCCTGTTACATCCTGAATTAAGGTTGAGAATCCCAATTTACTCATATCATCCAATCCTAAACTTCCAAATTTTAAAGTTCTTTGGCTATCTGTTAGACCGGCCATTGCGCCTTCAACCTGCTTTATAATTTCAAGTATGGGTTTTACTTGCCCAGTATTTACATCAAAGACTTCAACTCCCATCGATTTGAATTTCTTTAAGTTTTTTTGGTTTGATAATGACCTCATTATTCCCTCTAAAGCAGTTGTGGATTGTTCAGCACTTAATTTCGTCGTTAGTGCAGCATAAGCCCCTGCGGTTTCATCCAAAGCAAACCCTACGTTACGAGCCATAGGAATGATTTTTGGCAGGTACCTGGCAATGTCTTTAAATTCTGCGTTACCTTCTTTTACGGTTTCAAACAAAATATCATATACCTTATTAATGTTTTCACCCGATGACATCATTGTGGCAATACCTGCACCTGCAGTAGTTTCCATATCGGTAAAACCTGCCTTTGCTGCACGAACGGTGGGTTCTAAAGCCACTAATGATTGTTTCACACTTAAACCTGCAGATATAATTCGTCCGTAAGCCTTGGGTATTTCATCCAAAGCAACTGAATTGCGACTACCAACCTCTAGGAGTTGATCCGATAGGCCTTTTAATCCTTCTTTGGTGAGTTCTGCGGTGACGTTGATTTCCGCCATTTTTTCGTGCCATTGATTGGCTTTCTGAATAGCCGAAACCGTCGCAGTGGCAAGTCCTAAAACAGCTGTTGTAGCAATACTAATAGGGTTTACTAAACCTGCAAAGGCACCACCGACTCCGGGTATATTTGCCCCAATGCTACTTAAGGTGTCCATGGAGCTACTTTTTAAGCTATTGAGTTTAGTCTGCATACTATTGACATTGCGGTTTAAATTCTGCCGAGCAGAATCTAAACCGGATTTCAACTTATCTCGTAATGTTAACCTTACTTCTGCGGTTGCGGTTGCCATATTGTTACATGTTAATTATTTTTTGTATATTTGTTGTATATAAAGGCTGAGCTGTACCGCCTTGCGGGGAGGTACCCTTTATATTTAAGCGACTTGTTTTATAACAAGTCGCTTTTTTTGTATATTTCCTTTCCAGTATGATCTAAAATCAAAACCCCTTTGAAATCATTATTAGGATGACTTAAAAACCAAGAATCCATCCTTTTTTTAATCCACCAATCCTCTAATTGATTCTCTGGAGATAGTGATATCACGGCATATTCACTTTTTTGTGAAGCTTCGTTTAAGTGTTTGGTTAAGGTTCCCCCGTTACCTACTATGTATTTAAATTCTACAATATGATCTTTACCAGCAATCTGAATTAAAGCATCGGGGTTTTTCGCTCCTAATTTTTCTTGCCAACGCTTTGGATAGAATCTTTTCTTTAATTCCAACTCTTTAATATTGAGATCAGGAAGCAATTCAATTTTGTCAATTTTTGGGTAATTCTGCAATAAGTTTTTAGCGATTTCTATATTTTTAGCGACTTCATGAACACCATGATTAATATGTGTCAATATTTTTTTACCCTTAAAACTCTCCACTACATACGCATTTTCAGCTGGGATGTATTTCAATGAATCCATCAATATATGTCTAGGAATATCTACATAATATGCAGATCCTTTTGGGAATATTAAACCTTCTTTAGCTAAATTCGTCTGGAACATCTTCGGTATAGATACCTGTGGGGTTAAACTTTCCGGTGTTGGATTTTCATCCATTGTCTGAATCGCTTCACATCGGCATCCATAACCCAATGGAGGATAATGTGTATTCCAAAAAATATCGTCGATATGTTTAATGATACCGTCTAATACTCGATGTTCCGCTCGCACACTGCTATCTCCAACGGTTTGATACACTAAAAAAGGAACGTCTTCTTTTTCCTTTTGAAAGTCTACCCAACGCGCTGCGTTTTGACTACTCGCAATAGCTAAATCATATTCGGTTCTAAACCAAGTATCGTTATATCGATCGACTACAATTAATGCCTTTTCTTTAAAATCTGAATACTCCCGAACATTGCCCTGGTCATCTTTTAAAAGGAGTGTTAAATCGCGCATTTGTTGGTAGTTTTTCGCTGCCGAAAACTGCCAAACATCGCGAGTCAACCGGTGTAACATTTGTGTGTCTGGAGTATTCCAATCTACTACCAAATTCTTATATTCCTTCTGTACAGCATTAGTCAATTCGCGCGCTGTAACACTAAATAAATCCGCATTAAAGCTATTAGAATGACTGTCCTTAACGACCTTTTCAGAGGCATTAATAACCGCATCCATATACTCTTTGGAAAGCGGACTACTAGCCCTTGGTGATTGTTTACAAGTCGGACAAGTGTCGTGGTAAAGCGGCGTTGTGGGGTTAACAACCAATTTAGCGTTAACCCCTAATGAAAATTTTTAAACAATCCAATTCCTCCTTTTGCTTTGGTATTTGGTATTCCTCCTGGTAAAGGTTGTTTAATACCGGTAATTGGTAAATTAAACGTTGTTGCTACCCAGTCTGTTTCGAGCTCATAGTTTTCACTCGCCTCATTTACAATTTTCCATTGTTCCGTTAGCGACAAACTCTCCGTCTCATCAAAAACGAAATGCATCGTTGCATTGTCAAAAGGAAGTCCCATACTTTGTAAAAGCGGAAATAATTGGTCATTAATTGTGAAAGTGATAAACCTTTTGTCATTGAGTGAAATCTTATTATCTAGTGTACGCTCATGTACTTCTGTCTGACTTCTATTTGTTGCAGAATCGGTCAAGGTCGCACTTCCAACAATTGGCTTACTAATCTGTGCATCATGAAACTCAATTTGCTTTAAATACGTGTTTACGGGATTACCTGCATTGGCTAAATCATGTATTTTTATATCTGTTCCAAAAGGCAATACTGCTTGTGCAGCTTCACCTAACACGCGTAACATCGCTTCAATTCGCCCAACCTCTGCTCGGTTGTTGGTTGTCGCAGTAATGAGCGGCATACCAAATTTGTCTCCAAATTCCGCCCAAGCTTGCATCGCATTACGTTTCCAAATGATGTTAGGAATAATCGAATTAACAATGCCGAAACGGCTAGAATGAACGATTTCAATACAGTTGGGTACTTCTGTATACTCGACGAATTTGTCACCGTTAACCTCCGTGTACATTCGTTGTTGTCGAATTTCTATATTTCGAGCGGGTACTTCAATCACTTTGATTTGCTCATCGATCTGTAACAATTGAACAATGTTATACTTCTGCACCAGGGCTTTTAAAGAGGACTCTAAAAACTTGTAAAACCATTGCTTTTTTAATAGGCGGGTTTGTTCCTCCAATTGATCACCACTTTCAATATCAGCAACGTAAAAACGGTGATTTAAAGTCGCTGAATTTCGAATAAGCAAAACGGATTCCATATGCCCGTCGATAATCATGTCTGCAATCATATCTTGGAGCTGAAACCACCGCGGATTTGTAGGGTGTTCTGCTGCTGTCATAGCGCGGCGCCACTTCTGTACATCCTTTCTACTTTGATCAGTAAATTCCTGAGCAATCTGTGTGATGATTGCCATATCTTCTTTACTTACCGATGAAGCTTTTGCCTGAGGTGTTTGATTGGTATATTTTTTTCTTTTGATAGCCATAGTAATTAATATTTGTGATTTTCAGGGGGTCTAGCCGACCATATTCTAGCTTCGCTATACATTTGCCCGTCTGGATTCTCTAGCTCTGGTAAATCGGCTGTAACCGTTCCTTTTCCGACTTCTTTAAGCCAATCAATCGCATCTTGATAACGATCGGCCCGATGTTTGGGAATATCACGCGCACCGGTCTGAGAATACAAATGATATAGCCCTATATCAATGAGCATGGTAACGATGAATTCGTCTCTTTTTTCGGAGTTAAAGACCTGGTCCAAATCATATCTTTTACCAATCCAGTTGCGCATTTGTGAACTCGCGGTTAATTCTGAGCGAATCAGTTTAGGCGAATTGTAGAAATCTACATCGGTTAAAAGACGAATGATTTCATCTTTGATTTGCATTTGATAATCTGCTTCTTCTATAAATCTGCTCATTAGAAATGTCTTTTAGTTACACTGGCTCGCGAGGTCGATTTGACATCGAAACTACTCACGAAAGTGGTTTTGTTTAAATCTGAAATCCCTCCTTGTATTGCATCGGGAGCATCGTCATTGGCACCGGAACCTTTCTCAAAAGCTAAGAGCTGGTCTATCGAGGTGATTTGGTCAAAAGTGTTTTTTTCGTCCTCATTCCAAAAAACACGCAGCCGTTCAAAATGTCCAGACATACTTTCTACGCGATCAAATTTCCCTTCTTTAGGTCTTTTGTCAGCCACTACCGGTATATAATACCCACGCATATCGCCTTCAGCATCGTAGTCGTTCACAAACTCATCCATCGCAAAAAGCCCTTCGATTTTGTAAATGATGTTGAACTTATCAAGCTTTTTCTTTTCAAAAAGATCGTAGAGCCAACTCGCGCAGACAGTCCGGGATGTTTGGCGACAAAAAGAATAGATGATATGAAAATCACGCCCTTTTTTGCCAATCAAGAATTTAGCTTTAAAATCTCCCGCATCCTTGTAACTTAAATCGCCATAGAGTTCGAGCGCATCATATTGCTGTAACGGTAACATCGTAGTGTGTTGAATCCATTGAGGTTTGAATACCGCACCCTCGACCATAGGTGTACACATATATTCGCGCATCCAAGACCTATAGGTGGTACTGATTCTTTTTTCCTTCCAGTATTCTGCCGTATATTTTGCAGGCCATGAAGGCGTATACTGATCGTCTATAACGGCTTTAACTTTGATGTGGTAGAAATGGCTTTTTATTCCCTGGGCTTTACTCTCTTTTTTAGAGGTATCAGCTAAGGCAATTAAACGAGCCATGATAGAATTCTTGTGTATAAGGTTATTTGAAAACACAAATCGCTCTCTTCCTTTATCAAAACAACCCCATAATGTACCGGTGATATAATCCATGGCCTCGTTTATTAAACGGTCGTTGTTGCAACGCTTAAGGGTATCAATATCATCACATCCAATATAGTCAGGTCGATATTCTCCATGACGTAGACCTCTAGGGTCTTGACCAAAACCCAGAGCATGGAAATGGATCCCATCCTTAGTGGTAAAATTACCCTCTGACCAATCGCCGTGTGTGAATTGCTCACCATAATCGCTAATGATACGTGCATTGTGTTTTAAATGCGCCTGTATATCGGAGAGTAATCGAATGGCTTTTTGCTCGTTAAAACCGATAAGGAGCATAAAGCGCATGTCTTTTTTAACCAGGGCCAAATACAAGGGTATTCCAAGCATCGTATGCACTGACTTCGCAGACCCCCTAAAGGCATCAAATAAGACTTTTACAATTGGATTCTTTATTATAAGATCACTGACTTTTTTATGGAAATCGGCACTTTCACAACTAGCAAAGTCTTTTAAATAGTAAGCAAACCAAGCGAGATAATCTTTTTCCAGCTTAGTAATTCGTTTTGCTTTTTCGACGGGTGTTTCGTGTATGTCGATGGTAGTGGCTTTCTCAATCCTCTTAATACTCGCTTCATAGGTGCGTAGTAGCTTTGCGAAATTGATGCTAATTGCCATACTGCTCTATTTTATAGACTAAAAATTGTTTGTGAATCGCTGTTTGTGCAGCAGCTCCTTTAGGATCTAACTGACTGTGAAAGTTGTCTAGTTCCATCAGTACATCCATAACAATAGTTGGGTTTGTTTTTTGGGCCACGTAGTCAAAGGCTTTCATCACTTTACTCAAAGAGTCTGCGTTAAAGCTCGAGGCTTCTCCTTTAGTGATGTTGATTGCCTCGCGCATCAATAGCTTTTTAAGCTCAATAGGAGAAGCTTGTAATAATTCTTTAGCATCATCCCACTTATACTTATCTCTCCAAGAAGCGATTGTTTTTGCGTTTTTATTTAACTCCTCAGCTATAGCCTTAACGGTGTAGTTTTTTTCAACGTAAAGCATTTCTGCTAGCGAAACAGCGCTATTAACTTTGTATGTTTTAACCTTTTCCATAGGGCAAAATTCAAAGTTTAAATACTTGATACAAAATACCTAAGCCATTATAACACAGGCATTTTACATATTGAAAATATCGCTATTTCTTTGCTTTATCAAAATCATACAAATGGAAATTACCTATATAAATAATCAAGTTGAAGTATATGCTTATGGAGAAATAAACCCTTGGGAAGTATGCAATTCCGATTTTGTGCGTGCTATAAAACTAGCGACAGAAAAGAAGTGTAAAATGGTCATCTATGTCCATTGCTTTGGAGGATCAACTATAGAGGGAAATATGATTTACAACACGCTGTTAAATACCAAGATTGAAAAAGACCTTGTCATTTTAGGTATCTGTGCGAGTATGGCTACCATTATGATGTTAGCAAGTGATAAAATAAGAATTGCAGATAATGCTTTTTTAATGTTGCATCGCCCAACTGGATTTGTAGAAGGTGATGCTGAAACTTTGGAAACCACCGCAAAACTTTTAAAATCTATCTCGGAAAATATGGCTAAGCGCTATTCGGAAATGTCAGGAAAAACAATAGCACAAGTAAATGACTTGTGGCTCAATGGAAAGGACAACTGGCTAAGTGCACAAGAGGCTTTGGAATCGGGATTAGTACATGAGATTATTAACAACACGGTTGTTTCTGAGAAAATTGACAAAATAGAAATGCAGGCAAACGCAAAAGGCATCTTTAAGCGTATTAGCGCCAGTTTAAAACCCAACATAAATACGGAACCAATGAAGAAAATTTTAATCGCATCCCTAAACCTTGAAGGGGTTAATGAATCCTCTACTGAGGCGGAGATTCTAGAAGCAATAAAAAAACAACGCAGCGCTCAGGACTTAAAAATTCAAGAGCTCGAAGAAAAAGCCGAAAAAGACACGGAAAAAACCATCGATGAATTGTTAGATGCCGCGGTAACTGCAAAAACTCTTGATATCGCTCAAAAAGCTACTTATAAAGAAGTTGGTAAAACGATGGGACTCGATAAAATGAAAGCCATGTTACCGGTTAAGGCAGCAGCTGCAGTACCTGTAAATTTAGCAGGGCTAATTAAAACCGATGCTACAAGTGCAGTAACAGATGATGAAAGTTTTGACTACTTGCAACGCCACGCTCCCGAAAAACTTCGCGAAATCCACAAAACAGACCCTAAGTTATACGCTCAGTTATGTGCCGACTATGCCAAGGGAAAACGCCACATTACTAAATAATTTTTAAAAAGATACATTATGCCAGGATTACAAAAAGAAGTATGGGTTGCGGGTATTAAAGAAAACCCAATACCAGATCATTCCTTTGTCAATGCGTCCACTGACATGTCGGAATATGTCGAAAACAACATTATTCATTTAGCAGAGGCGGGAATTGAGCCGGCTGTTTTTGAAGATTATTTTGTTGGAAACGAAAACCCGCTGCCAATTGCAAATATTCAAGATATTCCACATGAAGCGGTTTTAAAAACTTATTCTAGTGAGCAAACGCGTCACAGAAATCTGCAAGATGTAGAATTGGCATACAAAAAAAGAGAGTCCGTAATCGGTCGTCACAAAACCTCTTTAGCTAAAAATATCGGTAAAAGAGCCTCTTTTGCCTGGTCACCAAGCGTGTCCAATGCCTTCAATAAAATCATGAATTTAGCTGCAGGTGATTCGATTTTAGATGCGATGATTGATATGCAGCTGTTCTATGCGCAACTGGATAAATCAGAGAATTTAAATATCTGTTTATCTCCCGAGCATATGGCGAGAATTCAAAAAGAAGACAAGAAATTGTATAAGGAAATCGTTGCTGCCAAAGGAGGTGATCTTTATGGGTTTAATATTTTCGGATATTCTCAAAACCCAATTTATACAGAAGCGGGTGTTAAAAAACCTTTCGGAGCCGCTTTGGAAGCAACCGACAAAAGAAGCTCCTTTATTTGGGCTACTGACGAGGTGTTTAAATGTTTTGGCGATGTCGAACTATATGCAAATATTGGAGATTCCAGTATTCAAGCCGACACTTTATCTTTTGCTCAAAGAGCTCTAGTTGGAAATATTCGTAGTAATAGTCCTAAGTATTTAGGAGCAATTATTTAATGTTATGGAAAAAGTAACAGAATATTTTAAAAACAACCCGGATGCTGTGGAAGTACACAGCGCCGGAGGTTTTTTATTTCAACATAAAAAGGACGCTTTAGCACATGCAGCTACTTTAGAAAACAAGGACATTGAAACTCATTCCAATATGGCAACAGAACAGGGAATTGCACAGGCAAAAGCGTATTTAGAAACCGCGCCAATTAAGGGCGTTTGGGTCACTGAGAATGCAGGTATCTTCACCAGTGAGGAAGTAGCTAAAAGCATCGACGAAAATGCGGTTTATGTGGATGTAAACATGGAGGTGCTTCAAAAAAACCAAGAAGACCAATCAGGTAATCCAACATTAGAACTACTTGAAAAGACAGAACTCATCAAAGATAACTACATAGTTCTTAAAGAATTAGTAGCTGCGCTTAAAATTGAAACAGTTAACCAAAAGGCAGAAACTTTAATTGAGGCTTTAACTCAATTTAAAGCTGCTTTAAAAACTACTTAAAATGAGTTTAAGAGGTGTAAATATTAGCGAGGGGAACATCGGTATTAACGTTAGCGGCGATACTCGGGAGTTCGGGTTAATTGGCAACGGCGTTGAAATTCCTTTGCAATTAAAACTCAACACAGCGTATCAGTTACGTCGTATTGAAGATGCCAAGGCAATCGGTATTACACAAGAATACGATCAGGTTAACAATGTGAACATACACCGTCATATTTCGGAGTTTTACCGTATCGCTGGGGCTGGAAGAATCTTAAATATACTGTTAGTAAGTCAAGAAACACCTATCAAGGACATGATTGCTATGGCTAAGGTTTTGGTTGTTGAATCGGATGGAAACATTTCGGATTTGGCCTTTTGTTCCAATATGGCAGCTGATTTTGTTGAAACAACCATTAACGGTTTGTCTAACCTAGTTTATGAAGCGGTACCGGTTCTGGAACAATTTGCCCGGTGGTGCGCTTTACAAGACATGCCGTTACACATTTCTTTAGAAGGTCGTAATGTTTCTGAAAACCTAGCGGGTTTGATAGATTTACGGGACTTTGAAATTGAAGTTAATAGCGAAATGGTCAAGCTCGAAGCGGTTAAGGTTTCTTTGGTAATAGCACAGGACTATACCTATGCTGAAGAAAAAACAGGTAACGCACGTTTATTTGCCGATGTCGGTACTTTCTTAGGTGTAGTTGCTTCTGCGCCATGGAATAGAAACCCAGGAGAAGTCGCTACAAAAAACATACAAAACGCTGCTTATAGCGCTTGGATGGTAGGAGGATTATCCAATCACAAAAAACACTCAGAAGTTTTCGAAAGCTTGGATACCCTAGATGACAAAGGTTACATTATCCCGATTAAATATCAAGGACGTACGGGTTACTGGTTCAACGATGGCCATGTTTGCGCACCAATAGTGATTGATGCTCAAAGCAACATGAACCAACACATGATTTATTATTCTCATACGATTGATCAATCCATCCGAGGACTCAGACAAGTGTATTTGCCAGAAATAAAAAAACCGGTACCACTAGAAAACGGAAAATTACCCGTGGACATGATCGAGTACTACAATGCCATTGGAAATCAATTTTTTGCTCAATTGGCCGCACAAGGATTAATTAGCGAAGGTTATACGTCCATTGACCCAGAGAGTGATCTGTTAAGAGATAAAGTCTTAAAGGTTCAATTTACGGTCATTCCAACAGGTATGATCAATGAGCTTGTAGGAACGATTAATTTAAAAACTATTGTATAATGGCACGAATCAAACGACTTAAAGAAGTATATGCATCTGGTGATGTTACAGTCACTTTCTTAGGAAAATTCGATATAGACCCATCAGCTATTGAATACAACTATTCTTATGCTCATGAATACCAAAGAGGATTAAGACGAGATGCTCGGGGCTGGCGTATGGGGCAAAAGGAGATGGATGCTAAAATTACCCTTCCTCTTGATGCTATTGCAGAAATAGAACGATTTGCACCATTGGGTGATATCGCTTTATTAAAACCCTTTCCAATCATCGTAACCTTTTTCAATTCTGAAAATGTATTGATAAAGGATTTGATTGAAGCAAAATTCAAAGGTAATGGCCGCGCGGTAACAGCAGACGGGGAATTAGAAACGGAATACGAACTATTTGTAACCGCAATGAATTTAAACATTTAAAAAAAACACCATGTCAAAAGAAAATAAATTACCTCAAGGGATTACCCAATTAATGGTTGATGATGCCAAAGCAAAGGGTAAAGACGTAAAGCTAGCCGAAGTTCCAATTGATGATGAGGGAAATACCCGCTCCTTTTTAGTATGTGTTCCTAACCGTGCAGTGTTGTCACAGTTTAGAAAACATATGGATGTAGATCCTAAAAAGGCCGATGATATATTGGTTAAAAATTGTTTACTGAGTCACAAGGATGAAGTATTAGCCGATGACGAGTTATTCTCTTCTGTTTTAGCCACTATTTCGGATTTAATTGTCATTAGAAAAGGAATCATAAAAAACTTATAACGCAATTGCCGGACATTCCGGCAATTGCGGACAATGCTACTAGTACAGATATAACAGATAATTTTTTACAAAACGATGCTTTGATTCGTTTCTATTTTAAAGAAAACCCTGATAAGTTATCAGATTTCGAGTACGCCAGTAGAATTAAAGAATTAGCATTTTTAGCCAAAGAGGGGCTTTTAAGATCCGTTTAAGCCCCTTTTAAAACCATATTAAATGAAAGTGAATTTAGCAGATAGATATCGAAATGCATTTGGATTTGTAGCGGGAAATATGTCTAAGAAACTCGAAAACAACGGCTTTAAAGACGAAATAACCCAGTCCTCAAATTCTGTTAATTATTATGTTTGGGATAAGGATGTCAAATTTGACGAGGTAAAATTATATAGAGATACCATTGAAATTGATTTTGCTTTTAAAATAATTTCAGATGATTATAGTTCCGTTTTCGGGACTCCACCGGTACTTAGTTTTAGTCGAAAGAAGAACCTAACCATAACTCCAATTGACAACGTAGATGACATTGAAGTCGTCGAGCGCTACAATACCGAGCCTTGGGATATAGATTGGAAAGGTTTACTGATAGATATGGACAATCATGCTTTTCCACTGGATAAACTAAAGCAGTTAAATGAAATCTTTAATTACAACGGGATTTGGAATGTTTCTTCTGAGATTTTCAACGCTTTGGGAATTACGGCTGTTTATATTCAGGATATACAGATTGAATTTGTAGAAGGTTTCGAAGACACCATTGCTTATAGCTTTAAAATGCGTGCAACCAAAGATTTGGAATATCAACTATTAGAAAAAAAATAAATATGAAACAATTATTGAAAATATTATTTGCCTTTTTGCTGTTTTCAACAGCACATGCAACAAAAAATGAGTCTATGAAACTTTATTACAACATGAACTCACGCACTACTATTGGACAAGTTCAACTAAATAATATTACCAGTTTTGAAATTTCTGAAACAGTTAAGGAAATTTCGAGCACAGCAAAATTAACCACCCCAAAAGGATATGGTAAAATTGGACAAAAGCCAATATTAGAAATAATAAAAGTTGGCGATCCTGTTGTAATCGAATTAGGATACGATGGGCAATATCACGTTGAATTTTCAGGCTACATATCCGAAATAGAATCGGATGCTCCTTTAATTATTAGTTGTGATGACGCTATGTGGCCTTACAAACAGAACAACCATATAAAAAGTTATAAGTCCACAAACTTAAAACAAGTTTTAACAGAGCTTTTCCCTGAGCTAATCATCGATTGTCCAGATGTCTATTTGGGAAGATTCCAAATTGATAACGCTAGTTCTTTTCAAGTGGTTCAAGAACTCCAATCTAACAACGGATTATACTCCCGAATAATCGGCGAAACTTTAAAGGTTGGTTTGGCCTATGATTTTGCAGATCAGAGTAAAACACATGTATATGATATGCGTGACAATGTAAGAGCTAATGATCTAAAATACAAGAGAAAAGAAGATACCCAAGTACGTTTTAAAGCAACAGCCAACCTACCTAATGGCAAAAAGAAAACAGTAACCATTGGTAGCAAGCATCCCAATGCCTCCGAAAAAACATTGAATTTCGCAGGCGATTTCACAGAGGCTCAACTAAAAGAAAAGGCTACGGCCTGTTTATCGAAGGTTTCCTTTGATGGATATACTGGAAGTATCACCGGTATCGGAACTCCATTAACTAAGCCTGGGGATTGTTTGAAACTCGTCGATGGACAAAATCCCGAACGCGAAGGTACTTATATGATCGAATCTGTCGCAATTACCTATGATCAAAGTGGTTTTTCAAGAAAAAACACTTTGAGTTATAAAACCGAAAACACACTAAAAACCTAACACATGAATGAATTAGGACAGTCTTTTAATGAAGCACTGCGCCAATATATAGGAAGGGTTCAGATCAAACAAATTACGCAGGGCACTGCCGTTGATATAGGTACAACAACCTGCACGGTCAAGCGGGAAGGATTGCCCGATTTATTAGATGTGCGGCTCGATGCAGTTGATGATACTTTGGAAAATGCCTTTACGGTTTTTCCAAAAGAAGGTAGTTATGTTGTTGTTGGAATCCTCGAAAACATGACCACAGAAGCAGTTGTTCTAAGGTGTTCAGAAATAGAAAACATAAAAATAAAATGTAATGGTATTTCCTTTATTGATACAATTGATGAACTCATAAAGGAACTAAACCAAGCAATTATTAATACTCCTGCAGGCGCGGGTACAGTAAGCCCTTCAACCGTCACCAAATTGAATGCGGTAAATGATAAGTTTAAGAAAATTTTTGTGTAATGGCTTTAGATAAAACAGTATTAGAAGGGGATTTAAAGGCGGTTTTTAGCGCCTTAAAAAGCAATGATAACCAAGAGGATTCAATTGATGTTTTCGCAAGCGAATTAGCTAACGTAATTCACAATTATGTAAGCAAAGCCGAGGTTCAAGCAGGTCAAGATGTAACTACCACTGGTAGTGCGACCGCTCAGACTGGTAAAACTATTTCAAATGGAGTTTTGATATGAAAGGCATATTAATAGACAATGATTTTGATTTGATAGTAGAGCCCAAACGCGATAATGATGGGAAAATCATTGTCGGATTACTTATTGGTAATTCAGATTATCAAAATTGTCATTGCATCACCGTGGCTCAAAAAGGGGAATTTAAAGAGTATCCAACTTTAGGATTTGGTATTGACAATTATCTAAATGGTACTATCATTAAAAATGCTCAGCTGTTTAAAACGGAATTGCAAAAGGAATTAAAAACAGACAATATTGATAGTGATGTCAGTGTGTCGAAGGACAATAAAAACTTTAATATCCAAATCAAATGACACCAAAAGAATTTGTAACGAAATACTATCCATATGCGAAAGTAACCGAGAATAAAACGGGTATTCCCGCAATGGTTGTTTTAGCGCAAAGTGCACTTGAAACTGGATGGGGGAAATATGCACCAGGGAACATGATGTTTGGAGTAAAAGCAAAGATAACAACTCCAGAGAAAGAACGTCAATTGATAACAACAACCGAAATTCTGAGTACTCCAAATGCTCAATTCCCTATTGTTCTTTCAATTAGTAAATTATCAAGTGGAAAATATAAATACATCGTAAAAGATTGGTTTAGAAAATACAATACACCAGAGGAAAGTTTCACAGATCACGCGAAGTTTTTACAAGAAAACAGCAGATATAAAAAAGCCTTAGTCAACAAAAGCGATTCTGTGGTTTTTATACAGGAACTTGCAAAAGCAGGTTATGCCACTGATCCAAATTATGGAAGTACATTATTATCAGTTTTAAAAACAGTTCAAAAACTTCAAAAAAATGGATGATATGGCTTGGAGAAATGGATTGTCAGAAGCAATGACAGGCGCTATATCCGCTATTATTGTATACGTTTTAAGCTTTAAAAAAAACAAAAAAGAGCTTCAAAAAAATGAATTGGAATTAGTAAAGGAGGCTATTAATATTTGGCAAGATACGGCAGAAGAGTTGAGAAATCAAATGAAGCAGCTTTTAATTGATATCGCTACAATTCAACGTGAAAACCGAAGACTTAATGTTACAGTGAATCGATTAACAAAAGCCTTACATCGATTCGATCCCGATTTGGCATCTGAAATATCTAACGAATTAAAAAATACAGAATAATGAAATATCTCATTTTTATAGGCGCATTAATTGCCCTTATGATTCTCAATAGTTGTCGAACTACTAAGCAGTATAATAATTCTGATTCATATAAGTCAGATAGTTTGATTTATATTGAAAAAATAAGAATCGACACCTTGAGAATTAAAGGTGACACCATTGTCACACGTATTTTATGCAATGAAATAAAGCGTCAAACAATTCAATCAGGTAGAGCAAAAGTTGATATAGAACCATCTTTAGATGGAAAAGGATATTTACTGACCGCAACCTGTGATAGTTTGGAGAAACTAATCATTAGTTACGAAAAGCAAATCGAAAAATATAAAAAAGACTCTAACTCAGTAGAAAAAGGCAAAGTAGAAACTCTTTCTTATTGGCAAATTTTCTGGATTAAAACAGGTCAGATTTTAACAACAATCTTAATAGCATTCGTATCATGGAAATTATGGCGCTTGAAGGACAAAGTTTTTTAGACATAGCTATTAAAGAATGTGGTTCAATTCAAGGTGTATTTGATTTGGCCAAAGAAAACTCACTTTCAATTACAGATGTCCTATATCCAGGAATTATTTTAAAAATTAGAACAGGTGATTTTGACAGAAAAGACATAGCTAAATATTATCACTCTAAACAAATAGATATAGCAACCTCTATTGATTACGAAGTAGCTGAATACATCTTAACCGAAAGATTACCTATAATATTGTAAAAATCATGGCAAGACAGTTTACTGACATAAAAGAAGAAATGACTCATAATTTTATCACTGATGAAATTATTATCTCGCGTTACCAGTTAAAGTCTGATGAAAGCTTTGATCAACAATTTAGTAAAGTATCTATTGAAAATATTTTATTTGGAGTAATTGCTTTTGCAATATGGACTTTAGAAATGTTGTTTGATCAGTTTAAAATTAAAATAAATGAGGAAATCGCCAATAGCAGAATCCATACTCAAAAATGGTATAAAGAAAAAGCATTAACATTTATGCTTGGCTATAATTTAAATGATTCTGATATCTATGATATTTCAGATTTGACAGATGAAGAAATAATTTCTGCTAAGATTATAGCTAATGCAGCTCCTGTTAAAATGCAAGGTTATTTACGTATGAAAGTAGTAAAAAGTGTATCTAATGAACTCGCACCACTTTCGCAAAGCGAATTAACTTCCTTCTCAAGTTATATAAATTATGTAACGGATGCAGGAACTTATGTAATTCCTACCAGTGGCCAGGCGGATGATTTAAAATTGACATTAGATATTTATTACAATCCGATGGTTTTAGCCGGTGATGGTTCCATGTTAAATGGTTCAGATAATACACCTGTTTTAAAGGCGATTAAGGCGTATTTAAAATCGCTAAAATTTAATGGGTCATTTGTGAAAAGTAAATTAGAAGATGAGTTAAAAAACATTGAGGGGATAACAATGATTAATGTAAAGAATGCCTGGTCAAAATATGGTTCATATTCTTATGACTCTACAACTAATCCAAACATCGGTATAATCGATGAAATTAGACCTGCAGATGCTGGATATATGAAACTGGATGAATCTAATACGATGATTACTTATATACCATATGAAGATTATGAATAGTATTTATAACATTAATTGGACTCGTTTTGTTTACCAGTTTCTACCGACTATACTCAGAAAGCCAACTTTGTTAGCATTTATGATTACGTGCATTAAACCTTTAAGTACTTGTTATCTGTTTTTTTTTGTATTTAAATCAGATGCTGATTATAGAGTACAACACAACGGACAAATTTGTTATTTACAAAAGATGCTCAATGATAAGTTTGATGCTTCATTAAGAAGAATAAAAGTGCAAAACATCAGACCCAAAGAGCCTCTTTGGATGTATTACCCTGAGGATGAAAAGCCTTTGTTTATGTATGAAGAAGTAGATTTTCCAGTTTATTTCTATAACTCCGAGGATTATTACAATGAATTTGATTTTGAAGTTTTAATTCCAAATGTTTTGGATGAGCTAAAAAATCAAATGATGGCCAATATCAACTACTATAAATTGTTTTCCAAAAATTATAAAATAACAACATTATGAAAACGCTTATTTTTTCAGCCACAGGATTTCCTTCTGGAGTGCAAACACTAACTTTTTTACAAGATAATACCTTAGCAATGGTCAAGGCACTGGCTAAACAGCATGAAAACTATACAGTTATTTGGGGAATGGAGCTAAACGATGCCAAAACTCAATTAAGTGAAGGAGCTTTCGCTTTTAATGGTGAAATTATCCCTTTTATACAATCGCTGATATTACCAACCATTACAGTAAACGAAGTTGTTACGACTGCGAATTTCAATACCAATCCAAACAATACAACATCTCTAGAAAATTTACCTGCTTATAGTTCCAAAACTGCTCAATTTGGTAGCGGTGGCCAAACAACATTTAATTACAATCAGCTGAAAAGATTGCCGAAAACCAAGATTTTTCAACTTCAAGATTTTGAGCTTAGTTCATCCGGTGGATTCATCCGCGATATCACTTCGGAAGTCGATATAAAGATTATCGAAAGGGCTTTTGATTGGGATTTCGTATGGGTCGAAGAAAGCGATGGTGTAAAATCGATTCGTTCATTCAAACAACACAATGGCTCTACAATTGAATCAGCAGGATTCGTTGTAGATGCCAAATTATTATATACGGCTACCAATGTTAGAATTCAGTTGAACATTTCAAACCCTCCTATTATTTCTCCAAAATTAATCATCCATTACCTGTAATTATGTCACTCGAAAAACTAAACATACCGACTAAGATAGACAATGCTGCTAAACAACGATTAGTAGCAAGTAACGTTATTGGTACAAATGAAACACTATTGGCCAATGAGGTAAATGATATAGTTGCTAAGACGAATGAATTAGTTGAAGCTTACAATTTTGGTGCTCCGATTACCGCTTTTAATTTCAAAAAAAATATTGCTACTTACGCAGATTTACTTCTCATTGAAGAAATAGAGGTTAACGATGCATATGGCGTACAGGCGGATGGATTGGTATATGTGTGGAATGGCAATGAATTTCCTGGCGAAGGCAATGGGATTAATTTAGGATTAAATGCTACTGGGCGAATAGAATTAGGCGAAACACAGGCTGTAAGTGGAAATGAGGTCTCTAAATCGTTTTTAGATAATAGGTTAATTACTTTTTCTGAGAATAGAGCTGATAATCTCATAAAAGGGTATGTAACAATATCTAATACAAATGGAAATGTATCTTCTTCAATTGCATTATGTCAATTCGATATTTCAGTAAGCCCCGGAGTTTATGCATTTAAAGGAAAAAGAGTAAATCGATTGAGCGATTTGAATGCTATATCCGTCTTGGGGAAGAAGAAAGACGGTACTTTCATTATCTTACTTAATGGTATTACTACGGGATACGAAGAAGTTGGAAAAGAGATTTACATTGAAATTCCAATTTCAAATCAGATAGAGAGCGTTTCGGTTTCTTATCTTTTGACATCGGCCGCTCCGTCGTTTTATAAAATAAATGGACTAGGTGAAAATTTAAAAACGGATGTTACTGGTTTTTCAGCCATAAATAAATCTTTGCTAATTGATAAATTTAGATTAAACGCTACGAATGGTGTCAATACAATTAGTGCAACTATAGCGTCAAGCCCTTACGTGGCAACAAGTAATTTTAAATTCATTGAATTAACATTACCAGTTGCAACTCAGACTAATTTTGCCGGAATTGTTTTTTATGACGAAAATTACAATTATATCAGCGGCAGTTATAATGATAATTTCCGGTATACTGATTTATTTAAAAAAATCAAAATTCCTGAAAACGCAATTAGTTTCAAGACTTGTTTTAACCTCAATATTATTGATTACTTTGAATGTGTTTTGAGACTAGAAGATGCTTTAAATATCACCAACTTTAATGATATAGTCAAAAAAAATGCAAATAAAGTGGATAATCTTATAAAAGGGTATGTCACTGAAACAAATACGAATGGTAATCCAACTACAGGTAATCATGTTTGCCAATTCGATATTCCTCTAATTGAGGGTGAGAAATATATTTTTCATGGTATAGTTCCAGTTGCATCAAATTTGTCGTCTATATCTACTGTATTGGGAATTAAAAGAGATGGTTCATTTATCGAATTAGTAGATGCATATACAGCATCTAATCCTAAAAATGGAACGATTGAAAAATTAACAATATACCCGCCTAAAGATGTTACTTCACTTTCTGTTACTTTCAATAGCAAAAGTGTAAAACCAAGTCTTTTTGTTTATGAAAAGTACACCAAACTAAGTAATGTGCTTGAAGAAATAGATACTCCAATTAACTCAAATAATGCATTTAAAGGATTGAAAGTATTGACTTTTGGAAGTTCCAATTTAACAGACACAGCAGGGACATGGAGTCAAGACTTATGTACGGATTTAGAAATGGTATTAAGTACTCGCGCAGTCGGCGGATCTAAATACGCATATTTTCCGGAATACGATAAGAAATCTGTAGTAGAGCGCGTAGAGGATTATTTATCTGAAACAAATGGATATGTTCCAGATGTAATTATCCTATCTACGGGGCTTAATGATTCTTATCACGCACCTGTGACGCCCATAGGAGATTGGAATATTGTTCAAGGAAAAACCATCCAACAAATAAGAGAAACTATCAATGATAATTCGTTTGGCGTAAGTACGTTTTACGGAGCCCTAAAATATGTTATTGAAGCTTTGCAAGACCGTTTAGATAATTGTTTGATAATTGTTAATATTCCCTTTCAGGTTTGGAAAGGACGTGCTGATGGATTCAACCCATATGTAGAACCGCTTAAAACAGTGGCTAATTACTATTCAGTTCCAATAATTAATAGTTGGGAAGAAGGTGGAATCATAAGAAAATATGAGAAATATAATGTGGTCGGCAGATTTACAGTAGATGGGGTGCATGTAAAATATGGAGGTCTAATCAACGAAACAGGAAGGGCATTACAACAGAATTTTATGATTTCCAGATTTAAAACTATTTATTACAATAAAAAGTTACAGAACTAACAAGAATATTTTGGAGAAGTCTTAAAAAAGCCCTCCAACATTTAAAAACTTCTCACGGATTTTAAATTTAGCACCAAAGCCAGCGTTGGAGGACATAAGTCTTCTAGTGCTGGCTTTGGTGTTTTGTTAATCCGTGAGATGTACAAAGATACAAACAATAAATATTAAAAAGCAATGAATAAATACCACGCCATGTTACAAAAAGTTCTTTCTAAAGGTAAGGTTCAAGAAAACAAGAAAGGGAACATAAAGTATTTAACTAATCAAAAAATAGAATTAAAGCCAGTAGACTTATTAGAATTATTTGAGAGTCATGGAATAGCCCGAAATAAACTAAAAAATGAACTTGAATTATTTCAAAAAGGTGAAAGATTAACAGAACGATATAAAGAAGTTGGTGTTGATTGGTGGGACTATTGTGGACCTATTTTGATCAACAGTTATCCAACATACTTTGAACATTTACCTGATTTGATAAAAAAGATTAATAAGGAAAAGCGTACTAGTAAAAATTACGTCCTATTCCTTGGGAAAAATGATACTGAAAGTAATCAGCAACCATGTTTATCTCTAATCCAATTTCAGATAGACAACGGCAAACTTGTTGTTTCAGCTTATCAGAGAAGTTCTGACGCGTCTTTAGGTCTTCCCGCTGACATATATCATTTGTACTTAATAAGCAGGCAAATATCGCTTCCTTTGAAGTCTGTGACCTTGATGTTAGGTAATGTACATATTTATGAAAACAATATCGATAATACTGGACTCTTGTTAGCCGGAGATAGACCTAAGTTTAATCTGAATGTTTAAACGAAGTACAAACCCCGTTTAAATGGGTTTTAAATGGGGTTTGATGTCTTTACTTAATAACTATTTTTCCATTAAATTGAATTTCGGAAATTATCATTATGTCAGTTGATGAAACACCTATGAATATGTGTTTATTCATTAATTCAAATTTATCATCTATCGAGTTTTTAAACACCTGAACAATAGGTTCATCAATTAAATAATCGGATTTCAGGAATGAAATTCCTTTTGCATTGGGTGTTTTAACAGAAGAAAAGTCCTCATTCCAGTCTGTTATTTTAAAATGTTTTACCATAATTATATGTTTTAGTTAATTAAAATCTAATATACTAAAGTCAGTGGAACGCTCCAAATTAATGTACATTTGAATTTCAATTTGTGTACATTTGAATTTCGCGATTATAGAAGTTGAATTTAAAAAATCGAGATTATGAAAAAAATCGAGCTCAAGGCCTTGCACCTTGAAAATTTTAAAGGAATACGGAATCTGAAGATGGATTTCACCCAACATACCGATATCTACGGCGCCAATGCCACCGGCAAAACAACCTTGTTTGATGCCTTCTTATGGTTGCTTTTTGGAAAGGATAGTATGGACAGAAAGGATTTTGAAATCAAAACCCTGGACGCACAAAACCGAGTGATTGAAAAAATAGACCACACGGTGGAAGGACACCTAAGTGTAAATGATGAACCCTTATTGTTAAAGAGGGTTTTAAGAGAAAAATGGGTCAAGCAAAAAGCTGCCTTAGAGCCTACTTTTGTCGGTAATGAAACGCTATACTATTGGAATGAAGTTCCGATGAATCAACGCGAGTACAATACCAAAATCAATGAGATATTGGACGAATCCATTTTTAAGCTGATCTCCAATCCCATGGCTTTCAATTCTCTTAAATGGCAGGACCGAAGAAATGTTTTAGTCGCCATAGCGGGGGAACTCAACGATGCCGAATTGGTTAAAGGAGATAAAGACCTGGAAGACCTCCTTCAATTAAATGAAAAGAAATCGATTCAAGAGCTAAAATCGGAAACCACAGCGAAGGTTAAAAAAATCAAAGTCGATTTGCAATTGATACCCACCCGAATCGATGAGGTTCAGAAATCGAAACCCACCCCTATGAACGACATTGGCCTTAGAGAAACTTTGGCCAAAGAAGAAGTCGCCTTAGGGATAATAGAAAGTCAAATCAAGGATAGCTCTAAGGCCTATCAATCCAAACTTGATGAACGTCAAACAACACAACGAGAATTATTTGACCTAGAATCCAAACTCGAAGGCGAAAAGAGAAAACTCCAATCTCAAGCCGAAAAAGAATGCCAACAAGACGATACCTCCATAGTGGAGTTGGAACATAAAATACAAACAACCTCATCCACACTAGAAACCTATCAAAACGGTATCAAAAGTTTGGAAGCTCATAAAAACACACTCCAAACTGAGCTGACCGATATCGAACAACGATGTACGGTGATGAGAAATTATTGGCACGATGAAAATGCCAAGCAGCTAATTTTTGACGACGATAACTTTATCTGTACGTGTTGTAAAAGACCTTTTGAAACGGATGATATCGAAAGTAAAAAAGCAGAACTGCAAAACAATTTTAACGCCAATAAAGCCAACACTTTAGCCTCTGTCAACAAACAAGGCTTGGCGTTGAAAGAACAGCTTGAAGCTAACAAAAGCGAGTTAAACGCAACGATAAAGCGAATTGAGCAAGGGAAAGGTCATATCGAAAAATCCACTAAAGAATTGCAAAACTATCAAACTGCCTTGCAATTGGAAAAAGCCAAAGTTACTGCAGTCAAAGATGTTACTCAGGTTTACCTTCAACTGATTTTAGACAATCCGAACATTCCCATCTTCGAAGCGAAAATCGAGGAACTCAAAACCATCACCCAAATGGAAATAGTAGTGGACAACCAAGAATTGGAAATGCTCAAAAAGGAAAAACAAAGTGTCATTGACCAAATCAAACAAGAGCTGACCGTGCAGGGAATAATCAGAAAAGCTGACGAGCGAATTCAAGAATTGCACGAGGAAGAAAAGAGCTTGTCAAATGCTCTGAATCAATTGGAAAAACTCCAATATACCATCGATCGATTTATCAAACTGAAAATAGAAGGACTTGAAAAGGGTATCAACCGACGATTTGAGTATGTCTCATTTAAGCTCTTTGAAACTCAAATCAATGGAGGAGAGGTTGAAACCTGCCAAACCCTTATCGAAGGGGTTCCTTTTTCAGATGCCAACAAGGCCTCTCGCGTTAATGCGGGTATGGATATCATCAATGTACTATCGAATTATTACAAGACCACAGCGCCGATTTTTATCGACAACCGCGAATCGGTCACCGAATTGATTCCGACCCATTCGCAAGTCATCAATTTATTTGTATCACCAGAGTATAAAACGCTCCATTTAAAATGTAAATAACATGTTTGATTCCCTAATCGCTATGTTGGAATACTTAGCATCGACAAAAGCAAATCCGAGGGTACTGTTGGATTTTGAAAATGAAAAAATTGCCATTCTACTATCGCCAACCCCCCTTGTGATAGAATACACTCAAGCCGGTATTTCAGAGGCTATCAAAACACTAGAAAATTATTTTAAAACATAAACATCAATTCAAATGTCAAACGAAAACATCAAGACAGCGCAGCAAATAGAGGTCATTAAAAAAGATATATCTGCACAAGTATTGAGCAAAATAGGAGCATTTACTGCATCGGGAGAACTGCGATTACCGCCAAATTATTCCCCTGAAAATGCCTTAAAGTCCGCCTATTTAATACTTATAGAAACCAAAAACAAACAAGGTAATTATGCCCTGGATCACTGTACTAAAGAAAGTATTGCTAACGCCCTGCTCAAAATGGTGGTATGGGGACTATCGCCCTTAAAAAAACAATGCGATTTCGTCATGTATGGCGATGTGTTGGAATGCATAATCGAATACACCGGCAACGTCGTGTTGGCCAAACGATACAGCGGTCTGCAGGACATCAAGGCCCATTCGATTTTTGAGGGCGATGAATTCGAATTTGAAGTCGATACCGCAACCGGTCGGAAAAAGATCATCAAACACAAACAAACTTTGGAAACCATCGGTAGTAAAAAAATCAAGGGAGCCTATGCTGTATTGACTTTGAGCGACGGTACTATGGATGTGGAAATCATGAATATCACTCAAATCAAAGACGCTTGGAATCAAGGAAAGATGGAAGGAAAATCTAAGGCACATATTAATTTTCCCGACCAGATGGCCAATAAAACCGTCATCAATAGAGCCACCAAACTACTGATTCGTGCGAGCGACGATTCTGTTCTTTACGACAGTATAGAATCCGAAGCTTCGCAAGTCAGTATTGCTAAAACAGAAATAGAAACCGAAATCCAAAACCATGCGCATTCAGAAGAAATCAGTTTTGAAGTTATCGAAGATCCCTTGGCACCCGAGCCCGAATTACCACCACAACCCGAACCGGTACCCAAGGCAGAAAACAAACCCGATTTCTGATGCAGTTGCGGGTTATCGAAACCGGTTCAAGAGGCAATGCCTACCTGCTTCAAAACGAGCAGGAGGTACTCTTGATAGAATGTGGCGTGACCTATAAGAAAATTCAACAAGCCTTGGATTTTGATTTTACGAAAGTCAGCGGATGTATACTAACGCACGAACACCGCGACCACAACCGCTCTTTGGACGAATTGCTTCACGCGGGTATCAAGGTATATGCTTCTAAGGGAACCTTTAAAGCCACCGCGCACCACAACCATCACAATGCTGTGGTGGTAAAGTCCAAAACGCTGTTTAAAACCGGAGGTTTTTCGATAATTCCCTTCGAGGTTAAACACGATGCCAACGAACCTTTGGGATTCTTGATCAACCATTCAGATTGTGGAATAACCTTGTTTTTAACCGACAGTTTTTATTCTCCTTTCCGATTCAAAGGTCTAAATAACATTATTGTAGAAGCCAATTTCTGTGAGGAATTCATCGAACAAAAACTGCGAGACGATATGACCTTTTTAAAAAATAGAATTTTAAAATCGCATTTAAGCATTCAGAAATGCATCGACTTGCTTCGAGCAAACGACCTCACACGGGTCAATAACATACTGCTGATACACTTATCCGAAAGTAACTCCAACGCGCGGGAGTTTCAACGCAAAGTATATCAAGCCACCTTGAAACAAGTGTATTGTGCCGAGAATGGAATGGAAATTATTTGGAATAAAACCCCTTTCTAATGGATTTAAACCTCATAACAAAACAGCAAATAAAAGAAGAACTCACAGAGATACAAGCCTATTGTGAGGTCACGATGGGCGAAGATGCACAAGAAGCCCAGGAACGCGGAAATGTTCTGGTTGCCTATATGTCGAGAACCGCCAAACTGTTGGCCGATTCCAAATACCACAGAGATGAGGTTCTGAAATCGGAAATGATTAGGGAAATCAATCGAATCATTGCGTTCTCGCCCAGTGTAGCAACCAAATTCATTGATACCCTGACCAAGGAAGAAAATTACTTATACCTCTGGGCAGAACGGGTGCATAGAACATGTGTACATCAATTGGATTGGTGTCGGACGGTAATCTCAAAAGCCAAAGTAGAAATGCAAGCTTTTGGAAGATAGGAAAACAACAAACTCAAAAAAGTAGAAATCATGAACAAAATGAGAAGATGTCCCGAAAATAATCTCGACAGTCAGGCGCACTACGAGAAAAACGTAAAACATTTTACCAAACAATGTGCTATCGTACACGAAGCATTGCAAAAAGGGGAACGCTTAACCACTCACGATGCCTTATTGAAATACCACGTTGGCGATTTAAGGCGAAGGGTCAAAGACCTCAAAGACATATACGGCATACCGGTGCAGTCCGAATACGTCAACGGCTCGCGATACAAGCAATACTTCTTAAGGTAAGCTGTTATGAGTAAAAAATCATTCTATTTCAGTCACGATAGCAACGCCCGTAATGATGAGAAAATTCTCGCCCTGCGGATGAGGCACAGAGCTGAAGGCTATGGTGTTTACTTTATGATATTGGAACGGTTGGTTGAAAGCACCGACTACACGAGCGTCAAAGATTACAATGCGCTAGCCTTTGACCTTCGTGTAAGTGCGGAAATCATCAAATCAATTATAGAAGAATTTGGGCTATTTGCATTTACCGACGATGGTAAGCGCTTCTATTCCGAAAGCCTATTAAAACGTATGCAACCCCTAGACAATATCCGAGAACAAAGACGACAAGCAGGATTGAAATCTGCCGAAAAAAGAGCAAAAAATAATACTGATAATCAAGAGGTTGCAACGACCGTTGAACGACCGTTGCCTCAAAATTCAACAAAGGAGAGTAAAGTAAAGGAAAGTAAAGAAAACATTCTTTTAAAAAAAGAATCAAAAAGTTTTTTCGAAAAGAATCAAAGCGAATTTGAAAATCAATTAAAACAGCCAATTGAAAAAAGAAAAAAAGTTGCGCCAAAAAAAGAAAAGTTTGGCAAAGCCGAATTTCGACAGTTCTTATTGGAATGTGGAGCCTTGGAGCAAGATATCCGGGATTGGTTTGACGTTCGAAAAATCTTTACCAAACGCTCGTTGGAATTATTTGTACAAGAATGTGAGAAACATCAATTCCCGGTAGCCTCTGCCGTTAAAATATGCGCAGACAAGGGGTGGCGGGGATTTCAATACAGTTGGATAAAACAAAATTCAAAAGATGAAAGAATTAATCAACCAACCACCACCATCAAAAAGCCTTATAGCTTCGACCTCATTCGGGCCACCAAGACCCTATTTGGTCAAGATTCAGGAGGATTTTCCCAAGATTAGGGACGATGCGGACTCCAATTTAGCGAGTGTAGTCAATTATATTTTGGCGTTGTTGAATGTGAAGTTTACCGACGATGAGCAACGCTATCGCGATGCTCAAATGTTAGTACTCTGTGATTTTTTGAAGGACAAGTTTGGACAATTGACCAGTGAAGAAATTCGCAATGCGTTCAAAATGTATGTTGCCAATGAATTTCCGCATTTAAAACTTTTCCGAATACTGGATAGCATTGTCCTTGGTGAAGTACTTACGGCTTATGTGCAATACCGCAATCAGCATTTGCATGTGCATACGCAGCAGAAAGCGGCACTATTTCTCAGTGATGAAATATCGGAATTGGAGAAAGTGAAAATAATGGATTCGGCTATTGTCGGTTGCTGGGAAGAATTTCAAAAATCTGGAGAAATACGCTCGCCATTCAAACACGTATTTGATGAGTTGGTCTCGAGGGGATTTATCAAAACAGCAAATGAAAATACACCCAAATTAATGCAATGGTACAACGAACGCCGATTGGTTGCACAAGCGGAGGTCAAAAGAGAATTAAGGCGGGAAAAAGCCTCCAATGCTTATGAGGCGGGAGCACTTCGGAAGTTTAAGGCAGAGATTCAAAAGATATCAGAAAACAATTCGTCCAAAGTTGAACTTAAAACCATCGAAATCGTTTTGAGAGAATTTTTTCAAAAGCAAATGGAATTAAAAAAGCCCGTAGAAGATTTGCTTTCTTGTAAATCGGGTTAGTAATAATAAAATCATAAGAGATGAATTTATCAGAAAAAATAAAGCAAACTGCCACGTTTAAATCGCTTGGACGTGTGCAACAGAAAATATATGGGAACTCCCGAATGAAAAAACAATTTGAGCATCATTTAAAAATGATTTCATTAATTGGATCTGTCGAATGGCAGAACATCGAGCGTCCGAATGGAATAGTAAAAGGAATTATAAAAGAAATAGAAGATGAACCGACAAAGTAGAAAACAACGCGAATCAAAGGCCAAGGAGCTTTTTAAAAAGCCAAAAACACCGCTACTACCAATTGATTTAAAATCCGCAACATTTATTCCCTCAGGAATGACAAGAGCCTTTGGAAACAATAGATATGTCGTAATGATTTTTGACAATATTGAAGTTACTTCTGGTACAGCTATTCGAGTCTTAATACAAAAGCATGACAACAAACCAATTGACAATCATTGGTCAGAAATTCAGAGTATAAAAAATGAAATTTTTGGACCCGAAATAGCAGCAGTTGAGTATTATCCAAAAGAGAGTGAATTGATTAACGACAAAAATATTTATTGGATTTGGATTTATCCTGAGGGTGTTTTACCTAAGCCAATCATGAAGACTAACCACTAAAAAAATAGAACTATGAAAACAGACACAACAGCCAAGAGAATAATTCTCGAGGAACTAAAAGAAAATACGCATCTTGAAAATGTTGAGGATGTGATTTTTTGGGCTTTGGAACATTATTCCGATAGCGAACCTGCGGGAACCTGGGGCCGTGTAATTGCATATGCTATCAAAGAAAGGATTCTAAGTGAAGAATCGAAAGAAAAAAATAATCGAACACAAGATAAAACTACCCACTAGAATTTGTAAGTGGTAAAACGAAATGACATCACAAGATTATATTGATAATAATGAAACTACAACCTTTAAAAAAGGCGATTTGTTAAAAATGGTGAATTGCGTAGAAGCTGAATTTTATAATGCAACTCAATGGGTTTACCAAACCAATAGTTTTACTTCAAAATCAGGAACCGAAGTCGTTTTTTTAGAAAACTTGAGCGGATATTTTATAGCTAAAATTTTTAAAGAAAATAATGGTAGAACTAATATATACAAAGCTTGGGTCATTAAAAATATTTTAAAATAGATTTTTAATTTCATTTATATTTTGTAACTTTACATGTGTAATGAGTGCTGTTTTACAACTTAGTTTAACTTTGCGAAGTATTACTTGTACAGTACAAATGTAAAATGTATCTTTGCACTCTCTTTATGTGGGGTTTATTTAGAAAGAATATAAATTAATATTTTTTTTAAAAAATAACATTGGAATGTTTGATATGAATATCATTTGTATAAATTTGTTCAGATTTTTATACAAAAAAACGAGTTAATTATTAACTAAAAATTTTATTATTATGAGTACGCTTTTAGAGGATTTAAGAAAATACTTTAAAGAAACTCCTCAACAACAAATCACAAGTGACTGGGCAAGAAGTGAAAAATATGATAGTGCAGGTCCGTCAGTTGATGAATTTATAGAGTCTTCTCGAAAGTATTATTGTGTAGTGGAATGCCACGTAGCAAATAGCAATAGTAGTCAGATACAATTTAATAACATTTTAATCAACCCGAAGTTTTTACCTTCGGGTTTGTTTTTTTAAAACTAATCTAATGAGTCAAAAAGCTGCCTTTCAATTAGAAAAATATTTATTTAGTAAAGTAAATATTAATATTGATAATAAATTCAACGATAAAATGAGTGTAGATTTTATACCGAGTGGTGTATTTATAAAGGAAGAATCGAAATATCAATTAAAATTTGTATTCAAAGCTTTCTACGAAGAACTTGGTCCAGAAAGCCCATATGTAGAAATAGATTGTATTGGTTATTTTAGTTTTGAAGAGGTTAGCTCAATAGAAGAAATCCCTTCGTTTTTCTATAGAAATGCTATAGCTATATTATTTCCTTATGTGAGAGCATTTGTTAGTATGGTAACTCTTCAGGCAAATTTATCACCAGTTGTTTTGCCTACTCTAAATTTAAGTGATTTAGAGCAGCCGTTAAAAGAGAATACAATAACAACATAAGGTAATTATTGTGAGTAAAAAATTAACGGTTTATCAAACTCTTAAAAATAAAAACAACTATGCTCAAGTTGAAAGCGATGGCCCCTTTTCATGTAATTGGTCTAATGCATGGTTGGGAGAGGGGTATTATTTTTGGGAAGCATTTTTAAATAGCGCGCATTGGTGGGGTAAGACACATTGTTCAGATAATTATTTTATATGTGAGGCTACTTGTATAAAAACAGAAAAAAATTGCTTTGATTTAGTTGGCGATACTGATCATATGAGTATTTTTAGTGATGCAGTTGAGTTAATGAGAGAAAATGGATTGATAAATAAAAAAACAACTGTTCCTAGAGTTTTGCAATACTTACGAAATGACATTAAAATATTTCATTATGACGCTACAAGGGCTGTTGGATTTACTTCTATAGGATCTCAAAAAAATACAAAGTTCTTAAAAAAAATGCTATTTGAGCGTCCAAAAGTAAATAAGGTAGAGCATTACATGCATTACTTACCACCAATACAAATATGTTTTTATAAAAAAAATTCTATGGAATTAAAAGGATATAAAATTATTTATCCTGATGAATATAATAATGACTATGTCCTTTAGGAAATAAAAACTATAAAACTGCAACAAAAAGTTTTGTAATGGAGATTATGATGGAGCTTGATTCCTTAAGGATAAGAAATAAGCAATAAAAAACGGCCCCCTACTTTGGGGCTTTTTTCATTTTATTGCTGTACGTCAAGCATATTCATATGAGAATAAATTAAACATAATATTTAATTTATTCTTATTTTTGTATATAACCTTTAGAAGAACCACCATGCCAAGACCCAGCAAATACCACCAAGAATGGAGCGACAAGCTCGTCCTAATAGAAGGATGGGCTAGGGATGGACTGAACGACGAGCAGATTGCACACAATATGCAAATAGGCTTGTCAACTTTGTATGATTGGAAAAAAAAGTTTTCGGAGTTTTCGGAGGCCTTAAAAAGGAGCAAGGAAGTTGTTGATTTGGAAGTAGAGAATGCACTGTTGAAAAGAGCCTTGGGATATAACTACACAGAAACCACCTCCGAGCGACGAGCGATGTACAACGACGATAAAGAAGTGGTTGGTTACGAAATGGTTGTAACCAAAAAAGTCAGTAAAGAAGTACATCCGGATGTAACCGCACAGATATTCTGGCTAAAAAATAGAAAACCCGAACAATGGCGAGATACCAAAGTTCTGCAAGGCGATGAAGAGCAACCGCTGGCAATGCCGAAAGTCCAACTGATAATTGAAACCTATAAAAAAGAGGAGTAAAATAGTATGTTGCTTTCAAAATCTCTAAAAAAACTTTCAGTCGATTTTGAATTTATAACATCAAAATCAACTGAAAGGAAAGGGTTCGTTTTACTTCTTTAGTAAAAACTTTAGTAATTGATAGCCATAATGTAAGGCATATCTAAATTCATAAGCGGGTACAACAATGTCCTGAATTAAATCGTTTAGAATACTCATAATAAAAGAATTTTAGTTTGTAGAATATTTATTTATGGGTAAGGTTTTGAACCCTGTTTTTCCGCCTATAAATATTTATGGAGTTCTAGAAACTATTTTGTGTGTTATGGATTGCAAACAAACTTCGCTATCGCACCCCCAATTCAAAGTTTTCGTAAGTCGAAAACCCATCACCCTTTTTATGGCGGGGCAGCGACTGGGGAAATCCCATTGCATTGGACTGAAGAGCGGATTTTACGTTAGCAACCTGCCGCGTATTAAAGGCATGATAGCTACCAATACCTATATGCAGTTGACCCAATCGACTTTGGTTGCGGTAAAAAAAGTTTGGGCAGAAGAATATGGACTCAAAGAATACGATAGAAAAGGGAACCCACATGGCCATTACGTCATCCACAGCAAACCGCCATCAAACTTTAAAACCTTTCAGAAGTTCGACAACTACCACGGAATCATATCCTTTAAAAACGGGGCAGTCATTTACTGCGTGTCCCTGGATAACTATTTGGTCCACGACGGGAAGGAAATTGGTTGGGCAGAGTTGGACGAAACTAAAGACACCAAGGAGGAAGCGCTCAAAGGAGTCATATTGGCTCGTTTGTCTCAACCGGGTATGTTATACCACAAAGACACTTTGGAAGTGGTTTATATCGACGATGTTACCGAACCTCTAGAAGAATACATCGCCTTTAATCCTTGCTGTATAAACACCTCTCCGAGTATTGGTACCGTCAAATGGCTTAACGAAATGTTTAATCTGCCCGAGTACGAAAAAGAGATTTATGAAAGAATTACCCAACCAAACGACTTTTTTTACAAGGAAAACGACCACCAAGCCGTTTGCATCGCTTCGACTCATTGGAACGCTCATAACTTGCCCGAAAACTACATCGAAAACCGTATCAAGCATCTAACTGAAAACGAAGCGCTCAAATATATTTATGGATATCCCTTTGCCAAGTCTGGTAAAAACTACTACAACGGATTTCAAACCAAAAATCACGTTAGGGAGTTTGGATATCGTCCAGACCTACCGATGCACATCACTTACGATTTTAATGCCGTGCCGTACATGACCTTGTTATCTGCCCAAATCATCATCGACTTAAAAAACAAAAAGTTTACTATTCGATTTTTTGACGAATACTGTTTGTCTTCACCGGACAATTCCACCGAACGAATTACCACGGTTTTTGTAGAAGACTATGGCGAATATAATCCTGATATCTACTTCTATGGCGATGCATCTGGAGACTACCGTCAAGCCGGTAACGGTGATCACACCCAATTCGACACCGTTCGCGCCAAACTTCACGCCTTTATATCCCACTATTCTGACCGCGTGTCCCGATTCAACAAAGGTGTTATGAATCGAAGAACCTTTATGGAAAAAATATTTGAAGGTAAACTCTGGATAGACTACGCTGGCGAAAGACTACTCGTTGAGGTTATCTTCGAAAAAGCTTGCATCAATACCATAGACGATTTCAATTGGTTAAAACAA
Source organism: Flavobacterium sp. (assembly GCA_040393465.1). Lineage (GTDB taxonomy): Bacteria > Bacteroidota > Bacteroidia > Flavobacteriales > Flavobacteriaceae > Flavobacterium. The sequence continues at coordinate 98,849 of JBEBUC010000004.1, read as the reverse complement.
GGAGCGGACGGTAAAAAACTCAAAGAAAAAGTAAAAGACCCCGAAACCAATCAACAATACGAAAAATACGGACATACCTCCGATGCCGTGGAATATCTAGTCTGTGAAGTGTTAGACGACTATTTTTTGGAATAAAAGTAAATTTAGTATTTATATAAATTAAATATTATATTTAATTTTGTTTAAAACCTACTACCATGAAGACAGAGGAACTAAAAGATATACTGGCAAAAACGCTAAGCAAAAATAAAAAACATGCCAATTACGATCGAGTTTGCAAGCTCTCTAAGGAATACAAAGCCTTTATAACCGACGAGGAAGACGGCGGAAAAAGACCTTTGGACGATTATTTGCGCCAATTTGTACGTCGAGAAGACGACGAACTGTTTGAACAACGAAAAAAACTTACCAAACATTACACTCCATCCATCTGTTCGAAAATCATAAGAACCTTTGAAAAAGTAACCCGTTCCAACAAAGTTCAGAAACTCATCGAACACGCAGACGCCAAAGTAGTTCAAGAGCTCCAAGCCAGTATGGACAACTTCTATGGCGAAAGTCAAGAAGCGGGCGTAGATAAGTTTTTGTCCGAGCGCTTTAAAACATTGACCTTCACCGACCCCAATGCCTGGATATGGGTGAGTTTTAAAGAATACGATTACCGCTTTGAAAAACCAACGGCATTTCCTTCGGAGATATCCTCCACAGAAGCCATCGATTTTTATACCGATAGGTTCGGGAAAACCGAATGGCTCATAGCTCAATTTGAGTACGACTATATCTGCAAAAAGCAAAGCTCAAAAAAAGCACTTCGCTATGTGATTTTTTCCGATCAAGTTCACGTTGAATTTAAAGAAATTCCAACCGATATCGGAGAGCTGTTTGATTACTCAGAAACCCACCAATGTCAAAAGACAAAAAAGAAATATGCCGTATTAGTTTACGAGCACAAACTCAGCCGTATGCCCTTGATGCGGGTTGGATATAGAGAGGATATATCCACCAATTCCAAAACCTTTGTAAATCCCTTTCATTACGAAGCTATGCCCTTGCTTAGGCAATTCATCAAAATAAGCTCCGAATTGCAACTGTCCATTTCGCTACACACTTTTCCCAAACAAATCAGCTACGTATCGCCCTGTACGGCAAAAGGCTGTAATTCGGGAATACTATTAGACGGGCAAGGAACCTGCAAAGAATGTAGCGGAACCGGACTAAAGAAAACCCACACCACCTCAGCCGATATGGTCGAGATTCCCATGCCTAAAAGTCTAGCAGACATCGTGGATGCTTCAAAACTATCGGCATACATTCCTTTTCCTGCCGATGTAATGAAGTTTTTGGACCAGTATGCCGATAAAATGGAAAAGAAAATCCTTCGTATGGTCTTTAACTCCGAATCCCTCATCCAAACCCAATTCCACACCGCCACAGAAGCCGAAATCGATGTAGATAGCATTTACGATACCCTAACGCCCTTTGCTCGAAAATACAGCGAAATGTGGATGTTTGTTGTCAAAATTATAGCCGAATTGCTTCACGGAGCTAAAAATGAGATAGAAATTTGGCACAAGTACCCGACTGATTTTAAACTCAAAAGCATGAACCAATTGCTGTCCGAACTAAAACTAGCCAACGACTCCGGAGCACCGTCCTACATACGCGAAGGACTTAACAACGACATAGCCGAAATCATCTATGCCGACGATCAAGAAGAATTGGCGCGAATCCGAATCAAAAACAAATTCTTTCCCTTTCCGGGAAAAACAGATTTGGAAATACAAAACATCATCATGACCAATCTAGCCACAAAAGCTAAACAAATCCTATATGCCAATTTCGACTCCATATTCGATGAAGTCGAACAACTGCATCCCGATTTTTATCATTTTGTAGTGGGAAAACAACGAAAAATAATAGACGACATTGTGCACAAAATAGCCGACCAGCTAGAAACTATAGCCGATGTTCCAAAATTTGAAACCGATGGCTAATCCTCAAGACATATACAAGCAAAGTCAGCTCAAGGCAACCAATCTGGAAAAAGCTATCGAATTGATGGAAACCAGAATAGACCAATCATCCAACCGGATGACGAGAGCCTTGTTTAAAAACTTTTTGGAAAAACTTAATCGAGACAACGGCAGAATTACACATATTCAAGACTCTCAAACCGTGTTGTTATTCAATATGGCCTACATAAAAATCTCCACGGTACTAGCCCGAGAAATATACAAAAGCACGGCAACCGATATAGAGGCCATCCTTACGGAAAATAAAAAATTTTATACCAAAGTAGCCAAGCCTACAAAAGAGCAAAAAGCCTTTATACGAAAAACCATCTATAAAAACCTGGGAATAAAACTCGACGGTACTCTGGTTCGAAACGGTTTTATGAATGGAATATTTAAGGATAGTAGTTTGAAAAGCACCTTGTTTAAATTCGTTTTCTCAGAGATGACCAAGGGCGTGGGGTATGAGAGTTTGAGGAAAAACCTAAAAACCTTTATCGAGGGAAATGATAAAAAAGTAGGCGCGTTTAAGGCATTTTATAAAACCTTTTCTTACGATGTGTACTCGCATACCAATGCCTACAACGGCGCTTTGTATGCAGAACAATTAGGACTGAAACACTTTATATACAACGGTGGTATAATAAAAGGATCACGCGCTTTCTGCATAGAGAAAAACGGTAAAGTGTTTTCTACTGAGGAGGCGGAAAAATGGAAAGACGATCCAAAGTTAACCGCAATAACCGACAAGGAGAGTTATAATTGGAAAATGGACCGTGGCGGATACAACTGCCGACACTCCATTGACTATATACCTCTAGAGATTGCCAAAGCATTGCGAGAAGATTTATAAATAATAAATTTAATTAATCGATATTAAATTAAATATATTATTTAATTTATTTTTTATATTTGTAATTGTAAACCGTTGTAAAAGAGTAGATAGTATGGAAAATGTGATAATTACTAGAGAAGGAGTTACTCGAGAAATTCCCAAGAGCACTTGGCAAACCATGGTAGATGAAAAAGCTACTTACGGATGGCAATTAAAAACAAAGCTTCCCAAAGACATATCTACAAAAGAAGCGCAGATTCTTAAAAATGCCCAAACCGATAAAACAAAAGCTCCTCAAGAACCAAAAAAAGACTCACAGCCCAAAGAAGTAAAACCGAAAGGAACCAAAGCTAAAACCGATGAGAAATAACGTTCAAAATATAAAAACGGGAAAAACTTATTTCATAGAAGATGCCGAGTCATTTGTTGCAAAAAATAATCAAGCATTCCGATTGCTTTTGGAGCCCGAAAATATTTTGTCCGAGGCGATAATTGAAAAAGAAAATCAAGTGAAAGCGAGGAATGCGAAACCTAAAAAATAATTCTTATGTCATACGCAATATTAAGAAGTTCACTGGCGGGAGTGCTTGCCACCGCATACAATGTGCAAGAGGATGAATTGCAAACCATTTTACCTACCGACGAAACGGTTTTCGATGCGGAAGCATTTCGAACGGCTGTTCTAGAAAAAGACACTGCCAAAGTAGCACGAGGTAAAGAGAAGTTCGAACAAGGGTACAGCAAAGCGAAAGCAGAAGTACTTGCTGGTTTTGAAGCAGAATTGCGATCAAAATTTGAAATAGCTGAAGATTTACGTGGAGTGGATTTGGTAGCAAAGATTGCCGAGGAACAAGCCAAAAGCAATCCGAGTTACGAAAATGTGACCACCCATCCGGATGTGATCAAACTTTTAAACGACAAGGAAAGTGCATTTAAAAAATCCTTGGATGATTTAAAAGGGGAATATGAGGAAAAAGAGAAAACCTTTCAGAAAGAGCGCGTGTTTGAGAAAGTGTCCACCAATGCCTTTACGATACTAGATTCTTTAAAACCGATACTCTCCAACGATGCACAGCGAGCGAACAATCAAAAGCGAATTTTACTTCAAGAATTGAAAGGCTACGATTTCCAAGAGAACCAAGGTGTTATTACCGTTTTAAAAGACGGAAAACGATTGGAAAACGAACACGGACACGGTGTCACTTTCGAACAATTGGTAAAAGAGAAAGCAGAAGCATATTTTGATTTTCAAGCATCAGACAAAAGAGAAACCCCTGCGGGAGGTGGTTCTGGTCAAGAACATATTTCTATTCCAAAAAACGAAGTAGAATATGCTAAAGTTATGTCTGATAGAAGTATTCCTATAGAAGATAGAAGGAAGATTCAAAACGAATACGAAGCCTCTCAAAAAAGCAATTCATAGTGTACTGAACTATTAATTTCTAAAACAACCAAGATGGCAGATTTTTCAATAGCAAAACAATGCGACATAGTGCTAAAGGCCGAGTCTGAATGGAAAGACAGCCAGAGCCAAACCGAAATGTACAATGCCGATGCCGAAGTAATTACAGCTTTGGCTACGGAACAAGTCGGCAGAAATAGAATCCTCACCGACCTCCAAAGTACAGATATGGATGACGACGAAGTAAAAGTAGTCTGGATTGACAACTGTGAAGTCCCTTTGGACGACGCCTGTCAAAATGTTTGTGATTTCACTGGAGGTGAAGCAAAATTAAAATCGAAAAAATACAAACTCACCAAATGCAAAAGTGCCTCTTTTTCAATTGATGAGAACGATTTACGACGCAACGCCTATACTCCAGAAGAATATGTAGCCAACCAATTTCTCGTTAAAACCAAGGCCTTGGATGAATACTTAAATAAACAGGGATTGTTGTTTTTATCCAACAATGCAGGTTACAACAAGAACCAGGGCGAATACACTTGGAAAGCCAACTCCATGCAGGTGCCCCAAAATCGATACGACGTTGACCTCATGGTTGACATGGTTATCGATGCCAAGGTCAACCTGATTAAAGACCCATTCTTAGTGGATTCCGGTACTTTATTCAAACCCTTTCTAAAGGCAGAATTGGAAAAAGGAGATAGCGATGGAAGTGGAAGCGACAGAAAATCAAAGCTGTTTAGAACCTATTTTGATTTAATTGGATTTCCCACATCTGGAATTACAGACAACTCCTTTTTGGTAGCCCCTGGTTCCTATGCTTTTGCCAATAGATCATATAATCCAGGACAACCCACTACATACAATCCCACAAGTGGATGGCAACAAAGATGGTCAATGCCGTCGTTTAACATTCCCGGAGTGGCCTACGACGTGTATTACAAATACGAATGTTCTGGTAAGCGATTTAAGCATACCTACTTAATACAAGTAACCTTCGACTTTTTATTAAATCCAGAAGGATGTGGAGAAAACGCCAAAAAGGTAACAGGTATACTATCCTACAAAAAAGCGAAACCTCCAGTCCCAACAACATAAGTGTGTGTTTGATGTTGATTGACGAAGGGGCTACGGCCCCTTTTTCTTAAAGAACTTTGATTATGATAGCAATAAAAGAATGTTTTAAAAACTTAATCGGACTATCCAGAATAGATTGCGACTGCTTTGACGGGATAAAACCCGAACTAAAAAAAAGCGAGCTCGCACTATATCTTGACGAACACCTCGGTGTCGATTTAAAACTTATCGAAAACACCTTGGGATGTGGAGAGGACATGCAAACCGACTTTCTAAAAATATACGCCACAGCAGTAAATTTCTTCGAAGGCGATTTGCAAGTAGCCATTTCCGAAAACCATCAACAGCGATTTAAGCCTTATTACGGAACTATAGGACGAAACAACTACAGCTCGCCTATAGCGAAAAACAAACCCGTTCAGGGCGTTAAAATCACCGCTAAGCCATTAGAAGGGGCGTCGATGGTAATCGATTCCATCAACCTCTTTTTTAGTAGTGCGGGAATCGTTCGTTTAAAACTATATAAAAATACCGCTGAGCTAGCATCGTTTGAAATTGAGGTTCAATTGGGAGTCACTACCTTTAGCTTTCCAGAGCCGTTAAACCTCGCCCTATACGAAAACGCTAACCCTGTTGAATACCTCTTTGTATATGATACCACCGATCTAAAACCATTGGAAAACACCATTTTTTGTGGAAGTTGTGGCAACACCGATACCACGCGCAAAAACTTTATAGAAGTAGCAGGAGTAGCCGGGACTGACATTCATAACCTCAATAGTACCAATGCTGCTTACGGACTATCTATAAACACTACTATATCCTGTAGTATTCAAAACATGATTTGTCCCGCTATGAAAGACGAATTGTTTAAACGTCGTGCAGGTATGGCTGTATGGTACAAAATGGGACAACTGTTCTTGGGCAAAGTACTGCGAACTCGAAACATCAATTTCGATACCCTGACCAACCGCGAGCAAATCATCAAGGATGAAGCAATCTTAAAAAATAATTACAAATCGCTCGTTACTTGGTTGGCAGAAAATTCAGAAATCAAACAATCCGAATGCTTTGTTTGTCATCCAGAACAACACATTTCGGTAGGAAAAATACTATTGTAATGGCCATCTATTCCAAATACTTTCAGACCAACTTAGAAGGGCGGGCCTTCGATAAAATTCAGGAACAGTGCAAACCGCTTATGGAAACCGCCGTTTTATCCGCTAAGGCCCTGCTGGTTAAGAGAGTTTTGGCAGAGGGATTTGGCGCAAGATACACCTCCAAACCTTACATCAACTACCGCTTGCGCCGAGGACGTCCCGTTGATTTTGTAAACCTTTCCATGAGCGGAAAAATGTTTCAAGGTTGGAACATACCGCAAAGCGAAATCAAAGGTACCATCGTTTATGCTGGCGTAAAAGGAGGCGATTCGGAAACCAATTTAAAACTCCAAGTCAACAGTCAGCGTTATGACGATTTCCCGCTTTTAAACCAAGCTGAATTAGAAATGATTGCCACCCAATACATCCGCCCCCAACTAACTGATATCATCAAAAAAGCCTTTTTATCATGACAACCGTACTCGCCCACATACTGAAAAAACAACTCATCGATTTGAACTTTCTCGACAGCATAGCCGGATTGGTCCAAACCATAAGCCGAATCGAACCCACCATCATTGAGGATACCTTTGCGGTAAGTAAATTCCCCGCATCAGTTGATCTCAACTTTGACGACTGCCTGCGAAAGGGAAATTTCACCGACTTAGTACCCAATTCCAAAAATAAGGGAATATTGTACTTTGAAAACTGGGGAACAGTACCCAATGGGCGCAAAGGCAACGATTTTGAGTACATTTCCAAACTCCGATTGGTCTGTTGGATCAACAACCAAAAGATACAAGGAAAAGAGTCTAAATCGATACGACACCAACTAATCACATTCATTAGAGCCAAACTGGAAAATAAATTTTTCCAAGGAGAAGGACTAAAGAAAATATCCGTTACGGCCACTCGAATCATTGAGAACGATGTCGAAATCTTTAAACCATATACCTATCCAATTGATGCGGTTAAATTCTTAATGCATCCTTTTGAAGCCTTTGCCATTGATTTACACATAGGCTATTCCATAGGTTCGAATTGTGTATCGGAACCCATCTTAAAACCCGAATTATGCTAGTATTCTTTTTCAACGCCTTTCTGATTGCTGTCATCGTATGGGTGTATTACTCGCCCTTGAGAGACTATCTGTTGTCTAAGTGGTTCTTTTTTGGGTATACTTTATTGGGACAATACAACACGGGTTGGAAACAACTGATATACATGCCCATTTGGGGATGTAATAAATGTACTTCCGGACAATTAGCACTCTGGAGCTACTTTTTTATTTACGAAATAGACACCTATAGTGTGTTTCATCACTTGGGATTTATCGCAACGACCATTTTAATAAATCAAATAATCCATGCAAACATTAAACAGTTTTAAACCCGAAATAGGAGAGACCTTTACCGCCAATGGAAAGAAGTACATCATTGAAGAAAAACTATCCATTGCCCGTGCTATAGAGTCCTCTAAAATAGAACTGGAGTTATTCGATATGAATGTGTCCAGTTTTAAAACCACCTTGATTTCCATTTACAACGATCTCAACGGTACCAATGCAGAGAAAACGATTAAGTTCGCTGATGGTGCTGTTAAAGTGCACAATCTCATCAACAAAATGAATAAAGCTTTTACGATAGACACAATGCCGGTACTTCGTTACTGCGCATTATTCATCAATGAAGAATCTGAAGACAGACGAATAATCACCGACCAGATGATTACAGATAAAATCAACGACTGGCAGGAAGGGGGATATGATTTATCCTCTTTTTTTCTATTGCTCCTATCTTTAGTGAAAGGCGGGAAAGAAGAGTTCAGAAAGTTCATTCTGGATACTTCAAATCCAAACGAACTCGAGAGCGAGGAGCAATAAAAGAAAAATACCTGGACATCGAACAAATCCAATCCGCAAAAGATTGGAGTGAATTACTATTTGAGATGAGTCGTGGAGATGTGGTTCAATACGAAATGCTTAAAACCATCGATGAGGTGGAGTTCTATCATATTCTCAAAAAACACGAAGAAAAGATGAAATTTGAGGCGGAGTATTCGCAGTTGAGGTTTTGAATAAGGAATAAATTTAGAAACAAAAAAACAGATCGATAAAATTTGATTACAAATTTTTAAATTTAATATTTTCTAGAAAGAAGCTTTTATTAAGAGGGCATAAAGTTTTTTTAAATGTTGAAAATTAGTATCATCAAGGTGATGTTGGATTTGAGATAGAATTATCAAGAAATTTGAGTATATTTATGCGTACATTTGTACTAATTAATTATAGTTGAAAAATTTTGAGTCAATTCGATTACATAAAAGATATAGCTAAATTCGGTCTTGAAAATGACCAAGATAGACTATTGACTGTTTTGAATGAATTTATCGAACATTCAAAAAAAACTAAAAAAGTGAATTTTGCAATTCAGTTACAATCCATTTTAAAAGAAAGTGTAAGACAGCAAAAAACTTCTTCGATGAATAAGGTGGGGTCTGATGCGTACTTTAATAAAATTGAAGATAGAGAATTTAATGAATTAGTTTTAGAAAAAATAACTTCGGATTATAGATTGTCTAATATAGTTGCAAATAATAGTATAAAAGATGACCTTAATTTTTTTATTGAGGAACATCAAAATATAGAAATTCTTAAAAAATTTGAGCTTCCAGTTGCAAATAAATTATTGCTACATGGTCCTTCCGGATGTGGAAAGACGCTAGCTTCTTATGTAGTTGCGGGTGAATTGCAAAAAATGATGATTGTAGTCAACTTAGGAGCCATTGTATCATCAAAATTAGGTGAAACTAGTAAAAATCTTTCTAAAATTTTCAGAAGTGCTGCTGCAGAGGATTGTATTATTTTTATCGATGAATTTGATAGTTTAGGTAAAGTAAGAGACTATAGCCAAGATCACGGAGAGATGAAGAGAGTAGTAAATACCATACTTCAACTTTTTGATTATTTACCTCAAAGTAGTATTGTCATTGCTGCTACAAATCAAAAAGAAATGCTCGATGATGCTTTATTAAGAAGATTTGACTTTTCTATTGGATTTGATTTACCGAATGATAATGAAATTAAGGATTTAATAAAATTAATTCTTAAAGAAGGTAGATTTACTTTTGACAATCAGCGAAAAGCTAATCAAATAATGAAAAACGCAATTGGTTTATCTTATTTTAGTATTCAAAAAACACTTATCACGACAATTAAACGGAGTTTATTTGCAAGGAGAGATGCAACTAAAATTTCAATGCCTAAAATTGAAACTACAGTGTGGGAAGAATTAATTATTAATGAGAAAAAGGCATTAGGAATATAAAAAAGGAGCCCAAATATTGGACTCCTTTTTTTAAATGTCGGCTTCTAGTTCGCCTTGAGTAATAATACTATCTATTTCTAAATAATTATTTATTTTCATCATTTCTGTATATAAATCAACATCGGGATTGTTTTCATTTGAAATAATCTCTGTCACTCGTACAACTAAAGAAAAATCGTGAACAGTTTCTTTTAAAAAATCAATATAATCATTTTTAACTAAACATCTAACTGCGATAGCGACAGAATCTTTATTGTTTTGAATATCTTTGGATTGTAATTTAAAAGTTTTCTTTTGAGTATTTGAAAATAATTTATTGTCTATACCGAAATGATCTTCACTCCATCCCATTTCACCTTTTATTCCATAAGATTCTTTTAGTCCAGCAATCTCTGTTATATTTAGATTTTTTACGAGACAAAAAGATATGTGTATAGGTAAATAACTAAGGTGATTATCTTTTTCTGGATAAAAACTAAAAGCTAATGATACATCAAAATGTAATTTGTTTCCATTTTCTAGAAGATATTTTGGTAAATTAATTGGGTATTTCATAATTTGAGAGTGTTTAATTTCTCCCTCAATTAGATACATTATAGAGTTTTTATCTGAGCCTAAAAACTTATCTCTAACTGGTCTTCCATAACCTATAAGGCTTTTTAGTAAATGAGGCTTTGATTCCTTAAAATGGGGTAGGCTTTTGTTACTATAAAAAGTGGCACTGTTTATTAGAAGTGCTTTTACAGATTGTGTCTTAATTTTTGGGTAGCGAGTTAATATTTCTGCAGCGTAAGATGTCAGTAAAGGAGTTGCTAGGCTCGTTCCGCAGGTTCTTCCATAGAACTTCTCGCTATTTGAGGTAGGAGAACGTAAAATTTGCATCCCAGAATTATAATCAAATAAGTCCCCTCCTTCCATTACGAAATCGGGTTTGTTTAGAAATTTATTTGACTGCTTTATTTTTGTTCCATTTACTTTTTGATCGTAATCAAAATGAAACTTCCGTGAATAATAAGCAGGATATAAATTAGAGGGAGTAGCATGAGAATTATCGGGAAATTCAAAATTACCCGCTAATGCACCAACTGATATGTTATTTAAAGATTCAGAAGGGCTGCATATATTAGTATCTTCACAAGTATGTGAGTCTGATTTGGATTTTAATTTATAGAAGAACGCAGGGTAATCGTGGTCAGGATGGTGATTTTCATCATCTTTTAATAATTGCAGGTTTTCTCCATCAAAATTTCCAACTGATAAGAATACAAGTACGTCATATTGGAAAGCAACTCGGTCTAGTTCATATGCAAATTGACTATATGATGAGTTGTATTTTTTTGCTTGAGGTATTACTAACGACATATTAAATATTCTAACACCGTGATTTTTATTAGCAGAAATTATATCTTTTATTAATTGTTGGATATTGAGATTGTCGTTGCTTTTATGTAAAGCTTTTATATTTAAAATTCTAGCTTTAGCATCGTATGTTTCTTTTTTAATAGTATAGAATTCGTCCCCGAGAGCAGCAAGTCCCGCAACTAAGGTTCCGTGTCCTTCTTCATCCCAAAAAGATGGGAGTTCCGTATGGTTATAGCTCTCATTTAATAAGATATTCTCAAAAGGCTGTATTTTTGTAATTCCAGTATCAATTATACCTACTATAGGGATGTTGTCTGGAACATTTACAGTAAATCCAAACTCTCTAATTGGCCCAGCAATACTGGGTCTTATTTTTTCAGTTTTTGAGCTTGTTATAGTTTTTACTATGTCAAAATTATCAATAATAAGTCGGATTAAAGATGTCGAAATATTTTGAATTTCAAGAATATCAGGTAATTCATCTGAATACGAAAAAGGAATATTGTGACTATTAAGTGTCTCTAATAATATCGTTTTCTGATAAGCATATTGCTTGCTTAAATGTGTAGATATAAATGATAATAAAATTCCATCAATATTAGACGTTTCTAATCTGTCTGCACTTGAATAAAAGATAAATCGGTAAATAAGTGCGATTAAATTGAACTCCTGACCTTGATAATTAGTGTTCTCTGGACTTTTAATAACAGACACAATATGGGATAAGAACTTATCAAATAAGTTTATATTTTCAATTTGAAATAAAATTGTTTTATTGAAATCTAAGTATTCGACCGGAGTTAGGCCATATCTGTTTAAAAAGTCTTTATGTAGCTTATTGTCAAAAACAGTTAGAAAGTGAATTTGAATCAATTCAATATTTCCTTTTGATATTATTGTTTTATGTGATATTCGTATGTCTCTCTCTTCATGGAATTTTATATAAAGACGTTTTAGAGTGTTTTTTTTAGCTTCACTAATTATTTTCGTAGTTTCATTATCCGAGGATTCCGTTTTTGTCGAACTAACATTTCGTTTTCGACTAAAACCAATTTGTGATGAAAGTTTATTGTCTAGATATACAACTTTATTATCCATTATTTTTAAAGATGATTCAACTTATTAATAATTTGCTTTTATTGATTTGTTTAGAACATAAATATATAGTTAAAAAATCACTCTTTTGATTAAAATAAATAATAATTAACCTTTTATGTAATTTTATATAGAGAGTGTAAGGTAGGTAGTTTAAGATAAAGTTTTTACCTCCCAAAAATCCAATAGGTGATGAATGCTTGAACTTCGCTGTCGATTTTCATTCCTTAGCCTATTTCAAAATCAACTAGTTTTTAATCGATTTTCCTAAAATTAATTTTCAAAGTAAATTGTAAAAAAGGACTATTCCTTACGGTTTCCCTCATGAATTTAATCACTACATTCTAGATTGATATATTTTTTTTAAATTTTGGCGAAGATTAGAAAGATTAATTATTGAGTCACTTATTTTTCTAGTGAGAATAATTTTATCAGTTTTTTGTGTCAGATTGGTCTATTAAAAAATGTTACAGGAATACTAAATGGAAGAATTGTCTATTACTTACTAAGAACCTATCTTTGTTCACTCTTGGTTACTTAAAGTAGCTTTTAGACCGAAATTAGTAGAGCTTGGTGTAAAATAAATTTATTAATTTTATATGCTTTTTTACAAATATTTTACTTAAACGAAATATTACTTAACCTTTGCGAATTATGTTTGGAATTGAATTATTTACAGGTTTGGAGGGAACTCTAAATAAAATTTTAAAAGAGTTTTTTAATATTGAAAAAACTTTTGAACTGAGGGTTGAAGACTTCAATTCGATGACTATAGGACCAATTAACATCAAGTATTATTTTAATGCTAGAGATAAAGATAAAGATAGGATCAGCTTAAATATCTTACCATTTATTATAAATTATGGAAATCTGGAGGATGATGAATGTAGATATTTTAATATGGGAAAATTGGGATTAAGTTCAGATTTGGAATATATTGGTATTCTCTCTCGTTTTTATAGGGAAGATTTCAAATCAAAACTATTTTTAAATCAAATTCTCCAAGCTTACAAAGTTTTTTATAAAGAACTTGTTTCAGCTTTAGATAAGAATCTTGTATCTAGTATAATTGGTGAACCAGTAATATCGGACAAGCTTAATGAAGTAATTGAGCTAAAGAATAGATTGTTAGTAAGAAGTGTTGTAAGTTATGATAAGTCGAAGCGTAGCTTGTCTGGAGATCATGATTATGATGTTACACATCAGTTCTCCATGGAATATAATATTGTAAAAAACAATTATGTTCGTGAGCAAGAAAAACAATTAAATCAATATTTAGATAAAAATAAGGTTCTTGTATATAAAGAAACTGAGAAAGATATAAATATATTGTATGCTAAAACTTTTCAAAAGAATATAGATTTTTTACACTCTTATATTGATGTTAATTTTAATAGGTTTCTTATCCATTCTATTGAAAAAACAGAAAAACCTATTTTTGACATACAAGCGACAAGTGTTTTTTATGGTGAAGAATATTCAGAATTTTTGCTTGGCGGTACTCCTTTTAAAAACTATTTAATTCCAACTTTAAAAAGTATCCTTTTGACATATCTCATTTTGACTAAAACGCTGAGTGAGTTTTTATCTGTTTTATCTGCAATAAATGAAAAGAGAGGGGATATTTATAGTTTTCTTTTTAATGCGTTATTAATAAAGGGAATTTGGGGCGAACATAAAAATGATAGAATGTTTGATTTATTAATCTCCAACCCAAGATATAATTATTTATATTTTAATAATACATATTTTGATTCAATGAATAAGATATTTCTTTCTAACATTGGAAATCTATTAAAAGGCAATATTTATGATTTAGAACAGTTTGTTTTAAATGAAAATAATGGAGAATCTAATTATAATGATTTGTTTTTATTGTTCATTGAAAATAGAGAATTTAATGAATTCAGAGCTACAGATATGAATGCTGTTAAAATGTATTTTGTTAAAAAGAAAAAAGACAATAATATTAACTACAAAGATTTGGTTTAAATTTAAAGGACTGTAACTTAAAGTATATATGTTCAAAAAATAAAGCTTGTGTTAGGCTTTAAATTAAGTCACTTTTTGACTATTGTTATACAAATAATCAATATATTTTAAATTATGTTTGCCTCTAGCAAATATATAATCTTTATTATTAAATGCTAAAATATAATATTCCACATTCTAATTACACTAATATTTTTATTGTAAAATTTCAATGCAATAGATGTAGTGAGCAATTATCGTCTAGTGAATTGATTTTTTTTTCAGATAACGAATCAGAATCGGAAAGTAACTTTATTTCTCTTAGTTGCACTAAGTGTAATAAAGTTTTCAATTTAAACATAGTAGACAAAGATAGAGTTATAGAAATTCCAGAATTAGATTATAATAGTACTATAAAATTTGAGGAAGTAAGTGACATAGATAATTACATTGATGACTTGCTAAAAAACAGTGATTTTATAGAGGTATTCAATTTTGAAATTTTGAAGTTAAAAGAATTAAATGCGGAAAAGTTAAGTCAACAAATTTTAAACGATTCCTTAAAAAAACTTCTCTATGCTGGTGCTGTTGCTTGTTTAGAAGATTATCTTTCTTCCACGCTTATCAAGAAAGTATTATCGGAAGAAAAATATCTTAAAAATTTCGTTTTGGGGTATAAGGGATTTACTACTCCGAAATTTGAAATAAATAAAATATTTGAAAAATTAGATAATCTAAATGGTCTTGTGAGAAAGGAATTGACAGATATAATTTACCATAACCTCCCATTAGTAAAGGAAATTTATATCTTTACTTTGGGAATAGAATTTCCTGTTATTACAGAAATTATGGAAATTGTAGGAAATCGACATAATATAATACATAGAAATGGGAAAGATAAAAGCGGAGATCTGGTTGTTATTACTTCTGAAAGTTTAGAATTAGTGTTATCAAAGATTTCTAATTTTGTAATTGAAATAGATGGGAAAATAAAAATAAAAGAAGGCACTTATACATTTGATTTTTCATCTGAAATAATTGATTATCATAATATCGTGCCAAAACATGATGAAATTGATGACTTGCCTTTTTGAAGAAGTCAATCACGCTTAAATCCTAAAAGCAGGTTGTAGATATAAGTTTTCGCCTCCATTATATATTATTTTTTGAATGTATTTATTTCCGAATTTATCTGAGAAATTGAGATCTATACTATACGATTCTTCAGTTCTTTTTTTTTCTAAAATAGGGCTTTCTTTTTTAGCCTGTAGTATAAAAGGTAATATACGGTCTTTCTGTATAATTATATTTTTATAGTGCTCAGGTAAACTTAAATCTAGCCAGTTTGGAAAATCATAATAAATTTCAAGATTTATTAAATAGTTCATATCCAAGGAAATATGAAAGGGCAAGGTTGTTGTTCCGTTGTAATTTGTACTTATGTTTTTCTTTAAAGATAGAATAGGTAGGTTTTCTTCAATATGTTTTTTAAATAATAAATTATTGATTTTTTGCTGTTCTTTTAGCATGTTTTGTTGGAGTATTAAGGTGTAAACTAATCCTAAACAAGTTATTAATGCACCTATTGCTTGCATCCATATTGGCATTATATTCCAATCAATTTCTCGCATTTCTTGTGATTTTCTTGTAAACTTAATTGTTTTTATCAAAATGCGTATGTGGAAAACCATAGTAATAAAACTTTATTAAACATTATATTTACTTTTTATTATCTTTGTTTCATACTGGAGTTTGCCACTCAGTCGGCTATTTACATAAATAACAATTACTTATGGGAAGA
Source organism: Flavobacterium sp. (assembly GCA_040393465.1). Classification (GTDB taxonomy): domain Bacteria; phylum Bacteroidota; class Bacteroidia; order Flavobacteriales; family Flavobacteriaceae; genus Flavobacterium. Next base: position 82,865 of record JBEBUC010000004.1, on the reverse strand, counting down.
ATAGATGACGACATAATTCTAAAAATAGGATTGGAGCTGGGAAACGTAAAAGACAACTTTGCTGACTTGGGCAAAGAGTATAAAAACTTAAATGCCGAGTCGGAGAAGACCGATAAACTCATCGGCGAACTGGTGAATACCTATATCACCCAATCCAAAAAAATTAACGAAGCGATTAAGACCAATGTTTCGGCAGTGGCTAATGAGGCCAAAGCGATAGATACCGCTCAGAAAGCTGTAAAAAAAGCATTTGACGGCACCAATAAAGCGATCAACAACTCCAAAATAAAAGACTTTACCAAACAAGTGGAGGAGGTGTTTGCAAAACTGGGCAACGGTAACTTTAAAATCGATAGCAAAGACCTGGAGGGCTTGAGTAAAAAATTGCTTACTACTAAAAGTGACGTGGAGGCCTTGCAAGTGGTGGTAGGGTTTTTTGAAGACAAACTCAAAACAACTTCAAAAGTATCGACGGATTCCATTGAGGTGCTCAATCAAAAGTTGAAAGAAACCAAATTGAATATCCAGGAAAATGAAAAATACTTAAAAGACCTCGATAAGACCATTTCAAAAACAGCTCCTGGAACATCGCAAGTGGAATTAATCAAAGAGCGGGAAGCCTCAAAAAAAGCATTAGAGGAAGAAAAAGTAGCCTTAATTGATTACCAGCTACAAATCAAAAATGCGACAAAACAAAACAAATCTTTATCCGCGGAACTTCGAAATGTAAAAAATGAGATCATCCGATTGGAACTCAACGGCAAGCGCGGCTCCAAGGCTTATAATGAGTTGAGGGAAAAGGCCAGACAACTGCAATCACAAATCAAACAGACCAATGCCGAACTCAGTAGATCCGTATCCAATACTAGAGGATTAGACCAATTAATGGGAAGCATAACCGGATTGGTTGGAATGTTTACAGCGGTACAAGGTGCTTCTGCTTTATTTGGCAACAGCTCCGAAGACTTACAAAAAACATTGGTAAAGCTCAATGCGGTCATCGCCTTGTTGTCGGGACTACAAGCCACCCAAAATGAACTCGTTAAAAAGGGTACCATTCTCAATAAAGCCTATACCTGGACATACCGACAATTATCAATAGCGGTTGACAGTACAACAAAAGCGACCAAGCGTTTTTCAGCCGCTATGAAACTGACGGGGATTGGTTTACTCGTCACTTTAGTGGCAACTTTAGCTACCAATTGGGAAAAGGTATCAAAGGCTATCGGAATCACTAACGATGCCACTTTGAGAAACCAAAAAGTCAATAGGAAAGCCAACGAACTTTATGGCGAGCAAATTGCAAAAATGACTTTACTTATCAAGCGAATAAGAGAAGGGATAGATAGCGAAAGGCTAAGAACAGAGGCGCTACGTCAGTGGAATGAAGCACAAGAAAATACCAACAAACAGTTTAGGACTTACCTGAAGTTAGAAAACGAAATTAGAGCCAATGGTCCAAAATATATTCAGTATCTAAAAACAAAGGCAAAAGCAGAAGCGGCGTATTTAACTTCAATAGAGTTGACGAAGAAGATGTTAGAGAAATCTACGGAGTTGGATTTTGGTGAACAAGGTTATCTCGAAGCCATAACAGGGTTTTTTGAAAAAATGTGGGTTAAAGGGGTTGGTTTAGTAAATTCAGACATCACTTTTAAAGATGAGATATCGGAAGAGGACAGGTTGACTATTTTGGGGCTACCTACTGAAAAGGAAGCTAGAGTTGCACTTTCTAAGTATTCGAACAGGGTATATGAAATTGTTTTAGATATGTGGAGAAAGCAAGCTGGGGCTAATTTGATGCAGAAGTTATTTGAAACTACTTCCGCTGAAGCAGATGTGCTTGCAGATGAACTAGGACTCAAAATTGTCAAAAAAGGAGATCTAGAAAAACAAAAACGCATACTAGAGCATTATTTAAAAATAATGAGTGAACTCATTAAAAAAGAGGAAAACGTTCGCATTGGTATACTAGAAAATGCACGAGATCGAGAAATCGCTTTGTTAAAACAAGCTTTGGAAGAAGACAAAAAGAAATTGTTTGAAGAAATCAACAATTTAGAACTTACCGAAGAAAAGAAAAAGAAACTCCGCGCCAAATTCAATCAAATCTACAACGATGAAACCGGTAGTGCTTACGAGCAATTGCGCAAAAATATCGCAGATATCGACAAGAAATACGATCAACAAATCGAAGAAACCCGACTGATGGCCTTGCAGGCAATTGATATGACCTACGGACGTATGTCAGAAGCTCAAATAGTTCAAATTAAACAAGGATGGGAACAGATTAGAGAAGAGCTCAGGAATCAGATTAAACTGACCAATAATGAATTTAAAAAACTGGAATTGGAGAGTTTGATTTTGCAAACCACCCAAGCAGAAGCCAAAGAACTGCGCGATTTTATATTGCATAAAAATTTAGAGCGTTTGGATTTGGAAAGGGAGTTGGCGGATTCCGTCCTTAAAATCTATAAAAACAATACCAAGAAACTTATAGAAGACGAGAGTTTTCATCAAGCCACTTCATTGGCTTTACAAGTGGAGTACTTTCGAAAACGCCTAGATATTATTAAACAAGGACTTACCGACGAACAGGGATTATATCTAGATCAGCTCAAAGAATCTCTAAACAACTCTACTAATCCAGAAGAAATGGCGCGCATTGCCAATGAGATGCGCACTGCTTTTGGTGACGATACGGCCAACGAGATTTTAAAAACCGTTTCCGCATTAAATGACGTTGAAACGGCCCTCACAGATATTGCGGATTCCCAGGACAGTGAGACCCAACGCATGGTGAAAAATTTTGCAAAAATGATATCGAGCACAGAGGGATTCGCTACAGCAATAGGACGTGCTTTTGGATTGGCGGGCAAAGAATTGGAAGATTTCTCCAGTTCGGTAGCTACGGCGATGAGTTCAATTTGGAGCTCTATGAAGAGTTTGTATGAATCCGAAATTCGAATTCGCGAAAACAGAGTAAAAAACATCGAAGAAAAAATTGACGAACTCGAAAAGCAAGTTGAAAAGGAAAAAGAACTGCACGAAAAGGGATTTGCAAATACCTATGAAGCCAATGCAAAGGAGTTAGAGCATTTACAAGAACACAAAGCTAGAGAAGAGGAAGAATTGGAACGGGCTCAGGCCAAGCGAGCACAAATGCAGAAAATGGAATTAATTATGCAATCTATGGAGCAAATAGGCAATCTGGTTACGGCTACGACCAATATATTGTCCTGGACCTCGAGTATTCCATTTGGAGGGCAAATACTTGCTGCTGGTTTAATAGCCGCGATGTGGGCAACCTTTGCTGCTTCAAAAGTGATGGCGGTTAATGCTGTTGGAAAATATAGAGATGGCGTTAAAAAGGGACCACTTCGTTTAGATGGACCGACTCACGAGCAAGGAGGGTTTTCGGTAGTAAATAGTCGGACCGGTCAAAGCGTAGCAGAATTTGAAAATGACGAGGATGTTTATGTATTGAATCGTCAACAACAAAAGAATTATGGGTATCTAATGAAAGCCATTGTTCAAGATGCTAAAGGAGAAAAGAAAATCGACAACAGCCTATCAGATATTTTTGGAGGTAAAACGGCAAGGGACACCAGGAATGTGATAAAGAGTGTGAACATCACAACGGCTCAATATAAAGAAAAACATACCCAAAGCAGAAAGGCAGACGAATCTGCATCCATTTTAAAACAGATGCAACGCGATTTTAAAGAAGACCGGGCCAACCGAATAGAGGCTTGGGAAACGCCTAAATACTATTATGTGAAAGTAGGTAGAATCATTAAAAAATATGAGAAGGATGTTGATATTTGAAGTATATAACAGTTTTGGAAATAGAGCGGTTTACCCCAAATCAAAAGACTGTAAAATCCAATATGAAGAAGGGGAGGGAAGAAAAATCGATTTTAGCGTAAGTGTTAGCGATATGATGTTTATTGGCGAAGATTTCGAATACTTCTTAGGTATTGAAAAATCCGACAAACGCTGTGATAGAAATACCTTAACCATTACGACCTTGTGTAACGGAGTGCATAGAGAATTGTTTAAAGCTTTCTTTTCAATGGCAAACGGGACTTGGAATCTGGATAAAGGAACCGTTCGTTTTAAAATGAAATCTCATGATCCTTACGGATTTATGAAATCAAATAATGCTTATAATCTATTAGAAATTTCGAATAGGAATAATACGAGTATCATGCCATTGAAATATGCGCTAGAATTGGTTTACGGGATTATTTCCGATGAGCATATGGAAAATACAGGATACACTTATTTCGGATATAAGCAACGATCGGCACATTCGGATAATAAGATATGGGGAATCGAATACGCCGAAACCGATTGTAACGATATCCTAAGCGGTAGTGGTTGGACTCGTTTAGCTTGTAATAATTTCGGAAAACGGGGATGGAATAGAAAAAGTACTGATATAGCAGTTCCAGAGTATGTTACTGATGTGTACCTACAGAATATGGCACAGTATATACCTATGAAGATTGCGCTAGGGAGTTTTTGGAACGGTGTCTTATTACGTGATGCTTTTAATTTTTTGTTGCACCAACGCCAATCTGGTTTAAGGATTAAATCTGACTTTTTTCAATGGGAGCCAGATTATTCAACAACTATAAATTACGTGACTAATAGGCACAATGAACTTAGGAAATTGGTTCTTTATCCCATAGAGCAATTGACCAAAAAAACTTCTTTTTACATAGGTGGGCAAGAACCTACCATAGCCAAGATAAAGTTCTCAGATTTATTAAAAGATGTAGTCAACTTATTCAATTTGGGGTATGTAGTAGAGGGTAATTATTTTAGATTGGAGCACATCAGCTGGTTTTATAAAAACAACGGGATTGATTTAACGGAATTGGAAAATAAGCAATTATTAAAGGGAACCAATGTTTACTCTTACGATAGCGACAAACTTCCAAAGGAAGAAATATTTGAAATAAAACACGCCTTTCAAACCGATTTTGTAGGTATGCCTATTTCCTATGATTCTTTTTGTGTTCAGGAAGTCGAAGAATCCGACGAATCGAATGATTCTCCAAATAAACACAAAGTCCAGCATCTTTTTACTGATGTATTTGGCATTGTTCAAAATAGAAAGGAACTGCTTGAAGTCAAGGAAGGTTTTGCATTAGTTGCCAACGACGAAGATAATATGATTTATACACATAAGGCTTTATTTGGCAATACCTTGTGTATCAACGCACCTTTGTCTTGGGCTTCATTACACGATAAATATTGGCGACACGGGCGTGTACTACCCCGCGGTCGATTAAATGGAGCAGTTCGAACATTTAGAAGTGTTGTGCCTACTAAGATGCAAACCAAGATAAATATGGTTTTTTGTTGTACGGATTTTACTCGTTTTAAACCCAGAGATCGAGTGAAAACGGAAATGGGTTGGGGAATCATAAAATCAGCGGAATTCGATTTATTTAAAAATACGATGCAGTTTTCGCTTAAATACGAATAGGGCCATGGCAATTATAAATATCAATACAGAAAAAATACCAATTCGGTTTCATCAGGGTCTAGAAAAAGTTGATACAAACGCTTGGTTAAAGTACAATGAATCAGATGTGTATTTACAGCTTTCAATACCCAACGCGCATCAATCGTACCTCGTAGAGGTCTTCAGTAGTAACGATGTTATCATTTCTAATATTCAAGTGTTAACTGTGGTCTATAGTACTGACAGGGGTAATTGTTTGCTGATTCGATTGAGGAGTGTTTTGTACTCAGGAGAATGTTATGTAAAGATATCAGAAGGACAATTTTTTAGTCGCCGTTCAGATCCCTTTTGTTTTGTGATTGGAAAATTAAATAAAATTACCTTTTGGTCAAACTGTGGATTGGTCGGTAACCTGATTTATCCAGAAGGGCCAAATGTCCGTAACTCGATTAGTTTGTCTAATGATGTAGTTGTTTTGCTTGGCGATAATACTTTAGAGGTAGAGTCGGTTGAGGATGGATTTGGTGAAGAAACAGCTGTGCAACAAAAATTAATTCAGAAATATACCTTTTCAGAATTTGTTCCCAATCACATAGCCGAAGCGTGTACGCTCATACCTTTTCACGATAATATGGAATTGGAAATTGATAGTAAGAAATATAATATTAAAAACTTAGAAGTAGAATTGGAATCCGATCAATTGGGATACAATGCAACAGTGATTTTTAGTTTTGAAATCGAAAGATTTATTGAAACGATCTGTTGTAATCCTATTAGTGAAATCTGGGTACTACCTCCTGCTTTGTTTCGAACGACTGTAGTGAGTTATTCGCAAATAACGATAGGTTGGAACGGGAGTAATGCAGGCCTTGGAGTAAAAGGACACTGGTTTGGGCATCGTAGGAAGTCGCAAGGAAATTGGAGTAACACTTTTCGTGCACAGATTAACAATAATAATGTGTCGTATGCAAATGATTTTACAGGACTGGTACCAAACACCTTATATGAGTTTAGAATTAGAACTGAAGATTACCGAGGTAATTTGTCACGATGGATTTATGTTGAAGCGCGTACATTTTTGAGGATAATTATTTAATAAAAGTAAATATAATATTTAATTTATATATTTGTTAAGCGTATGATTACAGGAGCCTTACCCACTCAAACGGGTTGTTTTTAAGGGAGGTTGCGCTCAAATAGCTTATTTACTAACCCTAAAAATTAAAAAGATGGCAAATGTACAATGTAACGACACCGACAAACTGTGCCCCGATAATTGTGAGGCACAAGTATTGCCAGAAGTACTCTTTGATGACTGTGCGCCTGAATTAAATCGTTCGGAGATAGAATGGATAATTTTAGGAAAAGCAAACACCGCTCCATTCAAAGACCTTGAAGATTTAGCAGAATGGAATACTCGAATTAAGCTGGTCAACTCACATGTCAATTCATTGAGAATACTTCGAGTTGTCGGTGATAAGCCAGCTGCCGAAGACCAAACAGCTGTTATTTCCGGTCAGCGCACCGTGGTATCTTCAGCCAATCACACGGTAAATTTTGATGTAGATGAAACCAATAAAGTCAACTACGAATTTATAAGAACAACAGCCTGTAATTCCAGCTCAAAAGTGTGGTATGTCACCGTTGATGGATTGATGTATGGAGGAATCTGTGGACTAAAAGCTCAAATAAAAATGCGTTTAGTTCAGGCTCGTGGTGAAAATGAAATCGAAAAATATACCGGTACTCTTACCTGGAAAGATCGTTTTGACCCACCACGCGCCAAATGGCCATTAGCCGGAATGACGAACTTTAAACCCGGTATATCCACTCCCTAATTATTCCCCATTGCATTATAGTGGGGAGCACTATTCAACTTAACCAATAGAGCTCCTGAAAAGGGGCTTTATTTTTAAAGCAAAAAATATGGAAGCAAACAACACCATTTTAGCGCTAATTGATTCCAAGCTACAAGACTATTCCAATATAAAACCCGAAGCACATCGAGAAGTATTATATGCACTTTTAAATTATATAGAACAAAAGGGCAACTCTCGAAAGTTAATTTTTCAAGCTGATAAAATCCCTGCAACGGGATTGTTTTCTATCCAAATAGAAGAACCAATAACCGGTATGCCCATGATGGTTTACGAGTTTAAAAATGGAGATGTAACTTTTATGGGTGATTTATATTCTAGAATTCAAAATACGAGTGTACAGGTAAAACAAGGGAAGGTTTTTGTCGAGTTATCCGATATGAGATTTGATTTACACAATTTTAGACTGTATATATAATGAGAAAGCTGAAACTTTTATATCGGTATATAGAAGGAAACCTACTGCAAATTGTTTCTAGTTTTTGTACTTCCAGTTTACTAGGCTTCGTGACTTTTAGCGTACCCGATAAAATTTTAAATTGGATAGTGTTAAATGTGGATTACATACTTATTGCTCTTTTTCTTGTTGCAATTGATCATTTGTCCGGAAGTATTGTTCATTTTTTCTATAAAAAAGATTTCCAATTGTTGCTAAATATAGTCGGTTTATTAATTAGGGTAGGAGTGGTTGTCGGTGTAGGAAGTGCTTTTGAAGCGTTGACGCATTTGGTAAAAGAAGACCATTTTATTTTTACCTATCTGCAAATGGTTAGCCGATTGTTGGTCTGTCTTTATCCGTTTCGCTCGATGCTGATTAATGTCAAAATAATTACCAAGGGCAGGTTTCCGCCAGATACCTTAATTGGAAAAATAGATGATTTCAACAAGGATTTAGATTTAAAACATTTTAAAAACAAAGAATAATGGTACAAGACAAAGCAACACTTTTTGTAGCTAAGTATTTACCTGCATCAAAAAGTATAGAAAGTAAAACGGGATTGCATCACATAGCCATACTAACACAAGCGGGATTGGAGTCCGCATGGGGAACGCGCGCACCGGGAAATATGTTTTTCGGAGTTAAGTGGACTGGAGAAGGCGATAAACAATTGATTGCAACAACAGAATACTCAACCAATCCCAACTTAAAATTTCCAGAGATTATTTCCATAACTCCAGTTGAAATTAAGGGTAAGAAAATGTATAAATACCGTGTTAAAGATTGGTTTGTAAAATTCGATACAGCAGAAGAATCTTTTGAGCATCATTACCGCTTTTTAGCCTCAAATCCTCGATATAAGGAGGCTTTGGAGGTAAGGCATAACTATGGTCTTTTTTTTGAAGAAATTGCCAAAGCGGGCTATGCAACAGCTCCGAATTATGCAGACACCTTAAAAGCCGTTGCCAAATCCGTAATAAAAAGATTGCCATGATACAAAAGCTAGCCATCATCTTGTTGTTGTTCGTTTTCGTATCCTGTGGAAGTAGGATAGTACGAAAATCCGATACGCTTGCTCAGCTTTCAGAAGTAGGACATATGTCCAAATCGGATGAGGTTAAGATTACTGCTGATCAAATGGTAAAGGAAAACTTGCGTTTGTTTACGGAGAGCTTTCAAGCCGATTCCGTAGTGATAAGCGCAGATATAACCAAGTACTACAATCCACGAACTAAAAAAGAATCGTTTACGCAGGAGAAAAAAGAAAATTGGCATTATGATTTTGCGAATTTAAAATTCGAAACATTGGATTTGGAAAGGGAGTTTTTTAAAGCATCGAAAGGTAAGATGGTAGAAAGGGAACAATTGAATTACTTTAAAATGATTTTTCAGTTTTGGCCCTTATTACTAATAATAGCAGTGATTCTAATAATAGTAAAATATAGAAGTAGAATTTTACAAAGGACAAGAAGAAGTTGATTTTTAATGATTGGTTGAAGACAAAAGAAGCCCTCCAACTGATTAAAATAAACTCTCACATCTAAATTAAAATAGCAAAGCCACCGTTGGAGGACTAAAATCTTCTTATGGTGGTTTTCTTTTTCATAGCAATGAATATTACAAATATAAAAAAAATATTATAAAAGTGTTCCTCGGTGACGTCAATGGAGGCAAGGGACACGTGATTTTTTAATTAAATATTCGAAACCTAATGTTTCCGAGAGGCAGGACAAGGGGGGGAGTGTGTTTCTATGTCACAGTTTTAGAAATAGATCATTAATAGATTTGATAAAAATTTTAGTATTATGAAAACGACCATAAAAACACCTATTTCTTACTATGGCGGAAAGCAAAACTTAGTAAGTACTATTTTGCCACTTATTCCCAATCATAAAACATACATCGAACCTTTTGTTGGAGGCGGAGCTATTTTTTGGAGTAAACTACCAAGTGAAGTCGAAATCATCAATGACTACAATCGGGAGTTGATTAATTTTTACGAGTGTGTTCAGAATGATTTTGTTGATCTTGAGAAGATGGTACGTATTAGTTTGCACAGCCGTTCATTACATCGAGATGCAACTATTGTTTATGAGAATCCACACATGTTTAACAAGATAAAGCGGGCGTGGGCCGTTTGGGTATTGGCTTCTCAATCGTTTAGTTCAATGCTTGACGGAACCTGGGGATATGATAAAATTAAAGGAACAACTAGTCAGAAAATTTCAAATAAACGAGAATCCTTTACAGAAGATTTGGCTATACGTTTGCAGAATGTTCAAATTGAAAACACAGATGCCTTACGGATTATTAATAGCCGGGACTATGAACAGGCATTTATATACTGCGATCCGCCGTATTTTAATAGTGATTGCGGGCATTACGACGGATATACCAAAGATGATTTCGAGAATCTCCTTAAAACCCTACAAAACATTAAGGGCAAATTTTTGATGAGTAGTTATCCGAGCGATGTGTTATATAAGTACACCAAAGAATGTGGATGGTTTACTAAAACGATTGAACAAAGAGTTAGTGTTGCTAATGCTACATTTAAGCCAGGGAAAAAGAAAATAGAGGTGCTAACGGCTAATTATGACCTGAGCAACCCGATAGGCAACTTGACTTTGTTTTAAGATTAAACCCCGTTTAAACACTATTTAAACGGGGTGAATTGTTATAAGGAGATTGTAATATCATCAATATAATAACTTAGATTGTAAGTCAGAGTATAAATAATCATACTCAATAACATGTGCGTTGTACCTTCATTTTTCATAGGATAACATTCCACATAAACTCCATTTACTCCATTTTTAAAAAATACTGTCTCGCTTTCGTACTGTTTTTTTATATGTTTAAATGCAGGGGTTTTTTTTATTCCATTATTGGTATTTAAATTAATATCAAAACCTGCATAACTCCATGTTTCTGAATCATTTTTTAAATGTTTTTGAATAAAATTTTTGAGTTGTGTTTTTGTTACTCCTTCTGTTGGTAAGATGTGAATTATCATTATTACAAAGCTTATTGATTAAAGGCTAAAGATACATTTTTATGTACATTTTAATTTGTAATTGTGTACATTTCGATTTGCCGATTATAGATGATATGAATATTTTGTGTAAGAAAGATATTAAATACTATAAGTCATTTCTGCTATGCAAACCGATTAGAAATCTTTCGCAACTTTTCATTTTGTCGTTCTTTTTCTCCAACAGCATAATGAGTCGCTACCATACGAGTAGATGTATGCCCAGCGGAGTTAGCTGCTTCATTTATAGAATACATTCTGGAGATGTCGTCCAGGTTTAAATGTTTGAGGGCATAGAAATCGGCAGTAATTCCAAGTTTTTGTTTAACGTGGATTCTCCACCGCCTTTGTATTTGCTCTCGTCGGATGCGTTTTTGACCGGGGCGAAGGCCAATGCTAAATACATAATCGTCGGGCTTTCCGCCTGTGATTGCTTGTTCCCAAAAAGTAATAGAGATGTCTTTCATAACCTTGTCTATATATAGGTAGTCTTTTCCTTTCTTAAGTAATATTCGAAAAATACCTTTGGAGAGGTTTACATCCTTGATTCTTAAATCGAGTAGTTCAGAAATTCGCGCACCGGAATGAAAAAATATTAGGGTAAATAACCAAAATCGATAAAAATGGGATTTTAAATGATCGTGAACCAATATGCGTTCTTCGTCGGAAAGAACGTCGCGGATATGTTTAATGGTTTTTTTCTTTGAAATACCGTGAATGATGTTGGTCTCTACTAAATCGTATTCGCACATCTCTTTAAAAAGAATCGACAAGCAATCTCGATACTTATTGAATTTGTGATTGGAGAAAGCACCATTTTTTTCTTGTATATCATCAATCACAAAGCGAATATCTCTTTTTCGAATGTTTTTTATAGGTTTGTTTTCTAATCTCAAACTTTGAACGGAGATTGAAAAGGCTTTTAAAATGTATTTTATGTCAGATTGAGTAGTTTTTGCGACGGAAATGTTCGCAAAAGCCCAGTTTAGAGCTTGGAGAAAAGGCGTGTCTTCATCGACTTGACAATGTTTGTTTTCAAACAAATCATTGTGCATATAGTGCTTTGTAATCGGGTTGTAGCCCAATTTGAGCAATCGCGGAATTTCTTCTAATAGAAAGTTGACCGCTTCAATACGTTCTTTGAGTGTGCCTAATTTGTTGATTTTCTTGCGAAAAGGAAATCCTCGCGGATACTTTTCTCTGTATTGAGGATCGTGAAAATAGCACTGAACATACCATTGTTTTTTTAGTAAATCTTTTTTGGATTTTTTCCAACCTATAGGTGATACCCACAAATCGGTAAAGTAACAATTTTGAAAGGTTTTGGTGATCATTTTGTGTGATTTTAGGTTGACGTTTACATTGTCGATGCCTAAACACAATTGGAAAGTGAAGTTTTAAAAAGCTCCTAAACCCGTATTGGGAGTGGGTTTAGGAGTTTGTAGCGAAGACGGGAGTTGAACCCGTGACCTCAGGGTTATGAATCCTGCGCTCTAACCGACTGAGCTACCTCGCCATTTGTGAAGTAAATTACTTCCTTAATGCGGGTGCAAATATAGAACTTATTTTATAACTTCCAAAAAAAACTTTGAAAATTAAATATTTTTTTAAAGTTTTTTATTTCTCTTAAAATTGTTTATATTTCCAAAAAAAATTGTACGAATATGAAAATTAAATACGAATTAGAGTTTTCTATAACATCTTCACCTCAATTACTATATCAATATATATCTGATCCATCGGGTCTTTCCGAGTGGTTCGCTGATAATGTGAACTCTAGAGGAGAATATTTTACCTTTATTTGGAACGATTCGGAAGAAAAGGCCAAATTAGTTACCAAGAAAACGGATGAACGCGTTAAGTTTAGATGGTTGGATGAAGATGGAAATGACACCGAGTATTACTTTGAAATAAAGATTATTCGCGATGAGATTACTAAAGATGTTTCTTTGGCTATCACCGATTTTTCTGATGAAGACGATGTGGATCAATCCAAACTGTTGTGGGAGAATCAAATTTCCGATTTAAAGCAGGTTTTGGGTTCTGTATAAGTAATATTAAACTTATCTTTGTCGAATATTATAGGAGACAATAACATGATTAATAGTAACGGACAGATTTTATCAGAATCTAATATTACCATAGAAAATAATAGGGCATTCCTTTACGGGGATGCCATTTTTGAAACCATTAAAGTGCTCGACCAAAAAGTACTTTTTTTAGAAGACCATTATTTCCGATTGATGTCTTCGATGCGCGTGGTTCGTATGGAAATTCCCATGAATTTCACCATGGAGTATTTCGAAGAGCAAATTCTAGCTACCGTATCCGCGCATAATATACTTTCTCCTTCTTTTAGGGTTCGTTTTACGGTATTTAGAGATGCTGAGGGGAAATATATGCCAACGTCAAATAAAACACGTTATATCGTACAAGCTACGCCGCTTGAAGAGGCTGTTTATACTTTTGATACCGCGGCTTATGAAATTGAATTATATAAAGATTTTTATGTGACCAAACATTTGTTGTCAACATTAAAAACCAACAACCGCATGATTCAAATAACCGGTAGTATTTTTGCTTCTGAAAACGGCTACGACAATTGTCTGCTCTTAAACGATGAGAAAAATGTAGTTGAGGCACTCAATGCCAATATTTTTGTTGTAAAAGATAAAGTGGTAAAAACACCACCAATTTCGGATGGCTGTATTAAGGGTGTTATGCGAAAGCAATTAATTGAATTCATTACAAAAACGGAGGGATATGAGTTTGTAGAAGCTTCTGTATCGCCTTTTGAACTTCAAAAAGCAGATGAAATTTTTCTCTCCAATTGCATTGTGGGAATTCAGGCAGTAACCAAATATAGAAAGAAAGACTTTACATCAGAATTTAGTCAAGATTTGCTAAAAAAACTCAATGCCAAAATCCGGTTCTCTTAATTGAGTTCAGGACTTTCTGCGGCATTTGCCCATATAGCATATTTTTCATCCAGCTCCAGCAAATGAGCTCTCCAAAAGTCGGGTTGGAGCTGAGTGAAGATGTCTGTTTTTAATTCACGGTTGTCTACAATCCAAAACTCATCTTCGATTTCATTGTTTAGTTGGTTGTAATCCCAACCGCTATATCCCAGAAAAAAAACAACATTGCGCTCATCAATTTCACGGTCGTTTAACAACTGTGTTAAGATATCAAAATCTCCTCCCCAAAATAAATTTTTAGATATGGAAAGGCTTCCGGGAATCAATTCCGGTACATTGTGGATAAAGAATATTTTATCTGTTTCTACAGGGCCGCCTTTATAAACGTTGATGTTTAGGTCGATAAACGGAATTAAATCACTTATTCTAATGTTCAGAGGTTTGTTGAGTATAAAACCAACGGCACCTTCGGGATTGTGTTCCGTAATTAAAATGACTGCTCTAGAGAAAATAACATCGCCGCTAAGGCTAGAAGGATAGGAAGTAAGTATCGTGCCTATTTTGGGTAAGTTAGGTGTCATAATGAGAGTTTTATCCCTTAAAATTAATAAATTATTTAATCGAACACTTATAAATATTTGTTATAAAAAAAGAGACCGTTCCAAAATAAATTTGGGTCGGCCTCTTCAAAATGTTTTTTTAAGTAAAAATTATTTTTTTCCGTTTACAGAATTTTCAAGTTCTGAACCTGCTTTAAATTTTACTACTTTCTTTGCAGCAATTTTGATTGTATTTCCTGTTTGAGGATTTCTTCCGTCTCTTGCAGCTCTATCAGAAATAGACCAAGATCCAAAACCAACTAAAGAAACTTTATCCCCTTTTTTTAATGTGTTTTCAACATTAGATAAGAAAGACTCTAAAGCTTTTTTTGCGGCTGCTTTAGTGATTCCTGCGTCTTCTGCTATTGCATCAATTAATTCTGTTTTGTTCATAATAATTTTTTTTAAAAGGTTAATTTTAACTTATCCTACACAAATTTATACGTATTCAGTTACTACGCAAGTATTTTCAAATAATTTATTGCAAATTGTTGATAACTTTTTCCCAATGTTCATAAAAACGCTTGCGAGTTCGGTATTTAATGTAAATATACTAAAGTTTTATTTAACTTGTGCATTGGAACTCAATTGAATTCCATTTAATAAATCTGCCGTGAGCATGGGCTTTTTACCGGGAAATTGTAGTTTGTTAATTTTTATATATCCTTTGGTTACAGCAATTCGCATTTCTTTTTTAGTACAGAGTATAGTCCCAATTGGCAGCGAATGGTCTTCTATTTCTATTTGAGTTTCTAACACCTTTACGTTCCATTCCGTTTCTCCATCTACAAAAAAACACCAAGCAGCAGGGTAAGGGCTAAGGCCTCGTACTAGATTGTGAATGTTTAAGGCACTTTGTTGCCAATCGATTTTGCAATTGTCCTTGTGGAGTTTATAGGCTGTTTTGGTTTCTTCTATGGGTTGTTCCAAGAGCTTGACCCGGTCTGTCGCTATTAAGTCTAGGGTTTCCAATACGGCTTCACTTCCTAAGTTCATGAGGCGGTCGTGTAATTGCCCCGCGGTTTCATCTGGGGCTATGTCAAGCTCTTTTTTAAGAATAATTGCTCCGGTATCTATTTTTTCATCTATAAAAAAAGTAGTCACACCGGATTTGGATTCTCCGTTGATAATGGCCCAATTGATCGGTGCTGCCCCACGATAATCTGGTAGCAAGGAAGCGTGTAGGTTGAACGTACCTAAATTAGGCATTTGCCAAACTACGGCTGGTAGCATTCGAAAGGCCACTACAATTTGTAAATTTGCTTCAAGCGCCCGGAGTTCTTCTAAAAAGGATTCCGATTTTAGATTGGTTGGTTGAAGTATGGGAATTCCCTTGGATAAGGCATATTCTTTTACGGCTGAAAGTTTTAGCTTTTGTCCACGTCCAGCCGGTTTGTCTGGGGCGGTTATTACGCCTACAACTTCGTGGTTTTTAGTATATATAGTATCTAGAATTCCAACGGCAAACTCGGGAGTTCCCATAAAGACTATTCGTAGTTTTTTCATTTTGTATAGGTGTATTTAGTATTGGAGGTTGGTTTTATTTTATTTTTCTCTAACAAGTGATTAAGCGCTTCCAAAAGTAAATCGGTGCTCAGTGAAAGTTGTACTTCTAATTCTTGCGAAGACAAATCGCTTTGAATCAGTAAATCGAGTATTTTTTGTTCTGTTGTTAATAGACTTGATGCCGTTCGTTCCTTTTTTGATTTGGCAAGACAAACCGAACAGGAGTTACAGTCTTTAGTTAAAATCTCATCGAAGTAATGAAGCAGTATTTTGTTTTTACAAACATCCTTGTTTTCTAAATAGAATAACATGGATTTAAACTGTTTCTCCTTGGTGTTGTTTTGTTGTTTTAAATAATAGAAGGTTCGGTTTAAGGTTTTTTCATCCTCTCGTGCTTCGTTGAATGTTAAGGCGATGTCGTTGGTAGAATTATCAAAAACACATAGTTCTTTTTGGGTCCAAGCATGGAGATGTTGTATGATTTTATCTGTGTTAAGTTGGCTTTTTTTAGATAAATCGTCCAAATTAATTTTCATTTCTTGTTGGTGAATACCGGGGTAGTTTCTTAATATTGTTAATAGTAAGTTCTCCTCTTCATCATTCACCGATAAAAAATCCAACAGTTCACTCGTTGATCCGAGGAGTTGTAACTTCGATTGTTGACCAAAATCCTGAGATAAACTTATAATTCCTTGACGATCTAAGAATTGAAGTGCATTATAGGTCTGTTTTACTCGAAATTGATAGACCTGACAAAATTGATTGAGATTCAAGGAATGCTGAGTATTAAATCCATCGCCATAGGCAATTTGAAAGTAATTGTTGAGTTTTTTATAGACCAACTTTAGGAAATCCTTGTCAAAAAGGGCTTCTTTAAAGGTTTTTTTTGTGGTTGCGATATCGTTAGGTGCCAATAAGATACTGGCGAATGCTTTTTGACCATTTCTACCGGCTCTTCCGGCTTCTTGATAGTAGCTTTCGAGATTTTCTGGAAAGTGATAGTGAATCACTGTCTTTACATTACTCTTATCGATTCCCATACCAAAAGCATTGGTAGCTACCATAACAGTAGCTTTTTCATCGAGCCAAGATTGCAGTCTTTTTTTCTTTTCTGAAGTAGAAATACCACCGTGAAAGAAGGTGGTTGAAAAATTATTTTGGTTTAATTTATTCGATAATTCGAGACAGTCTTTGCGATTTCGAACATAAACAATCGATGGGGAAGGGTTTTTTTGTAGGATTTTTTCGAGCGTTAAAGCTTTGTTTTCTACTTCGTAAACACCATAAATTAAATTTTCTCTAAGGAAACTTTTTTTAAATACTGCAGGGTCTTTTAATCCAAGATGGCTACAAATATCTTCTTGTACGCTTTGATTTGCTGTAGCGGTCAAGGCAATAAATGGGATGTTCGGAAAAAAATCTTTGAGTGCTGCGAGTTTTAGATAAGCTGGGCGAAAATCATGTCCCCATTGGGATACACAATGGGCTTCGTCGATAGCAATGCTATTAAGAGGTAACTTTTTAATTCGGTCTATAACCCAATCTTGCTGCAATCTTTCTGGTGAAAGATAAAGTAACTTAGTGCCTCCAAATTCGCAATTGTCGAGTGTGGCAATAATTTCGTCGGTATGCATGCCTCCGATGAGGGCTGCGGCTTTGATGCCTTTTTTTCGCAAGTTTTTAACTTGATCGTCCATTAAAGCGACTAATGGGGAAACAACCAAACAAAGTCCGGGTTTAAGTATAGCTGGAATTTGAAAGCAAACGCTTTTTCCTCCGCCAGTAGGCAAAAGGATAAAAGTATCTCTGTTGTTTAAAATCGATTGAATCGCTAAGTCCTGCGGAGAACGGAAAGTGTCGTGGTTCCAATATTTTTTAAGAATATCAAGAGCTGATTGCATAGAGAGGAGGACTTGTTGGAATTATCGTTATAAAAATACTAAAAATAACAAGGGTTGCAAAATTTAATTTGCAACCCTATTAATAGCCGTATGTTTTGTCTAGATTTTATCCATAATAAAATTGATTCGATTGTCAACAGTGGTTCGCGGTACTTCGATCAGTTGATAACCATAACTTTCGTAAGTGGATACTAAATGATGATGAATAAGCTGGGCTTGTTCAAAGTTTTCGTATCGTGCCTCATCGCTTTCGTAAATGCTTTCCCAGGGTGGAAGTAAGAAAATTCGATTATAGGTGTGTTTTTTACAAGCCAAATCGAAGTCTGTTGGGTAGCTATCGCCTATGTAGTGCATATAGGCCAAAACATCGGGTATCCCGCGGTCGATAAACACAATTTCATCGGTTTCCAATGTGGCATTTTCAAATTGTTTGACCCTTCCGTTGAGCAGCATTTGACTAAACAATAGCGGGTCTGTTAAAAACAATTGTTCGATTCCTTTTTGTTGCGCCTCTAAGGTTACCTCTCTTGAAATTTCGGGATAACAGATATATCCCTTCTCAGATAGTCCATTTAACAAGGTTGTTTTTCCCGATCCAGGACCTCCTATAATTAATACGATTTCTTTACTCACGATTTTGAAAATAAGGAGCAAATTTACAACAAATAGTTTAGCCTTTAAAATTGTTTTTCAATTAGTGATTTTTTATTTCTTTTTATATCTTTGATTTTATATGCGTATATTTGCCTAATATATTAACTATGGATACTAATACAGAAGAGTTCTACAAAAGACTACAAGACGAATTGGATAAAGATACCAGTTGGCCTTCGGAGTACTTGTTTAAATTTATTGTACCATCGAGTTTAGAGAAAGTTGCTATTATTGAAGCTTCTTTTGATGGTCAAGATGCAGTTATACTTACCAAAGAATCCAGTACAGGTAAATTTACGAGTGTATCTATACGTGTGGTTATGACTAGTCCACAACATGTAGTGGATAAATATGTGGAATTCTCTTCTATTGAAGGAATTCTTTCCTTGTAAAATCTTAACATCAGATAGATTTCTTGAGCGGTTAGTTCGAATGGACTTTATATACTTTCGACACAACTTTTCTTTATATAAAATCTATTAATATTTTCATATAAATAATTTTAGAATGAAATTAAACTCTCAAGCTGCAGTTGCCGAATTGGAATACAATGCAGAAAGAAATCATTTACGGATACCAGAATACGGTCGTCATTTGCAAAAATTAATCGACCATGTTGTAAAAATAGAAGACAGAGACGAACGCAATAAAGCAGCCAATTATGTGATTGCTATTATGGGGAACTTAAATCCTCATTTGCGCGATGTCCCCGATTTTCAACACAAACTATGGGACCAGCTTTTTATGATGTCAGACTTTCGTTTGGATGTCGATTCGCCCTATCCTGTGGCGAGCAGAGAAACGGTTACAACCAAACCAGAGCACTTGGATTACCCTCAAAATTTTCCCAAATACAGGTTTTATGGAAATAACATAAAATACATGATTGATGAGGCAAATAAATGGGACGATGGTGAGATGAAAGATGCTTTGATTATGGTGATTGCTAATCACATGAAAAAAAGTTACCTGAGTTGGAATAAAGATACGGTTAAAGACGAAGTGATTTTTGAACATTTATACGAACTGTCTAAAGGTAAAATCAATTTGCTAAAATCCGAAGAAGAGCTGTCTACTACTTCCGATTTGATTCGTGTCAATAAAAAACAATCGAATAAAACAGTACATACAAATACGAGTGCTAAGCCCAAAACTAAATTTGTAAAAAGTAACAATCCCGTAAATAAAACCAAAAAAGCTTAAAAACCCATTGCATGAGTACATTTGAAATTGAAGGAGGAATTTCTCTTCACGGAGAGGTAATACCTCAAGGAGCTAAAAATGAAGCATTACAGATTCTATGTGCTGTGTTGTTAACCCCGGAAAAAGTCATAATATCGAATATACCCGATATTATCGATATCAATAAACTGATCAGTTTATTAAAAAAATTGGGAGTTAAAATTGAAAAACTATCTCCGAATAAAATGTCGTTTCAGGCCGATGAGTTAAAATTAGACTATTTAGAATCGGAAGATTTTAAAGAAGAAGGGAAGTCTTTACGCGGTTCTATAATGATTGTTGGGCCTTTATTAGCTCGATTTGGGAAAGGATTTATTCCTAAACCAGGCGGGGATAAAATCGGACGCAGACGCTTGGATACCCATTTTGAAGGTTTTATTAGTTTAGGTGCTAAATTTCGTTACAACAAAGAAGAACATTTTTACGGAGTCGAGGCCGATGAACTAATTGGTGCTTATATGTTGTTGGACGAGGCTTCGGTAACGGGAACGGCAAATATCTTGATGGCTGCAGTAATGGCCAAAGGGAAAACGACGATTTACAATGCCGCCTGTGAGCCTTATATTCAGCAATTGTGTAAAATGCTGATGAGTATGGGAGCGAAAATTTCCGGTGTGGGTTCCAATCTTTTAGAGATAGAAGGTGTTACAGTACTTAGTGGTTGTGAACACACTATACTACCAGATATGATTGAAATCGGGTCTTGGATTGGATTGGCGGCCATGACAAAAAGTGAAATCACCATCAAGAATGTGGGATGGGACTATTTGGGCGTAATTCCGACTTCTTTCCGAAAACTGGGTATTACTTTAGAACGTAGAGGAGATGATATTTATATACCGGCTCATAAAGACGGATATGAAATCCAGAATTTTATAGACGGATCCATACTTACCGTTTCTGATGCGCCTTGGCCGGGATTGACACCCGATTTATTGAGCGTCATTTTGGTGGTAGCTACACAAGCAAGAGGAGAGATTTTATTACATCAAAAGATGTTTGAAAGCCGCTTATTCTTTGTGGATAAGTTGATTGATATGGGGGCTAAAATTATTTTATGTGACCCGCACAGAGCGGTGATTATAGGACACGATTTTAAATCGCAATTAAAAGCTACAAAAATGTCGTCTCCTGATATTAGAGCAGGAATATCGTTGCTGATAGCGGCCTTGTCTGCTAAAGGTACTAGTGTAATTCAGAATATTGATCAAATCGATCGAGGTTATGAACGTATAGATGAGCGATTGCGAGCGCTAGGAGCTCGAATAGAACGAGTTTAATTGGAGTAAAAAATAAACAAAAAACTATCCCTGTTGGAGATAGTTTTTTTGTTTAAATTAAGTTTGTCTATTAACGGGGCATAAATTAAAATTTATATCCTGTAGAAAGTTGAAAAACCCGGTTGTATGATTTTGTATCAGAGTAAGTGTTAGAATAAGTAACTGTGGATCCCTGAATATCGGCAAGACCCAAATTATAACGAGCAGCTATAAAAACCCCAGAATGAGTATATTCTAAACCGAAATTGATTCCATAATCGAATTTGTTTAAAGCAGAATAGAATTTTGAATTGTCGATGGAGACATCTTTAATATATTTACTTTCAACATCTAGTTTAGCATTTGTTAAAAAACCGACTTGCGGGCCTGCTGTTAAACTGAAATTTTCAGTAGGGTAGTATTTAAACATAATGGGTAAATTGATGTAACCCATTTTAATAGTAGTTTTCACGGGAATAGAATAAGGAAAGGGAAGTACTCCTTCTTCTTTTGAACCTTGTGTAGAATATAAAAGTTCAGGTTGAATAGATATTTTCGCACCTATAAAAGCTTCGATAAAAACACCAGCGTGGAACCCCATTTTATTTTTTGTGTCGACTCCCTCTTCATGTAGATTAGCGACGTTTAGACCGAATTTAAAACCGGTTTTCATTTCTTGTGCAACGCTTGTTAAGTTAAAGAAAACAAGCATTATTAGGGTAAAATTTAATTTCTTCATTCGTTTTAAAAAAAAATTAGGCAGACGTTAAAAACGAATGCCTAGTATGTATAAATGGTTATTTATTAGAATTTATATCCTACAGAAACTTGAATTACAGAGTTTTTGTAATCACCAACTTCTTTAGGTAGTTTCGTTAACCCTAGATTGTATCTAGCTTCTGCGAAAACACCCATAGGTAGTTCGTAACCAGCGCCGAAATTTAGACCAAAGTCAACTGTGTTTAAACTGTCTTTGATGTCAACGGATCCTGAAGTCATAATACCGCCAACGCTACTGATTTCGCTCTCAGCTTTCATTAAGAAAGCAACTTGTGGGCCAGCTTGAACACTTAATCCTTCCATTACATAGTACTTTGCCATAATAGGTACGTTGATATAGTCAAGCTTAAGTTCGCTTAATTTGTTATTTCCTTTTGCGCCCTGAGTTGAATATAAAAGCTCCGGTTGTACAGAGAATTTTTCATTGATAAAAATTTCAACCAAACCACCAACGTGGAATCCTGTTTTCATATCGCCATCCGTAACATTTGCAAAGTTAACCCCTGCTTTTGCGCCAATTTTAATATCTGGAGTTTGTGCGTAAATCGCAGTGCTAAAAGCTGTAAAAGCCATTAAAGAGAAAATAGTTTTTTTCATAGTGTAAAAAAATTAAGTTAAAGTTTATTGTTGATAGCCAAAAATAGCTAATTATTATTTATAAAAAAGCAAATGATGGTAATATTTTAATTTAAAATTACAAAGTCAGTAAATTTAGTTGTAAATTATAATGTTATTTTATCAATGTGAGTTTTGTGTTAAAATTAAAGTTAACACGAACAATGGCCGCCAATTTGGTTTAAATCGGAATAGATTTTAAAGTGTTTACTAAAATTATTTTAAGTGTTAAATATAATTAAATATTTGAATATAAAATGATATTTAGTGATGAACGGCTGTTTTTTATCTATAATATTAGATTTTAATTAGCTGATAATAGAGTGGTATGTTGATTTAGTAAAAATAGTGGTGAATCTTATTTACAATTGCATTCGTTATCTAAAGAAAGCGTGCTTTTAGATTGTTATTTTTGAATAAGATCAAGAAATTTGACTCCAATAACAAACCCTTGGTCTTTAAAACCCCCTTGATAGGCTCTGAAATAATCGATTCTAAAAAACCTGAATTTTCCGAAACCGAAATTGTTTAACCCAATATTTACCTCATGGTAAGGTTTTTCTTGAGGTACATATAAATGGTGAGATCCAACGACAATCGAATAGCGCAACTGGTTGATTAAAGGGATTTTGTTTAGAATATATCCCTTAAAGTCGTGTTCAATATGTGCTTGAACATACGAAGTATTTGTACTGTGGTTGTAATAGGGTAATAAATTAAATTGATTGTCATAAATCGTGTTAGAGGCTACAAAACTCTGGTTGGCGTTAAAGTGTTTGTAATCCATAAAGGCGAGTTCATTACCGTCAAAAAACTTTCCTGCGTCAAAACCTACATACAGTTTGCCAAAATTAAGCAGCGAACGACTATAGGTAGTAGAGGCTGATAAAAAATCAAAATTGTATTTGGATAGGCTAGACGAAAATCCTTTTTCGTACTTAAGCGATAATACGGGGTAATCAGAACTCGGTATGTATATTCTTTTGTTGGGATAACTTACTACTTTCTTGTCAAATACGATATCGATACCGACTTTGAATTTAAGGATATTATTTTCTTCAAATCCTGGGTCGTCGTAATTCTTACCGTCAACCGGGTTGTTGGATTCGAATCTTTTTTGTTTTACAAAAGGAGAGTTAGGGACGTTATTAAAAAGCGGTTTTCTATTGGCGTATTCTAAAGAACCCATAACTTTTAGACCGGTAAAGGCGTATTGCTCGTATTCGATTTTGAGAAAGTCCTTTTGGTAAAATCGTGCAAAATTTTGCCCGAACCACGAAGATCCTATGGAATTGATTAGATTTTTTATCGGTGCTTGGTCTTGCCCAAACTGTTCTACTGTCATTCCGCCCGAGAGGGAAAACTTGTTGTAATTTACCTTGTTAAATAAATGCGATGTGTAGGCTGAAAAACGCGGTTTGTTTTCTGCAATTCCATAGTTAAGTAAAACACCTACTTCTGATTTTTCGCTATCATTGGATTCCTTGGAGAAAGATACTCCTGTGGTTACATTAAAGCCTTGTACAGCATTGAAGGCGAAAGTAGAGAGTAAGCCTCTATAGGAAAATTTGGTGCTGTTAAAAGAGTTTTTATGTTCATAGCCTTTTACAAGTTTGAACAAGGAAAATCGATTACTGGCTCGGTCGATAGAATCCAAATAGGTTTTAGTACTTTTGGTTTCTAGTATACTTTCTTTGTATTCGTAGTTGTATTTTTCATCCGAAGTTAACGGAATCGGGCGAATTGCTGCCCAATAACCGGAATCTCGTTTATTAGAATCTTTGTCGAAGTGTATCAATTCTCGATTGAATGTAGTTGTTGGGAAATCTTGGATTTCTTGATAATTAGAATAGATGTAGTTAAACTTGCTTGAGAAATCAAATACCAATATTTTTCCTTCAAAATATAAAGACTGTATGCTTTTACTCCAATTATTTGTTTTTTCGTTATAAATAAAGTTTTGTTGCAGTTCAAAGGTTTTTACCATGGGGTAGTTGATACTGCTTCCGCTGATTTTGGCATCTACGGCATATATGGCCCACGATTGGTCAACTATATAGATATAGCCATCTATGACCGGTTCGCTAGCTCGTTTTGGAGTGATGGCGATTTTGTATATCAAATGGTCGTTTAGGTCTTTGAATGTACTTTCCAATTGGAAATTGTAATAACTCGGCGCTATTGGTGATAAGGGTGAAATAAGTCTAATTAACGAATTGGCTTCGCTTTTATAAAAATCAAAATTGACGGCTATCCCTGAATTAAATGAAAAACCTTTATTGTTTCCGCTTACTTTGGAAGCCGTTATTTCTTCTTTCATTTTATGGGGTCTTTCTACTGAAATCTTGGATATGGTTTCCGAAAGATAAATCAGGTTTCGTTTGAGAGAATCTGCAACCAGTTCGGGATCTATGTCCTTTATCCGTTGACCTAAAAATTTTTCTCTATCGGTAACCAATTTGATAAAGCCTTTGGAATAAAAATCCAAAGTATATTTTTGCATTTTATTAGCATTGTTATTTCGGTGTCTACTCGCCTTCTTTATAATGGCTATAGCAGGATCTGGCGGTGGAGGTGTTCGTATAATGATTTCTGCTAATTCCGTTTTTTCGGGTAACAGTTCTACGTTTAGTTTTTGAGATTGTCTCGTAATAGTAATAGCTATTGTTTTGGATTGGTATCCCAAGGATTGGAAAACGATTTGGTAGCTGCCATTCTTAGGGGTATTGAGCTCATAACGGCCTTCTTCATTGGAAGAGGTGCCTACTGTTGAATCTTCAAAAAATACAGACACTTCTGCTAAAGGTAAGCCGGCTAGGTCGGTGATTTTTCCTTGAATTTGTGCGTTTGTATAGAAATAAAATAGAAAGAGAAATAAGGGAAGTATTTTTCTCATAGGTATTTTTAGGGGGTTAAGAATGAGGTAATCGCCAGTTTGTATCCATCAAGACCAAAACCAACGATGACTCCACTACATACTCGAGAGATATAAGAATGATGTCTAAATGGCTCTCGGGCAAAAGTATTGGATATATGTACTTCAATTACCGGACTGCTTATGGCGCTAATGGCGTCGGCTAAAGCAATAGAGGTATGTGTGTATGCCGCCGCATTAAAAACAATGCCGTCGTAACTGAAACCGCATTCGTGTAATTTATTAATTAACTCTCCTTCCACATTACTCTGAAAGTAATGCAGGTCAATTTGTGGAAAGCTGCTTTTTAATTGCTCAAAATAACTTTGAAAATTCAGATTACCATATATATTGGGTTCTCGAGTGCCGAGTAAATTTAAATTGGGACCATTGAGGATTAGTATTCTCATTGTGTTTTATTGTAAAATTAGTAAAAAAACGCAATCATCATAAGATATAAGTGTTTTTTTGGAATCTATTAGCATACTGTTGTACTTGTGATTTCTTTTATAGTGAGTTTTTCGATTGCTGGAGCCTATCAATGTCCGTTATACCTGTTTTTCGATAGTTGTGAAAGTTTTAGGTGTTTGGTTTATTTAAACAGTAACTCTAAAAAAAACATTGCCGTCTAATCAAGTCTTAAATTTGCTTGAGTGAAGATAGATGAGTGCGTAAACCCTATTGTTAAAGCGCAAACAGCATTCGGTAAAGGATTTTCTTTATTATTATTGGGTTCACAACTCCATTCTTAGTTCCAAAATCTGTATTTTGAGATGAAATAGGCTGTGAAATAAGTGATGTTATTATAAATAGGATTGGTTTCGGACTGATTTTAACTAAAATTTAAGTATTTTATTTAAGTATATAAGATATTGTTTGATAATGTGTTAAAGCAAAAATAAGTGATTGTATGTTAGTTAAATGTTATTTTTAAGTCAAAAAAACATCGTTACCTGAACAAGATAGGTAAATTTGTCTTGTTAATAATCTAAAAAGTACTAACAATGAAAAAAATTGTATTATCAGTTGCAGCCGTATTCGCATTTGGATTTGCTGCACAAGCGCAAGAAGTTGAGTCAGGATTTGGATATTCTAAAGGTGATGTATTTTTGTCAGGTTCAATTGGATTTGGTTCAAACAAATATACTGAGGGTGTCTATAAAGATAATTCATTCTCATTTTCACCGCAAGCGGGTTATTTTGTAAATGACAACATCGCAGTGGGATTGAAATTGGGAGTGGCAAATTCTAAAGTTACCATTACCGAAGGTAGCGACGCTGCAAAAGTTAATGAATTGTCTATTGGGGCGTTCGGTAGATATTATTTTACACCAGCTAGTAAATTCTCGTTATTTGGTCAATTAGGCGTTGATTATGCTAATATTGATAACAAAAGCAGAGATGTGAAAACGGACGGTTTTGGAATAGAATTGGCACCAGGTGTAAGTTATTTTCTAAACAGTAACTTCGCTTTAGAAGCTACTTGGGGATTGATCAACTACAGAAGCATGAAAGATGATACTGATGGAGCTGAGACTTCTTCTAGCTTCAATGCAGCTGTTGACTTGACAAATATTAAGTTAGGTTTGGTTTACAAATTCTAATAAAAAATTACTTTTTACAAAGGGCTTCTCAATAGGGAAGCCCTTTTTTTGTTTTAGTGTTTTTTTTTGTGGAAATTTACAAGAGTTACCCAATCATTAATCGTATTCATGAAGCTCAATAACGGAGAAGTGCAAAATTGGAATCAACCTATCCGATTCTATAAAAATTATTTAAAGTTGGAACGGGGTTTAGCTGAAAATACTATTGTTAGCTACGAATTGGATATCTTGAAATTTTATAATTATTTGCGCAATAATGATTTATTTATTGCAGCGGATCAAGTGGGAGAGGAAGAGGTACAACATTTTTTGTATGCGATTTCATCGGTAATCGCTGCAAACACGCAATCTCGGATTATTTCAGGTTTAAAGGGTTTTTTCAATTTTCTTATTTTGGAAAAATACATCGACAAGTCACCGATGGAGTTAATTGAAATTCCCAAGTTGGGAAGGTCGTTACCTGAGGTGCTTTCGCTGGAAGAAATCGATTTGCTAGTCGATCAAATCGATCATGGAACTGCCGAGGGATATCGCAACCGCGTGATTATTGAAACCCTCTATGGTTGTGGGCTGCGAGTTAGCGAATTGGTTAGCTTGCGCTTGTCCGATTTGTTTTTTGAGGAAGGTTTTGTTCGGGTTATTGGGAAGGGAAGTAAACACCGCTTCGTTCCTGTTGGAAAGGAGACTATCGATTTTATAAATCGTTATATTAGTGAAATTAGGGTGCATCAAGTTGTAAAGAAAGAATCGTCTGATATCGTTTTTCTCAATAGAAGAGGGGGGCAGTTGAGTCGGGCAATGATTTTTACGCTTATTAAAAGATTGGTTCTACGGGCCGATATACGCAAAAATGTGAGTCCACATACCTTTCGTCATTCGTTTGCAACACATTTGTTGGAGAACGGAGCTGATATAAGGGCTATTCAACTGATGTTGGGGCACGAGTCCATTACAACTACGGAAATCTATACTCATGTCAATAGAGCGCATTTACGCAAGGTTCTGAGCGACTGTCATCCTCGTAACGCTCCAGAGTTTTAAAAAGGAGGTATTCGTCAATCTGCGAATATTTAGGACAAAAAAAAGCCCCATTTGTATGAGGCTTTTTTTTATTTTATTTAGCAATATTGACTGCTCGAGTTTCTCGAATCACTGTTATTTTTACTTGACCTGGGTAGGTCATTTCTGTTTGTATTTTTTGCGAAATATCAAAGGATAAGGTTGAAGCCATTTCATCGGATACTTTTTCGCTTTCGACAATGACACGCAATTCGCGTCCTGCTTGGATGGCATAAGCATTCTTAACCCCGTTGAATTCTTGTGCAATTCCTTCTAAATCTTTTAATCTTTGGATGTACGAATCCAATACTTGGCGTCTAGCTCCAGGTCTAGCTCCAGATATAGCATCACATACTTGGATGATTGGAGAAATTAATGAAGTCATCTCAATTTCGTCGTGGTGAGCTCCAATAGCGTTGCAAACCTCTTCTTTTTCACCATATTTTTCTGCCCACTGCATACCTAGGATAGCATGTGGTAATTCGCTTTCGGTTTCAGGTACTTTACCAATATCGTGTAAAAGACCCGCTCTTTTTGCCAGTTTTACATTTAATCCTAATTCCGCGGCCATCAATCCACAAAGCTTAGCTACCTCTCTAGAGTGTTGTAGTAAGTTTTGTCCGTAAGAGGAACGGTATTTCATACGTCCGATGATTTTGATTAACTCCGGGTGTAATCCGTGAATTCCCAAATCAATTACGGTACGTTTCCCGATTTCAATAATTTCTTCGTCGATTTGTTTGGCTGTTTTAGCAACCACTTCCTCGATTCTAGCTGGGTGAATACGCCCGTCTGTTACCAAGCGGTGTAGTGATAAACGAGCAATTTCTCTTCGTACAGGGTCAAAACAAGAAAGAATAATAGCCTCCGGTGTGTCGTCTACAATAATTTCTACTCCAGTAGCGGCTTCAATAGCGCGAATATTACGCCCTTCTCTACCAATAATTCTTCCCTTTACATCGTCTGATTCAATGTTAAAGACCGATACACAGTTTTCCACAGCTTCTTCAGTACCCACACGTTGAATGGTGTTGATAATGATTTTTTTGGCTTCCTGTTGTGCCGTCATTTTTGCCTCCTCAATAGTGTCTTGTATAAAAGACATGGCATTGGCTTTAGCTTCCGTTTTTAAGCTTTCGATAATTTGGTTTTTGGCCTCGTCTGCAGAAAGTCCAGAAATGATTTCTAATTGTTCAACTTGGCTTTTGTGTAGTTTTTCAACATCTTCTTGTTTCTTTTCTACCAACTCCAATTTAAGCTCGTAATCTTTTATTTTTTTCTCTCCTTCTTCGTTTGATTTTTTAGCCTTAGCCAATTCACTCGAAATTTGAGACTCTTTATCTCTTGTTCTTTTTTCAGCTTCGGCGATTTTTTTATCTTTAGATAAAATAACTTGTTCGTGTTCTGCTTTAAGTTCTATGAATTTTTCCTTTGCCTGAAGAATTTTTTCTTTTTTCAAGCTTTCTCCTTCTGCTCTAACATCTTTTAAAAGTGTTTTGGCTTCATTCTTCGCATTTTTTAAAATCGAAGAGGCGTTGTTTTTTTCCAAGTACTTCGCAACGGCAAAGCCTATTCCTGTTCCTAGTATTAATCCAGTAATAATTAATATGATAGTCGTATCCATAGTTGTTTGTGTAATTATATAAAAAAAGCCCACATTAGGGGTGGTTGTATAAACTCGTAATATGACAAGTTTTGAGCTATCTTGCTGTTCAAGGGTCTGCGCAAGGCAGCGTGCTTTAGAAGCAATGATTCACTCATTTTAATTTGTTAGCGTTGAGTTTATCAAACAGGTACTAATGTGGGCAGTATCTTAGTTTTATGTTAAAGAACGTGTTATTTTGATAGAATCTTATTCAATTTTTCATCCATTTCTTGCAAGCGGTCAATGGCTTGTGTATAGTTGTCGGAGATGTCAATTTTCTTTTGCTCGGTCTGCGCTGCAAATTGCAGAGCACACATCGCTAAGACATCTTGTTTGTCGCGAACGGCATAGTTCTCTTCAAACTGATGGATCATGGTTTCAATCTTTTTTGATGCTGTACGCAATCCTTCCTCCTGTGAATAATCCACAGTCAAGGGGTATATTCGGTCGGCTATTGAAACTTTAATCTTTAATTTCTCCTCCATATTCACTCTTATTATTCAGAGAGCTGTGCTATACAATTATCTATTTCTCGAATTAATGAATTTATCTTGAGTTTCGTATCTCTTTTGTTTTCGTCATTGCCCAGTAATGAATTGGCCGTTTTGAGCGAATCGTATCGCGTTTCTAAGCCGCGGTGCGTATCTTTCAAATGACTGATTTCCCCCTTGGTTTTATTAAGTTCTTGCAGCAGTGTTGCATTCTCAACTTCTAAAGCCTCAAGCTTTTGCACAAGTCTCGTAAACTTATTTTCCAGAGAATCTATGATTTCATTAAGTTCACTCATTGTGCTATTCTTCATTACATGATTGTACAAAGTTAATATTACTATCTCTAAATAAAAAAAAAATAAGATAAAAAATCGAAAATTCTTTATTGTTAAATAATTTCCAGATATTTAAGCTAACATTAATTTTTAATATAGACTTTTTTAATTGTCTGTTGTTTTATAAATTAGCACAAATTGCAATGATGAAACCATTTTTTATATTTTTACTATCAACTTCTTGGCTTTTTGCCCAAAATTACCCTAAAGAGCAATTTTCAAGTCCATTAAAAATAGGAATTATTCCTTCGGGAACGTTTGGCGAATTAAGAAATAATCACTTTCACGCCGGATTAGATATTCGAACGCAACAGCGCATCGGTTTGCCTGTATATGCTCCTGCCGACGGTACGGTTTCTCGTATAAAAGTTTCGACTTTTGGTTATGGGAAGGCTTTATACATCAATCATGCAGGGGGATATACCACTGTATATGGTCATTTAAGTGCTTACAATGAAACGATAGGGGATTTTGTAAGGCAGCAGCAGTATAAGTCTGAGAAATTTGAAATCGAAATGTTTCCAAAAGCTGGTGATTTTAAGGTGAAAAAGGGAGACGTTATTGGTTTTACTGGAAATACCGGCGGCTCCGGAGGACCGCACTTGCACTTTGAATTTCGAGACACCAAAACAGAGAAAATAATAAATCCACTTCAGTTTGGAGCTGCTGTTCAAGTGAAAGATACAGAGGCCCCTACTTTGAATAGCTTGTTGGTCTATCCACTAAATGCAGATGCTTTAGTCAATCAATCTCAAAAACCAATAGAAATAGCTTTGTCCAAACAGAAAGACGGGTCGTATCTAGCTACTCGGTTGCGGGCAAGTGGAACGATTGGATTTGCTGTTAATACGCATGACGGTTCTGATAACAATTATGCAAAAAACGGTATATATGCAATCAAGACTTTTTTAAATGGATCGGTATTTTATAGTTTTCAATTCGATACTTTTGCATTTGATGAATCGAGGTATGTAAATGCATTAATTGATTATGAACGCTATGCTAAAACCAAACAACGCTTTCAAAAATTATTTTATAGAAAGCCTTATGGGTTGTCGTTAATCAATTCGTATAAAAACAACGGACAGTTGTTCATTGCACCAGGGACGAGTTTTAACTATAGAATTGAGATTTCCGATTTTAACGGTAATAAAACGGTGGTTCATGTTCCGATTGATTATGTCGAAGAAAGCGTATTGATTAAAGCAGATAAAGAAACCTCCAAGTTGTTGATTCAAACCGAACGCGACTATATATTTGAAAAAGAAAATGTAACGATAGCGTTTCCTGCAAATGTTTTTTATGAGGATTTTTACTTAAGATGGGACGTGGTTGATAATGTTCTGAATTTGCACGACGAAACCATTCCCTTGCATAAAAATATTAGTATCAAATTCGATGTTAGTCAAATTAAAGGGATTGATTTAGAAAAAGCTTTTATTGGTCGAGTTTTCAATGGAAAAAAAGAGTATTTTTCGACTCGGAAGAATAATAAGATTTTCTCTATAAATACACGAGATTTTGGTACCTACCAAATTATGGAAGATACGGTGGCTCCTCGGATTTATAAACCCAGTTTCGAAGCGGGTGAACAGTTAGAAAGAAAAAACAGTATTCGCTTTTTTGTGGAAGATGATTTGTCTGGTTTGGATCAGATTAACGCTTACATCAATGACCGATGGGTGCTGTTGGATTACGATTATAAAACCAATATAGTGGAGCATTTTCTAAGTGATGGCGTGGCTGTTGTGGGAAGAAATGACATTAAAATAATAACGACGGATCGAATGGGAAATACCACCACATTTGAAAGTTACTTTTTTGTAAAATAAAAAAAAAACAGACTATTGAAAAAAATTAATGCGTTTTCGATTGTGATTTGTTTGTTGCTGAGTATGAGTATTTATGCGCAACAAGCTCGTATTAAAGGCCTTGTTTTAAGTGAAGAAAAACTTCCTTTGGCAGGTGTAACTGTGATGGTCGGTGATTGGACGGTAATTACTAATGAAAACGGTTTTTATGTAGTTGCTTTAGAGGCGGAGAAAGAACATGAGGTAAGTTTTGCGCATAGCGGCTTTCATGGAGCTTTGGTTGCTGTTCGTTTAAAAACCAATGAAGATCATGAGTTAAATTTAATCCTTTATCGCGATTCTCAAACCTTAAATGAAATTGTTATTAACGATTCGCGTCATCGCGTATTGGGAGCTACAGTTATTTCTCCTGTATTGTTGCGCCGGATTCCCGGTGCTAATGCCGGCATTGAAAATATTTTAAAAACACTACCGGGGGTTTATTCCAATAATGAATTAAGTACGCAATATGCCGTTCGAGGAGGGAATTACGACGAGAATTTGGTGTATGTCAATGAAATTGAAATTTACAAACCCTTTTTAATTCGCTCTGGACAGCAAGAGGGTCTAAGCTTTACCAATACCGACATGGTGGAAAATATCAATTTTTCTGCCGGAGGATTTCAGGCGAAATACGGCGATAAATTGTCGTCTGTATTGGATATAACCTATCGTAATCCAACGGTTTTTAAAGCTGCGGTTGAGGCGAGTTTTTTAGGGGGGGCGGCTACGGTCGATTGGGTTTCTAAAAATCAAAAGTGGAATACGATTTCAGGAGTTCGCTATCGAGACAACAGGCTTTTGGTTAACAGTCAGGAAACTGAAACAAATTTTAGTCCGACGTTTATGGACTTCCAAACTTTAGTTAATTACAATGCTTCTACAAAATGGCAATGGAGTTTTTTGGGTAATATATCGCAGAATAAGTATCATTACGAACCTTTGTCACGACAAACTAATTTTGGAACCGTTGACAATCCAACCGCTTTACTGGTTAATTATCAAGGACAAGAGAAAGATGAGTATTTAACCTTGTTTGGAGCACTGAAAGCATCCTATCAGTGGAATGAGCGTACCAAATTGAAATTTATAGCTTCGGGTTATCACACACAAGAAAAAGAACACTTTGATATTTTAGCTTATTATCGTTTAGGTGAAATAGATACCAATATAGGGTCTGAAAATTTTGGAGGTGTTACTTATAGCCGCGGGGTAGGTTCGCAGTTAAACCATGCTCGGAATGACTACGATGCGGTTATCTTTAATGCGGAGGTCAAAGGATTTCACGATAAAGACGAGCAGCAGTTGGAATGGGGGATAAAATATACTAGGGAAGACATCATCGATCGTTTGCTGGAGTGGGAAGTGGTGGATTCTGCGGGTTTTTCGCTGCCTAATCCTATGTTGGATTTGCGCAATGATCAGCCTTATAATCCTTATTATGGGCCATTACAGCCCTTTCAGAATGTAAAATCAAGAAATGATTTGGTGATCAATCGCTTTTCAGGCTACGGGCAATGGAATTACCGAACAGAAATAGGGCAAGCAGAAGTATGGATGAATGTTGGGGTTCGCGCGCATTGGTGGCAAGCGGACAATAGCGGAGAAAAGTCCGATTCTAAAATGATTGTCAGTCCAAGGGCTCAGTTTTCGATAAAACCCAAGTGGCAAGCGGATATGGTGTTTCGAATTTCAGGAGGCTTATATGCACAACCCCCATCGTATAGAGAAATGCGGGCCATGGACGGAGCCATTAATCTTCATTTAGAAGCTCAAAAATCTATTCATTTGGTTGCTGGTAACGATTATAGTTTTAAGCTTGGGCAACGCCCATTTAAATTGACCAGCGAGGTGTATTATAAGAAACTAACTGATGTAAATACC
Organism: Flavobacterium sp.; assembly: GCA_040393465.1. Taxonomy (GTDB): domain Bacteria; phylum Bacteroidota; class Bacteroidia; order Flavobacteriales; family Flavobacteriaceae; genus Flavobacterium. Next base: position 48,780 of record JBEBUC010000004.1, on the reverse strand, counting down.
TATACTTTAGAGAACGTGCGCATTCGCTATCAGGCAGATAATAATGCGGAGGCTTATGTCTATGGGGCAGATTTTCGTTTAAACGGAGAAATTGTACCCGGTACAGAATCTTGGTTGAGTTTTGGGTATCTCAAAACGGAAGAAAATTACAACGACCGGGGCTTTATTGCTAGGCCAACCGATCAGCGTCTTAAGTTTGGGCTGTTGTTTCAAGATTATATGCCGCAAGTTCCCAACTTAAAAATGTATTTAAACTTGGTTTATAATACCGGATTGCCAGGAGGATCGCCATCCTATGCCGATCCGTATGATTATCAAACCCGCTTAAAGGATTATCGCAGAGCTGATGCCGGTTTTTCCTATGTATTTAAAGATGCTAAAATCGGATTGGATAAAAGTTGGTTAACGGCTTTTGATGAGTTAACATTGGGTTTTGAAATTTATAATTTATTTGACAATCAGAATGCTATAACCAATACTTGGGTGCGTGACGTGTATTCTAAAGTGCAGTATGGTATTCCGAATTACATGACTACAAGAACGTTTAATCTCAAAGTAAATATGCGTCTGTAATTTTTTTGGAAAGCTAGCGTAATTATTTTTATATTTGATAGGATAAAATTTAACTGATGAAAAATTTAAAAGGTGCAGTTGCAGTCTTGGTATTGATGAGTTTGTATTCTTGTAAAAAAGAAGAGGAACAACCCAAAGTGATTTATGAAGCGAAAAAGATAGCGGTACGTGAACCTCAAAAAATAGATAGTACTCAAATTAAAATAGCGGATTTACCTATCTTAATGGAGGGGACTAACTACTTGATTCATCCTATAGGAGACGTACGTGTTTATGATGTTTCTTCAAAGTACGGTTCAACTAAAGTCAATCAGGTTTCCTATACGATTTCTAATTACAACCGTTATGAGTTGACGGGCTATTTTCAGAATCTAATGTTTCAGCATGTAGATTCTACTGCTTTACGTCCTTTGACCGATCAGGTAATGCAGATTCAAACGGTGACTTATCTAAATACCATAGCAGACAAAACGAAAAAGAAAATCTTGGTTTACAGTATTGCTGATCTGGATACGAATCAAGACGGTAAAATTGATTCTAGTGATATTAAGTCTTTGTATATCAGTATGAATGATGGAACTAAATTCACTAAGTTATCGGAAGATTTACATGAACTTTTGGATTGGAGTGTTATTGAGTCTCAAAACAGATTGTATTTTAGAACGATAGAGGATATCAATAAAAATGGTGCTTTTGATAAAAATGACGCGATAGATTATTTTTATGTGGATTTAAGTAAGAATACATGGAAAATTGAAGCCTATAATCCGATGGGAAATTAATTATTTTTAATAGAAACAAAAAGGGTCATTCGGAAGAATGGCCCTTTTTTGATTTTGCTATCATCGATTTTGTGGTTTGTGGTAGTGTTGTATTTGATTTGTAAAGGCATTATGATAGTTGTGTAGTGCGCTTGTAGGTGACTGTTGTTGTTTTGTAATGACTTTGTAATGACTTTGTAATGACTTTGTATTGGTTTTGTAATGGCTTTGTAATCTTGTTTTTTATTGGGACTGAATTGATTAAAACATTGTATGCGTTTTTTGCATTAACTAAAAAAGGTTGCCGTTTCGGGGCAACCTTTTTTGGAACTATAAATATATCTTATCTGCTTAAGTACATTTTACGTCTCGAGTAGATTTCGTAAAACTGATCGTCTTTTAAGTCGTCGATGAATAAAATGCTCTCACCTGTTGATTTCATCTCAGGTCCTAATGCTTTATTGACGTTTCTAAATTTATCAAAAGAGAATACAGGGCTTTTGATGGCGTATCCTTTTAATTGTGGATTAAAATTGAAGTCGGTTACCTTTTTAGCTCCCAGCATCACTTTAGTTGCATAATTTACATACGGTTCTCCGTAAGCTTTTGCGATAAAAGGAACCGTTCTAGAGGCTCTAGGGTTGGCTTCAATAATGTATACGATATCGTCTTTGATGGCAAATTGAATATTGATCAAGCCGACTGTTTTTAAAGCAATAGCGATTTTATGTGTATGGTCTTTAATTTGTTGTAAAACAAATTCTCCTAAGTTAAATGGAGGTAACATAGCATGGCTGTCACCGGAGTGAACACCACAAGGTTCTATATGTTCCATAATACCTATGATATAGACGTTTTCACCGTCGCAAATGGCATCGGCTTCTGCTTCTATGGCTCCGTCTAAATAATGGTCTAAAAGGAGTTTGTTTCCAGGAATGGAATTGAGCAAGTCGATAACGTGTTCTTCCAATTCTTTTTTATTGATAACAATCTTCATTCCTTGGCCGCCCAATACATAAGATGGACGTACTAATAAAGGAAAGTCTAAGCTGTCGGCAAGTTCCAAAGCTTGGTCAGCTGTTTGAGCGATACCAAATTGTGGAAAAGGAATTTTCAATTCTTCAAGTAAAGCAGAGAATCTTCCGCGGTCTTCCGCTAAATCCAATGCATCGAAACTAGTACCGATAATTTTGATACCGTTGCGTTCTAATTTTTCAGCTAATTTCAAAGCGGTTTGACCTCCTAATTGTACGATAACGCCTTCTGGTTTTTCATGGCGAATGATATCGTAAATATGTTCCCAAAAAACCGGTTCAAAATACAGTTTATTCGAAGTGTCGAAGTCGGTTGAAACCGTTTCTGGATTACAGTTGATCATAATGGTTTCATAACCGCATTCTTCTGCGGCCAATACGCCGTGTACACAAGAGTAATCAAATTCGATTCCCTGGCCAATTCGGTTTGGACCGGAGCCCAAAACGATGATTTTCTTTTTGTCCGAAACTATACTTTCGTTAGCTACATATCGCGTACCGTCTGGTTTCTCGATTTCGGCTTCAAAAGTAGAGTAGTAGTAAGGTGTTTTTGCGGGAAATTCAGCGGCACAAGTATCTACTAATTTGAAGATACGGTTTACTTTCATCTCGTCGCGTAAAGCGTGTACTTTACTCTCCAGGGTGTTGAGCATGTGTGCAATCTGACGATCGGCAAATCCTTTTTGTTTGGCGTCCAAAAGCAATTCTTTTGGAAGGGTTTCTATAGTGTGTTTAGAAACTTCTTTCTCAAGTAAGTAAAGCTCTTCATATTGTTTTAAGAACCACATATCAATTTTCGTGATTTCGTGAATTCTGCTCAACGGTATGCCGTGTTGGATGGCGTCGTAAATAACGAACACACGATCCCAGCTAGCATGCGTTAATTTGTCGATGATTTGATCGTAGTTGGTATAACCTTTACCGTCTGCACCCAATCCATTTCTTTTAATTTCCAAAGATTGTGTGGCTTTGTGTAGGGCTTCTTGGAACGAACGTCCAATTCCCATAACTTCTCCCACAGATTTCATTTGAAGACCTAAGGTACGGTCGGCTCCTTCGAATTTATCAAAGTTCCAACGCGGTATTTTTACAATGACATAATCCAAGGTCGGCTCGAATAAAGCTGAAGTGGATTTGGTAATTTGATTTTGCAATTCGTCTAGGGAATATCCCAAGGCTAATTTGGTGGCGATTTTCGCAATCGGGTAACCTGTAGCTTTAGAAGCCAAGGCCGATGAACGAGAAACACGAGGGTTGATTTCTATGGCAACGATATCTTCTTTTTCGTCTGGTGATACGGCAAACTGCACATTACATCCTCCAGCAAAATTTCCAATACTGCGCATCATCTTGATAGATAAGTCGCGCATTCTTTGAAAAGTTCGGTCCGATAAAGTCATGGCAGGAGCTACGGTAATACTGTCTCCAGTATGGATTCCCATAGGGTCCATATTTTCAATGGTACAAATAATGACTACGTTATCATTTTTGTCGCGTAACAATTCCAATTCGTATTCTTTCCAACCCAATAACGCTTTGTCTATAAGTACTTCGTGTATCGGTGAAGCCTCAAGTCCGCGTGTCAATAAGTCGTCAAAATCTTCCGCTTTATGGACAAAAGCGGCTCCAGTACCTCCTAGGGTAAACGACGGGCGTATAACTAGGGGGAATCCGAATTTTTGAGCGATTTCTTTTCCTTCTAAAAATGAAGTGGCCGTTTGTGCAGGGGCAGTAGGCACATCGATTCTTTGAAGTAATTGCTTAAATTGTTCTCTGTCTTCAGTGATATTAATAGCATTGATGTCAACACCTATTAAACGCACGTCAAAATCTTTCCAAATCCCTTTTTCATCGGCTTCTAAACACAGGTTTAAGGCAGTTTGTCCCCCCATAGTTGGAAGTACTGCATCAATTTCCGGATGCTCTTTTAGAATCTCGATTAATGATTTTGTAGTTAGAGGTTTTAGATAAATATGGTCCGCCATGGAGGGGTCGGTCATAATCGTAGCTGGATTCGAATTAATCAAAATAACTTTGATTCCCTCTTCTCTTAAGGAGCGGGCTGATTGAGATCCAGAATAGTCAAACTCACAAGCTTGACCAATAACAATTGGTCCTGAACCAATTATTAAGACGGTTTTGATAGTTGTATCTTTTGGCATTTCAATGATGTGTGTTGCGTTGGTTGTTGTAAAAGTACCCTTTAAACCAGTATAAGAACAATGTAGGGCAAAAAAATGTATAAAAAAAGGCGTTACGAATAAATAGTAACACCTTTAGGTATGTTTTAGAAAAACATTATTTTTTATGTCTTGGTTCGCAAGAAACAGTCAATTTGTGTCTTCCTTTGGCTCTTCTACGAGCTAACACTTTTCTTCCGTTAGCACTAGCCATTCTGTCCATGAAACCATGTTTGTTTCTTCTTTTTCTTTTCGATGGTTGAAACGTTCTCTTACTCATTGCTTTTATTTTTAAATCTTAGAATTTTACAAATTTTCAGCTTTGAAAGTCAGTCACCTCAAAACCGAGTGCAAATATACAAAGTCTTTTGTCTCTTACAAATCCTTTTGCATAAATATTTAATTTTATTTTAGGTACTCGTGGTTTATAGCGTTCCGTTGTTGTGGGTTTTAGATTTAAAGCACTTCATTGTTAGTGGAATAGCTTGGATAAAGGTTTTATGTGTCGTAATAACTCGGATAGAAAAAGATTGTAATGGGTTTGTCTGTATAGCGGTCAAAAGTTGCTTTATAATCAGATTTTCTAGTACTGTTGGTATTTAGTGTTGTTTTGTCGTGAGGGAATTGTTGTTATGACGGTCAGCCTTTTTTGATTTCAAAAAAAACAATTACAGATTATATTGCTGTGTTAGGGTAATTGTTACTTTTGCGTGGAATAAAAACATGGTAACGACTTTATCTAGGCGAAGGTATGTGTTCCAATTATGAAAACATAAAATAAACTGTTGTCAGGAGTTTGCTGCAAATCTGTTGGGTTGTCTAGGAGGTATAAATAAATATATAATAATTGCTAATTAAGCGATAAAATAATCAAATATGAATATAAATCTGTTTAAGGGTTTAATACAGTTGCTGTCTAAGAACTTTGTTTTCTTTGTGGGTGTTTTTTTAATAAGTAGAATTCTATTTATGTTGTCTTACGGTAACTATGCCGAATTGTGGACTAATCATTCCGATGTATTGAAGGCTTTTTGGATAGGCGGACGTTTTGATGTATCTGTTATTTGCTATGGATTTTTACTCGTTTTTCTAGTGGCTATTGGTGGGTTGTTTGTTCCTGCTTCTAAGAGTGTGGGTTATTTGCGTTTTTTTGGTGTTTTTGCCAAATGGTATTTATTGATTCCGCTGATTTTATTTACGAGTATATTGTTGATTGATTACTTTTTTTATCAATTTTTTCAATCGCATATAAACGTGCTTTTCTTTGGAATTTTTAAAGATGATACACAGGCCGTTTTAAATTCGGTTTGGAAAGATTATCCGATTTTAGGTATTGTGTTGATTTATTTTGTAGTGATAGCGGTTTACTTCTTCTGTGCTCAGCGTATTTACAAAAGCAGTATGGCTCGTTTTTCGTTTGTTAATAGTGCTAAGGCAAATTGGTTGTATTTGTTAGTGATACCGATTTTTTTTGTTGGTTTACGTGGAAGTGTTGGTCTTTTTACTTTAAGACGCGACCATACCAATGTGTCCCCAGTGGCTTTTATAAACGCCTTGAGTTATAACGGTATTTTTGCTTTAAAATTCGCTAAATCGGAATTGAATACCAATAGTTTTGCAGCGGATATCAACGCTGAATTAAAGGTGAATAAATATCTTAATTTGGAAGAAGCTTATGACGATTATCGCCCTCAGGTTATTGATAGTTTTGATAGTGATTTTATAGTTCGAACTTCGACCAATGCTTTTTTGGAGGAAAATCCGCCCAATGTGGTTTTTGTTATGATGGAGAGTATGAGTTTTCATTATTTTCAATTGCATTCTAAAGAACTCAATCTCCTTGGCGATTTGGAGGCGGAATTACCTTATTTATATCAGTTTAATCGTGCATTATCGTCGTTTAATGGAACGATTTATTCCTTGGAAAGCTTGACGATAAACACACCTAAAAACATCATATCGCAGTCGGAATATTTTGATGTAAATTATTCTTCTTCGGTTGCAAAACCGTTTAAAGATAAAGGATATCAAACTTCCTTTCTTTCCGGAGCTAATACCTCTTGGAGAAATGTAGATAATTTTTTATTACACCAATATTTCGACAGTGTACAGGGCAAGGCACATATCTTAAGTAAATATCCCGAGGCAGAGGAGTTTGCGTGGGGAGCTCATGATGAGTATTTGTTTGATTATATTGAAGATAAATTAAAGGAAAATACGAAACAGCCGCAATTTATATTTGCTATGACAATCAGTAATCATACGCCGTATGAAATTCCGGAACACTATAAAAAATATCCGATTAAAATGAATGATTCTTTGAAAAAAAGCATTCGGGTTGATGAAGATATGGCATACGATAATTTTGCTGCCCATCAATATGCGGCTTCTCAGTTAGCTAAATTGATTCGCGACGTGCGCCAATCACCATTGGGTAAAAATACAATTATAGTAGCAACAGGAGACCATAACATCAGACAGGTTTTTGAGTACAATGAAGAAACTTCTTTTCTAAAGCGAAGTGTTCCCATCTTAATGTATATACCTGAGGCATATAAGCCTGTGTTTTACGATAAAAATGTATTTGCGGCTCATAAGGATATCTTTCCAACGATATTTAATTTGAGTTTATCCAATCAGCCTTATGTGTATTCTGGTGATAATTTGTTCGCTACTAAAAAGGGGTACCGCTTTGCTATCAATGAATACGATTATATGGCCGATTCGATAGGAGCTATTTCCTACAGCAATAATAAAATGTATTATTATGAATGGAAAGATGCAGGTCGAAAATATTTAAAAATTGCTGAGCCAACGAGTGCACATGCTTTGTATATGGATCGAAAATTCAGATCCTATAAAGTGTTGCAAACGGCAAAAATTTACCAAGATATTGACAAGCATATCCAAAAAAATAAAACGCTTAAGAATTAAGAAAAATAAGGAACTTGGAATAATGGGAAAAGGCGATGGATATATTTGGTGATTCTGTTTTTTGTATTTCCACCGTCCATAGATTTTTATTACCTTTGTATTCTTAAAAATAATTTATAAATATGTTTCATAGAAATATCAAGTTAATTATTGCAGGATTGATCTTTGCAGTAGCTGTTTGGCAATTTACAGAGAGCAATATTGGAAACGGTATTTTCTTAATACTTATCGCGTTGATTTTTATCTTGTTGTACTTTAAAAACGAGTTCATTCTATTGGCTTTTTTAAAGTTGAGAAAACAAGATTTTGAGGGAGCTCAAAAGTGGTTAAGTTATATAAAGAATCCTAATACGGCCCTGATTAGAAAGCAAAATGGGTATTATAATTACTTACAGGGAATCATGATTTCTCAAACGAATTTAAACGCTGCCGAAAAGTATTTAAAGAGAGCTTTGGAGTTGGGATTAAATATGGATCAAGATGTAGCCATGACCAAGTTACAGTTGGCGGGTATTGCCATGACGAGAAGAAGAAAAGTGGAGGCTACCAAATTATTGGGTGAAGCTAAAAAATTGGATAAGCAAAACATGTTAAAGGATCAAATCAAGATGATGAAAGATCAATTGAAAAAGATTTAAATAACGGCGTAACTATAAAAAAGGGATTCACATTTGTGAATCCCTTTTTTATTAAAACAAGGTTCGTTGTAGTAGCTTGCGTTAGTAAAACTTTAATATGTTTATACGTAAACATATGTTGCAATTGAGTTGGTGATTTCTACTCTATGCTAGTGATGATTAATAGCCTTCTGTTGGAATTTCTACATTATAATCTTTTAAAGGGGTTACAATCAATTTAGTGTCGCGCATCCATGGGTTGTGTAGTTTTAATATTTTGTAATTAATGCCTTGTTCTTTAGCAAAAGTGGCCAAGTCTAAAATATCGGTGTTAATGGTAATGCTTCGGGTTTTTATAGGTTGATATAGGGTTGATTCGGGAAGGGCATAGCCGTATTTTTCGGCATTTTGCATAATTTCCTTTAAGGCTAAAATTCTAAAAACATATCTAGAGGTTTCTTCGGTCAAGAGTAAATCGTAATAGTCTGAAACCTGTTGTGCGGTGAGTTGATTGCTTACACCTGCCATACCGCGGTTATAAGAAGCAGCGGCTAAGGTCCAAGTCCCAAATCGGTTTTTAGCTCTTTTGAAATATTCACAAGCGGCTTCTGTGGCTTTGGCAACATCGTAGCGTTCATCGACATAATCGGTAACTTCCATATTGAATTCTTTAGCAGTCGCCGGCATAAACTGCCAGAATCCTCTTGCGCCTGCAGAGGAGACTACATTGGCCAAACCACTTTCAATAACAGCTAGGTATTTAAAATCGTCGGGAATACCGTTCTTTTTTAATAGGGGCTCAATAATGGGAAAATACCGTTTGGCTCTTTTGATAGCGAGTGTAGTGGACGAGTGAAGATTGATGTTTACAATCATTTCTCGATCTAGGCGCTCCTTAACATCGACTATGTTTAATGGGGCTTTTTCTCCAGCAAAATTGATGGTATTCGGTAAATAGGCGTGATTTGAGACATCTACGCTGTTGGTATTGGTTCCTGTGGAGGTTCCATAAATAAACGAAGTACAAGCTATGGCTATAGTTCCTAGAACCAAGGCATTTTTAATCGATTTGTTCATCTGTGTCATTGAGTATAATATGGCTTAAGTTTTTATTAAACCAATGGTGTTTGTAAATAATCATAGCGTGTGTACCTCCCTTGACTACTATGGCGCGATGAATGTGCTGTATTGGGAATACTTCATCGAGATCGCCATGGATGTGGATAACTTCTTGGTCGGCTTCGTTACGATTCCATTTAATGATGTTTTCAAAGGCCCAGTCCAAATATTTAGGATCGCGTATCGATAGGTATTCCTGGTATAGGCTGAGCTTTTTCTTTTGTTTTGCACTGCCATATTTAGCCAGAGTACCTTCGATTTCGGACAACCAATTTGTCGGAAACAATTTATAAATTTTTGTGGACCTAGCCAATTTTATTTTTAATGGAAATTCCTTGTTGGAACGAACACTCGAAATGATAATGGTTTTTAAACTAGGACGTATTTTCATCAATTCTTGCACTATAATTCCACCAAAAGACACACCAATCATTACAGGGTTTTCGTGATGAATATGGGTGGCTATACGCGCTGTGTATTCCGTTAAGGTTTCCTGAGCAATGGGATTAAGCCATTCTAAATAGAAAATTTCAAATCGCTCTTCGGGTAAATGAATTTTCTCAAATATTCTAGAGCTGGCAGCCATTCCTGGCATGAAATAGACAGGTATTTTGTTCATTCTAAATAAATTAACTTTTAAAAGGGGGGGATTGTCAAAAAAAATGACGAAATTTGTTCTAAATATAAGCTATTAATTAGCTAATCACACTTCTTAAAGATTAAAATTGTCTTAAATGTCAAGGGTTTTGTTTTGAATATATTATGAATTATTATTAATATTAATTCACTTTTTCTTGTTCAATACCTAATGAATTCACGACGCGATTATCGAAAACACAAAAACTATTTATAATGGAAATCAAGAACAATGAGCTCTTACGCCAATTTGAGCTGCAAACCGAAAACGGGATGCTAAGCGTAGAGTATTCGCTTCAGGAGAGAAAGATTTTTCTTACCAAATTAAAGGGTTGGGAAAATGACGTTCAAGAACAAAGTGCTTTTTTAATAAAAGGAGTCTTATCTTTTGCTGAGAAAAACAAGTGGCGCGTAGTGCCAACACATCCAAAAATCGTATCCTTTTTTAGAAGTAATCCCGCTTATAAGGAGCTCTTGCCTCCGGGAATTAGGATCTAATTATTATGTAGTACACAACCACAACATTACAAAAAACGCGTTTCATCCTGATGAAACGCGTTTTTTGTAATACTCAATCTATAATTTGTAATCACTAAACGAACTATAGATACATGGGTTGTTCTATAAAATTCATTCGTACCATACCATCGTCGTCAATTTTGGTCAATTCAATTTGGTGTAGTGTATTGACTAATTCTGGATTCCAAGGTGTTTTTACTTTGACATAGTTCTCGGTAAAACCTTGAATATAGCCTTCACGGTTGTCGCTTTCAAAGAGTACGGTTTTGGTTTTACCCAATTGGCTTTCGTAAAAAGCACGTCGTTTTTTTACGGACAGTCCTCGCAACATTTTACTTCTCTTGTGGCGAACATTCATGGCAACGGGATTTTCCATTAAAACCGCTTCGGTGTTATCGCGTTCAGAATAGGTAAAAACGTGTAGGTACGATATGTTTAGCTCGTTTAAGAAGTTAAAAGTTTCTAAGAATAACTCTTCGGTTTCACCAGGAAAACCGACAATCACATCCACGCCTATACAAGCATCTGGCATCACTTCACGAATCTTGTTTACGCGTTCCGTATAGAGTTCGCGCATATAGCGACGTTTCATCTTTTTAAGAATTTCATTGCTTCCCGATTGTAAGGGGATATGGAAGTGAGGCACAAAGGTGCGGCTCTTTGAAACAAAATCAATGGTTTCATTTTTTAGTAAATTGGGCTCTATCGACGAGATTCTCAAGCGTTCAATGCCTTCAACTAAATCCAATGCTTTTACCAATTCTAAAAAAGTGTGTTCGTGTTTTTTATTGCCAAATTCCCCCTTGCCATAATCGCCAATATTGACTCCAGTTAAAACGATTTCCTTAATGTTTTGTTCCGAAATTTCTTTGGCATTTTTTAATACACTTTCCATAGTATCACTACGAGAAATTCCACGAGCCAACGGAATAGTACAATAGGTACACTTATAATCGCAACCGTCTTGTACTTTTAAAAAGGCTCGCGTACGATCGCCTATAGAGTAACTGCCCACATAAAAATCGGCCTCTTCGATTTCGCAAGAATGTACTTCTCCCAAATCGTTTTTAGTCAAATCGTGTAGGTAATCGGTAATCTTAAATTTTTCCGTTGCACCCAATACCAAATCGACCCCGTCTACAGCTACGAGTTCTTCGGGTTTCAATTGGGCATAACAACCCACTGCCGCTATAAAGGCCTTATCGTTTTTCTTTAAAGCTTTTTTGACAATTTGTTTAAATTGCTTGTCTGCGTTTTCTGTGACAGAACAAGTATTGATGACATAAATATCGGCGGCTTCTTCAAAATCGACACGATCAAAACCTTCTGTAGTAAAGTTTCGAGCAATAGTAGAAGTTTCGGAGAAGTTGAGTTTGCAACCCAAAGTATAAAAAGCTACTTTTTTTCTGTTTTCCATAGTTGTAAGCTACTCGTTAAATGGTAACTTTGAATTATATTTACTTTTTTAAAAATAAAAAGGTCTGCAAATTTACATACAAAATTCCATTTGATGAAATCATTAACGCATTATATATCAATAATTTGTATCCTTTTGACGCTGCAATCTTGTCAGAAAAGCGCCATTTCAAATCAAGAAAATTTAGTTTTCAGGTATAATGAGAGTGCTAATATTCAAACTTTAGACCCTGCTTTTGCAAGAAATCAAGCCATTTTATGGCCGTGTAACCAGCTTTTTAACGGTTTGGTTCAACTCGATGACTCCCTGCAAATTCGAGCCGATATTGCTCAATCTTGGACTATCGATGCTACGGGAAAAAAATATACTTTTCACTTGCGTGACAACGTCTATTTTCATCCACACATCAATTTTGGAAGAGATAGTTTAAGGACGGTTGTTGCTAGCGATTTTACCTACAGTTTTGACCGATTGCGGGCTGCTGCTACTGCCTCGCCAGGTGCGTGGATTTTGCAAAAGGTAGCGAATTATAAAGCGCTAAACGACAGTGTTTTTGAAATCGAATTAAAAGAGAGTTTTCCTGCATTTTTAGGCTTGTTAACCATGAAATATGCCTCCGTTGTTCCTCGTGAAGTGCTCGACGACGATAGTCAGGATTTTAGATCTCATCCGATAGGTACAGGCCCGTTTTATTTTAAGTTTTGGGAGGAAAATATCAAATTGGTATTGCGCAAAAATCCGCGTTATTTCGAAAAGGATGAACAGGGAAATGCCCTGCCGTATTTAGAAGCAGTAGCCATAACTTTTTTACCGGATAAACAGAGTGCTTTTTTGCAATTTATACAAGGGAAATTAGATTTTATTTCAGGCCTTGATCCCTCTTATACCGATGAAATCATTACGGAAGAAGGGAAGTTAAGAAGTAAATATAACGATAGAATTCAGATGGTAACTGGGCCTTATCTCAATACGGAGTATTTGGGTTTTAACTTGGATACAGATGAAATAGCCCTAAGAGATATAAGGATTCGAAAAGCTCTAAATATCGGTTTTGATCGTAACAAGATGTTGCTGTATTTGCGCAACGGTATGGGAAGTGCTAAAGTCAGTGGAATTATTCCGGAAGGACTGGCAGGTTATAGCGCTAAAAACGTGGTGCCTTTTGATGTTGATAAGGCCAAGAGCTTGGTAGCGGAATTTGTGCGAGAAACAGGTGTGAAACCTGTTTTAACCCTTTCTACCAATGCGTCTTATATTGATATTGCAGAATACTTACAACGCGAATGGCAGAAAATAGGGGTAGAAGTACAAGTTGATGTTTCTCCTCCAGCTACCTTAAGACAGGGGATAGCAACCGGAAAAGTCACTTTTTTTAGAGGCAGTTGGGTAGCCGATTATCCCGATGCAGAAAATTATTTGTCGCTGTTTTATTCTAAAAATAAAGCGCCCAATGGACCAAACTACACGCGATATTCGAATCAACAGTTTGATCAACGCTATGATGCCTCTTTCTCTGAGGTCAATCCCGCCAAAAGAGCACAACTCTATAGCGAAATGAATCAAGCGATTTATACAGATGTTCCTGTAATCGTTTTGTTTTATGACCGTGTAGCTCGTTTTTCTCAAAAGAATGTCCGCGGATTGGGAATGAATCCTATGAATGCACTTCAGTTGAAAAAAGTGAAAAAGGAATCGTAGATGTGCTTTTATGGTCCAACCGATTTCCGATTTCCACTTTTGAATAAACAGCCAAGAACAGGGTAAAATCAATCGAAATCCCCAAATACGAGCTACAATTCTCTTTATGAGAAATAAAAGCCTATTTTTGTAAAAAAGAAATTACCCGTGAATTATTTATCAGTAGAAAACTTATCCAAATCTTATGGAGCAAGGACCTTGTTCGAAGATTTGTCTTTTGGAATTAACAAAGATCAAAAAATTGCTTTTGTAGCGAAAAATGGCTCTGGAAAAACCTCCATTTTAAAAATCATTACGGGTGAAGATACTCCCGACACTGGACAAGTGGTCATTAGAAAGGGAATCCGAATGGCCTTTTTGTCTCAAGAACCAACCTTACAAGATGAGTTAACTATAGAAGAAAGCATTTTTGCATCGGATAATGAAATTCTAACGGTGATTGAGGCTTATGAAAAAGCTTTAGAAAATCCGGAAGACGCTGATGCTTATCAGAAAGCATTTGAGCAAATGGACATGCATAATGCTTGGGATTTTGAAACTCAATATAAACAGATTCTGTTTAAATTAAAATTAGAAGACTTTAAACTCAAGGTTAAAACGCTTTCAGGAGGACAGAAAAAGCGTTTGGCTTTGGCCATTATATTAATCAACAGACCCGATCTATTGATATTGGATGAGCCTACCAACCACTTGGATCTAGAAATGATTGAATGGTTGGAGAACTATTTTGCCAAAGAAAACATTACTTTGTTTATGGTTACGCACGACCGTTTTTTCTTAGAACGAGTATGTAATGAAATCATTGAATTAGAGAACGGAAAATTATACCAATACAAAGGAAACTACTCTTATTATTTAGAAAAGAAAGAAGAGCGTATTGCGGCTGAAAATGCCAGTATAGACAAAGCACAAAATCTATTTGTAAAAGAATTGGATTGGATGCGTCGTCAACCCAAAGCGAGAACAACTAAATCCAAATCGCGTCAAGACGATTTTTATGTAATTAAGGAGAAGGCCAGCAGTAGAAGAAAAGAGCATAAGGTGGAGTTGGAAATCGATATGGGACGTATTGGAAGCAATGTAATTGAGTTGATAAAGGTCTCTAAGAGTTTTGGAGAAAAGAAGGTACTCGATAATTTTTCATACAACTTTAATAAAGGAGAACGCATAGGTATTATCGGTAAAAACGGTACTGGAAAGTCGACCTTTTTAAATATGATTACCCAAACTATTTTGCCTGATACCGGGAAAATTATAGTTGGGGAAACCATTAAAATAGGTTATTATACTCAAAGTGGTATTCAACCGAAAGTAGGTCAAAAAGTAATTGACATCATCAAGGAATTCGGAGAATATATCCCATTGTCTAAAGGACGTATGATATCTGCCGCTCAATTGTTAGAACGCTTTTTGTTTGACCGCAAAAGGCAATATGATTTTGTAGAAAAGTTAAGTGGGGGAGAATTAAAGCGTTTGTATTTGTGTACGGTATTGATTCAGAATCCAAATTTCTTGATACTGGATGAGCCTACTAACGATTTAGATATCGTTACTCTTAATGTTTTGGAGAGCTTTTTATTGGATTACCCGGGTTGCTTATTAGTAGTTTCCCACGACCGTTATTTTATGGATAAAATCGTCGATCACTTGTTTGTCTTTAGAGGAGAGGGGCAAGTAGAAGATTTTCCTGGTAACTATTCTGACTTTAGAAGTTATGAAGACAGTGCAGAACCGGTAAAGGAAGAGCCTAAAGAAAAGGTTAATTGGAAAGAAGCTCAGAAAAAAGTAGGATTAACTTTTCAAGAACAAAAGGAATTTCAGAAAATTGAACGCGAAATCAAAGATTTAGAGCAGAAAAAAGAAGAAATTGAAAAGATGTTTGCCGATGGAAAAGTAACCGACGAAGCTTCTATCGAAAAGAAAGCTAATGAATTAAAAAGTATTTTAAAGAAAATGGAAACCAAAGAAGAACGCTGGTTTGAACTTTCTGCTAAAAACGAACTATAGATTATAAAATAATCAAATTTTAAAAATCCGCAATGAGGCCAAAGCTTCTTTTGCGGATTTTTTTTATATCGGTTTGCCCAACCGCGCTAATGTTTTAGCTGTAATGTTTTCATTTTTGTCCTAATTCTTTGCGGTAAGCGTTCCGATGCTATCGGTTTTTGTTACAGGGATAATAGTATGCGTATTTTCTTTATTGACTACAGTTTTTGTAGGACTCATACCACACTGATTTAAACTGATTAGCGTACTAATCAATAAAAAAGACGACAAACCAACGATTATATTTTTGCTTTTAGTTTTCATAAAGTGAAATCTATTGTTACTGCGTTAAATAAAATGTATAGAGACGATATCGCTCTGTAGTGTCTTATTCAATCTCAGTGCCATTTAATAAAGCGCTACTCAAATAAGGGGTTGCTCGCTTTTTTTTTGCAACAGTAAAGTGTTAAATAGTTGTTTGTTACTATTTTATGTTTATTTTTAAATAACAGAAAGCCTTATTAAGTTCATTTTTTAAAAGTGGTGTCCTTTGTACACTTTATGCTCGAATCGTGGAGGTGTTCTACAAGAAGCGGCTTTTAATTTTTAATCATATTTAATGATACTTGATAACCTTAGTGTTTTTAGTTTATTAAAAGGGAAAACTTATGATTACAAAAATATTTGGAAGTGCGGTTTTTGGTATAGAAGCGTCAACGATTACTGTAGAGGTCAGTATGGATAAAGGAATCGGTTATCACTTGGTAGGTTTACCCGACAATGCGATTAAGGAGAGTAGTTATAGAATAGCAGCGGCTTTAAAAAACAACGGTTATAAATTTCCGGGACGAAAGATTATAGTGAATATGGCACCGGCAGATCTTAGAAAGGAGGGGTCTGCATACGATTTAACTTTGGCAATTGGCATCTTGATGGATTCCAAACAAATCAAAGCAACTACTCAAGAGGACTATATCATTATGGGAGAATTGTCGCTAGACGGTGGATTACAGCCAATAAAAGGTGCTTTGCCTATAGCTATTCAAGCTAAAGTAGAGGGATTCAAAGGGGTTATTTTGCCTAAAGAGAATGCTTTGGAGGCTGCTATAGTAGATGGATTGACGGTTTATGGTGTTGATAGCATTCAAGAGGTCATTGATTTTTTTGAAGATAAGCTGGTTTTAGAACCGACGATCGTCGATTTAAAAACCACTTTTGAACAGGTACAACATCAGTATGAGGGTATGGATTTCAAAGAAGTTAAGGGACAAGAGAGCATTAAACGCTGTATGGAAATAGCCGCTGCCGGTGGTCACAATATTATTTTGATTGGCCCTCCGGGGTCTGGGAAAACCATGTTAGCCAAACGATTGCCCAGTATATTGCCACCCATGACTTTAGACGAGGCTTTGGAAACCACCAAAATTCACAGTGTTGTTGGCAAGGTTAAGGATATGGGATTGATGCGGCACCGACCTTTTCGAAATCCACATCATACCGCTTCATCGGTTTCACTGGTAGGTGGTGGTAGTTATCCGCAGCCGGGAGAAATTTCTTTGGCGCATAACGGTGTTTTGTTTTTGGACGAATTGCCCGAGTTTAAAAGAGAGGTTTTGGAAGTCATGCGTCAGCCGTTAGAAGATCGAGAGGTTACCATTGCCCGTGCAAAATTCACCATTACCTATCCATCTTCGTTTATGTTGGTGGCCAGTATGAATCCGAGCCCGACGGGTTATTTTAAAGATTCCGATGCACCAGTACAGTCCAGTCCTTTAGAAATACAAAGGTATTTAAGTAAAATATCAGGTCCGTTATTGGATCGCATCGATATACATATAGAGGTGAATCCAGTACCCTTTGAAAAATTGGCTGAGACCGATTTGTCCGAACCCAGTGAGGCCATTCGAAAAAGGGTGATTAAGGCCAGAGCAATTCAGTCCGATCGCTATCGGGATATGGCGGGTATCCATTATAATGCACAAATGTCAAGCATGTTGATTCGAGAGTACTGTGCTTTGAGTGAAACCTCCTTGAATTTACTAAAAGAAGCGATGCAGCGTTTAAATTTATCTGCAAGAGCTTACGATAGAATTTTAAAAGTATCGCGAACCATAGCCGATTTAGAGGGCGTTTCTACCGTTGAATCACATCATATAGCCGAAGCTATTCAATACCGCAGTTTGGATCGGGAAGGTTGGATGTGATTATGCTTTTTCGTCAACGTAGCCCACTGTGTTTTGATAGAGAATAAAATAAACACAATAAATAAACGGAAGGGTGAAAATTACACCTACTATAAACAATAGCAACCCGGCACCGGCTAAAAGACTACTAAAAAGTAATAGTGCAATGATTTGTAAGGGTTGTTTGTTGACAATGTTAACGCTGTGTTTGATCGCTGATAAAGCAGAAAGATTCCCAAAAATAATTAATGGCGTTACCAATACCGTTAACGAACTTACCAGCCAGTTGATTCCCAAAGCAACATATTGTAAGTTTTGCATCTGTAAGTATAAAGACAGCACGGTAAAAAGAAGGGTGATTACAAAATGCGCTGCAAACAACTGCAAGCAAGCTTTACTTTTAAAATAAGTAAAGGTGGTCGTTAATAAAACGAGTTTGTCTTGGTAGGCATCAGCGGCCATTTTTACAAAACCAGCACTGAATATTACGGAAATTCCCGTTCCCACACTCATAGCTAATGTGTAGGTAATCAGTCCGTCCATCGATAAAAAAAGCGGATCAAAATTGGTCATAAGAGAGACGATGATTTTCGGATCTTGAGTGTATAAAAACAAGCCTAAACTCATTGCGATAGAAAAAAGAATACCCAATAGAAGAGTAGCTAGTCCTGCCATGACTGCTATTTTAGGGTAAATAATACTAGCCTCACTTAATAATTTAAAAATCGAAATCTCAATTCCATCAGCTTGAATTGCTTTTAATCTATTTTGAATATCTTTCATGAAGGCGTATTTTTTTTGGCTTGGTTAATTTTAAGCGACAAAAATACTAATTTAAAAACAAAGAATCAGCGTAAACAAAGGGATTTGCAGACGCTGATTCGGTTTCTTTTTTTGTTTTATCGCAGCGCTGTAAAGGTATCACCCTGAGTGATATCACCTGTATTATAGCCTTTCATAAACCATTCTTTTCGTTGTGCAGAGGTGCCGTGAGTAAAGGAATCGGGCGTAACATGTCCTTGAGTACGCTTTTGGATGGCGTCGTCACCGACAGCTTGAGCGGCACTAAGGGCTATTTCAATATCGCCTGCATCTAAGTATTTTTGATTGTGCTTAGCCCAAACTCCCGCATAAAAATCGGCTTGCAATTCTAAGGCCACAGAAAGTTTATTTGCACCTTTGGTGTCGGTCTTACTTTGCATTTTTCGCACTTCGTTTGAAGTGCCCAATACTGTTTGTATATGATGTCCAACTTCATGAGCAATCACATAGGCAATGGCAAAATCACCTTCTTTAGCGCCAAAGCGACTGTGGAGCTCTTTAAAGAAATTTAAATCCATATATACCGTTTCATCTGCCGGACAGTAAAACGGACCTACATCAGCTGTAGCTGCTCCGCATTTCGTATTGATGTTGTTTTCAAACAACTCCATTTTGGGTTCGCGGTAGGTTTTGTTGTGTTCTTGAAAAATTTGTGCCCAAGTGATTTCATTATATCGAAAAACCACCTTAACCATTTGTCCCATTTCTACTTCCTGTTGCGTTAGGGTTCTTGTACGGGTTTCTTCTGTATTGGTTGAGCTACCTTGATTAAACTGCTCTAAAATTGGAGTCAGTTGTTGTACCGATTCTCCTCCAAAAAGATTAATCAGTAGGATGACAATTCCGATGACTCCGCCGCCTAAAACAGCTTTTCCGCCACCAGACATACCACGACGGTCGGTGACATTTTTACTTTCTTCTGAACCTCTCCATTTCATAAGTTTTTTTTTAATAAATTTAATCAAATAATGAATTGGTTGAGCTAATTATGGTTTTTTTTCTAAAAAAACAAAGTATTAATTAAAGCTAAAGTCAAATGGTTGATGTTTTAAAAGTCTTTTTTATTCGATATATAACGTATTCTCCAAACAGGTAAAATGACCCAGAGTAGTAAGAAACCTAAGGAAATAAAAAAACCGAAGGCATTTCCGAAAAAATTTCGAAATAAAGCTCCAGTATAACCGAGCAAAGCTGAAATATCCAATTTTAACAAAATCAATATCCTAGAGAGGTCAATCGGATTAAAAAGGGTACCTATTAGTGATGCATTTTCTAAGGGGTAATCTCCAAAAATAATTAATGAAATTAAAAAAATACCGTCATAAATCACGGCCAAAAACAACCACATTAAAATAGAGAGCCCAAATCCCTTGATTTTATTTTCATTGGATAAGGCAATATTATAAGATAGCGCTGTAAAAATTGCGGTTAGAAAAACACCGATGACCAACAATAAAGAAAAATCCCAGATGGCATGAGATTCAAACAATCCATAAAATATAAACGGTATTCCCAAACCGATAACCAAACTCATCGATAGGGATAGGGCAACACCCAAATATTGACCTAAAAAAATGGAAGACCTTTTTAACGGCTGTGCCAACAGCAATTCTGTAAATTCTTTGGAGTCGTAATAATACATCACGCCAAACAAAGTACCGATTAAAGGTACCAGTATCACAATCACATTCATCAAGGTAATTACAGCTTTGGAAAGATCGTTGTTTAGAAATAGCAACACAAAGCCCAACAGTAAATAGAAGATGAAATAGATATAGCTCCAACGACTGCGAATCAAATCGTAAAAACTGTATTTGAGTATTTTAAGCATAATTTAATGATTAGTTAATATCGAGGCGATTGCGTGTTCAAAATCGGATTGGTGGGTCGATTCTTTTAAGGCGGATATGCTGCCTTTAAAATAAATTTTTCCTTCGAGTATAAAAATGATTTCCTCAGCAATTTCCTCGACAAAACTCATAATATGAGAGGTTATCAATATGGTTTTACCCTTTGATTTTTCCTGGTTAATCAGCCGTTTTAAAACAATCAATGCGGCGGGATCCAAACCGGTTGTCGGTTCATCGAGTATTAGTACAGGGCTGTCAAACATAAAAGCCAGCAGTAAATTGACCTTTTGTTTGGTGCCTCCAGATAAGTTACTCAGTTTTTTGTTTAGAAAAGGAGTCAGTTTAAAAACTTCAATTAATTCTTTTTCCTTAGCTGCTGGAGCGTTACGCAGGTCCTTAATCATTTTAATTAATTCTTGAACGGTAAGATTGTTGGGGAAATTGGCGATTTGAGGTAAATAATCAATTTCTTTTCGATAGGCCCAATGTTGATCAATTGGTTTACCGTTAAAATAAACCTGACCCGAATCCGGAAAAACCATGCCTAATATACATTTAGTTAAGGTCGTTTTACCCGATCCATTAGGTCCCAATATGGCAAAAACACGCCTTGGTGCAATATCCAAATCAATCCCTTTAAGTACTTGATTTTGATCGAATTTTTTATGTAGTTTTTCAATTTTTATCATGTATAATCTTCTTCATTAGTGGTTCGGAATCGCTCAAATGGTCTGGGGTAAATACGGGGGATACTTTTTCGGAAAAATCTATAATATCTACAAATAAGCTTCGTAGAAAGAGTATGGCTTCGGGTGTTTTATTAACTACATAAGAGAACAATTTTACAGGACGATATGGGATATCTCCTATACCGTCTTTATTTAAGTCATATCCCGTGTAGTTGCTCCAATAATTTGAATTAAAAGAGTTGTGATTTATACCGCCGTGATAAACCACATCAAAAGAATTATGCATAAAATTGTTGTAGTTTATTTTGTTGTAATAATTGGCTCCTCTTGAATTGATTGCCCAGCCATTACTGATAAAATCATTGTTTTGGTATGCGACTCTATTCGATCCCTCTATATTGATTCCCGTCGTGTTTTTAAGAAAAATATTGTGGTGTATTTTGGTGTCATTAACTTCCTTTAATAAGACGCCATAGGCGGCAGATCCCCAGTTATTTTTAAATGTATTGTGCGACATTTCCATGTCTTTGGAGAACATTATTGCGACTCCGGCGCCATTGTTATCGTAGGTATTACCACTTACAAAATCGTTGTTAGAGAACATAAAATGTAATCCATAGCGCACGTTTTTTGCACTTTTATTGTTGGTAATAACACAGTGGTTTGAAAATTCCAAATAAATGCCGTCGCGTACCTGTAATACGACATTGTTGTCTATTTCTATCTCGTTACTATACCACAATTGAATTCCATTTCCGGAATTAAATTCATTGAGCGCTTTACCGTATATTTTGTTATGGATAATTTGGCCTTTTTTGGATTTCTCGATATAAATACCAAAAAATAAGTTTTTAATAATATTGTTCGAAATAACAAAATTTTTACTTCCACGAACGCGTATCGCTGCGTAGTCCTTAATATAACTCGTTCCTACATTAATAAGGGTAAATCCATCAACAACAACATCGTCTGCTGTAATGATTATGATTTCGCCTTTTTCTTCTCCATCGATAATCACGCCCGTTTCCGCTTTTATAGTTAGGGCCTTGTCGATTGTGATTTCGATTTCCTTATAAATACCTTTTTTTACTAAAATAGTATCGAATTTCTTGGCGTTTTTTATAGCTTCTCTTAAGCTAGTATATTGGCAATTTTGACCTACTTCAATGGTTTTTGAGACAGTTACGAAGGGAGTAAAGAATAAAAATACGTATAGAATAAAATTATAAATTGATTTCAATAGTTTGTATTTTGAAGTTTACGAATTGTTATTGCGGTTTTAATACTTGATTTAGTTCTTCCCAATTGTAAATGACTCCACCATTTTTATCGACGATTTCATCAGCGTCCTCTCTAACTCTCACAGCCGATAGAAAAGCACCCATCGGACTGGGTATGTTATTAGAAATGATAAAGACAGCATCGGAGTGGGAGAGCAGGATTCCTGGCTCATTGAGCGAAGCTACGAGTATATGAGAGAAATCGGATTGCTCTTTGTCATCTAGATAATGCACCAAACACTCAATAGCATCAAACTTAAAATTTTTTCCTTTTTGAGTTACAAGCTGGGCAGCGTGACCTTGATCAACGATCGTCATACGGCAAAAGTCACAACCGTCACGTCCGTAAGTGATCGGTTGTGGTTTTTTGCTGCAAGCACTTAGTAAGCAAGTGCTAATTAATAGAATTAATAAACTTTTATTCATTTTTTTACTGCTCGTTTACCTACAAAGTAGGATGTCAATACCAAGATTAATCCAGCCATCATGAGGTAAGCACCTGTATGTGGATAAGAATAGGCGTCAAAATTTAAAATTTTCCGGTGTCCCATTAGGGGTGGTTTATAACTTAATGGATTTCCTTGCGCATCTACCATTTTCAT
The DNA here is from genome assembly GCA_040393465.1 of Flavobacterium sp. GTDB lineage: Bacteria > Bacteroidota > Bacteroidia > Flavobacteriales > Flavobacteriaceae > Flavobacterium. The sequence goes on along the minus strand of JBEBUC010000004.1, from coordinate 25,880 downwards.
AATGGCTTGCGGATTGAGGTTGGTACCATATTCTGTCAACCACAAATTAAAATCGTACATACCTATACAACCTAATGTACTCATCACGATGAGCCAGACTAGAAAATACGATGGTTTTGCTTTTTTGTACAATCCCGCAACACCTAATGCAATTCCAATTAAGCTCATAGAAGCGATTACTATAGGGAAAATTTTAAATTCTACCATTTCTTCTGTTTTTGGGATTGTTTTCATTCCTATATAGTGATTTAAACCGTCTATGTTTTGAAGGTCAAATTCACCTACTCCGGATATTCCGGTGATATAGATATCCATGCCTAAGGGTATAGGATATTGCGGAGCACCTAACATGATGTTCCACAAAGGAAAAACAAACAATCCCAATAATATGGCAGACCCAAGAATCATTAATATACTAGATTTTACCATTTTTGTTGTATTTTAAACTATTCGTCGTCTAATGACCAAGATAATTCTATATTAGAATTTGCAGGAGAAACCCTAACATAACCTTGCATCTCTTGATGAAGTGCTGAACAGAAGTCAGTACAATAGAATGGCCATACACCGACTTGTTTAGGTTCCCAAACAAAAGTTTCTGTCTTTCCAGGTGCAATTAAAAGTTCGGTAGTATTTGCTCCAAGCATACTGATACCATGAGGCACATCAAAATCTTGCTCCAAATTAGTTACGTGGAAATATACTTTATCACCGACTTTAACGCCCTCTATATTATCGGGGGTAAAGTGACTGCGTATCATGGTCATGTATACATGTACGTCTTTTCCATTGCGAACCACTTTGGCATCTGCTGCAGATTTTGTAAAATACGCGTGTTTGTTTTCATTTAATTTATAAATCTGTCTCGATTTATGCATGATTTTATCTGCTTTTATTGCCGCTGCATAATGTGGTTCTCCAATAGTTGGAAAATCGAGTAACAACTCCATTTTATCGCCTGAAATATCATACAATTGTGCGGAGTGGTTCATATCTGGGCCCACAGGTAAATACCTGTCTTTGGTAATTTTATTCATGGCTACTAGATATTTACCATCTGGTTTAGCCGAGTTTCCTCCTGGAATCATTAAGTGACCTACCGAATAATAAGTCGGTTTTCGATCGACTACTTCCCAAGTCCCTAACTTCCATTTGACAACTTCAGAGGAGATGAAAAAAGTGGTGTACGCATTTCCTTGTCCGTCAAACTCTGTGTGCAAAGGCCCTAAACCCGGCTGTTCAACTACTCCTGCCAGCACATCGTCAAAGTTTAGGATAGGAATACCGTATGCTTCGCCATCAAAACGTTTGTCTTCAATTGCTTTGAGCATTTTTGTAAAAGAGTGTACGGTTAGATTGGCCGATAATTTACCGTTTCCAATTATATATTCTCCCGATGGGTCAACATCACACCCATGCGGTGATTTTGGTGTTGGTAGCAGATAGACTAAACCTGGTAATTCACTGGCATCGAGGATCAAAACCTCTTCCTTCATGGTTGATGTAGCCGTATGTGTTTCATTACTGTGTTTATTATGTGCATATCTAGCAGCTTGCTTTTTACCCTTACCGGCTTTGATATATTCTTCCGCCTTTTTCCAATTGATGGCAGCGATAAAATCTTTGTCGTTCTGAGACGAATTCACTTCCAATAGACTATGAGCCTCTTCCGTATTGTATGTGGTGAAGAAAAACCAACCGTGCGATTTTCCGCGACCCGGATGGGCTAAATCATAATTAAATCCAGGCATCATAATTTGAAAGGATAAATCCATTTCTCCAGATTTTGGATCAACGCTAATAAAGGAAAGAGACCCCTTGAAATTCCCCTTATAGTCCTTAATTGGCATATCACGCTGCGGAATAGGAACTGAAAAACGAGTTCCTGCTACCACATATTCGGTGTTTTCAGTTACAAAAGAGGAACTGTGGTTTCCGGCACTATTAGGGATTTCAATAATTTCCGCAGTACTAAAATCTTCTAAATCGATTCGAGCAATCCGTGGGGTATTATTACCGTTGATAAAAATCCATCTCCCATCCAATTCTCCATTGGTTTGCGAAATATCGGGATGATGAGAATCGTCCCATGGAATAAATCCGTGCGACGTCATTAACATCGGTTTTGTTTCTTCACTATAACCGTAGGCTGTTTCTGGATCTTGAGAAAAGACTGAAATAACTTTAAATAGCCTTCCTGAGGGCAACCCATAAACGGAAAGTTGTCCGCTAAATCCTCCCGAGAAAAAACCGTAATATTCATCGTATTCTCCCGGTGCTACATAAACACGTTCTGCAGCGTTGGAGCTTAAGGCTCCTTTGGAACTAGTTGATTTTTGTTTATTGCAACTACTTACCAAAAGCCCTAGAACAGCACACAAAATGGATACTCTTAAAACTTTTTTCATAATGTATATATTAAAATTAAGACCTATCAATAACTCCTTGTGGCAGCAACTTTATAAACTTCTAAAGTATTCTAATACTGCCCTAGCTTCTTCTTCGGTTAAATTTTGATTGGCCATGGGAGCGCCATTAAACTCTATAAGAAGTTCTTTGGCTAACAAATCGTTTTTAATCATATTTTCGGGATTCAAAATCATGTTCATTACCCATTCTGGGCTGCGTCTAAGTAAAATCCCTTTAGGTGCAGGTCCTATAAATCTTTTTTCGGGTTTATGGCAAGCGGTACACATAATTTTAAATACTTCCTGACCCTTTTCTACTAAGTTGGGATTGATTGCTTCTAATGTTACCGTTTTTATAGGGCCTACTCCCTTGTTTTCTAAATCTATTTTTTCCGAGGCTGCTACAGTGGAGGAAACCAATTCTACTGGTTTTTCTTCGGGCTCTTCACCTGGAATTCCAACGATGATAGTAGGATAGATTTCTTGTTTGGGTTCTTCTTTTTCTACACAACTACTACAGAGTGATAAATGAGTTAGTAGTATTGCCATAAAAATTTTTCGGGTATTGGTAATCGCCATATATAGTAGTTTTATAAAACAAAGTTATTTTTTATTAATACTATTTAACATGATAATTATCAGATAATAAGGGTGTTAGGTGGTTTGTTGTGCAATTATAATTAGTATAAAAAAAAACAAACAATATTATGTTTATAATTTTTTTGATGCGAAAAACTAAACATTTTGTCAGATTATGGAGCCTTATAGCTTTGAAAAAGTAATCCGGGAATTGCAGTGTAGGGGAATAATATAAATTTAGCTCGGAAGACAAGAATCGAAAGGACGCAGTTGAAGATAGCGGTTTAAGGGTAATGGTACGGGGATGAATAGGCAGTTTGGGTTTCTATTACTGCTTAATTAAGGGATTAGCTAAGCGTATAAAGAGCGTATAAAGAGCTTAGATAGGGAGTAGAATGGAATCAAAAGTAATATGCTGCCATAATAAAAAGGTTATAAAAAACGGGTTTATTTTCGTTTTTTCGGTAAAAAAAAGGGCGCCTCAAATTCTGAGACGACCTTTTATTGATTCGATATCAAATGGCTAAGTGTATTTACTTGACCAAATTCCACAAGACTTCATCAGGGGCAGGGGCCACGATAGTTACAATTTCTTTGGTAACAGGATGTTCAAAACGCAGTTTTCTGGCGTGAAGGTGGATGCCACCATCGGGATTACTTCGGTCAAAACCGTATTTTAAATCGCCCTTAATAGGGGAACCGATTAGAGACAATTGGGCGCGAATTTGATGGTGTCTTCCCGTGTGTAAATCAATTTCCAGTACGCCATAACGATCTAGTTTCTGAATTAATTTATAGGTTAAGCTAGCCTTTTTACTTTCGGGAACTTCTTTAATATGTGCTTTTGAAGTATTGTTTTTTGGGTTTCGTACCAAATAATGTTCTAGGGTATCGGTAGGTTTTTCGGGTAGGTTCTTGACAATAGCCCAATACGTTTTTTGAGTTTCACGTTTTTTAAACGATTCGTTTAAGCGTGTTAAGGCTTTTGATGTTTTTGCAAAAACAATCAGACCAGAAGTAGGGCGATCCAATCGATGTACAACACCTAAGAAAACAGCTCCGGGCTTGTTGTACTTCTTTTTGATATAGAGCTTAACTATTTCGCTAAGGGGTAAATCGCCGGTTTGATCGCCTTGAGAGATATCTCCAACTCTTTTGTTAATCACAATAAGGTGATTGTCTTCAAATAGAATTTTTAAATTATCGGGTGTAGAAAGAATTTTCATAGAAATAATTGTTGAGGTTATGTAAGGGGGTAAAGTAATTTACCCACATACGTTACCTAGCTGAATTGGTGTACGCAACTAACTCCATTGTTTACCGCACTGTATTAAGTGTTTAAACCAAAATATCCTTAGTGAACTAAGGATATTTGTATAGGAACTAAGTAGTTTAATATTGTTCGTTTTCGTTCGGGAAATCAACTGCTTTTACATCGGCAACATATTGTTGTACCGCTTCTTTCATTTGATCGTAAACGTTGAGGTATCTTCTCAAGAAACGCGGATTAAATTCATGAGTTAATCCAATCATGTCATGAGTTACCAGAACTTGTCCATCCACACCATTTCCAGCACCAATTCCAATAACGGGAATCGAGATACTTTCGGCGACTTTTTTTGCTAGGCTGGCCGGTATTTTTTCAAGTACCAAACCAAAACATCCGATTTTTTCTAACATTTTAGCATCTTCAAGTAACTGATCAGCCTCTTCGTCTCCTTTAGCTCGAACGGTATAAGTACCGAATTTATAAATGGATTGAGGCGTTAAGCCCAAATGACCCATGACTGGGATTCCAGCGCCTAAAATGCGCTTAATACCTTCTTTAATTTCTTGTCCACCTTCCATCTTAACACCGTGGGCACCGCTTTCTTTCATGATTCGAATAGCTGAGCGCAGTGCTTCTTTCGGGTCGGATTGATAAGACCCAAAAGGCAAATCTACTATAACCAAAGCTCTTTCAACACCACGGACTACTGACGATGCGTGATAAATCATTTGATCTAAGGTTATGGGTAAGGTCGTCTCGTGACCAGCCATAACATTACTTGCAGAATCTCCAACCAACATCACATCCACACCTCCCGCTTCTAATGCGCGAGCCATAGAATAGTCATAACAAGTAAGCATAGAGATTTTTTCTCCATGAGCTTTCATGTCTATAAGGGACTTGGTAGTCACTCTTTTATAGTCTTTTTTTGCAATTGACATAGTGTTTTGCTTTTAAAATGATGTGTAAATGTAGTTCTTTTTATTTTTAAAAATAACGTTTTAGTTGAATTAACAGTCTGCTAAGTTCACAGCTACAGCCAAACCTCCTTCAGAGGTTTCCTTGTATTTGTTATTCATATCTTTGGCCGTTTCCCACATGGTTTTAACCACTTTGTCCAGCGGTACTTTAACGTTTAAAGGGTCGGTTTCCAAAGCCAATTCGGCTGCGTTAATAGCCTTAATGGCTCCCATAGTGTTTCTTTCGATACAAGGTATTTGCACCAGTCCTCCAATCGGATCGCAAGTCATTCCCAAGTGATGTTCCATTGCAATTTCAGCCGCAATTTGAACCTGTTCAGGAGAACCTCCCATTAATTCACAAAGGGCTCCCGCAGCCATGGCAGACGATACACCAATTTCCGCTTGACATCCTCCCATAGCAGCAGAAATAGTAGCTCCTTTCTTAAAGATACTGCCAATTTCTCCAGCAACTAATAAAAATTGTTTGATTTCTTTTGGACCGGCTTTGTGGTTTTCAATGACTAAATAATACATTAGTACTGCCGGAATTACTCCAGCACTGCCGTTAGTAGGAGCGGTAACTACGCGACCTAATGAGGCATTGACTTCGTTGACTGCCAAGGCAAAACAACTCACCCATTTTAATATTTCTCTAAAGTAAACTTTGGTTTTTCGAATAGCGGTAATCCATTCTTGATGACTGTTGTAGGTGCCTTCGCCAATTAATTTTTTGTGCATGTCAAAAGCGCGACGACGTACATTTAAACCGCCGGGTAAGATTCCTTCACTATGACAACCGATATACATACATTCGAGCATGGTGTCCCAAATACGTAAGAGCTGGTAATCGATTTCTTCTTCTGAACGCATGGACTTTTCGTTTTCATACACAATTTCAGAAGTACTCATCTGATGCTCTTTGCAGTACGCCAATAGCTCTGTCGCCAAATCGATTGGATAGGGGAAAGTGCCTTTGACAGCTTCTTTTTCTATGTTTTCGGTTTGATCTTCTTTAATAATGAAACCACCGCCTATAGAATAGTAGGTCGCTTTGTATTGTTTGTCTTCAAAATAGGCTGTAAAGGACATTCCATTGGCATGAAAGGGCAGAAACTCCTTATTAAAGATGATGTCTTGCTGTATGTGAAAAGGAATGTCTTTTTGATTGTCCAAGCACAGTACTTGGTCGTTTTTTATGCTTTGAATCGTAGGGTCCAAGCTGTGGATAGGAACGGTTTCTGGGTCGGCTCCTGTCAAACCTAACATAACCGCTAAATCGGTCGCGTGACCAATTCCAGTAAGTGACAGCGAGCCGTATAGGTCAATTTGGACTCGATTGATGTGGGCAAAAATTTGTTGGCTGTGCAATTCTTTTAAAAAGGATTCCGCAGCCCGCCATGGACCCAATGTATGGGAACTCGATGGGCCAACGCCAATTTTAAGCATATCAAAGACTGAAATACATTCCATAGTATTGTGGGGGATATTTTATTACGAAGATAGTCAAAATCCATCCAGTTGCAAGTGACCTTAACGATATTCTAGTATTTTTTATGACAGTTTAGCGGGGCTTATTTAGTTGAATTCTAAATAAAACACAACGGTTGTGACAGATTGTCATTTTGGAGATTCATTTTGTAAAAATAAATGACAAGATTATCATAAAAAAGTAATGGCATAAAGATTGACTACTAGTAATTGAGTTTAAAATAGTAAAAATAATTTAACTAATATAATATGAGTAAAATAATTGGAATCGATTTAGGAACAACGAATTCATGTGTTTCTGTAATGGAAGGTAATGAGGCCGTTGTAATCCCTAATGCAGAAGGAAAGAGAACAACCCCATCTGTGATTGCATTTGTAGAAGGTGGAGAAATCAAAGTTGGTGATCCTGCAAAAAGACAAGCAGTTACGAATCCAACAAAAACTATAGCTTCTATCAAAAGATTTATGGGGGATAAATTCAGTGAAATTTCACAAGAGATTTCTCATGTTCCGTATAAAGTTGTAAAAGGAGATAATGATACGCCACGTGTTGACATTGACGGTCGTTTATATACGCCTCAAGAATTGTCTGCGATGACGCTTCAAAAAATGAAAAAAACAGCTGAAGATTACTTAGGACAAGAAGTAACAGAAGCGGTAATTACAGTTCCTGCTTATTTCAACGATGCACAACGTCAAGCGACTAAAGAAGCTGGTGAAATTGCTGGGTTGAAAGTAAGACGTATTATCAACGAGCCTACAGCAGCAGCTTTGGCTTATGGATTAGACAAAGCAGGTACCGATCAAAAAATCGTTGTTTACGATTTAGGTGGTGGTACTTTCGATATTTCTATCCTTGAATTGGGAGACGGTGTTTTCGAAGTATTGTCAACTAATGGAGATACACATTTAGGTGGAGATGATTTTGACCAAGTAATTATCAATTGGTTGGCTTCTGAGTTCGAATCTGAAGAAGGTTTAGACTTGCGTAAAGACCCTATGGCTCTTCAACGTTTGAAAGAAGCTGCTGAAAAAGCAAAAGTAGAATTGTCATCTTCTACTCAAACAGAAATCAATTTGCCGTATGTTACTGCAACTGCTTCTGGACCTAAACACTTAGTGAAAACATTGACTAGAGCTAAATTTGAACAATTGGCAGATGAATTGATCCGTAGATCAATGATTCCATGTGAGAAAGCTTTAAAAGATGCTGGTTTGTCTAAATCAGATATCGACGAAGTAATCTTAGTTGGTGGATCAACTCGTATCCCAAGAATTCAAGAAGAGGTGGAGAAATTCTTCGGAAAAAAACCATCAAAAGGAGTAAACCCGGATGAGGTAGTTGCTATTGGTGCAGCTATTCAAGGTGGAGTACTTACAGGAGAGGTAAAAGACGTTTTATTGTTAGACGTTACGCCACTTTCTTTAGGTATCGAAACTATGGGTGGAGTATTGACGAAATTAATCGAGTCTAATACAACCATTCCAACAAAAAAATCTCAGGTTTTCTCTACAGCGTCTGACAACCAGCCTTCTGTGGAAATCCACGTATTGCAAGGTGAAAGACCGATGGCTACGGACAATAAAACAATTGGTCGTTTCCATTTAGATGGAATTCCACCAGCACAAAGAGGGGTGCCTCAAATTGAAGTAACTTTTGATATTGATGCGAACGGAATTATTAAAGTATCTGCTACGGATAAAGGAACAGGTAAGTCACACGATATTCGTATCGAGGCTTCTTCAGGATTAACTGAGGCTGAAATTGAAAGAATGAAAAAAGAAGCAGAAGCCAATGCTGATGCTGATAAAGTAATAAGAGAGAAAGTAGAGAAACTCAACGAAGCGGATGCTATGATTTTCCAAACAGAAAAACAATTGTCAGAATTTGGCGATAAGTTATCTGCGGACAACAAATCAAACATCGAAGCAGCTTTGGAAGAGTTGAGAAAAGCTTACGAATTGAAAGATGCTGATACCGTTCAAACGGCATTAGATAAAATCAACGAAGCTTGGAAAGCTGCATCTGAAGAAATGTACAAAGCACAAGCCGACGGTCAAGCTGGAGGTGCTCAAGAAGCGCAACCAAGCCAAGCTGCTGACGGTACTCAAGATGTAGACTACGAAGAAGTAAAGTAATTTTAATTTAAAATTACCTTTCAAAACCGAACTGGAAACAGTTCGGTTTTTTTGTTTTTTGAACCTTTGCAATAGATTCGAATCGCGTAGTTTGATTAAAAACGCTTGAATTGACCGATAAAACCGATATTAATTCGCGGTTTACTTTAATTTTTGTAACTTTAATTCGTGGTAAATTACCTAAAGAAACTATATGAAATACTCGTTTCCACCGTTGATTACAACCGATTCGCGCATTTTGATATTGGGTACGATGCCGGGTGAAAAATCGTTGCAGTGCCAACAATATTATGGCAACAAACAAAATCATTTTTGGAGAATTTTATTTGACGTTTTCGATCGGGAGTTCAGCGCAGACTACGAACAACAGAAGCGTTTGTTGAAGGAGTTTAATCTCGCACTGTGGGATGTGTTGGAAAGCTGCGAAAGGCAGGGGAGTTTGGATAGTAAGATAAAGGAGGAAATACCCAATGATTTAATCGGACTATTACGCAAATATCCCAATATAAAAAACATCGTGTTCTCCAGTAAAAATGCAGAGAAATATTTTAAAAAATATTTTAAAAAAACAATAGACTTAGAGTATGTAACTTTACCTTCTCCTAGTGGGGCACATGCTATAATGCGCCTTGATGAAAAGATAGAAAATTGGAAAAAAATAACGCAATTATGAATAAAGTACCCGTAACGGCTTTTAATTTTTTGAACGACTTAAGTCAAAATAATAATAAACCCTGGTTTGTAGAAAACAAAGATCAGTTTGACCGGGTTTTTGGCGATGTTAAAACCTTTTTTAAAGGCATCTATGAAGAAATGCAGGTCAGCGACCATTTAGAACGTTTTCACGTGCACCGCATTTATAGAGATGTGCGGTTTGCCAAAGATAAAACGCCCTATAAAAATTATTTTGGATTGCATCTCGGACGAACCAAACCGCTACTTCGCGGTGGATATTATATCAGTATTGAACCGGGGAAATCATTTGTCGGTGGCGGGTTTTGGGAACCCGATAAAGACGATTTACTGCGCATTCGCAAAGATATTGAACAAGACGATTCGGAATTGCGTAGCCTGATTCAGGCCGCAGAATTTGTGGAATATTTTGGTGAATTATCGGGGGAAGAACTCAAAACAGCACCTAAGGGATTCGATAAGGAACACAAAGCCATAGACCTGTTGCGTAAAAAACAATTTTTGGTGATGCGGTCTTTTACCGACGCAGAAGTGCTTAGCGATCAATTTGACAAAGAAGTTATTCAAACCTTTAAAGCGATGCGTCCCTTTTTTGATTATATGTCTGAAGTATTGACAACCGATGCAAATGGAGTTAGCAGATTTGAGTAACTGTTTCTAAATAAAACGTATAAGAAAAGGGATTAACCACGGGTTAATCCCTTTTCTTATAAAAATAATCGCAGTTTTAAAAGCGTTTAATTTGGGGTAATCTCGATTTCAAACATCTTGTCCCAGTTTTTTCCAGTAACAAAGAATGTTTTTGTTTTTGGGTTGTATGCAATGCCGTTTAAGACATCAATATCCGGGTGGTACGTTACTAGGGCTTGAAGAGCAGAAAGATCCACAGCAGCCTCAACAGTACCGTTTTTCGGATTGATAATAGCGATGGCTCTTTCCCCGTAAATATTAGCATAGATTTTTCCATCAACCCATTCCATTTCATTGATAGCGCCAATTTTAACGTTGTTGGTGTAAATGTTGATGTAGTCCAATTCTTTAAAAGTTTCTGGATCAATTATATAAACGCGCTCTGACCCGTTACTCATATACAAATGGGTACCATCATTGGTTAGTCCCCAACCTTCCATTTTTGCAAAATACGGAATGGTTTTTTCGCGAACTAAGGTTTCGGCATTATAAACATAGGCTTCGTTGTTTTTATAGGTCAACTGATAAATCTTGTTGTTTAATACGGTGGCGCCTTCTCCAAAAACGGTTTCAGGTAACTCCACAATTTTTAAAACCTTACCCGTTTTATAATCTACTTTTCGAATGCTGGAAATACCTTTTTTTCCAGTACCGTTACCCGCACCATTTCCAGTACTCTCAATCAAGACTCCGTCTAGAAATTCAAGACCTTGTGTATAGGCTTTGATATCGTGTGGGTATGTATTGATGATTTTGTACTGCAAAATTTTTGGAGCTACAGCCGATGCCAATTCTATATTACTGGTGGTTTCCACTGCTGAGCTGCCTTGATAGATGATTGCCTTTATAGACTTGCCTCCCAATTTTTCCTTTTCTAAGGGAAAATTAAAAACTTGATTCTCCTTTGAAGTACCTATTTTTTGATCATTTAAAAAATAAGCAACCGAATCTATAGGTGCGTTGTTTTTATTGGATATCGACAATTTTAAAGCGTCATTGGTATGGTAAACCTGTTTTAATTGACTTGAATCAATGCTAAATGCATTTTCTTCAGATTTTTTTTTGTCCTCACAAGAAAAAAAAGCGGCACTTAAGGATAAGGCAATAAGAAAGTTATGTTTTTTCATTTCAATTTTATATTTTGTACAAGATACAAATCTACTTTATATCTTACAAATCGCTTGCAAAAATATAAAAAGATTGTATCTTTGCACTGGCAAGTCCTACACGACCAGCTCCTACAGAATCCTCCAGGGTGGGAACGCAGCAAAGGTATGTAGTTGTAGCGGTGCGATGTAGGTCGCTTGCCATCTTTTAATCTTCCCTAGGGAGGATTTTTTGTTTTATAGAGGTTTCGTATCTCTTTTTATAAAATTGTAATTCTTCCGTTACATAAAATCTCTTTTTAAATTAATTATAGTAACTATTTAGTAGGCTACCCATTCTTTTTTGCTATTTTTGTTCTTAAAAAGTAGCTATTTTGAAGAAAATATTCGTAAAATCAACCAAGATCATAGCGTGGATTCTTCTCTCTGTTTTCTTGCTGTTTGTTGTGCTTGTCATTTTAATACAGATTCCTTCTATTCAGAATAAAATTAAAGATCAAGCCATCCAGTATTTAGAAGGGAAGATAGGAACAAAAGTAGCCTTACAACGCATAGAAATTGGTTTTCCAAAAAAAATAGTCGTCAAAGGACTTTATTTAGAATCGCAACAGCAAGATACTTTGCTGTATGCGGACAATTTAGCCGTAGATATTTCTTTGTTTAAATTGCTAAACAATACTATAGAATTGAATTCCATTGCTCTGGACAATTTTGTAGCTCACGTAAAAAGAGATCACGACCAGCGCTTTAACTTTGACTACATCATCGATGCTTTTGCAACAGAAGACGACCCGGATAAAAACTCCAAACCCTTTGTTATTTCACTAGATCGAATCGACTTAAATAAGATTTTTGTTACGTTTGACGATCAATATGGTGGTAATGATTTATACCTAAAATTAAATAGATTTTCTACCAGAGTCAAACGGTTTGACTTGGAGCAGTTGGTTTTTAATATACCAAAAATTGATTTAGATGGTGTCGACGTTCGTTTTAAGCGAAGTATCGTCGATCCGCTAGAAGCGGTTGTGGTTCATAAAACAGATTCGATTTCTGAGGGTAAAATGTTGGATTTGCAATTGAGAGATATCAACCTGTCGCATATTGACGTGGAATACGACGATGCCGTTTCACAATTGTATTCAAAAGTCAATTTAAAAACGCTAACGCTCCAAATTGATAAATTGGATTTCGCCAATCGCGATGTGGTGATTGATGCGCTAAATGTAAACGATACCAAAGCTGTAGTGCGATTATTAAAATCGAACAAACCTAAAATAACGCCAACGGCAGCCAGTGAAACAGTTGTTGTCTATGAAAATCCATGGAATTTAGCTTTAGGTGAATTAAAGTTAAACGGTTTGGCGGTGCAATTCGACGACGAAAATGCTGCAAAGCAATTGCGCGGTATAGACTATAAGCACTTAAAATTTTCAACGCTAAATTTGGATCTACAAGATTTTCAATTTGCACCAAATAATATTTCTGGAGCCGTTAAAAGTGCACAAATACAAGAGCAAAGTGGTTTAGATATTCAAGAAATGCGTACGTACTTTATGTATGGTGTCCAAACGGCTTTCCTAAAAGATCTTTACCTAAAAACACCGCAAACCTTGCTGCAACGCGAAGTGATTTTGATGTATGAAGATGCAGATACTTTTACGGATCATTTGGAAGATGTGGTGATTGACGCCTCCTTACTGGATAGTAAAATAGGGTTTAAAGATATCTTATTGTTTGTACCGGATTTAGACAAACAGCCTTTATTTAAAAACCATCCAAACGAGATACTAACAATCGACGCACAGGTAAAAGGACCGGTAAAAGACTTGGCGATAACCAAGTTTTTTATCAAGGGATTTGGCTCTACTTTTGCACAAATTTCTGGGCGAATCAAAGGCTTACCCGATGTAAATAAAGCGTATTTTGATCTTGATATCAAAGACTTTCAAACCACAGCCAAAGATTTGTCTAGTATGGTTCCCAAAGGTACCATACCGGATAATATAAAATTACCAGCCCTATTTTCTGTAAAGGGAAACTTTAAAGGTGGAATCAGTAATTTCAACACCAATTTAAAGTTAAATTCCAGTTATGGAGCGGTTTCCTTACTAGCTCAAGTGGATCAACGGTATAAAAACAAGGAAAAATATAGAGTTGATGCCGTAGTCAATAATTTTGATGTGGGACGTTTGATTAAAAATGATTCGGTGGGCAAAGTGAGTTTGAATTTTGTAGCATCAGGGCAGAGCTTTAATCCCAAAATGGCCAATGCAACCGTGTCGGGTCATTTATTACAAGCCCAATTCAACGGATATAATTATAAAGACTTGTTGCTTAGCGGTACAATGAAAGAAGGGGCTTATCAATTGCAAACTGAAATGAATGACCCCAATATTCAGTTTGTACTGAAGGCTAATGGGCAATTAGACGAAAAGAAAATGACTCTCGAAATGGATGGGGATTTCGTTAAAGTCGATTTGTTGCAGTTGCACCTTACTGATCAGCCCATGGCTTTTAAGGGTATGGTAACGGCTAATTTTTCCGACTTGAATCCCGATTATTTAAACGGGACCTTAAACGTCGACGATTTTGCCTTAGCCAACGGAAAAGATGTGTTTGCTTTAAATCAAATATCGCTTGTAGCAGTTGCCGATGATACGGCTAATTCCTTAGTTTTAAAATCTCAATTGGCGGATGTGGCTGTAACGGGTAAATACCAATTGACCCAGTTGCCGGCGGCTTTACAAAAGACATTTTCTAAATACTTTAATCTCAACCAACAACCCAGTCCGGTTGTAAAGACTTCCGCAAAGAAAGGCGAAGAAACCATAGCCTTACAGGACCAAGAAGTCAATTTAAACGTTTTGATTAAAAACGATCCTATACTCGCTAAATTCTTACCGGAATTGAAGCGTTTTGACAATATAATTGCCGAAGGAAAATATGCATCGGCACAGGATTATCTGGCCTTTAGCGCCAATATACCGAATGTAGAATACGGAAAAAATACGGTATCAAATATTGGTTTTGACTTAAAACCGCAAAATGAGACATTGAAATATAGTTTCTCTGTCGACAAGGTTCAAACCGAAAGTTTTGCTATTAATCAAGTGCTTCTAGACGGTACTATGCGGGACAATATCTTAACCTACGACCTGGAAGTAAAAGATTCGGAAAATGAGGTTCAATACGGTATTGCGGGAAGTTTAGAAACCTTACCCGAATACCTGCAACTTCAATTAGATCCTGAATCACTTAAACTGAATTATGAAAATTGGGAAGTAGCAACTGGAAATCAGATTAGAATTGCAAAAGACGGAATTAATGCACAGGATTTTGTGCTGTCTAAAGCGGGTAGTAAAATGGCGTTACAGTCGCAAACAACTGCGTTTGATTCGCCTTTGGTCGTTAATTTTATCCATTTCGATATACAGACCCTCACGGCCATAGTGAAGAAAGACGTCACCTTTGCTAAAGGATTCATTGAGGGACAAATAGAATTGCGTCAACTAACGAAGGATTTGGTTTTTGTTTCCGATGTAAAAGTGACTGAATTAGAGGTTATGGAAGCTAAAGTCGGTGATTTATCGATAGCAGTTAGCAACGAATTACCCAATCAGTACGATGCCAAGGTTGATTTGACGGGGCAAGGGAATCAAATGGCGTTGCAAGGTGCTTATTATGCCCTTGACAAAACATTTAAACTGGAAATGAAAATTGATCAATTACAGATGGCAACGGTAGAAGGCTTTTCTATGGGTAATATTTCCAATTCGGAAGGGTTTTTATCTGGAGTTTTTGATATTACAGGGACAGCAGCCAAACCAGCAGTTTTAGGGAAATTCCAATTTAATGAGGTTAGTATTCATGCCGTTCCCTTAAATGCGGATTATAAAAACATCAACGAAACCATTGATTTCACACCGACGGGAATCGTATTGCACCGTTTCGAAATTACGGATTCCGACAACAATAAATTGGTAATTGATGGACGCGTTAATACGGTGAATTATTCGGATTTTAAATTTGATTTAAGCGTAGTGACAAATAATTTTAAAGCAATCAGTTCCACCGAAAAAGACAACGATTTTTATTATGGTAACCTGTATTTAGATGCCAATTTAAAAATTACAGGCGATTTAAATAAACCGGAGGTCATTGGAAAAGTGGCGATTGATAAAAATACCAAATTTACGGTGGTAATGCCGCAGCAGGATCCCTCAATTGCCGATCGAGAAGGTATTGTTGAATTCATCGATCAACGCGACCAAAGATTGATGCAAACCGTACAAATTGAGAATAAAATCAATGAATCTGATTTGAAGGGGATGGATGTATCTGTAGATATTCAGATTGATAAGGAAGCCGAATTGATTTTGGTAATCGATAAGGCCAACGGCGATATGTTGAAATTAAAAGGAGAAGCCGAATTGACCGGAGGGATTGATCCGTCGGGTAAAACGACTTTAACGGGTAAATATGAATTTACAGAAGGCTCTTACGATATGTCTTTTAATTTTTTAAAGCGAAAATTTAATATTCAAAAGGGGAGTAGTATTATCTGGACTGGCGAACCGACCATGGCTACGCTAGATTTAACGGCCATATACACGGTAAAGACAGCTCCAATCGATTTATTGGAGAGTCAATTATCGGGCTTAACCCCCATGGTTAAAAACACCTATAAACAAAAAATAGCTTTCCAAACCTTATTAAAAATGAAAGGGGAGTTACTCAAGCCGGAGATCAGTTTTGATATTACTTTGCCCGAAGATAACAGTTCGGTTTCTGCGGATGTTTTATCCAATACAAAGGCCAAATTGGAACAGTTGCGCTTGCAACCTTCTGAAATGAATAAGCAGGTGTTTGCCTTATTGCTGTTAAGTCGTTTTGTAGGGGAAAATCCATTTGAAAGTGAAGCAGGAGGTATGAGTGCTGAGTCGATGGCCAGACAAAGTGTTAGTAAAATACTATCGGAGCAACTAAATAATTTGGCAGGGGACTTAATTGCGGGAGTAGAAATGGATTTTGATTTGCAATCGACAGAAGATTACAGCTCAGGGGAAAAAGAAAACCGCACTGATTTAAATGTAGGTGTTTCCAAGAGAATGTTAGACGACCGACTAAAAGTGACCATAGGTAGTAGTTTTGGATTGGAAGGTTCGGAACGTCAAAACGAGCAATCAACGAATATAGCGGGCGATTTATCAGTGGAATATATGTTGTCAAAAGACGGACGCTATATGTTACGTGCTTATCGAAAAAATCAATATCAAGTTGCCCTACAAGGACAGGTTGTTGAAACGGGTGTAGGATTTATAATAACGATGAGCTACGAACATTTTAGAGAATTGTTTGAGCGTAGCAAAGAGAGAAAAACATTGAGACGTCAAACCAAAATAGAAAAGCATGAATAAGGTTTATATATTGGTAGGAGGGTTAATAGTATTGGCTTTGGGTTTTAATTCTTGTAGTAATACACGATATCTAAAAGCGGGTGAATTGCTCTATGTAGGAGCCTCCATTAAGGTGGAAGACGATTCACTTTCCAAAAGTCAGAAAAAGGAGCTGCGTAGCAGTTTAGAAGAATTGGTTCGTCCGAAGCCCAATTCTAAAATTTTGGGATTACGTCCCAAATTATATTTCTATAATTTGGCGGGTGAGCCTAAAAAAGATAAGGGAATTCGCCATTGGATGCGCAATAAATTGGGTGAGCCTCCGGTGCTGTTTGGCAAGGTCGATTTGGAATATAATGAGGCAATAATGTCTAATTATGCCGAAAATCAAGGGTATTTTAATACCAAAGTAAGTTCGGATACCGTTGTAAAAAGCAAAAGAGTTGAAGCCGTTTATACGGTCAAACCCAAAAACGTATTTATTATTCGAAACATTACTTTTGTATCGGATTCTACCGAAGTACAAAAGGAAATTTACAAGACCAAAAGACGCAGCTTACTCAAAAAGGGAAAACCCTTTAATTTGGAGGTGGTTAAAAACGAGCGTGTACGTATAGATAGTAGATTAAAGGAAAAAGGATATTATTATTTTAACCCCGACTACTTGTTAGTACAAGTAGATAGTACGGTAGGGAATAATCAAGTGGATCTTTTTGTAAAAGTCAAAGAAACAACGCCTACTGTAGCCAAGAGCCCTTATACCATAGAAAAGGTTGTTGTGTATACGGATTATTCGTTAAATGAATCCAGCCTTAATTCGAGTGTTTGGGATACGATAAAGCCGTATCATGATTTTATTATCGTCGATCCGTCTAAGCGCTTTAGACCGCAGATTTACGACAGAACCTTGTATTTTAAAAAAGGCGATTTATACAACCGAACCAACCATAATTTATCCTTGAATAGATTGGTGAACTTAGGGACTTTTAAGTTTGTTAAAAACCAATTTGTAATTGCCGATTCAACCAAGCATACCTTAAATTCTTTTTATTTTTTAACACCAGACGAACCCAAATCAATTCGTTTGGAATTGTTGGGCAAAACCAATTCTGCCAGTTACACCGGATCGGAAATCAATTTAAATTGGAGGAATCGCAATTTTTTTAAAGGTGCCGAATTGTTTACCGTTTCGGCCTATGGAGGAATGGACTTTCAGATGTCTTCTGCCAATAAAGGATACGACATCTATAAATTTGGTACAGAGGCCAATTTGATTTGGCCGCGAATTATTGCACCTTTTAAATTTCAGTCGTCTAGTGGTTATGTTCCGCGAACCAAAGCAACCTTAGGATACGAATTTCAAAACAGAACCAAACTGTATGCCTTACACTCTTTTAAAGGAGCGTTTGGATATTTATGGAAAGAAGATATTAAAAAAGAACACGAATTAAATATCATCGACATCAATTACGTTAGTCCGGAAAAGGTTAGTGATTTGTATCAGCAAGAAATTGTTGATAATCCTTCGCTACAGCATGTTTTGGACAAACAGTTAATCTTTGGTCCCAAGTATTCTTATACCTATACCAATACGATGCAGAAGTTTAAAAAGAATACCATTTATTACAAGGGTATTTTGGATCTATCTGCCAACTTAACTGGATTATTGATGAAAGCCAATGAAGAGGAGGGCGAACAAAAATCAATATTGGGAGTACCGTTTAGTCAATATGTAAAAATTGAAAACGACTTTAGATACTACCGCCGATTAACGAAAAATTCTCAATTGGCAACTAGGGTCGTTGCCGGAATCGGGATTCCCTACGGTAACTCCGATCAAATGCCTTATATCAAGCAGTTTTTTGTAGGCGGAACCAATAGCATTCGTGCGTTTAGATCGCGCTCATTGGGGCCGGGTAGTTTTAATCCCACACAAAATACGTCTGGATTTATGCCCGATCAATCGGGTGATATTACCTTGGAGTTGAACTTAGAATACCGAGCCAAACTTTTTAGTATTGTTCACGGTGCTTTGTTTGTGGATGCGGGAAATATTTGGTTGTTGCACGAAGATAAGGAAAAGCCAGGTGGAAAAATATCAAAGGATTTTTATAAAGAATTGGCTGTTGGTGTTGGAGCTGGATTGCGTTTTGATATTTCATTTTTGGTAATCCGAACCGATTTGGCATTTCCGATACGGGTGCCTTACCTTCCAGAAGGTGATCGCTGGACCTTAGATAAGGTTGATTTCGGCGACAGTCAGTGGCGAAAAGACAACTTGATTTTTAATATAGCCATCGGTTACCCATTTTAAGAGCTGTTTTTTGTAGATTTTTTCCACAACTGTAGAAAAAAGGTACTGAGTAAAGCTTATATTAGTTTTATGATGATTTTAAATAATTCACTGGTATATAGTGTTTTAAGTTTGGGTTAAGCCATTTTGCTGTTCTGGCATGATTTTGATAGTATATCTAAGTGTAAAAGTGTTATGAAAATAGTTTTTTGTTGATCGCCCAGTGATGGGTATATTAATTTAAGACATTGCTTTGAAAAAGAAAAAAGAATGAAGTTTGTTACCAACTTAAAAGGTAACACAAAATCGTTAGTAAGGTGATGAAGAGAAATCTTCACGCAAAGGGAGGCCGAAAGCCTCCTTTTGTGCTTACTAGGGTTTTTCTTGATTCTATATGGGGGCTTATGCAATAAAAAACACTAAATTTGTATCTAAAGAAACAAAAAACAGTTTTGTATGAGCCATAAAATTCTTGTGATTGATGACGATATATCCTTTTGTATCATGTTAAAAACTTTTTTGGAAAAAAAAGGTTTTGTTGTCACCAATGCATTTAATTCTAAAGAGGCAGAAGTCTGTTTTAATAAAGAGAATTTTGATGTCGTTTTGACCGATGTTCGTTTGCCTGATAGCGATGGAATTGAGTTACTTAAGGCTATTAAGCAAAAATCTTTTGCGACTCAAGTAATTTTAATGACGGGTTATACAGAAATTAAGACGGCTGTAAATGCGATGAAATTAGGCGCTTTCGACTATGTAGGCAAACCGATTAATCCCGACGAAATACTGTTTACTATACACCAAGCGTTGGATAAGAAAACAGCCAAGAAAACCGCAGTTTCGGAAACGGAAACCGTTGTTGATGTGCAGTCAAAGCAAGGTAGTAAATCAGCCGAGTTTGTAGAAGGAGCAAGTAAAGCATCTTCGACCCTTCATGAATATATCAATCTAGTAGCACCAACCAACATGTCTGTATTGATTATGGGAGAAAGTGGTACTGGAAAAGAAAATATTGCCCATTCCATACATCTAAAGAGCAAACGTGCTCAAAAACCTTATATCGCCGTTGATTGTGGTGCTATTCCGAAGGATTTGGCGTCTAGTGAATTTTTCGGTCATATTAAGGGATCATTTACGGGGGCTATCAACGATAAAATGGGGCATTTTGAAGCGGCAAATGGCGGAACAATTTTCTTGGATGAGGTAGGTAATTTATCGTACGAAGTACAAGTGCAGTTGTTGCGTGCTTTACAAGAGCGCAAAGTAAAACCGGTGGGAAGCAATCAGGAAGTAACGGTTGATATTCGCGTTATTGCAGCTACCAACGAGGATTTACAAAAAGCCGTTAAGGACGGAGAATTTAGAGAAGATTTGTTTCATCGACTCAACGAATTTGGTATTCAAGCCCCGCGCTTGGCCGAGCGACGTGAGGATATTTTGATGTTTGCAGACCATTTTTTAAACCAATCAAATCGGGATCTAGATAAACGTGTTCTGGGCTTTAGTCCAGAAGTAGAAAGCTTATTTTTGAGCTATGACTGGCCTGGAAACCTTCGAGAAATGAAAAACATCATCAAACGATCGGTTTTGCTAACTAAAGAAGAATGGATTGCCAAAGACGTATTACCGGCTGAGATGTTTGAAGCTAGTGCCGTACGCACTCAAAATGCGGTTGATGGTGAAAATCAAGAGGAAGACTTACGATTGTTTTCATCACGTAATGAAGAGCAAGCCATTCGTACCGCTTTGGAAAAAGTAAAATTTAATAAAACCAAAGCTGCCCAATTATTGGGTATTGATAGGAAAACACTTTACAATAAAATAAAATTATACGATATCGAGCTCTAAAGGAGCTCGATTTTTTTTAGTACGGCTAATACTTGTTCTACCGCTTGTTCCAATTGGTCGATATACGCTACTAAATCGGCTGCGGTAATATAATCCAATTGGTAGTCTTCTATGGGTTCAAGTAACGGAATAACCGTATTGATTTCCAACTGTCGAAACATCGGCAGCATTTTATGAGCCAAATCGCTCAGTACCTTCTCATCTTTTTCTTTGGCAGCTTCACGCAGTTCCAAAATATTTTGTGCGGTGCTATCTACAAAAATCTGTAAAATGTTCTTCATCGCTATTTCATCATCCTGTATAAATGGCCTTAGTCCCGTTAAATTATAAAGCGCTTGGATGTCATTTGGATAAGTAACCGCGGTTGTTGAAATATCCTGTACCGTATGTCCCCAAATGGATTGCAACATGCGAAGCAATACTGCAATCTGTATCGGTTTTGGATGCGAATTGGTGAACCCTAATTCTATAAAGTCTTCGGCACTTAAATCGCGTTTTCCCGAAAGGGCAATTATGGGAATGGCTGCAAAAGTAGGATGGTTTTGCAAAAGGGTAATCAATTCAAAACCGTCAACTTTGGGCATTTGTATATCGGTTAAAATCAAATCATAGGTGTCTTTTTCTAGTGTTTCAATAATCAATGACGCATCGTTTAGTACGGTTAGCCCCTTCACTAAGGGGTCGAAAACTTCTTTCATCAATTGCAATTGCAGTGCATCGTCGTCGATAATCAATAAGCGCTTTTCTTTTAGAAAAAGTAAATCCTTGTCGGAAAGTTCGTTGTCTAATTTTGATATTTTTTTATTAGAAGCTTGTAGCGGTATACGCAAGGTAAAAGTAGAACCTTGACCTAAGGTGCTTTTAACGGTGATTGTTCCATAAAGCAGTTCTGCAATACGTTGAGAGATGTTTAGTCCCAGTCCGGTACCGCCAAATTTTTTCTCAATACCATCATGAGCTTGCTTAAATTCCTTAAAAATATCGTCGATTTGATTGGGGGCTATTCCAATTCCCGAATCACTAACGCTAATTTCGACCCATTCAAATTCGCGCGTAATTGAAATCAATACCGTACCTTCTTGTGTGAATTTAATGGCATTGGTAATTAAATTGGTCAAAGCTTGCTTAATGCGATACGGGTCAGAAACATAATTCTGATTTAAAGATTCATCAACGCTCCATTCTAAACTTATGTTTTTATTGATTGCATTTTGTTGTAACGGTAAGCAAGTAGAATCTATAAGTTCTTTAAAATTGAAAATCTTTTTTTCAATACTAATTTTGTTGTTTTCCAATTTGGAAAAGTCAATTAAATCGTTAACCAGGTTAACGATGTATTGCGATGAATATTGGATGTTTTGAATATAAGCCTGCTGTTTTTCGGTCAAAGTAGTTTTATTTAACAATTCCGTAAATCCCAAAACACTGCCTAAGGGCGTTTGTATATCGTGAGTAACCGTCGCTAAAAGCATGGTTTTACTGCGTAATAATACTTCTTTTTCGGAATTTAATTTTTCTAACTCTGTTCGGTAACGCTGGGTCTGATTAAGATCGTTTAGTATAATCCAACCCAATAGGACTACGGTTATTAGAGCCGATGTGCCTATCCAAGCAATATTGGTAGTGGCATTGCCTATTAACGTACGTGAATCACTGATTTTTTGATACGAAGCCGTTAATATGTTGTGCTCAACACTTTCTAAAATAAAACGTAGTTGCTCGGTTAAGTTTTTGTTTTCTTGTAGAAGGGAATGTTCTTTTCTGAGGAGTTCTTGTTGAACAACGTTTTCTTTTTTAGCAGCTTGTTCAAAAATTCGTTCGACGGCCCGTGCCAACGAATCGGTTAAACCCGGTTGGTTGATGGTGGTTTTTATCGTATCCGATTCCGCTTTCCAGGCTTTGACCATTCTTCCCCACAGTGATCGTTTCTCTTTTTCGGTGGTGTGGATAATTGGTTTATTGTCTTTTTCAACTTGTTCCTTAGCCTGATGTATCTGATTGATCGCTAAATCGTAGTTTTCAGAACTATTCATCTTTTGTCTAAAAACGACAATCTCGTCAAAACTCTTTTTCTTTTTTTGTAGCAGTTGTTGAATCGTATCTAATTTAAAAATCAATTCCGGTGTTTCTACATCCAGTTTAATTAATTCAATCTGATGGTTAACACTGTCTAATTGTTGATGGTATTTTTTGATTTCGGAGGTTTTACCAGTCAAAATAGCACTTCGGCTGGAAGCTTCGGAAGAGTATAGATTGTTGATGGCACTACTAATCATAAAGATTTTATTACTCTCTTCAATGACACTTTGTTCGGGTAGTGTAATCAATTTCATTTGCCTAAAAATATAGGCACCGGAAAATAAGGCCGCACCAAATAATACGATATATACAATAAGGATTTTAAACTTGATGGACTTCGAATTTTTCATACTATAAAGATATTATTTCTTTTGAAAGTGTCCACTTTAAACGACTTTAAAATAGAGGGTTCTTTAAATGAGTTAAGCACTTGAAGTTAGCGCAACACGTTTTAATGTTTTGATTTTCAAACAAAGATTCGGTCAGGACTTTCATTGTAAAATAAAAAAGGGACCTTGAAATAATAAAAGCGGACTTTAAGTGGTGTTTTTTAGGCTTTTAAATAGCGTGGTTTGGTAAGCGTAAGAACTATTTTTACGTAAATTATTAGGTACTATATTATGAAAAAGTTTTTACTATTGTTTTTGTTCGTTGCTTTTGGTGTCAGTTCTTGTTCTAGTGATGATACTTCTGATATAGCATCGGAAAATCTGCTCATTGGAAGTTGGGACATATCCAAAGAAATGGCATTGGATGTAAACGGTAATATAGTAGAAAATAATGCTGTAGATTATACAGCGGTTTGTCCTCGTGATAAAGTAACTATTTTTGAAAATCACAGGTTGAAAATCACAGACTATGAATATAATTTGGACCTTTCCGGATGTGCCCTATACGAAGAGTTAGAGGGAACTTGGAGCCATGCAAATGATTTTTTGTCCTTTTCATTTAGTGATTCATCAACTAGTGAATTTGAAGTAATGACTTTAGATGCCGATATTTTGGTATTGGAATATCCAGTACCTGAGGATATTGCACCGAATTATGAGTTGAATGTAACCAGACTTAGACTTGTTTTGGAAAGAATAAAATAGATATTAAGAGTGTTTTTTTGTTTTGTAAACTGGGTTGTATAATGTGATTTGATACAGCCCAGTTTTTTTATTTCGATTACGGTAATTGCATTTTAAAGCACTTATTTAAAAGATTCAGCAGTACCACAGTGATCCTTTTTGATCGATTCTTCATGCTTTTTTACGATTCTTTTCTTTTACCCATGCAAGGCTCTATACGGGTAGTATTTTTGGTTTTGCAAATCGGTATCGTCAATTTGGTAAATCTTTACCAAGGCCGCTACTTCCCACGCCCAATAGCCAAAATAGATGTTGAATTCGGTGTTTTTATGCCAATCGTGCCAGGGGGCATCGTGATGGCCTTGGTACCATTTTTTATCGAGGTAGTTTTGTATAAAAGCAATGCTTTTATTACTACCGCTAACCAAGGGATCCAAATGGGAGTAGGGCGTTTTTTGTATATAGGATTGCCCTTGTAAAAAGTCGGATTGGCGGTAGTGAATTAAGGTCGAAAGCAACAAATCGTTGGCGTTATCGCGTTTGATTATCGCGCTAATACGCCTAAAATCGGTATCGGATATTTCGCATAAAATGGCTAAAGACAGCATCCAGATCATTTGGTCGTACATGGCATAACTGTGCGCAAAGCCCTCCCATTTAAACCCCAGTTCAAAAGCGGTAATGGCTTCTAATAAACTTTGGGTAATCATCGCTTTGGAGTCACCAGCGGAATAATGAGCGACGGTTTTGTTAAGAGAGGAAGTGAAAATGGCATCTTTAATGCTAGGGACCATCTCAGGGTTGGCTCTTTTAATGGCGATGCCTTCATTGAAATAATCAATTATTTCTTGTTCTTCTATAATGTATTGTTTAAAATTTTCCATAATTAATTGGTTTGAGTGATTTTAGTGGGTATTATTCGGGCATTTTTGTCGAGCGATTTTAATATTAATGGACGATGTTTGGAAACGCCTATTAAAATGGATTCATATCCTTTTTTGAGAATATCTTTACGAGTTTCCTTATTTACAGCATATTCTAAATCATTTAGAATCCATTTCGTTGTCATCTGACTATCGCCACTAGCCGTTTTTTGGTATCCACTTTTGATATCCACTTGGAGTTGCCAAGTTGCGCTGCCAGTTTTTTACCCATGCAAGGCTCTATACGGGTAGTATTTTTGGTTTTGCAAATCGGTATCGTCAATTTGGTAAATCTTTACCAAGGCCGCTACTTCCCACGCCCAATAGCCAAAATAGATGTTGAATTCGGTGTTTTTATGCCAATCGTGCCAGGGGGCATCGTGATGGCCTTGGTACCATTTTTTATCGAGGTAGTTTTGTATAAAAGCAATGCTTTTATTACTACCGCTAACCAAGGGATCCAAATGGGAGTAGGGCGTTTTTTGTATATAGGATTGCCCTTGTAAAAAGTCGGATTGGCGGTAGTGAATTAAGGTCGAAAGCAACAAATCGTTGGCGTTATCGCGTTTGATTATCGCGCTAATACGCCTAAAATCGGTATCGGATATTTCGCATAAAATGGCTAAAGACAGCATCCAGATCATTTGGTCGTACATGGCATAACTGTGCGCAAAGCCCTCCCATTTAAACCCCAGTTCAAAAGCGGTAATGGCTTCTAACAAACTTTGGGTAATCATCGCTTTGGAGTCGCCAGCGGAATAATGAGCGACGGTTTTGTATAAGGAATCATCAAATATTGCTCCTTTGATAATTGGAATTCTCTCTGGCTTTATTCGCTTAATAGTTATCCCTTGCTTAAAATATTGTATGGTTTGTTGTTTTATTTCGATATATTTTTTAAAATTTTCCATAATTAATTGGTTTGAGTGA